>NZ_JAFCXM010000005.1:0-360617 GCF_049898305.1 Sphingomonas sp. PWP1-2
CTCCTCCTCCCCCCCGCGTTTGGGGGGGGCTGCGGGGGGGGGGGTCGGGCGGCGGGGGGTCCGCCGGGGCCGACGCGCCGGCGGGGCATGCGCCCCCGCCCCGCCGCTGCCCCACCCCCAGCCCCTCCCCTGAAGGGGAGGGGAGCAGCGAAGGTTGCACGCGTGGCCGCCCGCACCTAAGTCCGCAGGCATGTTGACCCCAGACCAAGCCCGCGATCGCGCCGCCGATATCGTCACTCGTGCCAAGGCAGCGGGCGCCGATGCAGCCGATGCGGTCTATGCCGCCGATACCTCGCTCGATGTCGCGGTGCGGCTTGGTGCGCTTGAGGATGTCGGGCGCTCGGAAAGCGCCGAGCTCGGCCTGCGCGTGTTCGTCGGCAAGCGCTCGGCGAGCGTCTCGACCTCGGACCTGTCGGCCGATGCGCTCGCCGCGCTGGTCGAGCGCGCGGTGGCGATGGCGGGCGAGGCGCCCGAGGACGCCTGGGCCGGGCTTGCCCCCGCCGACCGGCTGATGCACGGCGCGCCGCCGCTGCTCGATCTCGACGATCTCGCGCACGGCGGCGAGGAAGCCTCGCCGACCGCGTTGCGCGATGCGGCGCAAGCGGCGGAGGATGCCGCGCGTGCGGTGCCGGGCGTCACCAACAGCGAAGGCGGATCGGCGAGCGCGGCGCGCTCGATCTGGGCGCTCGCCACCAGCCACGGATTTGCCGCCGCCTATGCGACGACGGGCTATGGCCTGTCGGCGAGCGTACTCGCCGGCGAGGGCGGCGCGATGGTGCGCGATTACGCCTATAGCTCGAAGCGCCACCGCCGCGCGCTCGAGGACCCGACCGAGATCGGCACGCGCGCGGGCAACCGTGCGGTGGCGCGCGTCAATCCCGGGCGGCTCGCGAGCGGTCCGATGAGCGTGGTGTTCGATCCACGCGTCGGGTCGAGCTTGCTCGGGCATCTGATCGGCGCGATTGCGGGCCAGGCGATCACGCGCAAGACGAGCTTCCTGCTCGATGCGCTCGGCACGCAAGTGTTTTCGAGCGGCGTCACGGTGCTCGACGATCCGCATCTGCCGCACGGGCTGCGCTCGCGGCCGTTCGATGGCGAGGGGCTGCCGGTGTCGCCGATGGCGATCATCGAGGCGGGGATGCTCGAGAATTGGCTGCTCGACAGCGCATCGGCGCGGCAATTGGGGCTCGAGCCGACGGGCCACGCTGCGCGCGGTGTCGGCGGTGCGCCGGGCGTGTCGACGAGCAACCTCCACATGGCGGCGGGCGACCTTCCGCCCGCGACGCTGATTGCGGACATCGTGAGCGGCGTGCTCGTCACCGAGCTGATCGGGATGGGCGTCAACGGCGTGACGGGCGACTACAGCCGGGGTGCCGCGGGCTTCCGGATCGAGAACGGCGTGGTCACCGGGCCGGTCGCCGAATTCACCATCGCGGGCAATCTGAAGGACATGTTCCGCGAGCTGACCCCCGCGAACGATCTCGAGTTCCGCTACGGGATCAACGTGCCGACGATCCGCATCGACGGGATGACGGTGGCGAGTGGCTGAGGCGGGACTCGCCGATGCGGTAGCAGCGGTCGCGGCCGAGGCGGGCGCGCTCGCGCTGCGGCATTGGCGGACCGATTTCCATCGCTGGGAAAAGGCGCCCAACGATCCGGTCAGCCAGGTCGATCTCGACGTCAACACGCTGCTCCATGCGCGGCTCTCGGCGCTGTTGCCCGATGCGGGATGGCTGTCCGAGGAGACCGCCGACAATGCCGACCGGCTGGCCTGCGGGCGGGTGTGGGTGGTTGATCCGATCGATGGCACGCGCGACTATATCCGCGGGCGCGATGGCTGGGCGGTGTCGGTTGCCTTGGTCGAGCAGGGCCGCGTGACAATCGGCGTGCTCGATGCGCCCGCGCGCGGCGACATTTTCCGCGCGGCGCTGGGGCAGGGCGCGACACGCAACGGCGTTCCGATCCGCGTTGGTGACCGGCGCGAGTTCAGCGGGTCGCGCGTGCCGACCGACGGTTTGCCCAAGGTGGACAGCGATCTGGTCGTGGTCGCCAAGCCCAATTCGATCGCTTTGCGGATCGCGATGGTCGCGGCGGACGAGGCCGATCTCGTGGCCACCCTGCGCTGGGGCTATGAATGGGACATCGCGGCGGCGGCACTGATCGCCGCCGAAGCGGGCGCCAGCGTGACCGACGCGTTCGGCGCGCCGCTCGTCTTCAACACGCCGAGTGCGCAGGCGTTCGGCGTGCTTGCGACGACCCCCGGGATCCACGCCGCCGCGGTCACGCGGTTGCGCGATCGCGCGCGGAGGTTGTCGGCGTGAGGCGGTTTGGCCCGGCGCTGTTGGTAGGTGCCGTCGCGCTCGTGCTGACAGCCTGTTCGTCGGGCGACGACAAGGAAGCGCGCCGCCGCTCCGCCGGGCCTTCACCGTCGCCCGCGGCGCTATTGCGCGTCGCGAGCGCGTCGGCGGGCGAGACGGTATTCGGCCAGTGCACCGCGTGCCATTCGATCGGCCGCGACGCCGCCGACCGGAGCGGGCCGAACCTGTTCGGCGTGATGGGCGCCGAAGTCGCAAACCGCCGGCCGCGTTTTCCCTATACCGGCGCGCTGCAGGCGTTCGGCGGGCGCTGGACGCCCGAGCGGATGGATGCCTGGCTCACCAACCCCAAGCGGCTGGTGCCCGGCACCGCGATGGGGTTTGCCGGGCTGGCCGATCCGCTCGATCGCGCCGACGTGATCGCCTATCTGCAGACGCAGCGCTGATGGTGGCGCCCGCTATAGCGAGCGCCCGATCAACTCCTTCATGATCTCGTTGGTGCCGCCGAAGATCCGCGTGACGCGCGCCGCGCGCCAGGCCCGCGCGATCGGATATTCGTTCATATAGCCCGCGCCGCCGTGGAGCTGGAGGCAAGCGTCCATCACTTCCCATTGCAGGTCGGTATGCCACAGCTTGGCGGCAGCGCCTTCCTCGTTGGTCAGCTCGCCCTTCAAATGCCGCGCGATCGCCCAGTCGAGATGCGCCCAGCCGACCTGCAGCTTGGCCTTGAGATCGGCGAGCACGAAGCGGGTGTTCTGGAAATCGAACACCATCCCGGCAAACGCTTTGCGCGTCTTGGTGAACTCGACCGTCTCGTCGAACGCCTTTTGCGCAGACGCCTGGACCGACACCGCGATCGACAAGCGTTCCTGCGGCAGCTGGCTCATCAGATAGATGAAGCCCTTGCCCTCTTCGCCGAGGCAATTGGTCATCGGCACGCGGACGTCTTCGAAGAACAACTCGGACGTGTCGGCGGCTTCCTGCCCGATCTTGTCGAGCTTGCGGCCCTTGCTGAACCCTGCGCGGTCGCTTTCGACGAGGATGATCGACATGCCCTTCCAAGCGGGCTTGGCGTCGGGATCGGTCTTGGCGACGACGAGCGTCAAATCGGTGTTCTGGCCGTTGGTGATGTACGTCTTCGAGCCGTTGATGACGTAGTGGTTGCCGTCCTTCTTCGCGGTGGTGCGGATCGCCTGGAGGTCGGAGCCGGTGCCCGGCTCGGTCATCGCGATCGCGGTGATCACGTCGCCCGACACCATCTTGGGGAGCCACTGCGCCTTCTGCTCTTCGGAGCCATAGGTCTCGATATAGCCAGCGACGATGTCCGACTGGAGCGAGAAGCCCGCAGGGACGCCGTTATACGCCATTTCCTCGTCGACGATGGCGTTATAGCCGAAATCGAGCCCGAGCCCGCCATACGCCTCGGGCGCGGTCGGGCAGAGCATGCCGATCTCGCCCGCCTTGCGCCAGAAATCCTTGGGGACGAGGCGGTCCTCCTCCCACTGCGTCACGTGCGGAACGCCCTCCTTCTGGAGGAACTGGCGGACGGTCTGGCGGAACGCCTCATGATCCTCGGTATAGGCAAAGCGGCCGGCGACGGTGTCGAGCGAGGACATTTCGGACTCTCCTAGGTTTCACGTTGCAACGCGTTTTTTGACGGTGTGCGGTGTCTTTACGCGAGCGTCAATCCCTCGCGTCATCCGCACGAAAGCGGGATTCCCGCTTTCGCGGGAATGACGAAGGGGGCTATGGTTGGCGAAATTGTAGGAGAGCGCATGTGAAACTGGCCAGCCTCAAATCCGGGCGTGACGGCAAGCTCGTCGTCGTATCGAACGATCTCGCCTGGTACGCCGATGCCGGCCACATCGCGCCGACGCTGCAGGCGGCGCTCGACGATTGGGACCGCGTGCTGCCCGATCTGCAGAACCTCGCGATCGATCTCGAGCATGAGACGATCCCGATGCAGCGCTTCCACGAACACAAGGCGGCGGCGCCGTTGCCGCGCGCGTATCAATGGGCCGATGGCTCGGCCTATGTGAACCATGTCGCGCTGGTGCGGCAGGCGCGTGGTGCCGAAATGCCCGAGACCTTCTGGCACGATCCGCTGATGTACCAGGGCGGGTCGGACGGGTTCCTGGGGCCGCGCGACGCGATCCCGCTCGCCGACGAAAGCTGGGGCTGCGATTTCGAGGGCGAAGTCGTCGTCGTGACGGGCGACGTGGCGCTCGGTGCAAGCCGCGAGGACGCGCTGGCGGCGGTTCGGTTGGTCGGGTTGACCAACGACGTGTCGCTTCGCAACCTGATCCCGGGTGAACTGGCGAAGGGTTTCGGCTTCTTTCAATCGAAGCCCGCGAGCGCCTTCTCGCCGGTGTTCGTCACGCCCGATTCGCTTGGCGACTGGTGGCAGGAGGGCAAGCTCCACCGCACGCTGATGGTCGATCTCAACGGGCAGCCGTTCGGGCGCGTCGCGGCGGGGGCGGACATGACCTTCGATTTCGGCACGCTGATCGCCCACGCCGCCAAGACGCGCGCGCTGGGGGCGGGGACGATCGTCGGGTCGGGCACCGTGTCGAACCGCGACGCCGATGGCGGGCCGGGCAAGGCGATCAGCGCGGGCGGCGTCGGCTATGCGTGTCTGGCCGAGCTGCGCACGGTCGAGACGATCGTCGGCGGCGCGCCGAGCACGGGGTTCCTCAAGGCCGGCGACACCGTGCGGATCTGGGCCGAGGACGACAAGCATCATCCGATCTTCGGTGTGATCGAGCAGACGGTCGGCGCGGCGTAACGCGCAGGGTGTCGCGACGACCCCCCATCCGCTTGCGTGGGTGAGGGGGGCTTCGACAGGCTCAGCCCGAACGGGCAGGGGCGGCGTCCTGGCAAAGGCTGCGCGAGATCAGTGCGCGCGGGTCGGTGCCGCGATCCGCTCGTACGGGAGCAGCAGCGGTTGCTCCCCCGTCGTCCCGCGCCAGGCGGTGATACCGTAAACGCTCGCGAGCGCTGCGTCGGTCAGAACGGCATCGGGCGTTCCGTCGGCGACGAGCCGCCCACGGTCCAGCAGGAGCAAGCGATCGCAGAAGCGCGCCGCGATCGACAGATCGTGCAGCACCACGACGATCAGCGCGCCACCGCGGGCCTGAGCGCGGAGCAGCGCCATCACGTCGAGCTGATGCCCGGGATCGAGCGCAGTAAGCGGCTCGTCGGCGATCAGCGCCGGCGCGCCGGTCGCAAGCGCGCGCGCGAGCATGACGCGCGCGCGCTCGCCGCCCGACAGATCGGTCGCGGTGCGATCGGCGAGATGCGCGGTGCCGGTATCGCGCAAAGCGGCGTCGATGGCGGCCTGATCGAGCGCACCGATCCGCGAGAACGGCCCGAGATGCGGCAACCGCCCGAGCCCGACGAGCCGTGCGACGCTGAGCGGCCAGTGCAGCGCATAGGCTTGCGGCAGATAGGCGATGTGGCGCGCGATCTGCGCGCTGCCGAGCGTCGCCACGTCGGCGCCGTCGATCGTCACGCGCCCCGCTGCGGGCGGTAGCAGCCCGAGCAGCGCGCGCGCCAGCGTCGATTTGCCCGCGCCGTTGGGGCCGATCACGCCGATCAGCGCGCCTTGCTCGAGCGTTACGTCGACCGCGTCGAGCACGCGGCGTCCGCCGAGCTCGACCGACAGCGCCTGGGTCGCGATCGTCACCACAAGCGGCGCTCCCGCAGCAGATAATGGAGGAACACCGGCACGCCGAGGAACGCGGTCAGCACGCCGAGCTTGAGCGGCGCCGACGTCGGCACGAGCCGCGTGCCGAGATCGGCGAGCGTCAACAGCGCCGCGCCGGCGAGTGCCGAGGGGATGAGGATCGCCGACGGGCTGCGATCGGTGCGCGGGCGGACGAGGTGCGGGACGATCAGCCCGACGAATCCGATGCTCCCCGCGACGGCGACTACCCCGCCGATCCCGATCGCGATGCCGAGCATCAGCCGCAGCCGGACACGCGCGAGATCGACGCCGAGCGTGCGCGCCGCATCCTCGCCGAGCGACAGCGCATCGAGCGCGCGCCCGTCCCACAACAGCAGCGTCATGCCGATCGCGACGCACGGCAGCGCGATCCACACATCGCCGAAGCTGCGATCCTCGAGACTGCCGAGCAGCCAGGTGGTGATTTCCATCGCCGCGAACGGATTGGGCGCGAGGTTGAGCGCGAGATTGATCCCGGCACCCGATACTGTCGCGACCGCGACGCCTGCGAGGATCAGGCTCAGCGTGCTCTCGCCGCGCCGCGACAGCCACATCAGTGGGAGCAGCGACAGCAAGGCGCCGGTGATCGCGAGCAGCGGCAGCACGAACGGATGCGCGGTCGCCAATTGCCAGTAGATCGCGATCACCGCGCCGAGCGCGGCGACACCCGACACCCCGAGCACCCCCGGATCGGCGAGCGGATTGCGCAGATAGCCCTGCATCGACGCGCCCCCCATGCCGAGCATCGCGCCGACCAGCAGCCCAAGCAGCGCGCGCGGCAAGCGGAGCTGGAACAGGATCGCGCGGACGATCGGATCGCCGTGGCCGGTCAGCGCGGCCCACAGCGCGGCGAGCGACAGCTGCGCCGGCCCGACGAGCAGCGAGGCGATCCCCGCGACGATCGCGAGCGCCAGCAGCAGCGGGAGAAGCCACACGGCATTGCGCGCGGGCAGAAGGTTCGGCACGGCAGACCTCGCTCAGGATCGGTCGGGCCCGTCGCGCATGGTCGGGGCGCCTCGTCCCAGCCGTAGCCGGGCGGCGAGCGAAAGCGAAGGAAATCGAACGTGCGGAGCTCTCGGATCGTGCTGGCCCTCGCAAGCCTCGTGCTGCTGGGCGCGGCGCGTCCCGCACCGGTGCCGCGGCGGATCGTCTCGCTTAATCTGTGCGCCGACCAATTGCTCGTCGGGTTGGCGGATCGGGACCAGATCGTCGCGCTGACCGAATGGGCGCGCGATCCCGAGCTTTCGGCAATCGCCCGGCAAGCGCGCGACCTGCCGTTTACGCATCGCAGCGCCGAGGAAGTGATGGCGCTGCGGCCTGACCTCGTGATCGGCGCGCCGTTCCAGACGCGCGCGGTGCTCGCGCCGCTCAAGGCGCAGGGGCTGACGCTGCTCGAGCTGCCGCGCGGCGAGGGGGTGGCGGCGATCGAGGCGTCGATCACCACGCTTGCGGCGGCGGTCGGCCATCCCGAGCGCGGCACGCGGATGATCGCGCAGATGCGGCGCGCGCTCGCGGCGGTCGGGCCGCCGCCGGGGCGCGGGCGCGTCGCGGCCTATTATCAGCGGCAGGGGTATCTGACGGGGACAGGAACGCTCGTCGACGAGATGTTCGCGCGGGTCGGGCTGGTCAATCTGGCGGGGCGGCTCGGGCGGCCGGCGCTGTCGCAGCTGTCGCTCGAGGAGATGGCGCTCGCGCGGCCCGATTTCCTGATCCTCGAGACGGGGACGCGCGCGGTTGCCGATCGCGGGACCGCGGCGTTGCATCATCCCTTGCTCGATACCGCGGTGCCGGCGGCACGGCATCTGTATATCGAGCAGGCGCAAACCGTATGTGGAAGCCCGGCGTTTGCGGATGCGGTCGCTTCGCTTGCCGCGCAGGTGCGCGGGGTGGACCGGGCAGTGGCGCGGCGGCGCTGACGCTGCGCCGCGCCTTGTCACCCCGGGCTTGTCCCGGGGTCCACCGGGAGGCCAAGCCTGTTCCCGCAGCTATCGCGGCACGGTGGGCCCCGGCACAGGGCCGGGGTGACGTTAGGGGTAACTCCTAAAACTCGATCCCCTTTTGCGCCTTCACGCCCTGCTCGCGGAAAGGGTGCTTCACCAGCGTCATCTCGGTGACGAGATCGGCCATGTCGATCAGCGCTTGCGGCGCGTTGCGGCCGGTGACGACGACGTGCGTGTCGGCGGGCTTCGCCGCGAGCACTTCGAGCACTTCCTCGACCGGCAGATAGTCGTAGCGCAGGATGATGTTGAGCTCGTCCGCCACCACCATCGCATAGGACGGATCGGCGATCATCCGCTTGACCTCGTCCCAGCCTTCGCGCGCGACCGCGATGTCGCGCGCGCGGTCCTGCGTGTCCCAGGTGAAGCCTTCGCCCATCGGCTTGAATTCGATCAGGTCGGGGAAGCGGTCGAACACCGATTTCTCGCCCGTCTCCCACGCGCCCTTGACGAACTGGATGACGCCGACCTTCATCCCGTGGCCGATCGCGCGGACCACCATGCCGAGCGCGGCCGAGGTCTTGCCCTTGCCGTTGCCGGTGTGGACGATCAGCAGGCCCTTTTCCTGCGTCTTGCTGTCGACGAGCTTGTCGCGCGCGACCTTGATCCGCGCCATCTTGGCATTGTGCTCTGCGTCGGTCCGTTCGGCCATCAGGGTGCTCCGGGGGATGAGATGCGGATCGGGTACCGCATCGCGGCGCGCGACGCCAAAGCCAAAGCGTGCGCGCCGTTGCGTTCACCAGCTGCCGCGATCGTCGTCGTCATCGCCGCAATTGTTGATCACGACATTCTCCTCGCCGCCGCCGCCAAAGCCTTCCGGGCGCTTCGTGACGCGGATTTCATCCGGGCGGCTAGGCGACCCACGGCAAGGTGACGCCGAACGCTGTCGCGATCGCCGTCGCCACGCCGATCGCCGCGAGGCAGGCCGCCCCGAACACGATCGGGCGCGAGCGCGCGATCAGCGCGATCGACAGCAGGACGATCGCGAGCTGGAGTGCGGTCTCGCCGAGTTCATAGCCTTCGCCGGCGCGCGCGGCATGCGCGCCTTCCGCGCGCAAGGCATCG
This sequence comes from Sphingomonas sp. PWP1-2, assembly GCF_049898305.1. Lineage (NCBI taxonomy): Bacteria > Pseudomonadati > Pseudomonadota > Alphaproteobacteria > Sphingomonadales > Sphingomonadaceae > Sphingomonas > Sphingomonas sp. PWP1-2. The sequence goes on from NZ_JAFCXM010000005.1 coordinate 9,102, forward strand.
CCCTTGGCCTGGAGTTGGCCGATGCCGTGGCCCGCTGCGTCGGGCGCCCGAAGGCGAGCGGCCTCGGCGGCCCAGTCGCGTCGATCGGCGGGAGCGCCACCGCCGCCGTGCGCGGCGGTCTTGAGCACCGTCTCGCGCACGATTTTGGCTTGCATATAGGCGAAGGTGTCCGACGCCTCGATGCCCTTCAACAGGCTTTCGCGCGCGCTGCCCGCCGCGGCCATGTGGATCACCGCCAAGCTTACCGCGAAACCGCCGACCATCAGCGACACGCGGTCGCGAAAGCTGCGCTCGGCGGCGCGCTCGACCCGCTCGCCCGCATCGCGTTCGGCCTCGGCGCGCTCGATGGCGTCGTCGATCAGTTCTTTTGCGTCGACAGCTTCGACCATGAGACGGTTCCGGGTGAGAGCGAAGCCGTGCCTTCTACGAGCAATGCGCCGCGCGACCCGCGTGAATTCGCTGTCATGATCGAGCGCGCCGACATTCTGCAACAATCGCGCTGGAAATCGCCGGACGCGTCGCTTATAGGCCTGCGCTTCGCCGAACGGGTGCGGGTGCACCGCCTCGATCGGCCAAGCGGGCGTGGTGAAATTGGTAGACGCGCGGGACTCAAAATCCCGTTCCTTAATCGGAGTGTCGGTTCGAGCCCGACCGCCCGCACCATCAGAACAAGGCGCGCCCGGTCTGCGCTGCGGTGGAACGTCCGAGATCGACGACGTGCGCTGCGGTGATTTCGGGCTGGTCGAAGCTCTGGCTCTCCCATTGCGAAACGATGCGTTCGACTTCGGCCGGGGTGCGCTTGCGCTTGGCGAGTGCAAAGTCGATCCACGCGCATCCCGGATTGTAATCGACCAGGCCATCCTCGAGCACGGCATCGCCGAGCACGATCGCCACCGCATCCGCCACACTGTGGCCGCCAGCGACGAGGCTCAGCGCCGAGAGGCTCTGATCGTCGGACCAATCGCGCGTGCTGGCGCCGCTGCGTGCTGCGATATCGAGCCGGGCTGCGATGAGCCGCGCGCGCAGTGGTGGCGAGAGTTTCATAGGTGGTGCCTCCCCGAACATGATCTACGTCAATCGATAGACGACACGACAGGAAGATTCCCGCCTTTCGCAGGCAGGATCGTTATCATTCCGTAAAGAAAGGTAAACAAGCCAGGTTAAGCGGCTGCCATCTCCAGCGACTCGCTGATCTCGAACCAAGCCGCTTCGGCAGTGTCGAGCTTCTTCGAAATCTGCGCGTGTTGCTTGACCAGATCGGCGGGGGACAGTCGCGCGAGCCAGGCTTCGGCGGTGCTCGGATCGAGCATTGCGCGGTCGATCGCATCGCGCTGCTTGGTCAGCTTGGCGACGAGCGCCTCGGCCTCGTGCGCCTTCTTCTGCAGCGCGACCGCGGCGGCGCTCAGTTGCGGCTTGTCGTCCTTCTTGGCGGCCTTGGTCTTGGCACCTTCGCCGCCGCCGTCGCCCGAGAGCACGAAGGCGATATAATCCTCCATGCTGCCGGCATATTCCTTGGCGGTGCCGTTATCGACCAGCACGAGCCGGTCGGCGGTGAGCTCGACCATGTGGCGGTCGTGGCTGACGAGGATGACGGCGCCGTCATAGGCGTTGAGCGCCTGGACTAGCGCTTCGCGTGCATCGACGTCGAGATGGTTGGTCGGCTCGTCGAGGATCAGCATGTGCGGCGCGTCGCGCGTGATGAGCGCGAGCGCGAGCCGCGCGCGTTCGCCGCCCGAGAGCTTGCCGACCTTCTGCGTCGCCTTGACGCCCGAGAAGCCGAAGCGGCCGAGCTGCGCGCGCACCGCGCCGGGAGTCTTGCCCGACATCATCCGCGTCATGTGCTCGAGCGGGGTGTCGTCGCCGTCGAGTTCCTCGACCTGATACTGCGTGAAATAGCCGACGCGCATCTTGCCGCTGGCGTTCATCGCGCCGTCCATCGTCGGGAGCTGCGCCGCGAGCAGGCGCGCGAGCGTGGTCTTGCCGTTGCCGTTGCGTCCCAACAGCGCGACGCGGTCGTCGGGATCGAGCCGCAGGTTGAGCCGCTGGAGGATCGGCTTTTCCGCGTAACCGACCGCCGCCATGTCGAGCGTGATCAACGGCGGGCGGAGTTCCTCTGGCGACGGGAATTCGAACGACAGCGTCGGATCCTCGGCCATCGAGGCGATCGGCTGCATCTTGGCGAGCATCTTCTGGCGGCTCTGCGCCTGCTTGGCGGTCGAGGCGCGGGCCGAGTTCTTGGCGATATATTCGCTGAGCTTTGCCCTTTGCGTATCCTGCGCGGCCTTGGCGGCGGCGAGCTGCGCGACGCGTTCGGCGCGCTGGCGCTCGAAGCTGTCGTAACCGCCGGTGTAGAGATGGACCTTGCCGCCCTCGAGATGGAGGATCGTGTCGACCACATTGTTGAGCAGATCGCGCTCGTGGCTGATGACGACCATCATCGCCGGGTAGGATTTGAGGAAGTTCTCGAGCCACAGCGTCGCTTCGAGATCGAGATGGTTCGATGGCTCGTCGAGCAGCAGCAGGTCAGGCTCGGAGAACAGCAGCGCTGCAAGCGCGACGCGCATCTTCCAGCCGCCCGAGTAGGAATCGAGCGGGCGACCCTGCATTTCCTCGTCGAAGCCCAAGCCCACCAGAATGCGCGCGGCGCGGGCAGGGGCGGTATAGGCGTCGATCGCGGTGAGGCGCTCGTAGATCACGCCCATGCGGTCGGGATCCTGGCAAGTCTCGGCCTCTTCGAGCAGCGATGCGCGCTCGGTGTCGGCGGCGAGCACGGCTTCGACCGGGGTGGTCGTTCCCGAGGGGGCTTCCTGCGCGATATAGCCGATGCGCGTGCCGCGCGGCATCTCGATCTCGCCGAGATCGGGCTCGAGCTGGCCGATCATGACCTTCATGAGCGTCGACTTGCCGGCGCCGTTGCGCCCGATCAGCCCGACGCGGCTCTTGGGCGGCAGCGCCGCGCTCGCACCGTCGAGGATCGCGCGCCCATCGAGGCGCACCGTGATACCATTGATATTCAGCATCGGCGGCCCGTAGCAGATTGTTGCGTTGCACCCAAGTGTCCGCCACGACGTTGTGCAACAAAGCCTGTGGAGAGCCTGAATGAGCGTCGCCTTCCGCCGCGAGAGCGACGAAGAACATCTGGAACCCAAGTTCGAACGGCCGATCGCGCCGGGACCGAACCTGGTGACGCCGCGCGGGTTGGCGCTGATCGGGGCGAAGGTTTTGGAGCTCGAAGCGGCGGTAGCGGGCGCGTCGGCTGAGGACCGCGACGCGGTGCTGCGCGAGCTCCGCTACTGGCACACGCGCCAGACGACCGCCGAGGAGGTCGCGGCGCCCGCAGAGGGTGAGGTCGGCATCGGAAGCCGCGTGACCTATCGGCTGAACGGCGTCGAGCGCAGCGTCGAGATCGTCGGCGGCGACGAAGCCGATCCGGCGGCGGGCAAGATCGGCTATCAGGCCCCGCTCGCGCGTGCGCTGATCGGTGCGGAGGTCGGCGAGCGGGTCGATTTCGCGGGGAAGGACGAGGCGATCGAGGTGATTGCCGTCGCGGTGACGGACGTAGCCTAGTCGGCGGACGCGAGCCTTTCGCGCAGTCCAAACCCGTCACCCCGGGCTTGTCCCGGAGTCCACCATGCGGCGTGAAATGCCGGGGCCATGGGTGCATCCCAGTGGACCCCGGGACAAGCCCGGGGTGACGGCGGAGGGGGCGTGTGGTCTCCCGATCAGCGCAAAACTGGCTCCGGGACCTTCACCTGACCCGCCTGCAACGCCGCCTCAGCCTCCGCCATATACTCCCGCGTCAGCGGCAGCGCGCGGCGGTCGCGGATCAGTTGCACTTGGTAGTTGCACATCACGCCATGCTTGAACGCCGCCATCGCCCCGGCGAGGTAGAACACCCACATCCGGTAGAAGCGCGCATCGAACATCGCCTCGATCTTGTCGCGGTTGGCGACGGCGCGATCATACCAGTGGCGGATCGTCAGCGCGTAATGGACGCGCAGCGTCTCGACATCGGCAGCGATCAGCCGCACCGATTCGCTCGCGCCGACGATCTCGGACAGCGCCGGGTTGTAGCCGCCGGGGAAGATATACTTGGCGGTGAACGGATCGGTCTGGCCGGGGCCGCCCATCCGCCCGATCGTGTGGAGCAGCATCACGCCGTCCTCCTCGAGCAACGCGCGGCATTTGTGGAAGAAGGTGCGGTAGTTGGGCACGCCGACATGCTCGAACATCCCGACCGAGACGATCCGGTCGAACCGCCCGGTCAACTCGCGATAGTCGATCAGCTCGAACTTCACCCGATCGGCGACGCCGGCTTCCTCGGCGCGGCGGCGGGCGGTCTTGAGCTGTTCCTCCGACAACGTGATGCCGAGCACGTCGACGTCGGCGACGCGGTTGAGATACAGCGCCATCCCGCCCCAGCCGCAGCCGATATCGAGCACGCGCTGGCCGGGCCGCAACTGCAGCTTGGCGGCGATATGCGCCTTCTTGTCGAGCTGCGCCTGTTCGAGCGTGTTATCCTCGTCGGTGAAATAGGCGCAGCTATATTGCCGGTCGGCGTCGAGGAAGAGATCGTAGAGCCGGTCGCCGATATCGTAATGATGCGCGACGTTCTGCTTCGACTTGCCGATGCGATTGAGCTGGCGCAGTCGCGCGGTGCTTGCCGCCCAGGCGAGCTTGACCGGGTTCTTGGTGCCGATCGTGCTGCGGCCGTCTTCCCAGCGGCCGTTGCCGCGGATCAGGTCGATCATCCCGGCGATGTCGTCGTTATCGACGAGCAGCCGCCCGTCCATCCAGGCGAGCGCGGCACCGAGCCGCGGATGGCGCGCGATATAGGTCGCGACGTTCTTGTCGGCGAAGCGCAGCGTGACGGGGCGGAACGCGGGATCGGGCGTGCCGTAGTGATAGCGCGTGCCATCGGCATCGATGATCGTCAGTTCGCCGCGCTTGACGAGATTTTTCGCGAACCGGTCGAACAGCCACATCGCACATACGCTCCATACTCTGACACCTTGTCGCCTGGCGCGTCGCGGCACCCGACGGGCGGCGCGGCGAAGGTCAGGCGCGGGCTGGTTGGATCAACCGTGCCCGTCTCGGCTGGCCCGCGCAAGGCGGCGTACGCCGCTGATCACCGCGCGAGCGTGATCCGGGCGACCAGCCCGCCGCCGTCGCGATTGGCGAGCGTGATGTCGCCGCCGGCATCGCGCACGATCGTCCGGGCGAGCGCGAGACCGAGGCCGATGCCCCCGGTCGCCTTGTTGCGCGACGTCTCGAGCCGCGTGAACGCTTCGAACACGTCGCCGAGGCGGTCGGCGGGAATGCCGGGGCCACGATCGCACACCAGGATCGCGACCGACTGCGCGCTCGCGGTGACGCTGACTTCGACCGCGCCGGCATATTTCAGCGCATTCTCGATCAGGTTGCGCAGCGCGCGGCGCATCAGGCCGGGGCGCAGCCGCATGCGGATGCGCTCGCTTTCCTCGAACACGACCTCGTGGCCGATTTCGCGGAAATCCTCGACGACGGCATCGACCAAAGCCGCGAGATCGACTTCGGTCGGCGGCTCGCTCGGGCGGCCGAGCCGCGCGAGCGACAGGATGTCGTCGAGCATCCGGTTCATCTCGGCGATCGTCTCGGCCATCCTGGCGCGATCGGCATCGTCATCGACCGATTCGACGCGGACGCGCAGCGAGGCGAGCGGGGTGCGCAGATCATGCCCGATCGCGCCGAGCATCCGGTCCTTCTCGTCGAGCATCGCAGTGACGCGCAAGCGGAGCGCGTTGAACGCTGCGATCACGTCGCGCACGTCCTGCGGCCCGGCGGCGGGGACGGGGTCGGTCTTGGCACCCGGCTGGAAGCTGCGCGCTGCCTCGGCAAGCCCGCGCAACGGCCGCGAGATCCGCCGCCCGGCCCACAGCAACGGCACCAGCACGACGATGTAGAGGATCGCGGTCTGCGCCATCAGCCGCCAGAAAATATCCGAATCGTCGCGCGTCCACGGAAGGTTGAGCACGAACCACTGTCCGCCCGGGCGCTCGACCGCGACTTGCAGCTCGGCGCCGCCGCGCAGCAGACGATCGACGCGCTGTGCGCTGACATAGCGCAGCCGCGGATCGTTGCGCTGGATCGGCAGGACTTGCGTCTGGATGCGCGACGCCTTGACCCCGGCCTCGGCAAGCGCGGCGCGAAGCGCGGTTTCGACTTCGGCGACATGCTCGCCGCCGGGCTGGATCGGCGAGCGCGGCGCGAGATGGATCCGGCTCCAGCCCGAACCGCCGCCGACGCGCCGCCCCGCGGCGATCCGCTCGTCGGCATCGATGATTCGCGTGACCACCGGACCGGTCGCCTGGTCGAGCCGCGCGCGGCGGCGGTCCTGCAGCGCGAGCGTGAAATTGATCGCCTGCGCGACGAACAGCGCGATCGCGATGAGCAGCGCCATCTGCCCCGAGAGGCTGCGCGGGATCGCCCGCAGGCGCGTGATCCTCAAAGGCGCGTCACTTCGGCGGCGAGCGTATAGCCGCCGCCCCACACCGTTTTGATCAGCTCGGGCGCCTTGGCGTCGGCCTCGATCTTGCGGCGCAGCCGGCTGATCTGGTTGTCGATCGCACGGTCGAACGCGGCGGCCTCGCGGCCTTGCGTCAAATCGAGCAACTGGTCGCGCGTCAGCACCTGGCGCGGGCGCGTGACGAGCGCGTGGAGCAGATTGTACTCGCCGGTCGAGAGCGGCACCGAAACGCCCTCGCGGTCGACCAGCGTGCGCTCGCCCGACTTGAGCACCCAGCCGGCAAAGGCGAACGATCCGCTTTCGGGCGCATGCTGGCGCGTTCCGCCCGCCGCCGCACGTCGCAGGATGACCTTGACGCGCGCCGCCAGCTCGCGCGGCGAGAAGGGCTTCACGACATAATCGTCGGCGCCCATTTCGAGCCCGACGATACGGTCGGTCTCTTCGGTCCGCGCGGTGAGCAGGATGACGGGGACTTCGCCGCTCTCGCGGATGTGGCGCGTGAGCGACAGGCCGTCTTCGCCGGGCATCATGATGTCGAGGATGACGAGGTCGATCGCATAGGCCGTCATCCGCGCGCGCGCGCCCTCGGCGTCGCCGGCTTGTGTCACGCGGAAACCCTGCCGCGTCAGATATTGCGCGAGCGGTTCACGGATCGAGCGTTCGTCGTCGACGAGCAACAGATGCGGCGTGTCTCCCATCGGTTCGCTGCTTAGCATGGTGTGGCGCTCTTGAAAGGGGATGCCGGGCGAGCAGGGGGAGGCTCGCCCGGCGTCCGGGCCAAGGGGAAAAGGCCCGGATCAGTTGCCCGGCGCGGCTGGCGCGGGGGAAGGGGGCGCCGGTGGCGGCGCGATCGCGTCGGCGGGATCGGCGCGGCCACCGGGACCGCCGGGGCGCATCGCGCGCGCGCGGTCCATCCAGGCGGTGAGCTCTTCGCGCGAGATCTGGCCGTCCTTGTTGGCGTCGATCCGGTTGAAGCGCGTGTCGGCCTGCGCGAGGAATTCGGCGCGCGAGATCTTGCCGTCGCCGTCGGTGTCGCCGCGCGTCATCATGCGGGCGCCCGGGCCCTTCATTTCGTCGGTGGTGAGGAAGCCGTCCTTGTTGGCATCCATCGCGGTGAAGCGCGTGGTCGCCTCGGCGGTGGCCTCGGCGCGCGAGATCACACCGTCGCCATTGCTGTCGGCGGTGCGGAACATGCCGCCGCCGCCTTGTGCCACCGCAGCGGCGGTGGCGAGCGCGGCGACCGTCGTCGCGACGAAGAAGCGCGTGAGGGACATGGCGGTAAACTCCTGTGCTGGCTGGGCGGGGCGCCGTTCCTTGACGCCGGTTATGCGCGGCGATCTGTCGCGTCGCTGTGCCGGAAGATGCGGCAAAGTGTCGCAATTTGTCGCAACGCTTCTCCCCTCCCTGGAAGAGCGTTGGGTGAACAGTGCCCCGCACTGTTCAGGTCGTGCCGGGGGCACGACCGACCCAACGCTGGGCCGGGGGTGGGTCGGCCCGTGGAGAAGTCGACGCCAGCATTAGGCCGACCCACCCCCAACCCCTCCTTTCCAGGGAGGGGAGGAGAAGGCGGTGCGGCGCGCCCTATCCGAAGATCGCGACGCTCTGCATGCCTTGCGCGATCGGCACGCCGTCGGCGTTCCACAGCATCATCGTCTGGCTCGATCCGCCATTGACCGCATGCTGCGACTCTGCCGAGAGCAGCCACCAGCCGTCGGTCGTCGCGGGCGTCGGCGTGAGGAGATTGACGATCCACGTCACCGAACTCAACGGCACGAACTCCTTGCCGAACAGCTTGAACGCCGCGGGCGGGAGCGCGTCGGCGAGCGCGAGCACTTCGACCATCGGGTCGATCCCCGCATAATCGCGCAGCCGCGCCCAGCGCAGCCATTCGGCCTCGCCCGGCGCTTCGGCCTTGAGATCGAGGAAGTTGAAGTTGCCGGTGAAGAATTCGTCGGGACCGGTATAGAGTTTTGCATCCGCTGCAGGCGGCGGCAGCGTGGCGGCGAGCCCGCCGCTGAGCGCGACGCGCGACGGCTGTTCGGCCATGAACACGAACACCGCGCGATAGCCGAGCCCGGCGTCGGAGACGATATCGGCCTGGATGAAGGCGGCGGTGCGGCCGCGGCGCAGCTTGGTCGCGGTGACGCGCACGTCGCCCGACAGCGGCCCGATGAACGACACTTGCGCCGAGCGCAGCGGTGGCAGATCGGGCTCGATCCCCTGCGCGGCGTGGAGCGCGAGCGCGCTCGACAGGCCGCCATAGGCGGTGCGGCCCTGCAGCCAGTCGCTCGGGATCTGTGCGCTGAAGCCGCCCTCGATCGGCGTCGCGGCGGCGAGGATTTCGCGGATCGGCGTCATGCTGCGGTCTCCGCCAGACGATCGCGCAAGTCGCGCTTGAGCACCTTGCCGATCGCACTGCGCGGCAACTCGTCGATCGCGTGGAGCGCCGACAGCCGCTGCGTCTTGCCGAGCTGGGCGTTGGTCCAGTCGAGGATCTCCGTGATGCTCGCATCGACCCCGGTATGCGGTACGTAGAAGCCGACCGGCGTTTCGCCCCACGCCTCGGACGGAACGCCGATCACGCTGCAATCGGCGACCGCGGGATGCGTGCGCAGCACCGCTTCGAGATCGGTCGGATAGATGTTGAAGCCGCCCGAGATGATCAGGTCTTTCTTGCGGTCGAGTAAGGTGAGGAAGCCGTCGGCATCGAAGCGCCCGACATCGCCGTGGCGGATGTAGCGGTTGCCCTCGGCGTCGTACCATTCGGCGGCGGAGGTGGCGTCGCTGCGGCCGTGATAGCCCGTCATCATCGCCGGCGAGCGGCCGACGACTTCGCCCATCTCGCCTTGCGGGACTTCGTTGCCGTCGTCGTCGATCAGGCGGATGTCATGGCCCTCGATCGGTCGACCGACGGTGTGGAGCTTGTCGGGAAAGCCGTTCGCGACGAGCAGGCACGTCCCGCCGCCTTCGGTCATCCCGTAATATTCGACGAGCAACCCGGGCCAGCGTGCGAGGACGTCGGCCTTCAGCGCGGCGGAGAAGGGTGCCGAGGTGCAGGTCTTGAAGCGGAAGCTCGCGAGGTCGAAGCTGTCGAAATCGGGGAGCGCCATCAGCCGCTGATATTGGACCGGCACGAGCATGGTGTGCGTCGCGCGGTGGCGCTCGGCGAGCGTGAGATAGCCGCGCGCGTCGAACTTCTTCATCAACACGACGGTGCCGCCCCAGCCGAGCGTCGGCAGTAAGCTGACGAGCGTGGTATTCGAGTAAAGCGGGGTGGCGATCATCGTCACCGCACTCGCAAAGCCCGCGGCTTCGTTGCGGCTGATATGCGCCCAGCGCATCGCGTGGCTCTGGACGATGCCCTTCGGCGTGCCGGTGGTGCCCGACGAATAGATGATGTTGAAGCCGTCTTTGGGCCGGATCGTGACGGGCGCGGGGCGCGCGCCTTCGGGCGCGAGCCAGCTGCCGAGCGATTTGAGGCGGACGAGCTTGCCGGGGATGTGCTGGTCGGCGAGCGCTGTCGCCGCGTCGGCATCGACGAAGGTGATCGGCGCGGCGCAATCGGCGATCATCGCGACGATGCTTTCGGGCGTGCCCGAAGGCGCGAGGGGCGTTGCGAGGCAGCCGGCGCGGAGCGCGCCGAGAAACACCGCGGCATAATCGATGCTGGCCGAGGCGACGATCGCGACCGCCTGACCCTGTGCCACGCCGTCACGCTGGAGCGCCGCGGCGATGCGGTCCATCAGCGCGTCGAGGCTGACATAATCGAGCTCGCCGTCGGCCTCGGCGAGTGCGACCTTGTCGCCTTGCTCGGCCGCGTGCGCGCGGATCAGGTCGGGCAGCGCGGCGAAGTCGCCGGCAAGCATCTCGGCAGCGGTCATCGTGTCTCTTTTTGCAAGTCCATGGCTTCGATTCGCTAGTCTAGCTGACGGAAAAACGCCATACGCGATCTTCGAAAATAGATTTGGGGGGATGCCATCATGCTGTTCTACGACGCCGCCAACCCAGCGCCCAATCCGCGGCGCGTGCGGATCTATCTTGCCGAAAAGGGCTTGAGCGTGCCGAGCACGACGCTGTCGATCCGCGACATGGAGCATAAGGGCGCGGCGTTCCTCAAGGTCAATCCGCTCGGGCAGATCCCTGCACTGGAGCTCGACGACGGCAGCGTGATCACCGAGAGCATCGCGATCTGTCGCTACTTCGAATGTCTTCATCCCGAGCCCGCCATGTTCGGCCAAGGCGCGCGCGGCGCGGCTGCGGTCGAGCAAGCGCTGCGGCGCGTCGAATTGCGGATGGGGTCGCCGTTGACGCAGGTGTGGCTGCACACCCACCCGTTCACCGCGCGCGTCGTCAAGCCGCAATTCCCCGATTATGGCGAGACGCAGCGGCCGCGCGTGCTCGAGGCGATGCGCGAGTTCGATGCTGCGCTGACCGGGGGCGCGTGGCTCGACGGAGCGGACTATTCGATCGCGGATATCGTGCTGCTGACGACGATCGATTTCGCGGGGTTCGTGGGGATCGCGGTGCCCGAGGAACTGGGCGCGTTGCGCGACTGGCATGCCCGGGCGAGTGCCCGCCCGAGCGCCAGCGCGTAAGGCTTGCGGTCCCCCCGGCTTGAGGCCGGGGGGAGGCGTCTTACCCGAGCACCTTCGCGGTCTGCCCGAACAGCACCTTCTTGGCTTCCTCGGTCATCGGCTTGTTCTCGCTGATCGCCGCGCCCTTGGCATAAGCGGCGACGGTCGCGGGCCGCGCGGCGATCGCGTCGAACCAGCGCTTGAGATTGGGCGTATCCTCGAGCGTCTGGCCCTGGCGCTCGTACGGCACGATCCACGGGTAGCAGGCCATGTCGGCGATCGAATATTCACCGGTGATGAAGTCGCGGCCCGCGAGCCGGCGGTCGAGCACGCCGTACAGCCGGTTGGTCTCGTTGACGTAGCGGTCGATAGCGTAGGGGATCTTCTCGGGCGCATAGCCGCTGAAATGGTGGTTCTGGCCGAGCATGGGTCCGAGGCCACCCATCTGCCACATCAGCCACTGCACCGTCTCGGTGCGGCTGCGCAGGTCGGTGCCGATGAATTTGCCGTATTTGTCGGCGAGGTAGAGCAGGATCGCGCCCGATTCGAAGATCGCGATCGGCTCGCCACCAGCGGCGGGATCATGGTCGACGATCGCGGGCATGCGGTTGTTGGGGGCGATCTTGAGGAAATCGGGCTGAAACTGCGCGCCCGCGCCGATGTTGACGGGCACGATGCGATACTCGACCCCGGCTTCCTCGAGGAACAGCGTGATCTTGTGGCCGTTCGGGGTGGGCCAATAATGCAGGTCGATCATGCGCTTGCTCCTGTGGTGTCGCGCTCCAGATGGGAGAGCCGTTACGCGTCCGCAACTGCCGCGGTCGCAGCCGGCGCACGGCTGGTCACTTTCCACGCGACGACGCCGAGCGCGCATGCCGCAAGCGCTGCGGCGAGCAGGAAGGCGGCGCCGGGAAAGCCGTGCTCGACCCCGGCGGCGAGCGTCTGCGTCATTAGCAGCGGACTGACGATCGCGGCGACGCTGCCCAGACTCGCGAGCCCGCCCTGCAACGCGCCCTGCCGATCGGGGCCCGCCATTCGCGACAGCAGGCCGTTGATCGCCGGGCCGATAAAGCCCGACAGCGCGGCGAACAGCATGATCGCATAGGCCTGCCATCCCGCGGTGATGAAGGCGAAGGCGAGGAAACCGCTCGCCCCTGTCGCGAGGCCGATCACCAGCGCGCGCCGGTCGCCGATCCGCCCGATCACCGGCGCGACGAGCAGGCCCTGCACCAGCGCCATCACCAGCCCGACATAGGCAAGGCTCAGCCCGATCGCGGTGGGGCTCCAGGCGAAGCGGATCGTCGCCCAGAACGCCCAGGTCGCGGGGTAGACCATGTGCGCGAGCTGCCACAGGACGCAGACGATCAGCAGCGGGACCGCGCTGCGATTTTCGAACAACGGCTTGAACGCGCCGACGATATGCGCGTCGCGCCAGCGGAACGGGCGGCGATGCTCGCGCGCGAGCGATTCGGGCATCGCAAACGCCATTGCCGCGGCGTTGGCGAAGGCGAGCATCGCGGCGGCGATGAACGGTGCGCGCGGCCCGAGTCCGGCGATCAGCCCGCCGAGCGCGGGGCCGATCACGAAGCCGATGCCGAACGCCGCACTGACATAGCCGAACGCCGCGCTGCGCTTTTCGGGTGGGGTGACGTCGGCGATCACCGACGACGCCGGGCCATAGACCGCGCCCGCCACCCCCGCGATCGCGCGGCCGAGGAACAGCCAGGCGAGCGTCGGGGCGAGCGCCATCAGCGCGTAGTCGGCACCGAAGGCGAGCATCGAGGCGATCAGCACCGGGCGGCGGCCAAACCGGTCGCTCAAATTGCCGAGCACCGGCCCCGCGACTAACTGCGCGAGCGCGAAGGCGACGAGCATATAGCCGGCGATGCGGGTGGCATCGTCGATTTCGACATGGCCGAGCCGGGTGATCAGCGCCGGTAGCACTGGGAGCACGATGCCGAAGCCGATCGTGTCGATCAGCACGGCAGCGAGCACGATCGGCACGGCGCGGTTGGCGAACGGCATGGTTTGGCTCCCCCTGCGACGAGCTTACCGCGATTTGGAGCAGGGTAAACACCGCTTCTCGCGTCGGTCGTCGTCGCTTTAGCCCTCTCCCGCTTGCGGGAGAGGGTTGGGTGAGGGGCTTCTTTTGCCTGCGTGTTTTCGGCACCGGAAACGAGGGCCCTCACCGACTGCGACTAGGGCCACGCTGAAGGAGCGCGACCCAAGTCTCCGTTGCCTCTCCCGCTTGCGGGAGAGGATATGCGCATGCCGATCGCATCAATCGCTCTTCCCATCGGCTTCATTCTGTCGTATCGCGCCGCCATACCCGATCTTCAGATTCTTTCTGAAAGGATAGCTTTCATGGCAACCGCGCCCGAACTCGACGCTCCAGTAGCCCCGCTCGACGCGTTCCGCGCCGAAGTGCGCGAATGGCTCGCCGCCAATTTCCCGGCATCTCTGAAGGGTCACGACATCAGCCTGTCGGTGCTCGAGGGCCCGACCGATCTTTCGCCCGACCAAGCTGCGTGGCAGGCGGCGATGGGCGAGAAGGGCTGGGGCGTGCCGAGCTGGCCCAAGGCGTATGGCGGCGGCGGGCTCGACAAGGCGCAGATCCGTGTCCTCAACGAGGAAATGGCGCGCGCGGGCGCCTGGAACCCGATCGGCGGGATGGGCGTGATGATGTTCGGGCCGACGCTGCTCGAATATGGCAATGAGGCGCAGAAGCAGGAGCATATCCCCGCGATCGCCAAGGGGCTGGTGCGCTGGTGCCAGGGTTATAGCGAACCCAATGCCGGCTCGGACCTCGCCAACGTCCAGACCTTCGCCGAGGATGCCGGCGACCATTATATCGTCAACGGCCAGAAGACCTGGACGAGCGGAGGGCAATGGGCCGACAAGTGCTTCGCGCTCGTCCGCACCGACAAGAGGCAGAAGCATGGCGGCATCAGCTTCCTGCTGCTCGACATGACCGCGCCCGGCGTCGAAGTCCGGCCGATCGCGATGATCTCGGGCCAGTCGCCGTTCTGCGAGACCTTCTTCACCAACGTGAAGGTGCCCAAGGAAAACCTCGTCGGACGCGAAGGGCAGGGCTGGGAAATCGGCACGCGCTTGCTCCAGCACGAGCGCAGCAGCCTGTCGGGTGGCGGCAGCGCGTCGCGGCTGTTCGCCGGCAATCCGATGGGGAAGCTCGCCAAGGAATATCGCGGCGAGGATGATAAGGGCCGCGTTCCCGACAGCGATTTGCGGATGCGGATCGTGCGGCACGAGATGGACAGCCGCGCCTTCGCGCTGACGCTGCGCCGTGCGGCGCTCGAGGCGAAATCGAACCAGGGGCCGTCGGCCGCCACCTCGATCATGAAGAATGTCGGCGCGCGCATCACGCAGGATCGTGCCGAACTGTCGATCGAGATCATGGGGATGGCCGGGCTCGGCTGGGAAGGCGAGGGCTTCAGCGAGGACGAGCTGACCCAGACGCGCACCTGGCTGTGGGGCAAGGCCGTGTCGATCTACGGCGGATCGACCGAGATCCAGAACAACGTGATTTCGAAGCGCATCCTCGGGATGCTCGACCACCAGTAATGCAAGGATAGGCTGCCGCGTGTGACGCGCGGCGGGCCGGAGAGGGGCGGGGTGAAGGATGGCTGAAGCCATCCTCCCCCGTTTTCCATTCAGACGAGGGGATAGCGCGATGGCCGTACTCAACGACGAACAGACGATGCTCCGCGACATGGTGCGCGAATGGTCCGACGAGCAATCGCCCGTCAGCGCGTTCCGCAAGATGCGCGCGGCGGCGCCGGCCGAGGGGTATGATCCCGCGGCCTGGGCGACGCTTGGCGAGATGGGCCTGCCGGGCATCGTCATCCCCGAAGCGCATGGCGGCACGGCATTCGGCTATCTCTCGCTCGGGCTGGTGCTCGAACAGCTCGGTCGCAACCTCGCGGCGTCGCCTTTGGCGTCGACCTCGGCGGCGGCGACCGCGATTTTGATGGGCGGGTCGGATGCGCTGAAGGCGCAGTGGCTGCCGCAGATCGCCAGCGGCGCGGTCGTCGCGACGCTCGCGATCGACGAGGGTCCCGTCCACGATCCCGCGAAGATCGCGACCAGCGTCGTTGACGGCAAGCTCAGCGGCACCAAGGCGTTCGTCGCCGAGGGTGACAGCGCGGGCGTGTTCGTCGTCGCGGCGGTCGATGGCCTCTATCTCGTCGCGGGTGACGCTGGCGTGACACGCTCGCCGCGCCATATGGCCGACTCGCGCAGCCACGCGCAGGTGACGTTCGACGCCGCGCCCGCCGAGAAACTGGGCGACGCCTCGCTGACCGCGCAGGTCATCGATCGCGCGACCGCGGCGGTGTGCGCCGAGATGCTCGGCATGGCCGAGCAGGCGTTCAACACTACCAACGATTATCTCAAGACGCGCGTCCAGTTCGGGCAGCAGCTCTCGACCTTCCAGGCGCTGCAGCACCGCATGGCGAAGATGTTCACCGAGCTCGAGCTGATGCGCTCGGCGGTCGAAGGCGCGCTCGAGGCGATCGATGCCGGGCGGTCCGACATCGACCAGGCGGTCAGCCTCGCCAAGGCGGTGGCGAGCGACACGCTCCATCTGGTCAGCCGCGAGATGATCCAGCTCCACGGCGGGATCGGCATGACCGACGATTACGACGCCGGCTTCTACATCAAGCGTGCGCGCGTGCTCGAAGCGATGTGGGGCAATGCGGCGTTCCACCGCGAGCGTTTCGCGCGGTTGAACGGCTACTGAGCCGCAACGCGGGCGCGCCGCGTCGCGTCCGCATCTATCAGACCTGCAACGATAAAGGGCGGTGGCCGGCTTTCTGACGTGGGTGCGGCGCCGCCCTTTTGCAATGCGGCGCGGTGCGACCCTGGTTCGGATCGTCTCCCGCGCGGGTGTTTCGAGAATCGGTTCTGGCCGTCGCGGCCCAAGCGGGGACCCTTAGGGGATAGTACTTATGCGCTAATGCGGCGATTTGCGCGCATATCCGGCTTGACATTAGGGCCGTTTCGGAGTCACTTCGAGCTTCGGGTACGGAGCCGATCAGTGCTCTGACCTTTAGGGGAGAGATGCTATGCCTCGTTCGCGGCATTTGACGTCGTGTGCCTTTTTTGCCTTGTCGATCGGCCTTGCTTCGCCGGTCGCGGCGCAGGAGGGGGCGCCGCCACCGCCGCGACCGAGTGCGCCCGCCGACGAACAGACCGGCCCCGATATCGTCGTCACCGGATCGCTGATCCGCGGCACCCCCGAGGACGCCGCTATCCCCGTCGATGTCATTTCGAGCGAGGAACTGTCGCGCCAGGGCACGCCGAGCGCGGTCGACTTGCTCAAGAACCTGCCGACCTCGAGCGGCGTGATCGGCGATGCCAACCAGTTCGACAGCCGCAGCCAGGGCAATGAAGGCGTCGCCTCGGTCAATCTGCGCGGCCTCGGCCCGCAGCGCACACTCGTCCTGCTCAACGGCAAGCGCCTCGTCGCGGTCGGCGGCGGTATCCCGATCGTCGACGTCAACCTCATCCCGTCGGGTGCGATCGGCCGCGTCGAAGTGCTCAAGGACGGCGCGGCGGCGACCTATGGGTCGGATGCCATCGCCGGCGTCGTCAACTTCATTACCCGCACCGACCAGAAGGGCTTCCTCGCCTCGGGCGATTATCGCTACATCCGCGGATCGTCGGGC
The DNA here is from genome assembly GCF_049898305.1 of Sphingomonas sp. PWP1-2. Classification (NCBI taxonomy): domain Bacteria; kingdom Pseudomonadati; phylum Pseudomonadota; class Alphaproteobacteria; order Sphingomonadales; family Sphingomonadaceae; genus Sphingomonas; species Sphingomonas sp. PWP1-2. The sequence goes on from NZ_JAFCXM010000005.1 coordinate 25,868, forward strand.
GACTACACCGCCAATCTGAGCTTCGGGCACAATAGCGGCCCGCTGCATGTGCTCGCCTCGGTCGGCTATCAACACCGCTCGGAATTGCGCACCACCGATCGCGATTTCACGGTCCAACCCTATGCGAATAACCCGCAAGGCGGCTACACCGGCGGCGGCAATCCGGGCAATTTCGGGTTCGGCGGGACCGCCAATTTCGTCCGCGACCTCGGGTGCGAGGGCCTTGGCGGGTTCCGCAGCCAGGCCGGATCGACGACCGATCGCTGCTTCAACAATTACGGCCAGTTCGGCAATCTGGTCGAGCCCGAGGATCGCCTCCAGGCCTATGTCGACACGTCGATCCAGCTGGCCGACACGCTCAAATTCTCGGCAAGCGCGCTGTACGGCTACAGCTCGACGCGGATCACCACCTCGCCGACCTATCTGCCGACCTTGCCGCCGTCGGTGAACGCGGCGAGCGGCGGGGGAGGGCTGTTCGTCATCCCGACCTATGCCCCGGCGCTGCGCGATTATTGCACGCTCTATGGGGCGGCATCGGGCTGCGTCACCGCGGGCGGCGTGCCGCTTGCCCCGGCGATCGCTTTCCCGGTGCTGTTCCGGCCGGCCTTGCTCGGCGGTAACCCCCTGTTTCGCGGTCGGAATGGCGATGACCGCGGCTCGGCATACTCGAAGCGCGTGTCGGAAGAGATGCGCTTCACCGCAGACCTGTCTTATGATGTCACGCCCGATCTCAATCTGACCGGTGGCTTCACCTATTCCGAATATTATCGCGAAAGCGAAGGCACCGACACGTTCGGCGACTTGCTGCAGAACGCATTGGCGGGCTTTGGCGGCGCGAATTGCGCCTATGCCACGCCGCAGTCGCGCGCCGGCCTGTCGACGGCCCAGATCACGGCACTCGCCGGGACCAACGGCTGCACCTTCTTCAACCCGTTCTCGACCGCGGTCGCGGCGAACGGCGTGAGCAATGCGGCGAACCCCAATTATGCCGGAACGCGCAATCCTACCGGGTTCAGCCTGACCCCCGGCGCGGGCCTGATCAACGATCTGCCGACGTTCGACAATTTCTTCCGTACGACCAACACGCGCTACACCACGCGGCTGCTCGTCGGGGATCTCGTGCTCAGCGGCAAGACAGGTCTGCGGCTGCCGGGCGGCGATTTGAGCTTCGCGGTCGGGGCGCAATATCGCCGCAACGACTATTCGGTGTTGTACAACAACGACAGCAACATCGCGGTCAATCCGTGCCCGGGCTCGCCGCTCAACCCGGCGGCGACGTGCACGCAGCAGACCGGCGCGCTCGGCTTCCTCGGTACCAACGCCAATTTGTCGACCAGCAACGACATCAAGGCGGTGTTCGGCGAGTTGCAAGTGCCGCTGCTCGACCGGCTCAACCTGCAGCTTTCGGCGCGGTATGAGGATTATGGCGGGCGCGTCGGCTCGACCTTCAATCCGCAAGGCCGCATCCGGCTGCAAGTCACCGACTGGCTCGCGCTGCGCGGTGGCGCGGGGACGACCTTCCGCGGCCCTCCGGCGCAGCAGTTGTCGGGCAATCTGACCGCGCTGCAGATCATCGGGACGTCGTTCCGTGCGGTCGACATCAACGGCAACCCCAACCTCTCGCCCGAAAAGGCGACGACCTACAGCGCAGGCATCCTGCTCCACAGCGGCGGGTTCAGCGCGAGCCTCGATTATTATCGCTACAAGCTGAAGGGCCCGATCGAGGGCGAGCCGATCCAGGGCATGGTCAATGCGCTGTTCGGTGCGACCGGCACCGCGAATTGCGGCAATGCGGCCTTTGCCGCGTTGCAGGCGCGCTTCACCTTCACGGGGGCCGGCTGCGGCATCGGCAACGTCCAGCGGCTGCGCACGCAGACGATCAACAGCGCCAACGTCACGACCTCGGGGCTCGATCTGCAGGCGGCGTATCGCTTCGGGCTCGGCGCGGCCAATCTCGAGTTCGGCGGCAGCGGGACTTATGTGATCGAGTACAAGACCAAGGACATCACGGTCGAGGGCGTCGTCGTCCAGCCGACCTTCGATGGCGTCGGCCTGCTCAACTATCAGACGACCGCGTATCCGATCCCGCAGATCAAGGGCACGGCCTATGTCCAGGGAGCGGTCGGCGGGCACAGCCTGCGCGTCCAGTACAATTATATCGACGGCTATACCGACCAGCGCGGGACCGCGATCTTCGGGCCCAACGCCGGGGCGCTGGCGGGGGCGTCGGTCACCGGCGGCAAGAACATCAAGCCGTTTGCGACCTTCGATGCAACCTATCGCTTGTCGCTGCGCGGGACGGGGTCGACGCTGACGCTGTCGGCGCTCAACATCTTCGACAAGGCGCCGCCGTTTGCGCGGCTCGACCAGAATTACGATCCGTTCACGGCGAACCCGCTCGGCTTCACCGCCAAGGTCGGCTTCTCGCAGAAGTTCTGAGACTGGGGGCGGAGGGCGCGGCGTCCGGGTCGGACGCCGCGCCCTTTGCCGTTTGGCGCTGGGTGGCGTATCGCTGATCCGATGCCCAAGCCAACCAAGCGCACCCCCGGTCTGCCCAGCCGCGACCAGATCCTCGCCTTCATCGCCGAGAGCGACGTGCCTGCGGGCAAGCGCGAGATCGCGCGCGCCTTCGGGCTGACCGCGCAGGACAAGATTTTGCTGAAAGCGCTGTTGAAGGACATGGCCGATGAGGGGCTGATCGACAGCGCCCCCGGCCGCGCGTTTCACAAGATGGGCGGGGTGCCCAAGGTGACGGTGCTGCGGATCGTCGATGTCGATGACAGCGGCAACGTCTGGGCGGTGCCCGAGCGGTGGGAAGCCGCCACCCCCGCGCCGAAGCTGCGCGTGCGCGAGAAGAAGAATGGCGCGCTCGGCGTCGGCGACCGCGTGCTCGCGCGGACCGAGGAGGCCGGACAGGGCCTGATCGCGCATCCGATGAAGACCTTGCCCAAGGGCGAGGAGCTGGTGCTCGGCGTGCTGCGCCAGGAGGGCAAGGCGCTCTGGCTGCAAGGCGTCGAGAAGAAGGAGCGGCGCGAGTTCCAGGTGTCCGACGCGGGCGAGGCGCAGGTCGGCGATCTGGTGCTTGCCGAGATGGCGGGACGGCCGCCGCGGATCACGGTGCGCGTGACGCAGGTGCTCGGCGATCCGTTCGCGCCGCGCAGCTTCTCGCTGATCGCGATCCACAAGCTTGGTATTCCCGACGTGTTCTCGTCCGAGACGCTCGACGAGGCGGTGCGCGTGGCCGCGCAGCCGCTCGGCGACAAGCGCGAGGATCTGCGCCATCTGCCGATCGTCGCGATCGACCCGGCCGATGCGCGTGACCATGACGATGCGGTGTGGGCGGCGCCCGATGACGATCCCGCCAATGATGGCGGGTGGAAGGCGATCGTCGCGATTGCCGATGTGTCGTTCTACGTGCGACCGGGGGCTAGCCTCGATCGCGAGGCGCGGCGGCGTGGGAACAGCGTGTATTTTCCCGATCGCGTCGTGCCGATGCTGCCGGAGAGCCTTTCGGCGGAGATGTGTTCGCTGAAGGAGGGCGTCGATCGCGCGGCGCTGGCGTGCCATTTGCGGATTGGGAAGGATGGGGCGCTCAAGAGCTGGCGCTTTACACGTGCCGTGGTGCGGATTGCGGCGAACCTGGCGTATGAGGATGCGCAGGCGATGGTGGATGCGCATCACGCTTCTTCTGCTCCTTCTGCTCCCCTCCCGCTTGCGGGAGGGGTCGGGGGAGGGCCTGTCCACGCGACGGACGATGGGATTGAGGCACGCCCCTCCCCTAGCCCCTCCCGCAAGCGGGAGGGGGATTCGGGCAGCGATGAAATTCTCGCCGCCCTCCTCCCCCTCTGGTCGTGCTGGCACGCGCTCAACAAAGCGCGCACCGCGCGCGCGCCGCTCGATCTCGACCTGCCCGAACGCCGCGTGATGCTCGACGAGAAGGGCCGCATCCTCTCGGTCGCACCGCGCGAGCGGCTCGATGCGCACAAATTGATCGAGGATTACATGATCGCCGCCAACGTCGCCGCTGCCAAGGCGCTCGAGGCGAAGAAGGCCCCCGTCATGTACCGCGTCCACGAACAGCCCGGCCGCGAGAAGCTCGTCGCGTTGAAGGACTATCTCAAGACCTTCGGGATCGAGTTTGCGCTCGGCCAGGTCGTCCAGCCGCGCACCTTCAATCACATCCTCGACCAGGTGATCGACCGCGACGAACGCCCGCAGATCATGGAGCAAGTGCTGCGCACGCAGACGCAGGCGTATTATAGCCCCGCCAATATGGGCCATTTCGGGCTCGCGCTCGGCAGCTACGGCCACTTCACCTCGCCGATCCGGCGCTATGCCGATCTGCTCGTCCACCGCGCGCTAGTCGCGGCCTATGATCTCGGGCCGGGCGGGCTGACCGAAGGCGAAGCCGCGGCGATGGAAAAGATCGGCGAGAGCATCTCGATGCTTGAACGTCGCGCGATGGAGGCCGAGCGCGACACGATCGACCGCTATGTCGCGGCGTATCTGTCGGAGAAGGTCGGCGAGGTGCTCGAGACGCGGATCACCGGCGTGACCAATTTCGGTTTCTTCGCGACGGTCGAGGGGATTGGCGGCGACGGGCTGATGCCGGTGCGCGATATCGGCGGCGAATATTTCCGCTTCGATGAAGCCAGCCGCACGCTGATCGGCGACCAGAGCGGGACGGTCTATGCCAGCGGGCAGAAGCTCCAGCTACGGCTGGCCGAGGCGAACCCGGTGTCGGGGGCTTTGCGCTTCGAGATGGTCGAGGGCAGGGGAGCGCGCGTCGAAAGCGACGACCGCCGCCCCAAGCGCGTGATCAAGCATCGCGGGCGCCCGACGAACATTCGGCACCAGGGGAAGAAGCGCTAGGGGGCCACCGACCATCGTCGCCCCGGCGAAGGCCGGGGCCGGCCCGATGGGGCGTGCTCGGGCCGGGCGCGCGCATCCGAGCGGGCCCGGCCTGCGCCGGGGCGACGGCGCGAGCTCATCCGGCGCGGAAGGTCAGCCCCGCTTTCGCCTGCAAGCGGTCGGCGAGCACCTTCCCCATCAGCGCGCCCGGCGTCCAGATGCCGCCTTCTCCCGCGACATCTTCGATCAGGCACAACGCCGTCTCGGCGATCATCTTGCTGGTCGAGCCATAGCCCGGATCCTTGTCGCCGGTGACGACGCAGTCGATCCGCTCGCCGCCCGCGCCTTCGCCGATGAAGAGCAGGTCGTAGAAGCCCGCGTCGCGTTCCTCGGGCGAGGGGCCCTCGCCGGGCTTGGGGCCCTTGTCGCTGCTGAGCGGGTTCATCCGCGCGATCGCCTCGGCGGCGGCCTTGCCCATCTCGCCGATCCCCGGCGCGACCATCATCTCGTCATAGACGAAGTCGGCGCCATACGCCTCGCCGAGCAGGAAGTTGGTGCGGTGGACGTTCTTGGTGTTGATCGGCGCCATGATGAACGGCGCGACCCATGCCTCGATCGCGCGGTCATATTCGGGGAGCAGACCCTTGGGCTGTGCTGGCCCCTCGAAGCCGGGAGTGAGCGCGAACGGATTGATGAGCAGGCCGAGGATCGAGGGATGCTTGGCGGCGGCGGCGAGCGTCGCCTTGAGGCTGGCGACTGTGCCGCCCGACGCGCCACCCTGCATCTTCCGCACGCGGCCCTTCACGCGCGGCATCGGATGCCCGAACTTGGCCTTGGCAGCGTCCTGCAGCGCGAGCACGCCGAGATCGAACGGGATCGAATCGAACCCGCACGAGAAGACGATCCGCGCGCCGGTGCGCTTGGCGGTCTCGTGATGCGCGTCGATCATGTGGCGCATCCACGCTGGTTCGCCGCACAGATCGACATAGGCGGTGCCGGTTTCGGCACAGGCCGCGACGAGGTCGTTGCCATAGAGCTGGTACGGGCCGACGGTGGTGAGCACGACCTTGGTGCGTTCGCACAAGCTGCGCAGGCTGGCGGCGTCATCCGAATTGGCGGTGACGAGCGGGGTGTCGGCGGGGGCGCCGATCAGGTCGCGGACTTCCTGCAGCTTCGACAGCGATCGACCCGCCATCGCCCAGCGCTGCGCGCCGATCTGCGTGAGATATTCGGCGACGAGGCGGCCGGTGAAACCCGTGGCCCCATAAACGATGATGTCGAAGTCTCTGGCCATGGTGCGCTCTCCCTCGTCACCCCGGGTTCATCCCGGGGGCCACCGGGCTGCATGTCCCGACGGCCGGAGTGTGCGGCACGGTGGACCCCGGGACAAGCCCGGGGTGACGGTTAAGGCTTACGCCGCTTCGCTGAACTGCAAGCTCGCGAGTCGCGCGTACAGGCCGCTCTCGCCAATCAGCGCGGCGTGGTTGCCTTGCTCGACGATCCGGCCCTCGCGCATCACGATGATCCGCTCGGCGGCGCGCACCGTTGCGAGGCGGTGCGCGATGACGAGCGTGGTGCGCTCTGCCATCAGGCGTTCGAGCGCTTCCTGGACGAGTCGCTCGCTTTCGGCATCGAGTGCGCTGGTCGCTTCGTCGAGCAGCAGGATCGGCGCGTCGCGCAACAGCGCGCGTGCGATCGCGACCCGCTGGCGCTGGCCACCCGACAGCCGCGCGCCGCCCTCGCCGAGGAAGGTGTCGAGCCCTTCGGGCAGCTTGTGGAGGAATTCAGCAGCATTGGCCGCCTCGGCCGCCGCCCACAGCGCGTCGTCGGGCGCGTCCCAGCGACCGTAGCGCAGATTGTCGCGCGCCGACGCGCCGAAGATCACCGTCTCCTGCGGCACCATCGCGATGCGGGCGCGGACCTCGGCGGGGTCGGCGCTGCGCAAGTCGACGCCGTCGATGCGCACGCTGCCCGCCTCGGGGTCGTAGAAGCGCTGGATCAGCTGGAACAAAGTGGTCTTGCCAGCGCCCGACGGGCCGACGATCGCGACGGTTTCGCCGGGGCTCACCGATAGCGAGAAATCGTGCAGCGCGGCGACATCGCGCCGCGTCGGATAGCGGAACTCGACATGATCGAATTCGAGCGTGCCGCGCGCGGGCACGGGAAGCGTCGTCGGCTGCGCAGGCGCGCGGATCTCGGGGACTTCGGCGAGCAACTCGGACAGCCGCTCGGCCGCGCCCGAGGCGCGGAGCAGATCGCCATAGACTTCGGTCAGCGAGCCGAACGAGCCCGTCACCAGCGTCGCTGTGACGAGGAAGCCCGCAAGCGACCCGGCCGACAGCCGCCCGGCGGCGACGTCGCCGACGGTCGACCACATCAGCAGCGTGACCGCGCCGAACAGCAGCCCCATCACCAGCGCGGTCATGATCGCGCGCGTCGCGATCCGGCGCTTGGCGGCATCGAGGCTGCGATCGACCGCAGAGGCAAAGCGCGCCTCCTCGCGTGCTTCCTGGCCGAAGGCTTGCACGATCTTCATCGCGGTGAAGGTCTCGACCGCCATCGACCCGATATCGGCGATGCGGTCCTGGCTCGCGCGCGACTGGCTGCGCACGCGGCGGCCGAGCAGCATGATCGGCAGGATGATCAGCGGCACGCCGATCACGATCGACAAGGCCATTTTCGGCGCGAAGACGAACAGCAGGATCACGCCGCCGATCCCGGTCAGCCCATTGCGGAGCGCGACCGACACCGTCGTGCCGACCGCACCTTCGATCAGCGCGGTGTCCGAGGTCAGCCGCGAGGCGACTTCGGACGGACGGTTTTCCTCGAACCAGCGCGGCGCGAGCCGCAAGAGGTTGGCCTGCACCGCGATGCGGATGTCGGCCACGGTGCGTTCGCCGAGCCACGACACGAAGTAGAAGCGGATCGCGGTCGCGATCGCGAGGACGACGACGAGGCCGAGCAGATCGTAGAAGACATGGTCGATATGCGCGATGTCGCCGGCGCCGTGCGTGAAGCCGCGGTCGATCACCGACTTGATGCTCCACGATGTCGCGAGCGTCGTCGTCGACGTGACGAGCAACGCCACCAGCGCAATCGCGAGCTGGAGCGGATAGCGCGAGGTGTAGCGCCACACCATCGCTAGGCTGGCGAGCTTTCGCCCGCTCGGCCGGGGCTGCGCGACGGTAGGATCGATCGGGACGGCGGCGGGTTGTGTTTCGACCATCTGCGGTGCGTAGCAGGCGCCAGACCCTGCCTCAATCCGCTACGGAATTGCGGCAAACCCGGCATTGCTGTTTGCCGCAGCGCAGCATAGACAGTATTTTGACATTTACGATTGTCTGCTAGAAAGTCCGGTATGCTCTACAACGCTTACGAAATGCAGAAGTCGATGCTGGCAGGCGCCAGCGCCATGGCCGATTTCAGTGCCGGACTGCTCAGCAACCCTGCCAATCCCTTCGCCTATTTTGGCGGCGGCGCGGTGCTGGGCTCCGCGCTCGAGGTGTTCGCGCATGCCGCGGCGCCCCGCGGCAAGCCCGCCTTCGGGCTCGACAGCACGACGATCGACGGCGCCGAGGTGGCGATTGTCGAAGACGTGGTATTGCGCAAAGCCTTCGGACAACTCAAACGCTTCCGGCGTGTCGGCATCGAGGGCGGCCCTAAGCTGCTGATCGTCGCGCCGATGTCGGGACACTATGCGACGCTGCTGCGCGGCACAGTCGAGCGGATGCTGCCTGTTGCCGACGTCTACATCACCGATTGGCGCGATGCGAAGCTCGTGCCGCTGAGCGAGGGCAAGTTCGATCTCGACGATTATGTCGATTATCTGATCGAATTCCTCGAGGCGATTGGCCCGAACGAAGGGCAGGGCGGTACGCACATGCTCGCGGTCTGCCAGCCGTCGGTGCCGTGCTATGCCGCTGCCTGCGTGATGAGCGCGGACAAGAACCCGTGCCGCCCCAAGACGCTGACGATGATGGGCGGGCCGGTCGATACGCGCGAGGCGCCGACTGCGGTCAACACGCTGGCGACCGAGCGGCCGCACAGCTGGTTCAGCCAGAATGTGATCGCGACGATCCCGGGCAACTATCCGGGCGCGGGTCGCCGCGTCTATCCGGGCTTCCTGCAGCTTGCCGGCTTCATGTCGATGAACCTCGGCAACCACATGATGTCGCATTACGGGCTGTTCAAACATCTCGTCCAGGGCGAGGACCTCCAGGCCGACTCGACCAAGGCGTTCTACGAGGAATATCGCTCGGTCTGCGACATGACCGCCGAATTCTACCTACAGACGATCGACGTCGTGTTCCAAGATCATGCGCTGCCCAAGGGCACGATGACGCACCGCGGGCGTGTGGTCGACCCTGCCGCGATCACCGACATCGCGATCCTGGCGATCGAGGGCGAGAAGGACGATATTTCGGGGCTCGGCCAGACCAAGGCTGCGCTGACGATCGCGACCAGCCTGCCCGACGCGAAGAAGCGCTATTACATGGCCGAGGGCGCCGGGCATTATGGCATCTTCAACGGATCGAAGTGGCGCAACAAGGTCGCGCCGGTGGTCGAGGAATGGATGAAAGCGCACGGCTGACGCCGCGCGCTTCATCGCAAGTACTGGATCGGCCCTGTCTTCGGTGAAGACAGGGCCGAAATGTTTTGGTTAGGCTGCGGTCGTGTTCACGACGGCGTGGCTGCCACTTTCGTCGGACTTGATCGTGCCGCCGAACAGCATCTTGAGGCGGCCCGACAGCGAGATGTCGGTTTCCCACAGCTCGGCATTGTCGATCTTCAAGCGCAGCAGCGCGACGTTGGGATCTTCCTTGCCGCCCGGAAACCAGGCCTCGACCTGCTTGTTCCACAGCTTGTCGATCATCGCGCGGTCATTGTCCTGCGCGATCGTGCCGGCGATGCAGGCGAAGAAATCGTGACCCTTGGACACGAACTGCGCCATGACCTTGCCGCCGCCGATCAGGCGATTGTCCTTGCCGACGAAGAAGAACAGCGTGTCGACCAGATCCTTGTCGAGCTGCGCGGTGAGCGGCTCGCTGTGCGATGATCCGTCGGCCAGACCGACCATCAGGAACGGGCTGTCGGCCATCTTCTTCCAGAGCGTCTGGGTGATTTCGTGCGTGTCGGCCATGTGGGTTTCTCCTGAAGGATGGTTCGGGAGAGAAACGACGGAACGCGCGGTTGGTTGCCGCGCATCTTAGGCAATGAACGGCGGTGAATGACGGTCGCGCGCGGCTGAGCATTAGAGGATTATCTCATGCTGCTTCCCCCGCTGACTGCGGCTAGCTCTGTCGACATTTGCGGACCGCAAAAATCGATATTATTCACATCGTTGGCGGCAATTCGGCCGCCTAGATGAGAGGTGTACCTATGACGGTCGCCGATCTGTGCCTGATCCTGGGCGTGCTCTTCGCCTTCGGGACGTTAGTCCTGAAGATCATCGAGGTAGCCAGCAAAGACTAGGGTGCACGGGCGGGGCTCGGTCTAGCAGCCGAGCCCCAAACGTATTGAGCCCCGGCCGCTAGCACGACCGGGGCTCGTTATGAGAGGCGCCTATGACATCGCCAACGCAGTCATAGCCGAATCCGGCGCCTATTTCAATTACAGGACCTCGAACAGCCCGGCCGCACCCTGGCCGCCGCCGATGCACATCGTCACGACGACATACTTCGCGCCGCGACGCTTGCCTTCGATCAGCGCGTGGCCGGTCGCACGTGCGCCGGTCATGCCGTAGGGATGGCCGATCGAGATCGCGCCGCCTGAAACGTTGAGCAGCTCGTTCGGGATACCGAGCTTGTCACGGCAATAGAGCACCTGCACGGCGAAGGCTTCGTTGAGCTCCCACAGGCCGATATCGTCCATCTTGAGGTTGAAGCGCTCGAGCAGCTTGGGGATCGCGAAGACGGGGCCGATGCCCATTTCGTCGGGCTCGGTGCCGGCAACCGCCATGCCGACATAGCGGCCGAGCGGCTGGAGGCCACGCTGCGAGGCGATCTTCTCTTCCATCAGCACCGACGCCGACGAGCCGTCCGAGAGCTGCGAGGCGTTGCCCGCGGTCACGTTCATGCCCGGGCCCATCACCGGCTGCAGCGCCTGCAGGCCCTCGAGCGTCGTTTCGGGGCGATTGCCCTCGTCCTTCGACAGCGTGACGTCCTTGTAGGTGACCTCCTTGGTCTCCTTGTTGGTGACGGCCATGCTTGCGCTGGTCGGGACGATCTCAGCATTGAAATAGCCGGCGGCCTGCGCGACGGCGGTGCGGCGCTGCGATTCGAGCGCATATTCGTCGCACGCTTCGCGGCTGATATTGTAGCGCTTGGCGACCGTCTCGGCGGTGACCAGCATCGACATGTAGACGTCCTTGTGCATCGCGATCAGCTCGGGATCGGGTGCGACGCGCATCTGCGGGGTCTGGACGAGGCTGATGCTCTCGACGCCGCCACCGATGGTGATGTCCATGTTGTCGGTGATGATCTGCTTGGCGGCGGTGGCGATCGCCATCAGGCCCGAGGCGCACTGGCGATCGACCGACATGCCCGGCACGGTGACGGGAAGGCCGGCGCGCAGCAGCGATGTGCGCGCGATGTTGCCGGCCTGGTGGCCCTGCTGGAGCGCGCAGCCGAATACGACGTCGTCAACGAGGCCACCCTCGATCCCGGCGCGCTCGACCGCAGCGCGGATCGAATGCGACGCGAGCGTCGGGGCGGGGGTGTTGTTGAAGGCACCGCGGTACGCGCGGCCGATCGGGGTGCGGGCGGTGGAGACGATGACGGCGGAACGCATGAGTTTCTTCCTTCTTGCAACGCCTCTCCCGCTTTCGCGGGAGAGGCTACGGAGACTTGGTCCGCCGTCTTCCGGCGGGCCTAGTCGCAGTCGGTGAGGGTCTTCTTCTCTTTCTGGCGTCGACGAGAAGAAGGCCCTCACCCAACCCTCTCCCGCGAAGAGCGGGAGAGGGCCAAAGGCCGCGACCGTTCAAACGAAAATCTGCGACATCCATTCGGCGATCATCGCGGGCTTTTCCTCGCCTTCGATCTCGACCGTGAATTCGTTGGTCTGCTGCCACTGGCCCGGGCGCTTCTCGTCGAAGCTCAGCAGCTTGAAGCGACCGCGCACGCGCTTGCCCGAGCGGACCGGCTGGAGGAACCGGACTTTGTTGCCGCCGTAATTGATCCCCATCTTCACGCCCTCGATGGTCACCGGATCGATGATCTTCGACGACAGCAGCGGCATCAGCGACAGCGTGAGGAAGCCGTGCGCGATCGTCCCGCCGAACGGCGTCATCGCGGCCATTGCCGGGTTGACGTGGATGAACTGATGATCGCCCGTCGCGTCTGCGAACTTGTCGATCATCTCCTGGCTGACCTCGACCCAGTCGGACACCTGTTCGGTACCGATCCGGCCGGTCATTTCCTGAGCTGTAACAGTCGTCACGGCATTCCCCTGAAAGCAAATTCGTCGCATAGGCGACGTCGCGCCGGCAAATGGCACTCACGCACGCCGCGCGCAAGTCTCACCCTGACCGGAAACCGGAACATGACCTTTGACGTAGCGTCCACAGCCCGCAAATCCATGGGCGCTTTGCACCGGGCGAGCGAACCCGATGTTCTAAAGTCGCTTCTGGACCGTGCCGCGCTCACGCCCGATTCGCGCGAGCGGGTAATGGGACATGCGCTGGGCCTGCTCGCCGACCTGCGTGCGGCGCAGGGAAAAGGGTGGGTGAACCAGTTTCTGCAGGAATATCGGCTCAATTCGTCCGAGGGTGTGGCGCTGCTGTCGCTCGCCGAGGCGTTCCTGCGCGTGCCCGATCCCGAGACCGCCGATCTGCTGATCGCCGACAAGCTCGGCGATGCCGATTGGCGCGCGCACACGGGCAAGTCGAACTCGACGCTCGTCAATTCGGCGACCTGGGGATTGGTGGTCGGCCGTGCGCTCGTTGGCGACGGGCAGACGCAGAGTTCGCTCCGCCGTCTCATCAGCCGCGCGGGCGAGCCGTTCGTGCGGCAGGCGGTCGGCGCGGCGATGCGGATGATGGGCGAGATCTTCGTGATGGGCCGCACGATCGACGAAGCGATGAAGCGGATGCGCAAGCCCGAGAACAAGAACTTTACCGCAAGCTTCGACATGCTCGGCGAGGCGGCGCGAACGCATGACGATGCCCAGCGCTATTTCCGCGCTTACACCGATGCGGTCGACGCGGTCGGGCTCGATCCGGCGGCGGGGCATTCGATCTCGGTCAAATTGTCGGCGCTGCACCCGCGCTATGAAGTGTCGCGCTGGGACGAATGCGTGCCGGCGCTGACCGAGATGCTCGAGGCGCTTGCGCTGCAGGCGGCGAGCAAGGGCATCGCGCTCACTGTCGATGCCGAGGAGAGCGAGCGGCTCGAGATGAGCCTCGATATCATCGGCACCGTTGCCGCACTGCCGAGCCTCAAGGGCTGGGACGGGTTCGGCATGGCGGTTCAGGCGTACGGCAAGCGCGCGCGGCCGGTGGTTGCGTGGGCGGGCGCGCTCGATCGCATCATGAACGTGCGGCTGGTCAAGGGCGCCTATTGGGACAGCGAGATCAAGCGCACGCAGGTCGAGGGGCTGGCGGATTACCCGCTGTTCACGCGCAAGGCGGCGACCGACGTGTCGTATCTGGCGGTGGCGCGCGACATGCTCGATGCGCCGAATATCCGCCCGGCGTTTGCCAGCCACAATGCGCTGACCGTTGCGACGATCATGGAATGGGCGGGCAACAGCCGCGATTTCGAGTTCCAGCGGCTGCACGGCATGGGTGACGGGCTGTACGAGCGGATGGTGCGCGAGAATGGCTATCATTGCCGGGTCTATGCGCCGGTTGGCGGGCATCGCGATTTGCTGGCGTATCTGGTGCGACGGTTGCTCGAGAATGGGGCGAATTCGTCGTTCGTGCATCAGTTGGCGGACGAGCGGCTGACCGAGGCGGAGATCCTCGCGGACCCGGTGGCGAAGATTGCGGCAGTCGGCGGCGCGCGGCATCCGAGCATTCCGTTGCCGGTCGATCTGTTCGGGGCGGGGCGGCGGAACAGCGCCGGGCTCGATCTGGCGGACCGGGTGGTGTTGCGCGAGACGGTTGCGGCGGTCGAATCCCCCTCCCGCTTGCGGGAGGGGCTAGGGGAGGGGCGTGCCTCCAGCGCGACTCCGACCGTTTCGCACTTCCCTCCCCCAACCCCTCCCGCAAGCGGGAGGGGAGATGAGGTCGCGCGTGCGCATGCGGCGTTCCCAGCCTGGTCGGCCACCCCCGTCACCCAGCGCGCCGCCTGCCTCGATCGGCTCGCCGATTTGCTCGAGCAGCACCGCGACGAACTGATGGCGATCTGCGTCCAGGAAGCCTTCAAGACGATCCCCGATGCGCTCGGCGAAGTGCGCGAGGCGGTCGACTTCTGTCGCTACTACGCGCAGCAGGCGCGCGATGGTCTCCAGCCGATCGAACTCCCCGGGCCGACCGGCGAGCGCAACGTGCTGCGCTTCGACGGGCGCGGGGTGTGGGCGACGATCGCGCCGTGGAACTTCCCGCTCGCAATCTTCCTCGGCCAGACCGTCGCCGCGCTCGTTACGGGCAACAGCGTCGTCGCCAAGCCGGCGCCGCAGACGCCGCGCATCGCCGCGCGCGCAGTCGAGCTCGCGCATGAGGCGGGTGTGCCGCAGGACGCGCTGATCCTGCTCCCAGGCGGCCCCGAAGTCGGCGCCGCGCTCACCGCCGATCCGCGCGTGATGGGTGTCGCCTTTACGGGTTCCACCGCCACCGCGCGGAAAATCGCACGGTCGCTGCTCGAGGACGACACCCGTCCGATCGTCCCGCTGATCGCCGAGACCGGCGGGATCAACGCGATGATCGTCGATTCGACCGCGCTTCCCGAGCAAGTCGTGGCGGACGTCGTGACATCGGCGTTCCGCTCGGCCGGGCAACGCTGTTCGGCGCTCCGCCTCCTGCTGTTGCAGGAGGAGATCGCGGGCACGACGATCGAGATGCTGAAGGGCGCGATGGACACGCTGCGGCTCGGCGATCCGGCCGATCCGGCGACCGATGTCGGCCCGGTGATCGACCAGGCGGCGTACGACAAGCTGATGGCGTATCGCGCGCGCGCCGGCGTGGTGAAGACGCTGGATGCGCCCGCCGACGGGCTCTTCGTTCCGCCGACTTTGGTGCAGCTCGATCGGATCGAGGATCTGACGCAGGAATGGTTCGGGCCGATCCTGCACGTCGCGACATGGCCGGCGGGCAAGCTTGCCGAGACGATCGCGGCGGTCAACGCCAAGGGCTATGGCCTGACGATGGGGCTCCACAGCCGCATCGCGCGCGCTGCCGACGAGACCGAGGCGCTGGCGCAAGTCGGCAACCTCTACGTCAACCGCTCGATGATCGGCGCGGTGGTCGGGTCGCAGCCGTTTGGCGGCGAGGGGCTTTCGGGGACGGGGCCAAAGGCGGGCGGGCCGCATTACCTCCACCGCTTCGTGGTCGAGCGCGCGGTGTCGATCGATACGACCAGCGCGGGCGGCAATGCGACGTTGCTGAGCCTCGACGAAGGCGGGATCTGAGCCGCTACGTCACCCCGGCACAAGGCCGGGGTGACGGCGGGTTAGCTGTGGCCTGAATCACCATCGACCGCCGAGTCGCTCGGCGTCGCGCCCGTTCCCTGGCGGTGGGCGGGGACGGGCGTCGGCTCGGCCTTCTCCGCAGCCGGGCGCGGGTCGGTCGCGGCATAAGGCAGCACCATCTCGCGGTCGGGCGCGGCGGTGAAGCTCGTCTGCGTGGGATAAGCGAGGCTGATCCCCGCATCGTTGAGGCAGCGGATGATTGCCAGCCCCACCATATGGCGCGCGTCGTAGAATTCCTGGAACGCAGCGCTCGGCGAATCGAATTCGACGTCGAAATCGTAGCTGCTCGCGCCGAAGGTGGTGAAACCCGCGCGGACGAACTTCATGCCCTTGTCCTCGACCACCGCCTTGATCATCGTCGGCAGCGCCTCGAGCGTCTCGATCGGCGTCCATTGCACCAGCCCGAGCGTGAACACCACGCGGCGATATTCGCGCTGCGTGTTGTTGATGATTTCCTTCTCGAGCAATTGCTTGTTGGCGACGATCCGCTCCTCGCCGGTGACGCCGCGGATGCGCGTCGACTTGAGGCCGATCGCCTCGACCGTACCCGACGATTTGTCATAGCTGATCGCGTCGCCGCGGCGGAACGGGCGGTCGAAGATGATCGCCAGCGCCGCGAACAGATCGGCAAAGATGCCTTGTGCTGCCAGACCGATCGCGATGCCGCCGACGCCGAGACCCGCGATCAGGCCGGTGACGTTGACCCCCAGATTGTCGAGCACGACGATCGCGGCGATCGCGAACACGGCAAAGCCGACGAGGATGCGGATGATCCCCATCGCGCTGCCGATCGCCTCGCCCGAATAATGCTCGTCGGCGGTGCGATATTCGATCGCACCGATGATGATCTCACGCGCCCAGATCGCGCCTTGATAGCCGGCGGTGAGGATCCAGACGAAGTTGATCGTCGCGCGCACCTCTTGCGGCGTGCCGGCGAAATTGCCCGCGCTGACGAGCTTGACCGCCGCCACCACCATGAAGGTGTTGCCCGTCGCAAGCACCGCCCGCGCGACGATCGCGCCCCAGCGTCGCGATTGCTTGGGGTGCGCACAGTATTTGCGCGCGATACGCCGCACGAAATGCATCGCGAACACGAGCAGACTGGCCATCCCTACAGCAATGATGAGCTGGAGCCAATGTGTCGCGGCCCAGCGATAGGTCGTGCCGATCAGGCTGCGGAGTTGTTCGTCGAAATCCTGGACGCGGATCGGCGGCAGGATCGAAGTGCTATTCTTGACGGTCATTTAAAACTTCTCAGGCGGCTTTCGCGGAAGACGGCGGCGTGCCCTGTTCGAGGAAAGCGAGCAAGCCGCGTTCGGCGCGGCTCAGGTGCTGCGTGCTGCGCGGCAGGCGGAGCGTTTCACGAAACGCGGACTGTCCGTCCTTGGCGAGCGCGAGCAAAGCGGGGTGGACGTAGGATTTGCGCGCGATCGCGGGCGTGTTGCCGAGCGCTTCGCTGACGGGGAGCAACATCGTCTTGAGGCTGATGTCGTGCGTCGCGCCGGCGAGCGCCTCGAACGCGAGCACGCTCGCGCTCCATGTGCGGAAATGCTTCGCGGTGAAATCGGCGCCCATCGCCTCGCGGATATAGGCGTTGACGTCGGACGAGGTGACCGGATGCGCCTCGCCGTCGCTGTCGACCCAGCGGAACAGGTGCTGCCCGGGGAGATCCTGGCAGCGCTTGACGAAGCGGCTGAGCGATCCGTCGGTGATCGTCAGCACGCGCAGCTTGCCCGACTTGGCCTTGAACTGGAGTTTCAGCGACTGGCCCTTCAGCGCTGCGTGCCGTTTGCGCAAGGTGGTCGCGCCGAAGCTCTTGTTCGCCTTCACATACCCTTCGTTGCCGATGCGGACCTTGCCGAGATCGAGCAGCCGGACGACCGCCGCGACCGCGGTATCCTTGCCGATCCCGCGCTTGGCGAGGTCGGCGGCGACGCGTGCGCGCAGCTTGGGCAGCGCATGGCCGAAGGGCGCGCACAACTCGTACTTGGCCGCTTCCTAAGTCTCGCGGAAATCGACGTGATAGCGATATTGCTTGCGACCCTTCTCGTCCCAGCCGACCGCCTGGATATGGCCGGTCGGGCTCGGGCAGTACCATGCATCGCGATAGGCGGGGGGCAGGCCGATCGCGTTCAGCCGGTCGATCTCGTCGCGCTCGGTGATGCGCGCACCATCGACATCATAATAGCCCCAGCCATGGCGCACGGCCTTGCGTGTAATACCAGGGTCACTGTCGTCGTGGTAAGAAAGCTTCGTCATGGCCCTTATGAATGCACGGGCCATCGCAACGTTCCGGAACGGGCTGGCCCTCCCGATGGTTAAGCCGCCGGAACACTTAGCCGGAGACTCCCCATGGCCGATCTTTCAAACGTCCACGTGCTCATTCTCGCAACCGATGGTTTCGAGCAAGTCGAACTCTTCGAACCGCGCCAGGCGCTGCTCGACGCCGGCGTCAAAGTGACGCTCGCCTCGGAAAAGATGGACCCGATCCAGGGCATGAACCATGACGAGAAGGGCGACACGATCACGCCCGACATGCTGCTCGACGACGTCGATACCGAGGATTACACCGCGCTGCTGCTGCCGGGTGGCGTCGCCAATCCCGACACGCTGAGGATGAACGACCGCGCGATTGAGATCATCGAGGAATTCGCCGATGACGAGAAGCTGATCGCCGCGATCTGCCACGCGCCGTGGCTGCTGATCGAGGCCGATGTCGTTGACGGTCGCCGCATGACGAGCTGGCCGTCGGTACGCACCGATCTTGCCAATGCCGGCGCCGATGTGGTGGACGAGGAAGTCGTCGTCGACGGATCGTTCATCACCAGCCGCAAGCCCGAGGATATTCCTGCCTTCAACAAGGCGATCCTCGCCGCGCTTCAGGAAGAGCTCGAAGACGCCTGACCCGAGATCCCCGCTCGCCGCAGGCGGGAGGGGAGCCGGTTCATCGCGTTTTGCGCGGGGCGCTCGACCAAGTGGTGGAGCGCCACCGACGTGCCAAGGACGAGCGCGAGATACAGCGCGACCAGGACCGGGGCGATGCTGTGGACATCATCGACCAAGGCGAGCTTGAAGATGACGAAGAGCAGGAAGTGGCTGAGATACGTCGCATAGCTGATCTCACCGAGATAATGCAGCGCGGGGATTTCGAGCGGGTTGCCGCGCAGTCCCGAGGTCAGGGCGAGCGCTAGCAGCGCGGCAGCAAAGGCGGCCGGCACCGTCAGCGTCTCGGGCTGGCCCGATAGCTTTGCGGCATACGCCACCACCGTACAGCCTATCGCCACTAGCGCAGGCACGATCGGTGCATCGCGCCACCGCTCCCATAGCGAGCACAGCGCGCCGCCGACCGCGAATTCGATCAGACAGCGCCGTAGCCCGTAGGTCCAGATCTCGAAGCCAAGCGTCGGCGATCCCGCCATCGCGACGTGCAACAGCACGAGCAAGCCGACGATCGCGGCGACCACGCCCAAGCTCGGTATGCGCCGCCAGTCGAGCGCGAAGGCGACGAGCGGGAACAGCAGATACGCCGCCCATTCGGTGCTGATCGACCAGCTCGGGTCGTTCCATGCGAGGCGATCGGTGAACCCCCATGTCTGCATCAGCAGGACATGGAGCGGCAGTTCGGCATACGGGTAATGCGCCGCATCGTGCCGCCCGGTCGCGGCAAGCGCGAGCACCAGCGCGAGCGTCGCGCCGAGCACGACGATGTGCAACGGCCAGATCCGTGCAAGCCGGCGCCACAGGAAGCCCGGCACCGCGCGGACCCCGCCTTGCCGCAGCCGCGCGCTCCAGCTCAGCCAGATCACGAAGCCCGAAAGCAGGAAGAAGAAATCGACCGCGAGATACCCCTTGGCGAAGACGGCCAGCAGCGTTGGCGGCAGCCAGTCGAGCGACAGCCGAATATGATAGAGCACGACGAACCACGCGGCGATCCCGCGCATCCCGGTCAGTGCGCGCAGTTCGCGGCGGTGGACGGCAGCGGTGGGGACGGGGGCCGACATCAGGCGGACGCGGGTTCGACCGTTCGCACCGCCCGGCGCGGCTGCCACGGCGCGCCGGCGCGCTTGCGCGAGAGGTAGGTATCGAGCCCGATCTGCGCGCCGATCAGCATATAGACGAACGGCTGGAAGGCGATGCCGATGAACGCCGCGCCGAGCAGATAGACGATATGCGCCGATTGCAACGCGCCGGCGAGCGGCGTGACCCACGCCATATCCGCCGCCGCCTTGCGATAGCGGTGGCGCAGCACTTCCATCCGGAAAATGCCGATCAGGCTGATCGAAAGCCAGAGGACCAGCCCGGGAAAGCCTTGTTCGCCGAGCATCTCGAAATAGGCGCTATGGAAGGCGCGGGCCTGATCGACCGTCAAATGGCGGTCGACGGTAGAGTTCGCGGCGGTCCCTTCGACGCGTTCGGTATCGTAGCGGATCTTGTTCTGGCGGTACATTTCGAAGCCGCCGCCCATCGGATGCTCCTTGGCGTAGTCCCAGGTCCAGCCCCACACCGCGAGCCGCGTCGAGGCGGATTCGTCGCCCTTGTAGGTCTTGATCGTGCTCATCCGGTTGGTGAACGACGATGGCAGGAAGGGCACTGCGATCATGCCCGCGGTAGCGAGCAGACACAGATACAGCACCTTGCGCTTGGCATCGCGCAGCATCAGCACCGCGACGAGGCCGATGCACAGCAATCCGGTGCGCGTCGAGGTGCCGACCGGGATCAGCAGGCACGAAAAGACCAGCGCGTAGCAGAAGCCCTTCACCTTCCAGTCGGGCGGGAAGATCGTGCCGTGCCGCGTGAACCACAGGATCAGCGGGATGATCGCGACCGCGACGGTCGAGATGGTCGAGCCTTCGTACAGCCCCGAATTGTTCGACACCATCAAGTTGAGCGAGCCATAGCCGCCGCCGCCGCTGGCAATCGTCTTGATCCCGCCAACGATGATGATCGATGCCGCCGAGGCGACCATCACGAGCAGCAGCGCTTCGATCCGGAGCTTGGTGCGTAGCGTGAAGGGCAGGAAGGCGGCGAACGCCAGGCACTTCCAGACCCAGCCCCATTTATCGAGCGCCTCGACCGGGAAATCGGCGGTGAGCGTGGTGCAGTAGCAATAGACCATCAGCACGACGATCAGGCCCTGCCGCGGCGCGACGCGCGTGCCGGTCTTGTCATCGGCCACGAGCCATCCGCCAACCGAAAGCACCACCGCGATGAGCGAGATCGGGATGCTGTTGAGCAGGAAATACGTCAGCCGCTGCGGCGCGACGACGTCGATATAGACATAGGCAAGGACAAAGATGAACGGCCGGCGAAACCCCGCCGCAAAGAAGGCGGCGAGGAAGGCGACGAAGACGAGATCACGCAAGCGGGCGGCCCTTCCGCTTTCGGGCGGGGGCCTCGCCGGGTACGCTTTCGCGGTCGAGATCGGGCCGGCGCAGAAGCCGCCAGATCGTCAGCGCGATCAGGCCGTGGCTGATCGCCAGCGCGAGATTGTCGATCATGCCGTCGCGCTCCTTTCCGCTGCTCACATCCGCCCTATCGCCGGGCGGCCCGAACGGGCACAGCCGCTCTACGTGCGTTCAAGTTGAGGCTCCGTTAAGCACTCGTGCGTTAGGGCGATAGCATGCGTATTCTTCATCTTCTGGATCACGGCCTGCCGTTGCAAAGCGGTTACACCTTTCGCACCCGCGCGATCCTCAAGAGCCAGATGCGACGCGGCTGGACGATCGCCGCAGTCACCGGGCCGCGGCATGCATCGCCAGCGGCGGGGCTGGAGACCGTCGATGGCATCGACTTCTACCGCACCGCTGCGGTCAAGCGCTTGCCCCCGCCGTTCGGCGAACTGCGCGAGATCGCGGCCTTCGCCAAGCGAATCGGCGAGGTGGTCGAGCAGTTCAAGCCCGATATCCTCCACGCGCATTCGCCCGTGCTCGATGCGCTCGCCGGCTTGCGCGTCGCGGGCAAATACAAATTGCCGCTGGTCTACGAGATCCGCGCTTTCTGGGAAGACGCGTCGGTCGGCAACGGGACGGGGCGCGAAGGATCGCTGCGCTATCGTGCTACTCGCGCGCTCGAGACATGGGCGGTCAAGCGGGCCGATGCGGTCGCGGTGATTTGCGAGGGATTGCGCGATGATCTGATCGCGCGCGGGATCGATCCGGGCAAGCTGATCGTCTCGCCCAACGGCGTCGATCTCGCGATGTTCGGTACCCCGCTGCCGCACGACGCCGCGCTGGCCGCAACGCTCGGCGTGACGGGCAAGGAAGTGATCGGCTTCATCGGCAGCTTCTACGATTATGAAGGGCTCGACGATCTGATCGCGGCGATGCCCGCCCTGGTCGCCGCGCGCCCTCAAGCGCATCTCGTGCTCGTCGGCGGCGGTCCGATGGAAGCCGCCCTGCGCGCGCAAGCCGCAACATCGCCGGTGGCGGCGCAGATCCATTTCGTCGGGCGTGTGCCGCACGGCGAGGTCGAACGCTATTACAGCGTGATCGACGTGCTGGCGTACCCGCGCAAGAAGATGCGCCTTACCGATCTGGTGACGCCGCTCAAACCGCTCGAGGCGATGGCGCAGCGCCGACTCGTCGCCGCGTCGGACGTTGGCGGGCACCGCGAGCTGATCAGCGATCCCGAGACGGGCACGCTGTTCGCGCCCGGCGACCCAAGCGCGATGGCGCAATCGCTCGCCGATCTGCTTGCGGATCGTGGGAGCTGGGAAGGCCGCCGCGAGCGCGGGCGTACTTTTGTCGAGGCAGAGCGTAACTGGGCCGTTAACGTGGCGCGTTACGCTCCCGTTTACCAAAAACTTACTGATAGTATGGCAGAGCAGAGTGCATGGCCGTCTCCTCCAATCCTCAACGCCTGACCCTCCCGCTGGCCCCGCTCGTCGCGGGGATAATCGGGGTGCTGACCGCGGCGATGTTTGCGCTGATCCCGACAGCGCTGCTCGAATCGATGGTGGTCGATAGCGGCATCGCCGCGGTGATCTCGGCAGCCGAACCGCCCTTGGGGCTCACCGCGCGCGCCGCCTTGGTGCTGCTGTGCGGTGGTGGTGTCGGCGTGCTCGCATGGTTCGCGTTGTTCCTGACCTTCGGCGGCCGCACGATCGCGCTGCGCCGCCCGGTTTCGGACGGCGACAACGCGCCCGTGCTGCGTCGCGCCGACGCGCATCCCGATGCGCCGGCGCGCCGTCCGCTGTTTGCCAATACCGATCTCGGCACGCCGTTCCTTGAAGTCCGGGCGCGCCCGGTGCACCTCGATGCCGACGACGTTGCGCCGCTGGTCGAACGGCCGCTGCCGGTTGATCTCGACGAGCCGCTTTCGGCCTATGATTCAAGCTTTCTGCGCGAGCCCGGGGTGCCGACGTCCGATCCCGACGACCAGCCCAAGCCTGAGTCGGCGTCGAGCGCGCCGCTGCCGCTCCCGCTCCCACGTCGCCAGACCTATGATCCGAGCGAACGCTTCGAAACCTTCCCGCTCGGCCCGATCGACGCACCTGTCCCGGCGCGGCGCACGCCCAGCCCGATATCGCGTCCGGCTCGCCCTGCCGAGAGCGCGGGTGATCCGTCGGAAACGATCCACGCCTTGCTCGACCGGCTCGAACGCGTCGTCGGCCGCCGCGACCCCGCCGCATCCTCGCCCGAGACGATCGAAGGAACGCTCGGCAGCTTGCGGCAAATGGCGACCGACCCGCGCTGACCTGCGCAATCGCCTGCGACGGGGCGCATCGGTCAAACTTCGACGGTCAGCGCTTCGAGTGTTACCACGAGCTCTTCGTCATGCCGAGTGGCCGACAGGATGACGACGTCGGCGACGAGATGCCCGCGAATCGGCAGGTCTGCCTCGGCGAGCGCCTTTAGCCATAGTCCGCCCGTGGGATCGTCGTGCAGCGTTAGCGCCACGGTGTGACGCGCGCCGGCAAAGGTCGCGCTCGCCCAGCGCGTCGAATCCTGCACGCACACGCTGACATCACATCCCGCCGCGTCGGCATGGCGTTCTAGCGCACGCCGGAGCAGCGTCGCGGCATCGGGGCCGCGGCTCACCGCGACACCCGCTGGTCGGCCAGGAACGCCTCGATCCGGCGGACCATGCGGGCGCCCGGTTCGCGGCCGCGGCGCAAGTCGCGCACAAGACGCGGGTCACGCACCGCGAGCCGCCCGAACGTGGTTGGCGGCATCGCGCTGGCCCTCAAATAACGGTCGATCTTCTGCAACACGGACATGGCGGTCTCCTCACGATTCGTCGGCGCCGATGGGCTTGGTGTTCACGATCCGTTCTATTTTCCAACTTGTCTAGGAAAATTCCTATGGCTATCATGGCGACGATGGACGCTTCCGATCCTCGCGCGCGGCTCGCCGCGCTAATCGACGCGCAGGGCGTCAGCTATGCCGCGCTGTCGCGGATGCTTCGCCGCAACGAGGCGTATCTCCAGCAATATGTCCGCCGCGGCACGCCCCGCGATCTGGCCGAGCGCGACCGCGCCTTGCTCGCTGCCTATTTCCGGGTCGATGCGACGGAACTCGGCGGCGTCGCGGCTCCGCGTATGGCGCCGATCCGCCGGCTCGATGTCGAGGCGTCGGCCGGCCCGGGTGCGTTCAGCGGCGACGCGCCGGGGGAGGGGGCGATGCTGCTCGACCCGCGCTTGCTCGAGTCGCTGCGGCTCAGCGCGAAGGATGCGGCGATGCTGCGCGCGCGCGGCGATTCGATGCTGCCAACGATCGCCGATGGCGACCAGATCGTGATCGACGAACGCGACACGCGGTTAGGCACCGTGCCGGCGATCTTCGTGCTGCGGCTCGACGGCGTCGTGCTCGTCAAGCGCGTGTCGAAGGCCAGGGATGGCATGCTGATCGAAAGCGACAATCCGGCCTATCCGCCGATCACCACGACTGCCGCCGCGATCATCGGCCGCGTCGTCTGGCTGTCGCGCGCGCTGCGTTAGCGCCGCAGGTCGCGCAACCACATGACGAGCGAGATCGCCACGCCGACCCCGAGCCCGATCAGGAAGCCACGCGTCGGGCCGAGCGGCGTGAACAGGCCGATGCCGGTTCCGGCGATCGCGCCGATCGCGATGAGCGCACCGCCGGCAAGCGGGGTGCGGGGAGGGGATGAGCGGACCATGTCGAGCGCTGTGCCATGACCCGCCGCAGGACGCCAGCGTCCCATGCTGGGAGCCTTGGGGCGGCGCGCGCGGAGGCGTTAACCTTTGTCAGGCGCGGGCTTAGGGGGATGTCGCGGACTGGCACGGACCGTGAAGCGAGCGCGTGTCCGCAGGCCCGCGGTCGCGTAACGTGCGGAGAGTGCATGGTTGTTCCCTATCTCGCGGATTGCACCGAAGTGACGCACGCGACCGATCTTATCACCGTCTTCGGCGGCGACGCGGGGCTCGAGGCCGCCGCGCGCGCCAACCGCAGCCGCGATCTCGGCAACTATCTGCACTTCTGCCGGTGGCGGCAGATCGAGCGCTTGATCGCCTTGCTCTCGTTCGACCGCGCGATCGGCACGATTCACTGATTGCGCCGCCGGGCGCGCGCTAAACCCCTGTCGTTCGCCCGGCAGCCGGGCTAGGACGGCGTATGTCGTTATCGGTCGGGCGGCGGCGCGCGTATCGGGCGGCCGCTGGAATTCTTTGGTGTGTCGGGTGCGGCGCGGCGGCGGCGCAGACGCGGCCGTCGGCGAGCCCGATCGCGTCTCCCGCCGATCCGGGGCCGCAGACGCCGCTCCCGCTAGATCCGCAATCGCCAATGGCACCGTTGCCGGGGCTCGGGGTCGACTGGCCCGACCTCTCGAAAGCGCCGCAGGAACCTGTTGTCGCCGACACCCCGACCGCGATGACCGGCGAGACGCGCTACAGCTACCGCATCGACGGGATCGACAGTGTGGCGAGCACGCTGCTGCGCGATCGCTTCGCCCAACTCTCGACGTTGAAGGCCAATGACGGGCAACCCGCCAACGCCGCGCAGCTCGACCGCCGCGCGCGCGAGGATGCGACCTTGCTGACGACGCTGCTGCGCGGCGAAGGCTATTACGACGCGCGAGTCGGGACGCGTGTCGAGCCTGCGGCGCGGCCGCTCGTGGTGCTCGATGCCGAACCCGGCACGCTGTATACCTTCGGCGGCGTGACGGTCGCCGGGGTCGATGCGGCAGGCGAGAAGGCGCCAGCGCTGCGCAAGGCGTTCGGGCTCGACCCGGGCGACGCGGTCAATGTCGATGCGGTGCTGGCGGCCGAGACGAGCCTGCGCACGACGATCGGCGATCGCGGCTTTCCGTTCGCGATCGTTGGCGATCCGCAGATCGTGGTCGATCGGGCCGCGCACACCGCGACGCTCGACTTAACCGTCGTCCCCGGCGGCGCGCGCCGTTTCGGGGCGATCACGATGACGTCGGGCAGCGCGATCTTCGATGCCGACCACGTCCAGGACATTGCGCGCTTCGTGCCAGGCCAGCCGTTCGACGCCTCGGCGCTCGCCGATCTGCGCCGTGCGCTTGTCCAGACCAGCCTGGTGTCGAGCGTCAAGATCACACCCGTAGAGGGCAAGGAACCCGGCACGGTCGACATCGCGGTCGGGCTCGAGCCCGCGCCAAAGCACACCATCGCCGGCGAGCTCGGCTATGGCACCGGCGAGGGCGCGCGCGCGGCACTCAGCTGGACCAACCGCAACCTCTTCCCGCCCGAAGGCGCGCTGACGCTGGCGGGGGTGCTCGGCACGCAGGAGCAATCGGCCAGCGCCACCTTCCGCCGCAACAATTTCAACGGGCGCGACCGGATCCTGACCTTCCAGACGGTCGCCTCGAACGTCAAGCGCAACGCCTATCAAGCACGCACGGTATCGCTGTCGGGGAGCCTCGAGCGCCAGACCAACATCTTCTTCCAGAAGAAATGGACGTGGTCGCTCGGCGCCGAACTCGTCGCCTCGGACGAGCGCGACGTGATCCTCGACACCGGCGCGCCGCGGCGGCGAACCTATTTCATCGGCGCGCTGCCCACGGTGCTGAGCTATGACGGGTCGAACGACTTGCTCGATCCGACGCGCGGATTTCGCCTTAGCGGGCGCCTGTCGCCCGAGATTTCGCTCGAGGGCAAAGCCTTTGGCTATGCGCGGATGCAAGTCGATGCGAGCGCCTACAAGAGCGTCGCCAAGGGCACCGTGCTTGCGGGGCGGATCCGGCTCGGCACGATCGCGGGTGCGCCGCGCGATGCGATCGCGCCGTCGCGGCGCTTCTATGCGGGCGGCGGTGCGTCGGTGCGCGGCTATGGTTATCAGGACATCGGCCCGCGCGATCCCAACAACGACCCCGTCGGCGGGCGCAGCCTCGCCGAATTCTCGATCGAGGCGCGCGTCAAGACGTTCGGCAATTTCGGGGTCGTGCCGTTCTTCGATGGCGGCAATATCTCGACCGGGCTGCTGCCGAGCTTCGGCGCGCTGCGCTACGGCGCGGGGCTCGGCGTGCGCTATTATTCCAATTTCGGGCCAATCCGCATCGATGTCGGCACGCCCGTCAATCCCGCGCCGGGCGATCCGCGCGTCGCGGTCTATGTCTCGCTGGGGCAGGCGTTTTGAGCGAAGCCGCGCCGCCCGTCGAACACGCTGCCGACGCGGCACCGATCGCGACGGTCAAGCCGCACGGCGCGCTGGGGCGAGTCGTGTTCGCGCTTCTCGCCGCGCTGGTCGTGCTCGTCGTCGTTGTTCTCGGGCTGATCGACACCGGCATGGGGCATCGCTTCGTCACCGACCGGATCGGTGCGCTGCGGCCGGCGAATGGGTTGCGCTACAGCATCGGGCGGATCGAGGGATCGATCTATGGCCGCGCGACGCTGATCGACGTGCGCGTGCGCGATGTGCGCGGAGTGTTCTTTGCAGCGCCACGCGCCGAGCTCGATTGGTCGCCGCTCCACTGGCTCGACAACCGGCTCGACATCACCAGCCTGCGGATTGCCTCGGCGTCGCTCGCACGGCTGCCGCAGACGCGGCCAACCCTCAACACCGGGCCAATCCTGCCAAGCTTTGATATCCATGTCGGCCGCCTCGCGGTCGACCGGCTGGTCGTCGCACCCGCGCTGGCAGGCGTCGAGCGGACCGCACGACTGCGCGCGCGCGCCGATGTCCATCGCGGTCGCGCGCTGATCGATCTCGCGGCGGTGGTGGCGGGGAGCGACGACATCCGGCTGCATCTCGACGCCGAGCCCGATCGCAACCGGCTCGAAGCGATGGCGCGCGTGCGCGGGACCGCGCGCGGGGTGCTCGCCAAGCTTTCGGGGTTCGGCAAGCCGATCGCGCTCGACCTCGCCGGCAAGGGAAGCTGGGCGGCGTGGCGCGGCAGCATGGTGGCGGACGTCGGCACAACGCGCCTCGCCGATCTCGCGCTGACCAATCGCGCGGGCACCTATGCCGTGTCGGGTGTGCTCGTCCCGGCGCCGCTGGCGCACGGCAAGCTCCAGCGACTGACGGTGCCTCGCGTGCTCGTCCACGGTGCCGCGACGCTCGCCGAACGTCAGCTCAAGGGGACTCTGTCGCTGCGCTCGGACTCGCTCGATGTGTCGGGCGACGGCACGCTCGACTTGGCCGCAAGCGCGTTCCGCAACCTGCGCATCCACGCCGTGCTGACGCGCCCGAACGCGCTTTTTCCCAACATGACCGGCCGCGCGATCGAACTGCGCGCGATCCTCGACGGCCGCTTCGCGACGGCGGCATTCGACTATCGCCTGACCGCGCAGCGTTTCGCGTTCGACGATACCGGGTTCGAGGATTTCCGCGCGGCGGGGCGTGGGCATTTCTCGAAACAACCCGTGCTCGTGCCGATCCGCGCGAGCGCGGCGCGCGTCACGGGCGTCGGCGATGTCGCCGGCGGGATCCTGCGCAACCTGACGATCGACGGCGTGCTGCGCGTGACGCCGCAGCTCGTGCTCGGCGACGATCTCAAGCTGACCTCGGACCAACTCAACGGGCGGATCAATCTGCTGCTCGATCTGCGCAACGGTCGGTATGACATCGGCCTCAATGGCGGGCTCGGGCGCTATCGCATCCCGGGCCTCGGCGTGGTTGACGTGCAGACGACGCTCAAGGTGGTCCCGGGGCCCGGCGGGCGCGGGACGCGCGTCGTCGGGCAGGGCGTCGCGCAGATGATCACGCTCGAAAATGCCTTTTTCCGCTCGCTCGGCGGCGGGTTGCCGCGGATCGTCACCGGGCTCGAGCGCACGCCCGACGGGCTGCTCCACCTCAACGGCCTTGTGCTGACCGCGCCGCAGCTCCGCGTCACTGGCAACGGCGTGCGGCGGCGCGACGGCACCTTCCATTTCGAGGGCGCGGGGCAGCAGACGACTTATGGGCCGTTGACGCTCAAGCTCGACGGCAAGATCGACCATCCGACGCTCGACCTGGTGTTCGCGCGGCCCAACGAAACGATGGGGCTGGCGAACGTCGTCGCGCATCTCGACCCGACCGATGCGGGGTTCGCGTTTACCGCGCGCGGCGATTCGCGGCTGGGGCCGTTCAGCGGCAACGGCGCGATCCTGCTGCCAAAGGGCGGCGACGGGACGATCGCGATCGCCGATCTGGCGGTGAGCGGGACGCACGCCAGCGGGCCGCTGCGGATCGTCCCCGGCGGGTTCGACGGCAAGCTCGACGTTGCCGGTGGGGGGCTCGCGGGCGCGCTGCTGTTCCGCCCGGTCGGCGGCAATCAGCAGATCGAGGCGCATCTCGATGCGACCGCGGCAAAACTTGCCAATGCCTTCGTGCTGCGGCGTGGGCATCTCGATCTGGTGGCGTTGCTCGATCCGGCCGGCACGTCGATCGACGCCAATCTGACGGGGGCGGGGTTGCGGCGGCGGTCGCTGGTGATCGGGCGGTTTGCCGCGCGAGCGAAGCTGCGCGGCGGGACGGGGACGATCACCGCGTCGATCGCCGGGTCGCAGGGGCGCGCGTTCGATATCCAGTCGGTCACGCAAGTCGCGCCCGATCGCTATGTCGTCTCGGCGCAAGGAACGCTCGACCGTCGCCCGCTGACGCTCGTCACCCCCGCGGTGGTGACTCGCGACGGCGACGGCTGGCGGCTCGCGTCGACCGATCTGACCTTTTCGGGCGGCAATGCCAAGGTCTCGGGACGCTTTACGCGGGCCTCGAGCGAGCTTGCCGCGACAGTTGCGCGGATGCCGCTGTCGATCCTCGATATCGGCTATCCCGGGCTCGGGCTCGGCGGCAACGCCTCGGGCAGCTTGTCGTACACGCAAGGGGGTGGCGCGGCGCCGACGGGCAAGATCGACATGACGGTGCGCGGGCTGACGCGCTCGGGGCTGATCGTCTCGTCGCGCCCGGTCGATGTCGGGATTTCGGGGCTGTTGTCGCGCGATCGGATCGCGGCACGCGCGGTGGCGGAGACGGGGGGCAAGTCGGTCGGCCGCGCGCAGATGCTGCTGACCCTGCCCGGTGGCGACGACCTCGCGCAGCGCGTGCAGAATGCCGGTCTGTTCGCGCAGCTGCGCTATGACGGGCCCGCCGACACCGTCTGGCGGCTGACGGGGATCGAACTGTTCGACTTGACCGGGCCGGTCGCGATCGGCGCCGATGTCGGCGGGACGGTCGCCAATCCGCAGATCAAGGGCGTCGTCCAGGCCAAGGGCGCGAAGATCGAAAGCACGACGACGGGCACCGTGCTGACCAATGTCCAGACGACGGGCCGCTTCGGCGGATCGCGCCTCACGCTCGATCGCTTCGCCGCCGATGCGGGGAAGGGCGGGCATGTCACGGGCACCGGCGTGTTCGATTTTGCGGCGAAGAACGGGCTCGGGCTCGATCTTCAAGTCGAGGCCGATCATGCCGTGATGATCGCGCGCGACGATATCGGCGCGACCGTCACCGGGCCGCTGCGCTTCCAGTCGGACGGCGCGGGGGGGACGATCTCGGGCAATCTCCGGCTCGACAAGAGCCGCTACCGGCTCGGCCAGGCGAGCGCGGCGACCGCCTTGCCGCAGCTCAACATCCGCGAGATCAATCTGCCCGATGGCGGGCAGGACGACGATGCGCCGCGTATGCCGTGGACGCTCGCGATCCGCGCGCGCGCGCCGAACCAGGTGCTCGTCACCGGGCTCGGCTTGCGCAGCGAATGGTCGGCCGATCTGCAGATCGGTGGCGCGCCCGACAATCCGGCGATCACCGGGCGCGCCGATCTGGTGCGCGGCAATTACGACTTTGCCGGGCGAACCTTCGCGCTCGATCGCGGCAAGATCCTGTTCGCGGGCGAAGTGCCTGCCAACCCCGCACTCGACATCGTCGCCAATGCCAACACGACCGGGCTGACCGCGTCGATCAACGTTACCGGACCCGCGCTCAAGCCCGAAATCACCTTCTCGAGCGTGCCTGCGCTGCCGCAGGACGAATTGCTCTCGCGACTGTTGTTCGGCACCTCGATCACCAATCTGTCGGCCCCAGAGGCGCTGCAACTGGCGTCAGCAGTGGCGGCGTTGCAGAACGGCAAGGGTGGGCTCGATCCGATCAACGCGGTACGGCGTGTTGCCGGCCTCGATCGGCTGCGGATCGTCTCGGCCGATCCGACGACCGGACAGAAGACCTCGGTCGCCGCGGGCAAGTACATCACGCGGCGCTTCTATGCCGAGATCGTCACCGACGGCGCGGGCTATTCCGCAACGCGAGTCGAGTTCCAGGTGACGCGGTGGCTGTCGCTGCTGTCGACGGTCTCGACGCTTGGCCGGCAGACCGCGAACGTGCGCGTGTCGAAGGATTATTGAGCGCGCGCCCCGATCCGGCGGGCGAGCGCAGCTGCGAGCAGGGCCGGCACTTCGGGCGCGATGTCGGGATAGAGATCGGGTTCGATCGCCTCGACCTCCATCAGCGCGAGCTTGCCGTTAGCACTGCGCAGCAGATCGACACGCGCGTAGAGCGGCCGCACGGGTAGCGCCGCGAGCACCGCGTCGAACACGCCGCGCGCCTCGACATCGGGCGCGTAGCCGCTGAAGCGACCGCCGAATTGCGGCTGGATCCGAAAGTCGCCCCCGCTCGCGACTTTTCGCGCAGCGTGGCTGAAGGTGCCGTCGATCGCGAAGAGCGAGAGTTCGCCTTCCTCGGCGATCGCGGGGAGGAAGGGCTGGATGATCGCGGCGTCGAGCGGGGCGACGCGATCACCGCGCTTCACGCGGACGGTCTCGTGGCTCCCTGCCGAGATTTGCGGTTTCACCACCAACGCGTCGCACCCGAACGCGTCGAACGCGGCGATGACGCTCGCTTCGTCCGCGCGGCCGAAGCGGCTAGGGACGATCGGTATCCCCGCCGCCTCGAGCGCGAGCAGATACGTCTTGCGCGTGTTCCAGGCGAGCAGGCCCGGCGGATTGAGCAGCGGCCGCTCGTCGGGCCACGCCGCCAGCATTGCGTCCCAGCGCGCCACGTCGAAATGATAGCCCCAGGCGAACAGCGCGAGCGCCGCATCGCCGTCGCCGGGGCCCAAATCCCACGGCCGCGGTGCCAGCGCCATGCCCGCAGCGGCAAACGCCGCACGGTATGGCGCGAGCGCCGCCGACGCCGCCGCATCGTACGGACTGCCGCTCACCGGCATCAGCACGTCGATGCGGCGTGTCATGCGCGTCAGGCCGGCTCGCCGATCACCGTCTTCACTTCCATGAAGTCGGTGAGGCCGAACTTGCCGTTCTCGCGGCCGTTGCCCGATTGCTTGTAGCCACCGAACGGCGCGTTGCCGTCGGGGCTCCACGAGTTGATCGTGACGAGCCCGGCGCGCAGCCGTGGCGCGACCTTGGCGGCCTTGGCGGGATCGCCCGAGATCGTCGCCGACAGGCCGTAGGGCGTGCCGTTGGCGATCTTCACCGCCTCATCCTCGGTGTCGTAGGCGATCATCGTCGCGACGGGGCCGAACACTTCCTCCTGTGCGATGCGCATCTCGGGCGTCACGTCGGTGAACAGCGTCGGCTTGATGAAATATCCCGAATTGCGTCCGTCGGGCCGACCCGTGCCGCCGGTGACGAGCGTCGCGCCCTCGTCGATCGCAGACTGGATCAGGCCCTGGATCTTCTCGTACTGCGCCTTGTTGACGACCGGGCCGATATGCGCGCCCATCACCGACGGGTCGCCGACTGCGGTGCCTTCCATCATCGCCTTGACGATGCCCGTCGCCTCGGCGACCTGGCTGGTGTGGACAAGCAGCCGCGTCGGGGCGATGCAGCTCTGCCCCGAATTGGCGAGCACGCCCTGGACGGTCGGCGGCAGCACCGCGGCGAGATCTGCGCCTTCGAGCACGAGATTGGCCGCCTTGCCGCCAAGCTCCTGATGGACGCGCTTGACCGTCGCCGCGGCCGACTGCGCGATCGCGATGCCCGCGCGGGTCGAACCGGTGAAGCTCACCATATCGACATCGGGATGCGCCGACAGCGCCGAACCGACGCCCTTGCCGTCGCCGTTGACGAGGTTGAACACGCCAGGGGGAACGCCTGCCGCGTCGAGGATCTCGGCGAGGATCACCGCGCAGCCGGGCGATTCCTCCGAAGGCTTGAGGATCATCGTGTCGCCCGCCGCCAGTGCCGGCGCGACCTTGGCGGTCACCTGGTTGAGCGGCCAGTTCCACGGCGTGATCATCGCGACGACGCCGAGCGGCTCGTGCACCACCTTGGCGCGGCCGAGCTTCTGCTCGAACTCGAAGCTGTTGAGCGCCTTCAAGGTCGAGATGAAATGCCCGAGCCCGGCTGGCACCTGCGCCGCGGTCGCAAAGCCGATCGGTGCGCCCATCTCGCTGCTCACCGCGAAGGCGAGGTCGGGGATGCGCTTCTTATATTCCTCAATGATCCGCTCGAGCAGCGCCGCGCGCTCGGCGACGGTCGTCTGCGAATAGCTGTCGAACGCGGTGCGTGCGGCAGCGACCGCGGCGTCGACGTCGGCGGCGGTGCCGAGCGTGATCTCGGTGCAGGGCTGTTCGGTCGCGGGGTCGATCACGTCGTGCCGCGTGCCGCCCTGGCTCTCGACCCAGGCACCGTTGATATACTGTTTGAGATAGCTCTTCATCGCCGCTCTCCACGTTTCTGGTTTCTGCTAGGAGGGGTAGATGGCGCGCTGCGAGATCGGTTGCAACCCGAAACGCAGATCGTCGGTTGAGCTGTTCCCGCGAGGAGACGACGCATGGCACGTGCCGCAAGATTCGAGCAAATTGGTGGCCCCGACGTGATCGAGTGGGTGAATGTCGATCTGCCCGATCCGGGCCCGGGCGAAGTGCGGATGCGCAACACCGTGGTTGGCCTCAACTACATCGACGTCTATTATCGTACCGGCGTCTATCCCGCCACGCTGCCGAGCGGGCTCGGGTCCGAAGCGGCGGGCGTGGTCGAGGCGGTGGGCGAGGGCGTCACCGGCTTCGCGCCCGGCGACCGTGTCGGCACCTTCGGCCCCGCGCTCGGCGCCTATGCGACGGCGCGCAACGTGACCGCTGCCAGCCTGTTGCGCTTGCCCGACGATGTCGACGAGCGGACGGCCGCCGCGCTGCTCCTCAAGGGCTGCACCACCGAATTCCTGGTCGAGCGCTGCGCCAAGGTCGAGGCGGGGCAGACCGTGCTCGTCCATGCGGCAGCCGGCGGCGTCGGGCATCTGCTCGTCGGCTGGCTGAAAGCGATCGGCGCGACCGTGATCGGGACTGCCGGAAGCGAGGCAAAAGCCGCGCAAGCCAAGGCCGCGGGTGCGGACCATGTCATCCTCCACAAGCACGAGGACATCGCCGCGCGCGTGCGCGAGATCACGCAAGGCAAGGGCGTCCCGATCATCCTCGACGGGGTCGGGATGGCAACCTGGGAGTCGTCGCTGGCGAGCGTCGCGCCGCGCGGGCTGATCGTCAGCTATGGCAATGCCGGCGGCAAGGTGACGGGGGTCGAGCTCGGCGTGCTTGCGGCCAGGGGCTCGCTGTTCGTCACGCGCCCGACGCTGTTCAGTTACTATGCGACCCGCGAGGAACGGCTTGCGGGCACCGAGCGGCTGTTCGCGATGCTGCGCAGCGGGGCGATCACGCCCGAGATCGGCCAGACCTTCGCGCTCGAGGATGCGGCGGCGGCGCATCGCGCGCTCGAGGCGGGCGAGACGCGCGGGGCGAGCGTGCTGACGGTGTGATCAGTCGACCGTGGCGGGTTCGCGCGCGGCATCGAAGTGTCGCTCGCACAGCGCGCTGATCGCCTGGTTGAGCGCGCCGACCCGCTCGCGCATGTGGCGCATCATCGCCAGCCCGGCGAGGCGATATTCGGCCCAGTGCGCGTCGGTGTCGACGCCGGCCCATTTGCGCTGATAGTCCTGATAGTCGAAGCCGAGCTTGATATATTCGGCCTTGAGCGTGCACACCGTCGCGACGTCGGGCCCGCCCGCGCTCAGGATCGGGCTGAACAGCGCGCGCTGAGTATAGGCGTCGAGCGCGTGCAGCGCTGCGGTGAGTTCGGTGCGGAACGGCGTGAGCACAACGCAGGCCCCGGCCTCGCGACCGCTCAAATACGGCTTTGCCCGATCGAGCAGCGTCAGCACGTCGGCGTGCAGCCGATGGAACTGGTCAAGCGGGGGGTAGATCCTCATAAGGCCAACGTGCCGCGAAAGTCTGAAAAATTTGCCACCGGCGCGCGGGCGCGATCGTCGCCGCGAACCGTGGCTCGCCCCGACCGCAAGTCGGTCGCGGTCGGTACGCGCTTGATCGCGCTCAACAAACCGTATGACGTCCTGTCGCAATTCACCGACGCAAATATTTCCGCCGCGCGGCGCACCTTGTCCGATTTCGTCGCAGTCCCGCATGTTTATCCCGCGGGGCGACTCGACCGCGACAGCGAGGGGCTGCTGCTGCTGACCGACGACGGGCGGTTGCAGGCGCGGATCGCCGACCCGCGCTTCAAGCTGCCCAAGACCTATCTCGTCCAGGTCGAGGGCGAACCCGATGCCGCCGCGCTCGACCATTTGCGCCGCGGCGTGCAGCTCACCGACGGGATGACGCGCCCCGCCGAGGCCCGGCGGATCGACCCGCCCGCCTTGTGGCCACGCGACCCGCCGGTGCGCTTCCGCAAGAGCGTGCCCGATTGCTGGATCGAGCTGACGATCGCCGAGGGCCGTAACCGCCAGGTCCGCCGGATGACCGCGGCGGTCGGCCATCCGACGCTGCGGCTGGTACGCTGGCGGATCGGCGACTGGTCGCTCGACGGCATCGCGCCGGGGGAATGGCGCGACCTGCCATACCCCGG
Organism: Sphingomonas sp. PWP1-2; assembly: GCF_049898305.1. Lineage (NCBI taxonomy): Bacteria > Pseudomonadati > Pseudomonadota > Alphaproteobacteria > Sphingomonadales > Sphingomonadaceae > Sphingomonas > Sphingomonas sp. PWP1-2. The sequence goes on from NZ_JAFCXM010000005.1 coordinate 61,551, forward strand.
CTGAATCGGGGGCCAACGCCGCGGCCGCTCAGCCCGGGTAGGGCGTCGCCTTGAGCAGGCCGGCGAGATGGGCGTCCATCCGCTCGAGCACGCGCTTGGCGACGCTGCCGAGCTGGCCCATCCAGACGGGGCCGCCGAAGACGAGGATGTCGGCCGCGAGGATTTTCGCGCGGATCGCGGGCCAGGCGTCGCCGTCGCCTTCGTCCGAGCTGACGCCGGGCTTGACGTCGTGCGCGGCGATGCGGATCGTCTCGGTGAGCGTCACGTCGCGCTCGGCGAAAGCGGTCTTGAGCAGGCCGATCATCACGTCGGTCGAGGAGGCCTCGCTGGCGTCGGCCTTGAGCGTGCAGTTGAGGGCGATGGCTTTGAGCGGCATGTGCGGGTCTCCCGGGGGTTGGGGGAGGAACGCGGGGCGGGGGGATTTTCTCCCGCCGGGGGGGGGGGGAGACCGTGAGGGGGGCGTTTGTGCGACGAACCGAGGGGGGTTGACTCGATTGACCCCCGGACGTGGTGTTTACCGTGGCGATCGTTTCCTTTTTTGCGCTGATCGGCGCTTCGCGCATCAATGTCCGACGTTCCCGACTTGCGGGTGCTTGGCAGGTGTCGACGATTCGAAAGAGCAAGAAAGACGATGGCATAGTTGCGGCTTGTAGGACAGCGCAGAGACGCGGCCTTTGGAAAGGCGAAGGCCAGCATTCGGGTTCATCATGCCCGAAAACAGACGTTCGACCGACAGCTAAGGCCGACGTCCGGCAGGAAGAAGGCGGATGCGGACCATCCCGATGTGATCGACTGGGATGATGCTCAGACGTTCATCCCCATTGATGATCCTACCAGTCTTCCAGCGACCCTCGTGGTACTGCCCTTCTTCGACGCGATCGACCTCGGCGATGCGGGAGCCGACCGCAAAATCCGCAGTGAACCCTTTGCCAACGATCAGGAAGCTGTCGACGCCTTCTGCGATGATCAGACCGAACGCGCGCGCGTCTCCGGGGATCGGGCGGCTGGACGGCCCTTCCGTTTCGCTGGGCAGCGGCGGCGGTTGCGGTGGCGCTTGCAGACCGACATCCAGCAACATCTGCTTCAGAAGCGACTGGGTTTCCTGAAGTGTGATGGTGTAGCCGCCGAGCTTGATCTCGGCCGCCTTGTCATCGTTTAGCAGAACGCCCGCGATCCGATGTTCGGCTTGGGCGCGCGTTATCACGTCCGCCATCGGGCCGAGCATACCGTACGCTTGTGCCAGTTGACCGTCGACCCGGCCGTCCTCGATCCCGAACACCGAATAGCCGAGCGCGCCATGCTCCCCGAGCGCCCAGAACAGATCCCCGGTCTTGAATTGCGCTTCCGGCACGAACAGCGGATTGCCGGCATGGTCGTAATCGGCGAGCACCGCCTTGGCGTCCGGAACGTAGATGTCGGGTGCCAGCAGATCGAGCGACGGGGCCGCCGCTCTCCAGACGTCGAGAACGCGCTTGGCGGGGCCGCCGCTCGGATAGTGGCCGGCGGTGGCCTGGCCTTCCTGCGGGCCCAGCCATCCGTTGACGTACATCGGCAGCGCCAGCGCCTGCTTCCCTGCTGCGGCGAGCGTCTGCGCGTACTGGCCGAAATGCCACGCCATGAAGATCTCGTCAGCCTGCCAGTCGTTGCCGAACACGTCTGCCCATGTTCCGGCAGAGCGTCGGTTCTGGCGCGCCCAGACGGCGTCCAGCTCGGGCTTGAGCGCCCCGCGATGGCTTGCCAGATACCGCATCAGCGCCGAGGGAACCGGCTCCTTCCACGCCGCTTGCGCCAAGGGGGAACGATCGCGACTGTCGCGCAGCAGGCCGGTTTCGTTGTTCACCTGCACCATGATGACCCGGTGATCGGTGTCGACCGCAGCCAAGTGCTTCATCAAGGCGACGAACGCCGTGCGATCCGCATCGACCAGACCGGGCGAAAAGACCGACAGCACGGGCTTCGGCATTGCGCCGGCATAGGTGAAGGCCTCCTTCATCGCGCCCTGCGCGACGGCGCGCGGGAACCGGGTGGCATTCCCACGCACCCAGGTCGGCGCGTAGGTGGAACTGGCGTTCTTGAACGCGCCGAACCAGATCAAAACGAGTCGCATGTCGTGGCGACGGGCCTGCGCGATCTGCGCATCCACCGCCGTGTAATCGTATTGACCCTCGACGGGCTCGAAGTCTTCCCAGCTGACCGTGCCGACGACGGTGCGGACGTGCATTTTCTGAAGTTTGTCCCAGATCGGCTGCATGTACTCCGGACTCGATGCGCTCGAATTATGGAGTTCGCCCCCGATCGCGAGATACGGCTTCCCGTCGACCAGTAATTGACGGTTGTGGATTACCGGCAGGCTGTCGGCACAGGCGGGGGAAGCCCCGAGGGCCGTCGAAGCACACATCACCAGCATGCCTAGCGTCAGATGCTTCACGATCAGCTCTCCCCGATACCCTAGCGGAATGCTGAACTAGAATGCGTAATCTATTTTGGCAACGCGTGGTTTCGATCGTAGTCGCGGGGTCTGTTTTCGACGTGCGGCGCTGTTCGAGTAAACCTCCGATGTTGGTGGGTGAGAGCCAGCAATAAAACGAAAAGGGCGCCCGGATCGCTCCGAGCGCCCTCTCCATAATCCTCGCCGTGGCAAAGCCACGTCGTCGGTCCTCGCTATGGCGAGGCCGGCCGACAGCTCCTGTGGGGACTTCGGCTTCGCCTTGTCCCCACCGGGGCGGTCGTGGCCGCGCGTCAGTAGCTGTAGTACATGTCGAACTCGACGGGGCTCGGCGTCATTTCCCAACGCTTCACGTCTTCCATCTTCAGCTCGATATACGATTCGATCTGGTCCTTCGAGAACACGTCGCCCTTCAGCAGGAAGTCGTGATCGGCGGCCAGGCAATCGAGCGCCTCGCGGAGCGAACCGCAGACGGTCGGAACCTCGGCGAGCTCTTCGGGCGGAAGGTCGTAGAGGTTCTTGTCCATCGCCTCACCCGGGTGGATGCGGTTCTGGATGCCGTCGAGGCCCGCCATGAACAGCGCGGCGTAGCACAGATACGGGTTGGCCATCGCGTCGGGGAAGCGCACTTCGACGCGCTTCGCCTTGGGGCCGGTGCCGTACGGGATGCGGCACGACGCCGAGCGGTTGCGCGCCGAGTAAGCGAGCAGCACCGGCGCTTCATAGCCCGGGACCAGGCGCTTGTAGCTGTTGGTCGTCGGGTTGGTGAAGGCGTTGACCGCCTTGGCATGCTTGATGATGCCGCCGATGAAATACAGGCACATGTCCGACAGACCCGCATAGCCGTTGCCGGCGAACAGCGGGTTGCCCTTGTCCCAGATCGACAGATGCGTGTGCATCCCCGAGCCGTTATCTTCCTTGATCGGCTTGGGCATGAAGGTGACGGTCTTGCCGTATGCCTGCGCGACGTTGTGGCAGACGTACTTGTAGATCTGCATGCGGTCAGCCGTGACGGTCATCGTGCCGAAGGTCAGGCCGAGCTCGTGTTGCGCGGCCGCCACTTCGTGGTGATGCTTGTCGCAAGGCAGGCCCATTTCGAGCATGGTCGAGACCATCTCGCCGCGAATGTCGACCGCGCTGTCGACCGGCGCGACCGGGAAATAGCCGCCCTTGGCGCGCGGACGGTGGCCGAGATTGCCGCCGTCATAGCTGGTGCCGGTGTTGGTCGGCAGCTCGATATCGTCGATCTTGTAATAGCTCGTCGAATAGCTGTTCTCGAACTGGACGTTGTCGAACATGAAGAACTCGGCCTCGGGGCCGATGAAGATCGTGTCGCCGATGCCGGTGGTCTTGAGATACGCCTCGGCGCGCTTGGCGGTCGAGCGCGGATCGCGCGCGTAGAGCTCGCCGGTCGAGGGTTCGACGATGTCGCACACCAGGATCAGCATCGGGGTGGCCGAGAACGGGTCGGTCCAGATCGCGTCGAGATCGGGCATGAGGATCATGTCGGACTCGTTGATCGCCTTCCAGCCCTCGATCGAAGAACCGTCGAACATGAAGCCGTCGGTCAGCTCGTCCTCGCCGACGACGCCGGCGACCATCGTCAGATGCTGCCATTTGCCCTTGGGGTCGGTGAAGCGCAGGTCGATCCACTCGATCTCCTGCTCCTTGATCATCTTCAGTACGTCGCTGGCCGTATTCGCTGCCTTAGCCATAGTCCCCACGCCTTTCGTTTTCGAATAGTCTGCCCGAGTGGTTCGGGAATCGTGTGTCGCCCGGATGCTTACGCTGTCACGGAATGTTGCGTTGCGTCAAATCGCGTCCTCGTTGCGCTCGCCGGTGCGGATTCGCAACGCGGTTTCGACGGGGATGACGAAAATCTTGCCGTCGCCGATGCGGCCGGTCTGCGCGGCGGCGGCGATCGCCTCGACCACGCGGTCGGCCATCGCGTCCTCGACGACGACCTCGAGCTTCACCTTGGGGAGGAAGTCGACGACATATTCGGCGCCGCGATAGAGTTCGGTATGGCCCTTCTGGCGGCCGAAGCCCTTGGCCTCGGTCACGGTGATGCCGCTGACGCCGACTTCGTGCAGCGCTTCCTTCACTTCATCGAGCTTGAACGGCTTGATGATCGCCTCGATCTTTTTCACGCTTGCTCCGCCTCCCGCTATGCCGGGTGACCTTACAACAACCGTGCCAGCCGCGCGAGGGGCGGAAATGCTGGAGGGAGTCCGCACAACGGCTCGTCGCTGCCCAAAGCCTGTACATGGGATGCTGGGCTGCCGGTTTTTACAGCACCCGATGCGCGATGCTTGATGCGTGATGCGCGGTGGCGTACGAAGCGGAATGCGCACTACCCTGGCTATCGATGACGACGTTCTCTTGGTTGCGCGCGATCTCGCGCGGCAGCAGCGGCGGAGCGTCGGGGAGGTCGTGTCGGATTTAGCGCGGCGGTCGTTGCGCTCCGAGGGCTCGGACGGATCGTCGCAGACGATGCGCAACAGATTTGTCTTGCTGCCGGTGAACAATCCCGACGCGGTCATCACGATGGAGATGGTCAATTCGCTCCGCGACGAGCTCGAATGACCTATCTGCTGGACGTCAATGTCCTGATCGCGCTGATCGACCGCCGCCACGTCAACCACGACGTGGCGCATCGCTGGTTTTCGGAGACCGGGCATGCCGCATGGGCAACGTGTCCGCTGACCGAAAACGGCGTGCTGCGGATCGTCGGTCATCCGCGCTACGCGAATACGCCGGGCTCGCCTGCGGCGGTCGTGCCGGTGCTGGCGAGTCTGTGTGCGCTACCCGGCCATGTGTTCTGGCCGGATGCTATTTCCCTGCTGGACGAGCGGCACGTCACCGGCGCGAAGCTTTTCACCTCGGCGCAGCTGACCGACACCTATCTCCTTGCCTTGGCTGCGAGCCGACATGGGAAGCTCGCAACGCTGGACAGTCGGGTCGCGGTGCAGGCCGTGCCGGGGGGCAAGGCCTCGCTCCACGTCATTGCTACCCAATAGGGCGGCCCCCCTCAATACGGCGGTTTGTCGAACCCGCCCGGGCTGAGCGTGAAGATCTCGCAGCCGGTCTCGGTAATGCCGATCGAATGTTCGAACTGCGCCGAGAGCGAGCGATCGCGCGTGACGGCGGTCCAGCCGTCGTCGAGCAGCTTCACGTCAGCGCGGCCGGTGTTGATCATCGGCTCGATCGTGAAGATCATGCCGGGCTTCAACTCGGGCCCGGCGCCTGGCTTGCCGACATGGACGACCTCGGGCGCGTCGTGGAACAGCTGGCCCAGGCCATGCCCGCAGAAATCGCGGACGATGCCGTAGCGATGCTTTTCGGCATGGCGCTGGATCGCGTGGCCGATGTCGCCGAGATGGTTGCCGGGTTTTGCCTGCTCGATGCCGAGCATCAGGCATTCATAGGTCACTTCGACGAGCCGCTTCGCCTTGATCGGCACGTCGCCGATCAGATACATCCGGCTGCTGTCGCCGTGCCAGCCGCCGAGGATCGGCGTTACGTCGACATTGACGATGTCGCCGCTTTTCAGCGTCTTCTCGCTCGGGATGCCGTGGCACACGACATGGTTGAGCGAGATACAGCTCGAATGCGTATAGCCGCGATAGCCGAGCGTCGCGGGGATCCCGCCGCGCTCAACGATGAAGCGGCGGACCATGTCGTCGATCTCGGCGGTCGAGGTGCCGGGCACCATGTGCGGCACGATCATGTCGAGCGTTTCGGCGGCGAGCTTGCCCGCGGCGTGCATTCCGTCGAACGCATCGCGGCCATAGAGCTTGATCGCGCCGGTGCGGCCGGTGGGGGCGTCGGCGGTTACGGTTACATAATCGGTCATGCCGGATTATATAGCGAAATCGCTTTCGCTTTGCGAGGGGGCGGTGGCGGGGCTATGGCTGTTGGCATGACCACACGCATCTGGACGGCCGCGCTCGCGGTGATCGGCGACGAAATCCTGTCGGGCCGAACGCAGGACAAGAATGTCGCGCAGATCGCGACTTGGCTCAACGTCCAAGGGATCCGCCTCGCCGAGGTGCGGATCGTCGCGGACAAGCCCGAGGCGATCGTCGAGGCGGTCAATATCTTGCGCGAACGCAACGATTATCTGTTTACGACCGGCGGGATCGGGCCGACGCATGACGACATCACCGTCGATGCGATTGCCGAGGCGCTCGGGGTGCCGGTGGTGTTCCACCCGCAGGCCGTCGCTGTGCTCGACGCGTATTACGCGAGCCGCGGCGGGCTGACCGAGACGCGCAAGCGGATGGCGCGCGTGCCCGAGGGGGCCGATTTGATCGAGAACCGCATGTCGGGCGCGCCGGGGATCCGCGTCGGCAATATCTTCATCATGGCGGGGGTACCGCACATCACCGCCGGGATGCTCGATGCGCTGACGGGGACGCTCGAGGGCGGGCTGCCGGTGCTGTCGCGCACGATCGGCTGCTGGGTTGCCGAGAGCGAGGTCGCCGACGTGCTGCGTCAAGCCGAGAAAGCCCATGAGGGTGTCGCGATCGGCAGTTACCCCTTCTTTCGCGACGGGCGGACCGGCGCGAACTTCGTCGTGCGCGCGACCGATGCGGCACTCGCCGATCGCTGCATCGCCGATCTGACGCAGGCGTTGGAGGCGACCGGTCGCAGCGTCGTCGCCGGCGGGATTTGAAAGTTGGGAGCGAACCGATGAAGCGCATCTATCTGGCGGCACTGCTCACGGTGAGCTTGGCGGCGTGCGATGGCAGTCCGACGGGCAGCAGCGCGCCCGCCGCGGTCGCGACGCATGATCCGATGGAGGCCCAGATCGACGCGCTCTCGCCGTCGCTGCAGGAAACGACGATGTTCCGCGCGATTCGGGACGGGGGGTACACCTGCCAGAAGATCGTGCGGATGGAGAAGCACGCGCCGATCGAGGGCAAGGCTGTGTGGATCGCCGAGTGCGACGACAAGGGGCAATATGTCATCACGCTCCAGCCCGGCGGAATCTTCTGGGTGAGCGGCGTGCCGCAGCCGAAGAAGCCGCGCTGACGCGGACCAAGCTCAGCGTCTGCCAGCGCAAGCGGCGCTTTGCGGACGAGGCGGCGGCGGCGGAGGCGATCGCGGCGTCGGGGCTCATGTTGCGGAGCTATCGGTGCGATCGGTGTCGGCAGTTTCATCTGACCAGCCGGACCAAGGGCAAGCGCGTGGTGGGGATCGGCACCGTCCACGGCTCTCCCTATCCCGCCGTCATCCCCGCGAAGGTGGGGATCCCGCTGCCTGGCCCGGTGCGAGAAGAAGAAGCGGGACCCTCGCCTTCGCGAGGGTGACGGCGGGAGGACTCGGACGCCGCGTAAGGATAGCGGATCGAGTCCAGCACGTTGGGCGTTGGGGCGGCGGGGCGGACAGGACCCTGCCTCACATCGCCGTTGCAGCAATGCGCTGCGAAGCCCACATAGCCGCTTCCGCCAATCACCCGATCAGCCGATCAAGCGCTGGCATTGGAGCGCCCATCCATCCGGTTCAGCCACCCCGCAGCGGTGCTGATCCAAAACCTTCGGACATCCCATGAGAGTGCGCCGCCGGGGTCTCGCCTCGATCAACAGCGAAATCCGCGACGGCATCCTGCCCGCCGCAGGCGACATCGCGCAGGTCGCGCGCGAGGACCACGCGGTCGATCATACGCCCAAGAATTATCGACTGGTCGCGCTGATCATCGCTTGCGCCTTGTTCATGGAGCAGATGGACGCGACGATCCTCGCCACCGCACTGCCGACGATGGCGCGCGATTTCCACGTTCCCGCGACCAATATGAGCTCGGCGCTGACCTCCTATTTGCTCGCGCTCGCGATCTTCATCCCGGCGAGCGGGCGGCTGGCGGACCGCTTCGGATCGCGCACCGTGTTCCGCGCGGCGATCCTGATTTTCGTCGCGGGATCGGCCTTGTGCGGGGTCGCGCCGAGCCTGCCGTTCATCATGGGCGCGCGCTTCCTGCAGGGGCTGGGGGGCGCGATGATGATCCCGATCGGGCGGCTCGTCCTGCTGCGCAGCGTCGCCAAGGAGGACATGGTCTCGGCGATGTCGTGGCTGATCATGCCCGCGCTGATCGGGCCGATCCTCGGGCCGCCGGTCGGCGGGGCGATCGTCACCTATCTCGACTGGCGCTGGATCTTCTATCTCAATTTGCCGATCGGGCTGCTCGGGGTGTTCCTGGTGACGCGCTATATCGGCGAGGTGCGCGCCGAGACGCCGGTGCGGGCGGATCCGTGGGGGTTCGTGCTGTCGGGCGTGGCGCTCGGCTGCTTGCTGTTCGGGTTCGAGATGACGAGTCGGACGGGCGAACTGCCGCTCGCGCTCGGCCTGATCGGGATCGGCTGTGTCGCGGGTGCGCTCTATATCCGGCATGCGCGGCACCGTGCCGATCCGATCCTCGATCTGTCGCTGATGCGCGTGCCGACCTTCCGCCTGTCGCTGATCGGCGGATCGCTGACGCGGATCACGCAAGGCGCGCAGCCCTTCCTGCTGCCGATGATGCTGCAATTGGGCTTCGGCATGACCGCGGCGGCGAGCGGGGCGATCACCGTTGCGGGGGCGATCGGGTCGCTCGCGATGAAGGGGCTGGCGCCGCGCATCCTGCGGCGCTGGGGGTTCCGGAGGAGTCTGATCATCGGCGGGCTCGGCGCGAGCGCGGGCTATGCGGTGTGCGGGCTGTTCCGGCCCGACTGGCCGGTGCCGGTCATCTTCGGGGTGCTGATGGTTTCGGGCTTCTTCATGTCGTTCCAGTTCTCGGCGTACAACACGATCGCCTATGACGAGATTCCGAGCGAACGGATGAGCTCGGCGACGAGCTTCTACGCGACCTTCCAGCAATTGATGCTGTCGCTCGGGATCTGTGTTGGGGCAGCGGCGCTGCATGTCGGGATGCTGGGGGGCGGGCATGCGCTGCCGCGGCTGGGGGATTTCACGCTGGCGTTCTGGGTGGTGACCGCGGTCTCGGCGAGCGCGACGATCTGGAACGCGCGGTTTGCGGCCGATGCGGGGGCGGGGATGAGCGGGCATCGGGGCGGATAGGTGGGGCTTGAGGGCGGATGGCTGCTCTCGCCCAGACCCCCTCGCTTGGATCCTTCAGTGCAATACCAATAGCGGACGTCCAATGGATCGAGTTGCATAGGATCGCTTTGCTTGGCAGTTATAGCTGATGAGCGGAACAGCTTCATATCAAGCGGAGAAGCGCGTCCGGGAGGCGCTGGAGGCTGTGTACCGCACTTTCGACTTGCCGCCTCCCCGAGCGATCGAAGGGTGCCCATGCTGCATATCGACACGCGGCACCGATGTTCTGCTCACCACCCCGTTGCGACAGCTGTCTGATCAGGCGCTCTGGCGTTACGTGTCTGGCGCCTTCCTGACGATTGGCGACGAGCAAGATTTTCGTTATCTGCTGCCTCGCATTCTCGACATATCGGTGTTTGATCCGGGCAACTCTAACGATCCCGAGATTGTGCTGGGCAAGCTTCCGCTCGCCCATTGGCGATCGTGGGCTCCGACTGAGCAGAACGTGGTCGAAGCGTTCGTTGACGCTTGGTTCGAGTGGGCGCTCGCAAGTGACATAGCCGAGGCGGAAGAAGGCTTGATCGGAACGGACGCGGAGAGCGTGCTCTGTGGCGCAGCGCGAGCGAAGATGCCGCTGCATCACTGGCTCCTGCGCTTGTTAGAACCGGACGCTGCGCCAGTCCTGATCAACATGAAAAACCGCTTCCCAGCCGAGATGTCGGGGTTTTGGGAGTCCGCGCCGGCCGGCTTGCAAGAGCTCTCAACGATTCTGGCACAAGGGCGAGCCTAGGTCCGCCTTCCACCAGTGCCCGATATGGCCAATACCGTCGCCCCGGCGGAGGCCGGGGCCTCTGGGTGGCTTGGCGAGCGGCCGGACACAAAACGGGAGGCCCCGGCCTCCGCCGGGGCGACGGGCATAGGTGTGGGCCGCACTTCGCTAAATTCGGACGTGCGCGACGCAAGACTTCAGGGTTTAGGTCACCCCTTACGGGCAGTATGACCTAGGTTCGTCCCTCCCCTGAAGGGGAGGGGCTTTTAGGGCGCGTCAGCCGACGAACGCGCGCTCGATCACATATTGGCCGGGATGCGAGTTCGAACCCTCGACGAAGCCCATCGCCTCGAGCTTCGCCGCGAGGTCCTTGATCATCTCCATGCTGCCGCACAGCATAATCCGGTCGGTCTCCGGGTCGAGCTGCTTCTCGCCGGGCATGTCGGCGAACAGCGTGCCGTCGTCGATCAGTTTGTCGATCCGCCCGCTGGTGTGGAACGGCTCGCGCGTCACGGTCGGCACGTAGGAAAATTGCGTCGCCGCCTGCTCGTCGACCAGCGGATCGTCCGCCAGCTTCGCCTCGAGCGGCTCGCGATAGGCGAGGTCTGTCACGCGACGCACGCTGTGGACGATCTGGATCTGGTCGAAGCGATCGTAGATCTCAGGATCGCGCGCGACGCTGAGGAACGGCGCGAGACCGGTGCCGGTCGACAGCATGAACAGCCGCTTGCCCGGCAGCAGCGCGTCAGCGACGAGCGTGCCGGTCGGCTTGCGGCCGAGATAGACCTGGTCGCCCGGCTGGATCTGCGACAGGCGCGAGGTGAGTGGGCCGTCGGGCACGCGGATCGAGAGGAATTCCAATTCCTCGGCATAGGCCGGGCTCGCGATCGAGTAAGCGCGCAGCAGCGGGCGCTGCTCGCCGGCGAGGCCGAGCATCACGAACTCGCCCGAGCGGAAGCGGAAGCTCGCGGGGCGCGTGATCGTGAAGCTGAACAGATGTTCGTTCCACATCCGCACGCTGAGCACGGTCTCTACGCTCAACGCCGAAGTCGGTTCGAGCGAGGTCGGTTCGCTACTGGGCATGCTCGTCACCACATCACTCATCGATAGATCGTCCTTCAATGCAAGTTCGCCGCCACGCCATGCCACCGGGTATGCTCCCGATCTTGGCGCGGCTGCCCATCGCACCTCTTCCTGCAGAATGAACGCCTGACCGCGCGAGTCGGTGCCGTTGCGGGCCCGACCAGCGCGACATGGGGCCGCATACAGCGCGGCGCCCGGGCGATCGACATAATCGCGCACCCGTTACTCCGGTCGGGCGGCATAATTCAACGTGTAACTTTGCCGCGATCGCGCGGGCGGGTCAGTCGGGCAGCTTCTCGACCAGGGCGGCGATGCTGTTCCCGGTAAAGGTGGTCAGCGACACGCCGTCGAGCTGGATCGCGCGCTCGAGCGTCAGCGTCGCTGCGGATTGATGCGCGGGGTCGAGCGCGCGCCACGCGCGCACCGCGCCTTCGAGGCTGGTGACTTCGGCCACGTCTTCGGCGCCGCGCGGCACGTCTTCGAGCGACGCGCTCATCCGCCATTCGATGGGGGGCGTCTTGGTGTCTTTGCCCCAGGTCGCTTCAACCATGATCGTTCGCCTTTTCGCTAGGAATGCCCGCAGGCTCGAGACGTACAGCGTCGGGAGGCGCCGGTATGTTCCCCCGCACGCGCCCGCGCGACCGCAAATCGCGGTGCGCGCGCAGGCGCAAGATACCGCATAGCGGCGGATATTCCGTGAAAATTCGATCGCGTTCGGCGTGCAGCCGTGCGCAACGCGTCGGGGGTTCGCGTTAGCGGTTGGCGTTTCGCGCCGGACACGGCAAAGGTCGGGGATGCCTGTGACCACGACCGTGACGACCCTGGCCGAACTTGCCGAACTGGCGGGCGTTTCCGTCGCCACGGTTTCGCGATCGCTCGCGGGGAACCCCGTGATCGCCAAGGCGACGCGCGATCGGATCGTCGGCTTGGCGAGCGAGCATGGCTTCAAGGTCAACCAGGCCGCGCGCAACCTCCGCCTCGGGCGGACGGGGGCGATCGGCGTGGTGCTGCCGCTCGGGCACGAAGCCGAGCAGCATCTGTCGGATCCGTTTTTCATGAGCTTGCTCGGGCCACTGGCAGACGCGATCGCCGATCGCGGGCACGATCTGCTGCTGTCGCGTGTGATCCCGGCGAACGATCGCTGGCTCGATGCGATCGTCGACGCCGGGCGCGTCGACGGCGTCGTCGTGGTCGGCCAGTCGAACCAGATCGACGCGATCGAGCGCGTCGCCGCGCGCTACCGCCCGATCGTCGTGTGGGGCGCCGACGTGCCCGACAAGACGCAGACCACCGTCGGGACCGACAATGTCGCGGGCGGGCGGCTCGCCGCCGAGCATCTGCTCGCGCAGGGGCGCCGGCGGCTGGCGTTCTTCGGCAATATCGAAGTGCCCGAATTCGCCGCGCGCTATGTCGGGTTCCAGCAAGCGCTCGCCGCGTCGGGGAGCGGGCAGGCGACGCTGCTGCCGATGCATTTGACGAGCGAGGCGTCGTACGCCGCGATCGAAGCCTATCTCGCCGGGCATTCGTCGCCCGACGGCATCGTCGCCGCGTCGGACGTCATCGCGATGAGCGCGCTGCGCGCGCTCGCGGCGCACGGCAAGCGCGTGCCGCAGGACGTCAGCGTGGTCGGCTATGACGACGTCGTGATCGCGATGCACACGACCCCGCCGCTCACCACGGTGCGGCAGGATGTGGCGCGCGGGGCGGGGATGCTCGTCGATCTGCTGTTCCGCCGGATCGAGGGCGCCGACGTCGAGTCGGTGACGATGGCGCCCGAACTGATCCTGCGCGGCTCGGCCTGATCAGCCGACCGCGGGGCGGGCCGGCGTGCGGATCCGCCACGTCGCCACGGCGGCTGCAAGCATCATCGCGCCGCCCAGCATGAGCACGTGGCGCGGATCGCCGCCGAGCAGCGGGCGGTAGGCGAGCCACACGAACAGGATCTCGACCATCATCGGGATGACGATGAACATGTTGAAGATGCCCATATAGACGCCGGTCCGCTCGGGCGGGATCGCGTTGGCGAGCATCAGATAGGGGTTGCCCATCAAGCTGCCCCAGCCGATGCCGATGCCAACCATCGCGACGATCAGCAGCGGGATCGACCCGGTCGACGCGATCGTCAGCATGGCCGCGCCCGATGCCACCATCGCGACCGCATGGATCGGCTTGGCGCCGAAGCGCCGCGCGAACGGCACCATCGCAAAGGCCGAGACGCACGCGACGAAATTGTAGAACGCGCCGAGCTGCCCGTTGAGCAGCCCCGCATCGCGGAAGCCGACGCTCGCCGGGTCGCTGGTGTGGAACACCCCGCGGGCAAGCGCGAGCACGACATATTGCCAGTAGCAGAACATCCCGAACCATTGGAACAGCATCGCCACCGCAAGCTGGCGCATCGTCGGCGGCATGTCGCGGATCGCGTCGACCAGCCCGGTGATCGTCGAGCGGACCGACAGCGGATCGGCGGTGATCGCGGCGTCTTCCTCGGGCGTCAGCGGCAATTCGGGGACGCGCCACACCGACCACAGGATCGTGGTGATCGACAGGATCGCGCCGATTAGGAAGCTGATTCGCGTGATTTCGGGAATGCCGTTGCTGTCGAGCGCATCCTTGTTGATGCCCCACCACACCAGCAATGACGGGGCGAGATACGACAGCGTCTGTGCGAGCCCGGTAAACGCGCTCTGCGTCAGGAAGCCGAGCGGGCGCTGCTGCTCGACGAGCCGGTCGCTGACATAGGCGCGGTACGGCTCCATCGTCACGTTGTTGGCCGCATCGAGCACCCACAACAGGCTCGCCGCCATCCACAGCGTGCGGCTGTACGGCATCGCGAACAGCGACAGGCTGCACAGGATCGCGCCGATCAGGAAATACGGGGTGCGGCGCCCGAGCCGGGTGCGCGTGCGGTCGCTCATCGATCCGATCAGCGGCTGGATGATGAGCCCGGTCATCGGGCCCGCCAGCCACAGCAGCGGCATGCTGCCCTCGTCGGCGCCGAGATAGCTGTAGATCGGCCCCATATTGCTTTGTTGCAGCCCGAAACTGAATTGCAGCCCGAGGAACCCGAGGTTCATCTGCAGGATCCGCGCGAACGACAAATGCACCTTGCCGACCGATCCTCTCGTCACATTCTCTCTCCCCGTGGGCGGACTGTTGCCGCCCTGCAACGCGCTGTAGCTGTTTGCGCAATCGTTTGCAATTTCCGCTTGCAATCGTTTGCGCGAAAAGTTTAGGGCCGGTGCGAGCCGAATAAACGGCCTTACCGTTTCAGGAGAGTGATATGTTGAAAGGGCGCACCCTTTTTCTCGCCACCACCGCAATGATGATCGGCACCCCGGCATTCGCGCAGCAGGCGGCGCCAGCGGCCGATGCACCGGCCCCCGTCCAGAGCGACGCCGAAGCGTCGAACAAGGACGACATCATCGTCACCGCCGTGGCGCGCGGGCAGAACCGCCTTAACAGCTCGGTCTCGGTCAGCTCGCTCAATGCCGACGCGATCGCCAACGCCGCGCCGCGCTCCGCCGCCGAACTGTTCCGCAGCCTGCCGGGCATCCGCTCGGAATCGTCGGGCGGCGAGGGCAATGCCAACATCGCCGTGCGCGGCCTGCCCGTCGCATCGGGCGGCGCCAAGTTCCTGCAGCTGCAGGAAGACGGCCTGCCGATCCTCGAATATGGCGACATCGCCTTTGCCAACACCGACATCTTCCTGCGCACCGACTTCAACGTCGCGCGCGTCGAGGCGGTTCGCGGCGGTTCGGCCTCGACCTTCGCGTCGAACTCGCCCGGCGGCGTCATCAACCTCATCTCCAAGACCGGCGAGCAGGAAGGCGGCTCGATCCAGGGCACCGTCGGGCTCGATTACGGCGAATATCGCCTCGATGCCGATTATGGCGGCAAGCTGAGCGATACGCTGCGCTTCAACGTCGGCGGCTTCTACCGCGTCGGTGAAGGCCCGCGTCGCGCCGGCTATGACGGCAACAAGGGCGGGCAGATCCGCGGCAACATCACCAAAACCTTCGATCGCGGCTTCTTCCGCCTCAACGTCAAATATCTCGACGACCGCGCGATCGCCTATCTGCCGAGCCCGGTCCGCGTGAGCGGCACCAACAGCGACCCGAAATATAGCTCGCTGCCCGGTCTCAGCGCCAACAACGACACGATCCACAGCATCTACTTCACGCGCGCAGTGACGCTCGACGGTGCCAACAATCGCGAGGTCGACGACATTCGCGACGGCATGCATCCGGTGGTCAAGGCGATCGGGTTCGAAACCGAGTTCGAAGTCGCCGACGGCTGGAAGGTCAGCGACAAGTTCCGCTATTCGGACATTTCCGGGCGCTTCATCTCGCCGTTCCCGGCAACCGTCGACACGGCGCAGAACCTCGCCAACGCGATCGGTGGCCCAGGGGCGATCGTGAGCTATGCCAATGGCCCCAATGCCGGCCAGCTCTATGCCAACCCGACGACGTCGAACGCGATCGGCGTGGTGCTGTTCAACACCAAGCTCAACAGCCTCAACAACATTACCAACGATCTGCGCGTCAATCGTCGCTTCAACACGGGTGATGGGACGATCGATTTCTCGGCCGGCTTCTACAAGTCGCGCCAGACGATCAATGTCGACTGGACCTGGTCGTCGTACCTGCTCGACGCGAAGGGCGATAACGCCGCGCTGCTCAACGTCCGCACGGCGGCGGGCGCATCGCGCACCGACAATGGCCTCGTCGCCTATGGCGCATCGTACTTCGGCAATTGCTGCCGCCGCAGCTACAATGTCGATTACGACACCAACGCGCCGTTCGCCTCGATCGGCTATACCGGTGGCGGCTTGAACATCGATGCGAGCATTCGCTATGACAGCGGCAGCGCACGCGGCTTCGTCGTCGGCGATGGTCCGACGACGAGCTTCGACGTCGACGGCAACGGGACGATTTCCTACCCCGAGACGCAGACCACGGTGATCCCCGTCAACCGTCCGCAGCCGGTCAACTACAACTTCCACTATGCGTCCTATTCGTTCGGCGCGAACTACCGGCTGGCGAGCGATCTCTCGATCTTCGCGCGCTACAGCCGCGGGGGTCGCGCCAATGCGGATCGCTTCTTGTTCAATTCGAACAACGTCAGCCCGACCTCGGGTCTGCTCCAGCCAGGCGCACGGCCGGTCGACTTCGTCCGCCAGGCCGAAGCCGGCGTGAAGTACAGCAATGGCGGGTTGAACCTGTACGGCACGGCGTTCTGGGCCAAGACCGCCGAGCAGAATTTCGAAGCGACCAGCCAGAAGTTCTTCGACCGTACCTACCGCGCCTATGGCCTCGAGCTCGAGGGCAATTATCGCGTCGGCGGATTCAGCCTCGCGGCGAACGGGACCTTCACCAAGGCGAAGATCATCAGCGACAACGTCACGCCTGCGGTCATCGGCAACCGTCCGCGCCGCCAGGCCGAGTTCGTCTACAAGATCACGCCGCAATACACGACCGAGCTGTTCACGCTCGGCGCGAGCGCGATCGGGACGACGTCGAGCTATGCGCAGGACACCAACCAGCTGAAGCTGCCGGGCTTCACGCAAGTCAACGCGTTCTTCAGCGTGCGTCCGATCGCGCGCGTGCAGGTCTCGATCAACGCCAACAATGTGTTCAACACCAAGGGCTTCACCGAGGCCGAGGAAGCCGCGATCCCCGCGAACGGGATCGTCCGGGCGCGTTCGATCAACGGCCGTACGATCTCGGCTGCGGTCAAGCTCGACTTCTGAACCGACCGCCCCGGGCGCGCGACGTGCGCCCGGGGCGTTTTTTGAGTGACCTGATGGGTAGCCCTGTATGACAACGATCTGGTCTCGCGATGCCGTGGCGGCGATCGCGCACCGCCCGATTCCCGAAGTCCCGCGGATTGCGGCGCAGAGCAGGGCGCCGGTGCTGCCGGGCCATGACCTGTGGGATTACTGGCCGGTGCAGGAGCGCGACGGGCGGACGGCCGAGATTGCCGGCGGTGCGCTCCAGATGCTGCTGTCCGCACCCGTTCTGCCCGACCCCGAATCGCGCCACGGGCTCGCGCGCATCCGGTTGATGCACGAGACGCCGCACGGCTGGCGCGATCTCGGCGATCTGCTGCCCGACGGCTTTGCGCCGGGCAGCCGCGAATGGTCGGGCTCGGCGATCGTCACGCCCCAGCATGACCGCGTGACGCTCTATTTCACCGCCGCCGGGCATCGCGGCGAGGCCGAGCCGAGCTTCGACCAGCGTTTGTTCGAGACCAGCGCGACGCTGTCGATTGCGGACGGTGTGCCACGGCTGGCGGACTGGTCGGTTCCGGTCGAATCGGTCGCGGCCGACGGGCAGATCTATTCGCGCGACATGACCGGCGGCGGCGCGATCGGCACGATCAAGGCGTTCCGTGATCCGGCGTGGTTTTGCGATCCGGCCGATGGTGCCGAATATCTCGTCTTCGCCGCCTCGCTCGCGCAGTCTTCCTCCCCATGGAATGGCGCGATCGGGGTGGCGCGGGGCGGGGGCGGACAGTGGACGCTCGAGCCCCCGCTGATCACCGCCGACGGAGTGAATAACGAGCTCGAACGGCCGCACCTCGTCCACTCCGACCAGCGCTATTATTGCTTCTGGTCGACGCAGCGTAAGGTGTTCGCGGATGGCGGCCCATCGGGTCCGACCGGGCTGTACGGCATGGTCGCCGAGCACCTTGCCGGGCCGTGGACGCCACTCAACGGAACGGGGCTGGTCTGCGGCAATCCGCCCGATGCGCCGATCCAGGCGTATAGCTGGCTCGTGCTGGGCGACCTCAGCGTGATCAGCTTCGTCGATCGGCCGGGGCTGACGGGCGACCCGGTCGATGTGGCGGAAGCGCGCCGCGCCTTCGGCGGAACGCCCGCAGCTCCGTTCCGCATCGTGCTCGACGGCAATCGCGCGACGCTGGCGTGAGCGGGTGACAGCGCTGCGGGTAGAGCCGGGCAGCGGCGACGTGGCGGCCAGGATTCCGCCCAAAAAGCGGTGGCATTGCCGGCGTGTGACCAAGGTTTTCGGACTCGCGGCCCGCACCGATCGCGTCGCCGCACCACTTCGTGGGACGCAAGCGCTGGCGGCGAGGATCGTTCCGTTGACGAGCGGGTTCGTAATGTGGCAGGGACGCGTCCATCAACGGACTTGCTTCAGGACCACGTGCAGCGGCACGTCGGCTTCGTCGGCAACGGTGTTGCATTGCGGGTGTAGCTCAATGGTAGAGCAGAAGCTTCCCAAGCTTACGACGAGGGTTCGATTCCCTTCACCCGCTCCACGCATTTCCTGACAGTCATGCGCGGTAGCGGCTCGGCTTTCCATCGTGGGTCGATCGCGGCTATGTCCCCTCGCGCGGTCGGTACGACCGTTTTGCAGCACATACGGGATGGTCGAAATGCCCCTAGAGACGGTATCCGAAACACGCGCGCATGGTGGGACGCAGGGCGTCTATCGGCACGATTCGACGCAGACCGGGACGCCGATGACGTTCAGCGTGTTCGTTCCCGATCACGCGCCGGGCGATCGGCTTGCGGTCTTGTGGTATCTCTCGGGGCTGACCTGCACCCAGGCGAACGTCACCGAAAAGGGTGAGTATCGTGCGGCCTGTCGCGAGGCGGGAATCATTTTCGTCGCGCCCGATACATCGCCGCGCGGGGAGGGCGTTCCCGATGATGCCGAGGGGGCGTACGATTTCGGGCTCGGCGCGGGCTTCTATGTCGACGCGACGCAGGCGCCGTTCGCGCAGCATTACCGCATGGCGAGCTATGTTACCGACGAGTTGCCAGCGCTCGTTGCCGCCAATTTCCCGGTCGACCTCGACCGGCAGTCGATCACCGGGCATTCGATGGGCGGGCATGGCGCGCTGACGCTCGCGCTGGCGCGGCCGGGGCGGTATCGCTCGGTCTCGGCGTTTGCGCCGATCGTCGCGCCGAGCCAGGTGCCGTGGGGGCAGAAGGCGCTGGCGGGGTATCTTGGCGACGATCGCGCCGCGTGGCGCAAGCATGACGCGGTCGCGCTGATCGAGGATGGCGCGCGCGTGGCGGCGCTGCTTGTCGATCAGGGCGATGCGGATGCGTTTCTTGAGAACCAGCTGCGGCCCGAATTGCTCGAGGCCGCCTGCGCTGCCGCCGGGATCCCGCTCGAGCTGCGGATGCAGCCGGGGTATGACCACAGTTACTACTTCATCTCGACCTTCCTTGCCGAGCATGTCGCCTGGCACGCGCGCCATTTGGCGCGCTGAAGCCTAGGACAGCCGCTTCGGCAGCCCGCCATTGGTCTTGACGAGGTCGATCACCGAATCGCCGCTTTCGCCATGTTGAGCGTGAAGTCCGTCATCGTACAGGCCGCTGATGGGGAGCCTGTAGCGTAGGCCGCACCCTCCGGCGCAGGACGCGATCTCGCCGCGGCCGCGCAGAGCGTGGTGAGTCCGCGGAGGCTATCCCCGACGACGCCGCAGATCCGCTCGACGCCGGCGAGTTCGAGCGTTTTGGCGAAAAGATCTGCGAGCGTCGTCTTGGACTTGGTCGGTCTGCGCAAGCCGGGCAGGGCTCAGCGGCGCGCGGGCTGCCAGACATAGCCGGTGCCGCGCTTCACGATCTGCCCGACGCCGGGGAAGGGGAAGTGCGGGGAGAACACGCGCTCATGGCTTGCGGCAAGCTGCGCGAGCGTCGCTTCGCGGCGGATCACGCCCTGCTTGGCGTCGGTGTCGTACGCGATCACCCATTCGGGCTTGGCGAGCGAGACGATCGCGCTGTGCGCGCTGTCGCCGATGTCGAGCAGGCGCTCCTTGCCCGAGACGATCTCATAGCCCGAATGGCCGGGGGTGTGGCCGGGCAGCGGGATCGCGCGGATGCCGGGCACGACCGACGCGCCGGGGGTGAAGGTCTGCACCTTGGGCGTGATCGCGGCAGCCAGCGCGGCATTGTCGGGCTTGCTCTTGAGGAACGCCCATTCGGCCGCGGCCATGCGGATCGTCGCATTGGGGAAGGCAAGGCCGCCGTCTGCGGTGAGGAGGCCGCCGACATGGTCGCCGTGCGAATGCGTGATCAGCACGTCGGTGACCTTGGCGGGATCGACGCCTGCCGCGGCAAAGCTCCTGGGCAGCGCTCCGCCGACCTTGGGTCCGAGCCCGGTGTCGATCAGCACGGTGTGCCCCGGCAGCTCGACGAGCAGCGCGTCGACACCGAGCGGCAGCGCATCGGTGGGGGCGCCCGCCTGGCGCAGCACCGCCGAGACGGCGGGGACGCCGACTTGCGGGCCGAACACGCTCGCATCGTTGGGCACGGCGTTGATCATGTCGCGCAGCGCGACGACTCGGATGCTGCCGACCTTGAACGCGGTGGCCGCGGGGCCGATCGGGACTGGGCCGGCAAGGGCGGAGCTGGCGCCGAGCAGGGCGAGCGCGGCAGCGAAAATCGATTTTACGGGCATTCGGGAGTCCTCGTGACAGAAGAGCAACGATCCTGGATCGGCGCGGGTGTAACCCGTGGCGGGTTTTGCTGGTTCCGCTTGGTAGGGGGCAATCGGCATCGATTGGACAATCGCGCAGCTACCGCTTTCTAACGAGCCACGCTATGCGCGGTGGTAACACGAGAAACTAAGAGAGGTCGATCATGAACCAGATGGATTTCGCGCTGGGCGAGACGGCGGACATGATCCGCGACACGACACAGCGCTTCGCGACCGACCGGATCGCGCCGATCGCGGCAAAGGTCGATGCCGAGGACTGGTTTCCGCGGAGCTTGTG
Organism: Sphingomonas sp. PWP1-2; assembly: GCF_049898305.1. NCBI lineage: Bacteria > Pseudomonadati > Pseudomonadota > Alphaproteobacteria > Sphingomonadales > Sphingomonadaceae > Sphingomonas > Sphingomonas sp. PWP1-2. The sequence continues at coordinate 82,634 of NZ_JAFCXM010000005.1, forward strand.
GCCCGAAATGGGTGCGCTCGGGTTGCACGGCGTGACGGTTGCCGAAGAAGATGGCGGGCTCGGGCTCGGCTATCTCGAGCATGTCATCGCATGCGAGGAAGTATCGCGCGCGTCGGCGTCGGTCGGCCTCAGCTACGGCGCGCATTCGAACCTGTGCGTCAACCAGATCGCGCGCTGGGCGAACCCTGCGCAGAAGGCGAAATATCTCCCCAAGCTGATCTCGGGCGAGCATGTCGGCAGTCTTGCCATGTCCGAGGCGGGCGCCGGATCGGACGTCGTCGGGATGAAGCTCAAGGCCGACAAGGTGCAGGGCGGCTATGTGCTCAACGGCACCAAATTCTGGATCACCAACGCGGCCTATGCCGACACGCTCGTCGTCTATGCCAAGACGGGCGAGGGCTCGCGCGGGATCACGACGTTCCTGATCGAGAAGGACATGCCGGGTTTCGCGATCGGGCAGAAGATCGACAAGATGGGGATGCGCGGTTCGCCGACCGCTGAGCTCGTCTTCACCGATTGCGAGGTTCCGGAAGAAAATATCATGGGCCCGGAGAATGGCGGCGTCGGGGTGCTGATGTCGGGGCTTGATTACGAGCGCACCGTGCTTGCGGGAATCCAGCTCGGAATCATGCAGGCGTGCCTCGACGTGGTCGTGCCGTACGTGCGCGAGCGGCGGCAGTTCGGCAAGGCGATCGGCAGTTTCCAGCTGATGCAGGCGAAGGTCGCCGACATGTATGTCGCGCTCAATTCGGCGCGCGCCTATGTCTATGCGGTGGCGCGCAGCTGCGATGACGGGCGGACGACGCGCTTCGATGCGGCAGGCGCGATCCTGCTCGCGAGCGAGAATGCCGTGAAGGTCGCCAACGAGGCGGTGCAGGCGCTGGGCGGGGCGGGCTATACCAAGGACTGGCCGGTCGAGCGCTATTATCGCGACGCCAAGCTGCTCGATATCGGCGCGGGAACCAACGAGATCCGCCGGATGCTGATCGGCCGCGAGCTGATCGGCAACGACGCGCCCGTCGCGCAGTAACCCACAACCGTCATCCCGGCCTTGTGCCGGGATCCACCGTGGCGTTGGCGTTACAATCGCCAGCTATGCGGCACGGTGGATGCCGGGACGAGCCCGGCATGACAGGGTTTGGGGGGGGGGGGGAGAAGCCCCCCCTTTTACCAGACGTGAACCCGCGCACCCGGCGCGAGGTACAGCTTGTCGCTCGGCTGCACCTTGTACGCCGGGTACCAGGCGTCGAGGTTGCGCACCGTCAGCACGCGGAACATCGCCGGCGCATGGACGTCGGTCGCGATCCGCGCGCGCAGCGCCTTGTCGCGCATCTTGGTCCGCCAGCTCTGCGCGAACGCCAGGAAGAAGCGCTGGTCGCCGGTCATCCCGTCGATCACCGGCGGCTCCTTGCCGCCGTACGACGCGCGATACGCTTCGTACGCTGCGGTAAGGCCGGCGGTGTCGGCGATGTTCTCGCCGAGCTCCTGCTTGCCCTTGAGCTTGAGCCCGGGCAGCGCCTCATAGGCATCGTATTGCGCCGCGAGCGCCGAGCCGGCCTGTTCGAAGCGCGCGAGATCCGCCGGCGTCCACCAGTTGCGATACTTGCCGGTCGAATCGAAATCGGCGCCGAGATTGTCGAAGCTGTGGCTGATCTCATGCCCGATCACCGCGCCGATCGCGCCGTAATTGGCCGCCGCATCGTATTTCGCGTCGAAATACGGCGCCTGCAGGATCGCTGCAGGGAAGTTGAGCGCGTTCTGCAGCGGTAGATTGACCGCGTTCACCGTCTGCGGCGTCATCCACCATTCGGTGCGGTCGGGCGCCTTGCCGAGCTTGCCGATCTGGTAGCGATAGATCGCCAGATCGGCGCGCTCCAGATTGCCGATCGGGTCCTTCGCGTCGACCGCGAATTTGGGGAAGGCGCGCCAATGGTCGGGATAGCCGACGCCGACATAGAGCACCGACAGCTTGCGCCGCGCCTCGGCCTTGGTGCCGGGGGTCATCCAGTCGAGCTTCTGGATGCGCTGGTCGAACGCGCCGACGATGTTCTTGACCATCGTCTGGATCTCGGCCTTCGACTGCGCCGAGAAATAGCGCGCGGCGTAGAGCCGGCCGACCTCGTCGCCGAGTGCCGCATTGACCGCCGCGATGCTGCGCTTGTCGCGCGTCTGTTGCGCGGGGGTGCCGTTGAGCTGCTTGCCGTAGAAGGCGAAGCGCGCATCGTCGAACGCCTTGGGGAGCACCGAGGCTGTCGCGGTTATGCGGTGCGCGGTGAGCCAGTCCTGCCAGTCGGCGAGCGGCTCGCTTGCGACGAGGCCCGAAAGCTTGGTGATGGCGTCGGGCTGCCAGGCGATGAAGTCCTGCTGGCCGGCGGGGATGCCTGCCGCTGCCCAGTACGCTGCCCAGTCGAGCCCCGGAGCTTTCCGCGTAAAGTCGGCGCGGGTCCAGGGATTGTCGCCCTTGCTCGCGTCCTGGCTTGCCTCGATGTCGGTCTGTGCGGCGGCGATCTTCATCTCGAGCGCGAAGACGCGCGCGGCGCGGGTCGCCGGATCGCTGAGGCCGGCCAGGCCGAAGATCTGCGTGAGATACGCCTTATAGCCCTCGCGCAGCTCGGCCATTTGCGGGCTCTGCGACAGATAATAATCGCGATCGGCGAGGCCGAGGCCGCCCTGCATCAGATAGGGCGTGTTGCGCTTGGGCTGGTTGAGATCCTGCGAGACGAACAGGCCGAACAGATTGGTCGTGCTGGCGTAATTGTTGTTGTTGAACGGGTCGGTATCGGCACGCATCTGCGCGCCCATCACCTTGGCCAGCGCCGCCTTGTCGCGCAGCGCGTAATATGGGGCGATGAGCGCCTTGAGCGGCGCGACCCCGCGCGCTTCGATCGCAGCGGTGTCGTTATACGCGGCGTAATAGTCGGCGATCAGCCGCTGGCTGGTGCCCGGTGCAGCATTGCCCTTGGCGGCGTCTTCGATGATCGCGGCGTTGCGCGCTTCGGCCACCTTGGAGACCTCGACGCCGACACCGGTCGACGAGCGGGCTGGCTCGATCTCGGCGGTCTTGCGCCACGTGCCATTGGCGTAATCGTCGAAATTGTCGCCCGGCTTGACGCTCTTGTCGATCAGCGCCGGGTCGACGCCCGATTGCGTGCCGATCATCTGCGCCGCGACGCCGGTGGCGATCGCCGAGCTGGCGAGCAATGCGATCGAAAGGACGGAGAAGCGTTTCATCAGGATGTTTCCTCTGCAACTATCGGCTTTGCGTCGCGGTATACGCGCTCCGTCGCGTCTGCCAATCGGCTTTCCTTCGTCGGCGCGGATCGCTAGGCAGTTTCATATGCAACGGATACCGCAAGCAGGAAGCCCGCTTTGAGCGCCCCCGTCCTCGACACCAAGCTCACCGCCGATGGCGAGACCTTCCGCGCCAATGCGGCGCACAATCGCGCCTTGGTCGAGCGCTTGCGCGCCGACGTCGCGCAGGCGGCTCGTGGCGGCACCGAGAAGAGCCGTGAGCGCCATACCGCACGCGGCAAGCTGCTCCCGCGCGAGCGCGTCGAGCGGTTGCTCGATCCTGGCTCGCCCTTCCTCGAGATCGGCCAGCTCGTCGCCAACGGGCTGTACGACGACGAGGTGCCGGGTGCTGGCGTGATCGCCGGGATTGGGCGCGTCTCGGGACGGCAGTGCATGATCGTGTGCAACGATGCGACGGTGAAGGGCGGGACCTACTACCCGCTGACCGTCAAGAAGCATCTGCGCGCGCAGGAGATTGCCGAGGCGAACATGCTGCCGTGCATCTACCTCGTCGATTCGGGCGGCGCGAACTTGCCGCACCAGGCCGAGGTCTTCCCCGACCGCGACCATTTCGGGCGGATCTTCTTCAACCAGGCGAACATGAGTGCCAAGGGCATTCCGCAGATCGCCTGCGTGATGGGCTCGTGCACCGCAGGCGGCGCCTATGTGCCGGCGATGTCGGACGAGACGATCATCGTGCGCGGGCAGGGGACGATCTTTCTCGCCGGGCCACCTTTGGTGAAGGCGGCGACGGGCGAGGTGATCTCGGCTGAGGAGCTGGGCGGTGCGGATACGCATGGGCGGCGCTCGGGCGTGGTCGATCATGTCGCCGAGAATGACGAACATGCGCTGACGATCGTGCGCGATATCGTCTCGACGTTGCAGCCGCAGTCTGGCGCTGCCGTGAACCTGAAGGAGCCGCGGCCGCCAAAGTTCGACGCCGAGGAGTTGTACGGCATCGTGCCGAGCGACGTGCGCGCGCCGTACGACGTGCACGAGATTATCGCGCGGTTGGTCGACGGGTCCGAGTTTCACGAGTTCAAGGCGCTCTACGGCACGTCGCTGGTCTGCGGTTTCGCGCATATCTGGGGGATGCCGGTTGCGATCCTCGCGAATAATGGCGTGCTCTTCTCGGAGAGCGCGCAGAAGGGCGCGCATTTCATCGAGCTCGCGTGCCAGCGGCGCATTCCCTTGCTGTTCCTGCAGAACATCTCGGGCTTCATGGTCGGCGGCAAGTATGAGGCCGAGGGGATCGCCAAGCACGGCGCCAAGCTTGTCACCGCGGTGGCGACGGCGAGCGTGCCGAAGATCACCGTGCTGATCGGCGGTAGCTTCGGCGCGGGCAATTACGGCATGTGCGGGCGTGCCTATTCGCCGCGCTTCCTGTTCTCCTGGCCCAACAGCCGTATCTCGGTGATGGGCGGCGAGCAGGCGGCGTCGGTGCTGGCGACCGTGCACCGCGATGCCGATGGCTGGAGCGACGAGCAGGCCGAGGCGTTCAAGGCCCCGATCCGCCAGAAATACGAGGACGAAGGCAATCCCTGGTATGCCACCGCACGGCTGTGGGACGACGGCATCATCGACCCGGCGCAGACCCGCGACGTACTCGGCCTCGCCTTCGCCGCGACGCTCAACGCGCCGATCCCCGAGCGCCCGGCGTTCGGCGTGTTCCGGATGTGATGGCCGATCCGACCCTCATCCTTCCCCATTTCGCGAGACCTTAAGGAACCTTTATGTCCCTGATCTTCGCTCTCCTGCTCGCCGCCCAGATGGGGTCGCAGACGACCCCCGTTCAGCCGATCGTCAAGGGCACCGGCCTGCCGCCCCCCGGCACCGAGGAGGCGCAGGTGATGGCGCCGGTCAACGCGCTGCTCGCCGGCATCGCCGCGCGCGATGCGGCGGCGATCGGCCAGGCGCTGCGCAGCGATGCCACCGCAACCGCGGTCGCCGAGCAGGCCGACGGCACGCGCAAGATCACGCATTCGACCCGCGAGCAGTTGCTCGCGCGCTTCGCCCCCGGGCCCGAGCGCTATGACGAGCGGCTCGGCACGCCCGCGGTCGAGATCGACGGCGATATCGCGATGGTGTGGAGCCCGTACACCTTCCGCATCGACGGCAAGCTCCACCATTGCGGCTACGACCATTTCGACCTGGTGCGCGAGGGCGGTAGCTGGAAGGTCCAGAATCTGACCTGGTCGTCGCGCACGACGGGCTGCGAAGGATGACCTACCTCCGTCGCCCCGGCGCAGGCCGGGGCCGCTGTGCGTGGGCGCGCGGCGGTTCTCTTATCGTAACGGCCCCGGCCTGCGCCGGGGCGACGGATAGACACGCATGATCCAGTCTTTGCTCATCGCCAATCGCGGCGAGATCGCCTGCCGCATCATCCGCACCGCGCGCGCGATGGGGGTGCGGACGATCGCGGTCTATTCGGATGCCGACGCGAAGGCGCTCCACGTCCGGCAGGCCGATGAGGCGGTGCATATCGGGGCGTCGCCGGCGCGCGAAAGCTATCTGGTGGGCGAGAAGATCATCGCCGCAGCGAAGGCGAGCGGGGCGGAGGCGATCCACCCGGGCTACGGCTTCCTCTCGGAAAATGCCGATTTCGCGCAAGACGTGATCGACGCCGGGATCGTCTGGGTCGGCCCCAACCCCGACAGTATCCGCGCGATGGGGCTCAAGGACGCCGCCAAGGAGCGGATGATCGCGGCGGGCGTGCCGGTGACGCCGGGCTATCTCGGCGCCGACCAGTCGCCCGATCGGCTGGCGGCGGAAGCGGCCGCGGTCGGCTATCCCGTGCTGATCAAGGCGGTCGCGGGCGGCGGTGGCAAGGGGATGCGGCGCGTCGACGATCCCGCCGACTTCGCCGATGCCTTGGTGTCGTGCCAGCGCGAGGCGGCGTCGTCGTTCGGCAACACCGACGTGCTGATCGAGAAATACATCCTGAGCCCGCGCCATATCGAGGTGCAGGTGTTCGGCGACATCCACGGCAATGTCGTCCATCTGTTCGAGCGCGACTGCTCGCTTCAGCGCCGCCACCAGAAGGTGATCGAGGAAGCCCCTGCGCCGGGGATGGACGCGATCACGCGCGAGGCGATCTGCGCCGCGGCGGTCAAGGCGGCCAAGGCGGTCGACTATGTCGGCGCGGGCACGATCGAGTTCATCGCCGATGCGAGCGAGGGCCTGCGCGCCGACCGCATCTGGTTCATGGAAATGAACACGCGTTTGCAGGTCGAGCATCCGGTGACCGAGGAGATCACCGGGGTCGATCTGGTCGAATGGCAGCTGCGCGTCGCAAGCGGAGAGGCGTTGCCCAAGCGGCAGGAGGAACTCAGTATCGAGGGCTGGGCGATGGAAGCGCGGTTGTATGCGGAGAACCCGGCGACCGGGTTCCTGCCGTCGACGGGCACGCTCGAGCATTTGCGGCTGCCGCGCTTTGCTCGGATTGAAACAGGGGTCGAGGAAGCGGGCGAGGTGTCGCCCTTCTACGATCCAATGATTGCCAAGATCGTCGTCCATGCCGAAGATCGGTCGGCAGCGATCGCCGCCTTGTGGGACGCGACGAGCGATGTCGAGGTGTGGCCGGTCCGCACCAACGCGGGTTTCCTTGCGCGCATCTGCCAGGACGCGGACTTCCGCGATGGCACGATCGACACCGGGCTGATCGAGCGGCGCGGCGACGCGTTGACGATCCCGCCCGCGCCGCAGCCGGCACATCTGCGCGATGCGGCGGCGGCGCTTGCCGCGCGGCCCGCGCACGGCGTGTGGGACGACGCGATCGGGCTGCGGCTCAACGCGCCGTCACGCTCCGAGACGCGGATCGTCGATGATACCGGGGGCGTCCATGTCGTCGCCGACCTGATGATCGATGACGGTCCGCCGCAGGAGGAGGTCGTCAGCTTCTACCTCGGCGAGGGCCGCAGCTATCGCCTCGACCAGCCGCGGGGCACGGCGACCGGCGCCGCTGCCGACGGCGCGATCCTCTCACCGATGCCCGGCCGCATCATCGCGGTCGATGTCGCGGCGGGGGACAGCGTTACCAAGGGCCAGAAGCTCGTCACGCTCGAGGCGATGAAGATGGAGCACAGCTTGACCGCGCCGTTCGACGGCACCGTCGCCGAGCTCAACGTCGAGGTCGGCGGACAGACGCAGGAAGGCGTCGTGCTCGCGCGGTTGACGCGTGCCGATGCCTGAGACGCAAGGCGCGCTCGCCGGGGTCAAGGTGCTCGATCTGTCGCGCGTGCTCGCCGGGCCGTGGGCGACGCAGATGCTGGGCGATCTCGGCGCCGAGGTGCTCAAGATCGAGCAGCCCGGGCAAGGCGACGATACGCGCCGCTGGGGGCCGCCCGCGCTCGCCGATGATTCGGGCGATTCGGCCTATTACCTCTGCGCCAATCGCAACAAGCGTTCGCTTGCGATCGATCTCGCGCAGCCCGCGGGCGCCGATCTGATCCGCCGGCTCGCCGCGCAGAGCGACGTGCTGGTCGAGAATTTCCGCGTCGGCGGGCTCGCCAAATACGGGCTCGATTATGCGAGCCTCGCCGCGATCAATCCGCGGCTGGTCTATTGCTCGATCACCGGCTTCGGGCAGGACGGGCCGTACAAGGACAAAGGCGGCTACGACTTCCTGATCCAGGCGATGGGCGGGCTGATGAGCGTCACCGGCGAGGCCGACGGCCCGCCGATGAAGGTCGGCGTGCCGATCGTCGACCTGTTCACCGGCACCTATGCGACCGTCGCGATCCTCGCCGCCTTGCGCCACCGCGATGCGACGGGTCAGGGGCAGCATGTCGATTGTGCGCTGCTCGACACGCAGCTGGCGATGCTGTCGAACCAGGCGTCGAACTGGCTCAACGGCGGCACGGTGCCGGTGCGGCGTGGGAACGATCATCCCAACATCGTGCCGTATCGCGATTACGAGACCGCCGATGGCGCGATCGTCGTCGCGCTGGGGAACGACCGGCAGTTCCGCGATTTCCTGCGCGTGCTGGGGTTGAGCGATCTGGGCGACGATCCGCGCTTCGCCAGCGTGGCGTTGCGCAGCGAGCATCGCGACGCGCTACACGCGCATCTCGCGCCGGCGGTGGCGCAGTGGGGCTCGGACGATCTTATCGCGGCGATGGAGGCGGCCAAGCTCCCTGCGGGCAAGGTCGCGGGGTTGCCCGAGATCTTCGCCGATCCGCAGGTCGCGCATCGCGAGACCGTCAAGGCGATGGCGCGTGCCGATGGCACGCCGCTGCAAGTCGTCGGCTTTCCGGTGAAGCTGTCGGAAACGCCCGCCAGTTACGACCGCGCGCCACCGCGCGCCGGGGCGGATACGCGCGAAGCGCTGGCGGGGGCTTTGGGGCTGTCCGAGGACACGCTCGATGCGTTGGCGGCAGCGGGCGTCATCGCATAACCGACGCTGTTCCCGGGCGAAGGCCGGGGCCCAGTTGCGAAGGTTGGAGTGATCGCGCGCAGCACTTCGGTATCGGCGCCTCGCTCCTGGGCCCCGGCCTTCGCCGGGGTGGTGGGAACGAGGGGTGTCGGTCAGCGCTTAGCGGCCCTTGAACAACCCGCCGAGCACGCCGCGCACCAAGCTGCCAACGATTCCGCCCGCGGCACCGCGCGAGGAGCCGAACACCGCCTTCGACACTTCGTTGGCGACCTGCCGCCCGACCGCCGAACTTGCCGAGCGCGTCGCCGAGGTGATCGCGCGGTTCCACGGCGAGTTGGCGGCGGCCTTGGCTTCCGCCGCGGCTTGCTGCGCCTGCAGCCGCGCCTGACGATCCGCCTCGCGCTGATCGGCGACGCGCTGACGCTCAGCGTCTTTGGCGGCGACCGCGTCGGCCTTGGCCTGTGCTGCAGCCGCCCTGTCGGCTTCGGTCTTCGCCTTGGCTTCGGCGGCCGCCGCGGCGGCTTCCTGTGCCTTGGCGCCGAGCATTTCCTCGGCCGACTGGCGATCGACCAGCGTGTCGTATTTGTTGCCGACCGGATCGGTCGAGACCATCACGCCGCGCTCGACTGCGGTGACCGGCCCGACGCGTGAGGCGGGCGGGGCGATCAGCGTGCGCTGGACGGGGGAGGGGGATCCATCAGGGAGCAGCAGCGAGACGAGCGCCTCGCCGACCTTCAGCTCGGTGATCGCGGTCTCGACATCGACGCCGGGGTTGGCGCGGAAGGTCGTCGCCGCCGAGCGCACCGCGGCCTGGTCGCGTGGGGTGAAGGCGCGCAGCGCGTGCTGGACGCGGTTGCCGAGCTGGCCCGCGACAGTATCGGGAATGTCGATCGGGTTCTGCGTGATGAAATAGATGCCGACGCCCTTCGACCGGATCAGCCGCACGACTTGCTCGATCTTCTCGAGCAGCGCCTTGGGGGCAGCGTCGAACAGGAGGTGCGCTTCGTCGAAGAAGAAGCAGAGCTTGGGCTTGCCGGGATCGCCGACCTCGGGGAGGTGTTCGAACAATTCGCTCATCAGCCACAGCAGGAAGGTCGAATAGAGCTTCGGGCTCGCCATCAATTTGTCGGCGGCCAGCACGTTGACGATGCCGCGGCCCTTTTCATCCACCCCGATGAAATCGTCGAGATCGAGCGCGGGTTCGCCGAAGAAATGCTCGCCGCCCTGGCTGCGCAGCTGGAGCAGCGCGCGCTGAATCGTGCCGATCGATTGCTTCGACACGTTGCCGTAGGTGGTGGTGAGCTCGTCGGCGCGCCCCGCGCAATCGACCAGCATCGCCTGGAGATCGTCCAAGTCGATCAGCAGCAACCCGTCCTTGTCGGCGACGTGGAAGGCGATCGTCAGCACGCCTTCCTGGACTTCGTTGAGGTCCATCAGCCGCGATAGCAGCAGCGGACCCATCTCGGAAATGGTGGTACGGATCGGGTGGCCCTGTTCGCCGTACAGGTCCCAGAACTGCACTGGCGTGTCGGCATAGGCCCAGGCGTCGTCGCCGATTTCCTTGGCGCGCGCGGCGAAAATCTCGTGGTTCTTGGCGGTTGGCGAGCCCGCCATCGCGAGGCCCGAAAGGTCGCCCTTCACGTCGGCAACGAAGCACGGGACACCGGCGTGTGAAAAGCCCTCGATGATGCCCTGGACGGTGACGGTCTTGCCGGTGCCGGTCGCGCCCGCGATCAGGCCGTGGCGGTTGGCGCGCTTGAACTCGAGCTGCTGCGGGTTCGCGCCGCCGGGGCCTGCGCCGATGAAGATGCTGGTGGTGTCGGTCATGCGGCCTCGCGAAGTTTCGGCGCGAACTATCGCGCGAAAAGCGGGCCAACGGAAGCGCCTTTAGCCCCTCCCCATCAGGGGAGGGGCGCATCCCGTTACCTTACTTCTTGAGCTTCACGCCGATGAAGAATGCCGGCTGACGCCCGCGCACCACATAGAGCGCCACCTGCGAGCGGCCCGCGGCCTTGGCCTGCATCACGATCGACCCCAGCGCCGCCGGGGTCGCGACGGGCACGCCGTTGGCCGAGACGATCACGTCGCCGCGCTTGAGGCCCTTGGCGCCGGCATCGCTTGCCGGATCGACCATGCCGATCACCACGCCCGACACCGACGAATCGATGCCGAAGGTCCGCGCGATCTGCGGGGTCAGCGTCGCGACCGTCACGCCGAGCGGGTTCGACGCCGCCTGGCCAGCGGTCGGCGTGTCGCTGTCGTCCGACATGTCGCTATCGGCATCGGCATTCGCCTTGGCGAGCAGCGCATCCTCCGAAGGACGCGTGCCGATCGTCGCGATGATCGTCTGCGGGCGGCCCTGGCGCACGATGTCGAGCGGGACGCGCGTGCCCGGCGTCACGTTGGCGACGAGATAGCTGAGCGACTGGTCGGGGTTCACGTCCTTGCCGCCGACGCGCAGCACGATGTCGCCGACCTTGAGGCCCGCCTTGTCGGCCGGCTGGCCCGGCTCGATGCTGCGCAGCAGCTCGCCCTTGTTCTTGGCGAGGCCGAACGAGGAGGCGAGATCGTCGTCGATCGGCTGCGGGCCGACGCCGAGATAGCCGCGCGCGATCTTGGTGCCCTTCATCAGTTTCTCGATGACGGGCTTGGCGTCGGTCGCGGGGATCGCGAAGCCGATGCCGATATTGCCGCCGCCGGTGCTGCCGAGGATCTGCGAGTTGATGCCGATCACGTTGCCGTTGAGATCGAACATCGGGCCGCCCGAATTGCCCTGGTTGATCGCCGCATCGGTCTGGATGAAGCGGTCATAGGCGCCCGCGCCAGTCACGCGGTGGAGCGACGAGACGATCCCCGCGGTCACCGTGCCGCCGAGGCCGAACGGGTTGCCGATCGCGACAATCCAGTCGCCGACGCGGGCCGCATCCGAATCGCCGAACTTGACGAACGGGAGGTTCTTCGCGTCGATCTTGAGCAGCGCCAGATCCGAAGTTGGATCGCGGCCGATCAGCTTGGCGACATATTCCTTGCGGTCGGTCATCGTGACGGTGATCGAGTCGACCGTCGCGCCCTTCGCGCCTGCAGCGACGACGTGGTTGTTGGTTACGACATAGCCGTCGGGCGAGATGATGAAGCCCGAACCGAGCGAAGTCGCCTCACGGGTGGTAGGAGCAGCGCCGCCCTGGCCCTGCTGCTGGCCGAACAGACCCTCGAACGGGGTGCCGGCGAACGGATTGGCGGGCTGCGCCTGGGTGATGTGCTGGCTCGTCGAGATGTTGACGACCGCAGGCTGGAGCTTGGCGACGAGATCGGCAAAGCTCATCGGCGCGCCGGGGCGGGGCGCGGCGGCGGCCATCACGGCGGGTTCGTTCTGGGCGGTCTGCGCGCCCCCGGCGGATGGCAACGCGATGGCAGTGGCGGTCCCGCTGAGCAGCAGGGCGGCGGTGATGGCGTAGGCGTAGCGCACTAGGGTCGTTTCCTCTCGTCTACCAATTGGCAGCAACGCGATAGCTGTTAGCCATGGTTGCTGAACGGCGATTGAATATCAACGGCTGGCGGGCCGTTACGGGGCCGTCGAATCACCGACGACCCTGGAATTCCTTCAAATAGGCATTGTCGGGCGACAGCACCAAGCTCGTCGAGCCCTTGCCGTCCTGCGCGAAGGTGTAGCGATACGACTGCATCGCACGGTAGAAGTCGTAGAACTCGGCATCCTTGTTGAACGCCGCCGCATAGATCTGCGCCGCCTGCGCATCGGCCTGCGCCGAGATGATCTGCGCGGTCTGCGCGCCCTGGGCCTGGATCGTCAGCGCCTGCTGGTGGCGCGCGGTACGCATACGGTTGAGCGCGCTGTCGAACGGCGTTCCGGTCGGCAGATCGGCATGCTTGATGCGGACGTCGACGATCTGCACGCCATATTGCGACGCGAGCCGCTGCAGCCCTGCACGGATGTTGCCCATCACCTGCGTGCGCTCGGGGCTGAGCAGCGCGGCGAAGGGCCGGCGGCCGAGCTCGTTGCGCAGCGAGGAGCTGAACAGCGGCTGGAGCTGATCCTTGATGCGCTGCTCGGTGACCGAGGTGCTGCCGGTCGAGATCACCGCCTTGAGCGGATCGACGATGCGGAAGCGCGCATAGGCATCGACCTCGAGCCGGGTCTGGTCGGTCGAGAGCACGGGTTGATTGTCGAGCTCGACGTCGAGCACGCGCTTGTCGACCCAGACGAGCCGGTCGATGAACGGCACGCGGAAGTTGATCCCCGCGCCGGTGCGACCGAACACCTCGTTCGGGCGGTATTCGTTGATCGTCGCGACCGGCTGCTGGAAGCGCAGGATCACCGCCTGGCGCGTCTCGGGAACGATCGCGACCGAGCTGGCGGCGACGATCAGCAGCAGCAGCGCGACGATGCCGAGCGTGATCGGATTGCGGAGCAAAGTGCGGCTCACTGTGCGGCTCCCTGGGCTGGCGCGGCGGGCACGGCGTCGGGCAGGCGCTTGGCGATCCCGGGCAGCGGCAGATACGGCACGACGCCGGGGGCCTGGATGATCGTCTTATCGGATTTGGACAGAACCTGCTCCATCGTGTCGTAATACATGCGCTTGCGCGTCACGTCGGGGGCGAGCTTGTACTGGGCGTAGATCACGTCGAACGCCGCGGCCTCGCCCTGCGCCTTGGCGAGCACCTGCTGGGCATAGCCACGCGCTTTGCTGATATCGCTCTGTGCCTGCTGCTGCGCGGCGGAGACTTCTTTGAACGCGTCCGACACCTGCGCCGGCGCCTGCGCGCCGCGGATCGCGACACCCTGGATGCGGATGCCGGCGTTATAGCCGTCGAGAATCTCCTGCATCGATTGCTGGACCTTGACCTCGATCGCGTTGCGCCCGCTGCCGATCGCGTCGTCGAGCGTCGCGGTGGCAACCGCCGCCCGCATCGCACTCATCGCGGTCGCGCGCAGCGTGCCGCGCGGATCGGCGATCTGGAAGGCGAAGTCCTGCGGGTTCGAGATCTGCCAGCGCACCGAATAATCGAGATCGACGATGTTCTGGTCGCTCGTCAGCATCAATTTGTCGCTTTCGGAGCCGCCATCGCCTTCATCGGGGAAGGTCTCGGTATTGATCGCCGCGACATCGACCTTGGCGACATCGACGAACGGCGCGGGGAGCGTCATGCGGATGCCGGGGTCGAGCGTCTCGGAATAGCGGCCGAGGAAGGTCACCACGCCGCGCTGTTGCGGCCCGATCGAATGGAAGCTTGTGAGGATGATCCAAGCGACGACGATCACGCCGACTGCGATCAGCCACAGATTGGTCGCGCTCGGCGCGCCGGGGATGCGCGGACGCCCACCACCGCCGAAGCCGCCGGGGCCGTTGCCGCCGCCGCGCGCACGCTTGAGGAATTCGTCGAGCGCGCTTGGCGCAGCCGTCGTGCCGCGCGGTTTGCCGCCGGGGGGCTGCGCCCAGGGATTGCGCGGGCCGCCGCTCTTGTCGTCATCGCCGCCACCAGCGCCGCCGCTGCCCCACGGGCCCTTGCCATCGGCGGATTGGAGGGAGGGGCGTGAAAACCAGCGCGATAGGATCGTCATGCAACCTTTATAGGGGCGGCTCGCGACGAAAAACAGTGGCAAGCGTGTCCATGACGCCTATCTGGCGCGCATGACCGATCCGATTTCGCGCGATGCCGCACTCAACGCCGCCCTTTCGCTCGTCGCTGGCACCCGCGCGACGGGCCGAATCGAGGACGCCCGTGCGAGCGTGATCGTCGATGTGAGCGGACTCGATGCCGCCGATCACGGCCCGCTCGAAGACGCGGTGCGCCGCGCAGCGGGCTTGGTGGCGGGGGTCGAAACGGTCCGCGTCGCGCTGACCAGCCAGCGCCAGCAGCGCGTGACGATCGCGGTCGGCAGCGGCAAGGGCGGGGTCGGGAAGTCGACCGTCTCTGCCAACCTCGCGATTGCCTTGCAGCAGGCGGGGCGGCGCGTCGGGTTGGTCGATGCCGACATCTACGGACCTTCGCAGCCGCGGCTGATGGGCGTCGCCGATCTCAAGCCGACCGCGCACAACAAGGTGCTCAACCCGGTGCAGACGCCGTTCGGCGTGCCGATGCTGTCGATGGGGATGCTCGTCACCGCCGATCAGGCGATCGCGTGGCGCGGGCCGATGGCGGCGGGCGCGCTGACGCAGATGATGGACGCCAATTGGGGCGCGGCCGACACGCTGGTGATGGATTTGCCGCCCGGCACCGGCGACGTCCAGCTGACGATGATCCAGAAATACCGGCCGACCGGTGCGGTGATCGTCTCGACCCCGCAGGATCTCGCGCTGATCGACGCGCGGCGGGCGATCGATTTGTTCGTCAAGGCGGGCGTGCCGATCATCGGCCTGATCGAGAATATGGCGGGCTATGTCTGCCCGTCGTGCGGCGACGTGTCCGATCCGTTCGGCACTGGCGGCGCGGAAGCGGCGGCGAAGGAATTGGGGCTGCCCTTCCTGGGGCGCATCCCGCTCGACATCCGCGTGCGCGTTGCCTCCGACGCTGGGCAGCCGCCAGTCACCGGGAACGGCCCCGAGGCGGTGGCGTTCAAGCAGATTGCCGGCCACGTTGCCGGCTGGATTGCCAACGCCCAAGGGGGACATGCTTGATGCCGATCACCAGCGATAGCGAGCTTCGCACCCTGCTCGAAGAAACCCGCACGATCGCGCTGGTCGGCGCGTCGGACCGGCCCGATCGCCCATCCTACCGCGTGATGCGCACGCTCCAGGAGCACGGCTATCGCGTGATCCCGGTCAACCCGCAGATCACCGGCGAGCATCTCCACGGCGAGTTCGTGTTTCGCGACCTGTCGCAGATCGGCGATCCGATCGATCTGGTCGACATCTTCCGCAATTCCGCCGCCGCGGGCGACGCATGCGACGAAGCGATTGCGGCGGGGGCCAAGGCGGTGTGGATGCAATTGGGCGTGGTCAACGAAGCCGCCGCGGCGCGGGCCGAGGCGGCCGGGCTCAAGGTCGTGATGGACCGCTGCCCCGCGATCGAGCTGCCGCGCTTGGGGGTCGCCAAGATCGCCTGAAATTCGCCATGATTGCAGCGGAGTATCGGGTTCATGATGCTGCTGCTCCTCGCCGCGCAAGCCGCGACCCCCGCCGTGCCCGCCCCGGCGGCGCCGACGGCGTTCTCGATTCTGCAGCCCGTTGCGAGCGAGCCGTGCACGCGGCGCGGCAAGGCGGTCGATCCCAACGACATCGTCGTGTGCGGCAAGCCGCTGCCGTCGCAGACGTTGCCCTATCCCAAAGAAGTCGTCCTCAATCGGCCCAAGCCGTCGAATCCCGACATGACCGGGATCGGCGCGATGGCGGTCGAGGACAGTTCGCCGTGCGCGACGATGCAGCGTGGCTGTGCCGGCGGCGTGCAGTTCTTCGAGGGCGGGACGCAAATCGTGCGGCTGATCCAGAAGGTCGTCGCGCCCGACAGTTGCTGCGAGCGACCGGGCGAGGCGAAGGATTTCATGATGCTCGCCGGCGACGTCGCGCACGGGGTCGGACGGGTGTTCAAGAAGAAGCCCGACAAATCGGGGCGCGTCGCGATCGCGCTCGATGATACGCCGCATAAGTCGGTGATTCTGCCCTGAGAGCAGTGGCCCCCACCATCGTCGTCACCCCGGGCTTGTCCCGGGGTCCACCGGGCCGCACGGACGACGAGAACAGCATTGGCGTCACGGTGGACCCCGGGACAAGCCCGTGGTGACGGTCTCTTGCTCAGGGACCGGAGGAATTTTACCCCAGGATATGCATCCACAACGGCTGCCCGACCAGGCTCTGCGACCCGCGCAGCCGCTCGAGCGCTTGCGCCACGCTGCGCTCTGGGCCTTCGTGCGTGACGATCGCGACCAGCACCGATCCGTCGGCATGAGCGCCGCGCTGCATCAAGCTCTCGATTGAAACGCCCGCATCGCGCATCGCCGCGGCGATCTCGGCGAGCACGCCGACGCGATCGGCGACGGTGAAGCGGACATAGGCGCGCCCGCGCCGTTCGCCGGCATCGGCCGGGCCCTGCGCGGTCAAGGCATCGGCGGGCATCGCGAAGGCGGGGCCGAATTCGCCACGCGCGATGTCGATCAGGTCGGCGACGACGGCACTTGCGGTCGGCCCATCGCCCGCGCCCGCGCCTTGGAACAGCAGCCGCCCGACGAAATTGCCCTCGGCGACCACTGCATTGGTCGCGCCGGTAACGTGCGCGAGCGGATGGCTGACCGGCACGAGATGCGGATGGACGCGCTGGAACAGCCCGGCCGGCCCCGCCTCGGCGAGCCCGAGCAGCCGCACGCGATAGCCGAGGGCCGCCGCCTCGGCGATGTCGGCGGCGAGCACGTGGCGAATGCCGGTCGCCGCGACGTCGCCGAAAGCCGGCTGCGTGCCGAAGGCGAGGCTGGCGAGCAGCGAGAGTTTGTGCGCGGCGTCGACGCCGTCGATGTCGAAGCTCGGATCGGATTCGGCGAACCCGAGCGCCTGCGCCTCGGCGAGCACGTCGGCGAAGTCGCGCCCCTCGGCCTCCATCTTCGACAGGATGAAATTGCACGTCCCGTTGAGGATGCCGTAGACGCGCTCGATCTCGTTGGCGGCGGCACCTTCGCGCAAGCCCTTGATCACCGGAACGCCGCCCGCGACCGCCGCCTCGAACTTGAGCGCCACGCCCGCCGTTTCGGCAGCGCGCGCGAGCTCGAGCCCGTGATGCGCGAGCATCGCCTTGTTGGCGGTGACGAAGCTCTTGCCCGCGCCAAGCGTGGTGCGCGCGAGCGTGAGCGCGGGGCCGTCCGACCCGCCGACGAGCTCGACCACGACGTCGACGTCGGCATGCGCGAGCGCCGTCGTGTCGTCGACCCATGCGAAGCGGCTCATGTCGACGCCGCGATCCTTGCTGCGATCGCGTGCCGAAACCGCGACGATCTCGATCGGCCGCCCGGCGCGGCGTGCGATCAACGCGCCGTTGGTGTCGAGCAAGCGGATCACGCCGCCGCCGACGGTGCCGAGCCCGGCGAGCGCGATGCGGAGCGGTTTGGTCATAGCAGTCACACCTTCGTCTCCCCGGACTCGTTCCGGGATCCCCCGATCAGCGCGCGCCGATCGCCGATTGCGCTAGCGGAGGAGTGGGCCCCGGAACAAGTCCGGGGTGACGTACTATTTCTTGACCAGGCCGATCTCGACCAGCCGCTCGTGCAGATAGTCATGCGCGGAGATCGGCGTGGGATAGCGGTCGGGCCGTGCCGCCGTGATCGTCGAGGGCAGTGTCTCGATCAGGAAATCGGGGGCGGGGTGGAGGAAGAACGGCATCGAATAGCGCGAATGCCCGCGCCGCTCGGGCGCCGGGTTGACGACACGGTGCGTGGTCGAGGGCATGACGTGGTTGGTGAGCCGCTGGAGCATGTCGCCGACATTGACGACCATCGCGCCCTCGGGCGGCTTGATCGGCAGCCATTCGCCTTCCTTGGTCAGCAATTGCAGCCCGGCTTCCTCGGCGCCGAGCAGCAGCGTGATCAAGTTGATGTCCTCATGCGCGCCAGCGCGGACTTCGGCCGCATCGGCGGGGACGGGCGGATAATGCAGCAGGCGGAGCACCGAATTGCCGTCCTTGACCGCATGGTCGAACCAGTCGGGCGCGAGCCCCAGATGCCGCGCGATCGCCGACAGCAGCCGGTCGCCCGCGACGTCGAGCGCGGCGAACAGTTCGATGAAGGTCTCGCGGAAGCCCTCGGGCTGGTCGGGCCAGACGTTCGGCGCCATCTGCGCCTCGAAGCGGTGGCCTTTCGCCAGTTCGCGGCCGACATGCCAGAATTCCTTGAGGTCGACATGCGTCGCGCCCTTGGCGATTTCGGTCTTGAACGGCGTATAGCCGCGCGCACCACCGCCGCCCGCGCTGAAATAGCTGCGCTTGGTTTCCTCGGGCAGCGCGAAGAACGCCTCAGTCATCGCCCAGGCGCGCGCGATCAGATCGGCGGGGACGCCGTGGTCCGACACGACCGCAAAGCCGAACCGCTCGAACGAATCGCCGAGCGCCGCGGCAAAGGCAGCAGGATCGGCGGCTTCGTCGGCGAGCGACAGCGGCGGGACTTCGGCGGTGGGGGTGTCGAGCATGAGACGCGTCCGTGATACTGGCAAAGTGCGAAGATAGCGCCGATTTGCCGCCGCGTCAGCCCCGCGGGGATCAGCGGGCCGCTCCTGCGTGCCGTAAAACGCGGATCCGCTCTAGCGAATCGGCTCACAGGCGATGCCATCGGAGTCGCCGTCCATCTCCGGGCGGTAGCCCGGCTCGCCCTCATAGATCGGCGCGGTGCCGGCAGCGCGCGCATCGTTGCAACCGCCCCACGCGTCGCCCGGCTGCGGCGCGCGGGCACGCATGAGGCCGGCCTGTACCGCGACGGGTTTCACCGCTCCGACGATTCTGGCGCGCCCATCGTCGCTGAAGGCGAGCGAGCCCGCGCCGACAATTCCGCCAAGCGCTGCCGCAACGCCCAACATCGGGAGTGCCCCGCCGCGTTGCGTATCCCGGTCGGGTGTATTCAGCGGTGTGAATCGCGTGCGAACGGGTTTGTGTAAGCTCATCAAAGCTTTGTGGCGACGAAGAGTGAAGGAGCGGTTTCGATGGACACGGGAATGGTGTCGAAGCGCATTGCACAAAAGCCCCAAAGCAAACGTCGCTGACCGCTGGAAGTCGGCCGCGGCGGACCGCGCATTTCACAAAGGAAACCCCGCGATCCGCCACAGTTTCGTCAGATCAGGCGTCTTACGAGGCCAGGTTCTCCATGACCTTCTTGTGCAGCCAGACGTTCATCGTCGCGCTGTCGTTGATGTCGCCGGTATAGCCGAGCTCATGCGCGAGCGAGACGCGGTTTTCGTGGCTCGGGTCGAGATCGAGCACCTTCATCAGATCGACGATCGAGGTCTGCCAGTTGAGCGGCTGGCCCTTCTCGGCGGCCTTCTGCGTCAGGACGGCGTTGACGTCGATCTTTGCAGCAGGCGCTGCGGGCGCGGGAGCCGCAGCCGGGGCAGCCGCAGGGGCGGGGGCAGGCGCAGCTGCAGGCGGTGCCGGGGTGGGGGCTGCTTCGACCGGGGCCGGCTTGTGGCCCCAGATCGCGTCCTTGATCATACCGAAAATGCTCATTGCCTTGCTCCTCTCAGGTGGAGACTGGAGAATGCCTCGCTTCGATGTCCGTTCCGCGACGGTTGCAACGACGTGCGGACCAGCTGCACGCTTTGCGGGGTGACCAGCGCGGCCGACTCGGGCATTGCGCGCGGCATGTCTGTGTCCCCGCAACGCCCGATGATGGACTCGCCCCCGCTGCGGCTGGTCGAGTTCGTCCCCCTGATCGCATCGCTGATCGCGCTTGCGTCGCTCGGTATCGACACGATGCTGCCCGCCCAGCCCGACATCGCCCGCCGGCTCGGCGTCGATGCGATCGTCGATGCGCCGCTGATCATCACGGTGTTCGTGATCGGGCTCGGGATCGGTCAGCTGATCCACGGTCCGCTGACCGATCGCTATGGCCGGCGCCCGGTGCTGATCGTCGGGCTGATTCTCTTCATCATCGGCAATCTGTGCGCCGGGCTGGCGAACAGCTTCCCGCTGCTGCTCACCGTGCGCTTCCTCAGCGGGCTCGCGATTGCCGCGAGCCGCGTGGTGACGATCGCGCTGATCCGCGATTGCTTCTCGGGCCGTGCGATGGCGCAGGTGACGAGCCTTGCCTTCATGGTGTTCATGGCGGTGCCGATCGTCGCGCCGAGCATCGGGCAGGGGATCCTGCTGATCGGATCGTGGCGGCTGATCTTCGAGGTGATCGCAGGCGGGGCATTGCTGTGCCTGATCTGGTTCGTCTTGCGCATGCCCGAGACGCTGCGCCCCGAAAACAGATCGCCGCTGTCGATCAAGACGACGCTGGCGGGCTGGCGGCAGACGCTGTCGGACCGCTATTCGGTCGGCTACACGATCGCCGCACTGATCGCGCAGGGCGCGATCTTCGGCTATCTCGGGTCGATCCAGCCGATCATGGATCGCGTGTTCCACCGCCCCGAATGGCTCGGCGGCGTGTTCGCGGCATCGGCGGGAACGATGGCGGTCGCCAATCTGCTCAACTCGCGGATCGTGATGACGCTCGGGATGCGGCGCATCTCGCAATCCGCATTGGTGGTGATGATCGTGTCGTCGGGCACCGGCGCGGTGGTCGGCTGGTTCGGGGACGAACCGCTGCTCGTCTTCGTGCTGCTGCAAGCGATCACGATGGCATGCTTTGGCCTCGCCACCTCGAACATGTCGGCGATGGCGATGGAGAATATGGGGTCGATCGCCGGTGTCGCGTCGAGCGTGCAGGGGTTCTTCGGCATCACGATGGGCGCGATCGTCGGCTGGGCGATCGGCCGCAGCTTCGACGGGACGACGGTGCCGCTCCATCTGGGGTTTCTGGTGGCGGGCGTATCGGGTATCGTGATCGCAGCGATCGTCGAGCGCGGGCGGTTATTTCGCCCCAGTTGACGCAGTTTAATCGGCAAAGCCGGAACCGTTCTCCGCTTGCACGGTTCGCTGATGAAACGATCCCGCATCCTGCGGGAGCGTCGGGAGAGCGAAGATGAGCATCGGTGGACATCAGGTACCCGGCGAGGGCACGGGCGACGACGGTTTCGACGAAGAAGGCTATGACGAGAGCCAGCGCGCGGAAATTCTCGAAGTAACCCGCGACGGGCCGAGCGACGGCACGCTGCTGACCGATATCGCCCCCGATATCGGGACGCGCGACGACGATGACGACGATCTCGAAATGGAAGACGATGAAGTCGGCGAGGAAGACCCCGATGCCGATGAGAGCGACGACGATGAGGACGAAGACGACGTCCAGGACGAGCTCGACGGCAACACGGCCGACGATGACGACGAAGTGAGCGATCGAGACGACGCCGCCTTGCGGCCGTGACGGGGTGCCGCGGACGGGCCGATCGGCGGCCCCGCCCGCGCCCTCTTCAGGCTGTATCTCGGGTGGGTCTGATGCCCGGTGTCTGGCACGCTTCGCCGTTTTGCGACGGGGCGGGAGGAACGGGCAAGCGGGTGCGCCGTTTATCGGGCCCGACCCTCTTGTGTTTGACGAGTATCAGTCATGAAGCGTTTGCTGACCGTATCTCTGCCGCTCGTGTTCGTCGCGGCGTGTTCCGGGACATCCCCCAGCCAGACCAACAGCATCGACATCAACGCGGCGGCTGTCCGCGCGCAGCAAAGCGTCGATGCCTATAACGCGGACGCGCCGGTCGAGATCGCCGAACCCGACGCGGTGACCGAAAACGATGTGACAGCCGCCACCGGGAGCAACAGCGCCGAGCGCACGCCGCTCGATCCGCCCGCGCCGGGAACGCCGGGCGGACTGCCCGACGACCGGACGCCGGTTTCCGAAGCCCCCTTCACCCTGGACAGCGCGCAAGGTGCGGCCAACGTCGTGCAGACCTATTACGCGTTCCTCGGCGAACGGAAGTACGCGCAGGCGCTCGCGCTGCGCGAGCCGAAGGCAGACGCGGCCGCCTTTGCGGAAGGTTTTACCGCCTACAGCGAATACCACGCCAATGTCGGTGCGCCCGGCGCGATCGATGCGGGGGCCGGTCAACGCTATGTCACCGTGCCTGTCCAGGTCTATGCGCGACTGAAGCGCGGTGGAGCCCCGGTGTACGAGATCGGCTCGGCCACGTTGCATCGCAGCGGCGATATCGATGGCGCAACCACGGCGCAGCGCACGTGGCGGATCCAGTCGATCGATTTGAAGCCGGCGCCGAAGCGCTAGCGGCGTTCAAGGTCTGCGCGCACTCAGGACTTCATGGCGTTGGCCAGCGTGGCCAGGTCGTCCGCGTTCACCGCTACGCCTGCCGCATCGGTATCGTCCGACGCGTTCGCCATCGTCGCCGCCCGGTTTGCCGGAGGACCGAACCCGACCGTATCGATCGCGGTCCACAGGATACCCGCCGCCCACAACAAGGCGCTCCATCGACTCAGGAAGATTTTGCGGAACGGCATCGCCGGACGTGTACGCCAGTCGGGTTAACGCACCGCAAAACCCGGGCGCGCGGCTATGGCGTTTCGGCGGCGGGGTCGCGTTCGGCGGTGTCGGCCGCCTTGGCGAGCTTTCTGGCCGATCGGCGCGCGGCGGTGGGGGTTAGCGACGCTGCGAGCCCGTCGGGGCCATCGAGGATCACTTCGCCATGCTCGGCGGCGGCCTCGATCGGATCGTCATACGGTAATCGGGCCACATCGCGTCTCCATGACTGGACAAAACGCAAACATCCAGCGCATGTTCCCGCGCCGCGGAGGGGGCCATGTATACCGATCTGTTTCTGAAAACCCATCGTGTTCCAACGATTACCGCCGAAGAGCGCGCCGCACTCGAGCAGGCGGTCGTGCGGACCGCGACCTATAGCCCCAAGCAGATCATCGTGCGCCAGCAGGCCCCGCTGACGCAATGCACGCTGCTGCTCGAAGGCTTTGTCGAACGCTACAAGGACACGCCCGAGGGGCGGCGACAGATCCTGGCGATCCACATTCCGGGCGATTTCGTCGACTTGCATTCGTATCCGCTCAAGCGGCTCGAGCATTCGGTCGCAGCCCTCACCGATGTGCGCGTCGCGCTGTTCCCGCATGCCGACGTCCGCGCGCTGACCAAGGAATCGGCATCGCTCACCGAATTGCTGTGGCGATCGACGCTGATCGACGCGGCGATCAACCGCGAATGGATCGTCTCGATCGGCGCGCGCAGCGCGGCGATCCGGCTCGCGCACCTGTTCTGCGAGATGTATACGCGGCTCAAGCGGATCGGGCAGGCCGAGACGACGACGTTCCCGCTCCCGCTGACGCAAGTCGATCTGGCCGATGCGACCGGTCTGACCGCAGTCCATGCCAACCGGATGCTGCGGCAGTTACGCGAACGCGGGATGCTCGCGTTCCGACAGGGCGAGGTCGAGATCCTCGACTGGGACGCGTTGCGGGACTTTGCGAAGTTCGATCCCGCGTATCTGTTCTTCGATTAAATCGGGCGTCGCAGCGGCACGGTAGCGATCAGGATCGGAGACGTGGCCGCCCGTGCTCTAGGGGGACGCCGCGCGGCCACGCCCTGTTGCAAAAGCTATCTCTACTGATCCGATCGGCAATGGGCTTGCGCCGAAACGACGGCGTCCTGCGATGGACCGGATCGGGCGCATCGGGCGGCGGCGATCACGCGTCTCCGGCGCGCTCCGACTCGGATGCCCCTTGCGGTCGGCGGCGACTTCGCGTTGGAAGCGGGAATGCCCAAGCTTCGTGCAGACCAACTCCTCGTCGATCGCGGCCTCGCCGAGAGCAAGACCCGCGCGCAGGCGCTGATCATGGCCGGCCTGGTCTTTGCCGGCGAGCGCAAGATCGAAAAGCCGGGGCAGGCGATCGCCGACGATGTGCTGCTCGACGTGCGCGGGCGAGATCATCCCTGGGTCTCGCGCGGCGGGATCAAGCTGGCGCATGGCCTCGATACGGTCGGTTGGGACGTCACGGGCGCGGTGGCGATCGATGTCGGCTCGTCGACGGGTGGCTTTACCGACGTCTTGCTGCAACGCGGTGCGATGCGGGTCTACGCGGTCGACAGCGGTACCAACCAGCTCGCCTGGAAATTGCGGCAGGACCCGCGCGTGGTGGTGCACGAACAGACCAGCGCGCGGATCCTGACCGAGGCGCACATCCCCGAGGCGGTCGACCTGATCGTCTGCGACGCGAGCTTTATCGGCCTCGCCAAGGTGCTGGAAACGCCGTTGTGTTTCGCCAAGCCCGCGGCAAAGCTCCTCGCGCTGATCAAACCGCAATTCGAGGCCGGGCGTGGCGAGGTCGGGAAGGGCGGGGTGGTCCGCGACCCGGCGATCCATGCGCGCGTCTGCGACGAAGTGGCGGCGTGGGTCGTCGCGCAGGGGTGGTCGGTCGCAACGATCGTCGAGAGCCCGATCACTGGCCCCGAGGGTAATGTCGAATTCCTGATTGCTGCAACGCGGGACATTCCGCCCGCAATGCCCTGAAATTAGCAGCTACATGCGGCAGAATCTCGTATATGGCCGGATTGGCCGTCACGTCGGGGATCGGCGCGGCGCAATCGAGGCGGGAAGGGCGTAGGGCTTGAGAGAGATCGCATCGAAGCAACAATTGCGGCTGGCGTTCCTGCGCTGGGCAGTGGTGACGGTGCCGCTCGTCCTGCTGCTTGGCTTCACCGCCGCGCGACTGGCGCCGGGCGGATCGCAGAACGCCTGGTACGGTGCGTTGGTGAAGCCACGGCTGACTCCGCCCGACTGGGCCTTTCCGGTCGCCTGGACGCTGATCTACATCCTGCTCGGGCTCGCGCTGGCGATGATCCTGTATGCGCGCGGCGCGCGGCTGCGCACGCTCGCCATCCTGCTGTTCGTGGTGCAACTGGCGGTCAACCTCACTTGGTCGCCGATCTTCTTCGGCATGCATCAAGTGACCGTCGCGCTCGGCATCGTCGTCGCGATGTTCGCATTGACGCTCGCAATGGCGTTCGTCTTCGCTCGGATCCGCCCGCTCGCGGCGGTCCTGCTGGTGCCCTATCTTGCGTGGCTGGTCGTTGCCTTCTACCTCAATTACGGGATCATGGACTTGAATCCTGGCGCGGAAACCCTTGCGCCGTCGTCGTCCACCACCCAAATCATCAAGATCTAACGCGACTGGATTTTCGTCTCATGCAATCCGACAACAAGATTTTCGACGACTTCGCCAAGCTCCTTAACGGCGCAGCCGGGACGCTGGCAGGCGTGGGGCGTGAAGCCGAAGCCGGCGCACGCGCGCGCGCCAAGGAGTGGATCGGCGGGCTCGATTTCGTCTCGCGCGACGAGTTCGACGCGGTCAAGGCGATGGCGGCGGCAGCCCGCGACGATGCCGATGCCTTGCGCGCCCGGCTCGATGCGCTCGAGGCCAAGCTCGCTACGGCGCCAAAGGCGGAAGGCTGAACTGATCTTTTCCACAGATTTCTCGGCGCTTGGGCCCTCGGGCCAGTGCGTTGCCTGTTGCGGGGCCCCTACATCCTGTAATGCGGGTTCGGGAGACGTGTTGTGATGCTCGATGAAGCCGATTTCGACCGCGACGATGCCGCACCGATCGACATGCTCGAAAGCTATTTCGCAGCGCACGGCTGGGAGCATGAGCGGCAGGACGACGAAGTCATCGCCAAGGTCAAGGGCAGCTGGACGCAGTACGAGCTTCGCGCGCTGTGGCGCGAAGAAGACAGCGTCATCCAGTTCCTCGCTTTCCCCGACATTCGCGTCGCGGATGACCGGCGCAGTGCGATCTACGAGGCGATCGGGCTGATCAACGAACAGCTCTGGGTCGGGCATTTCGAATTGTGGTCGTCGAGCGGGATCCTGCTCTATCGCCACGCTGCGATGATCGAGGGCGAGGGCGGCACGATGTCGCTCGGCGCCGCCGAGTTGCTGGTCGAAAGCGCGATCGACGAGTGCGAACGCTTCTATCCGGTGTTCCAGTTCGTCCTGTGGGGCGGCAAGACCCCCAAGGAAGCGCTCGCCGCGGCAATGACCGAGACGCAAG
Source organism: Sphingomonas sp. PWP1-2 (assembly GCF_049898305.1). Lineage (NCBI taxonomy): Bacteria > Pseudomonadati > Pseudomonadota > Alphaproteobacteria > Sphingomonadales > Sphingomonadaceae > Sphingomonas > Sphingomonas sp. PWP1-2. Next base: position 108,882 of record NZ_JAFCXM010000005.1, read on the forward strand.
GCGAAGCGTGACGCTCGGTCGCGTTTGGATGATCGGGTGCGGCAATATGGGCGGCGCGATGCTGCGCCGCTGGATTGCGAGCGGCGTGCTCGCCGGCGACCAGGTCGATGTCGTCAACCGTGCTGACCGCGCTTTGCCCGATGGCGTGCGGCAATCGCGCAATCTTCCCTCAGGCGAATTGCCCGACGCTGTCATTCTCGCGATGAAGCCGCAGCAGATCGATGATGTTGTGAGCCTTTACGCGGAGCGTCTTGCTGGCGTGCCGGTGCTCGTGTCGATCCTAGCGGGGGTCGAGGAATCGGCGCTGGCGGCGCGGTTCAAGGCTCAGACCATCGTCCGCGCGATGCCCAATCTGCCCGTCGCGATCGGCAAGGGCGTGGTCGCGCTCGAGTCGTCGAGCCGCGACGATGCCGTACGAGCAGACGTGGTCGCGCTGATGGCGCCGCTCGGGCTGGTCGAATGGGTCGATTCGGCGCAGTTCGACGCGGTGACGGCGCTTGCCGGCAGCGGGCCGGCGTTTCTCTACCGCTTCATCGATGCGCTTGCGGCGGCTGGCGTCGCCAATGGTTTGCCTGCGGCGCAGGCCGAGCGCCTCGCGCTCGCGACCGTCGAGGGGTCGGCGCTGCTCGCCGCAGCGGCCGAGATCGCGCCGGGAGCGCTTGCCGAGCAAGTCGCAAGTCCGGGCGGCTCGACTCGTCGTGGGCTCGACGTGCTCGATGATCGGGACGCGCTGAAGGTATTGCTTACGGAAACGATCGCGGCATCGACGCGACGTAACGCCGAAATGGCGGCCGCGGCGCGCGGATAAGCGACGGCGCGTTGGGGGTGCTTAGCCGCGCAGTCCGGAGAGGCGCGACAGGTCGTCCTCGCCGATCATGCCCTCGAGCACCGACCAGAACCCCGTCACCGATTGCTGCCCGGCGCGCGCATAGGCCGAGGCCCAATGTTGGCGTACCGTCTCGAACAGTTCGGTCTCGAGTGCGGCGCCTTCGGGGGTGAGCCGCAACAGCCGTTGGCGGCGGTCACGTTCGCCGACGCGCGTCTCGACCATCGCGCGGTCGACCAGTTCGTTGAGCACGCGGCCGAGCGATTGCTTGGTGATCCCGAGCAGCCCGAGCAGCGCACTGACGGTGAGATCGGGATGCCGTGCGATGAAATAGATCGCGCGATGATGCGCCCGCCCGAGGCCGATCGCCGCAAGGCGGGTTTCGGTCGTGCGCGCAAGCGTGCTCTGTGCGAAATACATCAGCTCGATCCCGCGCCGGATTTCGGGTTCGCGCAGGAATAGCGGTGAGGCGGAGGCGATTGCGGTGGCCATTGTTGACCGCCTTTGGCGCACCCCGTACACGCCTTCAATCCCCAAATTGTAACAGAATGTCGCATTCCATGCAGCAAAATCGTCTCGACGCGCACAGCCTTCCTTCGGACGCAACCTCGGCCCCCGTCTTCGCGATCGAACCGCATGCAACGCCGATCCCGCTCGACGAGCGCAGTGCGATGTTGGTCGATCCCGGCTTCGGCCGTGTCTTTACCGATCACATGGTCACCATCCGCTACAATGAGCGCGACGGCTGGCACGATGCCAAGATCGTCGCGCGCGCGCCGTTCCAGATGGATAGCGCATCGGCGGTGCTGCACTATGCGCAGGAGATTTTCGAGGGGATGAAGGCGTATCGCTTGCCTGACGGTGGTGCAGCGCTGTTCCGCCCGTTCGAGAACGCCGCGCGCTTTCGCCGCTCGGCCGAGCGGATGGCGATGATCCCGTTGCCCGAGGCGCTGTTCGTCGAATCGGTCCGCGCGCTGGTCCGCCAGGAAGCTGGCTGGATCCCCGAGATCGACGGCGGCGCGCTGTACCTGCGGCCGTTCATGATCGCGAGCGAGGTGTTCCTCGGCGTGAAGCCATCGACCGAATATCTCTACGCCGTGATCGCCTCGTCGGTCGGTGCCTATTTCAAGGGCGGCGCGCCGGCGGTCACGCTGTGGGTGACGCAGGACTATACGCGCGCTGCACCCGGCGGAACTGGCGCGGCGAAGTGCGGCGGCAACTATGCCTCCAGCCTGATCGCGCAGGCCGAGGCGACGCGGCACGGCTGCGACCAAGTGCTGTTCCTCGACGCGATCGAGCGGCGCTGGATCGAGGAACTGGGGGGGATGAACATCTTCTTCGTGTTCGACGACGGCAGCATCGCGACGCCGCCGCTGACCGGTACGATCCTGCCCGGCATCACGCGCGATTCGCTGATGATCCTTGCGCGCGATATGGGGCTGGAAGTGCGCGAGGCGCCGTATGCGATCGAGCAGTGCCGCGCGGATGCCGAGAGTGGACGGCTGGTCGAGGCGTTTGCTTGCGGTACCGCGGCGGTCGTTACGCCGATCGGCACGATGAAAATGCGCGACGGCGATTTCCAGATCGGCAGCGGTGGCCCGGGCCAAACCACGGTGCGTTTGCGTCAGGCGCTGATCGATCTGCAGCGCGGCACCGCGCCCGATCCGCACAATTGGCTCGAGCGCGTGCTGTGACGTGCGAATCCGGGCTTTCCAAGCTCGGATTCACCGCCTAAAGCACCGCCCTCCCGGATTGGGGCGTCGCCAAGTGGTAAGGCAGCGGCTTTTGATGCCGCCATTCGCAGGTTCGAACCCTGCCGCCCCAGCCAGTAATCCGGCTAAGCTATTGCAAAGGAACGGCATCTCAGGTTTCGCCTATCGGATTGGGCCGGTAGGTGTGACGACTCCATGTGGAGCTTGGCATGCCGTCCATCCAGAACGTCGAACGCCGTGGCGCGGTTTACTATTGGCGCCGAACCATGCGTTTTCAGGATAGTAAGCCTCTCGTCTTAAGAATCAGCCTGCGCACGACCGATCAGGCCGTTGCGCGACGCATGGCCTGCGCCATGACGACAAAGAGCGAGACGCTGAGGATGACGATGAGCCAGGGCGGTGGCCTGACGATCGAGCAAAAGGGGGAGATGTTCCGCAAGGCGATGGCGTCTATGCGGGACGGGCTCGACCGCAGCCACGTCCAGTTTCAGCGCACCGATCGCGATGACGCCACATTCATGATCGAGGGGCTGGTCGACATCTACGAGGCGATGCTGCGCGACTTCGTCGTGCACGGCATCCCGCCGCACGCGGGAACGCGGGCCCATGTCGACGAGCGCTTTTCCGACCTCTCCGAGGACCAGCGGGACGGGATCATGGGCCTGTTCGAGCTGAGGCCCCAATTTCGCGAGGAGAACGACGAGGCCGCGGTCGAGGCGCTCAACCGGATCGGCGTCGCACAGGATCCCGACACGGTGGCGATCGCCCGCAAGGTCATGCTCGAAGGCAAGCTCGCGGCCGCGATGGAGTTCCGGCGTCGGATGCGCGATCCGATGGCGATGTGGTCGCAGGTGTCGCCGATCGCGACAGGGGCGGCTACCGTCTCTGGCCCCGCGGCAGTCGAGATCGTTGAGCCCTGGGCATCGATGACGCCGACGCAGGCCGCGGCCCGTTTCATCGCCGACAGCCCGAAAATCACGGGGGACGCGAAGCGGAAAGCCCGGTGGACGGCGAAGACCCGGAGCCAGTTCGAGGCTTCGGCGCGCCTTCTTGAGAAGAGTTGGGGCGCGAGGCCCTTGCATCTGCTGACCCGCGACGTGGTCGTGGCGCGCCCTTCAGGCGCCGTTGATACACTAACAGACCCTCAGCGGAATTTCCGCGCTTTGCCTTAATGATCATAGGTCTTTGATCCGTCCGTGCAGGACGTCGATGATCGCACCGGCTTTGATCAGGAGGTCTTCGATTGTCGCCGGCAAGGTACGGCGGAGCCGGTCGGCGTCATTAAAGCGCAGCACCCCGGACTGTATGCGATCGAGCAGCATATTGACGTTCGCAAGCTCGTTAGCGAGCCCATCGATGGCGGCAATCGTATCGACCCACGGGTGGACCGCTGGCGGAGATGGCGGCGGTGCGGTCTGGATGTTGACGCTTGGCAGATGGCTCCGAAGCCAGTCGCCGCGTGCATGTAGTCCATAAAAGCCGGCATCTTTCACGTACTGGTCGAGCTGCCTCAGTTCGTCCTCGGTGCGCAGGCGAATGCGCACGTCGTGGCGCCGCGCTCGTTGTTCAGACCCCGAAGAACCGCTCATCGAGAGTCTCCCTGGTCAAGCAACCTAGGTTGATCCGGGTATACGCCATCCTTGCGGCGTGACCATTGCGCGCGCGTCGGAAGGGGCAGGGCTGACCGCTCGCGGTAGTGGGAGGGTGTGGGCAGGGGGGACCCCCCTCCCGCCAAGGCATGTCGTTCAACCGAAGACCGGACAGAGCGAAGCGACAGACGGGCCGGCGCGAAGCGCGGTGGACACGACACGCCTTGCTGTCCTTTTCCATGCTGCACGCACGTTCCCCGGCACGGTGTCCCCGAAACTGAGTTTTCGGCGTGCTCGCGTTCGCCTAGATCATTGTAGTTATGAAAAAATGCTCGTTGATTGCCCATTTTGGGGAAACGGATTATTTCCCCCGGAGTGAGTATAGAAATGTACGCAGCTTTGCCCACTTCGGGGTGCGGCGATCGCTTCCCCAAAATGGGTATTTCCGCGTACCTGTCCGGTTTATCTAAGCCGCTTACGGGTATGAGGCGCCCTAAGTTGACCATTTCGGGGTAAATGGGATCGGGCGATTTCTGGACATGCGGTTCCGCAACCAATGGCGCGCCGACGCAGGTGACGAAGTAGGGGTCGTCTAACGGATAAACGGGCACAACAATGCTCCATCAGCGGCAGCCCATTGAGCTGCAGGTGAAGGAGAAGGTTCGGCCCCTTTCCAATTATCCCCGACCAAGAGGCGACACCTCAAGGCCGGACTACCGATCCGCACGCAGCGGAATCGATCAGTGGGCGGGCGTCCGACTCGCCCTGACCGTTATGATCCGCCTGCCCAGACGGATCGAGCGCATCGTCGCGCCGCATCGCGGTGCTTATATAGTGGTTATTCTGATCGTTGAAAACCGCTTGTCACTGGCGTTTGGTGCACTCGCGGTATGATTTGACCCATGACTGCTCGTTCTCAGGCCGCCGCACGATTCCCAACACCGGACGTTCATTCACGTGCTTCATGGCGTGCGCTAGCGGACGATGCCCGTTAACAGCATGAATCCAGCTAACGTTCCATTTAGAGATAGGCTCGCCCAAGGTTAGGTTGCCGTTGAACGAGCAATCACGCCGTTTACCAACGGTTCAGACTCCCAATTTGCGTTTTCGGCGACGAAATTTGGTCCACGGGACCTTGGTCTATTGACCGTCAGGAGATGCCGTGCGGCGCCGGCGGCGGCGTATCGGCAGTACCGCTGATCGTGCTCGCACGCTGCCTGATCTGCGGCGCAACCCAGCGTATCCCGGTGTCGTTCCCCCCGGCGAGAATCGCCGCCGCGCGCGACACCGCCTCGGCGCCGATCTCCGCAATCCCCACACGCATCGTGGTGAGGGCCGGAGTGACGAAGCGGGCGAGCGGGATATCGTCGAACCCCGCGACGGCGATGTCGTCGGGCACGTTAAGCCCGGCGCGCTGAAAAACGACGAGCGCGCCGATCGCCATCATGTCGTTCGCCGCGAACAGCGCATCGGGCCCCTCGACGTCTCCGAGCAGCGCCTGTGCGGCAGCTGTCCCCGATTCCTCGTCGAAATCGCCCGTCAGGACGCGCGGGTTGAGGCCGTGGCGGGTCATCGCGGCCCGATAGCCGGCGATGCGCTCCTCGGCATCGCGGTTGCCGCGCGGGCCAGAGAGGTGGACGATGCGCCGCCGCCCGGACGCGACCAAATGCTCGACCATCGCATCGGCGGCGGCGACATTATCGATGCGGAACTGCGGATGGTCCGCCGCGACGTCGGGACAGCTGATGAGGACCGTCGGCAAACTCGCCGGGATATGCGCGAGCAGGCGCTCGGGGTCGATATCGGGCGCCATGATGATCAGGGCGTCGACACGCCCGCGCATGAAGCGCAAAGTCTCAGTGCCGCGCTGATCGCCGTGCATGTTCGACAGCAGCAGCTGCAACCCGCGCGCGGAAGCCTCGGCGTCGATGCCGCGCAGCGCCTCCGAATAGAATTCGCCGTGAAGATCGGGCAACATCACGCCGATCGCGTTGGTGCGCGCCAAGCTAAGGCTGCGCGCGCCGGTGTGCGGCACGTAGCCGAGCGCGGCTGCGACCGACTGGACATGCTCGCGCAGATTGGCGCGCACATTTCCGTGGCCGTTCAACGCACGTGAGACCGTGGCGATCGAAACGTTCGCCGCGCGAGCGACATCACGGATTGTGGCATGCGCCATAAAGCGAAGGTTTCCGGCTGTTGTTCTCAAGCCCGCTTGCACCACGAAAGCGGCACCGCGGCAAGGCTCTTGCTGTAACCGGTTACATTTGCGATAGGCCTCGCAAAACTGGGGAAGATTGATTGAACACGATACAGGTCTCGCGACGCAGCCTAATGCTCGGCGGTGCGGCGGCGCTGATGTGGCGCTCCAGTCCGGCGAGCGCGCTGCTGGAATCGCTTGGCACCGGCGCGCTGCCGCTGGCGGTCGAGGCGCTAGTAGGGCAAATGACGCTCGAGGAAAAAGCAGGGCAGCTGACGCTGATGGCTGCGGCCTGGGCGGGCGGCGCCGCAAGCAAGCTCAATCCGATCGCCCCAACCGGTGGCTATGAGAGTCAGTTGGCGGACGCCGCGGCTGGTCGGCTGACCGGCGTCTTCAACGGCAATGGCGCGAAAATGGCGCTGGCGATGCAGCAGGCAGCGATGCGCGGCCGGTTGAAGATTCCACTGATCTTCGCTGCCGACGTGATCCACGGCTTCCGCACGGTGTTCCCGGTGCCCTTGGGTGAGGCGGCGAGCTTCGATCCCGCGCTCGCCGAGCGGACCGCGCGCGTCGCGGCGTTGGAGGCGGCGGCGGCGGGGATCGATTGGACCTTCGCGCCGATGGTCGACATCGCGCGCGACGCGCGTTGGGGGCGCGGTGTCGAGGGCGCGGGCGAGGACGTGCTGCTCGGCTGCGATTTTGCGCGCGCGCGGGTGCGCGGCTTCCAGGGCAGCACGCTGACCGCGAACGACGCGGTGATGGCCTGCGCCAAGCATTTCGCGGCATATGGCGCAGGCGAGGGGGGGCTTGATTACAATTCGGTCGATATTTCCGAGCGAAGCCTGCGCGACGTGTATTTTCCGCCGTTCGCGGCAGCGCTCGATGCCGGCGCCGGGTCGGTGATGGCGGCATTCAACGAAGTGGCGGGGATTCCGGCGACTGCCAGCCATTGGCTGATGACCGACGTGCTGCGCAACGAATGGGGTTTCGGCGGGCTGACCGTGTCGGATTATACTGGCGATCAGGAATTGATCGCGCACGGCTTCGCCGCCGACGAGCGCGACGCTGCACGGCTGGCCTTCCTGGCGGGTGTCGACATGAGCATGCAGAGCGCGCTGTACATCAAATATCTCCCCGACTTGGTGCGTTCGGGCGCCGTCCCGATGGCTCGGCTCGACCAGGCGGTGCGGCGCGTGTTTCGCGTGAAGGTGGCGCTCGGTCTGTTCGCCGATCCGTTCCGCCGGATCGATGCGAAGCGCGAAGCGGCGCGGATCGGCACGCCCGCCAACCGCGCGGTGGCGCGCGACGCGGCTCGGCGCTCGATCGTCCTGCTCAAGAACGATGGCGCGCTGCTGCCTCTGGCGCAGAACCGCAAGATCGCGCTGGTCGGCCCATTCGCGGCGGGACAGCATGATCTGATCGGCCCGTGGAACGTCTATGGATCCGATGCCGATGCGATCGATCTCGCGACGGGCGTGCGGGCGCAAGCCGGTCCGCGGGCTGAGATCAGCGTGACGCCGGGCTCGGGCGTCGATGTGCCGCTCGACGGCGGAATCGCCGCGGCGGTCGCGGCGGCACAGGCGGCGGATGTCGTAGTGCTCGCGATCGGCGAGAGCCAGGACATGTCGGGCGAGGCGCAGGCGCGTACCGAGATCGTCGTGCCCGCGGCGCAGCGCGTGCTCGCCGAAGCCTTGGCCGCCACGGGCAAGCCGATCGTGGTGCTGCTCAAGAACGGTCGCGCGCTGGCGCTCGACGGGGCGGTACTCGCGGCACCCGCGATCCTGGTGACGTGGTTCCTCGGATCGGAAGGCGGGCCGGCGATCGCCGACATCCTGTTCGGGCGCTTCAGCCCGTCAGGGCGGCTGCCGGTCAGCTTCCCGCGCGCGACGGGGCAGGCGCCCTATTACTATGCGCACAAGGCGACCGGCCGGCCAAACCCCGATGGTCCGCTTGAGCCGTTCAAGGCGCATTATCGCGGCATTCCCAACACCGCGCTGTTCCCGTTCGGGCATGGCCTGACCTATGGCCAGGTCGCCTATGCCGGCTTGGAGACGAGCAACGGCGGCACGGTGTCGGCAGATGGCACGCTGAGCGTGTCGGCGACGGTCAGCAATACCGGCAAGGTCGTGGCGGATGAGGTCGTCCAGCTGTACGTGCACGATGTCGCTGCGAGCATCACGCGCCCGGTGCGCCAGCTCGTCGCCTATCGGCGGATTACGCTGGCGCCCGGCGCATCGCAGAAGGTGAGTTTCACGCTGCGTCGCTCCGACCTCACGTTTATCGGCACCGCCATGAAGCCGACGGTCGAGCCCGGCGCGTTTCAGGTCTGGATCGCGCCATCGGCTGAGGCGGAGGGCGTGTCGGGCCGCTTTACGCTGGCGGCGTAGTCGCGGCGCGCTCGGCCAGCATCGCGACGATCCGCCGGTGCGTGTCGCGGCGCAGCGGGTTGGCGGCCATCGCCAGCGCCGAGAGCAGGCAGCCGAGGATCGGCGCGGCGACCATGATCCAGCGGATATCGGTGATGATTTCGGGCGACTGCGCGGTTTGCGGGGCATAGCCGATCGCGGAATAGGATCGCGATGGACATCATTGCCGCGCACAGCGTGACGAACGCGCGGTTGGCGCCCAACGTGGCAAGACCGCGCAGCACGGGTGTCGGCGGCGCGATCGGCGATGCGTCCGCGCCGTGTGGCGACCCGCGCGACATGGATCAGAAGCGGCGTCGCGATTGCCGCGAATAGCGCCGCCGCGACGAGGAACCCCGTCGTTCCGGTCGGCGTCCCCGACACCGCGAGCGAGATCCGCTCGGTGGACAGCGAGACCACCACCGCGGCGATCGTACCGAACAGCATCCGCACGCCCGCGATCGCCGCGCGGTCGCGGCTGTCGCTGCTGATCCGTACGCTCCACGCAGCATAGGAGATGTTGACCAGCGCGTAGAGCGACCGGAACGCGATCTGCGCGACCAGCAGGCCGACGACCAGCGCCATGCCGTGGGACGGCGGCGCGAAATAGAGCAATGGAAAGGCGAGCCCGAGCGGAATCGCGCCATAGCTGATCACGCGCGCATAAGCGGGCCGTCCGCGCTCGGCCCAGATGCCGGTCAGCAGATCGGCGATACCGTCCCACACCGAACCGATCATGTAGATCAGGCCGGCCAACTGCGGCGCGAGGTGCAGTACGTCGGTATAATAGAAAAACAGAAACAGGCTCGAGCTCTGCCAGTAGAGATTGCACGCGAAATTCCCCGACGCGAACCGCAGCCGCGCGGGACAGGAAAGCTGTGGTGCAAGGGCTACAAAATCGGTCATCGAGGGCGCGGTAGCACGGCTTGGCTGATCGCTCGGCATTTCGCTTGACCGACCTCTGTAACCGGTTACATCCGCGGTGCCCGATGCGCTAGCCGGCATGGGCTGGAGAGCCCTTGTGATCGATCGCCGTACCTTCGCCGCCTCCACCTTCATGGCGGTGGGAGGGTTGGCAGGCGGAGTCACGGCGCCCGCGGAGGCGCGCGATCGCCGCCGCGATTCCATGCGCGCACCCAAGCTGCCGGCCTTGTTCGACGATCTCGAGCAACGCACCTTCCGCTGGTTCTGGGAGACGGGCAATCCGGCGAACGGGCTGGTGCCCGACGCCTGGCCCAATCCCGAATTCTGCAGCGTCGCCGCGGTCGGCTTCGCGCTGACCGCCTATCCGATCGGGGTCGAGCGTGGTTGGATCGGCCGCGCCGCCGCGCGCGAGCGCACGCTGGCGACGCTGCGCTTCTTCGATCAGGCGCCGCAGGGCGATGGAACGTCCGGCGTCGTGGGTTTCCGCGGCTTCTTCTACCACTTCCTCCACATGGATAGCGGGCTGCGCTTCCGCGATGTTGAACTGTCGACGGTCGACAGCACGATACTGTTCCTCGGCATGCTGTTCGCCGCCGAATATTATGATCAGGACCATCCCGACGAACGCGAGATCGGCCGGCTTGCCCGAGCGATCTATGCGCGGGCGGATTGGGAGTGGTTCCGGCGCGGGCAGGCGGTGCTGTCGATGGGCTGGCACCCCGGCGCCGGCTTCATCACGCGCAATTGGGACGGCTATAACGAGGGCATGATGGTCAATCTGCTCGCGCTGGGATCGCCCACGCACGCGGTTGGCCCCGATGCCTGGGCGGCGTGGTGTGGGCCCTACGCGAAGTGCTGGCGCGGCAGCGGCGCGACGCGGCGGCTCGCCTTTGCGCCGATGTTCGGCCACCAATACAGCCAGATGTGGATCGACTTTCGCGGCATCCGCGACGCCGCGATGCGCGCAGCGGGGATGGATTATTTCGAGAACAGCCGCCGCGCGACCTGGGCGCAACGGAATTATGCGATCCGCAACCCGATGGGTTGGGTGGGCTATTCGCGCGACATCTGGGGGCTGACCGCGTCCGCCGGCCCGGCCGACGTGCAATATGACGTCAACGGGCACATCACCTATTACCGCTCCTATTCGGCGCGGGGGCCGGTCGACGAACCCGACGGTTTCGACGACGGCACGATCGCGCCGACCGCGGCGATCGGCTCGCTCGCCTTTGCGCCCGAGATTGTGGTGCCGGCGACGCTGGCGCTGCACAAGCAGCAGGGCGACCGGCTCTACGGCCGCTACGGCTTTTACGACGCGTTCAACCCGAGCTTTTGCACCCCTGAAAAGCCGATCCAACGCGGGGCGGTCGATCCGGTGCGGGGATGGGTGTCGGAGAACTATCTCGGGATCGACCAAGGACCGATCCTCGGCGCGATCGCGAATGCGCGCGACGGCATGATCTGGCGGCTGATGCGCCGCTCGGCGCCGATCCGGCTCGGGCTGCAGCGCGCGGGCTTCACCGGCGGCTGGCTCGCAGCGTAGCAGGCAGCGCCCCGGGTTTCCCCGGGGCGCTCGCCCTTAGAACGTGTACTTAGCGCCGATCTTGAAGTTGCGCCCCTGGCTCGCGACCGAGCCAGTGTCAGGATTGCGTGTCGGGCCAGCGCCGTTGAGCGTCTGCAAACCGCCGCCGAACGTCGAATAGTTGCGGTTGACGAAGTCGAACGCGTTGAGCGCCTGGAAATAGACGGTCAGCGCATGGCCGTGCGCGTAGGGCATCTTGAACGTCTTCGCGATGTTGAAGTCGATGTTCTTGTAGCCGATTCCACCCGGCTGATAGATGCCGAAATTGGTCGTGTAGCAGCCGCCGCCGCCGGGCGCGGTGGTCGGGATGCCGCAAAGCGCACCGCCATAGGACGGGCCCGACGAGATCGTTGCAAAGCCCGTCGCGCGGATGTTGAGCGGCAGCTTGACGGTGCCGGTCGCGACGAAGCGCCAGCGCTCGAGCCCGCTCGAATCGCCATACCCCTGCGCGCCGATCGTTGGCGCGTCGAAGTTGAAAGGATCGCCGATCGAGGCGCCGTTGCGCGTGTCGTTCGAGCGCGAGCTCGAGATCGTCAGCGTCGTGCTGAAGCCCCAGCCCGACGCCTCGGTATAAGGCTTGTCGGCCTGGAGATAGACCGCGGCATAATGCGCCTTACCGTCGCTGTTGCCGATGAAGACCGCGCCATAGCCGGGCAGCGGCGCGGTATTGATCGCGGCGGTGCCGTAGAAGATCCCCGCGGCATAGGGCACGCCGTTATAAGAATAGACCGGGTTGCCGCCCGGGCTGTACGATCCGTCCGGATTGCGGTTGCCGATCACTTCCTGATAGATGTTGTGCGACTTGATATAGGCGAAAGTGATCGAGGTGTTGACCACGCCCAGGCGCTTCTTCACCGCAAAATTGACCTGATCCGAATAGGGCATCCGCGTCCGGTTGTTGAGCACATGGACCTCGCCGCCCTGCATCGCGGCGAGCGTGCGCAACTGGTCGACGTTGGTCGGGATCGTCGCTACGCAGCGCGCCGTTCCTAGCGTGCAATTCGGCGGCGTGTTGATCGTAACGACCGATTCATACTGGTTCTTGATGGTCTCGATCGCCGAATCGATGAACAGTGAGCGGTTATAATAGCGTCCGCCGCCGAGCACGAAAACGAGATCGCGATCGCCTTTCACATCATAGGAAATCCCGAAGCGCGGCTGGAACGCGCCGAGGAACGGCTTCCGGTTGTTGCCGGTCGAGATGTAATCTTCGGCGTTGATCCCCGCCGCCTTCCAGCCGGGATAGGCGCGAAGGGCGGTAGCGATCGCGGCCGGCGTGACATAGTTGTTGTTAACCGCGTTGGACTCATAGTCCCAGCGCAGGCCGCCGCTGATCAACCAGTGGTCGTTCGGCCGCCAATCGTCCTGGACGAAGCCGCCAATCTCGGTGTTGTTCGCGGTGACCGGCTTGACCGCCGCGGTGTTGATCGTCGCGGCATAGGGCGCGCCGGTGTTTGCATTGCCGAGGCCGACGAAGGTGTTGGCATCGTAGAAATAGGTGCCGGCGCTATTATTATCTTCGAGCCGCTGCAACTTGGTGAAGTTGACCTTCACGCCGGCCTTGATGGTGTGCGCCCCGCCGAAGAAGGTGACGTTGTCCTTAAACAGCGTCTGATATTGGTTGTCGTCCTGCGTAAAGTTGGTGCCGCCGAGGATTAACACCCTGGTATCGCCGATATTGGGCGCCCGCGCCGCAGCGCCCGTCGTCGCGCCGTTGTTGAAGGTTACGACGCTCGACGGGCCCGTGACGTTGGGGATCGCGCCGTTGGCGGCGGCGTCGCGCGCGAAAATGAATTCATTGAGCCAGCCTTCGCCACGATGGTTCCACGTCAGCTGATACCGGTGCTCGTCGTTGCGATTGTTGGTCGAAGCGTCGATCGTCGTCGCTCCGCCATTGATCTGGAGGTTCGATTCCTTGCGGATGAACGCGCTGACGTTGACCGTATCACGCGCGGTCGCGTAGAACGTCAGCTTCCCGAAATAGAGCTTCTCGTCGAAGGTCGCGGGGAAGCTCCCGTTATACTGTGATCTGGCGCTTTGCGCATAGGTCTGCGCGGCCGCCGGCAAGGCCGACAGGAACGTACCGTTATAGACGTTGATGTCGTTCGCGCCGAAGGTCTTGCTGGTACCTTCGAAGTCGACGAAGAAGGTGAGCTTGTCCTTGATGATCGGGCCGCCGAGGTTGGCGCCGTAATATTTGGTGTCGAAATCGGGTTTCGCTGCGTACGGCGCGGTAGCGTTGTTGAGCTTGCCCGGGCGGTCGTCATAGTTCCGGCTGATGAACGCCTTGGGCTGCCATTCGCCGAAGATCTCGCCGTGGAACGTGTTGCCGCCGGTCTTGGTGATCGACGAGATCACCGCCGACCCGGCCTGCTCGAACTCGGCCTTGAAGTTCTGTGTCTGGACGTCGAACTGATCGACCGCCGACGCCGGGAACGGGTTGCCCGACGACAGATTCTGCCCAACCGTCCCGCCGTGGTTCACCAAATTTTTGATGCTGATGCCGTCGATGAATGTGTTGGTATTGTCCGAATTGATGCCACCCGCCTGAACCTGGCGCGCCTTGCCGCCGAGTGTCGGCGGCGAGACGGTGACGCCGGGCGCGAGCGCTGCGAAGTTGAGGAAGTTGCGGTCGCCATTGGGCAAATTCTCGAGCTGGAAGCGCGAGATATTGGCGCCGACAGTCGCGGTGCGCACGTCGCGCGCGCGCGATCCGGTGACGACAATATCGTTGCCACCGCCGGCAGCGGCAGGTGCGGGTGTGGCGAGATCGACGGTGACCGCCTGGCCAAGCGGCACGACGACTTCGGCCGAGCGACTGCCCGAGGCCACGCGATACGTGCTCGGCGGCAGGCCGACCAGAATATAGTCGCCCTTGGCGTCGGCCTTGACCGTTTCGACATGGCCGGTGCCGAGATCGGTAAGCGTGACGGTCGCGCCCGCGGTCGCACCGTCGATATGCCCGCGCACGGTCGATGTCGTCTGCGCCATCGCGGGCGCGCTGAGCAGCAGCGTCCCGGTGACGAGGGCGGTAGTCGCAAGCGCCACCTTCAGGCTCGCCTTGATCAGCGTGTTCATGTCGTCTCCCCTAATTCGAGGCGGATGCCAGCCTCGTTATGTTCTCGTTCGTCAGCGGATCGGCCACGTGCGCGGGGGCCGTCGGCAGCAGCGCGGGACGGAATGTCGCGCGACCCTGCGGGCCGAAACCCGTGCGATACACCCGTCTTTTCCTGCCCCAGCGCGGTGCTGGACGGAACCCCGAACCGGCCTCTGACGGGCCGGGTAACCGGTTCCAAGACTTGCCCAGTAACCGGTTTCATGCGCATTCGCCAAGCGTAAAATGCGTCGCGTCCGAGACGCCACGGCGATTCGCGACGGCACAAGAGAGGATGACCAGTGACGAGCCTTGTTTCGCGCCGCACGCTGCTCAAGGGCGCGTCCGTATCGGCGATCTCGATCATGCTTTCGCCCGCGGTCGCGCGTGTCGGTCTTATGCGCGATGCGCGGATCGAGCGCCTGATCGCCGCGATGAGCCTCGAGGAGAAGGCCGGACAGCTCAGCATCTTCAGCGATCCCGCACGGATCGACGGGCCGCCGGTCAATCCCGGGCTCGTCGCGCAGAGCATGGATACAGTGAAGCGCGAGATCGCCGCGGGGCGGATGACAGGGCTGTACAACGGCATCGGCGTCGCCGCGGGGCGCGAACTCCAGCGTGTCGCGGTTGAGCAGGGGCCGCACAAGATCCCGCTGATCTTCGCGGGCGATGTGATCCACGGGATGAAAACGACGTTTCCCGTGCCGCTCGGCGAAGCGGCGAGTTTCGATCCCGAGCTCGCCCGGCGCACCGCGCGCGCGGCGGCGGTCGAGGCGAGCGCCAAGGGAATCCACTGGATCTTCGCGCCGATGGTCGACGTCGCGCGCGATCAGCGCTGGGGCCGCGTCGTCGAGGGCGCGGGCGAGGATAGCTGGCTCGGCGCGCAGTTCGCCGCGGCGCGCGTGCGCGGATTCCAGGGCGACGATTTGACGGCAGAGGATTGCGTGCTGGCCTGCCCGAAGCATTTCGCCGGCTACGGCGCGGTGCTGGGCGGCATGGACTACAACACCGCCGACATCCCCGAGACGACACTGCGCGAGACGCATCTGCCACCGTTCAAGGCCGCGTTCGACGCCGGCGCGCTGTCGACGATGGCGAGCTTCAACGACGTGGCCGGGGTGCCTTCGACCGGCAACCGCTATCTGCTCACCGACATATTGCGCGGCGAATGGGGATATAAGGGGCTGGTCGTGTCCGATTACACATCGGACGAAGAGATGATCCTCCACGGTTTCGCCGCCGATGGCGCCGATGCGGCGGCCAAGGCGATCAACGCGGGATGCGACATCTCGATGCAGAGCGGGCTGTACAACACACATCTGCCCGCGCTGGTACGATCGGGAAAGGTCACGCTGGCGACGGTCGATACCGCGGTGCGGCGCGTGCTCCGCGTCAAGCAGGCGCTCGGGCTGTTCGACAATCCCTATCGATCGCTCGATCTCGCGCGCGAGCAGCGCGACGTGCGCCTGCCGCAGGCGATCGTGCTGGCGCGCGAGGCGGCTGGCAAGTCGATCGTGCTGCTCAAGAACAAGGGGGATCTGCTACCGCTGGCGACATCGGCGAAGATCGCGCTGATCGGTCCCTGCGTGTCCGACAGGGGCGACATGCCTGGGCCCTGGGCGAGTTTTCCCGATTTCGCGTCGTGCGTCACACCGGAAGAGGGGTTTCGCGCGGCACTGGCGCCGGGGGCAACGCTGCGCGTGGCGCGCGGCGCCGATTACGAGGCGCCGCTCGCGGGCGGGATCGAGGAGGCGGTCGCGGCCGCGAAGGCGTCGGACGTGGTCGTGCTAGTGATCGGCGAGAGTGCGCGCATGTCGGGCGAGGCGCAGGCGCGGGTCGAGGTGACGATCCCCGAGCCGCAACGCGTGCTGGCAGAAGCGGTAGCCGCAACTGGCAAACCCGTCATCGTGCTGCTGCGGCATGGCCGCGCCCTCGCGCTGAGCGGCGCGGTGCGCGCGGCGCCGGCGATCCTGGCGACCTGGTTCCTCGGCTCCGAAACGGGCCATGCGATGGCCGATATCGTGTTCGGCGCCGTCGCGCCGCAGGGCCGCCTGCCGGTCAGCTTCCCGCAGGCATCGGGGCAGGAGCCCTTCTTCTACGACCATCGCACCACCGGCCGCCCGCAACTCGGCGCGGATCCGACATGGAAAGCGCGCTACCGCGACGTGACGAACGCAGCGCTCTACCCGTTCGGGCACGGATTGGGCTACGCGACCGCCCGCTATTCCAGCACCTCGGTTAGCGCGACGACCCTTGCCGGCGACGGCGCGATCATCGTCTCGGCGACGATCACCAACACGGGCAAACGGCGACTGCACGAGGTGGCGCAGCTCTATATCCACGACAAGGTCGCAAGCCTTACCCAGCCGGTCCGCGCGCTGAAGGGCATTCGCCATCTCGACCTCGACCCCGGGCAAAGTGCGCGCGTGGCGTTCAGGCTTACGCGGGCGGATTTGGCCTTTGTCCATTGCGACTATCGCCGCTTCGCCGAGCCGGGGGCATTCGATGTCTGGGTCGCGCCCTCCTCGATCGCGGGCGTGCCAGCCTCAATCGTAGTGGTATAAGCGGTTGCGCGGGTGCTGTCAGTCTAACGCGAACCGCTTTCTCCACGTTGCATGTCAGACTTCTGGGCGCGGGCCTTATCCCATAACTGACCGCCACTCGGCCTGGGCGGCTGAGCGGCGTTCCTTGTAGGTCTTGCGGTCAACGAGATGGCGTTCGAGGTTGAAGTGGTTATGGACGTTGGCGTGCACGCTGGCGAATTTTTGTACGCTCTTCATTTGTCTGAATCTGAGCATCGCTCGTTCTCGTCGTCGGAAGGGCAGGTGGCTGTTTTCTAACCGGTTATTGGCCCAGCGACCGACCTCCTGCTTTTCTTCATTCCCGAGGTCTTTCATCGCTGAGCGGTGGGAGCGAAGGCCATCGGTCGTGATCGCGTCCGGCGACCCATGGCGCTTCAGCGTCTTTTTCATGAAGGTCAGCGCTGCGGCTTTGTCGCGCATCCTGGTGAATAAGCTTTCGAGGACCTCGCCTTCGTGATCGACCGCGCGCCAAAGATAGACCATCTCACGGTTGAGCTTCACGTACATCTCGTCGAGATGCCAGCGCCAATGTCGAAAGCCGCGCATCCATTTGACCCGCCGCCGCCGGATGTCGCCGGCGAAGATCGGGCCGAACCGCCCCCACCATTGCCGCACGGTCTCATGACAAACGTCGATCCCACGCTCGAACAGAAGATCCTCTACGGTTCGGAGCGAGAGCGGGAACCGGACATACATCATCACGACCAGTCGGATCACTTCGCGTGACGAGTTAAAGCGGCGGAACGGGCTACGGGGCAGGGCTCTCGATTTGCGGCTCGTTGGGCCACGATAGCGAGCGCCTCGTTGGTCTGACAGAGCCGTCAGGACGGTTGCGGCAAGGTCGTCGGGCGTGACGACCGGTTCGGATTGATGATCGAAGCGAGCCATGCCCGCATTAGAACAAATAAAGAACAATATCAAGTCGATCCGCTGCGGCGCGATCAACGGACCGTAGATCTAACTGCAATTCCCCCGACCGCTTCGCGGTCGGTACGACCCGATTGCGATCGTTCGGGCCGTGCGATCCGGATTCCCTCTTCGGACGCTTGTTCAATCGTTTGAGCAGGATCGTAACCGAGCGTGGCCCCTTGGGCGGTGCCGCACAGCACCGCCCTCGGGAACGTCGTGTCCCGGGTTAAAAATGCACCGCCGCGCCGAAGCGGAGATACGTCCCAATTATGCCCTGAAAGTAGGTCGCTGTCCCACCCGACGCCGGATAGGGAAAGGGTGCTTTCGCATTGAACAGATTGTCGACGTCGGCATTGATCGAGAACTGCTTGTTCACTTCATAGCGCAGCGAGAGGTTTACATAGGTGAAAGCACCAACCTTCGGCACCGAGTAGAAATTATAAGCGGTATCAGGATCGACCCGCGCCGACCCGATATAGTTGACCTGCACCTGCCCGAAGAAACCGCCAATGTCATAACGAACCGTGGCAATGCCCTTGTGCCGCGAATAGCCGACCGAATTTCCGGTGTTGGTTGGCGCCGAACCGGCGGTCGCCGCGGTCGAGAGCGTGTCGAGATACTGATAGTTGACCGAGAAGCCGATATGGCTCCCCGCGCCGAGGAAATCCGAGCGGGTACGATATTCCACCTCGGCCAGAATACCCTTGTAGCGAAGTTGCGCGGAGTTGAAGTAGGACGAACCGACCTGCTTGAGTTGAGCATAGCCGCTCGACGCCGGCGCGGCAGAGAAATCGCGCGTTACGAGCGAGCAGAATTGATTCGCCGGGAACGTTGCGGCGTCATAGCAGGCAGCGACGACTTGCGAGTTGGAATACTGGCTGATCGCATTCTGCAGCTTGATGTCGATATAATCGATCGTCGCGCTAAAGCCCTTGAGAAAACGTGGAGTCACTACCGCGCCGACCGTGAAATTATCCGATTTTTCATTCTGGAGCTTGGGGTTACCGAACACGTAGGTGAAGAACGAGCGCTGGTTCGAAAGCGAGGTGAAATTGGCCGGGACGCCTGCCGCAGCGCAGTTCGCCGCACGCGTTGCAGGGGCTGGCCCCTGGTTGCGCAAGGACTGGTCGCACACGTCGGTAGCAAAACCAAAGGCGCTCGAGGTTGGATTGAACGCTTCGGTGATCGAGGGCGCACGGACCGCGCGGGTATAGGCCCCCCGAAACGCGATATCTGGAAGCGGGGCATATCGACCTTGGACGGTATAGGTCGGATCGTTCCCGGCGATCGAATTCCAAATATAGCGACCGGCGGTCTGGATCGACAGTTGATGCACAAAAGGCACGGCATTCGACGGCGAGATCAGATCGGCGTTGAGTTCGCCAAAAATCTCGTTGGTGTGATACGCCCCGTAGACCGGCTGGATCGGCACCGAGCGGCCGTAGAACAGGTCGATCGGATCGCCATTCTGGTCAAAATCGCCGGGATAAAGGTCGGTCGTGGCGCCCTGATAAAAAGCGCCGGGTTTAAACCGCGAGTTTTCCGCGCGATGCTCGTACCCCAGCGCAAAAGCCAAATCCCCGCCCGGGAGCTTGAGCAGCGGGCCCGCGATCGATACCACGCCGTCATACTGGTTGTTGATGTTTTCCGGCGTTGCAATGGTGGTGATATAATCCTTCGCGGCCTGCGAGACCTGGCCGCCAAACGGATTGATCGGGGCACAGGTCGCGCTGACGGTCGCGATCGGCGAGTTGACAGCGCCCGGCGCGCACGTGATCTGCCCACCTGACGATACCGCGTTGATCGCGTTGAGGAAGTTCTGCTCGTTGAGCTCGGGATTGCGGCTCGTCACATGCGACCGGCCGTAATTGATATACCCCTCGAAGCGCCAAGGCCGCGCCTGCAAGATTGTCACCTCTCCATCGAAACCCGCAACACCGCGAACGACTTCCGATTTGCCGGTGGACACCCCAGACGACAGATCGACGTTAGCCCGTCCAAGGTAGAAATAATTCTGCGTCGGACTGTCGCTGAACGGGTTGGTCTTGATCGAATTGATGATCGCGGTACGCGCCGCGGGGTTGAGGTAAGGGTTGTTGATCGAGACGATCAGATTCCCGTCGCGCGACCCGCCGCCAGCGAAAAGCGCAGAATTGTAGACGGGCTGGCTGGCAAGGTTGCGGCCCTCACTGACGCTGTACCAGCCTTCGGCAAAGAAACGCAGATTGCTCGAGATGTCGTACGAAAACTCCGCGTTGGCACTGTAGCGCTTGATATCAGTGACCAGATTCTCGACGTCACGCAACGAAAAGCCGTTACCGCCCGAACTGAAGATCGAGGTGCCGCCCGAACCCACGACCGTACCAAAATCGATCGGGACGAGATTGCCCTGCTGGTCAAACTTCAGCTGCTGGCCCGCAGCGTTAGAGATGCCGACATTGAGGTTTGGCGCGCCGATATAGGCAGACGATTGCGCGCCCGGAGCCGTGCTGATGAAATCGGTGACGAGCGGGATGCCATAAGGCGAAATTGAGGGGATGCGCTCGTTCGCATAGATGGGCTGTGGGCCCGACCCCGAGGGCGCGACGTCAAACCGGTCGTCCGATGCGGTCTGCGCGCGGTCGGTGAACAGCAACCCCTTTGAAACGTTATATTCGCCCGACACGGTGATGTTTCCGCGCCCCTCGGCGAAATTCTTGCCGGCCAGGAAACGAATGCGATTGTCGGGCGCGTCCCCTCGCGACGAAATGCCGGTTTGCCCGTCGATGTCGAAGCCTTGGTAGTTGCGCTTGAGAATGATGTTGATCGTGCCTGCGATGGCATCCGAGCCGTAGATCGGCGCGCCGATCGCAGCGACCGTCTCGACCTTGTCGATGAGTTTGGTCGGGATAACGTTGAGGTCGACCTGGTTTCCACCGGAGCCGGTCGGACCGAAGATCGAGGACGTATTACCCGACACGAAGCGGCGGCCGTTAACGAGCGTGAGCGTACGCTGTGATCCCAACCCGAGAAAATTGACGAAGCTCTGTCCCGCGCCGAAGCCTGATTGGTTGAATCCGACAGGGGATGCACCCGGCACGCCGAATGCTGGTTGCTCATTGAGCGCCTGCGCCACGGTCTGATACCCGCGCGCGTCGAGGTCCTGCGACGTGATGGTCTGCAGCGGCGAAGCGGTTTCGGTGCCGCGCCGCGCTATGCGCGACCCGGTGACGACGATCTCTCGGTCGGTGTCAGAATCAGGGGCCGTATCGGACGACACCACCGGGGCCGGCGCAGTTTGGGCAAACGCGGGCGCCCCGACATACGATAGAGCGATAAGGGACGCGGACAAGGCAAGCTTGGTCCGCCCCTGCGAGGCACCTGGAAACATAAAAATCCCCTTGTTTATCAATTCGACTTTATGTGCGGCCGCTTTTTAGGGCTCGTCTCATTCTCGCGCCTATCCGCCCTTTTGCAACAACACTGACACATATGAACTCGAATTTAGTTTTTCATTGTATCGGGGACCCGGCCTTGATGCTGCGCGAACATTGAGTAGATTTGACTTTGGGCACCATTGCCTTGTTTTCGTCTTTTCATCATACACTTACGCAAATAGACAAGCGTTCGCGCAACATCTGATTCCGGTCGGATTAGCGAGGAGAAGAGCTTCCATTTCGGCAAGCCGACCAAAGCGAGGGATTTGATAGATGTTGCCCTCCGGCGAAAAGACCGGGGTGTACGTCTGAGATCGCGCGTTGTTTTGAGCCAGTTCCTGGCGGCGGCGATACGGGATAATGCTGAGGAAGCTTTCGGCGAGTTGGTCGTAGCGGATGGCGATGGCTGGGTTGATTTTGAGGCGGCCGAAGAATCGTTCGATATGATTGCGTTTCTTATAGAGCGACCGGTCGTGTTCGATCTTGATCCGACGGTTTGATCGGCCCGGGATGACGGGCTGGATGTTGCGGTGCGCAAGGTCGGCTCGGATGGTGTCGGCGTCATATCCCTTGTCCGCCAAGAGCGCTTTTGTCGCCTTCTCCGGCTGGGCGATCAGCGTTTCATAGGCCTTGCAACCGGCCGCTTGCCGACCGGCAGGTGGAAGGCGAGCGGTCGACCTCGGGCATCTGCCAGACAGTGAAACTTACCGGTGAACCCGCCCCGCGAGCGACCAAGAGCGCTTCGATGAGCTCCCTTTTTCGCCTGCTGCCGAGACGTGGGCACGAACGTGGTGCTATTGATACGGTAATCGCCGCTGTCGGCCATCATCTCGGCCAGCGTGACCGATACGGCTTCCCACACCCCGCCGCGCTCCAGCGCCAAAACCGCCGGTAGATCGTGTTCCAATTGCCGGATCTGGGCGGCACGTCGTGCCACGTCGTGCCGCAACGCAGCCGCCAGATGATGCCTGTGATGATTGAACGGTTCTCTTCGGGCGGTCGCCAGGGCCCGCTGGCGCTTCGGACGATCATCAAAGCGGTCGCGCATACCTCGCCCAAATTGGCGATGGTTCAAGGTCTGCGAGGCTGTAGTAGTCGGATAGGCTGTTGATCTAAACCGGCTCAGTATTGGAGCGTGACATGAAGACGCACAACATTCTTGGCTGGGGCGCTCTTGGGCTTGGCCTTGCAACGCTCGTGACCGGAGGGTTGGGCTTGTACGAACGAAATCTCGAACAGCCTGATTATACAATCGTCGAGAAAGACGGTGCGTTCGAGCTGCGCGATTATGCCGCCATCCTCGTGGTGGAAACCGCCGTCCTCGCCGAGCGGAGCGTCGCGCTCAAAGCGGGATTTCAACGGCTGGCGAAGTATATCTTTGGCAACAAGCGCGAAAAGATCGCAATGACCGCGCCAGTGTTATCGGACCGCGCGATGGATGCCTGGCGCACGCGCTTCGTGATGCCTGCGCGCTTCACCGCAGCGACGTTGCCCGATATGCCCGACGGCGTCACCGCTGCAGAACTTCCCGCGCGCCGGATGGCGGTGGTCCGCTTCGCCGGCCTCGGCCGTGACACAAGGTTAGCCGAACAGGAGATGCGCCTGCGAGAGTGGTTATCAGCGCGGGACCTCGAAGCGACCGGCGATGTTGTGATTGCCTTCTACAACTCGCCGTTCGTAGCGCCGCCGTTTCGGCGCAACGAGGTGATGATCGCGGTAGGCTAACGGCCGGGTTGGTGTGGCTAACCGCTGCGGCGTAACCCGCCTTAAACTGTGCTTTTCCGTCGTAATCGGGCCTTGCAGAAAAGCGGTCGTTCGCCGGAGCAGGGATCGGGCTCCTATGCTTCCTTACACAAATGAAAAAGAGGCGCTAACCTGCCGCTACCCCACCGGACCGCCCAACCCGCCCGGCATAACCGGCAGAAGGGCCAAAGGGCACCTCTGATAAAGTGCTGCTCGCTCTCAGCTGCAAACTTTGCTCTGGCCGAAACAGACGGCTCGCAATTGGCCCGGAGAGGTCATCGCCAAGTCATCTCAAAACGGTTGCGACGGGGCTGGTTGCGGACAGATGGGTCCTGGTCGGCGAATTTTCGAATAGCTGCCGTCCGTTGACCAAGTTGTAAAATTAAACGACTCAATTCTATCCAATTGCACGACCCATCGCAGTCAAAGCGGCCACGTTCGACGCGCGCAAATAGTGCCGATGAAACGACCGAGATCACATGGCTTCGACGAATTGAATAGCGCCCGGCACGACCCAAAAACCGTCGCTCGGACGGACCTGCTCGCTTGCCGATAGCTGCCGTTCGTTCACGTTAGAGATTCTGCTTTGTTTCGCTGCTTGCTGCAGGCACCTTAAGCTACTGGTTTCGAAGTCGGCGCTATGGCGCGCCCGGTTTCGCCGCGGTTTTGTGGGATGCTGACGCTAGCTGAGGATAACGGGCGCGCTCGGATGGCAATGGAGACGGAGACCCAGACATCCCGTGCAGCCGGGTCCACGACACGGCGACGTGTCTGTTTGCTCGGTGCGACCGGTACGATCGGTCGCGCGACTGCCGCGGCCCTCGTGCGGCAAGGGCACGATGTGGTCGCGTTCGTCCGAGCCAAAAGCGGCGACCGACGTCTTGCTTCAGCAGACCACGCCCGCTCGTTTGAGGGCGTGTTGGTGAAGATCGTGGACTCAGCCGATCCCGCATCGCTGTCTCACGCCGGGTTTGGCGGCGAGCGGTTCGACGCAGTGGTGTCGTGCATGGCGTCGCGCACGGGCGAGCCCAACGACGCCTGGGCGATCGATCACCGCGCACACCTAAACGCCCTGGTGGCGGCGCAGCAGGTCGGCGTCACCCACTTCGTGCTGCTGTCCGCCATTTGCGTGCAAAAGCCGCTTCTTGCTTTCCAGAATGCCAAGCTGGCATTCGAGGCGGCGTTGATCGAATCGGGCCTGCGCTATTCGATCGTCCGGCCCACCGCCTATTTCAAATCCCTGTCGGGCCAGATCGAACGCGTGCGCAAGGGGCGGCCCTTTCTGATCTTCGGAGACGGCACTCTGACGGCCTGCAAGCCGATCAGCGACGACGATCTGGGCACGTATATCGCTGCGTGCCTGGAGGTCGAGGAGTGCTGGAACCGGATCCTGCCGATCGGTGGCCCGGGCGAGGCGATCACGCCAAGGCAGCAGGGCGAGGCGCTATTCGCGCTGCTCAACCGCAGGCCCCAGTTTCGCTCGGTGCCCGTCGGGTTGCTCGACGGTATTGTCGCAGGCCTATCTGCCGTTGGCCGCATTGCCCCGCCGCTCGCTGCCAAGGCCGAGTTGGCTCGGATCGGACGCTATTATGCGACCGAATCCATGCTGGTGCTGGACTCCGCGACCGGGCGATACGACGCCGCGGCTACACCATCGACCGGCAGCCAGACCCTGTTCGACTATTACCGGGCAGTATTGGATGGCGAGGCCGCGCCAGAACGTGGCGATCATGCCGTGTTCTGAAAAGATGTTGAGAAAGAACCCTTTGCCATGATAGGGGGCGCGGTGATCCGTGAGACGATCGTCGGCTAAACATCCAGCGGTACCGCTTGTGGCCGAACGAAGAATCTGCGTCCGGATGATTCTTGCCTGGATCCACACCGAAGCGCGCCTTCAGCCGTGCGGCGAGAAGCGCGGTGGTGCTCGTCTTGCGCTGCGCTTGCAGCGCTGCATCCGCCCGCCGTGATTACGTCAGATGTTCGGCTGATTGAGGGGACCGGGCCGCGTGCGGTCGCATTGATCCATAGCAAGCTCGGACATATCCCGACGTTCTTCATCACTGGAACGCAGGCCGAATGTGATCCCGTCGTGCCGGCGATTGCAATCCTGCCAAAGCCTTTCGCAGGCCCGGCGCTGACGGAAGCCTTTGCGATAGCGCGAGCTGCGCCGAGCCACTGACAGAACTGCTGGCCGCCTTACGACGCCAGGCGAGTGCGCTTGAGGCGAAGCGTCACAATCAGTCCGCCCTCCGACCAGTCGTAGTCGATCGAGCCGCCCAACTGACCGGACATGCTGCGCTTAACTAACTGGCTACCGAACCCGGCCGGACTATCAGGTTTTTCGACGGCCGGGCCGCCCCGCTCTACCCAGGTCAGGACGATCTGATCGGGTTCTGAGGTACTGGTGATATCGAGCGTGCCTGTCGGCGCCGATAGCGCTCCATACTTCATTGAGTTGGTAGCAAGCTCGTGGATAACAAGCGCGATCCCTGTCGCAGCAGCCTCTCCTACAGCCGCTCGTTCGACCGCAACTCGTATCCGCCCCTTAAAGGCCCCGAGATCGTCATACGGCGCAAGCAAGATTGACAGCAGATCACCGAGGAGTGCGGCCGCTCCCTCGCCAGCGGACGTAGGACGAACCAAGTCGTGGGCGCGCCCCAGCGCCGTAAGGCGCCCTGTCAGCTCGCGAGCCATGTCTTCCGAGTTGGTCGCTGATCGCGACGTGATGGCGGTCAGTCCTGATGCGATGGCGAGAAGATTCTTCACCCGGTGGCTCATCTCGCCAGCCAAAAGTTCATTGCTCTCCTCTGCCTGCTTTCGGGCGGTCACATCCAGGAAAATGCCGAACATCGTGCGGCCGACGATGCCAACATCCTCGCCTTTCCCCCGCGCGGCGATCCAGCGCACCTCGTCACCGATCATGATACGAAAATCAGACTCGTAGTCGCCGAGTACAGCCCGCGTCGCTGCAAACGCTGCTCGGACACGATCGCGATCTGCTGGATGAATGTGAGCCGACAGTTCCTCGAACGTTACTTTATCGCTCGAGGGCACCCCCCACAGCTCGAAGCTGCGGGCATCCATTTTCAGCAAATCGGTTTCGACGTTCCATGCCCACAAAGCTACGCCTGCTGCATTTATGGCAAGGCGAAGGTGCTCCTGTTGCCACTCGTGTTCATCTGGGAATTCGGTCGTCACGTTATTCCCTTCGTTGAATTCTGCTCCTGCATAAGCCCAACCCACCTCGCAGCAACTGCTGAACCGTCGACCGTTCAGAAAACGGCCGTTTTCTGAACATCGGCGTACTGGTCGGCCGGAGCCGACCATGGCCTCGGGCCAATGTTCATCAACCGGTTCGGAAAACAATGTGCAGAAAAGGCCTGCGTACATGAGCTATCCGCACCGAGGCGCCCGATAGCTGCCCGCTTACAATGGCCCCTCGCTAGTTGGTTAAATGCTTGTGCCGAGTGACCGCGGGAACGACGCCGTTCAAGACCATTTACTGGACGCGCTCTATGGCAGGGATCGAGCGACTGATGCTCGTCCTCTGGCCTCGTCGAATGACGGGTTCCGTCGGGAGCCGCCATTCGCAACTCGCTTTACGAACAGCTTAGGTTGGTCGATACCTGCTCGGCGGTCACGACCCACAACGCGACATTCGTGGCCTTTTCCCAGCTTCCAACTGCGGCCATTCGTTCATGTCGCTTTTAGTGCCGCCACAACTCATAAATGTTGAGCACGACCTCGAAGGCGATCAAGCCGATCACGGCAAGCTCGAGCCGCAATGAGCGCTTATCCTGCACCAGGTCGAGCAACCACTCGGCGGCGTCGCCGATGACTTCGAGCTTGCGCTCCATCGCACGTGCACGGTCACCCAGTTCGAACTCGGCTTCCAGGCGCCCATAAAGCCGGTCGAGCTCGGGATGATCCCAAAGCAGGTCCGGCTTCTCCATGATCTGCGCGCGACCGACGACCCGATGTTGCGCCGCGAGGACATCGCCGATGCTCCGCATGACCCGCCGGATCGGCATCACCGCGCGCCCATGGACGCGTAGTTCATTGATCAGCGGCTCTACGCGATCGAAGGCTTCGGCGATGCGGCCTTCATCCCGCGCCAGGACGACGCTTCTCGCCACCACTGTGGCCGTCAGCAAAAGACGTTCGCGCGACGCCTCTTTCAACCGTATGTGCCCGTCTGCGCTGACGGTCTCTTCGCGGTCTGCACGGATTTCTATCCAAGCGGTTTCGGTCTCCGGCGTGGCCAGGGGTTCGATGACGTGATCGGAAAGGTGTTCGATAAATCGACGCTCAGTCTCGGCCGAAGCGCCGATCAAGACTAGGACGCCATAGCGGAAGACGAAAGCCGCTCCAACGCCCGACAGGTTCAGGGTTTCGGGTTCGGCGAAATCTCGCAAATTGCGGGTATCGACGCGCGTACCAAGCAATAGGGCCCGGACGTCGCCTCGGGTTGGTTCGCCCGGCAACGCGGCACCGAGCACCTCCCGAATCCCAACGCTTATCGTTCTCAGGGAACCTCCCTCAACCATGTCGCGTCAGAACCATGGGCCGGCCTTATCAGTGTTGCGACACATCTATCCCGAACCGCTTCGACGGGACTCGGGCGCTTACCTGGCGTCACACGATTCCTGGTCGGCGTGCAACCGCGGAAGAGCCTATTGCCCGTCTGCTCCGTTCTGCGGCGCAGATCCAATCCGGCCAGTCGCGATGGCTATTAGGCTCCCCAATTTCGGCCGCTCGTTCAAGTCGGTGCAACGGCTGCCTTCCATGGGTAAGTTGTGATAATTGGCCGGCACCATTTCCTGGCGCACCGACAGTTTAGCGCTGGTTTCGAAAAGTCCGAGATTGCTGCTACGCACATCACGTGCCGATCATCCGCAATTATGCTTCGACCGACCTCGACTCGCTGTACGCCATCGCCGTCGCAACCGGCGATAGCGGCTCTGACGCTTCTCGCGAATTCCACGCCCCAGAACTGCTCGGGCATGTCTACGCTGCTCCTTATGCCGTCTTCGAACCCGAACTCGCGTTCGTCATCGAGGATGAGCACGGAGTTGCCGGATACTGCGTGGGCGCACTGCAGACCCGGGCATTTGAGCCTCTGTTAGATCTACGGTGGTGGCCACCGTTGCGGCAGCGCTATCCGTTGCCACCCGTCAGCGGCTCAGATTGGCGTTCGGCCGATGACGCGGCATCATCGAAATGATCCATCATCCGGCCCGTCCGCCCGATTGGCTGTTAGATGCCTACCCTTCCCATTTTCACATCAACATTCTGCCGCGCCTCAAAGGCCAGGGTCACGGTCGCCGGTTATTGATCGCCTGGCATGCGCGATCCCGAGCGATGGGCTCCACCGGATTTTACCTTGGCGTCGATCCAAGGAACACTTCAGCGATCGGCTTCTACAAGGCGATGGGACTGGACAGGCTGGTTCCTGCAAGCACGACCGTCACGGATGACGTCATATGGTTTGGAGCACGTGATCTTCAACGAAATGGATAAACCAAGCCGCTTGGTGCTGTGTCGCACGCAGCTCCAACCGGTCCTGCCGGCCAACCCTGCAGCGACGATCCCCCATTCCCAGACATTCAGAAGATCTTTTTGCCCCCCAACTTCGGCCGCTCGTTCATGTTGCGGCAGCCACTGTGAAAACGGCGAGGCTTGAGAAAAAGTCGCGAGGTGGAAGTGAATCGCGCCGGGCTTGCCGGAGGCTCTAACTGCCGAGAAGGCGGAGCTTGCATGAGTAGCTCGGAGATCAAGCCGTAATGCCGCGGTCAGTGGAGCGTTACGGTATTCTCAAACGCCATGACGGAAACGATTTCTCCCAATTCGTCCATTATCTCGATCGACCAACCCAACGGAATTCGCCCCAATTTCGCTTCTTCGCTAATCAAATCTCGGGCGATACGGATCGATCGGAAGCAAGCGGTTTCCAAGTCGGGAAGCTCGACGCCTTCGTCATCGTAAAAAATGTTTCCATCAGAAACCAAGTTCATTCGATAGCGCATCCCATTGATACGGTTCGGACGACGGTTGGGATGAGGCCGTCAGGCGAATCTTCGCAAGACGGATGAGGACCGCGCGCCCTAAATACACCATCGCCTTAAGCCAGGCGACCATGGCCGCAAAAACCGCTGTATACGAAAACGCGAGACGATAGGCAGCGCTGGACTGCCGGTCGCCGGTCAGCCAGACGCGGCCTTGGCAGCATCCTTCGCGGCCTGGTCCGCAGCCTTTGCCGCATCCTTAGCCGCCTTGTCCGACGCGGCCTTGGCGGCGTCTTGCGCAGCCTTGTCCGCAGCATCCTTAGCGGCTTGGTCTGCAGCCTTTGCCGCATCCTTAGCCGCCTTGTCCGACGCGGCCTTGGCAGTGTCTTGCGCAGCCTTGTCCGCGGCATCCTTGGCGGCTTGGTCTGCAGCCTTTGCCGCATCCTTAGCCGCCTTGTCCGACGCGGCCTTGGCGGCGTCTTGCGCTGCCTTGTCCGCGGCATCCTTTGCAGCCTGGTCTGCAGCCTTTGCCGCATCCTTGGCCGCCTTGTCCGACGCGGCCTTGGCGGCGTCTTGCGCAGCCTTGTCCGCAGCATCCTTAGCGGCTTGGTCCGCAGCCTTTGCCGCATCCTTGGCCGCCTTGTCCGACGCGGCCTTGGCGGCGTCTTGCGCTGCCTTGTCGGCGGCATCCTTTGCAGCCTGGTCTGTAGCCTTTGCCGCATCCTTGGACGCCTGGTTCGACGCGGCCTTGGCGGCGTCTTGCGCCGCCTTGTCGGCAGCGTCCTTGGCAGCCTGATCGGCCGCCTGTGCCGCATCCTTGGCGGCCTTGTCCGACGCGGCTTTAGCAGCGTCTTGTGCAGCCTTGTCCGCGGCATCCTTCGCAGCCTGGTCCGCCGCCTTCGCCGCGTCCTTGGCCGCCGTGTCCGAAGCTGCCTTGGAAGCGTCCTGCGCAGCCTTGTCGGCAGCATCCTTGGCGGCCTGGTCCGCAGCCTTTGCCGCATCCTTGGCCGCCTTGTCCGACGCGGCCTTGGCAGTGTCTTGCGCAGCCTTGTCCGCGGCATCCTTGGCGGCCTGGTCCGCAGTCTTTGCCGCATCCTTGGATGCCTTGTCCGACGCGGCCTTGGCAGTATCTTGCGCAGCCTTGTCCGCGGCATCCTTGTCAGCTTGATCTGCCGCCTCCGCCGCCTTGGCGGCCTTGTCCGACGCAACTTTGGCTGCGTCTTGTGCAGCCTTGTCCGCAGCGTCCTTGGCAGCCTGGTCCGCCGCCTTCGCCGCATCCTTGGCCGCCTTGTCCGACGCGTCTTGTGCAGCCTTGTCCGCGGCGTCCTTGGCAGCCTGGTCCGCCGCCTTCGCCGCGTCCTTGGCCGCCGTGTCCGAAGCTGCCTTGGAAGCGTCCTGCGCAGCCTTGTCGGCAGCGTCCTTGGCAGCCTGGTCCGCAGCCTTTGCCGCATCCTTGGCCGCCTTGTCCGACGCGGCCTTGGCAGTGTCTTGCGCAGCCTTGTCCGCGGCATCCTTGGCAGCCTGGTCCGCCGCCTTCGCCGCGTCCTTGGCCGCCGTGCCCGAAGCTGCCTTGGAAGCGTCCTGCGCAGCCTTGTCGGCAGCGTCCTTGGCAGCCTGATCGGCCGCCTGTGCCGCATCCTTGGCGGCCTTGTCCGACGCGGCCTTGGCAGTGTCTTGCGCAGCCTTGTCCGCGGCATCCTTGGCGGCCTGGTCTGCAGCCTTTGCCGCATCCTTAGCCGCCTTGTCCGACGCGGCCTTGGCGGCGTCTTGCGCAGCCTTGTCCGACGCGGCCTTGGCAGTGTCTTGCGCAGCCTTGTCCGCGGCATCCTTGGCAGCCTGGTCCGCAGCCGCAGTAGCGGTCGCAACATCCGCTCCGCTCTTGCTCTTGTCGGTATCGGCTTTCGCCGCGGTCGCGGTAACGCGTTCGACCACGGCCACCACCGACTGCGTCGTTTTGTCCTTCACCGCATCGCCCGCGGTCGAATTCGATGCGATCTCGACGGCCTTGACGACCGAATTCGAGGCCTCGGCCGCGACGCGCGTCGCGTTCGAAACGTCGGAAATATTGGCACCACTCATGCCGGTCACCAGCCCGCCAGTGACGGTGGCGAGCGAAACGGGCGCTTCGTACACAGCCGCGACGATCGCCGCCTGCTTGGGCACCGGCGCTTCGGCACTCGGCGGGACGACGGCGGCACTCGGCGGGGCTGGCGGCGCGCTGGGGGCTGGCACGGTTGCGGGCGGCGCAGCAGCGACTGCAGCCGGCGCAGCAGCGTACGCTGCTGGCGTTTCTGCCGAAGCGGCCGGGGACGACATCACCGGGGCGGTCGGCGCGGCGGGCGACGCGATCACGCGGCGGACCCCATCGCTTTCCACCGCCAGCCGATACAGGTCGTTCGCACCGACCTGCGCGACCGCGCCTGGACGCAGCAATTCATGCGCGCCGTTATCGACCGTCGCGACGTCGACCGCACCCTCGAGTACCTGCACGGAAGCGCCCGCCGCGGTCACCCCGACCGAGAAGGTCGTGCCCTTGACGACGGCGGCGAGGTACGGCGTCTTTACCTCGAAATGCGGCGTCATTTTCTTCTTGATCATGAAGACGACGTTGCCGAAATCTTCGAACATCTGCGTGAAGCCATTTGCCTGCTGCACCTCGGGAAGGCGCAGCCGCGAGTTGGCGGCGACCATCAGATATTCGCTGCCACGAACCAGAACGGCACGTCCGCCAGGCCCGGTCGAAACGGTGTCACCAGCGGAGATGCCAATCCCGCGAGTCGCCAACTTGCTCGTCCCGGCGCGCGCTATTTGCACCGACCCACTGATTTCGCTGACGATCCAGCCCGGTTCGCCCGCAACTGCCGCTGAAGAGCAGCTCGCCGCCAGCATCGCGACAAACGCTTTTCGCATGCCCAACCCCTTTGATTTCATCACCCCTGATTAGCGAGAGCGCATGTGCGGGAGGTTCAACGATTTGGTAAAATTCATGTTAGTCAAACCCAGGCTAACCTTTTGCAAATGCTTGGCCGCTAACCTCACCACATTGGTTGGGGATTTATGGATGCGTGGTGTTAGAAGCGTGCTGGCAGGGGGTGCCGCGGCCTTGAGTCCGTGGGGTGCTGCACAGGCGCAGATTCAGTTGAACCGCGCCGACCCTTCGATCCTCGAGCGTGTCGTCCCGCAAGCCGTGGAGGCGCCGCCTACGGCCGATCCCGTGGTGTCGATCGCTTCGAAAGTCGCAAGGCCGGAGGCGCAGACTGAGACCCGTCTCGCCAACGCGATCATCGTCGAGGGCGGCAGCGAAATCGCCCGTAGCCGGTTCAGCGAGACGCTCGTCGGCTATATCGGCCGCGATCTTACGGGTGCCGATCTCAAGGCGCTGTCGCACGGAGTGGCCGATGTTGCGCGCCAGGCGGGCTACCCCTTCGCCAGCGCATGGATCGAACCGCAAACGCTGGAGAACGGTGTTTTGCGCGTGCGTCTCGACGCCGGTTCGCTGGCGGCGGTTCGCGTCATTGGCCATGCCAACGCGCGTGCCGACCACATCTTGACCACCGCACTGGTTACCGGGCGAGCCGTGCGCCGCGAGCAATTGGAACGAGCGATCCTACTCGTCGGCGACATTCCCGGCGTCAGCGTCAAGGAGAGCAAATTCGTCCGGCAGGATGGCTTTGGCATCCTCTTAGTCACCATCGCCGAGGATCGGCTGAGCGCCTATGCGCAGATCGACAATCGCGGCAGCAAGGAAGTCGGGCCACTGCGCTCGACGATCATCGCCAATGCGCGCGGCCTGTTCCGATCGGGGGACGAAGCGAGTTTTGTCGTCGCGCAGACCCCGATCAATCCGTCCGAGTTCCTGTTCGTGCGTGGCCGTTATTCGGCACCAATCGATGCGAACGGCGCGATCCTGTCGGCATCGGCATCCTATGGGCGCGCCAAGCCCGGCGGATCGCTCGCGCCGCTCGACGTGACCGGCGAAAGCTATGACGCCAGCGTCTTCTATTCCAAGCCGATCATACGGACGCGGGCCGACAGCTTGTGGGGAACGATCGAGGTGCGCGGCCTGCGCAGCAATCAGAGCCTGCTCGGCTTCCCCTTGCGCAATGATCGTATCGCGACGTTGACCGGGTCGCTCAACGGGACGGCACGCGCGGGATCCGGCATCGTGCGCGGCGAGGTCCATCTCATCGACGGTCTGCCGCTGCCGGGCGTTACGCAGGAAGGAGCGCCCCGAAGTTCGCGCGGCGATGGCGATGCCCGCTTCGTGATCCTCGGCTATGCCGCCGAATGGACCGCACCGCTCACCGGGCGGGTCAGCGTGGCGCTCGCATCCGAAGGACAGGTCGCGTCGCGCCCGCTGCTGGCGACGATGGAAATCGGTGTCGGCG
Source organism: Sphingomonas sp. PWP1-2 (assembly GCF_049898305.1). NCBI lineage: Bacteria > Pseudomonadati > Pseudomonadota > Alphaproteobacteria > Sphingomonadales > Sphingomonadaceae > Sphingomonas > Sphingomonas sp. PWP1-2. Next base: position 142,254 of record NZ_JAFCXM010000005.1, read on the forward strand.
GCCCAATCTTCGGCCGTGGCTACGACTATGCCGAACGCACTGGCGACAACGGCATCCTCGGATCGGGCGAGATCCGCTTCGATCTCGGGCGGGTCGTGCCGCGGCTTATCGATCGATTGCAGCTCTATGGCTCGGTCGATGGCGGTTATGTCGCCAATCTGCGCGGCGGCGGCGGCGGTGGCGCACTGCTGTCGACCGCGGCAGGCGTACGGGCTGGCCGCGGCAAACTGGGCGCGATGATCGAGGTTGCGCTGCCCCTCAACGCCGATCGTTTCGACACCGGCAAGCGCAATCCGCGCTTCTCCTTCCGCTTATCGCGGCTGATCTGATGCGACGCCTTATCGCCTTTGGCAAAGCCTTTGCCCGCCGCACCTCGAACTGGGCGATCCTCGGCGTCAGCGTGCTGATTGGGACGCTGCTCGCGTTGCTACCGATCGGCGACGCGCTCGACCGCGCGATTTCGCCCGCCCGTTTCGCCGTCGTCCATCGTGCGGCCAGCGGCAAGCTGCTGGTCGTCGAGATGGATGCCAAGAGCGCGATGGCGATCAAGCGCTGGCCTTGGTCTCGCGCGCATTACAGCGCAGTGGTCGATCATCTGCGCCATGCGGGCGCCACCTCGATCCTGTTCGACGTCGATTTCTCGTCGGCGTCGGATCCGGCAGGCGACGCCGCATTCGCGGCCGCGCTCGCGCGCGCTGACGGCATGGTGACCTTGCCGACCTTCGGCCAGAGCGCCGACCTGCTCGACCAGCGCACGATCGATGCGCTGCCGATCCCGCTGTTCCGGCCGAACGTCGCGCTCGCCTCGGTCAGCATCCGGCCCGATCGGGACGGGCAGGTCCGCTCGATGCCGTTCGGCACGATTACCGCAGGCACCCCGCGACCCTCGATCTCTGCCTATATTGCGCAGCGCTCGGGCACCGCCGATACCGGCTTCCCGATCGACATGTCGATCGACCCCGCGACGATCCCGCGTTTGAGCTTCATCGACGTGCGCAACGGCAAGTTCGATCCGGCACTGGTGCGCGGTCGCTCGATCCTGATCGGCGCGACCGCGATCGAAATGGGCGATCGCTACGGGACACCATTGTGGGGCGTCATCCCGGGAGTGTTCATCCAAGCGCTCGGTTCCGAGACCTTGCTCCGCGGCGTGCCCGTAGCGGGCGAGCCGATCGTGCCCTTGGTGCTGGCGCTCGTCGCGATCCTGCTGATCGTGCGGACCAGAGGCATCGCTATCCTTCCTGCCATGCTGGGCGCTCACGTCGTCCTCGCCGGCCTGGTGCTGGTCGCGCAGCATGCGCTGCTGATCGTCTATCCGCTGGCGGCCGGGCTGGGCATGATTGCAGTCGCCGGGCTGGCGTGCGGGGTCCGCGATGTCGCCGGACGGTTCCGTCTGCAACGCACGATCGACGAGGCGACCGGTTTGCCCAACGGCCGATCCCTGGTGGCGGAGCGGCAGGGTGGCGCGACGTGCACGCTGGTGGTGACGCAATTCAACAATTACGACAGCCTGCTTGCGGTGCTCGGTCCGCGCGGCGGGGCCGATGTCGTGTTGCGCATCGCCGATCGGCTCGCGCTGGTGGCGCAGGATGCGAGGGTCTATCGCACCGCCGACCGGCACCTTGCGTTCGTGTTGCCGCAGGATCAAGTGATCGAGGACACGCTCGACGGATTGCGCGCGATCATGCTGCAGCCGGTTGAAGTTGCCGGGCGGCGGGTCGACGTCGTGATTGCCCTCGGTCTCGCCAGCGGGGCTGGCGACACGCTCGAACGTTTGCTCGTCGACGCGGCAATGGCGGCGGACGAAGCGCTGCAGGCGGGGAATTTCTGGCACCGCAGCGTCGCCGATGATGGCAATCTCGAGCGCTCGATCTCGTTGATGGGCGAGCTTGATGCCGCGCTCGCCGCTGACCAGATCGATGTCTATTACCAACCGAAGTACGATCTGCGCAAACGACGGATCACCAGCACCGAGGCGCTGGTGCGCTGGCGACATCCCGAACGCGGGTTCGTCGGGCCCGACGTCTTCATCCCGCTGGCCGAAAAGACCAATCGCATTGCGCCGCTTACGCTACATGTGCTGCGACGCGTCGTGCGCGATGTCGCCGACTGGCGCGTGCTCCATCGGTCGGTCACAGCTGCGGTTAACGTTTCGGCGAACTTGCTGTCCGACACCGCGTTCAATGCGCAGGTCGAGGACATACTGCTGACCTCGGGCGTGCCGAGCACGGCCCTGGTGTTCGAAGTGACCGAATCCGCCGCAATGTCCGATCCGACGAGTGCTATTGCCGCGCTGAACCGCTATCGCGAAATCGGCGTGGCGGTTTCTATGGACGATTATGGGACCGGTCAGTCGACGCTCACCTATCTCAAACAGCTGCCGCTCAACGAGCTCAAAATTGACCGCAGCTTCGTCCAGCATGCGCATGTCAATCGTGCCGACAGCGTATTGGTGCGCTCGACGATTGAATTGGCGCACGAACTCGGGCTCAAGGTCGTCGCGGAGGGCGTCGAGGACCGCGCCTGCCTAGACTTTCTCTCGGCGTGCGGGTGCGACCTCATCCAAGGCTATTTTATCAGTCGGCCGCTTCCGCTTGGCGAGTTCGTCACCTTGCTGGGCGAGGAGTTCAAGGTCGCAGCTTAAGGGAGAGGCGAACTCCATGGGCGTGGGCGCCAAATGCTCGCTCTAAGGTATTTATGCCACTTGGTGCAGTTCCTCAAAAAAAGGATAGTACCTTTCTGGCCACGTGTCCTTTCCCGGCCGGCCGGTTTACTACCGCGTTCCTAAATAAACCGGAGTGCCTAAAATTCTTTCGCGAGAACGGGACGCCGACCCGCTAATCTCGATCAGCGGCAGGCGCTTCTTCTGCGCAGCAAGGTGAACGATGGTCTGTTTACGCCGCCTTCCGCCCGAAAGCAGACCGACTGCTATCCACCATTCCCGCTTTCCCCTGCTGCGATGGGTTGATGCCGCCAGCCGTTGATACCGAGCTTGAAGCGATCCGCAGACGGTCTCGCGTCAAGCTGCCTTTAAGGGGGTGGCCCAGTGTTTTGACGGTTTCGGGATAGCATGGCCATTGCATGTGACTCGTGCATGAGTACAATGCGGCAAGAACCTCAGATGTTATCGCTCTTATTCAATTGCTTAGCTGGCATATGCGAGCAGGTGGCCACCCTGCCGCCCCAGCCAAGTACCTGTTGCAGATACGGGGAACGGCAGAAAACCGTGGTTCCAGTCAGCAAAGCGCGCGGCGGGGCCACCACTGTATCAAGACGCGGTATCAGGGAACCGTTGCAGGTCCCCTATGCCGTTGCCAACCAACGCCTAGCGTCGCGGTGCCGACCCTTGGTGGCCTCGGACGCCAGGGTCAGCGCTCCTGACGCTCAGATAACTGCTGCTGTTCCGCAGCACGGCAGTCGGCGACGTTGACGCCCGCTGTCTTTCGCCGCCGATCGTACGAACCGATCGTGGCGCGGCTTCGTAGGACTATCACAGGCCAGTGCATCGACCTGGCGACCACCCGATCGCACCACGCGGATCCACGCTCCTACTCGCGCCGAGACTGAATCGCATTCGCTTCGTCATGTCGCAAATGGCGCCCGTGTCATCTGGCCCCATCCGCGGTGCCGGCGGAGGTGATCCCAGCAGCCGTGAAGGCGCCACAGGTTACTGATCTGGCGATACCCGAAATTCTCGATGAACGCCGCGCCAAGCAATTGGAGCGAAGCGGAGCGGTCGCTGAAGCGCCGAATTTCGACCTCCTCGAGCGCAATTGCCGCCGCGCTCAGCAGGAAACCAAAGGCGGATACGACGGCGAACAGCGCGAAGAAGATGCTCCAGGAAATCGCCCCCAGCACCGCGAGAACAAAGGCTGCGAGATAACCGGCGACCTCCAATGCGGGGCCGAGCACGTCGATCAATGCCATCGAACCCAGGCCGAGCCACCCAGCATTTCCATAGCGCGGGTTTATGATCATCTGACGGTGCAGGCTGATCGTTTCCAGCGCGCCACGTTGCCACCGACGCCGTTGCGTACTCAGATCCCGAAGCCGTGTCGGCGCTTGCGTCCAGCACACCGGCTCCGGCACGAAGCGAATGAGCGCCGGCCGTTTTTCGTCACGTCCAATCCGGTGAAGCCGGACGATGAGTTCGGCATCCTCGCCGACGGTGTCGGTGCGGTAGCCACCGGCGGCCAGCACGCGTTCGCGGTCGAACACCCCGAACGCTCCCGAAACGATCATCAGAGCACCAAGCCTGCTCCAGGCATAGCGCGCGATCAGGAAGGCGCGCAGATATTCGACCGTCTGGATCAGCGGAAGAAGCTGCCTCGGCAATTCGGCATGGAGCACGTGTCCCTTGCGCATCGGACAGCCGTTGCCGACGCGGACGGTTCCCGCCACGGCTACGGTCCGGCTATCGTCCAGAAACGGACGGACCGCGCGTAACAGAGCGTCGGGCTCCAGCACGGAATCGACATCGATCGCACAAAATAATTTGCTGGTGGCAATAGAGATGCCAGCATTGAGCGCATCCCCTTTGCCGCCGTTTGCTTTGTCGATGACGGTAAGACCATAGACGTCGGAGACGAAGACAGCCCGGATGAGGGGGTGCGTCGGCACTTGGTCGACACGGCGATGAAGATCGAACGCGTCGAGCAACACTTCCAGCGTGGCGTCGGTCGAGCCGTCATTGACGACGATCACTTCATAATCGCGATAGTGCTGGCGCAGCAGCGCCCGGACCGAGTCAACCACGGTCTGCACCTCGTTAAAAGCCGGCGCGATGATCGACACGGTGGGCAGATCGGCATCCTGCTTACGCGCGAGCCGAGTCGAATCGCGCTCGCTGGTCCGCTCGAAAAAGCCGGTCGCTGCCACGAGCAGCAGGAAGGCGTACAGCGCGGCGTGAACCATCCCGCTGATCAAAACGGCCCAGGCGACGCACTCCGCCCAAAAGATCAGGCTTGGCTCGGTCATGATGGCGCTCCTTGACGATCCGGGGCGTTCCGCTGCGCGTCGCCCATCCAGCGCGTGAAAATTTGTTCGAGGCGTTTGCGATCAGGTCCGTCGATGACGTCACCCAGGTCGCGCGCAGCGTTGATCCATCCCAGACGCTCCTTCTGGGACGGCCGCGGTGGAAGGGTGCCCGCGTCGGTGAGCCCCCCGATCAACAAGGCTATCCGGACGGCGGCGACATCGGCGGCGTTTCGGCGTCGGGCGTCGCCAATGCGGCGGCCGATGATCGAGACCGTAACGAACACGAGGCCGAGCAGAATCAGAAATCCTGCCCAGTTCCAGAGCACCGAGCTCACGATCATGGTATCTCTCCCTATCAAAATGCTTGTGTGATGCCGATCGAGACCGTCACTCGGTCCGGGCCGATTGCGCGATTCTCACCGGCGAGTGTCAGTCGGAAACTGCGGCGTCGGGCACCGGAGACGATCAGGCCGAGCGCTGCGCTCCGTACGATTTCCGTTCGGCCGCGTTCGGTTTCCGGTGCGATGCCGAGCCACGCGCGGGCGGCCAGGCGGCGGTTGAGGTCGAACCCGGCCTGGCCGCGGGCACCGAAGCGCCACCGCGCGTCGGGTGCGTCCACGGCGATCGCGTCGATCCCGATAAAGGCATTGCGCGACGCAAAATACCGCATCGCGCCGGGCATCAGCGTGATGACCGTTCCCTGCCCGTAGCGCGCGATCCCCGCGCCGAACCGTAGCAGGTCGGTATGCGCAGCCGTGCGACTGACGCGTTGCGAGAGCCCGGCATCGACCCGCCAGTCTGGCAAGAACCGGTTACCGGTGCCGATCGCAAAGCCACCATACAGGTCGAGCGCATCGTCGATCCGGTGCTCATGGCGCGCGCCGATCAGATATTCGCTCCGGCCGAAGCGGCGCGCGCGCTGAATCTGCGCCGCAGTGACAGTTTCGGGGCCGACCCGCCCGAGCGAGATCGCGACGTCAGACCACTGAGTGTCGCGCCCGGGGAGGATCGATACGCCCGCGTCGAGATCGGCCTGCCAGGACGCGGGCTCTCGCGCGGCTGCGGGGGTCGCGCCCGCGGCCATCAGGACAGCCGCAAGCAAAAGACCGTGATCAGGCTGCCGCCGCATGACGCGTGTCCAGGCTGAGGAACACTTGCCTGAGCAGGTTCTCCAAGTTCACCGGCTTGGAAAGGCAGGCAGCCAGACCTGCCCGGGCGATCCTGACTCGATCGCGGATCGCGCCCGGCTGGAACAGCATGATCTTGGGCAATTGTCCGAAGCCGCGTGTGTTGAGCGCGTCCAGCCACTCCATCGAGGTCATGTCGGCGAGCCGCGCGTCCGCGATGACCAGATCGGGTCGCGTCCATTGCAGCGCGCGCAGGCACGAATCACCGTCGGGTGTCATGACGATGGTATGCCCGTGCGCACTGAGCCGTTGGCACAGCACAGTGCTCACCAACGGGTCATTTTCAGAAATATGAATCAGGCTCATGGCAAATCCCCTCTGAAAAGCATTCCCCACACCGCGGGTTGGCGCGGTGTGGGGAACCGCATTATTTGACGTTGATGCTCACGCTGTTGCCGATTGCAGCGGCGGTGACTGCGGCCGAGGTCGTGGTGGCGAGCGAGGCACCGATCTTTGCGATCTGCCCGGCGTTGTTCCACTGGTTGGCCGAGCTGCCGACATTGCCCGCGAGCCCGCTGTTCAAGCTGTTGAGCGACTACGAATTGCCGATCGCCGCAGCGGTCCCGGTGGAGGTGACCGCGTTGCTGACGGTGCCCGTCAGATCCGCAATGACCGTGCCGGAGTTGCGCTGTGCAGCCGCGATGACGCTGCCGCCGGGCATCTCGACCGAAAGCGAGTTGCCGAGCGCAGCGGCGGTCGACGTGGCGCTCGTTACCGCATTCGCCACGGTGACCAGCGTTGCCGTCTGCGCACCGCTATTGTTTTGGTCGATCGACAGATCCAGCACCGATGCGGGCGACGTGAAGGACGCCGAGTTGCCGATCGAGGCTGCAGTCTGGGTGGCGGTGGTCACGGTGTTCAGCGCGCTGTTCAGCGTGCTGGTGCCGGTGCCGGTATTGCCCTGGGTCACATCGGCAACGGCGCGGGCCGCTGCGTCCATCGAGTAGCTGTTGCCGATCGACGCTGCGGTGGCGTTGAGCGTCGTCGTCGTGGCGGCGAGGACGTTTGCGGTCGAGGCCTGGTTTGCCGCGTTGATCTGCCCGTTGACATAATCGACGTTGCGCGCGGTCGAGCCGATCAGCGATTTGAACGAGCTCACCAGGCTGGGACCGCCGACGGTGTTCAGGGCGTCGAGGATCGACGGATTGAGCAACTGGGTATTGCCGCCCGACGTCGCGCCCTTGAGCAGGTCGAGATAGACGCCGACCAGCGACGGACCACCGACATTGGCAATCGCGTTCAGCACCGACTGGTTGCCGAGCGCCTGGCCGGTCGACAGGTCGACGTTGACGTTGAGCAGACCCGGCGTGGGGACCGGCAGGCTCGGCGTAGGGGTAGGGGTTGGGGTCGGCAGGGTGATCTGCGCCATTGCCGGCGTCGCCGCGAGAAAGGCAAGGCAAGCCGATGCAAGCAAATTGAACTTCGTCATTTCTTCTCTCCTGTTGAAGCACCTTGTTGTGGGCGAGACCCGGCGATGTACGACACCGTCGGGACGTTAGAGGGGCACTCGGGCGCATTGGCCCCGCGCTGCCCCGCGATCAGGTCGATCACCGCTTTTTCGATGATCGCCCGGATTGCTCCGTGCACCGGCTCCTGGCGGCGCCTTCCGACGCCGAGATCCAGGGTTGTGTTGCCGATAAATTCAAAAATGCCGGCGCGCAGTTCGCGACCGCGGATCTGCTTTTGCAGGCTGATGACCTTGATCACCCGCAGGCTGCGCGCATCGATCAAGCGAAGATCGACGCCGACCGACATGACGTATGAGCGTGCGCCGCCACCGACCGGTCCGATCGAAATTTCGGCCACATCGCTCTGGATGTTGAAATCGAGCTCGGTGATCCCGCCGAGGACGATCATGTCCGCTTCGGCGATCGACCCGGAATAGATCCGGCGATAGGCGTCGGTCGGCTTGCCATCGGGGCCGAGCAACTTGCTGTTGGCGTAATCGAGCTCCTGCCGCGCGATCCGCAGGTCGAGACGCTCGGCGAGCGGGAATCCGGCCTTGGAAATGGCCGACATGACCATCAGCGCGGCACCCTGCGGGGCGACGGTGCCGTTCAGCCCGTCGAGCCGCCCGGTATAATCCGCCACCTCGCCCACGGCGATCCGCGGACGGACCGAATTGGCGGAGGTCGCAGCCAGGCAACGCAGCAACGGCGAATAGGCGGTGTCATCATCGATGACCTGCGCGCCGCTGAGCGGGGTGACATACCGCGGGGGCGGGGGCGCCATCGTCGTGCACGCGCCAAGCGCGGAGGCGGTTGCAAGAAGGGCGAGGGCCTGAAGCCGTTTGACAGCGATGCTCATGACATCATTGCCCAAGCGCAGAGGGGCTGACGCCGACGATTGCCTGCTGTCGCCCGCTATTTTGCTGTCGCGCCTGGACGACGACGGTGTTGTTGCTGCCGTAAACCGTGACGTTGATCATATTGGCGATGGCAGTCGCGCGGTCTGCGGCGGGGCCGGCGTTTCGCGCGGCCAGGTTGAACGCTTGACCGCGATCGGACGCCGAGCCCGTGATGACGACGCGGTTGAAATTGGCGTCGCGTTGGAACTCCATCGGCGTATTGGGCATGCGGTCGCTGACCACGCCCGCTGCGGCAACTTGCAAAATCAACAGACTAATCATCCCACCCTCGCATCGTTTCGATCTGCTGGGGCCATGATGCGCAAAGGCCGGGCCATGGACTATTGGCCAGGTGGTCATGATCGATGACGCAAAAGATCAGTAAGGAGTGACGTTTTGGTCAGCGATACTGATCATATGGAGAGGGTATGCTTCGATTATGAAAAAAGGAGCCAGCAGATACTGCTGGCTCCTTTCCGAGGCCTCTCTTCTACGCGCCGGGAGGGGGGACAGTGGCGCGCTGAAACTGTATATAACACGGTCGATCGCTTCGCCTACCTGACCAGATGGCCAGATTGAATCGACCCGACGGGTAGGAGATGCTGTTCGGATGGATATATACATGATGAAGGGCGCTTTGTTCGTCCATATGGTCGAATTCGCGCAGCGCGAACTGGGCGAAACCACAGTCGAGCGAGAGATGCTCCGGCTCAACCTGGAATCGGGTGCTGCCTACACGTCGGTCGGAATGTATCCGTTCTCCGAGTTCGAACGGCTGCATCACGCGTTTGCGGAGGCGATGCAGATTACGGCCGACGATTTCAGCCGCCGGTTCGGGTGTCGAACATTACCCTTGCTCGTCGCCGGTCACGCTATCCCGCCGGATATGCATCCGTTCGATTTCCTCGAAAAAGTCCATGGCGTGATTCACCAGGACGTCCGCAAGCTCTACAAAGATTCCAATCCTCCGAGCGTGCAGGTGGTCGAACGCCAAGGCGAGCAACGGCTCGTGCTGCGCTATGAGTCGCAGCGCCCGATGGCAGCATTTTGCGGAGGGATGCTGGAAGCTACGATGGACACGTTCGGATGTGGCGATATTTACCGAATCGAGCGTATTGATGCCGAACCCCGCACGGAACGGTTCGCGGAGTTTGTCGTCGATCTCGTAACATAGGTCCGCCGTCATGTCCGACAGTGCTGATTTACTGAAGCTTCAATTGAAGCGAGAAATTGCCGCGCGTAAAATCGCAGAACATTTGCTCGAACAAAAATCGACCGAACTCGAAGCGTCGAACCACGAACTGCTTGCCCAGATCGCGCAAGTCAGCCGCCTATCGGTAGCGATCGATACTGCCGGCGAAGGTATAGCGATGACCGATCGCAACGGCGTTTATACCTATATGAACACGGCGCACGCGCAGATGTTCGGATTCGACCGTCCCCAGGATTTGATCGGACAGTCATGGGCGTGCTTGTATGATAATGATGCCCTGGCTCACTTCGATCAGGAAGTGATGCCGCAATTCGCGCGAGATGGTCGATGGAACGGCGAGGTGACCGGTCGAAGCGTCGATGGAACGCTCGTCTTTCAGGATCTCATCCTCACGCAATTGGAGGATGGCGGCATCCTGTGTTCTACCCGAGACATCGGCCAACGCAGGATCCGTGAGAAGGAAACCGCCGATCTCCGCCGCAGGGTCATCGAAGCCGACCGCGCTGCAGCCTTGGATCAATTGGTCGAGACGGTCACCCACGACTTTTCCAATTTCTTGGGCGCGATCGATGCGGCGGCGACGCTGCTCGAGAAGCAATGCAATCAGCCCGAGCCGCACCGCTTGTTGATGTCAGTCTTCGATGCCTTGCGTCAGGCGCGATCGGTGCTCAATCAGCTGCTGCCGAATTATGCCGCGCCCGCCGAAAAGGTTTGCGACGTGACCGATCTGGTGCCGCGGCTATGCGAAGTCATGACGCCGTTGCTGGATATCGCGCAGACATCGTATTGCAAGGTTCCCGAGGCGCCGCTGTTCATTGCCGCCGACCCAACCCTCTTCGCGCGTTCGATGACCAACATTTTCAAGAATGCAATCGAGGCGATGACCGTGAGCGGATCGGTCTTACGAATCGAGGTGCAGAGCTTGTCTGGATATGTGCCCCCGACGCTCCCGTTCGATCCCGCTGCCCGACTTATCTATGGCAGCGATATCGACGAAACGATGGCTCGCATCATCGTTCATGACGAGGGCGAAGGTATGCCACAAACCGTGCTCGATCACGCACTCGAACGGTTCGTGTCGACCAAATGTGGCGGGCGACGGCGCGGGATCGGGCTGACGTCGGTCAAAGACCTGGTCGAGACGACTGGCGGCCGCGTGGCGATCTTCAGCGCGGCGGGTGTCGGTAGCGTCTTTGTCCTGGATCTGCCCGCGCACGGTGTCGAAAATGGTCGGGCGGATGGTGATGAGGCGACACGCCTGGCTGAGGACACGGTTGGCAATGTTCTGCTGGTCGATGACGATCCGATCGCACTCGGCCGCCTAGAGGTCTTGTTTCAAGCGCGGGGGTGGGGAGTCGTCAGCTTTTCCAGCCCGGGCGAGGCGTTGGACTTTCTGGTAAGAGTACCGAATTTTGTGCAGCTGCTCGTTACCGACCGATCGATGCCAACCATGAGCGGCGACCAACTTGCTCAACGGGTCAAGGCAGTCCGCCCGGATCTGCCGATCGTGCTCTGTTCCAACGCGTTGGGATCGGCTATTTCGGCTGACATTGACGCAACGCTCGCCAAGCCGCCAAGTGACGGACGTTTACAAGCGATATTGGTGAGGCTTAACCTCACCCGGTAGTAGGGGAGGGCGCGATGCGATTTCTGATCGCTGACGATCATGAACTGGTGCTCGATGCCGTTGCATCGATGCTGCAGGCGCATTGGCCCGAAGCGCAGGTCGTAAGTGCGACGAACGCGCCCGACGTGAAGACGAGGCTCGTCAGCGAGAGCCCATTCGACCTGGTGTTGCTCGATCTGCACATGCCCGGGGTGAATGGCCTCGTCGATATTGGGAAGTTGATGCACGGAAACCCAAGCCGCTACGCGATCTTGTCGGGTTTCGTCGGCCAGCGTGAGGCCGTGCAATTGATGAATGATGGTGCGTCAGGCATCATTCCCAAGGCGATGCCGGCCGAATCGATGATAGCCGCCGTCCAGTTGATGCTCTCCGGCCAACGCTTCGCGCCTGCCGACATGCCCGCTTCGACGCATGCGGAAACGAATTTGACTGATCGCGAGATGGACGTCTTGCGGCGGCTGCACGAGGGTGAATCGAATAAGGAGATCGCCAGGGCGCTCGGGATACAGGAGACAACGGTCAAACTGCATCTGCGTTCGCTCGCGCTGAAGCTCGATGCCCGAAACCGGACCGAAATCGTCATCAAATCTCTGAAGTCCGGCGTTTTGTGATCATTCGAGAACGGCCCTCTCGCGATCGCTTGCTCTCGAGCTCTGTGTAATGGCTCGCTCGAGCGCGGACTCGCAAACGTCTGTTCGGGAACGATGGCTCGGATGCGCTGCGAAGGATGTGGCGAGGGGCGATCCTCGCCAGGCGTCGCAGCATTGTCCCAGACGTTGCCGGATCGCCTCATCGAGCGGGTAAAGCCGTTGTCGACCGTCAGTCGCTGGACCTGCGCGCAGGTGTAGCAGCAGCCTGGTCGCAGTGCTGCAGCAGCGCTACGGGCTCGCCCGCTTTGCCTCATACGCCGTTATAAGCGCGGAACCAGTCGACGAAGCGCGGGATGCCGTCCTTGATCGAGGTCGCCGGGCGAAACCCTACGTCGCGTTCGATCGCGCTGATATCGGCGAAGGTCGCCGGCACGTCGCCGGGCTGCATCGGCTGATAGTCGCGAATCGCCGCGATGCCGCAGGCCTGCTCGATCGTCGTGATCAGATCCTCGAGTCGCTCGGCCTGGCTGTTGCCGATATTGTAGCGCGCATGCGGTACGAAGCTGCCACCGGGCTTTTCGAGGCCGTCATCGGCCGGCGGGCGATCGAGCGTGCCGACCACACCCTGGACGATATCGTCGATGAAGGTGAAGTCGCGCATCATGTCGCCGCCGTTGAACACCTTGATCGGCTCGTGCTTGAGGATCGCGTCGGTGAACAGCCACGCCGCCATGTCGGGGCGCCCCCACGGCCCATAGACGGTGAAGAAGCGCAGGCCCGTCTGCGGCATGCGGTAGAGATGGGCGTAGGTCTCGCTCATCAACTCGTCGGCGCGCTTGGTGGCGGCGTAGAGCGAGACGGGGTGATCGACGCGGTCCCCGAGGCGGAAGGGGACCGAGGTATTGGCGCCGTACACCGAGGAGGAGGAGGCGTAGACCATGTGCACGCCCGGCTGCGCGCGCGCGATCTCGAGCATGTTGAGATGCCCCGCGACATTGGCGCGGATGTATTTGCGCGGATGCGTCAGCGAATAGCGCACCCCGGCCTGCGCCGCGAGGTGGACGATCCCGGTAATCTCATGCCCGGCAAGCGCCGCTTCGAGCGCGTCTTCGTCGGCGATGTCGACGTCGTGGAACGCGAAGCGCGCGTCGCCCTCGGCCTCGCGCACCCAGGCGAGACGATCGTGCTTGAGGTCGACGCTGTAATAGGGCTCGAAATTGTCGATCCCGATCACGTCGCGGCCGTCCTGCAACAGCCGCCGTGCGACGTGCGCGCCGATAAAGCCGGCCGCGCCGGTCACCACTATCGTCATGCCGATCCCCTTACCCCGCCAAGCGGCTCCGCCCTACACGGCGCGACGCACTGCGGATATCCCTGCACGCAGCCGCTGGCATATCGCCGTTGCGCGCGGGCGTCTCCCGCGGCACTCTGGCGTGCCTGAATCTCAACGAAGGCACGCTTCATGACGACGGTGTACGGCATCCCTAATTGCGACACGGTAAAGAAGGCGCGCATCTGGCTCGCCAACCACGACGTCGCGTACGATTTCCACGATTATAAGATGGCCGGCGTCCCCGAGGCCGAGCTGCGGGGGTGGGTCGATCGGCTCGGCTGGGAAACACTGCTCAACCGGGCGGGGACGACCTTTCGCAAGCTGCCCGACGCCGACAAGACCGATCTCGACGCTGAAAAGGCGATCGCGCTGATGCTTGCCAACCCCTCGACGATCAAACGCCCGGTGCTCGTGCAGGGCGAGACGCTGCTGGCAGGCTTCAAGCCCGATACCTATCTATCGGCTGTAACCGCCTAGGAGAGACCGCCATGCCGACTGCACGCTGGAACGACACCGTCATCGCCCAGTCCGACCATACCGTCGTCGTCGAAGGCAATCACTATTTCCCCGCCGATAGCATCGTCGCCGAATATTTCGAGGACAGCGCGACGCATTCGCATTGCCCGTGGAAGGGCGAAGCGAGCTACAAGACGATCGTCGTCGACGGCAAGCGCAACGCCGATGCCGCCTGGTACTACCCCGATCCCAAGCCCAAGGCGGCCGAAATCAAGGACCGCTTCGCCTTCTGGAAGGGCGTCGAGGTAAAGTAAGACGATGCCGCGCCGGCGCCCGATGCGGGGCGCTGGCGTCGCATCGCGCGAGGCGCTATTCGCCTTGGCCATGTCCACGACCTTCACGATCGACACCGCGACCAGTCGCGCCAATCCAACCCCGGCGCCGATGAAGCGTCTCACCGTTCCGGCGATCCGCGCCCGCAAGGCGGACGGGCAGGGCGGCGGCGAGCCGCTGGTGATGCTCACTGCCTATACGGTGCGCACCGCGCAGTTGCTCGATCCGCATTGCGATATGCTGCTCGTCGGCGACAGTCTCGGCCAAGTGATCTACGGCCTCCCCTCAACCATTCCCGTGACGCTCGAGATGATGGCCGCGCACGGCGCGGCGGTGGTGCGTGGGAGCTATCACAGCGTCGTCGTCATCGACATGCCGTTCGGCAGCTATGAGGCGAGCCCCGAAAAGGCGTTCGAGAGCGCGGCGTGGTTGCTCAAGCAGACCGGCGCCGCCGCGGTGAAGCTGGAAGGCGGCACGGCGATGGCGCCGACCGTCGCCTTCCTGTCCGAGCGCGGGATCCCCGTGATGGGGCATGTCGGGCTCACGCCGCAGGCGGTCAACGCGCTCGGCGGCTATGGCGCGCGCGGCCGTAGTGCTGCCGAGGCCGCCAAGATCGTCGCCGATGCCAAGGCGGTGGCGGAAGCCGGCGCCTTTGCGGTGGTGATCGAAGGCGTGGTCGAGCCGATTGCGATCCAGATCACGCGCAGCATCGCCTGCCCGACGATCGGCATCGGTGCTTCGGCACAGTGCGACGGGCAAGTGCTCGTCACCGAGGACATGCTCGGCATGTTCGAACGCACCGCGCGCTTCGTGAAGAAGTTCGACGATCTGTCGGGCCGTATTTCCGCCGCGGTAGACCAGTACGCCACCGACGTGCGATCGCGGGCCTTCCCCGGCGTGGAGCAGATCTACGCCCCGAAGGACTAGCGTCCGCACCCGTTTTTTGAACGCTTTTGTTTGGCGGGCGGCGCGGCTAAGGTCCGCGCCTTCCTGCCCTGATCCGATGGAGTTCCCCCTTGGCCGTGCCGCCGAATACCGATGCCGCATTCCTGCGCGAAGTCGACGAGGAACTGCGCCGCGATCAGATGGCGAAGGCGGCGCGGCGTTACGGCGTCGCGGCGATCGCGGTGATCGTGCTCGCGCTCGTCGGTTTTGCCGGCTGGCTGCTGTGGCAGTCGCACGAACAAAGTGTCGCTGCCGATGAAGGCGCGGCGCTCTCCAAGGCGTATGACGATCTCAACGCCGCCAAGCCCGATGCGGCGCAGGGCGAACTGACCGCGCTCGCCCAATCGCGCGGCGAGGGCTATCGCGCACTCGCGCTGATGAGCCAGGGCGACGCGCTGCTGCAGAAGAAGGATTTGCGCGGTGCCGCCGCCAAGTTCGGCGCGGTCGCCAGCGACACGTCGATCGGCCAGCCGTTCCGCGACCTCGCGCTCGTCCGCCAGACCACCGCCGAGTTCGATACGGTGAAGCCCGACGTCGTCGTCGCGCGGCTGCGCGGCATCGCGGTCAAGGGCAATCCGTGGTTCGGCAGCGCGGGCGAGCTCGTCGCGATCTCGTATCTGCGGATGGGCCGGCGCGATCTGGCGGGGACGCTCTACGGACAGATTGCGCAAAACCCCGATATGCCCGAAACGATCCGGCAACGTGCGGTTCAGATGGCGGGTATATTGGGCGTCGACGCTGTGGCCGGGTCTAAGGAACAAAAATCGCAATGAAGATGACCAACCGCTATCTCCTGATCGCCGTCTCCGCCGTTGCGCTGAGCAGCTGCGCCGCGTTCAAGGGCAAGAAGAAGACCCCGGTGCTTGGTCAGCGGATCGCGATCCTCGCCAGCGAGAACGACGTCGTTGCCGACAAGACGATCGCTGGCGTCGAAGTGCTCGTTCCGCCCGCCACGGCGAACGAATCCTGGGCGCAGCCGGGCGGCAACCCGTCGAAGGCGCTTGGCCAGGTTGCCCTCGGCACCAATCTTTCGCGCGTCTGGACCGCCGCGATCGACGGCGGCAGCAACCGCCAGCGGCTCGGTGCGGCGCCCGTCGTCGCCGGTGGGCGGCTTTATACGATCGACGTCGATGCGACGATCCACGCTTTCTCCGCGACCACGGGCGCGAAGGTCTGGGCGACCGACATCGCCAAGACCGAGAAGGCCAAGGCCGACAAGAAGGCGCGCGGCGCGCGCTTCGGTGGCGGCGTGAGCTTCGATGAGGGCAAGGTGTTCGCAACCGACGGCCTCGGCGACGTCGTCGCGCTCGAGGCGGCGACGGGCAAAGTGTTGTGGCGCGTCAAGCCGGGCTCGCCGCTGCGCGGTGCGCCGACCGTCGCCAACGGCCAGGTCTATGTGCTGAGCCAGGACAATCAGCTGTTCGCGCTGTCGCAGGCCGATGGCACGGTGGTGTGGAACCAGTCGGGTTCGGTCGAGACGCAGGGCGTGTTCGGCGTCGCGGCGCCTGCGGTCAGCCAGGGGACGGTCGTCGCCGGCTTCTCCTCGGGTGAACTCAACGCCTATCGCTACGAAAACGGCCGCACGCTGTGGCAGGACGCGCTGTCGCGCTCGACGATCTCGACCTCGGTCTCGTCGCTTGCCGATGTCGATGCCGATCCGGTGATCGACCGCGGGATCGTCTATGCGGTCGGGCAGGGCGGTCGCATGGTCGCGATCGAGATCGATTCGGGCCAGCGGCTGTGGGAGCAGAATTTCGCAGGTATCTCGACCCCGTGGGTCGCGGGTGAGTGGGTGTTCATCGTCACCGACGATGCGCGGCTGGTTTGCCTCGCGCGTGCGACGGGCAAGGTGCGGTGGATCAGCCAGCTGCGCCATTACATGAGCGAGAAGACCAAGAAGGACGGCACCCTCAAGGAAGGCAAAAAGGCCAACCCGGTGACGTGGTTCGGCCCGGTGCTGGCGGGTGGGCGTCTGGTGCTGACCAATTCGGCGGGGCAGATCGTCTCGGCCTCGGTCGACAGCGGCAAGGTCGGTACGGTGATCGAGAACAAGACGCCGTTCACGCTGCCGCCGATCGTGTCGAATTCGACGCTCTATGTGCTCGATCAAAAAGGCCGCGTCGCAGCCTATCGCTGACCTGTTACCCGGTAGTACCGGGCGGGGGTGACGAAACGTTGCGCGTGCCGTAAGGAGCGCGCATGTCCAAAACCCCCGTGGTCGCGATTATCGGCCGGCCGAACGTCGGCAAATCGACGCTATTCAATCGCCTTGTCGGCAAGAAGCTCGCTCTGGTCGACGATCGCCCCGGCGTGACGCGCGATCGCCGTGAGGGCGATGCGACGCTTGTCGGCTTGAATTTCCGTATCATCGACACCGCCGGCTATGAGGACGAGGACGCCGCGTCCTTGCCCGGCCGGATGCGCCAGCAGACCGAGGCCGCCGTCGCGCAGGCCGACGTCGCACTATTCATGTTCGATTCGCGCGTCGGGCTGGTGCCGCTCGACGAAGAGATTGCGCGCTGGCTGCGCGGCTCGAAGACCCCGGTGATCCTCGTCGCCAACAAGGCCGAGGGCAAGGCGGGGGCCGACGGCATCCTCGAATCGCTGTCGCTCGGCTTCGGCGATCCGGTCGAGCTGTCGGCCGAGCATGGCGAGGGGCTGGTCGAACTGTTCGACGCATTGCTTCCCTATATCGAGCCCGAGAAGAACGCCGCTGGCGAAGACATCCCGCACGGCCTCGACGAAGACGAGGAATATGCCCCCGACGCGCCGCTCAAGCTGGCGATCATCGGCCGGCCTAACGCGGGCAAGTCGACGCTGATCAACCAGATCCTCGGCGAGCAGCGCCTCATCACTGGCCCCGAGGCGGGCATTACGCGCGATTCGATCGCGGTCGACTGGATCTGGCACGACCCCGAGCGCGAACATGGCGAGGATGCGCGCAAGGTCAGGCTGATCGATACCGCGGGCATGCGCAAGCGCGCTAACGTTCAAGACAAGCTCGAGAAGCTGTCGGTTGCCGACGCGCTCCACGCGATCGACTTCGCCGAAGTCGTCGTGCTGCTGCTCGACGCGACGCGTGGGCTCGAATCGCAGGATCTGCGCATTGCCGACGCCGCGCTGCAGGAAGGCCGCGCGCTGATCGTCGCGATCAACAAATGGGATATCGCCGAGAACGGCTCGAGCCTGTTCAACGGCATTCGCGGCGCGCTCGAGGAAGGGCTCAGCCAGATCAAGGGCATGCCCGTGCTGACCGTGTCGGGCGCCACCGGCAAGGGCATCGACACGTTGCTCAAGGTCGCGTTCGAGACGCGCGACACCTGGTCGCACCGCGTCGGCACGGGCGAGCTCAACCGCTGGTTCGAGAAAGCGGTCGAAGCCAACCCGCCGCCCGCACCCGGCGGCAAGCGGATCAAGCTGCGCTACATGACGCAGGCCAAGACGCGGCCGCCAGGCTTCGTGCTGTTCGGCACGCGAGTCGATCAATTGCCGATGAGCTATCAGCGGTATCTGATCAACGGTATCCGGCGCGACCTGGGCTTTGGGGCCGTTCCGGTCCGGCTAACCTTGCGGGCGCCGAAGAACCCATTCGATCGCTAATCGAACGGTCAAGTCTTTATCCACACTATTGATTGAACCATTATTCTGCGCTCAATTTTGGTGTTTCCTGCTCGATATCAACCACTCGTTTACTTCAACTGCCTAATATTACGGTAGTGGAGCGGTAGGTCCGTGGGAGGTTGCAGTGGCGGTCGAAGAGAAGGATTTGGTCGACTGGACCGCATTCGCGCGTGCGCGTGCCGAACTGGGCGCCGGGTTCGTACGGATCCTCGGCTATTTTCGCGAAGACGGCGTCAAGTCGGTCGCCGCGATCGAAGCCGCGATGCGCGCTGGCAGCGCCGCCGGGATGGTGATCCCGGCGCATACGCTTAAAGGCGAGGCGCTGCAGTTCGGGGCAGGGCCACTGGGTGCTGTGGCAGAGCGGATCGAGACGATCGCGCGCGATTGCGTCGAGAGCCGCGATACGCCCGAGGAAGCGCTCAGCGACATCGTCGCGCTGCGCCCGCTGTTCGATGCGACGCTGGCGATGCTCGAGCGCGAGTCGAACCCGCTGGTGGCACGTCGCCCAGCCTTTGGGCGTCGCGCGGTCTGACGGCGCGGCTCAGCGCAGGCGTTCGATTGCCTGCGCCAGCGCCACGTACAATTTGCCCATGTCCGACGACAGCAGGGTCACGCCGAGCGGCGAGCCGTCGCGCTGCGACAGGATCGCGCGCAGCATCGCTTCGAAATCATGGATGTAGCGATTGACCTGGTCGCGGAAGGCCGGGTCCTCGTCATGCAGCCGTGCGATCTCGCGCGCTTCACCGGCATCGATCAGCCGCACCGCGCGACGCGTGAAGACGCCGCGATCGCCCTTGAGATAGGCTGACCAGGCGCTGTCCGAGACGTCGGTCGAGAACGCCTTGGCGATGTCGATCGAGGCCGAGTTGAGCGATTCGATCAGCAACGAGACGCGGCGCGTCAGCGTATCCTGATCGGCCTTGTCGCGCTCCTGCCGCGCCTCGACCAGCCGGGTCTCGACGATGGCGGTCGATGCGGCGATCGCCGCCATCTGGTGCGTCAGGCGCTCGGCGACGCGTTCGGCCGCGTCGGCTGCGACGTTGGCCGCGTCGCCGATGCTCGCGATCTTGCGATCGAGCGCGCTGGCGGTCGCGCGTTCCATCGCCGCGGTGCTTTGTTCCTCGAGCGCGGCCGCCGCTGCGGGTATGACATTAGCGAGCGTATCGCGCGCGCGGTCGGCGGCGGCGCTGGCGGAATCGCGAACGCGCAACAGCGCCTCGACCAGTCGCGGCGCGGCCTCTTCGGCGAAGCGGTGTGTGCGATCGATCGTGTCGTCGACCATCTGGCCGAGCGCATCGGCGCGAAGCTTGCTGTCGCTGAGCGTGTCGAGCAGCGTCCCAGCCAGTTTCTCGACGGTGTCGCGCTGCGTGGCGATGACGTGGGCGATCGCCTCGATCGCGTCGTGCGTGCTTTCGGCGGCGGTGACGAGCGCCAGCAGTTCGGGCTTGGCCAAGGCGACGATACGCCGGCTCTCGGCGGTGCGCGCGTCGAGCCGGGTCAGCGCGTCGGGCAGCGTCTCGTCGATCTCGCGCGCGGCGGCATCGAGCGCCAGCAGCAAGCGTTCGGTCGTCGCGATCGCGTTGGTCGCCATCGTGTCGCCGCTCCGGAGCGCTTCGGTCATCGCATCGGCCGATCCGCCGAGCGCGCTGATCGAGGCTGCCAGCGCTTGCGCGCGGACTACGCCTTGCGTGTTGAGCTGGTCGAACTGCGTGCTGACATGCGTAATGCCCTGATCGATATCGCGCACGATTCCGTGGCTGAGCTCGCGCTGCTCGCCGAGCCGCGCGACGACTTGTTCGATCAAATGCTCGATGTCGATAATGCGCGCGGCAAGACCCTCGGCGCTGTCATGCGCCGCGCGATCGAGCGCCGCCTGATTCGTACCGAGCATCGCGAGCATCGCGTCGCCTTGGGCGGCAATGCCCTTGCGCGCTTCGTCGACCGCGTCGGCGGTGCGGCCGAGCAGCGCGTCGACCGCATGCGACATGTCGCCGGTGACCTGTTCGAGCCGCGCGCCCGCGGTCTCGCTTGTGGCCTCCATCCGGGTGATATGCGCCGCGAGCTTTTGCGCGGCGCCGTTCGCGACGGCATCGGCCTCGCGCCCGCGCTCGGCGAGCGCGGTGAGCTGCGCGTCGAGCGCCGCTGCATGTTCGCTCGCGGTGACGCCGGTGGTCTTGAGCAAATGCGCGAGCGCATCGGTCTCGCCATGCGCGCGCGGCAGGAGCGCGAGCAGCACTTCGAGCCGCGTATGCGCCTGGTCGGCGGCGGTCGCGAGCGTTGCGGCATGCGCATCGGCGTGCGCGACTTGCGCGGCGAGCCCCGAGCCGACGCTCGCGAGCCGCGCGGCGGCACCATCGCCGAGCGCCAACAGCGCGGTGGTTTGCTCGGCGAGGTTGGCGCGGTGCGTGTCGATGCTGCGGCCGAGCACTGCGACGGTCCGCTCGAGGCTTGCGGCCTCGGCGCGCATCGCGCGTGCGGTCATGCCGAAGCGCTTTGCCTCGGCGCGGCTCGAGCGCATCGCGAGCTGGAAGACGATCCCGATCAAGGCGGGTGGCACGCACAGGCTGGCGACGAAGCTGGCAAGCGCCGGGGGCGTCAACGTGGGCAAGCTCGTCCACGACAAGGCGACCATGCCGCCGACCCAGCCGACCGACGCAGCGGTGCCGAGCAAAGCGGGCCAAGGAAACGGACGGCGCCCGGATTCGTCTTCGATCGTGTCTTCGATCACGTCATCAATTACGTGGGTCAGCTCGATCGGTTCCTCATAGGGGCGTGCCAGGGGTTCAGCCGCAGCGACGCCGTCGCGCGCTTCGGCCGAGAGCGCGGCGCCGTTTGGCCGCAAGTCGATGATCCGCGAACCCCCGTTCATCCCCGACGTTTACCACGATTATGCCGCGCGCAAAGCGAATAGCGAAACCTTGGCTTAACCGGTCGTTCGCTATGCGGGGCGCATGGCCTATGATCCCGGTGCAATCGATGCGACGTTGGCGGCAGCCGTGGGCGACGAGCCCGCGCTGATCGCCGAGTTGCGCGCAGCCTTTCTCGACAGCGTTCAGCACGGGCTCGCCGTGCTCGAAGCCGCGCGCGGCGACGTGGCGTGGCGCGAGGCTGCGTTCCGGCTGCGCGGGTTGGCCGCGAGTTTCGGCGCGGTGCGGCTGATGGCAATCGCGACCGAGGCGGCCGAGGCGGAAGCGCACGATGCCGCACTGCTCCGCCGGCTGCGGCGCGCGGTCGAGCGCCTCTGAGCATTTCTCGGGCTTTGCCTTAATCGCGCTAAGGCCTTAACAGCCCTGCGATGCTGGCAGGACTGATTTTTGCGACCGAAGATGCCGATGACCGGATGGGTGTGCTCGCCGCGACGCTGCCGTTCGGCGGATTGACGCTGATCGAGTTCCAGGCGCGCTTGCTCGCGGAGGCTGGCGCCACGCAGATCATCCTGATCGTTGCGCGCATGACCCCCGAATTGCTTGGTGCGATCAGCCGGATCGGGCGCCGCGGCGTCTCGGTCGATGCGGTCCGCACCGCGGCCGAGGCGCTCGAGAAGCTCCATCCGCTCGCGCGCGTGCTCGTCGTAGCGGACGGCGTGGTGACGACGGGCGACGTCGTCCAGGCGATCGCGCTGATGCCGCACGATACCCTGCTCGTCACCAACGAAGGCGATCCGCATTACGAGCGCGTCGGCGCGGACACCGCCTGGGCCGGCCTGGCGTTGCTCGACGGCAAGCGCGTCGCCGAGGTAGCCGCCCTGCCGCGCGACTATGATTTCCAGTCGACGCTGTTGCGCGTCGCGGCGCAGGGCGGTGCCGATCATGTCCATCTCGATTCGCATATGGCGGTCAACCATAGCATCGAGCGGAGCGCACAGGCGCTGGCGCGGCGTGGCAACGGAATGGTCGCCGCGCTCGTCGCCAAGCCGTTGCGCTGGGCGGACCGCTATCTGCTCGCGCCGCTCGTGCGATTCGCGCTCCCGCCGCTGATGGCGCGCACCGTGCCGACGCTCGGGCTGATCGCGGCGAGTGGCGTTGCGGCGATTGGCGGGTTCTTCACCATCCTTTCAGGGCATCCGGCGATCGGCATGGGCATCACCTGCCTCGCGATCGTGATAGCGACGGTAGCTTCAGCGATCGCGTGGGTGCGCGATGAGAGCGGGCTCGCGCAGTTCGCCGACCATGCCAAGCCGGGCATGGCTGCACTTGCGGCGCTGCTGGTCGGCTATGGCGCCGCGCGACCGGCCGGACCGATTCTCGCGGTCGCGTTGGTGATTGCGGCGGCGTTGCTCGAGCGGGCCGCCGATCCGGCGTTGCAGCGGCGCTGGTGGGCGAGCCCTGCGGCCTATCCCGCGGTGCTGTTCGTCGTCCTGCTGCTTGGGCAACCGCTGCTCGCGCTGGCTGCGGCGGGGCTTTATGCGGCGGGGACGCTTGCCGCTGCCATTGAGGGGTTTCGTCAAAAGCCTTAGCTTGGCTTTAACGACAACCCCCTAGATGCTTGACGCATGTCGATCGAACGTCGCGACATCGATGACGGCGCCCAAGCGGGTGCCATGGCGCTGCTTGCCCGGGCAGCGGCGGCGGATGGCCGTGCCGATTCGCGGCTGCGCGGCGCGATCGACGATTTCTATCTTTCCGATCATGCCCGGCTCGATGACCGGACGCGGCTCGCGATGGGGCGCGTGCTCGATGATCTTGCGCTTGGCGTGGAAGCCGCGCTGCGGGGCCATGCCGCGCGCCTGCTCGCGGCGCGCGCGGTGCCGCACCTGGCCGATGCGCTCGGTCGCGAATCGCCCGCGACGCGCGATCGCTTGATCGGCTCGGGGCTGATGCGCGATCCCGATCTGATGCGCGAACTGTTCGGGCGTGTGCGGCAGGATCTGCTCGCCGACGCTTTGCCGAGCGAAGCGCCCGAGGATCCCGATCGTGCAAGCTTGTTGCCGCGGCTCGTCGGCGCGGCCGATGGCGTCGTCGCGGCGGGCGCGATGGCGTTGCTCTCGGCGGAAAGCCGGCGGCGCATCCCGCTGCCGCCCGGCCAGCCCTTGTCGACCGAATTGCCCGCGGAATTGCATCACCGCTTGGTCTGGTGGGTCGCGGCGGTACTGCGCGAACGCTTTGGAGATGGCGCGCCCGATGCGCTGGCGCAGCTCGATCGTGCGCTGTCCGAGGCTGCGTTGCGCAGCATCGCCGCGCATGACGAGGGCGAGCGGCTCGAAGCGGTCGCGCTGCGGCTTGCCGCCGCGCTCGATCCGCAGGCGGACGAATTCGCCGGGCTGCTGGTCGAAGCGCTCGCCGACCGCCGGCTTGCTCTGTTCATCGCCTTGCTCGCGCATGCGATGGGGATCGATTACGACGACGCGCGCGAGATCGTGCTCGATCCCGGCGCCGACCGCTTGTGGCTGTTGCTGCGCGCACTCGAGCTCGACCGCCAATCGATTGCGCGAATCGGTCTGGCATTGAGCGAGGCCGATCCGGCGCGCGATATCGATCGCTTCGCCGACGGGCTCGACGTCATCGCCGCGATCGATCCGGTGCTCGCGCGGCAGGCGCTCGCGCCGCTGTTGCTCCACCGCGATTACCGCGCCGCGCTGGTTGCGCTAGGGCGCGGACGATGAACGTGAACGAACCGATGCTGCCGCCGGTGCGCGGGCTGATCGACCGCGATGGGCGGCTGGTCGAGGCCGACCAGCGGCTGTACGATCTGAACGCACGCGCGGGCGGGGCGATCGGGCTTCCGCTCGCAGTGCCGCAGATCGCGACGCTCGTGCATCTGGCGCAGCGGCTCGGCATCCTCGTCTCGCGCGGGATCGTCGCGGCGGACGGCGACGAAGACCTCGAACTCTGGGTGCGCGCACAGCCCGAGACCGGGCCGAGCAAGGCGCCCGACGGGGTGCGGCTGACGATCACCGGCTGGCGTGTGCGCGCGCCGTGGTATCCCGGCGACATCGCCAATGACCGCGCCAGCGATTTCCTGCGCAGCGAAGCCGACTGGCTGTGGGAAACCGACAGCGCGCTGCGGCTGACCTTCCTGTCGATCACCGCTGGGCCCCGCTACGGCTTCGATGCGGCCGCGATGCTTGGCCAGCCGTTGACGCGGCTGTTCATTCTCGGCGAGAGCGATGGCGGTGCGTTCCCGATCCTCGGCGGGCTCGCCTTGCAGCAGCGCTTCGACGATCAACCCGCGCGGATCCGCGATTCGGCACGCGCGGTGCGCTTGTCGGCGACGCCGCGGACCGACGCGAGCGGGGCGTTTGCCGGGTTCGTCGGCGCGGTCGAGATGCTCGACGATGCGCCGGTGGCAGAACCTACGCCTAGCACCGACGCGACGATCAGCGCGTTTGCCGAGCGGCTCGATCAAGCGCTGCGGCTGCCGCTCGACCGGATCATTGCCAATGCCGACAGCATTTACGACCAGTCCGAAGGGCCGCTGCGCCAGGATTATGCCGATTACGCGGCCGACATCGCGAGTGCGGGGCGGCATCTGCGCGGGCTCGTCGACGATCTGGTCGATCTCCAGGCGATCGAGCGACCCGATTTCGCGGTGCTGCACGAGTTTGTCGATCTGGCCGACGTTGCGCGTCGGGCCGCTGGCTTGCTGCA
The DNA here is from genome assembly GCF_049898305.1 of Sphingomonas sp. PWP1-2. Classification (NCBI taxonomy): domain Bacteria; kingdom Pseudomonadati; phylum Pseudomonadota; class Alphaproteobacteria; order Sphingomonadales; family Sphingomonadaceae; genus Sphingomonas; species Sphingomonas sp. PWP1-2. Next base: position 167,470 of record NZ_JAFCXM010000005.1, read on the forward strand.
AGTCCGCGCGAGCGAGGCACGTGTGCGAGTCGATCGGCCCGGGTTTGGCGAGACGCTTGCGGCGACGGGTGAATTCCGCCGTGCGCTCCAAATTCTCGTCAATCTGATCGGCAATGCGGTGCGCTATTCGCCGACCGACGGGATGGTGTGGGTCCGCGCCGAGCGTGAGGGTGGCATCGCCGCGGTGATCGTTGCCGACCAGGGCAAGGGTATCGCGCTCGACGACCAGGCGCGCATTTTCGAGAAGTTCGAGCGCGTCGATCCGCGCGAAGCCGGGGGCAGCGGGCTCGGCCTCTATATCGCGCGGCGGCTGGCGCGGGCGATGGGGGGCGATGTCACGGTCGATTCGGCGCCGGGGCAGGGTGCGCGCTTCGTGTTTACGCTGCCGGCGGCGTAGCGCGGAAACGCCACTCCGGCCTTGTGCCCGGGTCTACCGTGCCGCGCGTTCTCCGCGGGCAGTACGCGTATCCGAGTGGGCCTCGGCACGAGGCCGGGGTGACGATAGGGGAGGCGCCTCAGCGGCGCGCCCACCAGATCAAACCAGCGCCCGCGAGCGCGACAATCGCGCCGTAGAGCACCCAGCTGCCCTGTTTGAGCATGAAGCTCGAGGCCGGCCACATGATCAGCCCGGCCCCCTGGCCTGCGAACAGCAGGCCGAACGCAAGGATCAAGACGCCCGCCACCAAGGCGAGCGCCTTGACCCCGCTCACGTGCGGTCAGCCAGCGGCACGAAGTCGCGTTGCGTGGGACCGGTGTAGAGCTGGCGCGGACGGCCGATCTTCTGCTCGGGATCCGAGATCATCTCGTTCCACTGCGCGACCCAGCCGACGGTGCGGGCAAGCGCGAACAGCGCGGTGAACATCGTCGTCGGGAAGCCGATCGCCGAGAGGATCACGCCGGAATAGAAATCGACGTTCGGGAACAGCTTCTTCTCGATGAAGTACGGATCGCTCAGCGCCATCTCCTCGAGCGCGATCGCGACGTCGAACACAGGATCGGTCACGCCGAGCTCGCCGAGCACTTCGCGAACGGTCTGCTGCATCACGGTCGCGCGCGGATCGTAGTTCTTATAGACGCGGTGACCGAAGCCCATCAGGCGGAACGGATCGTTCTTGTCCTTGGCGCGCGCGATATACTCGGGGATGCGGTCGACGGTGCCGATCTCGCGCAGCATGTTGAGCGCGGCTTCATTGGCGCCGCCATGCGCGGGGCCCCACAGGCAAGCGATGCCGGCCGCGATGCACGCGAACGGATTGGCGCCCGACGAGCCGGCAAGCCGGACGGTCGAGGTCGACGCGTTCTGCTCGTGATCGGCATGGAGGATGAAGATGCGGTCCATCGCCTTTTCGACGACGGGGTTCACGACATACTCTTCGGCCGGAACGCCGAAGGTCATCTGCAGGAAGTTGCCGGTGTAGCTGAGATTGTTCTTCGGCGACATGAACGGCTGGCCGATCGAATATTTGTACGCCATCGCGGCGATCGTCGGCATCTTGGCGATGAGGCGATGGCTCGCGATCATGCGCTGCTGCGGATCGGTGATGTCGGCCGAATCCTGGTAGAAGGCCGAGAGCGCGCCGACGACGCCGCACATGATCGCCATCGGATGCGCGTCGCGACGGAAGCCGCGATAGAAGGTCGCGAGCTGCTCGTGGAGCATCGTGTGGCGGCTGATCGTGTAGCTGAATTTGTCGAGCTCGTCCTTGGTCGGCAGCTCGCCGTTGAGGAGGAGGTGGCAGACCTCCATGAAGGTCGACTTCTCGGCGAGCTGGCCGATCGGATAGCCGCGGTGGAGCAGCACGCCCTCGTCGCCATCGATGTAAGTGATCGCCGAGTCGCACGATGCGGTCGACGTGAAGCCCGGGTCGTAGGTGAACATGCCCGTTTGCGCATAGAGCTTGCGGATATCGATCACATCGGGACCGACGCTGCCCGACAGGACCTTGAGATCGAGGTCCTTGCCTGCGGCGTTCAGCTTGACGGAGTCAGTCATCGTGGTCCTTTCGAAATCTTAAGCGGCCATCTGGTCGGCGATACGCCCCAGGCTCTCGTCGCGCCCGAGCAGATCGAGCACGTCGAAGATTCCGGGCGAGGTCTTGCGTCCGGTCAGTGCGGCGCGCAGCGGCTGCGCGACTTGACCCAACTTGACCCCTGCATCCTCGGCGACCTGCCGGACCGCAGCTTCGAGCGTCTCCGTATCCCAGCTTTCGGTCGCGTCAAGCGCGACGTGCAGTCGGGCGAGTAAAGCGCGTGCATCTGGGCTTAACAGCGCGGTCGCTTCGGCGTGCATTTCCACCGGTCGAACGTGGAAAAGGAACGCCGTTCCCGCGGCCAGCTCGTTGAGGTTGGCGGCACGCGGCTTCAGCGATGCCATGCTGCGACGAAGTATGTCTGCCTGACGGTCCGTCGGTTCGAAGCCGAGCTGCGGCGTGATGAGCGCGGCAAGGCGCGCATCATCCGCCTGGCGGATATATTGACCGTTTAGGTTCTCGAGCTTCTTGAGATCGAACCGCGATGGTGATTTGCCGACGCCGTCGAGATCGAACCATTCGATTGCCTGGTCGCGGCTGATGAGTTCGTCATCGCCATGCCCCCAACCGAGACGCAGCAGATAGTTATCGAGCGCCTCGGGCAGCACGCCCAGTTCATCGCGATAATATTCGACGCCGACCGCGCCGTGGCGCTTCGACAGCTTGGCGCCGTCCGAGCCGTGGATCAGCGGGATGTGCGCATAGACCGGGTCGGGCCAGCCGCCTTCGATCGCGTGCATCGCGCGGATGATCGGCAATTGGCGGAAAGCGTTGTTGAGATGATCGTCGCCGCGAATCACGTGCGTCACGCCCATGTCGTGATCGTCGACGACGACCGCGAGCATATAGGTCGGCGTACCGTCCGAGCGGAGCAGGACGAGATCGTCGAGCTCGGCATTCTGCACCGTAACCGATCCCTGGACCTTGTCCTCGATCGTCGTCGCGCCATCGAGCGGGGCCTTGAGCCGGACGACGAACGGGCGCGTCTCGGCGCTGGTGTCGGCGTCGCGATACGGGCTGCGCACGCGCAGCGGCTTCTTCGCGGCATCGGCCTCGGCGCGCATCGCGGCGAGTTCGTCCTGCGTCAGATAGCAGCGATAGGCATGGCCATGCTCGACCATCGTGTGCGCGACCTGCGCATGGCGGTCGGCGCGCTGCGATTGATAGACTTCGGTGCCGTCCCAATCGAGCTCAAGCCAGCGCAGCGAGGTGAGGATCGCGTCGATCGCCGGCTGGGTCGAGCGCGCGCGATCGGTATCCTCGATCCGCAACAGGAACTGGCCGCCGTGATGCCGCGCGTAGAGCCAGTTGAACAAGGCGGTGCGCGCCCCGCCAATGTGCAGAAACCCGGTCGGCGACGGCGCGAACCGCGTGACGACCTTGGTGTCGGATGCGCCGGCGGCGGGGGCCGCGGCGGGGTCAGATATTGCGCTCAATCGCGCATGCTCCCAGACTAGAGATTGGATGGCCGGATCAGCCTTGAGCGCCTCTAGCACGCACCTTCCTGCGCTTCAAATCGGCGTGCCGCGGGGGTGGTTCGGCGTCGGCGATCGACTCGAGAGCTGGCTCGAGGCCGAGCGCGATCAATTGCCGCTGTGGTTGCCGGTGGCGCTCGGCGCGGGGATCGCGCTGTGGTTCGTGCTGCCCGATCCGGCGGCATGGGAAGCGGCTGGTCTAGTGGCGATCGCGGTGGCGCTCGCCGGGGTGGCGCTGGCGCTGCATGGGCGTGCGGCGCGGGTCGTCGCGGTTGGCGGGTTTGCGGTCGCGATCGGGCTTGGGCTGATCTGGTGGCGCGCCGAGCGCGTGGCGCACGTGGTGCTCGCAGAACCGACGATCGCAACCTTCACCGCACGAGTCGAGCGGGTCGAGCCGCTTGCGGCGCGCGATGTGGTGCGGTTGCGGCTGGCCCCGCTGCACGTGCTGGCGGTGCCCGCGACGCGCGAGCCGGTTCGGCCGTTGCCGACGCTGCCAGCGCATATCCGCGTCAATCTCGTCGATGCCGACGTTCCCGTGGGACTGGTGCCGGGTGCGACGCTGCGGCTCTCGGCGCGGCTGATGCCGCCGCCGCCGCCCGGCGTGCCCGGCGCCTATGACTATGCGCGGACCGCCTGGTTCGACGCGATCGGCGCGACCGGGCGTGGCTTTGCGCCGATCACGATCCTCGCTGGCGGTGGGACAGGCGGCGTCGGCCTGCGGCAGCGGCTGTCGCAGCACATCCAAGCGAGCGCTGGCGGGGGCGGGGTGGGGGGCATCGCCGCATCGCTCGCGACGGGGGATCAAGGCGGGATCCCGCTCGCCGACAATGAGGCGATGCGCCGATCCGGGCTCGCGCATTTGCTGTCGGTGAGCGGTCTGCATATCACCGCGGCGGTCGGCGCGGTGATGTTGCTGGTCGGGCGCTTGCTCGCGCTCAGCCCGTGGATCGCGCTGAAGACGCGCGTTCCGTTGATCGCGGCGGGTGCGGGGGCGCTCGCGGCGATCGGCTACACGCTGCTGACCGGGGCCGAGGTGCCGACGATCCGCTCGTGCGTCGCGGCGTTGCTCGTGCTGGTCGCTTTGGCGCTGGGCCGGCAGGCGCTGACGCTGCGGCTGGTCGCGGCGGGGGCGATCGTGGTGCTGTTGCTGTACCCCGAGGCGCTCGCCGGGCCGAGTTTTCAGTTGTCATTCGCGGCGGTCGCGGCGATCGTCTCGCTCAACGAACATCCCCGGTTGCGCGTGTGGTTCGGGCCGCGCGAGCAGACGCGGCTGGCGCGGATCGCGCGTGAACTGGCGTCGCTGCTGCTGACCGGGATCGTCGTCGAGCTCGCTTTGCTGCCGATCGCGCTGTTCCACTTCCACAAAGCCGGGATTTACGGCGCGGTCGCCAATATCGTCGCGATCCCGCTGACGACGTTCGTGACGATGCCGTGCGAGGCGTTGGCGTTGCTGTTCGATACGGTGGGCGCGGGGCTGCCGTTCTGGTGGCTGACGGCTCGCTCGCTCGATCTGCTGTTGTGGATTGCGCACATGACTGCGGCGGTCCCGGGCTCGGTCGCGCCACTGCCGGCAATGCCGGGCGCCGCTTACGCGCTGATGGTGGTGGGCGGATTGTGGATCGGCCTGTGGCGCACGCGCTGGCGGCGGCTGGGGGCGCTGCCGCTAGCGATCGGCTTGGCATGGGCGCTGCTGACCCCGGCGCCCGATCTGATCGTCACCGGAGACGGTCGGCATGTCGCGATCCGCACCTCGGCGGGCGACGTCGCTTTGCTGCGCGACCGGACCGGGGACTATACCGCCGACATGCTCGCCGAGAATGGCGGGATCGCTGCGCTCCCGGTATTGATGTCCGAGCAGCACGAGGCGCGCTGCAGCCGCGACCTCTGCCTGATGACGCGGACCGTCGCAGGGCGACAGTGGCGCATCCTGGCGACGCGCAGCGCGTATCATGTCCCGACGCTCGACCTCGTCGCGGCGTGTGCCGGCGCCGACATCGTGATCAGCGAGCGGCGCTTGCCGCGCCATTGCGTTCCGCAGTGGCTGCGGCTCGACCGCGAGACGCTGGCGCAAACCGGCGGCGTTGCGATCGCTTTGGCATCGCATTCGGTGCGGACCGTTCGCCATCCGGGCGACCGGCATCCGTGGATCGCGGCGCCGGAGGGCGACGCTGGTCGGCGGCGGTGGGTTGGCCGGATGCGTTGGCGCGCTCGATTGTCGGGGAGGGCTGGGGCAGCAGTAACGGACGGGAAACGATAGGGCGGGGTGGCCTTGCGGCTTTCCCCCAAATACCGGAAGATCCTCGGGACGTTCCCGCATCTCGGAGCCTGCACGCCGTGGCTGACCAAGCGATCAAAGGGCCCGCATCGTACTTTCCATCGATCGAGAAGACCTATGGCCGTCCGATCGCAGAGTGGCAGGCGATGGTGCGCGAGCGTTTGCCGGAAAAACACATGGCGCTCGTCACCATGCTGAAGACCGAGCATGGCATGGGCCACGGCCACGCCAACGCGCTCGTCGCGCACACCCTTGCCGAGCACAAAGACTGAGCCGCTCGATCGCTCGCCGCGCGACCATCAAGCGCGACGGTCGATCACGCCGACCGTGGCTCAGTCGTACCGGCGTAACAGCCCGGCGAGCTTGCCCTGCACGCGCACCTGGGCGGGGGCATAACGCTGCGGATCGTAGGCGCGGTTGGCCGGATCGAGCCGCACCATTGCACCTTCGCGACGGAAGAATTTGAGCGTCGCCTCGCTCTCTTCGATCAAAGCCACGACAATCTCGCCGTCGCGCGCGACATCCTGGCGCTTGATCAGCGCATAGTCGCCATCGAGGATGCCCGCCTCGACCATCGAATCGCCTGACACCTCGAGCGCATAATGCTCGCCATTGCCGAGCAAAGCCGCGGGGACCGAGAGCATCGATGCGCCCTCGAACGCCTCGATCGGCACGCCTGCCGCGATCCGGCCATGCAGCGGGATTTCGATCACGTCGTTGGCAGGCTGTGGTGCTGCACGCGAAGCGGCGGCGGGGGCCGCCTTGGTCGGGGTCTTGATTCCACGCTCGGGCATCTTGAGCACTTCGAGCGCCCGCGCGCGGTTGGGCAGGCGGCGGATGAACTGGCGTTCCTCGAGCGCGCTGATCAAGCGATGGACGCCCGACTTCGACTTGAGGTCGAGCGCTTCCTTCATTTCCTCGAAGGACGGCGATACCCCGGTCTCGTCGAGCCGGTCGTTGATGAAGCAGATCAGCTCATGCTGCTTGCGGGTAAGCATCGCGCGGCCCTTTCGTCGGAACAGACGACGAACCTATACGGAACGAAAAATCGCCCGTCAAGCGATGCTGTCACCGTCCGGCGCAGGTATCCTGCGAGTCGCTGGTCGCACTCCCCGCGATGCCGCGGAGCAGTTCGATGCATGCGTCATGGTGAATGTTCGTGCCTTGCAGCCCCACGGGAAACGCGCTGGCGAGCGCGAGCCCGACATTATGGAAGGGTTCGCCGATCCGGCGATCGACGCGCCGCGGCGGCGGGGTGCCGTAATCGGGCGTCGGGGCGGGCGGCGGGGTGCCGATCGCGCTGACCGGGAGCGCGAGCGCGGCGCTATGGCCTGCCGAAATCAGCGTGTGGAAGTGCGTGCGCACCGCTTCGGTTGCGTTCACGAGCAGCCGCCCGATCTGGGCGTCATCCGCGTCGGCCGCGGCGCCGACGTGGGGTGCGCCATGGTCCAGCCGCCGGATTCGTGGGGGCGAATATGGCGGTGCTGGAGGACGATCGGCGCATGATGACGCGGGTCGGCGAGGATGCGGGCGAACGTCGCCATGACGCTCATGCGCGAACGCTCGAGCACTTGCAGGAAGCTGCGACCGTCCGACCATCGCAGCCCGGTGATCCTGTCGAGCGCGGTATTATGCCGTGATTGTTCGAGGATGCCGGCGAGGTCGGCCGTGACGCTCGAAACGGTGTTCCCGCTGACATAAAGGATTCGCCGCATGCCCTTGTGTCCTTCTCGTGAGGGCCGGGGCTAGGGGGGTGTCGGCAGCCTGTCGTTGCGGTGGATCGTGTATCGGTATCGTATCCTGAATCAGGTGCGCACTGTCGCTGACGATCGCGCCGTGGTCGGCGTCGTGCAGGCCCCGGTGCAACTCGAAAGCCACAGCCAGCCGACAAAGCAGATGTGGCGGCACACCTGTCATAATCGCGTCACAATCCCGACCTAGCCGCGCGGTCGGGGTCACACCGCACCACGCAGGAGCGCGGACGCGTCGCCGCGCAGGACAACAAGTCCGCTGCGGCGAACGGTGTGGGCAGCCTATTTCATCTATCGGGGGAACATCATGTCCAAGTCACACGCCGCCAAGGCGCTCCTTCTGCTCGGCACCGCGTTCGGCGCGATCGCCAGCATCGGTTCGGCCAGCGCCCAGGAAGCCGCTGCGCCCGTCGCCGCGGTCGAGGCCGCGCCAGAGAGCGACAGCCTCGGCGACATCGTCGTCACCGCGCAGCGTCGCAGCGAAAATCTGCAGAAAGTGCCCGTGTCGGTCGGCGTACTGTCGGGTGCCGATCTGCGGACCTACACCTCGGGCGGCAGCGACACGCTGCTCGAACTCGCCAACCGCGTGCCCGGCCTCTACGCCGAGACGACGACCGGCAAGATCTTCCCGCGCTTCTACATCCGCGGTCTCGGCAACATCGATTTCTACCTCGGCGCATCGCAGCCGGTGTCGATCATCCAGGACGAGGTCGTGCTCGAGCATGTCGTGCTCAAGTCGAACCCGGTCTATGACGTCAACCAGATCGAAGTGCTGCGCGGGCCGCAGGGCACGCTGTTCGGCCGCAACACCACGGCCGGCATCATCAAGTTCGACACCAACCGCCCGACCAACGAGTTCACCGGCCGCGCGACCGCGTCGTATGGCACGTATAACACCGTCAGCGTCGACGCCGGCGTCGGCGGTCCGATCGTCAAGGACGTGCTGAGCTTCCGCGTGTCGGGCCTGTACCAGCGCCGCGACAACTGGATCGACAACACCTATACCGGCCCGAGCGACGACGGCACCGTCGGCGGCAAGGACAAGCTCGGCGGCTTCGAAGAGAAGGACATCCGCGTCCAGCTGATGCTGACCCCGCCCGAGACCGGCTTCACCGGCTTGGTTTCGGCGCATGCGCGCGATTATTCGGGCACCTCGACGATCTTCCATCGCGGCGCGATCCTGCGCGGCAGCAACGACGTCAGCGCGGCACCGCGCGCGAGCGTCGCGCTCGATGAGGGCGGCGGTAACCGTCAGGCGTACAAGACCTATGGCGGCTCGTTCAACGCGAAGAACGATTTCGGCGCGGTCACGCTGACCTCGATCACCGCGTACGAGACGACCAAGGGTTATAGCCGTGGTGACACCGATGGCGGTGCTGCGAGCAACTTCGCCGGCGGCAAGTTCTACGGCGAGAGCCAGGGCCGCGTGCGCGATCTCGACCAGCTGAGCGAGGAAGTTCGCCTCGCGAGCAACGGCACGGGCCGCTTCAAGTGGCAGATCGGCGGGATCTATTTCGAATCGCGCGACACGACCGAGTTCGACCAGCGCGGCTTCTTCCTGCTCAACAATTCGTTCGGCACCAATCCCAACCCGAACAACTTCGTCGTGCTGCGCAACACCAACACGTCGTATGCGGGCTTCGGCCAGGCGAGCTATCAGATCCTCCCCAAGCTGACGCTGACCGGCGGCGTGCGCGTGACCTATGACGAGAAGAAGACGCGCCTCGTCACCCCGCCGCGCACCGCAGCGGGCGTGTCGACCTTCCCGGCGACCGCGGCGACCAACGTCCGCCTCGCCGACACGCAGCCGAGCTGGGAAGCGAGCCTCAACTATGCGGTCGATCCCGACGTCAACGTGTTCGCGCGCGTCTCGCACGGCTTCCGCGGGCCGACGATCCAGGGCCGCAACGCGGTGTTCAGCTCGGCATTCGTGACCGCGGGGTCGGAGACGATCACGTCGTACGAGGCAGGCTTCAAGTCGAACCTGTTCGGCAACACGCTGCGCTTCAACGCGACGGGCTTCTACTACAAGGTCCACAACATCCAGCTGAACGGCAACGATGCCAACAACAACGGCCTGCTGTTCAACGCCAACCAGGCGCAGGCGTGGGGCGGCGAGGCCGAGCTGACGTGGCGCCCGGTGCGCGACTTCACGCTGGGTCTGGGTGGCAGCGTGCTGCACACCGAGATCAACGACACGCGCGTCTATACCCCGGCGTGCTTCCTCAACGGGGCGCTGACCTGCACCGTGCTCAACCCGACGATCGCGATCCGCAACGCCGCAGGGGTTACGACCGCCACGCTCGCGCAGATCAACGGCAACGCGCTCCCCAACGCGCCGAAGTATCAGCTCGACGCGAACGCACGCTACGACTTCCCGCTCGGCAATGGCGGCAAGCTGTTCGTCGGCGGCGACGTGACGTTGCAGGGCTACACCAGCTTCGTGCCGTACAAGACGGTTGAATATACGTCGGAGGGCACGTTCGAGGCTGGGCTCAAGGCGGGCTATACCGGTCCCGACAGCAAGTATGAGCTGGCGGTGTTCGTGCGCAACCTGACCAATGAGAAGAACCTCAAGGGCGTGCTCGACAACTATAATGCCGCGGTATTCAACGACCCGCGGATCATCGGCGTAACGCTTAGCGGCAAGTTCTGATGCGGTGAGGGCGGGGCGCTGTAGCGGCCCGCCCTTACGATCCGGACTCATCCCCGTCATCCTCGCGAAGGCGAGGATCCCGCTTCTTCTGCTGGTGTCCGGGCAAGGCAGCGGGATCCCCGCTTTCGCGGGGATGACGAAGGTTTGGTCAGACGTCTAAGCCGGGGCCGCCCGGCGAAGCGGTGTCGCCCGACCGCCTAGCCGACCAGCGTGCGCGTCGCGGCTTCGACGTCCTGCTGGCGCATCAGCGCCTCGCCGATCAGGAAGCAGCGAATGCCGTGCTCGGCCATCGCATCGAGATCGGCGCGCGTCGTCAGGCCGCTTTCGGCGACGAAGGTGCATTCCTTGGGCGCCTTCGACACCAGCTCGTAGGTCCGCGCGAAATCGACGGTGAAGTCGCGCAGGTTTCGGTTGTTGACGCCGATCAGCCGCGACTTGAGCTTGAGCGCGCGCTCCATCTCGGCCTGCGAATGGACTTCGACGAGCACGTCCATCCCGCATTCGATCGCGCTCGCCTCGATCTCGGCGAGCGTCACGTCATCGAGCGCCGACATGATCAGCAGGATCGCGTCGGCACCGAGCCCACGCGATTCGGGCACCTGCCACGGATCGACCATGAAATCCTTGCGCAGCACCGGCAGGTCGCACACGCCGCGCGCTGCGGTCAGGAAGCCGTCCGAACCCTGGAACCACGCTTCGTCGGTCAGCACCGACAGGCACGTGGCACCGCCGGCCTGATAGGCGAGCGCATGCGCCGGCGGATCGAAATCCTCGCGGATCAGGCCCTTTGACGGGCTCGCTTTCTTGATCTCGGCGACCAGCGCGTAGCCGCCCTCGGCTGCGCGCGCATCGAGCGCGGCGCGGAAGCCGCGCGGTGGTGACTGGGCCGCGATCCGCGCGTCGAGTTCGCTCAGCGCGGTGGTCGCCTTGCGCGCGGCGACGTCGGCGCGCTTGGTTTCGAGGATACGGTTGAGAATATCGGTCATGAGTAAGCGATCCAACGATCGAGCAAGGCGTTCGCCGAACCGCTGTCGAGCGCTTCGGCAGCGATGGCTACGCCTTCGGGAAGGGTGTGCGTGGTGCCAGCGACAATCAGCGCCGCGGCGGCGTTGAGCAGGACGGCATCGCGATACGCACCGGTCTCGCCAGTGAGCAGGCGGCGCAAGGCGGCGGCATTGTGGACGGCATCGCCGCCCCGGATCGCGCTGATCGGGTGGCGCGGCAGGCCGGCATCCTCGGGCGTGATCGTGCGCGGGAGGTCGATCGTACCGACCGCGACCGCGATGCTCGGGCCAGCGCTCGACAGTTCGTCGAGGCCTTCCTCGCCCGACACGACGAGCGCGGCTTCGGTGCCGAGTTGCTCGAGCGCGGCGGCGTAGGTCGCGGCATAATCGGGGCGGGCGATGCCGATCAGCTGGCGTGTGACGCCCGCCGGATTGGCGAGCGGGCCCATCAGGTTGAAGATCGTGCGGCGACCGAGCTTCTGGCGGATCGGGGTGATGCGCTTCATCGCCGGGTGGTGGTTGGCGGCGAACAGGAAGGCGATGCCGATATCGTTCAGGCTCGCCTCGGCGTTGAGACCGGCGCGGTGCATGTCGAGCCCCAAAGCCTCGAGCGTATCGGCGGCGCCGGACTTGGAGGAGGCCGCACGGTTGCCGTGCTTGGCGACGGGCACGCCGGTGCTCGCGACGACGATCGACACCGCGGTCGAGACGTTGAGCGTGTGGTGGCCGTCTCCGCCGGTGCCGCAAACGTCGAGCGCGCCGGCGGGGGCCGCGATCGGCAGCATCCGGTCGCGCAGCGCGCGTGCGGCCGCGGCGATTTCGATGCTGGTCTCGCCGCGTTCGGTCAGCCCGATCAGGAAGCTCGCGATCGCCGCATCGGGGACGTGGCCGTCGAGCAGGTCGGCGAACGCTTGCGCTGCGGACTCCCGGCTCAGCGGGGAGGACGGGTCGGGGAGGAGGGCGAGGGTCGTCAAATTCCCCTCCCGCTTGCGGGAGGGGTTAGGGGAGGGGAGTCCGTCCCGTGCATCTCGAACAGGCCCTCCCCCGGCCCCTCCCGCAAGCGGGAGGGGAGGATCATACCCGCATCCGCCAGGAAATTGCCGAGCAATGCGTGACCATGCTCGGTCGCGATGCTCTCGGGATGGAACTGCACGCCGTGGATCGGCAGCGTGACGTGGCGTACGCCCATCACCGAGCCGTCGTCCGCGCGCGCATTCACCACCAGCGCATCGGGCAGATCCTCGACGATCAACGAATGATAGCGCGTCGCGGTGAAGGGCGAGGGGAGGCCGGCGAACACGCCCGACCCGTCATGCGTCACGGGCGACGTCTTGCCGTGCATCAGCCCGCCGCGCACCACGCTGCCGCCGAAATGCTGGCCGATCGCCTGATGCCCGAGGCATACGCCGAGCAGCGGCCGTCCCGCGTCGGCGCACGCTGCAACCAGATCGAGCGACACGCCCGCCTCGGTCGGCGTCTTTGGGCCGGGGGAAATGAGAAATCCGGTGGCGTTGCTCGCGAGCGCATCCGCCGCAGTGATCGCGTCATTGCGCACGACCTTCACCTCGGCGCCAAGCTCCATCAGATAATGGACGAGGTTCCAGGTGAAGCTGTCATAATTGTCGATGACGAGGATCTGTGCACGGATCATAGCGCGCCGCTACCGCTTTTGTGGTGTAGCGACAATGATCGAATGTGTGCGTTCAGCTTGGATCAAGCTGGCCTGGCAGACGTTGTTGATCCTCGAGGAGATTTTTCACCATGCTGCGCCCCTTTGCCATCGCCTTGACGCTGGCCGTCCTACCCATGTCGAGTTTCGCGCAGACCGCGGACCAGAACGACGCCGCCGCCAAGCAGGCCGAGTCTGGCAAGCCCCCGCTGCGCATCCGTTCGATCACGCTGACGGGGAACCAGGCGTGCCCCAAGTCGACCAACCCCGATGCCGAGATCGTGGTGTGCGCGCGCCAGGGCGAGCCGTATCGTATCCCGAAGGAACTGCGCAACGACAAGCCGATCCCGGCGCAGAACCAGAGCTGGGCCAATCGCGCCGCAGTCGCCGATGAGGTCGGCCGTCGTGCGGCAGGCTTGCCTGACACATGCTCGCCGACGGGTTCGGGCGGCCAGACCGGCTGCGCGATGATGCGCGCGCAGCAATATGCCGCCGAAAAGGCCGAAGCCAAGCGCCAGGCGGCAGCGATCCCGTGATCGCCGCCGGCTGATTACTGCCCGAAACTGACCTCCGCCGCGCGCGCGATCGCCTCGCGCGCGGCGGCGAGCAAGGCACCGGCCTTTGCCTCGCATTCGCGTTGCTCGTATTCGGCGACGCTGTCGGCGACGATCCCGGCGCCGGCCTGGACGTGCATAATCCCGTCCTTGACCACTGCGGTCCGCAGCACGATGCACGAATCCATCGAACCGTCGGGCGAGAAATAGCCGACGCCGCCGGCATACGCCCCGCGCACGGCGTCCTCGAGTTCGGCGATGATCTCGCACGCGCGGACCTTCGGCGCGCCGCTGACGGTGCCTGCGGGGAAGCCGGCGAGCAACGCATCGATCGCGTCATGCTCTGGCGACAGTCGGCCGACGACGTTCGACACGATGTGCATCACATGGCTGTAGAATTCGGTGGTGTAGCTTGCGGTGACCGTGACGCTGCCCGACTCGGCGACGCGGCCGACATCGTTGCGACCGAGATCGAGCAGCATCAGATGCTCGGCCCGCTCCTTGGGGTCGGCGAGCAGGCCGACGCGATTGGCTTCGTCCTCGGCGGCGGTCTTGCCGCGGGGGCGCGTGCCCGCGATCGGGCGGATCGTCACTTCGCCGTCGCGCACGCGGACGAGGATCTCGGGGCTCGAGCCGGTCAGCGCGAAGCTGGGCAGGTCGAGGTGATAGAGGAACGGCGACGGGTTGATCCGCCGCAGCGCGCGATAGAGCTCGAACGGCGGCAGCGTGAACGGCGCGGTGAAGCGCTGGGCGAGCACCACCTGGAAGATGTCGCCCGCGACGATATAGTCCTTCGCCGCTGCGACCATCTCGGCGTAACGTCCCGGCGCGAGCGTCGGCGTCAGCGCGATCTCCTGCGCGGCGGGGGCGCGCACGGGGGCGGGAAGCTGGGCGGTGGCGAGCCGCGCGGCGGTCGCCTCGATCCGCTCGCTGCCCTCGGCGACGATCGCCTCGGGCGTGCGCTTGGCATCGGGCCAGACCGGCGCGACGAGGAACAGCGCATCGGCGAGCCGATCGAAGATCAGGATCACCGTCGGACGCACGAACATCATGTCGGGCAGGCCGAGCGCGTCGTTGGCTGGGCGTGGGAGCCGCTCGACCAGCCCGATCGTCTCATAGCCGAAATAGCCGACGAGGCAGGCGAGCGCGCGCGGCAGCTCGGCCGGCACGTCCATCCGGCACGACGCGACGAGCGCGCGCAAAGCGTCGAGCGTCGGCGCGTCGCATGGCGCGAAGGCGTCGCGGTCGCTCAGCCAGTGGGCGTTGATCGCGGCCTCTGCGCCGTGCGCGCGGAACACCAGGTCGGGGGCGAGCCCGATCAGGCTGTGCCGCCCGCGCGTCTCGCCACCCTCGACCGATTCGAGCAGGAAGTCGCCGCGGCCGGGCTCGATCAGCTTGAGGGCGGCGGCGACCGGCGTCTCGGTGTCGGCGACCTGCCGCTGCCACAGCAGTGCGGGCTTGCCCGCCGCCAACGCGGCGCGGGCTGCGACCCGGTCGGCGCGATCAGGGCTGCTGGTCATCTGCGCTCACGCCGCCCATCAATTGCGCCTTGAGCTTGGCGATCGCCAAGGTGTTGCGCTTGGTGCCGACGGCGTTCTGCACCGCCTTGCCGAACTGCGCGACATATTCGCGGCCGATCACGCTGCCGATATCGCTCTGCGTTCCCGCGATGACCTTGGGATTGGCGCTCGCGTCGCCCGGCGTGATCGTGTCGAGATGGACGATCAGATAGCCGGCATTGTTGGGCGCCTCGAGCAATTTGGTCGTCTTCGCCGGCATCGCGAAGAGCATCTGCAGCGGCGCCGAGACCGCGCGCGGATCGGCGAGCAACTGCGCACGCGGACCTGAGATCGGGCGGAGCGGCGGCAGCTTGAGCTTGGTCGCGGCGAAGGCTTGTGCCAGCGGCATGCCCTTATTGGCCGCGGCGACGACGCCCGCGGCGATCTGGCGGACCGCCTTCTGCGCGCGCGCCAGCTCGAAGTCGCGGATCACGAGATCGCGGATCTGCGCGAGCGGGCGCGGTGCGGCCGGCACGATCTTGTCGAGCGTGACCAGCGCGAAGCTGCCGTCCTGGCCGAGCGGCACCGTCTGCGGCGAATCGCCGGCATGCGCGGCGAACGCTGCGGTGAGGATCGGCGCGATCGCAGGATCGGGCTTGGCGGTTGGGTTGGCGATATCCTGGCCGCTCGCGAGGAGCGCCGGCGTCGTCTGCACGGCCAGCTTCTGTTGCGCGACGATCCCGTCGAAGCTCGTCTTCGACAGCGTATCCTCGAACGCGTTGCGCTTGTCGGTGAGCAGCTTGGCGGTCTTCTGGGTTGCGAGCGTCTTGGTCAGCTCTGGCGTCGCGGCGGCGAGCGTCGTCGCGGCACGAACGCGCTGGCTCTCGACCTTGAGCACGATGAAGCCGAGCGGCGCGCGCAGCGGCCCTGCGACGTCGCCCGCCTTGCTACCGAACGCCGCGTTCGCGATCGCCGGCGAGGTCTGCGCGGCATAATCCGCCTTGGTGGTATCGGTGAGCGTCACCGGCTCGAGCCCGGCGGCCTTTGCCGCCTGTGCGATCGGGGTACCGGCGCGGACCTTGGCGGCGAGCGCGTTCGCCGCGGTCTGGTCGGCGACGACGACCTGGACGATCGTGCGCAGATCGGCGGCGGCATATTTGCCCGACTGTGCCTGGTAGGCAGCGGCGATCTCGGCTGCGGTCGGCGTCGCAGCGGCAGCAACGGCGGCGGTGTTGACGAGCGCATAGCGCACGACGCGGCGCTCGGGCACGCGGTAGCGCGAGGCGTTGCGCGTGTAATAGGTGTTCAGCTCGGCATCGGTCGGCACGGCGCCGGCGGGCACCGCCTGCGACGGGATGAAGCCGATCGTGCCGGCGCGCTTCTCGAGCAGCAGGCTGGCGTAAGGGAGCGCGAGCTGGAGCGGGACCTGGTTGGCCTTGAGCGGCGACTGCCACAATTGCTTGACGAGGATCTGGTCGGTGGTCTGCAGCCGGACGTCGGCGTCGGTCATGCCGATCTGGCGCAGCACGCCTTCATACTTCTCCTGGCTGAACTTGCCGTCGAGCCCCGAAAGCCCAGGCTGCGCGGCGATCACCGCATCGACCGCGGGCTTGCCGACGACCATGCCCTGCGCCTGCGCATACTGGCGATAGGCGGTCGAATCGATCAGCCGCTCGAGCGTCGCGTCGAACCCGCCGCCCGCGACGAACTGCGCCATGTCGAGCGTCGGGTTCTGCTGGCGGTAGCCGTCCATGTCGCGCTGAACGGCAGTCTGCAGCTCGCTGACCGAGATCGTCTTCTTGCCGACGGTGGCGACGATATCGCCCTTGGCGACAGGATTGGCGCTGCCCGACAGGCCGGCGCGGTCCCCCAGCACGAATGCCAGGCCGAGCAACGCGACGAAGCCGAGCGCAATCGCGCCTCCGAACCGGTGGGCAATCATTCGGCGGAAAAAGCTGAGCATGGTCGGAAACGGCCAATCTGTCTGGAGCGTGGTGCCGCTGCTTTAGGGGGCAGGCGAGGTCGCATCAACCCAGGCGGTTGGACTTGTGCCGCGCGCACGCTTCGGTATCGCTGTCGCGCAACGATCAAAACGGGAGAGACGCAGGATGGCGCGACGCAAGCTGGTGGCAGGCAACTGGAAGATGAACGGCAACCGTGCCGCCTTGGCCGAACTGGTCCTGATCGCCGAGGCGGCGCGCGCGGCGCCCGGGGTCGACGTGTCGATCGCGCTGCCCGCGACGCTGATCGCGCCTGCGGTGGCGCTGGTGCCGGGCTTCGCGTTCGGTGGCGAGGATGTCCATGCCGCCGAAAGCGGCGCGCATACCGGGTGCCTGTCCGCCGCGATGCTCGCCGAGGCGGGGGCAAGCTTCACGATCGTCGGGCATAGCGAACGCCGCGCCGACCAGGGCGAGACGAGCCAGGACGCCTGGGCCAAGGCGAGCGCGGCGCATCGCCACGGGCTCGGCGTGATCCTGTGCGTCGGCGAAACCGATGCCGAGCGCGACGCCGGCCGTGCCGCGCGCGTCGTCCAGGCGCAGATCGAGAAATCGGTCCCCGATCTCGCGACGGGCGACTGGCTGACGCTGGCATACGAACCGCGCTGGGCGATCGGCACGGGGCGCACCCCGACGCTCGACGAGATCGGCGAAGTCCATGCGATCGCTCGCGCCAAGCTGCGCACGCTGGTCGGCGATGCCGCCGACGGGATCCGCATCCTCTATGGCGGGTCGGTGACGGGGGCGAATGCGACGGCGATCCTCGAGACCGAGGATGTCGACGGCGCGCTGGTCGGCGGCGCGAGCCTGACCGCGGCGAAGTTCGTGCCGATCATCGAAGCGGCGTAGCGGGACCCTCGGCATGGCGCGGAAGCTCAAGGTCTTCGTCGTGCCGGCCGGGTTCCATGACGCCTATGTCGCAGCGCCGAGCCGCAAGGCCGCGCTTGCGGCGTGGGGGAGCGAGCACGATCTGTTCGCGCGCGGGATCGCGCAGGAAGTGAGCGATCCCGCATTGATGGCCGAGCCGCTGGCGCATCCGGGCGAGGTGATCAAGCGTTCGCGCGGGACGAGCGCCGAGCAGATCGCGGCGTTGCCGGCGCTACCGGCGCGGGCGGCTAAGGCGGGGGAGGATGTGCCGGCCGAGCGCGCCAACGTCCGTCGGGGCGGGGCCAAGCGGGTGGCGTCGGCTCCGCGCAAAGCCGAGCCCAAACCCGAACCACCGCCCAAGCCCTCGAGCGAAGCGCTTGCCGCCGCCGAGCAGGCGCTCGCCGATCTCGAAGGCAGCTACCGCGCCGCCGACGCCAAGCTCGTCGCCCGCCAACACGCGCTCGACCGCGAGCGGCGCGATCTCGACGCGCAGCACGACCGCGAGGGCAAGGCGCTGAGCGCAGCGCTCGCTGCCGAGCGCGACCGTTACGACACGGCTATGGCGCGCTGGCGGAAGGGGCGGGGCGCTGGCTGATCGTTTGGGGCGCGGCGCCGGGCGGTTGACTCGATTGATCCCAAGACGCGGTGTTTACAGTCGCGATCGTTTCCGTTTTCGTGCCAATCCAGTCCTGCCGGTCCGACGATGTCAAAGAGCAGAACAGTCTATATCATAACCGCCGACATGTAGGACAGCGTCATGGGAAATCGTGACCCGATACCGACGTCAGGAGCGCGGTTTTCCGCGCGGCGGGCCGATGATATACGGCGCACACCCGAAGGCGGGGTTGCAGTCCGTAGGCAGCCGCCCGCGCTTGTCGGGAAACACCAGGACCAAGGCAACGTACGGGGGCTGCTTCGACTGCCGCACCTTCAGCCTGTCCTCTGCGGTCAGACGGTAGAGGGCGGTCGCGCCAAGGGCGGACGACCGGACCTCCTGACGATGGGGTTCGACCGCTTCGATCGTGCAGCCGTTGAGCGTCCCCCGCGCAGCGACCTTGCAATACACCATGGCGCGCGCGCCGCCGGTGAAATGCGCTGCTGGCATCGCTGCGATCTGTTTCGCCGTCGGCTGCACCGCCCAATGCGCCTGCTCGGTTTCCGGTCCAGATCGCGGTCGCGACGACGGATAGACGGAGAGCGTCGTATATGGGTGCGCGATCAACCCCATCGTCGCGACCGAGAATTGGAGCAGGAGCGATGCCGCCATCAGCATGGGCCGTGATCCCGACTGCGAGTCATTTTCCGACGGTCCTTTCGATCGCGAGCTTCGCCCATTTCGACGGGGCGCGCCAGCGATACCCGTGCGCCCACCGTAGCGACGATCCCGCCGCCGGCGGGACCCGTTGGATCAGTTTCCTCGCCAGTGCCTGCGCGATCACCGTCACCAGCAGGGATAGGCTGTCCGCCGCGATCCGTCGCGTCCGCGCTCCGCGAGCGCGACCCCCGTTCCCGACGCGACGACGCCCGCGTTCTGACGCAAAAGGGGATAGGCGGAGATCGACCAGAACCGGACGTCCAGCTTGCCTGATGGCCATCCCGACAGCGGACGCTCGGTATCGACCTTGAGCAACAACCCTGCGACTATCGACCCGCGAGATTTTGGGTCTTGATCGGGAGCGGCACGTGCTAGATTTCTTCTATAGACTCCGGCTGAAGCCGGGCGCTGACTTCATCGAGGAGCGGCCCGAGTCCGTATCGGCGGACCTTCCTTACGAGCTTCAATCGAAGATCTTCGATCAGCTGGCGACGGTCGGCATCGCCGGCGCAGGGCTCTCGGTGACGTTGATCGGCAGTTTGCTCCAGAACGCGTCGCGCGTCGTGTGGCTGTCAGTGATCCTCTTTGGGTTAGCCGCCATTACGTCGGTCGGTGCCAACGTTCGGCTGATCGACGGACTGACCCAGCGCCGGCCTGTCCTACGCCGCACCAAGCTGGACGTGCAGATCGCGATGGGCCTGATCGGCATGGCGATCGGATGCCTGTGCATGAGCATGTATTACGAGGGTGATCGTGCACCACCGAAGGCCGCTAGCGTGCAGCCGGCACGGTAAAGCTGGGATGTTCGCTGACCACCACCACGGGACGAGTGGCCCGGACTAATAACAGCACCTTGAGCGGAATGTCCGCTTACCACCAATAATCGACGTTCAACCGCTCGCCGACATCAAACCGGCGGCGGGACCAGCCCGATCAGCTTCATCGCCACTGCCTGCGCCACCATCGTCACCAGCCAGAACAGGCTGTCGCCAATGATCCGCCGCGCCGCCACGCCATGATAGCGCTGCGTGACCGCCACCACCGGCAGCACGAACCCCGCCCAGATCACCACTGCGCTCCCCACCGCCATGATCCATGGTGCCGCCTTGGGGGGCGCGAGGATCAGCGCGCCGGCGAGGATCGCGGCGAACCAGAACAGGCCGAGTGCGGCCACGACGATCGCGCTGACTGCCACGCGCCCGCGCCCGAACGCCACGTGATAGGCGGCCCCCAGCATGAGCCCGATCAGCGTCGCGACGAGGATCGGCACGAGGTTGATCAGGATGTAGATCATGCCGGGAAGCGCCCCTTGAGCATCGCCCAGGCCGCGCGCAGGCCGAGCGCCTCGCCGCCCTTGGGGCGACCGGGCTTCGAACTCGGGCGCCACGCGAAGGTGTCGAAATGCGCCCAGGGCGTGCCCTCGGGCACGAAGCGGCGCAGGAACAGCGCGGCGGTCACCGATCCGGCGAAACCGCCGTCGGGGGCGTTGACCAGGTCCGCGATGTCCGACGACAGCATGTCGTCGTACCCGTCCCACAGCGGCAGCCGCCACAGCGGATCGCCGACCGCGCTCCCTGCGGCTAGCAACGCCGCCGCCAGCGTTTCGTCATTGGCGAAGGTCGCGGGTAGATCGGGCCCGAGCGCGACGCGCGCCGCGCCGGTGAGCGTCGCGAAATCGAGGATCAGCGTTGGGTTTTCCTCGACCGCGCGCGTCAGCGCGTCGCCGAGCACGAGCCGCCCTTCGGCATCGGTGTTGGTGTTCTCGACCGTCAGCCCCTTGCGCGTGCGGAGCACGTCACCCGGGCGGAAGGCGTTGCCCGCAATGCTGTTCTCGACCGCGGGGATCAGCAAGTGCAGCCGCACCGGCAGCCGCGCCGCCATCACCAGTCCGGCAAGCGCGAGCGCGTGCGCCGCGCCGCCCATGTCCTTCTTCATCAGCCGCATGCCCGACGACGGCTTGATATCGAGCCCGCCCGAATCGAAGCACACGCCTTTGCCGACGATCGCGATGCGGGGATGCGCGGGGTTGCCCCATTCGAGCTCGATCAGCCGCGGCTCGCGCCCGCGTGCGGCGGCCTGGCCGACCGCGTGGATCATCGGATAGCCCTTTTCGAGTGCGTCGCCCTTCGTCACGGCCACGGTCGCGCCGTGCGCCTGGGCGAGCTGCTGCGCCTCGGCTTCGAGCTCGGCTGGGCCGAGATCGGCGGCGGCGGTGTTGACGAGGTCGCGCACCTTGGCGGTGGCGCGGGCGAGGCGAACGGTTTCCTCGATCCGCGCGGGCTCGCCGGTGAGCAGTACGCGCGCGCCGACCAGGGTCTCCTCGCTGCGATAGCGATCAAACTTATGCTGCGCGAGGCACCAGCCGAGCATCGCCGCGCCGGGCTCGCCATCGGCGAGGCGATACGTCCCCTCGGGCAATTGCTCGCCGAGCGAGGCGATCCGCCACGGCGAGTCGAGGCTTTCGTTGCAGACGAGCAGCATCGCCCAATCCTCGGGCTTCTCGCCAGGCAGGACGGCGCGGTTGCCTGGCTTGCCGGTCAGCCGGTGGGCGGCGACCACGGTGCGGATCCGCGGCGGTTGCGCGCCGAGCCACGCCTCCCACGCCTCGGGGCGAACGACATGGATGAGGCGCGCGGGCTGGCCGCGATCGGGTTGCAGCAACGCTGCGGGGTCGAAGGTCATACCCCTTTATCGGAAGCGCAGCGCCGGGGCGCAACCCGCGCGTGGTTACGCGAGCGGCACGCCGTATAGGTCGTGTTCGTCGGCATCCTCGATGCTGACCGGCACGATGTCGCCCTGCTTGAGGTGGCCGGCGTCGCGCAGGAAGACCTCGCCGTCGATCTCGGGCGCGTCGGCCTTCGAGCGGCCGGTGGCGCCGCCCTCTTCATCGACCGCGTCGATGATGACGTCGAGCGTGCGGCCGACCTTGGCCTGGAGCTTGTCGGCCGAGATGCGCGCGGTGAGGTCCATCAAGCGGGCGTAGCGCTCTTCCTTTATTTCCTCGGGGACGTGGTTGGGAAGGTCGTTGGCGGCGGCGCCTTCGACCGGCTCGAAGCGGAACGCGCCGACGCGGTCGAGCTGCGCTTCCTCGAGCCAGTCCATCAGATAGGCGAAGTCGTCCTCGGTCTCGCCGGGGAAGCCGACGACGAAGGTCGAGCGGATCGCGATGTCGGGCGCGATCGTCCGCCAAGTCTTGATGCGCTCGAGCACCTTGGTTTCGTTCGCCGGGCGCTTCATCAGTTTCAGCACGTTGCGGCTGGCGTGCTGGAACGGGATGTCGAGATACGGGAGGATCAGCCCCTCGGCCATCAGCGGGATGACCTGGTCGACATGCGGGTACGGGTAGACGTAGTGGAGGCGCACCCAGGCGCCGAGCTTGCCGAGTTCGCGCGACAGATCGGTCATGTGCGCGCGGACTTCCTCGCCGTGCCACATCCGCGGCTGGTGACGGATGTCGACGCCGTAGGCCGAGGTGTCCTGGCTGATGACCAGCAATTCCTTGGTGCCGGCTTCGATCAGCTTCTCGGCTTCGCGCAGGATCGCGTCGGGGCGGCGGCTGACGAGGTCGCCGCGCAAGGACGGGATGATGCAGAAGCTGCAGCGGTGGTTGCAGCCTTCGCTGATCTTCAGATAGCTGTAGTGGCGCGGGGTGAGCTTGAGGCCGCTGTCGGGAACGAGGTTGAGAAACGCGCTCGGCGGCATCGGTGCCGCTTCGTGCACTGCGCCGACGACTTCCTCATATTGATGCGCGCCGGTGACGGCGAGGATGCCGGGGAATTTGGCGCGGATCATCTCCGCTTCCTTGCCCATGCAGCCCGTGACGATGACTCGGCCATTCTCGGCGATCGCTTCGCCGATCGCTTCGAGCGACTCTTCCTTCGCCGAATCGAGGAAGCCGCAGGTGTTGACGAGCACGACGTCGGCCCCGGCATAATCGGGCGACATGGCATAGCCATCGGAGCGCAGCTTGGTCAGGATCCGCTCGCTATCGACCAGATTCTTGGGACAGCCGAGCGAGACCATGCCGATCTTCGGCGGGGAGGGGAGTGTTGTTGCCATGGGAACGGCGGCACATAGGCGTGTTCGCGCGAATTTTCCAGCGCTAGCCGTCGCGGCGCTGCGTGCGCGTGATCTGGCCGGCCGATTCTTGGCTATCGCGGTGGCGCGATCGCATTTATTCCCTCGACCGCATGACCCATCGCGCATCCTGGCTGGCCGTGCTGCTCCTCCTTGCGGGGTGTAGCCCCGACCGACCGCCCCCGGCGACGGTTCGCTATGCCGGCCTGCCCGTCAGCGGCAGCGTCGGCGATGCGCGCCGCGCGGGCTTCACCGACTGCGTCCAGCCCGATTGGGGGCGCCTGCGCTGCCGCCGTCACGACGTGAGGTTCGAAAGCGCGGGGCCGTTTGAAGCGGCGGTCGATCTGGTCGGCCACGATGGCGGCGGCGGTTTCGACCAGCTGACGCTGTGGCACGCGGACGACCAATATGCCGTCTACAAGATCACCGACGCGCTCGAGAAACAGGGCTGGAAGAACTGCAGCACCGGCGATGGCGAGCGCGGCGACCAGATCGTCTACACGCGCAAGGGCGCGCCGGTCCGCGTCTCGATGGATCTGAGCTATTGGGGCAAGCGGCGGTTGCGGCTGATCCCCGCATGGAACACGAAGGAGCGACGCTGTTGAGCGAATTTATCCCCGAGGTCCCGCGTCCGCAGGCGACGCGCTACCGGTTGGTCGCGCATCCCGATCTGCCGCCCACCGCGGTCGAAGCGGTCGATGTCGATGTCATCAGGGATGGCGACACGCTGCTGCTGACCTTCATGGTCGAGGGCAACGACCATGTCGCCTTGCCCGATTGGGTCGCGGCGGCGCGCACCGACGATCTCTGGAAGACGACGTGCTGCGAGCTGTTCCTCGGCGTGGCGGGCGATGCCGGCTATGTCGAGTTCAACTATTCGCCCTCGACTCGCTGGGCGGCGTACCGCTTTGCGGCGCATCGCGCGGGGGGGCACGATCTGCCGCTCACGGTCGATCCGCGCGTCGACCGTGGCGACGACAATTCGGCGTATCTCGTCGAAGTCGAGCAATCGCTCTCCGATCTCCCCAGGGGGCCGCTCGAGATGGCGCTGACCGCCGTGATCGAGGAAACCGACGGGACCAAATCCTTCTGGGCGCTCGCCCACACCGACGGCCCGCCCGATTTCCACAACCGGGATTGCTTTATCGCGACCCTCCCGGCCGCCGACCACCCTTGACCCCAATTCGTTCCCCGGCGAAGGCCGGGGCCCAGTCGCGGAACAGCGGTTTGCCGACGCAGCGCTCGCCAACGATCGCGGTCGCGACTGGGCCCCGGCCTTCGCCGGGGAACGGACGAACCAGCGAGACCTTTGACCCATGAAATTCGGTATCGATCGCCTCCTCGCCGACCCTGCGCTGTGCGCCCCGCTCGAGGGCAAGCGCGTTGCATTGCTCGCGCATCCTGCCTCGGTCACCGCCGATTTGACGCATTCGGTCGATGCGCTGATCGCCGAGGGTCTGAACGTCACCGCGATGTTCGGCCCGCAGCACGGCGTGCGCGGCGACCTGCAGGACAACATGATCGAATCGCCCGACTTCACCGATCCGACCTACGGCATGCCGGTGTTCAGCCTGTACGGCGAAGTGCGCAAGCCGACCGGGCAGTCGATGGGCACGTTCGACGTGATGCTGATCGATCTGCAGGATCTCGGCACGCGGATCTACACCTTCATCACGACGCTGCGCTACGTGCTCGAGGCCGCCGCCGAGCACGGCAAGACGGTGTGGGTGCTCGACCGCCCCAACCCGATCGGCCGGCCGATCGAGGGGCTGACGCTGCGTCCCGGCTGGGAGAGCTTCGTCGGCGCCGGGCCGATGCCGATGCGCCACGGCCTGACGATGGGCGAGCTCGGCCATTGGTTCATCGACCTGCTGAAACTCGACGTCGACTATCGCGTCATCGAAATGGAGGGCTGGCAGCCCGACTCGGCGCCGGGCTTCGGCTGGCCGAGCGACCGCGTGTGGATCAACCCCAGCCCCAACGCCCCCAACGCGATGATGGCGCGCGCTTACCCCGGCACGGTGATGCTCGAGGGCACGACGCTGTCCGAAGGCCGCGGCACGACGCGTCCGCTCGAACTGTTCGGCGCCCCCGATATCGACGCCCGCGCGGTCGTGGCCGAAATGCGTCGGCTGGCGCCCGAATGGCTCGATGGCTGCCAGCTGCGCGACATCTGGTTCGAGCCGACTTTCCACAAGCATGTGAAGACCTTGTGCAACGGCGTTCACATCCATGCGGAGGGTCCGGGCTATCATCACGCCGCGTTCCGTCCGTGGCGCGTCCAGTCGCTGGCGTTCAAGGCGATCCGTGGGCTGTATCCCGATTACGATCTGTGGCGCGATTTTCCGTACGAATATGCCTTTGGGAAATTGCCGATCGACGTGATCAACGGCGGCCCGGGCTTGCGCGAATGGACCGACGACTCGGCAGCGACGCCGCGCGACTTGGACGCGATGACACAGCCTGACGAGGCCGATTGGGCCGAGTCGCGGGCGCGTTTCCTGCTCTATTGAGCGATAGGACGGATACGACACTCGTTTCGTCGCGCTTGCGCAACGACTCGGGGGTGTGACGGGATTCAAAGGTGGCGCTTCATCCCTCGGTATTCCATGACAATTCTATCGATTGCCGGCCCGGGGGGGTCGTATCGTGTGCCGGAGAAACGTCGTGGAATCCGATCGTCACTTCTACATGCGCCGTGTCGTCGCCGAACGCCTTGCCGCCGCGCGCGCCGTTACCGAGGAGGGCCGCCAGCGCCGCCTCGTCCTCGTCGAGACCTATCTGCAGAAACTCCAGGCGATGCCGGCCTGACCCGGCTCACCGCTTGCGCGTCAACTCGCGCATCGCCTCGTCGAGTCCGGCGAGCGTCAGCGGGTACATCCGGTCGGTCATCAGCTCGCGGATGATGCGCAGGCTCTGCGAATAGCCCCATTGCTGTTCGGGGATCGGGTTGAGCCACACCGCCGCAGGGTAGGTGTTGGTCAGCCGATGCATCCACACCGCACCCGATTCCTCGTTGAAATGATCGACCGAGCCGCCGGGATGCGTGATTTCGTACGGGCTCATCGAGGCATCGCCGACGAACACGAGCTTATAGTCGTGGCCGAACTTGTGGAGCACGTCCCACATCGGCGTCCGTTCGGAAAAGCGGCGGGTGTTGTCCTTCCAAACGCCCTCGTACAGGCAATTGTGGAAATAGAAGAATTCAAGGTTCTTGAACTCGGTCGTCGCGGCCGAGAACAGCTCCTCGCAGAGCTTGACCCACGGGTCCATCGATCCGCCGACATCGAGGAACAGCAGCAGCTTGACCGCATTGCGCCGCTCGGCGCGCATGACGACGTCGAGCCAGCCCTGGCGCGCGGTGCCAGCGATCGTCGCGTCGATGTCGAGCTCGTCCGCCGCGCCCTCGCGCGCGAACTTGCGCAAGCGGCGCAGCGCGATCTTGATGTTGCGGGTGCCGAGCTCCTTGGTGTTGTCGAGGTTCTTGAAGTCGCGCTGGTCCCACACCTTCAGCGCGCGCTTGTGGACGCTTTCGCCGCCGATACGGACGCCCTCGGGATTGTAGCCGCTATTGCCGTACGGGCTGGTACCGCCGGTGCCGATCCACTTGTTGCCGCCCTGGTGGCGCTCGTGCTGCTCGTCGAGCCGCTTCTTGAGCGTCTCCATGATCTCGTCCCACGACCCGAGCGATTCGATCTTCGCCATTTCCTCAGCGCTGAGATATTTCTCGGCAACGGCCTTCAGCCAGTCGGCGGGGATATCGGCGCTGGTCTGGCCGAAGGTGGTGGCGATGCCCTTGAACACCTTGGCGAAGACCTGGTCGAACTTGTCGAGCAGCCCCTCGTCCTTCACGTAGACGGCGCGCGACAGATAATAGAAATCCTCGGGCGTGCGGTCGATCACTTCGGCGTCGAGCGCCTCGAGCAGGAGCAGATGCTCCTTGAGGCTGGCGGGGATGCCGGCGGCGCGGAGCTCGTCGAGGAAATTTAGGAACATGGCGCCATGCTAGGGCCGGCGCTCGTACAGTGTCCAGTGGGATCCCGACAGGCCATGCGCGCGCGCGGACGCAAAGGCGCGATAGCGTACTCCGCATCGGACCGGATCGACCGGGAAGGTCTCGCCCTTGAACCGATCGACGAACAGGAAGCGGACGGGCTTGCACCCGGGGGCCAGGACCGTGATCGGGTAGTGCAGATGCGCTGCGGCAACCTCGAGCATCGCTTGTCCCATCCAGCGGTCGATGACCACCACGCCACCGCGCGGCGCGCGCGCGCGCATCGCGATGATCGCTTGGGTGGGGTCTCCGCGCTGGTTGCGGATGAGGTCGACATCCTGCCACAGGCTGCCGGCGGTTATTCCTGCCAGCGCGAGCAAAGCGAGTCCGCGGTGCCACCCGCCCCGCGCGATCATCGTTCCGCTGGCCTCGGCGATCAGCAACAGCAAGGCAAGCGCTGCCACCAGGTAATAGCGCGGGTGCCCGGGATTGCCGGCGTGGAGGATGGCGAGGGTCACCGGAAACGCCGCTATCGCGAGCGTATAGAAAATCGCGCGGTCGGTGCCGAGACGCCGCGCCAGAACCACCAGGATCAGCGCGGCGGGCATCAGCCAGAGCGAAACGATCGGCCAGCCAATCGTATAGCCGAGCATCTCGACGATCGCGTGGAGGAAGAGCAGAAGCTCGAACGGTTTGTAATCGCCGAATTGAAATCCCAGCGGGCTGGCCAAGGCCGCCCCGGCGAGGACGCCGAGCACGACGCCGAGCGTGATCACCGCTGGAAAGAACAGGACGAGCGCCCGCCTCGCGGCGACGACAACGCCGTGTCGCGCGTGCAGCGTCAAGAACACCCAGCCGATCAGGGCAATGCAGCCGAACAGCATCGTCAGTTGCGACAGCGCGCCGAGCGCAAAGCACAAGGCCAGCCGCATCCGCGTACGCTCGCCGCGTTCGTCGACCAGCCAGCGATCGATGAGCAGGATCGCGAGGAGCAAGGCGAGCGACATGCCCGCATAGCCGCGCGCTTCCGATCCCATCGTCACGACCATCGGCGAGACGGCGAACAGCAGCGCTGCGATCAGCGCGATGCCGTGGCTGCGTCGACGAAAGATCTCCGCGGCGACGGGAATCGCCAGCGTGCCAGCGACGATCGACAGCGCGCGCTGCAGCAATGGCGGCGCGTCGAAGCCGACGAACTGCAACCATAGCGAATTGAGATGGTGATTGTTGTCGTGATTGATCTTGAGGAAAACCCCGAGCGGCGTCCCCGCCATGTGCGCGAGCTCGGCCGACCACGCTTCATCGAGCCACAGCCCGCCCGTCGCCGCGGCGGTTCGCAGGCCGAGGCCAAGCAGCATGATCGCCGCAAGGAAGAAGGAAAATTGCCGCTGCACCCGATACGCCCCCCGATACGGCGGGTCTAGCGACGCGACGTTGCGCGATGGTTAACGCTTTACCGAACGTACGAGTCGATCAGCGCGCCGACATAATCGGGATCGCGTCCGGTGAGTTCGGGGGCGGGCTGGGCGCGGCTGCCATGATCGAGCGTGCTGCCATAAACGAAGCCGTAGGTCGGGTAGACCGTGCTCCCCAGGCCATCCATGTCGCGGTACCACACCTTGACCGCGCTCCAGTCGCCGCGTGGCGAAACGTCGGTGAGCGTGACGTCCTGCTCGGCATGGCCGCGTTCGCCGTTCTGGCGCGACCAATTGGCGTGCGTCACCATCACGACATGGCTGTCGACCACCCGACTGATCACCGCGACATGGCCGAGCGGCAGCCGCGACGTGCGTTCGAACACGATCACCGCGCCAGGGCGGGGGATATCGCCGCGCTGATACCGTCCCGCGGCTTGCGTCCACCAGGTCCAGGCGTCGCCATAGATCGCGATGCCCGAGGCCGCGCGCGCGAACGGTACGCACTGGCCGACATAGTCGAGCAGCGAGGTCTTCGCACCTGCGGGCATACCGAGCGGCAGCAGCGCGGCCGCGAACAGCAAGGGAAAAAGGTTACGCATACAGGCATCCGATACCGGGTGCCCCCCAAAGACCGCGTAACGGGAAAGGGTTTAAGCTGAGGTTACCATCGTTCGACCGGATCGCGTGCGATCAACCGCTCAGCCCTTGTTCTGCTGTCGTTTGGCCATGAAGGCGAGGCGTTCGAACAGCATCACGTCCTGCTCGTTCTTGAGCAGCGCGCCGTGGAGCGGCGGGATCGCCTTGGTCGGATCGCGGTTCTGCAAGACGTCGAGCGGCATGTCCTCGTGGAGCAGCAGCTTGAGCCAGTCGAGCAATTCGCTCGTGCTCGGCTTCTTCTTGAGGCCGGGGACGTCGCGCACGTCGTAGAAGATATCCATCGCGCGGTTGACGAGGATCTTCTGGATGCCGGGGAAGTGGACGTCGACGATCGCCTGCATCGTCGCACGGTCGGGAAATTTGATATAGTGGAAGAAGCAGCGGCGCAGGAATGCGTCGGGCAGTTCCTTCTCGTTGTTGCTGGTGATGATGACGATCGGGCGCTCGACCGCGCGGACCGTCTCCTTGGTCTCGTAGACATGGAATTCCATGCGATCGAGTTCCTGCAACAGATCGTTGGGGAATTCGATGTCGGCCTTGTCGATCTCGTCGATCAGCAGGACCGGCGGCGTGTCGCGGGTAAAGGCTTCCCACAATTTTCCGCGGCGGATGTAATTGGCGATGTCATGGACGCGTTCGTCGCCGAGCTGACCGTCGCGTAGCCGCGCGACGGCGTCATATTCGTACAGGCCCTGTTGGGCCTTGGTGGTCGACTTGATGTTCCACTCGATCAGCTCGGCACCCAGTGCCTTGGCGATCTCATACGCGAGCACCGTCTTGCCGGTGCCGGGCTCGCCCTTGACGAGCAGCGGACGGCGCAGCGTGACAGCGGCGTTGACCGCGACCTTGAGGTCATCGGTCGCGACATAGCCCTGTGTGCCCTCGAAACGCTTCATCGCTGCAATCCCGTTTCATTTGAATACCGGGTACGGCGATAGAGGGAAACGGGGGCGCAGTGCAAGCCGCGGCTAGAGCCGATCGCGCGCGATCGCGCGCGCCTCGATCAAGTCGCACAGGCCGCGATGCTGCGCGAAGGTTTGTTGCGCACCGAACGCCATCGCGCGGCGCACTGCGGCGCTGGCGCCGTGGCCATCGGCGATCGTCTTGGTTTCGGCGATGTCGGGAAGCTGCGTCGCGGCGATCGTCGAGCCGGCCCGGCGCGCCGCCGCATCGAGGATTGCGCGGAAGGCGTGCCAGTCGATCACCAGCGCGAGCGCCGCGCCGGTCGAGCAGCCTGCGCGATCCGACCGCGCGAGCATGTCGAAGGTATGGCGCATCGCGGCGAAGGCGGCGTCGCTCTCGGCCTGGCCCGGTGTCGATGGCAGTGGCCCGACCGCGGCCGTCAGATGCGCGAGATAGCCGCGTTCGAGCTGGAAGCCCGCGGCGGCCGCGGCGATCCAGCGATTGTCGAGCTCGGCCACGCTGTGCCGCGCGGCTTCGTCGAACAAATCGTTGAGCCGGCCGTGGACCGAGCACAAGGCGTGCACGGCATCGGCGAGGTCGCGTCCGGCAGCACCAGGCGTCGACAACCGCCGGAACAGCGTGTGCCCGGCAACGCCGTCGTCGATCGCCAGGGCCGCGATGCAGCCTGCGTCTGCCGCTGTCGTGGAATGATTGGATGCGATCGCCATGAGCTCCGTATTGTCCCTCTTGCCCCGAGCCGGAAGTGGCGCGGGCGTTGTTCGCTGCGAGGAGTGCAACAAAGGGATATACCGAACCGCGTAAAGAGCTGGTTTAGAGGCAGTTAAGGGTACCTAAACCAGATCGCTGATCTGACACGCGGCTATGATCACCGCGACCGCGCCGACGATCGCGCCATCGCGGCGGATCGGCGCGAGCGCAATCCGGACGCGAAGCGCCGGATGGGCGGCGCGGAGCAGAGCGCTGTCGAGCGGGGCGGTCGGCTTGCCGCCGAGCGCGTCGGCGAGCGCCGCCTCGAACGCGGGGCGTTCGTCCGCTGCGAAGAAAGCGGCGAAGCGCTGCTGGAACGGCACCGCAGAAGCGAGGTCGAGCATCGCGCCGAACGCCCCGCTGATCGGCTCGCCGAGCATGCCGTCGGGATCGAGCGTTACGGTCGCGATTCCGGCGACGGCGAGCGCCGCGCTGGTTGCGTGCGCTGCGCGCGAGTCGCGATCGCGTGTCGCGTCTTGAGCGATGATCGCGACGCCGCCACCGGCCGGCTCGATCGCGAGCAACAGCTTCCGCCGCGCGCGCGCCGCCGATGCGATTTCGAGCCGCTCGCCGATGCCGCGGTCGATCACGTGGCGGATTGCCGCGGCAAGCGTCGCGCGGACGCCAGGCGGCACGATCGCATCGACGGGCGCGCCCGGTCGCGCCAGAACTCCGAAATACGCACGCGCCGCCCGGCTCGAGCCGAGGATCGCGCCAGACGAATCGGCGACGAGCACCGAGTCGCCGATCGCATCGAGCACCGCGATCGCATCGATGGGCGTTGGAGCAGGCAGCGAGGGTTGCGCCGCGCACAGCGCATCCATCGTCTCGATCGAGGTCAGCACGAAGCGCGGGCGACCGCGATGGAGGACATAGAGCGGGGCACGCGCGGCGCGCTCCTGCCACGCGCCGAAATGGCGCACGAGGTCCGAGGCGGTGACGAGCTGGTCAGCGGCGAGGGCGGGGTGCGACGACATTGCGCAAGGCGTACGCAAAAGTCGCCGTCGCCGTCACACGGTCACGCCGAAATGGACCCATCTTGCGGCGGATTTGCGAGGGTCGGCGGTACGCAAATCGCGTATCTGACGGTATTGCGACGGAGCGGTCGCCCGGCAAAGCGGCAGCGGTGGCGCCGGGCCACCGCTGCCGTCTGGCTTACTGGTCGAGGAACGACCGCATCTTGCGACTGCGGCTCGGATGCTTGAGCTTGCGCAGCGCCTTCGCCTCGATCTGGCGAATACGCTCGCGCGTGACCGAGAATTGCTGGCCGACTTCCTCGAGCGTGTGGTCGGTGTTCATGCCGATCCCGAAACGCATGCGCAGCACGCGCTCCTCGCGCGGGGTGAGCGACGCCAGCACGCGCGTGACGGTTTCCTTGAGGTTCGCCTGGATCGCGGCATCGACCGGGATGATCGCGTTCTTGTCCTCGATGAAATCGCCGAGATGCGAATCCTCCTCGTCGCCGATCGGCGTCTCGAGGCTGATCGGCTCCTTGGCGATCTTCATCACCTTGCGGACCTTCTCGAGCGGCATCGACAGACGCTCGGCCATTTCCTCGGGCGTGGGTTCGCGGCCCTGCTCGTGGAGGAACTGCCGGCTGGTGCGGACCAGCTTGTTGATCGTTTCGATCATGTGCACCGGGATGCGGATGGTGCGCGCCTGATCGGCGATCGAGCGCGTGATCGCCTGACGGATCCACCACGTCGCATAGGTCGAGAATTTGTAGCCGCGGCGATATTCGAACTTATCGACCGCCTTCATCAGGCCGATATTGCCCTCCTGGATGAGATCCAGGAACTGCAGGCCACGGTTGGTGTACTTCTTGGCGATCGAGATCACGAGCCGCAGGTTCGCCTCGACCATCTCCTTCTTGGCGATCCGCGCCTCGCGCTCGCCCTTCTGGACCATGTTGACGATGCGACGGAACTCGGTGAGCGCCATGCCGGTGGCCTGGCTAATCTCCGAAATCTCGGTGCGGATACGGTCGGCGGCGTCGCTCTCGTTGGTGACAAAAGCGGTCCACTTCTTGTCGATCTTGGCGACCGACGGGAGGAACTGCTCGTCGAGCTCGTGGCCGATGTAACGATCGAGGAAGTCCTTGCGCGGCACCTTGTGGCGCTCGGCAAGGCGCAGCATCTGGCCGCCCAGCGCGGTCAGGCGCCGGTTGAAGGCATAGAGCTGGTCGACCAGATATTCGATCTTGGCGTTGTGGAACTGGACGCTCTCGACCTCGGCGGTGAGCTCCTCGCGCAGCTTGTGATACTTCTTCTCGTCGCCGCTCGACAGTTCGCCGCCGCCCGCCATCGCGTCGAGCCGCGACTGCTGGATCTTGGAGAACTTCTTGTAGAGCGCGGTGATGTTGGCGAAGCGTTCGAGCGCGATGGGTTTCAGCTGCTCTTCCATCTGCGCGAGGCTGAGCGTGTTGTCCTCTTCCTCGTCGTCGGACGCGCGCGGCGTGCGGCGCTCGCCATCCTCGTCCTCGTCGACCGACGGCTCTTCGGGCTCGGCCTCTTCCTTGAACGACGGGCCGGCGTTCTTCTCGGAAATCTCGCCGTCGCCCTCTTCGGCTTCGGCCATCGCCTCAGGCGCGGGATCCTTAGACAGCATTGCGTCGAGATCCATGATCTCGCGCAGCTGCATCGTGCCCTCGTTGAGCGCGGTCGACCAATCGATGATCGCGTTGAAGGTGATCGGCGATTCGCACAGACCCAGGATCATCGTGTCGCGACCGGCCTCGATCCGCTTGGCGATCGCGATTTCGCCCTCGCGGCTGAGCAATTCGACCGCGCCCATCTCGCGCAGGTACATCCGCACCGGATCGTCGGTACGATCGATGACTTCCTTCTTCTTGACGTCGAGCGCGGGGCCGGCATCTTCGCCCGGCTCGGCCGTCTCGGCATCGTCCTCGTCGTCCTGCTTGGGCTGCTCGTCGCCTTCTTCGCCCTGCTCGTCATTCTCGACGATGTTGATGCCCATTTCGCTCAGCGCGGCGCTGATGTCCTCGATCTGGTCGGACGACATCTCGCCCTGCGGGAGCGCTTCGTTCAGCTGCTCGTAGGTGATGTAGCCACGCTTCTTGGCGCGGGCGATCACCTTCTTGATCGACGCATCGTTCAAATCGATCAGCGGCGCATCGCTACCCTCGGTGGTTTCACCGACATCCGCCATATCCGTCTTCGCCATCAACTGCCCTCAGCAAAAGCCCTGGCGTCCTCGTTCGACTGCACCAGATTGGCGAGTCGCGCGTCCAGAGCCTGTTGTTCCTTCACGAGCGACACTTGCCGCTCGAACGCCTCATCCGAATAATCGGTCTGCATCATCGCCGTCGCTTCGGCCAGAGCCGCGTCCACTTCAGGCCGCGCCACCAGGATCGCGATCGCCTCATCGAGCTCCTCGCGTGCCCTGGCGGGCTCGGCATCTCTTTGGGTGAACGAACACATGAGTTGGTCGGCCCGCAACAGATCGTGCGCGATTATATCAAATCCAGATGTGGCCAATATGGTAAGAAGGCGCTCACTATCAAGCGTCTGTTCTTCAACGGCTGCATCAATCATCGCATCGAGCAGGTGCGAGAGGCGGTGATCGGTGATGGTGAGGCGGCTGAGCTCACCGATATGGCGCCCGATTTCGGTCGGATGGCGGAGCAGGCCGATCAGCACCGGCTTGGTCAGCACGCCGTCCATGCCGCGTGCGTGGATGCCCTTGGCGCCGTCGCCGACCGGGCCCGGAGCGGGTTTCCACGGCTGATTGCCCTTGCGCCCGCCGCCTTGCGGGCGGGGCACGAACGGCGCGCGGGGCGGGCGGGCGTTGAGCGCGTCGGTGCGGCGGCGGAATTCGGCGATATATTCCGACTTCACATTGGCATCGGCGATCGTGTTGGCGATCTCGGTGAGGCGTTGCTTGAGGCCGGCGCGCTGTTCGGGGGTGGTGAGCGGTTCGGCGGCGAATTCGCTCGCCCACAGCCGGTCGACCAGCGGCTCGGGCTTGGCGAGCAGCGCCTCGAGCGCGCCGGGGCCCTTGGTGCGGACGAGATCGTCGGGATCGACGCCCGGCGGGAGCGTGACGAAGGCGAGGCTGCGGCCGGGCTGGAGCAGGGGAGTGGCACGGTGCGCGGCGCGGATCGCGGCCTTCTGCCCCGCGCTGTCGCCGTCGAAGCACAGGATCGGGACCTCGGCGAGCCGCCACAGCCGCTCGAGCTGCGCTTCGGTCAGCGCGGTGCCGAGCGGGGCGACCGCCTCGCGGAACCCCGCCTGGGCGAGCGCGATGACGTCCATATAGCCCTCGACCACCAGCACGCGGCCGGTCTTCCGCGTGGCGGGGGCGGCCTTGTCGAGATTGTAGAGCGTGCGGCCCTTGTCGAAGAGCGGGGTCTCGGGCGAGTTGAGATATTTCGGCTCGCCATCGCCGATGATCCGCCCGCCGAACGCGATGGTGCGGCCGCGCGGGTCGCGGATCGGGATCATCAGGCGGCCGCGGAAGCGGTCGTACGGGGTCTTTTCCTCCACCTTGATGAGCAGGCCCGCCTCGACCAGCAGCGGGTCGCCATAGTCCTTCAGCGCGCCCTTGAGGGCGCCACGAGAATCGGGGGCGAAGCCGAGCCCGAATTCGCGCGCGGTCTCGGGCTTGATGCCGCGCTTGGTAAGGATGTCGCGTGCGGTGGCGCCGGCGAGGCCGTTGAGCTGGTCGGTGAACCAGCTGGCGGCGTCGGCGCACGCCTCGTGTAGGCCCTTGGCGGCCTCGGCCTTCTCTGCGGCGCGCGGGTCCATTGCCGGGAGTTCCATCCCGGCGTTTTGGGCGAGCTCCTTGACGGCATCCATGAAGGGCAGGCCGCGCTGGTCGGTCATCCAGCGGATCGCGTCGCCATGCGCCGAGCAGCCGAAGCAATGGTAGAAGCCCTTGTCGTCGTTAACGTAGAACGACGGGGTCTTCTCGTTGTGGAACGGGCAGCACGCGCGCCACTCGCGGCCGGCCTTCTGGAGCTTGGTGGTCTGGCCGACCAAGCTCGACAGCAGGGTGCGCGCGCGGAGTTCGTCGAGGAATTGCGGGGAGAGGGTCATACGCGAGGTTCTACGACTGAGGGAGCATCCGCCCATCCGTTCGTTTCGAGCGAAGTGGAGAAACCGGAGCTGCTGCCGGGTTTCTCGACTTCGCTCGAAACAAACGGGGAGCAAATGGTGTCTGTTGGGGCGGCGGTTCGCTCTTTCGGCGGGCGGGCGAAATGCGACACCAAGGACCAATTTCCCGCGATCAACGCCTCCTTCTTCGCGCGCGACCAGCCGCCGACCATCCGCTCGGCCTCGAGCGCTTCGATCCGGCTTGGGAAATATTCGCTCCACACCAATGCCACCGGCATGCGCCGCGAAGTGAACTCACAATGTGCGCCGGTCTGGTGCTCGCCAATCCGGCGATCGAGATTGTCGGTGTGACCCGTGTAGAATTTGCCGTCGGAGCAGCGGAGTATGTATGCCCAAAACGCCATGCGCCCATAATGCGCGCATCGTGCCGTTCGTGTCGAGCGCCGTCGCCGGTTTCTCGACTTCGCTCGAAACGAACGGTGGAGGAGCGCGTCCTCCCGTCGAGGATTACGAAAGCGCCGCCTTCACCGCCGCACTCGCCTTGCTCATATCCAGCGTCGTCGCATGGCGCGCCTTCAGCTCGGCCATCACGCGGCCCATGTCCTTCATGCCGGTCGCCCCTAGCTCGGCCTTGATCGCCTCGATCGCCGCCGCAGTCGCCGCTTCGTCCATCTGCGTCGGCAGGAAGCGCTCGATCACCGCGACCTCGGCCGCTTCGCCATCGGCGAGCTCCTGGCGCCCGCCCTTGACGAACATCTCGATCGACTCGCGGCGTTGCTTGACCATCTTCTGCAGCACTTCGACCACCAGCGCGTCGTCATCGTCGGGCGCCTTGCCGGTACGTGCCTCGATGTCGCGATTCTTGATCGCGCTCTGGACGAGGCGGAGGGTGGCGGTGGTCGCCTTGTCGCCGCCCTTCATCGCGGTGATGAGGGCAGCCTTGATGTCGTCGCGAATCATTACGGGTCCTTTTCGTGTGGCGGAGACCCTAGCGGGTTTATCCGATCGACGCCCCGTTTATCAGATTGACCTCGGGGCCGAGCACTTCTAGTTCCCGCCCCTTAGCGACATCGACAATTAACACGGAGTGCCCGCCGCAATGGCCGACGCCTATCCTACGACCGCGTCCAAGGCTCCTGAAGGCGCCACCGGCGTGCTGGTGCTCTCCAGCGGCGAGGTCGTGTGGGGCCGTGGCTTCGGCGCGGAAGGCGCGGCCGTCGGCGAGGTGTGCTTCCACACCGCGATGACGGGCTATCAGGAGATCATGACCGATCCGAGCTTTGCCGGGCAGATGGTCACCTTCACCTTTCCCCACATCGGCAATGTCGGCGCCAATGCCGACGATATCGAGGCCGACAACCCCCACGCGCTCGGCATGATCGTGCGCGAGGACGTGACGGGCCCGAGCAACTTCCGCAGCGTCGAGCGGCTCGATGCGTGGATGGCCAAGCACGGGCGGATCGGGCTGTCGGGCGTCGATACGCGGGCTCTCACGCGGCGGATCCGTAGCGGCGGCGCGCCGAACGCGGTGATCGCGCATGCGGCGGACGGCGTGTTCGACGTGCCGGCATTGCTGGCGATGGCGCAGGCGTGGCCTGGGCTGGAGGGGATGGACCTCGCGATCGAAGTGACGACCGCGATGGATTACGGCTGGGCCGGCGGCGTGTGGAATCTGGGCGCGGGGTACGGGGAGAGCGGTGTCTCGACTTCGCTCGACACGAACGGAGAAGAGAGTGCGCCGCTCAACGCGGACGCGAGCATGTCTCTCCAGCCGTTCGTTTCGAGCGAAGTCGAGAAACCTGCACCCAAGCGCCCCCACGTCGTCGCGATCGACTACGGCTCGAAGCGCAACATTTTCCGCAACCTCGTCGCCGCCGGCGCCGACGTCTCGGTCGTTCCCGCCGGCGCGACCTTCGACGAAGTGATGGCGCTCGAGCCCGACGGCATCTTCCTGTCGAACGGCCCCGGCGACCCCGCCGCGACCGGCATCTATGCCGTCCCCGTGATCCGTCAGCTGCTCGAAACCGGCAAGCCGCTGTTCGGCATTTGCCTCGGCCATCAGCTGCTCGGCCTCGCGGTCGGCGCGACCACCACCAAGATGTTCCAGGGCCATCGCGGCGCCAACCATCCGGTGCAGCGCCTGAGCGACGGCGCAGTCGAGATCACCTCGATGAACCACGGCTTCGCAGTCGAGCGTGCGAGCCTGCCGGCGAGCGTGCGCGAGACGCACGTCTCGCTGTTCGACGGCTCGAACGCCGGCCTGGAGCTGACCGACCGCCCCGCCTTCAGCGTGCAATATCACCCCGAGGCGAGCCCCGGCCCGCAGGACAGTCTGTATCTGTTCGAGAAGTTCGTGGGGATGCTGGTGTGAATAATGATCTTGCAGATCATATTGCAGCTTTGATCCTGGAATCTTTTGCTGGGGCAGGGAGGTCAAATGGCGCGTTCATCGAGGATATCAAAGAGAGAATTCGGGAGAAATTCAACCTGGAAGTAAGTGAAATTCTGCTGAATTCTGCTTTGGACCGGTTGCAAATTCTTGATGCAATTCAGCGCCTTCCCAGTTCATTTGCGGGCGACTTAATAGAGATATCTAGAGCGAATGCTCTTCGTTATTTCGGTGATGACGCTATGTTTCCGGGGCCAGGCACCTCGCTTGAGTACGACGCAGTCTTCGAAGAAGCAAACTCAAGCTTTTTGCCGATCAAAGCTTACAGTTACGGCGGAAAATCGTGGGTTGATAGGGTGGTGGCTGGTCTCTCGATGGCACAGCTCGATGAAATCGAGGTGGTGTCCGCAGATTTTCAGAGCGTGATAATCCCTGCGTCGGATCGCGTCGTTACGATAAATGATAACTCCAGGCAGGAAATAGATAATGCTGCTGAGGATCTGTATGGTCGCCTAAAATCTGAAAACTCGATTAATGGTGACGTGGATCTCCGTGATCGGTTCATAGCGCAAATCGCCGCTGGACGAGAGTTGTTGCGGGCAGGTTCCGTGAGAGTCTACCTTATACAAGAAACGTTATTAAGAATGTTAAGCAGCATTATCCACAACTATAAGGATCAGGCCATTGCGGAAGCCGCAAAGAAGCTATTCGATCTCCTGTTAGATCATATATTTAAGAGCTGATTAGCTATGTATTTTGTGGCGTACCGCTCGTGCTTCACTCGGGTTTCTTAAGGATACATATGACCCTCCCAGACGTCGATCCCGCCCGGCTCGAAGAAGAATGGAGCGCCGACAAGGAGGTGCTCGCCAGCCTCGCCGAGAATGGCGACCGCTCGGATATCGTCCGCGCCGTGGACGTGAGCTTCCGCGGGTCCGAGCCCGCGCTCGACCGGCTCGAGGAGGATGCCGAGGAACTCGGCTTCGAAGTGATCGAGCGCGAAGAGGATGAGGAGGGCGAAATCTCGCTCTTCCTCGGCTGCGAGCAGACTTCGGACGAAGCCGCGATCCGTGCGCTGACCAAGCGCTGCCTGCAGATCGAACTGATCTACGACGTGGAATATGACGGCTGGGGTTGCACCGCCGAAACCGGACTGATTAGCTGACATGCCAAAACGCACCGACATCAATACCATCCTCGTCATCGGCGCGGGGCCGATCGTCATCGGCCAGGCGTGCGAGTTCGATTATTCGGGCACGCAGGCGATCAAGGCGCTGCGCGAGGAGGGCTATCGCATCGTCCTGGTCAATTCGAACCCGGCGACGATCATGACCGACCCCGAGCTGGTCGGCTGGAGCGAGGCCGAGGGCGCGACCTATATCGAGCCGATCACGCCCGAGATCGTGGCGAAGATCATCGCCAAGGAAGTCGCCGCGCGCCCGAACGACGTGATGGCGCTGCTGCCGACGATGGGCGGGCAGACCGCGCTCAACACCGCGCTCGCTTTGTTCAACGACGGCACGCTCGCGAAATACAATGTCGAGATGATCGGTGCCGATGCCGAGGCGATCGACAAGGCCGAGGACCGGCTGAAGTTCAAGGATGCGATGACCAAGATCGGTCTCGAATCCGCGCGCTCGGCGATCGCCCACACCGTCGAGGAAGCGCTCGCCGGGTTGGAGCGGACCGGGCTGCCGGCGATCATCCGGCCGAGCTTCACGATGGGCGGATCGGGCGGCGGCATCGCCTATAATCGCGAGGAATTCCTCAACATCGTGCGCAGCGGGCTCGACCTTTCGCCAACCACCGAAGTGCTGATCGAGGAATCGCTGATCGGCTGGAAGGAATATGAGATGGAAGTCGTGCGCGACCGCGCCGACAATTGCATCATCATTTGTTCCATTGAGAATGTCGATCCGATGGGCGTCCATACGGGCGACTCGATCACCGTCGCGCCCGCGCTGACGCTGACCGACAAGGAATATCAGATAATGCGCAACGCGAGCATCGCGTGCCTGCGCGAGATCGGCGTCGAGACCGGGGGCTCGAACGTCCAGTTCGCGGTCAACCCCAA
This sequence comes from Sphingomonas sp. PWP1-2, assembly GCF_049898305.1. Taxonomy (NCBI): domain Bacteria; kingdom Pseudomonadati; phylum Pseudomonadota; class Alphaproteobacteria; order Sphingomonadales; family Sphingomonadaceae; genus Sphingomonas; species Sphingomonas sp. PWP1-2. Next base: position 207,917 of record NZ_JAFCXM010000005.1, read on the forward strand.
GGACGGGCGCCTGATCGTGATCGAGATGAACCCGCGCGTGTCGCGCTCCTCGGCGCTGGCGTCGAAGGCGACGGGCTTCCCGATCGCCAAGGTCGCCGCCAAGCTGGCGGTCGGCTATACGCTTGACGAGATCACCAACGACATTACCGGCGCGACGCCGGCGTCGTTCGAGCCGACGATCGATTACGTCGTCACCAAGATCCCGCGCTTCGCGTTCGAGAAGTTCAAGGGCGCCGAAGCCGTGCTGTCGACCGCGATGAAGTCGGTCGGCGAAGTGATGGCGATCGGCCGCAACATCCATGAATCGATGCAAAAGGCACTCCGCGGGCTCGAGACGGGGCTCAGCGGCTTCAACATCGTCGACCGCCTCGCCGGTGCGCCGCGCGAGGAGATCGAGGCGGCGCTGTCGATCGCCACGCCCGACCGGCTGCTCGTCGCGGCGCAGGCGCTGCGCGAGGGTTTCTCGGTTGCCGAGGTGCACGCGCTCGCCAAATACGACCCGTGGTTCCTCGAGCGCATCGCCGAGATCGTCGCGGCCGAAAATGAGGTCTGCACCGATGGCTTGCCGCGCGATGCGGCGGGGATGCGCCGCCTGAAGGCGATGGGCTTCAGCGACAAGCGTCTGGCGTTCCTCGCACTGCAATCGGCGAATTTGCGCGAGCGCGGCACCGCGCGCGGTGGGCTGATCCACGACGTCGTCCAGATGATGACTGGCGGCACGACCGAGGCCGAGGTGCGCGCGGCGCGCCACAAGCTTGGGGTGCGCCCGGTGTTCAAGCGGATCGACACCTGCGCGGCCGAGTTCGACGCCAAGACGCCCTATATGTATTCGACCTACGAAGCCCCGAGCTTCGGTGAGCCCGAATGCGAGAGCCAGCCGACCGACCGCAAGAAGGTCGTGATCCTCGGCGGCGGTCCGAACCGGATCGGGCAGGGGATCGAGTTCGACTATTGCTGCTGCCACGCCTGCTTCGCGCTGGGTGACGCTGGCTATGAGACGATCATGGTCAACTGCAACCCAGAAACGGTGTCGACCGACTATGATACCTCCGACCGCTTGTACTTCGAGCCGCTGACCGCCGAAGACGTGCTCGAGATCCTGCACGTCGAGATGTCGAACGGGACGCTCCACGGCGTGATCGTCCAGTTCGGCGGGCAGACCCCGCTCAACCTCGCACAGGCGCTGCAGGATGCCGGGATCCCGATCCTCGGCACCAGCCCCGACGCGATCGATCTCGCCGAGGACCGCGAGCGGTTCGCCGCCCTCATCAACAAGCTCGGCCTGCGCCAGCCCGCCAACGGCCTCGCGCGCAGCCGCGAGGAGGCGATCGTTGCTGCCGAGCGGATCGGCTATCCCGTGCTGATGCGCCCGAGCTACGTGCTCGGCGGCCGCGCGATGGAGATCGTCGACGGTCGTCCGCAGCTCGAGGAATATATCCAGACCGCGGTGCAGGTGTCGGGCGAATCGCCCGTGCTGATCGACCAGTATCTGCGCGACGCGATCGAAGTCGATGTCGATGCGATCTCCGATGGTACCGACGTGACCGTCGCAGGCGTGCTCCAGCATATCGAGGAAGCCGGCGTCCATTCGGGGGACAGCGCCTGCTCGATCCCGCCTTACTCGCTCTCGCCTGAGATCATCGCCGAGATCGAGCGGCAGACCGTCGCGCTCGCCAAGGCGCTGTCGGTGGTCGGGCTGATGAACATCCAGTTCGCGGTCAAGGACGGCCTCGTCTATCTCATCGAGGTCAACCCGCGCGCTTCGCGCACCGTGCCGTTCGTCGCGAAAGCCATCGGCGCACCGATCGCCAAGATCGCCGCGCGCGTGATGGCGGGCGAGAAGCTCGCCGACTTGCCCAAGATCGACCGCCACATCGACTATTACGCGGTCAAGGAAGCCGTCTTCCCGTTCAACCGCTTCCCCGGTGTCGATCCTGTCCTGTCACCCGAAATGAAAAGCACGGGCGAAGTGATGGGAATCGATCCCGATTTCACGCTCGCCTTCGCCAAGTCGCAATTGGGGGCAGGGACCGTGCTGCCCAAGAGCGGCGCGTTGTTCGTCAGCGTCAAGGACGGCGACAAGCCGGTGATCCTGCCGGGCGTGCGCGCGCTCTTCGCGCATGGCTTCACGATCGTCGCGACCGGCGGGACCGCTGATTACCTGACCGAAAACGGAGTTACGGTCGAGCGCGTCAACAAGGTGGCGCAGGGGCGGCCGCACATCGTCGACCGGATCAAGGATGGCGGGATCGACCTGATCTTCAACACCACCGAGGGGTGGCAGAGCCTCAAGGACAGCTCGCCGATCCGCGGCTCGGCGCTCGCGCAGAAAATTCCGTACTTCACCACGGCGCCGGCAAGCGTCGAGGCGGCACAGGCAATCGTCGCGCTTTCGACACGCAGCCTTGAAGTACGGCCGCTGCAATCCTATTATTCGCACTCGCACAAGTAATTCCCCACATCATAACATCGTGCGGGCGGGCCCAGGGCGGGTCGGCCAACCGGGGAATTTTGAAGACGAAGGACGAAGAGGGATGGCTACCGTCGAAAAGATGCCGATGCTGCAAGAGGGTCATGACCGGCTCAATGCGGATCTGAAACGGCTTAAGGCGGAGCGTCCGACTATCGTCGACGCGATCGAGGAAGCGCGTGCGCATGGCGATCTCTCGGAGAACGCCGAATATCACGCCGCCAAGGAGCGCCAGGGCCAGATCGAAGCTTCGATCAGCGACATCGAGGACAAGCTGGCGCGTGCGCAGGTCATCGATCCCAAGGATCTGTCGGGCGACAAGGTGGTCTTCGGCGCGACCGTGACGTTGCTCGACGAGGACGACAAGCCGGTCAAATATCAGATCGTCGGCCAGACCGAGGCCGACGCCAAGGGCGGTCGGATCTCGTACAATTCGCCGCTGGGCCGCGCGCTGATCGGGCGCAAGCTCGAGGACGAGGTCGAAGTGACGGTGCCGTCGGGCGACCGCTACTACGTCGTCTCGAAGATCGAATTTATCTGATTATCTCCCTCTCCCGCTTGCGGGAGAGGGGTAGACGCCGAAGGCGGCGCGGGGTGAGGGCAGTGCTGTTCGCATACAGCCCTCACCCGACCTCGCTGCGCTCGGGCACCCTCTCCCGCAAGCGGAAGAGGGAGTTTAATCACGCCCCCGGCGCAAGCAGATCCGGCTGCAGCAGGCGGTGCAAATGCACCACGACATACTTCATCTCGGCGTCGTCGACCGTCCGCTGCGCGGCCGCGCGCCAGGCCTTTTCGGCGCTGGCATAATCCGGAAACACCCCGACGATATCGATCGACGACAGATCGTCGAAGTCGAGCGTGCGCGGATCAGCGACGCGGCCGCCGAAGACGAGGTGGAGCTTGCTCATGTGCGGTTTCCCGAAATAAAAAGGCGTGGTTCGCGACGTCCTAGTCGCGAACCACGCCTTCGGGAACCGTAGAGGCGGGATTATTCGCCCGTTGGCGCCTTTTTGGCCGCCGACGTGTCGTTGGCGGCGGTCAGCGCGGCGAGCGCTGCGGTCGAGATCGCCTTGATCACGCCCTCGAGGATACGCGAGGCTTGATCGCGCGCTGAATCACGCGACAGGCCGAGCACGCCGAGCTCGGACTTCGCGGTATCCTTCGCCGCATCGACAGCGCCGTATGCGGTGTTGCTCAGCCGCTGGCCGACCGTTGAGAGCAAGCGAGCCTCCTGCGCGGTGCGCGGGACGAACGCCGCGACGATCGCGCCGAGCGCGATCCCGCCGACGAGCGCCGACATCGGATTGGCTTCGATCCCGCTTGCGGCCTTGCCGGTCAGATCGCGCACCGAAGCGGTCGTCGTGTCGAGCGCATGGCTCGCACTCGCGCGTACCGACTCGACGCTCGTCGGCTTGCTCGAGGATGTGGCGTGGGGGTGGGCATCTTTCATCGCTGGGATCCTCTGTGTCATGGGGTGGCGAGCGATTAACTCTCGGTCTTTGAAGCGGTTGCGCGACGGATCAGCTTTGCAATCGGTCCACGCGCGAGGAACAGGCCGAGCAGCCCGAGCCCGACGCCGACCGGCACCGGCTGGCGCTTGGCGGTATCGACCGCGACCGCCATCGCTTCCATGCCGCGCTCCTTGATCGTGTCGGCGACATCCTGCGCCATCACTTGCGGGCTGGCCTTGTGCTGCAACGCGCTGACCGTCGTCGACAGTCGGGCGCGTGCCGCATCCGCGCGGGCCTGGGCCAACGCGACTTTGGGATCGAGACCGGTCATGCGATCGTCTCCGCAGATCCGAAGATCCGCTTGAAGTGGCGGGTCGCGAGGAACCCGAGCAGGCCGGCGAGCGCGAGCGGAATGCCAGCCACGATCGCGGTTGCCGCGACCGGCCCGATCAGCGGCGTCAGGATCATCAGCAAGCCGACGACGAGCGCGGTCGAGCCAAGGCTCGCGAGCAGCAGCGCGACCACGATCAGCACGACGCCGCTCTTGGCCTGGCCGACCTTTGCGCCGACCTTGGCCTTCTGCAGGTCGATCTCACTGCGCACGACGTCCTGCGCGTCGCCGACGACGCGGGAGAGCAGGGTGGCGATCCCTTCGTCCGCCACCACGCCCGAGCTAGCTATGTCCTTCATCGGTGCCCCCGAAACGCTTGCGCTCAAGCCTTGTCGTCACGATCGGCGGCGAGCCCGGCCTGCAACAGGCGGACGAGCACGAAACCGACCGCCGCTGCGGTGCCGATCGCGACCGCCGGGCTCTTCTGGACGAAGTCACGCGCGTCCTCGATCAGATCGTCGAGCTGCTTGGCCTTGAGGCCTTCGGAGAAATCCGAGACCTTGGTCGCGGCGGTACGGGCATAGGCGCCGTACTGCTCGCCGAGCTTTTCGTCGACCGTGCCCGCGGCATCGTTGATCATCTTGACGACTTCATCGAGCGCACCGCCAGCGCGGGCCTTGCCGTCCTCGGCATAGCTTTTCGCGCGATCGACGGCTTCCTTGCCGATCTTGCTCGCGCTGTCCTTCAGCAGCTGCGACGCAGTCGAGGTCGCCTTGACGGCCTCGTCGGTCGCGGTCTTCGCGGCGTCCTTGGCTGCGTCGAGATGGTCGTGTGCAGTGGTGGAATCGGAGGTGGTAGCCATGACAAGCGCCCTTCGTTGGAATATCGAAACAAGATAACCGGTCAGCGTATCCGCCGGTTCCATCAGATCCACGCGAATTGCCGCGGCGCGTGATAGCCGGTAGAGGCACGCGCGAACCGCTCGTCCATATCGTTAGAAGGATCGTTCCGTGACCGCAATCATCGACATTCATGCCCGCACGATCCTCGACAGTCGCGGCAATCCGACCGTCGAAGTCGATGTGATGCTCGAGGATGGCAGCTTCGGCCGCGCCGCAGTGCCGTCGGGCGCCTCGACCGGCGCACACGAAGCGGTCGAGAAGCGCGACGGCGACAAGAGCCGTTGGGGCGGCAAGGGCGTCGAGGACGCGATCGACGGCGTGAATGGCGAGATCGCCGACGCGGTGATGGGCCTCGAGGCCGAGGATCAGCGCGAAATCGACCAGGTGATGATCGAGCTCGACGGCACCGAGAACAAGAGCCGCCTGGGCGCCAACGCGATCCTCGGCGTCAGCCTCGCGGTCGCCAAGGCTGCGGCCGATGCGCGTACGCTGCCGCTCTATCGTTATGTCGGTGGTGTTTCGGCGCATGTCCTACCGGTGCCGATGATGAACATCATCAACGGCGGCGAGCATGCCGACAACCCGATCGACTTCCAAGAATTCATGATCGTGCCGGTCGGCGCGACCTCGATGATCGAGGCGGTGCGCTGCGGGTCGGAAATCTTCCACACGCTCAAGAAGGCGCTGCACGACAAGGGTCTGGCGACGTCGGTCGGCGATGAAGGCGGCTTTGCGCCCAACATCGCCTCGACCAACGAAGCGATCGAATTCATCCTGCGCTCGATCGAAACCGCGGGCTACACGCCGGGCGACGACGTGATGCTGGCGCTCGATTGCGCCGCGACCGAGTTCTACAAGAACGGCAAGTATGAGATTTCGGGCGAGGGCAAGAGCCTCTCCAGCCACGAAATGGCCGAATATCTTGCCGACCTGACGCGCCGCTACCCGATTTTTTCGATCGAGGACGGTATGGGCGAAGACGATTGGGAGGGCTGGAAAGCACTTACCGACATGGTCGGCGACAAGGTCCAGCTGGTCGGCGACGACCTTTTCGTGACCAATCCGAAGCGCTTGAAGCAGGGCATCGAGACTCGCACGGCGAACTCGCTGCTGGTCAAGGTGAACCAAATCGGTACGCTCACCGAAACGCTCGAAGCCGTATCGATGGCGCAACGAGCGGGCTATACCGCCGTCATGTCGCACCGCTCGGGCGAGACCGAGGACTCGACAATCGCCGATCTGGCTGTTGCGACCAATTGCGGGCAGATCAAGACGGGCAGCCTCGCGCGCTCCGACCGGCTTGCAAAGTACAACCAGCTGATCCGCATCGAGGAGGAGCTCGAGGGGGCTGGCGTCTATGCCGGTCGCTCCATCCTGCGTGCTTAACATGAGGTAAATACGGGCTTGATCCACGAGTCGCGATGAGTCAGAGTCGCGACCGTGGTCAAGAAACGTTCAACCCTCCGCCCGATGCTGCGCCGCGCGATTGCGCCGGCGGCTTTGCTGATCGTCGGTATCTTCTTCGGGGGGTATGCGATCTTCGGGCCGAACGGCGCGCTGGCCTATGGCGATATCGAGCGGCAGTTGGCGGTCAAGCAGCGCGAACTCGCGATGCTCGACCGCAACCGTACCGAATTGAAGAACCGCGTCGAGCTGCTCGATCCGCGGCATGCCGATCCCGATCTGGTTGATGAGCTTGCGCGCAAGGATCTCGGCGTGGCGCATCAGGACGAAGTGATCGTGCCCCTGGATAAGTGATCTAAGCCCCTCCCCTTCAGGGGAGGGGTTGGGGGTGGGGCCGTGTCTCACGGACCGCGGCGCCCGCGACTTCCCCACCCCAACCCCTCCCCTAAAGGGGAGGGGCTCTCTTCTACCGCAGCCGCTTATTTCCCCAAGAACGTCAGCAGGTCGTTGGTGAAGCGATCGCTCTCGGTAATCGTCAGGCCGTGCGGCGCGCCGTCATATTCGACCAGCTGCGAGCCGGAGATACCCTTGGCCGCCTGCCGTCCGGTCGCATCGATTGGAACGGTCTGGTCGCTCGTGCCGTGGACGATCAGCGTCGGGACGCGAAACGCTGGCAGATCGCCACGGAAGTCGGTGTGGCCGAACGACTCCGCGCAGGCGAGGATCGGCTTGAGCCCGGCAAGGTGAGTCTGGCTCCACGCCCAGTCGACGGTCTCGCTACTCACCGGCGACGAGATGAAGCCCATGCCGAGGAACTGCTTAAGGAAAGTCTGGAAGAAGCCGTAGCGATCCTTCTTGATGCCTTCGCCGATGCTCGCGAGCTGCTCCTCGGGAACGCCGTGGGGATTGTCCTCGGTCTTGAGCATGTACGGCACGACCGAGGCGATCAGGCCCGCAGCGACGACGCCCTTGCCCTCGTGGCGCGTCATGTAGCGCGCGACTTCGCCGCCGCCCATCGAGAAGCCGACCAGCGTCGCATCCTCGGTCGCGCCGGTCTGCTCGAGCACTTCGGCGAGATCGTCGGTCAACGTGTCGTAATCATAGCCGGTCCACGGCTGGCTCGACCGCCCGAAGCCGCGGCGGTCATAGGCGATCGCGCGGAAACCGGCGTCCGCAAGCGCCATCGCCTGTGCGTCCCAGCTGTCCGAGCTCAGCGGCCAGCCGTGGATCAGGACGACCGGGCGGCCGCTGCCCCAATCCTTGACGTAGAGATCGGTACCATCGCGAGTCTTGATATACGGCATCGGGGCGCTCCTTGAGATGTCGCTAGGCTCAACGATGGCAGACGCTCGGCGTTCCGCAGGGGTGGCGCGATCGGCCACAAGCTGCCAGCTTCGCGCGACCAACGAATCAAAGGATGGGTATGCGCAAGGGTTTGCTGGCGGGGATTGCGGGTTTGGCGTTGATGTCGTGTTCGGCGCAGTCGGCCGAGCCACGGGGCACGATGGCGCCGCTCGCCGCGTTGCCGACGACCGATTGGAAGAGCTTCCGCGACACCTTCATCGAGGATTGGTTCAAGATCTCGCCCGCCGATGCGGTGTATCAGGGACGGCATGATTTCGACGGCGGGCTGGGCGACTGGACGCCGGGCGGGCTCAAACGGCAGGGCGATTTCTTCCGCGAGGCGATCGCCAAGGCCAAGGCGTTCGACGCGACCAAGCTGACCAAGGACGAGGCGTTCGAGCGCGACTATCTGGTGGTGGTCGCCTCGGGCAAACTGTTCTGGCTCGAGGATGCCGATTTCCCGCACAAGAACCCGGCCTGGTACGTCAACGCCGGGCTCGACCCCAACGTCTATATCGCGCGCCATTACACCGATGCGCCGACGCGGATGCGGGCGATGGTCACCTTCCTGCGCAAGATTCCCGACGCGACCGCGCAGATCAAGGCCAACCTCAAGACGCCGATGCCGCTGAGCTACGTCAATTTCGGCGTCGCGGCGTTCAACGGCTTCGGTGATTATTACACCGGCGACGCCAAGAAGGCGTTCGCCGAGGTGAAGAGCCCGGCGCTGCAGGAGGAGTTCGACAAGGCCGCCGCCGCCGCGTCGAAGGCGATGCACGATCTCGGTGCGTGGGTCGAAGGCCAGCGTGCCACCGCGACGCAGGACTTTGCGCTCGGGCCCGATCGCTTCTCGCGGATGGTCAAGCTAACCGAAGGCGTCGACGTGCCGCTCGCCACGCTCGAGGCGGCGGGCAAGGCCGATCTGCTGCGCAACCAGAAGGCGCTCGCCGAGGCGTGTGCGACCTACGCTCCCGGCGCGACGATCCCGGCGTGCATGGCGAAGATGAACGCCAACAAGCCCGCCAATAACGACCCCGTCGCCGAAGCGCGCAAGCAGATCCCCGAACTGCGCGCGTTCGTGACGGCCAATCAGATCGTGACGATCCCCGATCAGGAACAGGCATTGGTCGAGGAGAGCCCGCCCTATAACCGCCAGAACAGCGCGTATATCGACCCGCCCGGGCCGTTCGAGAAGGGTATCCCCTCGGTCTATTACATCTCTCCGCCAGACCCGGCGTGGAGCAAGGCCGAGCAGGACGGCTTCATTCCCGGCAAGATGGACTTGTTGTTCACCACGGTGCACGAAGTGATGCCGGGGCATTTCCTGCAGTTCCGCCATGCCAATGCCTCGCCCTCGATCTTCGGGCGGTTGTTCGTCGGTTATGCCTTTGCCGAGGGCTGGGCGCATTATTCCGAGGAAATGATGTGGGAGGCCGGGCTCCATAAGGGCGATGCGGAAACCCATATCGGCCAGCTCTCGAACGCGCTGCTGCGCAACTGCCGCTATCTCTCGTCGATCGGGATGCACACCGGAACGATGACGCAAGCTGACTCGCTGAAGATGTTCCAGGAGCAATGCTATCAGGACGCGGGCAATGCCAAGCAGCAGTCGGCGCGGGGGACGTATGATCCGGCCTATCTCAACTACACGATGGGCAAGCTGATGATCCGCAAGCTGCGCGCCGACTGGACCGCTCAGCATGGCGGCCGCGCAAGCTGGAAGGCGTTCCACGACGAGTTCCTGCGCTATGGCGGGCCGCCGATCCCCTTGGTGCGCCAGGCGATGCTCGGGGGCGACGGGAAGGCGGTGTTCTGACCTCTGCGGTCCCCGGCGAAGGCCGGGGCCCAATTGCGATGGCCGTCCTCGATGGAGAAGCGCCTGCCATTGCCACCTTCGTTACTGGCCCCGGCCTTCGCCGGGGTGCGGTCGCGGTTCAGCGCGCCTGCTTGAGCGTCGGCACTTCGTCGGCAACTTCGGCCGTCTGCGGATTGCGGATCGACGGGCGCAATCGCGCGACGCTGCACAGCCCGGCAATCACCGCCAGTGCGACCGACACCAAGGGCGGCACGAACCCTTCGCCGACACCGAGCGCGAGCAGCAGCGCGACGACGGTTGCCCCCGTCGTCTGCCCGGCAAGCCGCACCGTCGACACCAGCCCGCCCGCCGCCGCGGCGCGTTCGCGCGGGGCCGAGCCGACCACCAGCCGTGCATTGGGCGGCAGGAACAGCCCGAACCCCGATCCGCACAGCGCCATCCGCCACGCCACGTCGAAATAGCTCGGATCGGCGGGCAGACCCGCGAGCAGCAGCAGCGCGCAGATCGACACCACCATCCCGATCCCGCCGAGGATCCCGGCCGGAATGCGATCCGACAGGAAGCCCGACAACGGCGCGACGACCATGTTGGTCAGCGGCCACGGCGCGATCGCCGCCCCGATAGCCGCCGCACTGAACCCCAGCGCATGCAGCCGGAACGGCGTCGAGATCAGCAGCGTCATCGACGCGGTGAAGGCCGTGAACCCGCCGATCGCCGACAAGGCCAGCACCGGCCGCGCGAGCAGGTCGATCGGCAGGATCGGGTCGGTCTCGCCTTTCTCGCGCCGCACGAAGAAATAGCCGATGACGATGCCGAGCAGCACGATCGCGCCCGACACCACCGGGCTGTCGCCATGCACCATCGTCTCGAGCCCGCCGATGATCAGTCCGAACATCGCCGCGCACATCACCGCGCCAATCACGTCGAAGGTCGTCGCGCGGGGCCTGGGGGCGGGGATCGCGCTGCCGAGCGCTAGGCTGGCGATCGCGAACGGGATCGCGCTGGCGAACACCCACGGCCACGGCGCGACCGATAGCACCAGCCCCCCGATCGTCGGCGCAGCGGCCGCCGAGCTCGTTACGACGACCGAGTTGATTCCGAGCCCGCGGCCGAGTTGATTGGCGGGGTAGATTTGCCGGATCAGCGCCGAGGCGACGCTCAGCACGCCCGCCGCGCCGATCGCCTGGACGGCGCGGACGAGCAGCAGGAACGGCAGGCTCTTGGCAAAGAAGCACAGCAAGGTCGCGACGGTGAAGACCAATTGCCCGCCCTGGTAGATCCGCTTGAGGCCGACGCGCTCGCCCAGACCGGCAAAGGGCAGCATCAGCATCACCAGCATGACCTGGTAGATCGTGACGACCGCGACGACCGAGCTTTGGTCGACATGCAAGTCGCGCGCGATCGTCGGCAGCGCGACATTGGCGACGCCGCCATCGATGATGACCAGCGCCGAACCGAACGACATGGCGGCGATCGCCAGATAACGGCGGGGGAGGGGGAGTCCGTCGGTCACGATGCTCTGCCTAACGTTTGGCGCCCGGGGGAAGCAAGGCGAACCGATCCGCGACGACGCGGTTCCTTCGTCCGCGCGTCAGATCGTGCATGGCGGCGGAAACTTTCGGTTTCGTGATCGTTGCTTGTTGCAGCGCACCATTTTTGGTACAGCGTTGTCACACGTTCCTTCAATCAGGCGAGTTTGCCATGTCTAACGGTCCCGTCCCAACCGTATTTGAAGCGATCGTCCGCAAGCGCTGCCTGCGTGCAACGTACAACCGCACCGATATCATGCTGGCGCCGCATATCATCTATACCCGGCATGACGATCTGTTCGTCGACGGCGTCGTGCTCGAGCGGGACGGCAAGCCGCCCAAGGAACTCAAGCTCGGCACGTTCAAGCTTGCCGGCCTCAACGGGGTCGGCCTGACCGAGCGCAATTTCGACGCCAACCCGCTTTTCGCGGCAAATGATCCGAAATATAGCGACGCCGCGCTGATGGCGGTCGAAGCCTAAGCGCGAGCCCGCGCCGCCATCGTGCGGCGCAGCACGCCGACCGCCACCAGCGCGGTGATCGCGACCGCGGCGCCGGCGATCATGTCGGCAAGATAATGGGTTCCCTCGATCGGCGTCGATAGCAGCATCGCGCCGTTCAGCACGACGACGGTCCAGCGCAACCGCGCGATCCGCCATCCTGCCGCCATGTAGAGCACCGCGCTGACGGTGTGGAAGCTCGGCGCCGACACCAATCCACGAAGAGCACCGAGATCGACTTCGCGCAGCATGTGGTTGCGCAGCGCCGGCAGCAGGTCGGCCTCGTACAACCCGCTTTCGGGCAGATACGGCACGGGGCCGTGCCACAGCGTCGCCAGCGGCCCGAACGCCGGAATATAGCGAAACAATACCAGCGAGATCACCGCGGCGAGCCAGAAGGTGACGAGGAATCGGCGCGCCGCGGCGCGATTGCCGCTCACCGCGTAATGGCCGAGGATCAGCGCAGGCGTGACGAAGATGCTTTGATACGCCGCCGTGCCGAGGATCTGCAGCGAGCGGTGCGAAGCGACGAGTTGGTAGAGCGCAAGCCAATCAAAATGGAGCGCCTGGTCGATGCGCTGCAGCACCGCGTCGACCGAGCCGTGCGTGTCGGCGGAAAGCGGATAGGTCGCGACCGCGCCGAGCAGGCCGACCCCCATGAACAGTCCGACCGACTCGGCGAGGTCGCGCCCGATACGGTGCGCGTTGGTGGCCGGATTGCGCGTGAGGAAGCGGATCGCGGCGAGCGTCGCGAAGGCAAGACCGAACAGCAGCGTGCTGGGTGCCCATGGGTCGATCACCATCGCATCGTCGTAGAGCAAGGCGGCGACGCACAGCACACTCAGCGCAAAGCCCAGCGCGATCCAGCGACCCGGAATCAAACCAGGCTGGCGGACCGCATCGAGCCGGAGCGGTGCGGCGATTGCAAAGGGAGAAGTGGTTGGGATCGACACGGGAGACGCCTGCTTGCGAAGACGATTTTCCCGATCGTCGCCTGATGGATGGCCCTACGAAAGGGCCGATACCCACCATGGCGTGAAGACTATGTGACGTCCAGATGACATCCTGTCACGAACGACGGAACGAGCCGGGGGCGCCGCAGACGCAGCACCCCCGACCAAACTTAGCGGCAGACCGTCATACGGCGATGATGGCGCCATTCGGTGCGGCAACGACGATGGGTGTTCCAGCCGTTGTGGCGGCCACGGTCACCGCGCCAGTTGCGGTCGCCACGGTCGCCACGGTCGCCATGATGGCCGAAGCCGCGGTCGCCGCGCTGTTCGTAGCGGCGGTCGTCGCGATGGCCCTGCGCCGAGGCAGCGGTCGTCGAGACGCCGATACCGGCGATCATGAGCCCGGCGGCGATGAGGTGGGTGATTTTCATGGAATGTCCTTTCGGCCCGATGATCGGGCGAGACCAGGACAGTACGCGCCACCGTAGCGATGGTTGCTGAATGCGTCCGTTTGGCTAGGTACAGGTTAAAGCGCGATCCCGAGCCGCGGCGCGAGCGCCAGCATCGCGAAGTACAGCGCGATCGTCAGCGCGCAACCAAGCCCGAGCGCGGGCCAAAAGCCGATCCCGGCGCGCAGCAGTGCGGGGATGACGAGGAACATCGGCAGCGAGGGCAGGATGAACCAGAACGTCGCCTGGACGTGCGCCGCCATGTTGCCGGCATCGGGCTTCTCCCCCCACAGCCACAACATACCGAGCACCGAAACGAGCGGCAGCGACGCGATCAGCGCCCCGAAACCCGGGTAGCGTTTGGCGAGCGTCGAGGCGAGCGCGATCAGGATTCCCGAGATCAGCGCCTTTAGGGTGAGAAACAGCATTGCGGCGTTATGCGACGCTGGACGGGTTTACGCCAGCGATCGCCGCACGCGTTACTTGCCCACCCAGTCGGCGATCTCGGCGGCGACTTGATTGGCCGCGGTGTTAAGCGCCTGGCCAACGGGGGCCGCAGCGATCGCCGTCACCGGCACGCGCGCTTCGAAGCGGCGCTTCTCGACGACTTTGCCGCTCGTGCGGATCAGCGACCCGTCAAAGGTCACGACGGCCTGGTTGGTCGCGGCATCGACGCCGAAATTGCGCAATTCGCCCGAGAGGACTGCGCCGGGGTCGGAAAAGGACTGTGCGCTGCTGAGCACGATCCGCCCGGTCCGCGCCGGAACGGTATCGATCAGGAGCCGGACGAACATGCGGTTTGGCGGCTCGACCCACTGCGCGTTGGTGACATAGGCGATCGACGTCTCGCTCGCCTGGACGGGCACGCGCGTGCCGGCAATTGCCTGCGCCGCGCCGGGGACGAGGATCGTGATCGTCGGCGAGGTCGCCGAGGATTGCGTCTGCCCGGCGGGAACGCTCACTGCCGAGGTCAGCGACAGCAGCGAGGGCGGGGGCTTCGCGCCGAAGCTGATGCAGCCCGCGAGCGGGACGGCGACGAGGAGCGCCAGCAGCGTCTTGGAGCGGATCATGGTCACTGTCCCTTTCCGGGCTTGTAATCAGGCAATTTCGGCTGGCCGATCAGCGAGGTCGCGCCGCCGCGGTCGAGCTTCTCGGCAACCGACGTCAGCGCCTGCGACATCTGGCGCAGATCGTGGACCAGCTGGCCGACCTCGGGGATCGTCTGCTTCGAGAACGCCTGCAGCCCCGGCCGCGCATCGCCGATCGCGGCGTCGAGCGTTTCCATGCTGTGCTGCGCCGACGCGATCGTCTTGTTGAGGTTGCCCATGATCGGATGGATATCCTCCTTGAGCATCCCATTGGTGGTCTGCGCGAGCACTGCGAACTGATCGGCGGCGGCACCGGCCTTCTGGATCGCGGTGCGCGTCTCGGCGAGCGTCGCGGCGATTTCGGGCCCGCGATCGGCGAGCGCCGCGGTCAGCTTGTTGGTGTTGGCGAGGATGCCCGCGATCGACTGCTGGTTTTTGTCCGACAGCATGTCCGACAGCCGCTCGGTCAGCGTCGAGATCCGCTCGAGCAGCTGCGGCGCCGAGCTCAGCAACGCGCCGAGGCCACCGGGCTTGGTCGGAATCGTGGGCACCCCGTTGGGGCAATCGCTCAGCGGGTTCTCGACCGGGCAGGCGATCGCCGGCGCACCCTTGATCGCGCCGTCGAGCTGCACCGTGCTCGTGCCGGTGAAGCTGCCCTGCAGCGTGGCGGTGGTGCCGACGAGGATCGGCACGTCGGGATTTACGCTGATGCGCACGCGGACGAGCTGGGGATCGGGCTTCCACAGCGTGATTTCCTTGACCTGCCCCGACGGCACGCCCGAGAAGGCGACCGCCGAGCCCTTCGCCAGGCCGTCGACCGACTGCTTGAAGAAGATGTCATATTCCTTGTCGGTCGCGGTGCCCCAGCGCGCGATCCAGACGAGGAACAGCAGCATGACGGCGAGCAGGATCAGCACGACGCTGCCGACCAGCACATGGTTCGAGCGGGTTTCCATCAGCTTGTGCCCTCAGCTTTCGCCACGTCTTTGTTATGCTGGATCGTCGCGGTCGCGGCGCGACCACGCGGTCCCTTGAAATATTCCTGGATCCACGGATGGTCCAGTGCGAGCAATTCGTCGATCGTCCCGACCGCGATCACCTTCTTGTCGGCAAGCACCGCGACGCGGTCGCAAATCGCGTACAGCGTGTCGAGATCGTGCGTGATCAGAAACACCGTCAGCCCGAGCGTCTTCTGCAGCGAGGCGATCAACTCGTCGAACGCCGCCGCGCCGATCGGATCGAGCCCCGCGGTCGGCTCGTCGAGGAACAGCAGTTCGGGGTCCATCGCCAGCGCGCGGGCGAGCCCGGCGCGCTTGCGCATCCCGCCCGACAGTTCGGCCGGGAATTTGGGACCGGCATCGGCGGGCAGGCCCGTCATCACGACCTTATAGGCGGCGATTTCATCGAGCAGCGCCGGATCGAGCCCGGGATAGAATTCGCGCAGCGGCACCTGTACGTTCTCGGCAACGGTCAGCGTCGAGAACAGCGCACCGCCCTGGAACAGCACGCCCCAGCGCTTGGTCAGGTTGGTGAGCTCGGTTTCCTCGCGCTCGATCGTCGATTCGCCAAACACCTCGATTTCGCCCGCCATCGGGGTCTGCAGCCCGATGATCGAACGCATCAGCACCGATTTGCCGGTGCCCGACCCGCCGACCACGCCGAAAATCTCGCCGCGCCTGACGCTCAGATCGAGCCCGTCATGGACGATCTGCTCGCCAAAGCCGTTCTTGAGGCCGCGCACGACGATGACGTCGTCGCCCTGCTTTTTGCCGTCGCGTTCGGTCTGCGTCATATCCAGCCGATCGAAGTGAAGAAGACCGCGAAGAACGCATCGATCACGATCACTAGGAAGATCGCCTGAACGACCGCGGCGGTGGTCCGCGTACCGACCTGTTCGGCGTCGCTTTCGACGAGCATCCCCTGGAAGCAGCCCGCGACCGCGATGATCAGCCCGAACACCGGCGCCTTGACCAGCCCGACATAGAGGTCGGTGATCGGCACGACTTCGCGCAGCCGCTGAAAGAAGGTCACCGGCGGAATGCCGAGCGTGATCCAGCACAGCAGCCCGCCGCCGATGATCGTCACGATCGACGCGTACATGCCGAGCAGCGGCATCATGATGACGGTCGCGAGCACGCGCGGCAGGACCAGCGCTTCCATCGGCGAGACGCCGATCGTGCGCATCGCATCGACTTCCTCGGTCAGCTTCATCGTGCCGATCTGCGCGGCGAACGCCGATCCCGAACGACCGGCGACCATGATCGCGGTCATCAGCACGCCGAGCTCGCGCAGCGTGATTCGCCCGACCAGATTGATCGTCAGGAATTCGGCGCCGAACTGCTGCAGCTGCACCGCGCCCTGCTGCGCAATGACGATCCCGATCAGGAAGCTCATCAGCCCGACAATCGCGAGCGCGTTGACGCCGACGACTTCGAAGCGCTGGACGACAGCGTTGAAGCGGAAGCGCTTGGGATGCGTCACGACGTGCCAGAAGGCGATCAGCGTCGCGCCCAGGAACCCGAGCAACCCGTACAGCGTGTGCCCGGTCGTCACGACGGCATCGCCGATCTCGCCGACCATCCGCGTAAACGAGCCCGCAGTGGCGGGGCGCATCGCGACGGGTTGATCGGCCGCGGCGACTTGCGCGAGCAAATGTTCGCCATCGGCATCGAGGCCGGTGATTTCGGCGTCGTGCTCGGCGGCAAAACGGTGGACGAGCCACGCCCCAACGGTATCGATTCGCTCGATTTCGCTGAGATCGACGCTCGACACCGTGCCGTCGAAAGCGCGCAAGCGCTCGGGCAAGTCACCGATATTCGCCAAAGAAAGGCTACCGGTGAAGCGAACGACGTCGGTATCGTTGGAGAAGGCGGCCATTTCGGTCATCTGACGCCTTCTCTGCTGCAATCGGGCTGGATCGGCAAGGCTCCTGCGGCGTATGGCGCGTAAATGCATCACTTTGCCGTCTACGATATGGACAAGACGATTACCTACGCGCCGACCTGGACATCGTTCCTCGTGCGGACCGCCGCGGTCGAAGCACCGTGGCGGCTGGCCTTGCTGCCGGTCGCGGCGGGGGCGACGCTTGGGTATGTGTTCGGGCTGCTGTCGCGCGCCCGATTGAAGGAAATCACGCACGCGCTGCTGCTCGGGCGGGCGATCCCCGAGGCGACGGTCGCGCGCGCCGCGGCGCGGTTTGCCGACCGCATCGTCGAGTCGGGCATCTATTCGGGCGCGATCACGCAGATCGCCGAGGACCGCGCGGCGGGGAACCGCATCGTGATGGCAACCGCGTCCTATGGCTTCTACGCCGCGGCGATCGCCGATCGGCTCGGTTTCGAGGCGGTGATCGCGACGGGCGTGGTACGCGAGCACGGCATGATTCGCGCGCAGATCGCGGGCGAGAATTGCTATGGCCGCGCCAAGCTCGCGATGATCGAGGCGTGGATGGCGGGGCAGGGGATTGCGCGCGGCGATGCCGTGGTGCGCTTCTATTCGGACCATGTCTCCGACGAGCCGTCGCTCGAATGGGCCGACGTCGCGATCGCGGTCAATCCGCACACGCAATTGCGCGCGATGGCGTGGTCGCGCGGCTGGCGAGTCGAGGATTGGCCGAAGTGAAGCCCGCGACCGAGGCCGCAGCACAGGGAAAGTCGATGACCGAGCCAAGCGCATGGGACGGCGAGATCGTCCGCAAATGGCTCGAGAGCCGCTTTGCCGCCGCGCGCAGCGAGCAGGCCTCTGCCGATCGGCAGGGACGTTCCGCCGAGGGCGATTTCGACAAGGCCGCCGCCGAGGAGTTCGTCTGTCGCGCCGCGATGGTGCACGGTGCGACCGACGATCAGGCGAAGTTTGCCGATCGGCTCAAGGCGCTGCTCGATCAGGACGAGTATCGCCACGCCGGCGCGCATGACGACCGCCGTTTCGAGCGCGAGGTCCGCTCCTATCTCCGCAAGCTGATCAAGATGACCAAGGCGAATAGCGGCTTCGAAAACCGGCTGCGCTATCAGTGAGCGCCGCGCGGCGCGCGCTCACAGCGTCACGTCGACCGCGTGGATCACCAGCCCGACCAGCCCGCCGACGAGCGTGCCGTTGACGCGAATATATTGCAGGTCGCGGCCGACTGCGTTTTCGAGCCGGCGCGTGATCGTGCCGGCATCCCAGCCCTGGATCGTTTCCGACACCAGCCGGACGATCGCGTCGCCATAATCCGCCGCCATGCCGACGACGGTGCGCCGCACGAAGCGGTTGATCGTGCGGCGCAGCTTGGGATCGGTCTGCAACGTGCCGCCCAATTGGCGCAAAGCGTCGCCGACCGGGCCGGCGAGCAGCTTGTCTGGGTTGCGCGCGATCCGCAGCATCCCGCCGCGGGCTTGTTCCCACAGCCCGTCGAGCCAGCGCTGCATCGCCGGATTGTCGATGATCTCGCCCTTCACCGCGGCGACGCGTGCGCGCATCTCGGGATCGTGGACGAGATCGTGCGCGAGCGTCGCGAGCGCTTCCTCGGCCTTGGCGCGCAAGGGGTGGTCGGGATCCTCCGCAATGCCCGTGAGTAGCCCGTTGAGCCCGTCGATGATCTTGGTGGCAAGCGTCTCGTCGAGCCCGGTCCAGCGCATCACCGTGCCCGCGCGATCCGACACCATCTGGCGGATCACTTGCTCGTTCGCGGCGAGCAGGCGTGCGCCCCACTTCACGATCCCGTCGAGCAGCGGCAAATGCCGGTCCTCCGCCATCGCCGCGGTCAGCGCCTGGCCGAGCAGCGGCGAGACATCGAGCGCGCGTAGCCGCGCGCCGATCCCGGCCTTGACCATCCCGCCGAGCCGTTGCTGGTCGAACGCCTCGAGCATGTGCGTCGCGAGTCCCGCCGCGCCGCGGCGAATGCGACCGTCGCCGCCGGGCGGATTGGCGAGCCAGCGCCCCGCCGCACCCGCGACATCGACGCGCCGCATCCGCCGCGCGACGACGCCCGGGATGAGGAAATTGTCGCGCAGGAAGGCGGCGAGCGTCGTGCCGATACGATCCTTGTTGCGCGGGATGATCGCGGTGTGCGGGATCGGCAGGCCGAGCGGATGGCGGAACAGCGCGGTCACCGCGAACCAGTCGGCCAGCCCGCCGACCATCGCCGCCTCGGCAAACGCGCGCACGAAGCCGAGCGCGGGATAGGTCGGCGCATAGGCACGCGTGACGAGGAAGGTGATGGCCATCACGACCAGCAACCCTCCGGCGATCCAGCGCATCCGGACGAGGCCGGCGGGCGGGGCTTCGGAAGCGCGAGGGGGGCGGGTACGTCTCATGCCGCGACCAATCCCCGAGCGGCGCGATAGTTCAAGGAGAAAGGTTGGTGGGCATTTAGCCCCTCCCCCTCAGCGGAGGGGTTGGGGTGGGGCCGTGCCGCGACTCGGCCGGCGGAATCAGCGGAGGGCGGATGATCGGCCGCCTCGCACTTCCCCACCCCTAACCCCTCCCCTGAAGGGGAGGGGAACGTTGTGCCCATCACTCCGCCGGATGCGGACCCTCGCCCGAATAGACGATCCGCGGCGGGGCGCCGGGGAGGGTGGGGCCGGTCGGCGGACGGTTCTCGATCAGCGGGCCGAGATCGTCGCCGGGGCGATAAGTCAGCAGGTTGCGCCGCAGATACGGCCCGACGCGCGCCTCGACCCCGACCGCGAGGCTGAACAGCGCCGGCGTGATGAGCAGCGTCAGCACGGTCGACATCGTCAGACCGCCGATCACGGTGATTCCCATCGGCACGCGCGACGATCCGTCGCCGGTCAGCGCGAGCGCGGTCGGCATCATGCCCGCGACCATCGCGACCGTCGTCATCACGATCGGCTGCGCGCGCTTGTGCCCGGCGTCGATGATCGCGGTGACCTTGTCGACGCCCTTGTTCATCTCCTCGAGCGCGAAGTCGATCAGCAGGATCGAGTTCTTGGCGACGATGCCGAGCAGCATGATCAGGCCGATATAGACCGGCATCGAGATCGGCGTGCCCGTGACCGCCAGCCCGATCAACCCGCCGAGCGGCGCGACCGCAAGCGAGATTACGTTGACGAACGGCGGCAGCAAACGGCGGTAGAGCAGCACGAGCACCGCAAAGAGCAGGAAGACGCCCGCGACCAATGCGATGATGAAGTTCTGGATCAGCTCGACCTGCCATTTCGATTCGCCAAGCGTGAGTTCCTTCACGCCGAGCGGCAGGTTCTTCATGATCGGCAGCGCGTGGATCTCCTTTTGCGCGGTGCCGCTGACGACGCCGGGCGAAAGATCGGCACCGACCGTCAGCTGGCGCTGCTGCGCGACGCGTTCGATCTTGGTCGGCCCCGCGCCGAAGCCGATATCGGCGACGACGTTGAGCGGGACCGAACCGCCGCTCGCGGTGGCGACCGGCAGGTTCTGGATCGTCGACAGGCGCTGGCGCGAATCCTGGTCGAGCGCGACGCGGATCGGGATCTGGCGGTCCGACAGCGAGAATTTCGCGCTGTTCTGGTCGATGTCGCCGAGCGTCGCGAGCCGGATCGCGTTCGACAACGCCGCCGTCGTCACGCCCATCGTCGCCGCCAGGTCCATGCGCGGCGTGATGACGAGTTCGGGACGCTTGAGATCGCCCGAGATGCGCGGCGCGACGAGATCGGGCAGCGTCGACATCGCCTCGACGATCTTCGCGCCGGTCTCGGCGAGCAATTTGGGATCGTCGCCGCCGAGCGTGACGGTCAGCGCACGGCCACCGCCGCCCCAGCCGCTCGACGAGCGGAACGAGACGCGCGCATCGGGAATCGTCTGGAGCTCGGGCGCGAGCGCGCGCTCGAACTCATAGCTCTTCATCGTGCGCTCGGCCTTGGGCTTGAAGATCGCGGTGACGCGACCGTTGCCGACAAAGGCGCGCGAATAAACCGATTCGACGCTCGGCTGCTTTTGCAGGAAGTCGGCGACGCGGCGCACCACGGCCTGCGTTTCGGCAAGCGTCGTGCCCGGCACCATGTCGATCTGCGCAACGCTCGAATCCGAATCGCGCAGCGGCTGGAAGGTCGAGGGAATGCTCATGAACAGCAGGATCGTCGCGGCAAACGCCGTCGCCCCGCCGACCACCGCCGACCAGCGATGGAGCAGCGTCCATTTCAGGATCGCCATGTAGCGATCCATCAGCCAGCCTTCGCCGTGCGACGCCTGGCCGTGCGCCTTGAGGAAATAGGCGGCGAGCATCGGGGTGATGAGACGTGCGACGGCCAAGCTCATCAGCACCGAGGCGACCACCGTCAGGCCGAAGTTCATGAAGAACTGGCCCGAGATGCCCGGCATCAGCCCAACGGGCAGGAACACCGCGACGATTGCCATCGTCGTCGCGAGCACGGCGAGGCCGATCTCGTCGGCCGCGTCGATCGACGCTTGATAGGCGGATTTGCCCATCCGCATGTGCCGCACGATATTCTCGATCTCGACGATCGCATCGTCGACCAGCACGCCCGCGACGAGGCTCAGCGCCATCAGCGTCATGTTGTTGAGCGTGAAGCCGAGCAGCTCCATCACCCAGAAGGTCGGGATCGCCGAGAGCGGGATCGCGAGCGCCGAGATGATCGTCGAGCGCCAGTCGCGCAGGAAGATGAAGACGATCACGACGGCGAGGAACGCGCCCTCGACCATCGCCTCCATCGCGGCGTCATATTGCGCCTTGGTGTATTTCACGCTGTCCGAGATGCGCTTGAAATGCACCTTGGGGTTTCGCGCCTCGAGCGCGGCGAGCTTCTTCTCGGCCTCGTGGAAGACGGTGACGTCGGAATAGCCCTTGGCGCGCTGGAAATCGAAGCTCAGCACCTGGCGGCCGTTGAGCTCGGACGCCGAGCGCTGTTCGGCATAGAGATCCTCGACGCGGCCGAGATCGGCGACCTTGATCGTGCGGCCGGTACCGGTGGCGATCTGCACTTGGCCGAGCGCATAGGCGGTCTGCGCGTTGCCGAGCACGCGAACCGATTGCTCCGAACCGGCAAGCTGCGCGCGGCCACCCGCGGCGTTGAGGTTGACCTGGCGCAGCTGCTGGTTGACCGCGCTCGCGGTCAGGCCCTGCGCCGACAGCTTGAGCGGATCGAGGATCACGCGGATCTCGCGATCGACGCCGCCGTTGCGGCTGACCGTGGCGAGGCCGGGGACCGACAGCAATTCCTTGGCGACGTCATTGTCGATGTACCAGCTGAGCTGCTCGACCGTCATGTCGGTGGTGATCGCGGCGTAGCTCGCCAGATCCTGGCCCGTCGTGTTGGCGCGCATGATCTGCGGCTCGAGGATGCCGTCGGGCAGGTTGCTGCGGATCTGCGAAATGGCCGAGCGCACGTCCTCGACCGCACGGTCGATCGGCGTGCCGATGTTGAGCTGGACGATCGTCTGCGAGCTGCCCTCGGTCACGGTCGAATCGATCTCGTCGATTCCCTGGAGCGAGCGGACGGCGGCTTCGACGCGTTGCGTGACTTGCGTTTCGAGCTCGGTCGGCGCGGCGCCCGGCTGCGATATTTCGACGATGACGACCGGAAAATCGATATCGGGCTGGTTGTTGACGTCGAGCCGCATGAAGCTGACGATCCCGGCGATCGTCAGCATGAAGAACAAGACGATCGACGGGACCGGGTTGCGGATCGACCAGGCCGAGATATTCCGGAAGTTCATCGACTACCTCTTATTCGCTGCGTCCGCCGTCACCAGCGTCGGTTTTACCTTCTGCCCGGCGTTGAGGAACGCACCGGCCGACTGCACCACCTTCTCGGTGCCGTTCAAGCCGTCGCTGATCGCCACACCGCTGTCGGACACTTCACCGACCTTGATCGAGCGCCGGACGAGCTTGTCGTCCGCGCCGACGATATACACGTAATTTCCCTTGTCGTCGCTCTGGATCGCGGCGTTGGGAAGTTCGGGAACATTGGTCGTCCCCGCGACGATCGCCGCCGAGGCGAAGCCGCCCGGACGCAGCGCCGGATCATAGCTGAGCGCGATGCGTGCAACGCCCTGGCGAGTCGTCGGATCGATCACCGGGGAGACTTGCCACACTTGGCCGGAGAACACCGTGCTCCCGCCGACCGGGGTGACGCGCGCCTGCGATCCGACGTGGAGCCCGCGCAGATCGTTCTCGCTGACTTGCGCGCGCAGTTCGAGCTGGCCGCCCTCGGCCATGCGGAACAGCACGCCCGAGCCTGCGCTGACCACCTGGCCCGCCTCGACGCTGCGTGTCAGCACGAGGCCGCGCGCGGGCGCGCGGACGTCGAGCCGGCCGTTGCTCGCTTGCTGCTGCGCGAGCTGCGCCTGCGCAACCTTGACGCGCGCAAACGCGGCGTCGCGCGTCGCGGTCTTAGTCTCGATGTCGGCGCGCGAAATGAACCCGCGCGAGACGAGCTGTTTCGCGCGGTCGAGTTCGGACTGCGCGAGCGTCGCATCGGCCTGCGACACCTTGATCTGCGCGGACAGCGAGGCGGCGGTCTGCGTCTGGACCGAGCGATCGACCTGCGCGAGCACTTGCCCCTTTTCGACCCACTGGCCGGGTTCGACCAGCACGCGCGTGACGATGCCGCCTTCGCCCGAAACGCCGATCGGCATTTCCCGCCGCGCCGCGAGCGAGCCCGTCGCAGTGATCGTCCGCGCGACGCTGGAACGACCGGGCACGACGACCGAGACGAGCGGCAGCTGTTCGGTCGTCTTCGCCGGCGGCGTTTTATGGCCAAAGAACGAATAGGCGAAGATCGCGATCGCAACCACGGCGACGACGATGCCCGCGATCAGACCCCAACGCCGCCCGCGCGGCGCACCCTCGCCGGGCAGCGCGATAACGTCTTCGGTACCGATCGTCCGCGTCTCATACTGCATCTGCGTCACATCCCCGACCTTTTGGCCCGCCCCGTGGGCTTCGGCCCGGACCACCGACCCTTGCCGGCACGCCTCTTCGCCACTGTATTATCGAAATATATCACCGACCTCAAGAGGGCCGCTCCGTTCGCATGCGCAATGGCGCGATTCGCCCGGGTTCGCAACCATTTCGCAACAGGATCACCTGTCATCGTGGCAACTTCGTTTCGCAGCGCGGCATTGTCATGATACGAATGTGGGGCGGCGCGATGTGCCGCGTGCCGTTACGGAATGGCACGCTCCGCAAAAAGGCTTGGGTCGTTCATCGCTCGTTGCCGCAAAAGCTGGCAAGGCTTGGGGAACGGGCCGACCGGCCCCGAACACCGGGAGTATGATATGCGTTCGACCTTCCTTCTTCTTGCTCCTGCCCTGCTCGTCGCCGCCGGGACTGCCGGCACCGCGTCGGCGCAGACCGCGACCGTGCCGACCGTGCTCGCCGACGGCACGCTGCTCGACATTTCGGCCGAGGGTCGCACGACGCGCGTGCCCGATATCGCGACGATCCGCGCGGGCGTAATGACGCAGGGGCAGACCGCCGCAGCGGCGCTCGCCGAGAATGCCAGCCGCATGGCGCGCGTGCTCTCCGCGCTCAAACAGGCGGGCGTGGCGCCGCGCGACATCCGCACCGCCAACGTCTCGCTCAGCCCGCAATATCGCTATGCCGACGGCCAGGCGCCCGTCGTGACGGGGTATCAAGCATCGAACAGCGTCGCGATCCGTTTCCGTGATGTCGCGAAGTCGGGCACGATCCTCGACACGCTGGTCGCCCAGGGCGCCAACCAGATCGACGGCCCGAGCCTGTCGCTCGACCAGCCCGACGCCGCGCTCGACGAAGCGCGCATCTCGGCGGTCAAGATCGCGACGGCGCGCGCGCAGCTCTACGCCAAGGCAGCGGGGATGAGCGTCGTGCGGATCGTGTCGATCACCGAAGGCGGCGCCAACGATGGCGCCTCACCGCCGCCGATGGTGTTCATGTCGCGCGCCAAGGCGGCGGATTCGACCGCGATCAGCGCCGGCGAGACCGCCGTATCGGTCACGCTCGCGGTGCGCTTCCTGCTAAAATAAACCAAAAGGGCCGCCGGGATTGCTCCCGACGGCCCTTTCTCACAGTCTGTCGCTAGGGTTAGCGGACAGTACCGCGACGGATCAGATTGACGATCGCGAGCAGGATGATCGCGCCGATCAACGAATACAGGAAGGTCGTGATGGTAACGACCTGGTTGATTCCGGCACCGAACAGGAACGATGCAATCACCGAACCAATGATGCCGACAACGATATTCAGGATGACGCCCTGCTGACCATCGGTCCGCATCACCATGCTGGCAAGCCAACCACAGACGCCACCGACTACAAGCCAAACAATGAGACCGATCATCTTACCCTCCATTTGCCCGGGTGCATCCGGGATACGGGGGTAAGACTCACGACCCGCGAATTTTGTTCCGGGCCCGGTTCGAGCCGGATGCGATCACCTCAATATTTTTGCTGGCGCTCGTACAGCGACTTGTAATGCTGGATCCGCGTGACGCGCAAACCGGGCATGCCCGAGCGATCGATCGCGCGCTGCCAGCCGGCGAATTCCTCGACCGTCAGGCCATAGCGTTCGCACACTTCGTCGACGGTGAGCAGACCGCCATTGACCGCTGCGACGACCTCGGCCTTGCGGCGCACGACCCAGCGCGTCGTCTCCGGCGGCGGAAGCGATTCGAGCGTCAGTGGCTCTCCGAGCGGTCCGATCACCTTGGCTGGGCGGATCTTCTGGTTTTCGATCATCGTTGAAACCTCGTGTGGGGCGGGGGACCCCGTCATCTCAGTAACGGCTTGTAGCCGGCGGACTTGAACGCCGGCTAAAGCGGCTCGGTAAACAACATCTTCATTCTCGTGCCCCGCAGAGGGGGGTTGCGATCAGCCGTGCAACGGCCAGGTTGAAGCAGCCGTGCGCGGGGGCAAACCAATCGGGCATGCTGTGCACGGGCGGAAGTTGCGCCTGCATCATCGCCGTCGGGCTTGCCGCCTGGCGCGCCGCGACCCCGACCATCAGCACGGCCAGGTCGGGCGGGAGCGCCACGACGGTGGCGTCGGCTTCAAATCGGGTAAAGTTCAGGTCCACGCGGCACATCCGATTGCGGTTCGAAGGGATGCTGTACGGGCAAGGTCCTAAAGGGCAGGTAAAGCTGCCGAAGATCTTTTCGATACTTTTGCATCGCGGCGGGCGAACGCCTATCTGGCGGGGCATGGATACAGGTGAATTTCAGCTGGGCGCCGATCTGGCGGGCAAGCGTATCGTCGTCGCGATGTCGGGCGGGGTCGACAGTTCGGTCGTGGCAGCGCTCGCGGCGCGGACCGGGGCCGAGACGATCGGCATCACGCTCCAGCTCTACGATCACGGCGAAGCCGTCGGGCGCGCGGGCTCGTGCTGCGCCGGGCGCGACATTCGCGATGCGCGGAGCGTGTGCGACCGACTCGGCATCGCGCATTATGTCTTCGACCACGAATCGCGCTTCCGCGACCAAGTGATCGACCGCTTCGCCGACGATTACCTCGCCGGACGCACGCCGATCCCGTGCATCCAGTGCAATATGGGGCCGAAATTCACCGACCTGCTCGCCGCCGCGCGCGATCTCGGCGCGGATTGCCTCGCGACCGGGCATTATGTTCGCCGAGTCGAAGGGGCGGGGGGTGCCGAACTCCACCGCGCCGCCGATCCGGCGCGCGACCAGAGCTATTTCCTGTTCGCGACGACGCAAGCACAGCTCGATTACCTGCGCTTCCCATTGGGGGCGATGCCCAAGCCGCGCGTGCGCGAACTGGCGGCCGAGCTTGGCCTCGGCGTCGCGGGAAAGCCCGACAGCCAGGACATCTGCTTCGTCCCCGACGGCGATTACGCCTCGCTCGTTAAGAAACTGCGCCCCGATGCCGATACCAGCGGCGAGATCGTCGATGAGACCGGCCGCGTGCTCGGCAAGCATCGCGGGCTGATCCACTTCACCGTCGGCCAGCGCCGCGGGCTCGAGATCGGCGGGACGCCCGAACCGCTCTACGTCATCCGACTCGATGCGGCGGCAAAGCGCGTCGTGGTCGGGCCCAAGGCCGCGCTCGGCGTGCGCGCGGCGCGGCTGAGCGGGGTCAACTGGCTGGCGGGTGCGTATCGTGGGCCGATGACCGCGAAGGTGCGCTCGCTCGCCAAGCCGGTGGCGGCGCATTTCGACGGCGAGCGCGTGGTGTTCGACGCGCCCGAATACGGCGTCGCGCCGGGGCAGGCGACGGTGCTTTACGCCGGCGACCGGGTGCTGGGCGGCGGTTGGATCGAGGAAACCGAGAGCGCGCTGGTCGCGGCGTGAACGGGTTTGCTGCGTCGGGACGCGGGCCGATAGTGAAGCGCGGGCCTAGGGCGGCGTCAGCGCCGCCGACGTCGCCTGTTGGTGGGAAGCGGCGCTAACGTATAACCGTCGCCCCGGCGAAGGCCGGGGCCTCCCCCCTGGTGTCTCGCCGCCGGTCAGGCCATCCAGAGGCCCCGGCCTCTGCCGGGGCGACGGACGAGACAATGTCTAAATTTGATAGGGAGCCGGCGGGCGGTTATTGTTCCCAATTACAATCGTCAGCCGCTAAGTCGAGAAACAGTTGCGCACGCGTTGCAAGCAACGGTGCCAGTTCATGCTCGTGCGCAGCGTTTCGGAGCTGGAAGCCTTCCGCAGGCTTCGCGCCAACCCAACGCGCGGCGGCCTGCCGCCAACGCTCACCAATGTCGCGAAGCGCCGAGCGCGGGTTCGAGTCTTCTGAACAAGTTATGTAATCGGATGGAAAGTCGCCGGAAACGGCCCACCAGCCAACGGCTCCGGGGTGCTTGATGCTCTCAACAGCCCAGACGGACACGACCGGTGTGACGTGCCACGCTGGCCAATCCCCCACGGTCGGCGTGATGAAACCTTCGTCGGACAAGTAGGCAATCACCTGCTCACGCTGCTTGGCGCACCACTGCTCATCCGCGTCTTCGTGTGGATCGTCGATCATGCGAGCACGCTATCTTGCAAGCCGAACCTCAGCAACTTGGTTACGTCCGCAATTGGTCGCCATGAAACACACGGAAGCGGCGCCAAATCGCCGGCTCATATCGCGGAAGGTCAAGGCCCCACCGCCACCCCATCAGCATTTCGTATCCCCCGCCTCGCAGCGCGCCTCGCGCGCGCCCCACGCCCGATCGGCGTAGCGGTCGGCGAGTTAGGCGTGCGCCACGCGCGCGGTGAGGTCGCTCGCCCTGGCGCTGGCGGCGCGTTCGGCGATCTCGCGCTTGAGCGAATATTCGATGTCGTAGCGCGGTATCACCGCAGGCCCTCGGCTCTGCAAGCGGGGGCTTTATCAGCTGCTGTCACCATCGCGCTCGCGGCAGGATCGGTGATCATGCCCCGCTAGAGCACGGATCGCCGCGTCAACCGAGGAAGAACGTCCCCTCCATCACGGTCACGCACGATCCCCCGAGCACGACCCGCTCGCCATCGAGCCGACACGTCAGATGCCCACCCCGCGCGCTCGCCTGGTAGGCGGTGAAGCGGTCGCGGCCGAGGCGGGCCGTCCAATAGGGCGTCATCACCGCATGCGCCGAGCCCGTCACCGGATCCTCGTCGATCCCCGCGCCCGGCGCGAACACCCGGCTGATCACGTCGGTGTCGTCGCCGGGCGCGGTGACGATCGTCAGCACGTCGACCTCGGCATCCGCACCCGCCTGCGGGTCATCGCCCGAAGGACGGCCGAGCCGCCGGAAATCGGGATCGAGCGCGCGGATCTGGTCGGCATGCTCGAGCACGATCAGCGCATAGCGATGCGGATGCCACAGCGTCTCGACCGCCGAGTCGAGCCCGAGCGCTGCAACGATATGCGGCAGCGGCTTGGGAGACGGGGCCCAGGCGGGCAGCGCGAGTTCGTAACTGTCGCCGGCGCGCGTCACGGTCAGGATGCCGGCCTTGCGCGTACGGAAGGTCACTGCGTCGCGCTCGGGATCGCTCGACAGCACGAAGTGGCCGCTGGCGAGCGTGGCGTGGCCGCACAGCACGACCTCGTTGGTCGGCGTGAACCAGCGCAGTTCGAAATTGGCCTCGCCGCTCGCATCGGGCAGGATGAAGGCGGTTTCGCTGAGATTGTTCTCGGCGGCGATCGCCTGCAGC
Source organism: Sphingomonas sp. PWP1-2 (assembly GCF_049898305.1). Lineage (NCBI taxonomy): Bacteria > Pseudomonadati > Pseudomonadota > Alphaproteobacteria > Sphingomonadales > Sphingomonadaceae > Sphingomonas > Sphingomonas sp. PWP1-2. The sequence goes on from NZ_JAFCXM010000005.1 coordinate 237,194, forward strand.
ACCGCGTCGTCAAGCCACGCGGCGAGCGGCATCACCGCCGCTGGATTGCCCGTGAAGGCTTCGCTTGCAAAGGCGTCGATTTGAACGATCGGCAGTCTCATGCGCGTTTCCCGAACCAGTGAGGGGTGACGTCGGCTTCGACCAAGGGATTGTCGGTGTCGACATGGCCCTCGGGGTCGAGATGGATCAGCAGTTCGACCTTGGGGAACGCCTTGCGCAACGCGCGCTCGACGCCTTCGACCACGACATGCGCATCCGCCACGGTGATGTCGCGCGCGACCTCCATGTGGAACTGCGCGAAATCGTGCGCGCCCGAATGGCGCGTGCGGAAATCGTGGATGCCCTTGATGCCCGGCTGGCGCGCGGCGACCTCGATGAAGTCGCGGCGCATGTCCTCGGGCCATTCCTTGTCCATCAACTGGTCGATCGCGCTCGACGAGGCGCGGAACGCCCCGAACGCAAGCCACAGCGCGATGATGATGCCGAAGATCGGATCGGCCTGATGCCAGCCGAGATATTGGTCGAGCACCAGCGCGACGATCACCGAACCGTTGAGCAGCACGTCGGACTGGTAATGGACATTGTCGGCGACGATCGCGACCGAGCCGGTGCGGCGGATCACGCTGCGCTGATAGGCGAGCAGCACCATCGTCGCGACGATCGCGATCACCGACACGCCGATGCCGAACTCCGCGCCCTGCGTTGCCTCGTTACTGCCGAGCGCCATCACCGCACGCCAGGCGATGCCCGCGGCCGAAGCGGTTATGAGCATGACCTGGAACAGCGCGGCAAGCGCCTCGGCCTTGCCGTGCCCGAAGCGGTGGTCGTGATCGGCCGGCTGCGCGGCGAGGCGCACGCCGTACAGCGTGACCAGGCTGGCGAGCAGGTCGAGCCCCGAATCGGCGAGGCTGCCGAGCATCGCGACCGATCCGGTCGACCAGGCGGCATAGGTTTTCAGCGCGATCAGCCCGCACGCCATCGCTACGCTCGCGAGCGCGGCACGGACGGTATGCGGGATGGCGCGGCGCTGGTCCTCGGTCACGGGTAGAGCAATCCTTCGGTCCAGCCGTCCGCGGTGCGGGTGAAGACGCGGCGCTCGTGCAGCCGATGCGCGCGGTCCTGCCAGAATTCGATCACGGCGGGGGTGACGCGATAGCCGCCCCAGAAGGGCGGGCGCGGGACGTCCTGGCCGTCGAACTTCGCCTGCATCTCGGCGAAACGCGCCTCGAAGGTCGCGCGATCGTCGAGCGGGCGCGACTGGTCCGAAGCCCAGGCACCGAGCTGCGAATCACGACCGCGGCTGGCGAAATAGGCGTCCGATTCGGCGTCGGTCGCGCGGGCCACGCTGCCCTCGATGCGGATCTGGCGGCGCTGTGATTTCCAGTGGAACAGCAACGCGACATGGGCATTGGCGGCGAGCTCGCCCGCCTTGCGGCTGCCGCGATTGGTGTAGAACACGAAGCCGTCGGGGCCGTGGCCCTTGAGCAGCACCATCCGCGACGACGGGCGTCCGTCTGCGTCGGCGGTGGCGAGCGCCATCGCGTTGGAATCGTTGATCTCGCTTACGCGCGCCTCGGCGTACCACGTGTCGAACAGCTGGAAGGGGTCATCGGCCATGGCACGCCTTTACGATTCCGCAGGCGTGCTGTCGAGAAACGGAACGACTCCCGCGTTGAAGGATTGTTGCGCTATCGAATCGGCTTCGAAACGAAGGATTTCACCGCATGGCCGCACGCGCATATTGGCAGGGGCAGATCCGGCTCGCCTTGGTCTCGATCCCGGTCGAGATCTACTCGGCGACCAAATCGGGTGCGGCGGTGAGCTTCAAGCAGATTCACGAACCGACCGGCAAGCCGATCCATTACGAAAAGGTCGTCACCGGCGTCGGCCCGGTCGATGTCGACGAGATCATGAAGGGCTTCGAGTTCGAGAAAGGCGAATATGTCCTGCTCGAACAGGGCGAGATCGATGCGGTGAAGCTCGAATCGAAGAAGACGCTCGAGCTGACGCAGTTCGTCGATGCGAGCGAGATCGACGTGCTCTATTACGAGAAGCCCTATTTCGTCGTTCCGGCGGATGATCTCGCCGAAGAGGCGTTCATCGTGCTGCGCGAGGCGCTCCGGCGGACCAAGAAGGTCGGGCTCGGGCAGCTGGCGATGCGCGGGCGCGAATATGTCGTGAGCCTCAAGCCGTGCGGGCGCGGGATGGTGCTCGAGACGCTGCGCTATGCCGACGAGGTCAACACGGCACAGGGCTATTTCCGCGACATTGCCGATACGACGCCCGATGCCGACCTGTTGGATCTTGCCGAAGCGTTGATCGAGAAGAAGTCGGGCGCGTTCCACCCGCAGGATTTCCACGATCGCTATGTCGATGCGCTGAAGGATCTGGTCGAGCGCAAGCGCAAGGCCAAGGGCGGCAAGATCATCGAGGATAAGGACGACGGCAAGCCGGTGAAGGGGTCGAACGTGGTCGATCTGATGGCCGCGCTGCGCAAGTCGATGGGAAGCGCGGCGCCGGCCAAGACGGCGGAAAAGCCCGCGGCGGCGAAGAAGGCGCCGGCCAAGAAGGCGCCCGTGAAAAGCACGCCCGCCAAGAGCGCGGCGGCGAAGAAGCGTGCTTGAGCTTCTTCTCCCCCCCTCCCGCTGGCGGGAGGGGTCGGGGGTGGGCGCGCGCTTTCAGCGTGAGCATCCGTCGATCGCGCGCGCCCACCCCCAGCCCAGTTCGGGGTCGGATGTGCCCCCGGCACATCCTCGACAGCGCGGGGCGCTGTCGACCTCGAACTCGCAAGCGGGAGGGGAGGGATGAGCATCGACCCGCTCGCCAAATACAATGCCAAGCGCGATTTCGCGAAGACCGCCGAGCCCGCCGGCACGCTCGACCCCGGCCACGGCAACCGCTTCATCGTCCAGAAGCACGACGCGTCGCGGCTCCATTGGGACTTCCGCCTCGAGGTCGACGGCGTGCTCAAGAGCTGGGCGGTCACGCGCGGCCCGAGCATCGACCCCGACCAGAAACGCCTCGCCGTCCGCACCGAGGACCATCCGCTGTCCTATGCCGATTTCGAGGGCACGATCCCGCAGGGCGAATATGGCGGCGGCACGGTGATGCTGTGGGACAGCGGCACTTGGGCGCCGATCGCAGGCAAAAGCGCGAAGGATCTCGAGCAGGGCCACCTCCACTTCGTGCTCGAGGGCGAGCGGATGAAGGGCGAGTGGATGCTGATCCGGCTCAAGCCGCGCGGCAAGGAGAAGGGCGAGAACTGGCTGCTGCGCAAGGTCGGCGATGCCGAGGCGGGCGGGACCGATACGCTGGTCGAGACCGGGCTGACGAGTGTGACGACCGGCCGCACGATGGCGGAGATCGCCGAGGGCAAGAAACCGTCGAAACAGTCCACCCCGTCATCCCCGCGAACGCGGGGGTCGCGCTCGTCTTCAACCGCAGGCCAGAAGCGGGATCCCCGCGTTTGCGGGGATGACGGAAAGATGCCGGTGTTTCAGGAACCGCAGCTTTGCACGCTGGTCGATGCGGTACCGTCGGGAAACCAGTGGCTCCACGAGGTGAAATATGACGGCTACCGCGCGCTGATCGCGGTCGCGAAGGGCAAGGCCAAGGTCTTCACCCGCTCGGGCCTCGACTGGACCGACAAATTCCAGGCGATCGCCGACGCGGTCGCCAATCTCCCCGCCAAGACCGCGCTGCTCGACGGCGAGATCGTCGCGTTCAAGGACGGCAAGCCCGATTTCTCGACGCTCAAGACCGCCATTTCGAGCGGCGGCGAGATGACCTTCTTCGCCTTCGACCTGCTCCAGCTCGACGGCGAGGACCTGACCGGCCTCGCCAACACCGCGCGAAAGGAACGGCTCGAGCCGCTGATCGACGGCGAGGACCTGCGCGTCCAATATTCGCAGCATATCATCGGGCAGGGCGAGCAACTGTTCGAGACGATGTGCCGCGAAGGCTATGAAGGCGTCGTGTCGAAGCGCGCCGATGCGCCGTATCGCGGCAAGCGGACGCAGGCGTGGCTCAAGATCAAGTGCACGCAGCGCCAGGAATTCGTCATCGTCGGCTGGACGACGAGCGCGAAATCGCGCGGGTTTGCTTCGCTGCTGCTCGGCCTCAACGGGCCCGACGGGCTGATCTATGCCGGCAAGGTCGGGACCGGGTTCAGCACCGACCTGATGATGGAACTGCGCGAACGGCTCGAAAAGATCGAGCGCAAGACACCGACGGTGAAGGCTCCCCCAGCGGCGGTTCGCGGGGCGCATTGGGTCAAACCGCAGCTCGTCGCCGAAGTCGCCTATGCCGAGACCACGCCCGACGGCGTGCTGCGCCATTCGAGCTTCCTGGGTTTGCGCGAGGACAAGGCGGCGAGCGAGGTCGTCGCCGAGACGCCGGTGGCGGTCGACGCGCCCGAAAGCCACATCCCCGAAAGCCACATCCCCGAAAGCCACATCCCCGAAACCCACATCAAGATCAGCAATCGCGACCGCGTGATCTTTCCCGAATCGAACGTCACCAAGGGCGAGCTCGCCGATTATTACGCACAGGTCTCCAGCATCATGCTGCCCTTCGCCGGCAGCCGCCCGATCAGCCTGGTGCGCTGCCCGCAAGGCCGCGCAAAGGCCTGCTTCTTCCAGAAGCACGACGCGGGCAGCTTTAAGGGCGATCACGTCCACAAGGTCGCGATCCCGGAGAAGGACGGGTCGAGCGAGGACTATCTCTATGTCGACGATGCCGACGGTCTGGTCGCTTGCGTCCAGATGGGAACGATCGAATTTCACGGCTGGGGCTCGTCGGTCGGCAGCCTCGAACAGCCCGATCGGATGGTGTTCGATCTCGACCCCGACGAAGAGCTCGGCTTCGATGTCGTCAAAAAGGCCGCGGCGGACCTCAAGGAACATCTCGCCGAACTCGGCCTCGTCAGCTTCGCGATGCTGTCGGGCGGGAAGGGCGTCCACGTAGTCGTGCCGCTCACGCCGCAAGCCGAATGGCCCGCGGTCAAGGATTTCGCCGAACGCTTCGCCCGCGCGCTCGGCGCGGCCGAGCCCGATCGCTTCCTCGCGACGATGTCGAAGGCCAAGCGCAAGGGGCGGATCTTCATCGACTGGCTGCGCAACCAGCGCGGCGCGACCGCGGTACTGCCTTATGTCGCGCGCGCCCGCGCCGGCGCGCCCGTCGCGGCACCCGTGTCGTGGACCGAGCTGCGCGATATCGACGCCGCGAGCCGCTGGGGCGTGCGCGATGCCGCCGCATTGATCATGCGCGCCCAATCGCGCGATCTCGCGGGATGGGGCGTTGCGGACCAAGTTCTGCCCGATCTGTAATCGTAATCGATCTTAGCCTGTTGCACCTGCGAAGCGATTGTGGCCTTGTCGGCCGCGTTCTTTGGGGGATTAGAGAAATTTCGATGGCCACGGCCTCCGCGCCTTCGTTGCTCGACCCCGCCACGCATGCCGCGCGCTGGATCGCCGACTATCGCGCCCGCGCGATCCAGGGCGACGTGCTCGGCACCGATCCCGATCCGGCGTGGAGCGCGATGTTCGAGGAACTCGCCGCGGTGGCGGGCGACGATCTCGGCCAGGCGCGCGAGCGCGTCCAGCGCCATGCCGAGGATATCGGCACGGGCTTTCGCATCATCGGCGAAAGCGAGGAGCGCCCGTGGCCGCTCTCGCCCGTCCCGCTGCTGATCGACGCCGAGGAATGGCGCACGATCGAGCGCGGCATCGTCCAGCGCGCCGACCTGCTCGAGAGCGTGATCGAGGATCTCTACGGCGATGCAAGCCTCGTCACGCGCGGGCTGATCCCGGCGGCGTTGGTCGGCGGATCGCCGTTCTTCCTGCGCCCGATGGCGGGGCTGGTGCCGCCGGGCGGGCACCACCTCCATTTCATCGCGGTCGATCTCGGGCGCGGGCCGACCGGCGAATGGCGCGTGCTTGCCGATCACCTGCGTGCGCCTGCCGGCGCTGGCTACGCGTTGGAAAATCGTCTGGCGATCGCGCGAACCTTGGGCGGGCTGCAATCGCGGCTCAACGTTCAGCGCCACGCGCCGTTCTTCGCGGCGTTCCGCGATGGCCTTGCCGCCGCCTGCCGCCGTGTCGAGCCGCGGATCGGGCTGCTCACCCCCGGCCGCTATAGCGCAAGCTATGCCGAGCAAGCGCATCTCGCGCGCTATCTCGGCTTTCTGCTGGTCGAAGGCGCCGATCTCGCCGCGCTCGAGGACAAGCTCTACATCCGCACGATCGACGGGATGAAGCGTGTCGATGCGCTGTGGCACCGCATCGATCCGCGGCTGCTCGATCCTTTGGCGTTCGATTCGCACTCGCATATCGGTGTTGCCGGGCTGATCGACGCGGCGGCGGCGGGCAATGTCGTGATCGCCAATGCGCCGGGCGCGGGCGCGCTCGAATCGGCGGCGTTCGGGGCGTTCCTGCCCGCGCTCGCGACGCGGCTGCTCGGCGCCGATCTGATCCTGCCCAATATCGCGACCTGGTGGTGCGGGCAGGACCGCGCGCGCAGCGAGGTGATGGACGATTTCGACCGGATGCTGATCGGCCCCGCCTTCGGGGTCGCGCCGCTCGGGCTGCCCGGTGGCATCGCGCTGCACGGCGCCGATATCACGGGCGCCGCGCGCGACGCCTTGCTCGACGATATGGCGCGCCGCCCGCAGGATTATGTCGGGCAGGAAGTCGTCCGGCTCTCGACGATGCCGGTGGTGACCGACGCCGGGCTCGCGGCGCGCCCTTTCACGCTACGCGTCTTCGCGGCGCGCGGGGCGGACGGCGGCTGGGTCGTGCTGCCGGGCGGGTTCGCACGGATCGCCGAACATCCCGATCCGCGCGCCGCGGTGATGGGCGAGGGGTGCTGGTCGGCCGATGTCGCGATCCACGGCGCCGAGACGGTCGCGCCCGTCTCGCTGCTGCCGCCCGCCGACACGATCCATGTCCGTCGCAATCCCGGGACCTTGCCGAGCCGCGTCGCCGACAATTTCTTCTGGCTCGGTCGCTATCTCGAGCGCGGCGAGGCCTTGCTCGGCATTGTCCGCGTGATGCTCGGCAATTCGATCGATGCCGATGCCGGTGCCGCGCTGTCGGCGGAGACCGTCGGGCGGCTCGTCGGGCTGGTGGTGAGTGGCGGTGGTGCGCCGCATCCCGCGACGCTGCGCCGGAGCGATCTCGCGGCGTTTGCGCGCACCGCGATGGAGGATGCCGGCTGGCATAGCGTCCGGACGATCAACCGGCTCGCGCGCGGGATCGGGCAGGGCTCGCGCGATCGGCTCGCGGCCGACGTCGTCCGGCTGCTCGATGCGCCGTATCCAAACAAGGGCGGGATGCTTGATCGCGCGGGTTCGCTCCAGCGGCGCTATGCCGCGCTGTCGGGGCTTTCGGCCGAGCATATGGGGCGGACCGCGGCGTGGCGTTTCCACGATCTCGGCCGCCGGCTCGAACGCGCGCTGAGCGTCACGCGCGCGGTGCGCGCGTTCGGCATGGCGCAGGCGAGCATCGACGATCTCTCGACGCTGCTCGACCTCGCCGACAGCCAGATCAGCTATCGCCAGCGCTATCTGACGGGGATCGCGCGCGTGCCGGTGGTCGATCTTGTCGCGCTCGATCCGGGCAATCCACGCTCGCTCGCCTTCCAGATCTGCCGGATCTGCGAGCATCTCGCCGCCTTGCCCGTGCTCGAGGATGACGGGATGGAGGAGCCGCAGCAAGTCCAGGGCAGCGTGCTCACCGCGATCGTCTCGACCGCGACCGCGGCCGCGCTCGACGCCGACATTCTCGGCGATGTCGAGCGGCGGCTGTTCCAATTGTCCGAGGCGATCGCACGGCGCTATTTCCTCCAGGGCGCCGAGCCGCTGCGCGCGGCCGGGATGACACTGGCGTGACGCTATATCCGGCCGTCACCCCGGGCGTGATCCAGGGTCCATGCGAAGCGCAACGATATTTGGGCGGCCGCGCTTTTATCTGCCGGCTCGCATCGATGCCGGATCACGTCCGGCATGACGGAAAGCTTCGATGATCTACGACATCCGCCACGTCACACGCTTCGACTACGGCGCGCGCGTCAAGTTCGCGCGCTGCAATCTGCGGCTCAAACCGATCCACTGGTCGGGCCAGACCCTGCTCGACTATCGCCTGACGATCTCGCCCTCGGGCCGCGTCGCGCCCGCGCGCGCCGAGGCGGGGCTCGCCAATGTGATGCGGATGGTGGTCGAACAGCCGGTGCGCCATCTGATGATCGAGAGCGTCTCGCGGATCGAGATCGACCGGCCGGTGCCGATGCCGTCGAACGGATCGCCGCCGCTGCGCGAGATCGCCGCCGCGGCGCGCGTCAGCCGTGATCCCTCGCCGGCGGGCCCCGCCGCCTATCTCTTCCCCTCGCCGCTGATCCCGCTCGACCGCGACATCGCCGACTGGTGCGCGCAGGATCTGCATCCCGACCGCCCCGCGCTCGACGCCGCGATCGGCCTCGCGCAGCGCATCCAGAACGATTTCGCCTTCGATGCCGAGGCGACTTTGGTCGACACCACCCCGCACGAGGCGTTCCTCAAGCGCGGCGGCGTCTGCCAGGATTTCGCGCAGATCATGATCACGGGCCTGCGCGCCGCCGGGCTGCCCGCGGCCTATGCCTCGGGCTATATCCGCACGATCCCGCCGCCCGGCCAGGCGCGGCTCGTCGGCGCCGATGCGACGCATGCCTGGGTGCTGCTGTGGTGCGGGCCCGAGCTCGGCTGGGTCGGGGTCGATCCGACCAACGGCATCTGGATGGCGGGCGATCACATCGTCATGGCGATCGGCCGCGACTATGGCGAGATCGCGCCGATCGACGGCGTCGTGCTCGGTTCGGGCGCGCAGAAGATGGACGTCAGCGTCGACGTCGCCCCCGTCCTTGAGGCGGCGGCGTAACGAACGGCGTTTGCACTCGAGGCGGCGATACCCCAGATAGGCCGCACTGAACCTATTCCAGACTACCGGGGACTTTTGTGGCCGATCCATACACAACGCTGGGCGTGGCGCGGACCGCGTCCGAGGCCGAGATCAAGAAGGCGTATCGCAAGCTCGCCAAGGAGCTGCATCCCGACAAGAACAAGGACAATCCCAAGGCGAGCGAGCGCTTCAGCACCGTGACGCAAGCCTATGATCTGCTCAACGACAAGGACAAGCGCGCACGCTTCGACCGCGGCGAAATCGACGGCGACGGCAACCCCGCCGCACCGTTCGGCTTTGGCACGGGCGCAGGCAATCCCGGCGGCTTCCGCCCCGGCCCGGGCGGCGGCGGCTTCCAGGCCGACGGTCCCGATCTGAGCGACATCTTCGAGAACATGTTTTCAGGGAGCGGCGGCGGTGGGCGCGGCGGCTTTGCGGGCGGGTTCGGCGGCTTCGGGCGGCGCGAGCAGCCCAAGGGCGGCAACATCCTCTACAAGCTCGACGTACCCTTCATCGACGCGGTCGCCGCCAAGCCGCAGCGCATCACGCTCGGCGACGGCAAGACGATCGACCTCAAGATCCCCGCCGGGCTCGAGAGCGCCGCACAGATGCGGCTCGCGGGCAAGGGACAGGCGGGACCGGGCGGCAATGGCGATGGCATCGTCACGATCACCGTGCTGCCGCATCGCTTCTTCGAACGCGTCGGCGACGACGTCCGGCTCGATCTGCCGGTGAGCCTGGTCGAAGCGGTGCTCGGCGCGAGCGTCCGCGTGCCGACTGCCGAGGGCGCGGTGATGCTCACCGTCCCCAAGGGATCGACTTCGGGCAAGACGCTGCGGCTGCGCGGCCGCGGTTTTCATCGCAAGGATGGCACGCGCGGCGACCAGCTCGTGACGCTGATGATCGATCTCCCCGCCGACGACGCGGCGCTGATCGCGTTCGCCGAGGGCTGGAAAGACGAGTCGGCACGGAACCCGCGGGCAGGGATGGACGTCTGACCGTTTTAGCCGGAGCTTAGCTTGAGTCAGATTTCCCCCGTCTCGCCCGAAGTCCGCGCGGTGCGTGGCGAGGCGGGTGTCACCCCGTCCGATGTTCCGCCCGCCGCGCGGCTCCCGGCGCGCGCCTGGCAAGTGCTGCGGCGCGTGCTGATCGGCGTGTTTTCGGACGGGTTCATCCACGCCGGCAATCTTGCCTATCTCGCGCTGCTGACGGTATTTCCGTTCTTCATCCTCGCCGCCGCCATCGCCTCGCTGATCGGCCAGAGCGCCGAGACGCAGCGCGCCGTCGCCTCGTTCCTCCACGTGTTGCCCGCCAACGTCGCCGAGCTGCTCGAAAAGCCGATCCACGACGTGCTCCTCGCGCGCACTGGATCGCTGCTGTGGATCGGCGCAATCGTGGCGTTGTGGTCGGTCGGCAGCTTCGTCGAGACGATCCGCGACATCTTCCGCCGCGCCTACGGCGTCGTCTCGACCAAGCCGTTCTGGCATTACCGGCTGAGCTCGATGCTCGTCATCATCGCCTCGGTGGTGATCGCCCTGCTGTCGTTCCTCGTCCAGGGCCTGATGACCGCGGTCGAGCGCTTCATCTACACGCTGCTGCCGTTCGCGCAGAATATCGCGGGCTGGGTCGGGCTGTCGCGGATCGTGCCCGGCGTGGTGATGTTCGGCGCGCTCTACATGCTGTTCTTCTCGGTCACCCCGTCGAAATATCGGTTGAGCAAATGCCCGAAATGGCCCGGCGCGCTGTTCACCACCGTCTGGTGGGTCAGCATCACCGCGTTGCTGCCCGTCGTGCTGTCGCGGCTGGGCAGTTACGATCTCACCTATGGCAGTCTGGCCGGCGTGATCATCGCCTTGCTGTTCTTCTTTCTCGTCGGCCTCGGCATCGTGTTCGGCGCGCATTTGAATGCAGCACTGGCGGAACCGACCGAACACGGGGTAGAGAGCACGCCTGAAACGAATGAGGCGGTGATAGCGTGACGGAATTGATGGCAGGCAAGCGCGGGCTGATCATGGGGCTCGCCAATGATCGTTCGCTCGCCTGGGGGATCGCGAAGAAGCTGAGCGAAGCGGGGGCGGAGCTCGCCTTCAGCTACCAGGGCGAGGCGATGGAAAAGCGTGTGCGCCCGCTCGCTGAGCAACTCGGCGTCGCGCGGCTGTTCGATTGCGACGTGTCGGACATGGGCGCGCTCGACGCGACCTTTGCCGATCTGGCGAAGGAATGGCCGACGATCGACTTCGTCGTCCATGCGATCGGCTTCTCGGACAAGAACGAGCTGCGCGGCGGCTATGTCGACACCAGCCTCGACAATTTCCTGATGACGATGAACGTCTCGGTCTATTCGTTCGTCGCGGTGTGCAAGCGCGCGGCGGCGATGATGCCCAATGGCGGCTCGCTGCTGACTTTGAGCTATTACGGCGCCGAGAAGGTCATCCCGCACTACAATGTCATGGGCGTAGCCAAGGCCGCGCTCGAGACCAGCGTGCAATATCTCGCGGTCGATCTCGGGCGCGACAATATCCGCGTCAACGCGATCTCGGCCGGGCCGATCAAAACGCTGGCGGCGAGCGGGATCGGCGACTTCCGCCTGATCCTCAAATGGAACGAGCTCAACTCGCCGTTGAAGCGCAACGTCACGATCGAGGATGTCGGCGGGGCGGGGCTGTATTTGCTGAGCGATCTGGCGAGCGGCGTGACGGGCGAAACGCACCATGTCGACGCGGGCTATCACGTCATCGGCATGAAGGCCGAGGACGCGCCCGACATCGCGCTGGCATAGGCGGCGGTGCCGGTCGTCTTCAGGCAGGACGGATACCGGTTCTTCTTCTACTCCGAAGAAGGCGATCCGCGCGAGCCGCCGCACGTTCATGCCCGCAACGCCGACGGCGAAGCAAAATTCTGGCTGCGTCCGAACGTCCGGCACGCGCGCAGCCGAGGCCTGGACTTTCGCGCCCTGCGAAAATTGGCGATACTGATCGAAGCCCGTCGCGATGAGATTGAGGACGCGTGGAATGGACACTTCTCCTAGGCCGATGGCGGCCCGGTTCGATGACGATGCGATGTGGGTCGATCTCGAGGACGGTCGAACGCTGGGCATCCCGCTGGCGTGGTTCCCGCGACTCCTGCACGCGTCCCCCGAGCAACGGGCGGCTGTGGAGGTGAGCCCCTACGGCTTGCACTGGGATGCGCTGGACGAAGACATCTCGGTCGATGGTCTTCTGGCGGGGCGCAGGGACATGACGCGTCCGTCGCGCGACGCCGCATGAGCTACAACACCTTCGGCCACGCGTTCCGCTTCACCACCTGGGGTGAGTCCCACGGCCCCGCGATCGGCGCCGTCGTCGATGGCTGCCCGCCCGGCATCGCGATCACCGAGACCGATCTCCAGCCCTTCCTCGACCAGCGCCGCCCCGGCACCTCGCGCTTCACGACGCAGCGGCAGGAGCCAGACCAGGTCCGCATCCTGTCGGGCGTGTTCGAGGGGCGCACCACCGGCACGCCGATCAGCCTGATGATCGACAATGTCGATCAGCGCTCGAAGGATTATAGCGACGTCGCCAAGGCGTATCGCCCCGGCCATGCCGACTACGCCTATGACGCCAAATACGGCTTCCGCGATTATCGCGGCGGCGGGCGCTCCTCGGCGCGCGAGACCGCCTCGCGTGTCGCCGCTGGCGCGGTCGCGCGGCTGGTGATCCCCGAGGTGACGATCACCGCCTGGGTCGAGGCGATCGGCGGCGATGCTATCGACCCTGCCAATTTCGACGCCGCCGAGATCGGCCGCAACCCGTTCTTCTGCCCCGACCCGGTCGCGGCAGCCCGCTGGGAAGGCCTGGTCGACACCGCGCGGAAAGCCGGATCGTCGCTCGGCGCGGTGATCGGCTGCGCGGCGACGGGCGTGCCCGCCGGCTGGGGCGCGCCGCTCTATGCCAAGCTCGATGCCGAGCTCGCCGCCGCCTGCATGGGGATCAACGCGGTCAAGGGCGTCGAGATCGGCGACGGCTTCACCGCGGCGACGCTGCGCGGCGAGGACAATGCCGACGCGATGCGCCCCGGCGACAACGGCCCTGCCTTCCTCGCCAACCATGCCGGTGGGATCGCCGGCGGAATCGCGACCGGGCAGCCGATCACGCTGCGCGTCGCGTTCAAGCCGACCGCCTCGATCCTCACTCCCGTCGAGACGATCGACCGCGACGGCGCGGCGACCGAGATCATGACCAAGGGCCGCCACGATCCATGCGTCGGGATTCGCGGTGCGCCGGTGGTCGCGGCGATGGTCGCGCTCGTCCTTGCCGACCAGAAGCTGATGCACCGCGCGCAGATCGGCTGACGGCGCGGCGCGGTTGCGTTTCGCCACAACCACCCGTCATCCCAGCGCAAGCTGGGATCTCAAGCGGCAAGGGCGGACCGAGGCCGCTTGAGACCCAGCTTTCGCTGGGGTGACGCATTCGTCTTTGGTTTCCTTGAAACGCGCGGTGGATCGTTCCGTGAAACGTCCTGCTGCACTGCGGTGCATATTGAAAGACACCGCGACCTAGTCGCGTCCTTCGCATCGACATCTGTAACAAGAAGGCAAATTGTTGCTTTATAGCGATAGGTGGAGCGACCAATTGCCGAGGAGCGCGTTCTTAAGACTGACCCATTTGATGGTCACGTCATTCAAAAGGACAGACCCATGCGTATCGCAACCCTTACCGCAATTGCCGCAATGACGCTCTCGTCGGCAGCACTCGCGCAGACCACGCCGGCATCGCCCGGTGCGCCGACCACGTCGTCGCCGTCGACTTCTGATCCGATGACTTCCGCGCCGAGCACGATGACCCCGGGCACGCCTGCACCAACGACCGCAGACCCCGCCATGTCGACGCCGGATTCGACCGCAACGACGACGTCCACCACCGACTCGACCATGTCGACCCAGACGCCGACTGACTCGACGACCACCACGACGAAGAGCAAGTCCAAGAAGAAGCGCCCGATGTAATCGCGTTCCCCTTCGGTTCGTCACGGCCCCCGGTCGCGCGCAAGCGCGGCCGGGGTTTTTTGTGCATCAGTCGGAGAAAGGATCGCGCACGAGGATCGTGTCCTCGCGCTCGGGGCTGGTCGAGACCAGCGCGACCGGGCAGCGGATCAGTTCTTCGATCCGGCGGATATATTTGATCGCTTGCGCCGGCAGGTCCGCCCAGCTGCGCGCACCTGCGGTGGTTTCCTGCCAGCCGGGCATCGTCTCATAGATCGGCTCGACCTCGGCCTGGTCGGCCGCATGCGCGGGATAATAATCGAGCGTCTCGCCGCGCAGGCGGTAGCCAGTGCAGATCTTCACTTCGTCGAAGCCGTCGAGCACGTCGATCTTGGTGAGCGCGATCCCGGTGATCCCGCCGACCGCAGCCGACTGGCGCACCAGCACCGAATCGAACCAGCCGCAGCGGCGCTTGCGCCCGGTGACGGTGCCGAACTCATGCCCGCGGACGCCAAGCTTTTCGCCGGTCGCGTCTTCGAGCTCGGTCGGGAAGGGGCCCGAGCCGACGCGCGTCGTATAGGCCTTGGCGATGCCCAGCACGAAGCCGACCGCGCTCGGCCCAAGGCCCGAGCCCCCCGCAGCCGTGCCCGAGATCGTGTTCGACGAGGTGACGAACGGATAGGTGCCATGGTCGACGTCGAGCAGCACGCCCTGTGCGCCCTCGAACAGGATGCGCTTGCCCGCGGCCTTGGCGGCGTTGAGGTTGCGCCAGGTCGGCTTGGCGAAAGGCAGGACAAACGGCGCGATTTCGCGCAACGCCTCGACCAAGGCGGCGCGATCGACCGGCGGCTCGCCGAAGCCCGCTCGCAGCGCGTCGTGATGCGCGCTGATGCGGTCGAGTTGCGCGTCGAGCGCGTCGAGGTGCGCGAGATCGCACACGCGGATCGCACGGCGGCCGACCTTGTCTTCATAAGCGGGGCCGATGCCGCGCCGCGTCGTGCCGATCTTGCCGGCGCCCGAGGCGTCCTCGCGCAGCCCGTCGAGGTCGCGGTGGAACGGCAGGATCAGCGCGCAGGTGTCCGACACCATCAGCGTGTCGGGGGTGATCGTCACGCCCTGGCCGCGCAGCTTCTCGACTTCGGCCTTCAGCGCCCATGGATCGAGCACCACGCCATTGCCGATCACCGACGGCGTGCCGCGCACGATCCCCGAGGGCAGCAGCGACAGCTTGTAGACGCTCTCGCCGACGACGAGCGTATGGCCGGCATTGTGCCCGCCCTGGAAGCGCACGACGACATCGGCGCGCTCGGCGAGCCAGTCGACGATCTTGCCCTTGCCCTCATCGCCCCATTGGGCGCCGATTACTGCTACGTTTCCCACGGTGTTCTGCCTGATTGTTACGTTTTCGGTGCAGCCCTAATGCGAGGGGGGCGGGGGGTCCATGTCTAATGCGCGCCACGCGTGCGCGCGACGGGTCGAAGCGCCGCTGCGCGCGTTGCCAATTATCGGCGCGCGGTTCATGCTGGAGACGGGTTCATCGGATTAGACAGTTGCCATGATACTTTCGCCGCACGCCGTTCGTCCCGCACCTGTGCTCCGTCTCGCGCTGGCGGCGGCCTTCGCCTGCGCGCCGGTCGCGGTGTTTGCTCAGGCTGTCCCCGTGCCCGAGGCGGCGCCCTCGACCGACACGATCCGGCTGACCGACGAACAGCGCCGCGCGATCCTCGACCACGCCACCCCCGAAAGCGCCGCCGCCGCGCGTGGCGAAATGCCCGAAGCGGAGCGCAAGACGCTCGGCATCCACGGCGAGGTCGGCGCGATGGTCGGCTCGAACGGCCTGCGCTCGCTATACGGCGTCGCGCAGATCCCGCTGGGCGATTCGGCGGCAGCGACGGTGGCGTTCGAAAGCAGCCGGTTCGGGTATCGGCGCTAGGAAACGCCGCGCGGGCTGCGCGAACGGAAATCTGCGAGGACGCTTGCGCTTCTCGGCGCACCCCCCTAAGCGCATCGAGCGTCGGGGAGTGGCGCAGTCCGGTAGCGCGCCTGCTTTGGGAGCAGGATGTCGCAGGTTCGAATCCTGTCTCCCCGACCATTTTCCAAAAAATACGCTGAAACAGCCGCTTGTCGGATTACCGCGATCAGTAGGTTCCTCATCGCTAATGACGACTGCTTGATACCGCATGCCGGTAAGAGCGTCGAACGCCCGGTCTCGCAACGCCGACGATCTCGCCTCGCCGATCAGATCCGACAAAACCCGGCCCGCTGATCTGCAACGCGCAGACCAGTTGCAAAACCGCCGCAAATCGTCTCTCGGGGCGCGATGAAGAATTTCTACGGCTCGATCCTGTTCACGATCGTCTGCCTGCTGCTCGCGGGCGGGCTCGCTTTCTGGCAGGGCGGCGGGATCGAGCTTGCTGGCCAGTTCGTCTTTGTCGCGGCGGTGCTCGGCGCGATGGAGACGTCGCTCAGCCTCGACAATGCCGTCGTCAACGCCTCGATCCTCAAGGACATGGCGCCGATCTGGCAACGCCGCTTCCTCACCTGGGGCGTGCTGATCGCGGTGTTCGGGATGCGGATCGTCTTCCCGATTCTGATCGTCGCGGTTTCGGCGATGATTTCGCCGTGGGAGGCGGCGCGGATCGCGGTGGTCGACCAGGCGCGCTACGAGGCGATCGTCACCGGCGCGCATATCGGGATTTCGGGGTTCGGCGGCGCGTTCCTGCTGCTCGTCGGGCTGTCGTTCTTCTTCGACCCCGATCGCGAGCATGTCTGGCTGTCGTGGATCGAGCGCCCGCTTGCCGTCGTCGCGCGGATGCCGTTCGCGGCCTATTTCGTCGTCGCGGTGGTGATCGTCGGCCTGTCGTTCGTGCTTTCCGGCGCGCCGCGGCAGACGTTCCTGATCGCGGCGTTTTGCGGGGTGGCGGCGTTCTTCTGCGTCCACTGGATCGGCGCGCTCGTCGGCGGCGATGTCGATCACGCGACCGGGGCGGTGGTCCGCTCGGGGCTGGGGGCGTTTATCTATCTCGAGTTCCTCGACGCGAGCTTCTCGTTCGACGGCGTGATCGGCGCGTTCGCGATCACCAACGACATCGTGCTGATTGCGATCGGGCTCGGCATCGGCGCGATGTTCGTGCGCTCGATGACCGTCGCGCTCGTCCATGGCGGCCACCTCGCCGAGTTCCGCTATCTCGAGCACGGCGCCTTCTACGCGATCCTCGCGCTCGCAACGATCATGCTGCTCAGCATCCGCATCGAGACGCCCGAGATCGTCACCGGGCTGATCGGCGCGGCGATCATCGCGCTGTCGCTGTTCGCCTCGGTCCGCCACCGCAAGCGCCATCCCGGCGACTATGCCGATAACGGCGTAGGCGAGGTGATCCTGCCCGACGGCGATTGTCAGCCCGACAGCCGTACGCGCTGAGCAAGCCGCCTGGCAAAGGCCTCAGCGTAGCCGCACGCCGATCCACAGCGTACGCGGCGTGCCGAGGTCGATCGATCCGCCGGCATTGCGCGTCAGCACCGTCGCATCGAGCACATTCTCCGCGCGCGCGACGATCGACACGCGGTGGCCGAGCGGCAGCGTGATCACCCCGTCGAGCGTCGTCACCGCAGGCAGCAGCCCCGTCTGGAGATCGTCCTCGAACTGATCGCCGACATAGCGCACCGTCGCCGACGCGCCGAAGCCGTTGCGGCCCCAACCAAGCGTCGCACTCCCCGTGTGGCGCGGGCTTTGCGCCGGGATCAGGCCGTCGAGCGGCGCTTGCCGGCCCGATGCGCGAACGCGGCTGTCGCTATACGCATAGGACGCGTCGAGCGAGAGCGCGCCGTGCGCCGCATGCCCGGTCAGCTCGATCCCCCTGGCGACGATCGCAGCGACATTCCGCCGCTGGCGCAGGTTGGGCGCGATCGTCACGTTCGCGATCGCGCCGTCGAGCCGGTTGTAGAACGCGGTCACGCCAAGCGTCACCCCGGCGACGGGCGTAAGGTCGATCCCGCCCTCGACCCCGCGCAACCGCTCGAGCCCGAGCGCGGCATTCGCCTGCGTCGTGATCGGAAAGACGACGAACGGGCGATACAGCTCGTTGAGCGTCGGCAGCCGGAAGCCGGTATAGGCCGCGGTGCGCAGCGCGATCGCGTCGCTCGCGTAGAACAGCGCCCCGGCGCGGCCCGTCGCCTCGAACCCGTCGCGGTCGCCGTAGCGTGCCTGCGTGGTGACCGACCCCGCCGCATTCGCCTCGCGGAAGAAGCCCCGGGTGATCGTCCAGCGGTCGCCGCGCACACCCGCGGTCAGCACGAGCCGCCCGAGCGTCCAGTCATCCTCGACGAACGCGCCAAGCGTGCTGGTCTTGCCGCCCGCCGTGCGCCGCGTCGTGACGAGCCCGCTCGCGGCATAGGCGTCCTCGTACAGCGTCCCGTCGCCGAGCCGCGCATCCACCCCGACGCGCAGCACGTGATCGGCCCCGACCGGCGGACGCAGCTCGATCTTGCCGCCGAGCCCCGTGGCGGGCGTGTTGCGCTGGTCGAGCGTCAGCTTGGCGGTGGTCGCGCTGATCACGCGGTTGGTGAAGTTCCGCGTCTGGACATAGGCGAGCGCGTCGATCGCCCAGGCCCCGCGATGGATCAGCCGGACGCTGGCATCATTGGCCTGCGAACTGCTGTCCGCGCCCGCGAAGCGCAAGGTCCGATTGTCGCGATAGAGCAGCCCGCGCGCCTGGATCTCGGTCGCGGCATCAAGGGGCACGACCGCGCGCATCCCGCCCGACCAGTCGCGATAGCGCGCGCGCACGCTCGCCGCGGTGATCTGGCTGTCGGGCGTGGTGTAGTACCCGTCGCCCCGCTCGAACTTGCCCGAGAGACTGACGAACCCGCCGCCCACGTTAGGCGAGACGCTCGCCGACACCTCTTGCGCATTGTTGCTGCCATAAAACGCCTCGCCGGCAAGCAACGGCACGTCGCGCCGCGCCGCGCTCACCAGCTCGATCGTCCCCGCGACCGCCCCCGCACCGAACGCGCCCGCCCCGCCGCCGCGCGTCACCCGCACCCCGCCGAGCCGATCCGCCGCAATCGCGTTGAACGGGATATAGCCGAAGAAGGGATCGGCGAGCGGCACCCCGTCGAGCAGCACCAGCGCGCGGCTCGAGGCGTTGCCGCCGAGCGCGCGCAGCGTCACGCCCTGCGCCGAGGGATTGGCTGAGCGGCTGTCGGCGCGGCGGAATTGCTGGAAGCCCGCGACATCGAGCAGCACGTCCTCGACCCGGCCCGAGGCATCCCCCGTCAGCCGGTCGCGCGAGATCGTCACCGAGCCATAAGCGGGCACGCCGGGCGGGACGGGCAAGGGCTGGCCCAGCACCACGATGTCGGGTCCGTCGCTCGGCGCTGGCGGCGGAGCCTGCTGCCCAAGCGCGGGAAGGGGTGCTGCAAGGGCGAGCAGCGGGAGGAGCGATACGCGATACATAGGTGAGGCCAGACCTGATCGGGAGAAGATCGGCGCCGCCGCGCGTCATCCCGTCGGGACGACGCCCGGCATCGCCTGCAGCAGCGACCAGCCCTCTGGCAGATAATCGAGCGACATGTAGAAATAAAACGCACACGACCCGTCGCCGCGATAGCTCGCGCCCTTCAATATGCCGAGCGCGGTGGTGCCGCTGAACACCGGCGATCCGCTGTCGCCGCCCTTGCACGTCGGGCCCGACACGGTGACCCAGGTCGGCAGGCACGGCCCGCCGCACAGATCCCCCGCGGGCGCGAAATCGGTGAGCTGGACGAGCGCGCAGCTATAGCCGGTGCGCTCGCCACGATGGCACACGAAATCACCCGCGCGCGTGCTCGCGCGGCCGCGGCTGCCCGTTACCGGGCGCAGCCGCGCCCGCGCGGCATCGGCATAGAAGGTCGGCGGCAACGGCCCGAGCGCGGCGTTGATCTGGACGTCGCGATAGCCCCAGCCCCATTGCCCGACGAAGCTGAGCGGCTCGATCACCCCGCGTGCACCGCGATAGTCGAGATGGTCGACGCAGTGCGCCGCCGTCGTCACCGCGCTGCGCACGCCGTCGGTGATGTTGAAGCCGGTGGTGCAGACATAGCGCCGCTTGTCGTCAGGGTTGAGCCCCTCGACTCGCGCGCCGCCCTCGGGCGAGAGGTTGACGTCCTTCTGGTTGAGCGCGCGGACCTTGACCGGCACGCCCGCGATCGCGCCGAGCCGCTGCTCGAGGCTGGCGGCGCCCTCGGCGGCGTCGCTGCTGCCGATCGTCACGACGAGCGCGCCGGTGTGCGGATCGAGCCCCATGCCGGGCGGGGTGCGCAAAGCGGCGCGGATCGCCGCCTGGTGATTGGTCATCGCCCAGATCACGCGCTCGCGCGTGACCGCGGCGCCGGGGCGGAACACGATCGGCACGGTTATGCCGCCCGCGCTGATCTGCTCGGGCGCGACGGGGGCGGTGCCGGTGAGATTGACGACGATGCGATAGGCCGGGCGATGCTCGATCGCGATCCCGGCGAGCCGGTCGCGATACCGCTCGGCGATCGCATCGGTGACGGGAACGCTCGCATCCTGCACTGCCAGCCGTGCGATCGCCTCGCGTAAGGGGACCGCGAAGAGCTTGGCATATTCGGCGGCATCTTCCGCGCGCGCGGTGGCGGCGGTTTCGACGATCGGCAGCGCGACGAGCGGGGGCGGGGTGGTCTTGGTGTCGATCAGCGGGAATGCTGTCGCCGTGATAGCGGGAGGCTGCGCGATCTGCGTCGGGATGATCGGCGCGGCCGACTGCGCCCAGGCGCTGGCCGGGATGAGGAGAAGGGCGGTTGCGAGGGGGGAAATGCGCACTCTTGTATAATAGCGGATTGCCGGTGCGGCGGGAACGGGAAAGCGCTCGCGTGACGAGCGGGATGGCTGACGCGAGCCTGCCCGGATGGCGAGACCGGACCCGCCGTTCGATCGCCATTTCTCGATTGCTTTGCCGTAGATGCAGGCGGATACTATCGCGAACACAAGCGGCTCTTGTACGCATTTCTCCATCACTGTTCGACAGGGAGTAGGTACGATGATCAAACTGCTGATACTTGGCGTGGCGGCGACGACCGCTGTATCCGCCAGCGCGCAAACGACTGTTCTCGACGGCGGAATGGGCGCCCCGAACTACAGCACCTATCGAACGTCGATCGAAAGCCTGAACGCCGCGCCGTCTTCGGAAACCCCGACGATGCGCGCTGCAAAGCTGGCGCGCGCCAACGCGCTCAAGGCCGAGGCCGAGACGTTGTTGCGCCAGGATGGCGGGACATTCACCCCCCAGCACATCGCGTATATCCGCGGCAAAGCCTGCGACATTCTCGGCCATTCGCGCGTCGAGATGGGAAGCCTGGTCCCGCGGCGCCGCTGCGTCTGATCGGCCGTCCCAGGCCGATCCCGGATCGCGCGGGGGTTCGGGCGAACACCTGGCGCTCGGCGCAGGAGCCTAGGGGCGAATAAGTCGCGGTCTCAACACCGCGACCGTCGCCCGCCGCGCGACATCATTTCAATTTCGCGAGCGTAATGCTGCTGCCCCGCACCACCCAGACCTGCTTATCGGAGGTGGCGACGAACACCGGCATCTTCAGGCTGTACGATGCAAAGACATGGATCTCGGTGGGTACGGGATCGAGCAGATGCGTAACGGTGACGCCGACCGGCTTGGCGCCGGCTGGAAGCTTCGGCACCGCCAAATTGAGACAGCTCACCGTATACGGGCGCGACGAGACCACGGTGCCGTCGGGTGCCACGACGATGCGATAATTCCCGCCCATCGGATAGGTCGTCGCATCGGGCATCGCGGACAACAGGTACACCGCGATCGGACCGCCGTTGCGCGACGGCAGGACGACGGTGTTGAACGGGAAAGCGGTGCAGGGCTTGTACGCGCGCTCGACCGCCCGTGCCGCTGCCACGGTACGGGCGCGCGCGAGGATCGCCTGATCTGCGCTCAACGCGACGGGGGTGGCGAGCAATTCCTTGCGGACGACCTGACCGGCGCGCACATCCGCGACGAAGAACGCCCGCGCCGCGTCGCCCGCGCCGCGATAATAGGTGACTCGCAAGGTCTGCGGATCGGCCAGCTCGACGACATAGCCGCCGACGCCGGTGAGTTGGTCCTTGGGAACGGTTGCGGTCACCGCATCCGTGCTCGTCCAGGCCGCCCGGTCGAAAAGGTAGAGCAGCCGGCCGATGCTGGCGGATTGGGCAACCCGCTGTTCGGCGGACGGGAGCGGTGGAGCGGCGCCGGGCAATGCCGGCGCGGCAGGCGGAGCGTCCGACGCCTGAACGCCGGCCGCGGCCAAGACTGCAGCGAAAATCAGTGACATCGTCTTCCCCCGATGGCCGGAGGCTGGACGAAGCCACGCGCGTTGGCAATCCCGCTGCGGGCGAATATCTTGGGATCGCGGGCTGCGTCCGCCCGATCCGACAGGGCCGCTGTCCTACAACCCCGCGCCTGTGGTATACGTCTCCCGGCTCTTTGAAATCGCCGGCCCGCACAGTCGGCATTGGCACCAAAATGGAAACGATCGCGCTTGAAGATTGCGCGTCTTGGGGTCAATCGAGTCAACTAACTCGGTTCGTCGCAAAAACGCCCGCCATCGCACGGCGGGCGCTCCCCGATCAGCCAGCCCCAGCCTCAGCCAGCCCACGCCTCGAACGGCAGGTCGAGCGCATCCGCCACCGCCTGGTGCCGGATCTTGCCCGCCGAGACGTTGAGCCCGTTGGCGAGATGCGCATCAGCCGCCATCGCGCCTTCGGCCCCCAGCGTCGCAAGCTTGAGCACGAACGGCAGCGTCGCATTGTTGAGCGCGAACGCCGAGGTCCGCGCGACCGCGCCCGGCATGTTGGCGACGCAATAATGGATCACGCCGTCGACTTCGAACACCGGGTCCTCGTGCGTCGTCGCATGGCTTGTCTCGAAGCAGCCGCCCTGGTCGATCGCGATGTCGACCAGAACCGAGCCGCGCTTCATCGTCTTGAGCATGTCGCGCGTGACGAGCTTGGGCGCCGCCGCGCCGGGGACGAGCACCGCGCCGATCACGAGATGCGCGCTCTTGACCGCCGCCGCGATCGCCGCGCGCGAGGCATAGGCGGTCTTGATCTGGCTACCGAAGAACATGTCGAGCTCGGCAAGCCGTGCGTTCGAGATGTCGTAGATCGTCACGTCGGCGCGCATGCCGACCGCCATCTGCGCGGCGTTGACGCCCGAGACGCCGCCGCCGAGGATCGCGACCTTGGCCGGCGCCACGCCCGGCACGCCGCCGAGCAGGATGCCGCGGCCGCCTTGCTCCTTCTCGAGATAGTGCGCGCCGACCTGGATCGACATGCGCCCGGCGACTTCGGACATCGGCTTGAGCAGCGGCAGCGAGCGGTCGGGTGCGGTGACGGTCTCGTACGCGATGCACGTCGCGCCCGACTTCATCAGCCCTTCGGCCTGCGGCTTGTCGGCGGCGAGATGGAGGTAGGTAAAGAGCAAATGGCGCGGTTCGAGCAGCGCTATCTCGCTCGCCTGCGGCTCCTTGACCTTCACGATCATGTCGCTCTGCGCGAACACAGCCGCGGCGTCGGGCAGGATCGTCGCACCGGCGGCGACATAATCCTGGTCCTCGAAGTCGATGCCGAGGCCCGCGCCGGTCTCGACCGCAACGCTGTGCCCTGCGGCGACGAGGTCGGAGACCGAGGGAGGGGTCAGGCCGACACGATATTCGTGGTTCTTGATTTCCTTGGGAACGCCGATGCGCATCGCAAACTCTCCTATTGAGTGCGGCCCTTCTACAGCAGCGCGAGCGGGAAGTGCGTGCAAACTCGTCCGCAAGGCGAGGCAGATCGGGATTGTATTGCAAAACGTGCCACGCCCGCGCAACAGCGTCCCGGATGGATACGATCGACAGCAAGATCATCGCACAGCTCGGGCAAGAGTCGGGGCTAACGAGCGAGGCGCTCGGCGAGCGCGTCGGCCTTTCGCCCTCGGCCGCGCATCGTCGCGTCAAGACGCTCGAGCAGCAGGGGATGATCCTCGGCTACCGCGCCCGCCTGTCGCGCGCCGCACGCGGCAATCCCTCGACGGTGTTCGTTTCGGTCACGCTGACCGACCAGCGCCAGGCGACGATGCAGCAGTTCGAGCAAGCGCTCGCGCGCACGCTGCAAGTCAGCGAGGCGCATTTGATGAGCGGCGAATCGGATTATCTGCTCAAGGTGCTGGTCCGCGAGGATGACAGCTACGAGCGGATCCACCGCGAAGTCCTTTCGGCACTTCCAGGCGTCCACCGGCTCGTCACGCAATTCACAATCCGCACGCTCGCGACCGAGGATTGAGCGTGTCTGAACATGCGCTGTACATGGCGTTGCGGGGGGCATTGCCGCGTGCTATTGCGCCGCACCATCGGGACCGAGGCTTAGCCGTCATCCATGACCTATCTGCATGAAATCCGGGCAAGAACACCCTTAGCGTGACGACCACTCAGGCAAGTGCGGGCGACCTGCCCGCCAATCGCGATTCGACGCCCGATACGATCGGCGAAGACGCCCCCCATCACGGCAAGGACGGTCTCGCAAAGCTCGCTTTGGGCGCGATCGGCATCGTCTTCGGCGACATCGGCACCAGCCCGATCTACGCCTTTCGCGAAACCTTCGCCGGGCATCACAAGCTCGCGCTCGATCCGGTCCACATCATGGGCGTCGTCAGCCTGATGTTCTGGTCGATGATGATCGTCGTCAGCCTGAAATACGTCACGATCATCATGCGCGCCGACAATAAGGGCGAGGGCGGCAGCCTGGCGCTGCTCGCTTTGGTCAACGGGCGTACCAAGAACAAGCGCTGGTCGCGCGGGATCATCCTGCTCGGCGTGTTCGCGACCGCGCTGTTCTATGGCGATTCGATGATCACCCCGGCGGTGTCGGTGCTGTCGGCGGTCGAGGGGCTCGCGGTCGTCTCGCCCGGGCTCGGCAATCTCGTCATGCCGATCGCGATGACCATCATCATCGCCCTGTTCTGGATCCAGCGCAGCGGGACCGCGCGCGTCGGGCTGTTCTTCGGCCCGATCATGCTGGTCTATTTCGCGGTGATCGCGACGCTCGGCGTGCTCAGCATCGTCAAGACGCCCGACATTCTCTGGGCCTTCTCGCCGCACTATGCCGTTGAGTTCTTCGCGCTCGATCCGCTGCGCGCGTTCCTCGCGCTCGGCTCGGTCGTGCTCGCGGTGACCGGCGCCGAGGCACTGTACGCCGACATGGGGCATTTCGGTCGCAACCCGATCCGCGTGTCGTGGCTGTTCGTCGTGCTGCCCGCGCTGATGATGAATTACATGGGGCAGGGGGCGCTGCTGTCGCGGATGGGCCAGCCCGCGCTCGAGAGCCCGTTCTACATGCTCGCCTCGGACAGCCTCCAGCTGCCGCTCGTCATCCTCGCGACGATGGCCGCAGTGATCGCATCGCAGGCGGTGATCTCGGGTGCCTTCTCGGTGACGCAGCAGGCGATCCAGCTTGGCTTCATGCCGCGGCTGCGGATCGAGCATACCAGCGCGGCGACGGTCGGGCAAATCTACATTCCGCTGGTCAACTGGCTGTTGCTGACGATGGTCCTGCTGCTGGTGATCTTCTTCCGCACCTCGTCCAACCTCACGTCGGCCTATGGGATCGCGGTGACGGGGGCGATGTTCATCGACACCTGCCTGCTTAGCGTCGTCCTGTTCCGGCTGTGGAACTGGCCGGTCTATTATGCGCTGCCGTTGCTCGCGGTGTTCTTCCTGGTCGACGGCGCCTATTTCTCGGCGAACCTGACCAAGGTCCCGGCGGGCGGCTGGTTCCCGCTGCTGGTCGGCTTGATCATCTTCACGATCCTGACGACCTGGTCGAAGGGACGGCAGCTGATGATCGACCGGATGCGCGAGGGCGCGATGCCGATCAAAATCTTCATCCAGTCCGCCGCCACCTCGGCGACGCGCGTGCCCGGCACTGCGGTGTTCATGACCTCCTCGCCCGAGGGTGTGCCGCACGCGCTGCTGCACAACCTCAAGCACAACAAAGTGCTCCACGAGCGGATCATCCTGCTGACGATCAAGATCGCCGACGTCCCCTATGTGTCCGAGGGGCATCGCTGCATGATCGAGGATCTGGGGGCCGGCTTCCACCGCATGGTGCTGCGCTACGGCTTCATCGAGGAGCCCGACGTCCCGGTGGCGCTCGCCAACGTGCATCGCTGCGGTGCCGATTTCCGCATGATCGACACAAGCTTCTTCCTGTCGCGCCAGACGCTGCTGCCGTCGTCGCGCCCGGGGATGATGCTGTGGCGCGAGAAGCTCTTCTCGTGGATGCTGCGCAACGCCGAAAGCGCGATGGAGTTCTTCCGCCTGCCGACCAACCGCGTGGTCGAACTCGGCAGCCAGCTCGAGATTTGAGCGAGGTCATTCCCGCGTCGGGCCCTGCGCCGATCATCGTCACCGCGCTGTTCGGTGCGGGCGATGCGGCCTGGTTCGATGATTTGCGCGTCCGGCACTTTCCGCCCGAGCGCAACCAGCTCAAGGCGCATCTGACGATGTTCCACCACCTCGCGCCGAGCCTCGAGCGCGAGCTCAAGCAGCGGCTCGCGGCGGAGACCAGCCGCGTGCGTGCGCCCGAGGCGCGGATCGCGGGGCTTATGTCGCTCGGCCGCGGTGTCGCGTTCCGCATCGAATCGCCCGCGCTGGAGGATATCCGCGATCGGCTCGCCGATGCCTTTTCCGCGGTGCTGACGCCGCAGGACCGCGCGGGCTGGCGGCCGCATGTCACGGTGCAGAACAAGGTCGAGCCCGCCGTCGCCAAGGCGCTGCAGGCCGAGCTCGCGCGCGATTTCCAGCCCCGCACCGTTCGCCTCGCGGGGCTGGCGAGCTGGTGGTATCGCGGCGGCCCGTGGGAGCCGCTTTCGCGCCATATGTTCGCTTGAGACGAAACCGGCGCAAAGGTGGGTTGACCGCCCGGATGCGCCTACTTATAGCCCGCGCCTCGCACACAGCGGCACGCTCCGGTTTAGCCGGGGCCACGGCGAAGTAGCTCAGTTGGTTAGAGCACGGGAATCATAATCCTGGGGTCGGGGGTTCAAGTCCCTCCTTCGCTACCATCCCTTTTCATGTGTAGTCGTTAGCGCGGCATATAACGTCGTCACCCCGGGCTCGTCGCGGGGTCTACCGGGGTGCGCGCGATGCCTCCGGCGGTGGGCCCCGGGACAAGCCCGGGGTGACAGTGGGTCCCAATGCCCGGCCCGCCCGCACAGGCAAACCGGGCGCGGGCGTCAGCGCATCTTCTCGAGCAGCGTGCGGCGATATTCGCCCTGACGCTCGAACATCCAGCCGGGATATTCCGCAGGCAAAGCGCTCGTCTCGCCAAGCTTGGCGAGATCGTCGGACGACAGTTCGACCTTGGTCGCGGCAAGATTGTCGGTCAGCTGGTCGGGCCGCTTGGCGCCGACGATCACGCTCGACACCGCCTTCTGGTGGAGCAGCCAGGCGAGCGCGATCTGCGCGACCGAGACGCCGTGCGCCTCGGCGATCGGGCGCATCACGTCGATGATGGCATAACCGCGATTCTTGTCGATCGGCGGGAAGTCGAAGGTCGCGCGGCGGCCATCGGTCTTGCTCTCGTCGGCGCGGTCATATTTGCCCGACAGGAAGCCCCCGGCGAGCGGGCTCCACACCATCAGCCCGACTTCCTCCGAGAGGAGCGCGGGCACGATCTCGCGCTCGAGGTCGCGGCTGGCGATGGTGTAATAGGCCTGGAGCGAGGCGAAGCGGTGCAGCCCGAGCCGCGCCGATTCGCCGAGCGCCTTGACGATCTGCCACGCCGCCCAGTTCGACACGCCGATATAGCGGACATGGCCATGCTGGACGAGCGTATCGAGCGCGCGCAGCGTCTCCTCGATCGGCGTGGCGGGGTCGAAGCCGTGGATCTGGTAGAGATCGATATGATCGAGCTGGAGCCGCTTGAGGCTCGCCTTGCACGCGTCGATCAGATGATAGCGCGATGCGCCGCGGCCGTTGGGGCCTGCACCCATCTCGCCGAACGCCTTGGTCGCGACGACGATCTCTTCGCGCTTGAGGCCGAGGTTGCGGATCGCCTGGCCGGTGATCTCTTCCGAGCGGCCGTTTGAATAGACGTTGGCGGTGTCGATGAAATTGATCCCGCCATCGATCGCGACGCGGACCAGCGCATCGGCTTCGTCCTGGCCGAGCTGGCCGATCTTGCCCCACATGTCGTCGCCGCCGCCGAAGGTCATTGTGCCGAGACACAGTTCCGAGACGAACAGGCCGGTGCGGCCAAGCTTATTGTAGCGCATGGAGATTCCTTCCGAAGCCGCCCGCGGAGCGTGGGGCAGGCGGTCCTCGCATTAAAGCATGACGCGCCGAATGGCTCCAGTCGCCGGGTTGCCGGCGGCGGATGGTACGCGGCCTAATCGCGCAAATCTGGAAACAGCGCCTCGATCTCTGCCTGCAAATCGCTCGACCCGGCACGCAGCCCGAATTCGTCCAGCAGCGCGCGGACCAGGCGGATGCGAACGGGGCCGAGGCCCGGCATCGTCTCGAGCCCGGGCTGGTCGCGATCGGCGATTCGATCGGCGAGATCGCCGAGCGTGCGGTATCCGGCGCGGGTCAGGATCCCGCGCAGCCCCGCGGGCAAGGCGGACCGGCCGACCGGAAAGTCGCGCGCGGTCGCGCCCGGCATCGTCCGGTGCAAGCGCGTCTGCCCGGCCTTCTCGCGCTTGAGCGTGCGGCGGATGTGGCCGAGCTGGCTCGTCGTCAACGCCAGCCGACGCCCGATCACGCGATACGGCACGCCTTCGGCGCGGAGCGCACGCGCCGCGGCCAGATTGGCGCTGACCTGTTCGAGTTGGCTAAGCATAAGCGAGCGGCGTTCCTGCGGTAGCATTGGAGATAGGGCGTGGGCGGGCGTTCCGACAAGCGGCGTATCGTTTGCGCCCAGGCGTGCGGGCAGCGCGTGCACAGGTGTCTTTCGTGTCCGCGGCAAATGCGCTAGCCGCGACGCACTGCCGCTGCACGGTGCGCGGCGCAATCACGGAGCACGCTATGTTCAGCCACGTCATGGTCGGATCAAACGATCTCGAGGCCTCGCGCGCATTTTATGATGCGACGCTCGGTGCGCTCGGCGCCAAGCCCGCAGTCGAAAACAGCGGTCGGCTCGTCTATATGCACGCAGGCGGGCTGTTCATCGTCACCAAGCCGATCGACGGTGCGGAAGCCTGCCACGCCAATGGCGGGACGATCGGCTTTGCCGGTGCGTCGCCCGAGCAGGTCGATGCGTGGCACGCTGCCGGTGTCGCGGCAGGTGGCACGCCGATCGAGAACGATCCCGGCGTGCGCGAAGGCGGTTTCGGCAAGCTCTATCTGGCTTACCTGCGCGATCCTGCCGGGAACAAGTTGTGCAGCATGTATCGCATCCCTGCCTGATCTCGCACGGCGCGGTCTTGCGCGCTGTCTACGACCTCCCATCTCATTGGCCGGCCCGCTGCTCCCCTAGAGGCAGCGGGCCGACAGGATGAAAGCCATCATGACCACTCACCACACCCGCATGTTGATCCTTGGTTCGGGGCCCGCCGGCCTCTCCGCCGCCATTTATGGCGCACGCGCGGGGATGAAGCCGATCCTCGTCCAGGGCATCCAGCCCGGCGGGCAGCTGATGACGACGACCGATGTCGAGAATTATCCCGGCTTTGCCGACGTCATCCAGGGGCCGTGGCTGATGGAGCAGATGCAGAAGCAGGCCGAGCATGTCGGCACGACGCTGATGTACGACACGATCGTCGCGGTCGACCTGTCGCAGCGCCCGTTCCGGCTAACCGGCGACAGCGGCGACGTCTATGAAGGCGAGGTGCTGATCATCGCGACCGGCGCGCAGGCCAAGTGGCTTGGGCTCGACAGCGAGGAAGCGTTGAAGGGCAAGGGCGTCAGCGCCTGCGCGACGTGCGACGGCTTCTTCTATCGCGGCAAGAAGGTCGCAGTGATCGGCGGCGGCAACACCGCGGTCGAGGAAGCGCTGTACCTCACCAACCATTCGCCCGACGTGACGCTGATCCACCGCCGCAGTTCGCTACGCGCCGAGCGCATCCTCCAGGAGCGGCTGTTCGCGCACAAGGGCGTGACCGTTTTGTGGAACAAGGAAGTCGACCAATTCGTCGATGGCGGCGGCAATGCCGGGCTGGTCGCGATCGATCTGGTCGACACCGTGACCGGCGAAAAGTCGCGGCTCGAGACCGAGGGCGGCTTCGTCGCGATCGGGCATCATCCCGCGACCGAACTGTTCCGCGGGCATCTGAAGCTCGACGAGGACCATTATCTATGGGTCGAGACGGGTTCGACGCGGACCAGCGTGCCGGGCGTCTTCGCCTGCGGCGACGTGATGGACAAGATCTACCGCCAGGCGGTGACCGCGGCGGGAACGGGCTGCATGGCGGCGCTCGATGCCGAGAAGTTCCTGGCAGAGGCTGAATTCGAGCTGGCCGAGGCGGCGGAGTAAGAGCCTCATTCTTCGTCACCCCGGCCTCGTGCCGGGGGGCACCGCGCCAAAGAGTCTGCATGGGCAGGATATGCATCCCGGTGGACCCCGGGACAGGCCCGGGGTGACGGTTTAGGGGGCGTCGATCAAACTCTAGACGCGCGTTACCGCGCTGAATATCTGCGCCTCCAGCCACGCCGCATCGCTCGAATGCGCGAAGCTGTGGCTGTCGGTGTCGCACAGCGCGACCGGCCCGTCCCACCCGTCGCGAAACGCGATCGCGGTGGTGTCGCGCGCCGCGAGCAGGATCGTCGTGTCGATCCGGCTCGCCGCCAATGCCGCGCGCAGTCGCGCCGCCAGGCTCTCGGCGGCTTCAGGTTTGCTCTGCGCAACCTTGGCCAACCCACCGGCCAGCTTGGACAAATTGACCCCGCCGCGCGCGAGCCGCAGCCATTCGCGCGGGTCTTTCAGCTTCTCGGCATAGCGCGCGCGGATCGCGGCTGCGGGCGGTAGCGCGTCGGTTTCCTCGATCACCCAGGGGTTGGCGAGGATCAGCCGGTCGATCCCGGCGGTCGCGCCGAACAGCGCAAGCGCCGTCGCCGCGTCGCAATTGCCGAAACCGACGAGCCGTTCGATCCCCGCCTCCGCGCTGAAGGTCGCCGCGGCGCACCCGATATCGGGGCCCGAGGTCAGAAACCCGCCGTTCGTCCCCGTCGAATCGCCGATCCCGCGCCGGTCGAAGCGCAGCACCGGGATCCCCCGCGCCGCAAGGCGCTCGGCCAGCAGCGCCATCCCGCGGTGCGCGCCGATCCGGATCTCGTTGCCGCCCGAGACGATCAGCAGCCCGGTCTTGCCCGGCGCTTCATCCAGCGTGCCGAACAGCGTGTCGCCCGTGCAGGCGAAGCGGATCAGCCTCCGCATGTGGTAATCCAGTCGGCAATATCGTCGGCGAGCAACGTCGCGAGCGCAGGGTCCGAATCCGGCTCGGCGCGTCGCCACAGCGGTGCGCCGGGGACATGCCGATCGGCCGGCATCGTGTCGGTCGCGAGCCGGACGGTCCGGACGAATCCCCCATCCGCGGCAGTCCACGGGATACGCCGCGAGAGATCGGTCAGCAGACTCGGCGCGATGCGGTTGCCCGCAATCTCGATCGGCGCGTCGGCATCGAGATGCCAACGATCGCCCAGTACCGTTCCCGCCCGCGCGGCGGCTTGCTTGATCCGCTTGAGGCCGCGCAGCACGCTCGCGCCGTCCTGCGGCGCAAGCTGCCAGCGACCGTCCAATGCGGCCGTCGTGTCGAGCAGCGCGCCGCTGCGGATCGACACGCCGTAACAGCGGCGACCGTCGGCGCGCTCAAGCTTGATCGCGTCGGCAATGCCGTCGCTGAAATCGCCGATGCCGCACTGCTCGAGCGGAACGAGGCTTTCGCCCTGGCCCGGCACGTCGGGGAGCAAGCTGCCCACACCGCGGCGTGCAAGGGCGCGGCAGATCGCTACTGCCAGCGCGCGGACGCGATTGGCCTCCTCGAACAGCGGCAGTGCCACCACTGCGATCGGCCCGCTCGCCGGCCCGAAACGCAGCATGGCCTCGCGGCCGCGGCGCGTCTCGTACGAGTCGATCAAGCGGGTAGCGTCATCGCGGCGCCTTGGCCGCGGCGAAGCGGACGAGGCTGCCATAGGTCTCGAGCATTTCGCCATCGACCTCGTCATCCTCGATCAGGATGCCGAGCCGCTCCTCGATCTCGGTCAGCAGGCCAGCGACCGCCATCGAGTCGAGTTCGGGCATCGCGCCGAACAGCGGCGTCTCTGCGCGCAACTCGGCCGCACGCGCCTCGCTCAGCCCCAGCACGTCGCGCAACGTCGCGCGGACGGTCGAATCGATCTGGTCGTAATCATCTGGAAGCACAAGGAGCCCCGGTTCTAGCCGTTATGTTGCACCGCGATAGAGACTGGGCCGGGCAATGCCAAGAGCCGCCCCCGCGCGAGCCCTTCACAGCCAAGCCGCGTTCGCTATCAGGGGGCATGCTTGCGCTCGACCCAATCCCCCGGCCCATCGATACGCTGCCCGCGTTCGGGCGTGGCGATGCGGTGGCGATGATCGATCGCGCGGGGACGCTCGACTTCGACGGGCTCGAGCGGATGACGGGCGAAGTGGCGGCGTGGCTGGCGGCGCAGGGCTATGCGCCGGGTGCGCGGGTCGCGAGCTGGCTGCCCAAGACACGGCTGGCGTGCGTATTGCCGATGGCGGCGCCACGCGCGGGCCTCGTGCATGTTCCGATCAACCCGATGCTCAAGCGTGCGCAGGTCGCCTATATTCTGGCCGACAGCGGGGCGGCAGCGCTGCTGACGCAAGCGAGCCGACGCGATACGTTGGAAAGCGGTGATATCCCCGCCGGCTGTGCAGTTTTCCTGGAAGATGAAATGAGCGGGCAGGGTCACTTACCGCCATCCGACAGTGATCCCGAAACGCTTGCCGCAATTCTCTATACGTCGGGATCGACCGGGCGGCCGAAGGGGGTCATGCTCAGCCACGCCAATCTCTGGCTCGGCGCGATCAGCGTCGCGCACTATCTCGCGCTGACGCCCGACGACCGCGTGCTCGGCGTGCTGCCGCTGAGCTTCGATTATGGGCAGAACCAGCTCTTCTCGACCTGGGCGGCGGGCGCCAGTTATGCGCCGCTCGATTATCTGACGGCGCGCGATGTCGTGAAGGCGGTCGAGCGCGTCGGCGCGACGACGCTCGCGGGCGTCCCGCCGCTGTGGGTCCAGTTGCTCGAAGCCGAGTGGCCCGATGCCGCGGCACGCCGTTTGAAGCGCCTGACCAATTCGGGCGGAGCGTTGACCGCGCCGCTCGTCGCCGGGGTGCGGGCGCGGTTCCCGCAGGCCGATCTCTACCCGATGTACGGGCTCACCGAGGCGTTCCGCTCGACCTATCTTGCCCCCGCGCTGGTCGCCGCTCATCCGGATTCGATCGGCCGCGCGATCCCCTTTGCCGAGGTAATGATCGTTCGGCCCGACGGATCGCAAGCCGCGGCGGGCGAGCCGGGTGAGCTCGTCCATGCCGGGCCGCTGGTCGCGCAAGGATATTGGCGCGATGCCGAGCGCACCGCGCAGCGTTTCCGTCCCGCACCGGCCTGGTCGACATCGGGCGGAATGGCGGTGTGGTCGGGCGATACGGCGGTGATCGACGACGAAGGCCTGTTGCGCTTCGTCGGGCGCGACGACGAGATGATCAAGAGTGCCGGCAACCGCATCAGCCCGACCGAGATCGAGGAAGCCGTCGTGGCGGGCGGCGAGACCGTCGAGGCGGTCGCGCTCGGCGTGCCCGATCCGCGGCTCGGCCAGGCGATCGTCGTGGTGGCGCGGGGCGACGGTGCGCGCGAGGCCGATCTGCGCGCGCGCTTGCGGCGCGATCTGCCGAGCTTCCAGCAGCCGACGCGCTACGAATGGCGCGCCGAGCTGCCGCGCAATGCCAATGGCAAGCTCGACCGGGCAGCGATCAAAGCGGAACTGACGTCATGAAACCGATGGGTACGATCCCCGCCGACTTTGCCGGTGCCCCGCTCACGATCGCCGGGCGCAGCGCCGCGGATTGGGTGGCGATGGCGGGCGATACGCCGCTGTTCGTCTATGACAGGGGAGCGGTCGAAGCGCGGATCGCCCGCTTCCGCGCGGCCTTTCCTGGCATCGACTTGCATTATGCGATCAAGGCCAACCCGTTCGCGCCGCTGCTCGCGGCGATGGCGCCTTTGGTTGACGGGCTCGACATCGCCTCGGGCGGCGAGCTGACGATGGCGCTCGCGGCGGGCAAGGCGCCGCAGACGATCAGCTTCGCAGGCCCGGGCAAGCGCGACGACGAGCTTACGGCTGCGATCGAGGCCGGGGTCACGATCAACCTCGAATCGACCGGCGAGGCGACGCGCGCGCTCGGCATCGGCGACCGACTCGGCATCACGCCGCGCCTCGCCATCCGGGTCAATCCCGAGATCGAGCTGCGCGGATCGGGGATGCGGATGGGGGGGCGTGCGTCGCCGTTCGGGATCGACGCCGATCGCGCCGCGGCGCTCGCCCGCGATGTGATTGCGGGCGGGGCGGACTGGCGCGGTTTGCATATCTACGCGGGTTCGCAAGCGCTCGACGCGCGGGCGATCATCGATACGCAGGCGACGACGATGGCGCTGGCCGGGCGGCTCGCCGAGGAAATCGGCGTGACGCCGCCGCTCGTCAATCTCGGTGGCGGCTTCGGCATCCCGTATTTCCCGGGCGAAGTGCCGCTCGACATCGCCGTGATCGGCGCGGCGCTCGCGGAAACACTCGCCACCCGCAGCGCGGCCTTGCGCGACACGGGCTTTGCGATCGAGCTCGGGCGCTGGCTCGTCGGCGAGGCGGGGGTCTATCTCACGCGCGTCGTCGACCGGAAGGAGAGTCGCGGCGAGACCTTCCTCGTCGTCGATGGCGGGCTGCACCATCAGCTCGCGGCGACGGGCAATCTCGGCACGGTGGTCAAGCGCAACTATCCGGTGAGCATCGCCACCGCCGCTGCCGGTGCGCCGACAGAGGTCGTCAGCGTCGTCGGGCCGCTGTGCACCCCGCTCGATCGGCTCGCCGATCGCGTCACGTTGCCCGTCGCCGCGGTCGGCGATCTGGTTGCGGTGTTCATGGCCGGCGGATACGGAGTCTCGGCAAGCCCGACGGCGTTTCTGGGGCATCCGCTCCCGTTGGAAACGCTGGCCGAGCATTCCTAACGGTATATTCACCCCTTCCGCACCATATCGTGTCGACAGCCGTAGCTTGCTCATCCGGGGCAGACGTGACTCGGGTCGGCAGCATCAAGCGGTGGGAGGTATGCATGCAGCGTTTTTCGAAGTCAGTTCGCGCGGTCTTGAGCGTCGGGACGAGCGCGCTCGCGCTGGCCGGTTGCACGACCGCGAGCCGTCCTGAACTGCCGCAGGCCGCCTTTGTCGCCGGGCAGGAACAGCCTGGCGAGGAATATATCATCGGCCCGCTCGACCAGCTCAACATCTTCGTGTGGCGCAACCCCGAGCTGTCGTCGAAGGTGCAGGTCCGCCCCGACGGCCGGATCACCACGCCGCTGATCAGCGACATGCCCGCGGTCGGCAAGACGCCGCGGATGCTCGCCGACGATATGAAGATCGCGCTTGGGGAATATATCAAGGATCCGATCGTTTCGGTCATCGTCGAGAATTTTTCGGGCACCTTCAGCCAGCAGATCCGCATCGTCGGCGCGACCGCCAAGCCTGCTTCGATCCCGTACCGCGCCAACATGACGCTGCTCGACGCGATGATCTCGGTCGGGGGCTTAAGCCAATATGCCGCAGGCAACCGCGCAAAACTCGTCCGCTACAATCGCGAGACGGGCAAGCAGGTTGAATACAATCTCAAACTGTCGCGTCTGCTCAAGGACGGCGACAGCCGGGCCAATGTGCGGCTCGAACCCGGCGATGTGATCATCATCCCCGAGAGCATGTTCTAGGGGCCGCCGAACGATGAGTGGTTTCCTCACCGAAGTGCAGATCATCCTGCACACCATGTGGATGCGGCGCTGGATAGCGCTCGGCGTCGCATGGGGTGTCGCGGTGTTGGGCTGGGCGGTCGTCGCGCAGCTCCACAACAGCTACGAATCGCGCGCGCGCGTCTTCGTCCAG
Source organism: Sphingomonas sp. PWP1-2 (assembly GCF_049898305.1). Taxonomy (NCBI): domain Bacteria; kingdom Pseudomonadati; phylum Pseudomonadota; class Alphaproteobacteria; order Sphingomonadales; family Sphingomonadaceae; genus Sphingomonas; species Sphingomonas sp. PWP1-2. The sequence continues at coordinate 273,235 of NZ_JAFCXM010000005.1, forward strand.
CTCAACACGATCCTGCCGAGCGCGGTCGGGATCACCGCTGCGGACCAGCAGAAGGACGTCGACACGATCCGCCAGACGCTGACCTCGGCGGTCAATCTGGAAAAGGTCGTGCGCGGCACCGATCTCGCCAACACGGTCAAGACCGATCGCGATGTCGCCGACCGCGTCAATACGCTGTCCAAGGCGATCAAGATTACCGCGCAGCAGGACAATCTGTTCGAGATCGTCGCGAGCGGATCGAGCCCCAAGGTGACCGCGCAGATCGTCCAGAAGCTGATCGACCTGTTCGTCGAACAGAATCTGTCGGGCGACCGCGACGAGACCAATTCGAGCCTCAAATTCCTCGATGCGCAGCTCGAGCAGCGCCAGAAGCAGCTCGCCGATGCCGACGCCAAGCGCGCCGACTTCCAGAACCGCTATCTCGGCAGTCTGCCGGGTTCGGGCTCGCTGACCGACCGGATGGGCGCGGCACGCTCGGCGATGGCGCAGGTCGATAGCGATCTGGCGGCGGCGCAGTCGGCACTGTCGGTGGTCAGTGGCCAGATGGCCGGGACGCCCGCCAACATTCCCGGCGCAGCAGGCGCTGCCGCCAGCGCGGGCCCGGCGCGTGCGCGGCTCAATGCGATCCAGGGGCAGCTCGCCGATGCGCGGGCGCGCGGCTATACCGAGAACCATCCCGACGTCGTCGCGCTGCGCAGCCAGCTTGCGTCCGCGCAGGCAGCAGCACGTAGCGAACCGATGGTCGGCGGCGGTGGCGCCGCGTCGGCTTCGAACCCGGCCTATCTCGGGCTGCGCTCGATCCAGGCCGACAAACAGGCGCAAGTCGCGGCGCTGAGCGCGCGCAAGGGGCAGCTCCAGCACGATCTTGATGCGATCAACGGCAAACTCGCTGGCGACCCCGCGGTCGCCGCGCAGCAGTCGCAGATCGATAACGACTATCAGGTGATGAAGGACAGCTATGCCAAGCTGCTGGCTGATCGCGAGGCGATCAAGCTGCGCGGCCAGGCGCAGAGCCAGACCGATTCGATCAAGTTCAGCGTAATCGATCCGCCGACGGCACCGCGCGTTCCTGCATCGCCCAACCGGCCGCTGTTGCTGACCGGGGTGCTGATCGCGGCGCTCGGCGCAGGCGTCGCGGTGGCTTTCGGGCTGACGCAGTTCAAGACGACATTTGCGACCGCAGGCCGGCTCGAAAAGGCCGCCGGGCTGCCGGTGATCGGCTCGATCGGGGCGATCGTCACCAAGGCGCAGCTCGCACACCGGCGGCGGATGCTTGCCTATTTTGCGGGCGGGGTCGGTGCACTCGGTGCGGCCTATATCGGTTTGCTCGGGGTCGAGATGCTTCAGCGAGGATTGGCAGCATGAGCGATCCAACCCCGCGCAAGCGTCCCTCGCTGCTCGAACAGGCGGCAACGCGCTACGACTTCAACACCCATTTCCGTCCGCTCGACGATGTGCCGGCCGAGAAGCCGGTCACCACGCCCATCGCGCCACTCGCGTCGCCTACGCCCGAGCCGCGTCCGATCGCGGCGCCGCGCGCTACGCCTCGGCCGGGCGCCGAGGTCAAGATTGATCGCGCCTTGCTCGCCGAGCGCGGCATGCTCGTACCGGGTGCGCCGATCGGCGCACTGGTCGAGGAATTTCGACTGGTGAAGCGCCAGTTGCTCACCACCGCGCGCGGCGTTCGCGTGCGATCTGGCGACCTGTCGCGGACGATCCTCGTTACGTCGGCACAGCCCGACGACGGCAAAACCTATTGCGCGCTCAACCTCGCCATCTCGATGGCGGCCGAGCGCGACCTCGAAATCCTGCTGATCGACGCAGATTTCGCCAAGCCGGACGTCATGGCACGACTGGGGTTGAGCGAGGGGCGGGGGCTGCTCGATGCGCTCGCCGATCCGCAGGTCGAACTCGAGAGCTGCGTCGTGCGCACCGATATCCCGCATCTCAGCCTGTTGCCGTGCGGCACCAAGTCGAATGCCGATACCGAGCTCGTCGCGAGCGCACGCACCGGCGAACTGATCGCGCAACTGCTCGCGGCCGATCCGCGGCGCGTGCTGATCTTCGATTCGCCACCGGTGCTGGCCGCATCGCCTGCTGCCGCGCTCGCGCATCATGCCGGGCAAGTGATGCTCGTCGTGCGCGCAGACCGCACCAGCGAAAGCGACCTGCGCGAGGCGATCGACCTGCTCGACGGCTGCGAAGACATCCAACTCCTCCTCAACGCCGTGTCGTTCGCCCCCGGTGGGCGGCGCTTCGGCAGCTATTATGGACAACAGGAAGACGCGTCATGAAGTGCCGCCTCCGCTCCACTGCACTCCTGCTCGGGACTGGGCTCGCTGCGTTGATCGCGGCCGCACCGGCGCAGGCGCAGGACGAACAACGCCGAACGCGAATCTCGCCGTATATCGAGATCGGTCAGATCGTGACCGCCGACCTCAAGAATGATGACGTGCTGACTTATTCGACGGTCGCGGGCGGGGTCGAGGCATCGGTGCAGACTCAGCGTACGCAGCTGCAGGTCAGCTATCGCTACGAACGGCATTTTTCCTACGCCAAGCGTGTCGGGGACGACGACCTGCACAATGGCCTGGCGCGCGGCAGCATCGCCGTCGCGCCTAATCTCATCATCGAGGCCGGCGCGATCGCCACGCAGACGCGTACCGATATTCGCGGCGCCGCACCGATCGCGCAGGTCGGCCAGCGTGACAATATCAGCCAGGTGTTCTCGGGCTATGTCGGGCCGAGCTATGCTGCGCGTGTCGGCCCGGTCGGTGTCGCGGCGAGCTATCGCTACGGCTACACCAAGGCCGGGTCGCCGGGGAATACCGGTGTCGCACCCGGCAGCCCGCGGCTCGACGTGTTCGACAGCTCGCAAAGCCACACCGTCAACGTCAGCGCGGGGGTGAAAGCGGGGGCGCTGCTGCCCGTCGGGATCAACGTCTCGGCCGCGTATGACCGCGAGACCGCCAACCAGCTCGATCAGAAGTTGGAGGACAAGGTCGTTCGCGCCGATCTCGTCGCGCCGGTTGCGCCGACGGTCGCGCTCACCGCGGGCGTCGGCTACCAGAATCTGCAAGTGCGCCAGCGCGATGCCTTGGTTGACGCAAACGGTGTACCGGTGGTCGACCGCCGCGGCCGCTTCCAGTCCGATCCTGCCTCGCCGCAACGCATCGCTTACGAGACCGACGGCTTGATCTATGACGCGGGCGTGATCTGGCGTCCGTCGGAGCGCACCACGCTGCAGGCGCATGTCGGGCGGCGGTATGGCGGGATGACCTATTTCGGAACGCTCAGCTACGCCGCGACGCGCTCGATCTCGGTCAATGCCGATGTCTATGACACGGTCGAGACGTTCGGGGGGCAGTTGCGCAACAGCCTGGCCGGCCTGCCGACCTCGTTCCTCCAGCAGCGTGCGGCATTCGGTCAGCAATATAGCGGCTGCACCTTTGGCGCGGCGGGCGCGGGGGCGGGCGGGTGCCTGAACGGCGCGTTGCAGTCGATCTCGACCTCGGCGTATCGCGCACGCGGCATCGATGCGGTGATCTCGGCGACTCGCGGCAAGCTCAACCTCGGCGTGGGCGCGGGCTATTCGAACCGCCGCTTTCTCGCGCCCGACCAGATCAACGCGGCGTTCTCGATCAACGGCGTCAGCGACCAGAGCTATTATGCGCAGGCGTTCGCCAACGTGCCGCTCACGCGGGTCTCCGGTATCAACGGGACGCTGATCTACAATTATTACGACAGCGGGATTGCCGATGCGCCGGGCGTGACCAGCGCCGCGGCGACCGCGCTCTATTATCACAATTTCGGTCGGATCGGCACGACTGCTTCGGCAGGCCTGTATTCGTTCAGCCAGAGCGGCGTCGCGGACCAGCTTTCGGCGACGGGCCAAGTGGGTGTACGGTATCAATTCTGAAACGCACGGGCGGATTTCTGTCATTGCGGGGATAGCAGCATGTACGAAGACTTTTATGGATTGCGCGGTCGCCCGTTCCAGCTGACGCCCGACCCACGCTTCTGGTTCGAGACCGCGACGCATCGCAAGGCAATGGCGTACCTTGGCTATGGCCTCGCGCAGGGCGAGGGCTTCATCGTCATCACGGGCGATGTCGGCGCGGGCAAGACGACGCTGGTCGGCCATCTGATGGACACGGTCGATGCGACTCGGCTCCACGTCATCAAGATCGTCTCGACGCAGATCGAGGCCGAGGATCTGCTGCGGATCGTCGCGGGCGGGCTCGAGATCGAGAGCGACGGGCTGACCAAGGCGCAACTGCTCGTCGCGATCGAGCGCGGGCTGCGCGCGACCGCGCGTGCCGGACGCCGTACGCTGCTGATCGTCGACGAAGCGCAGGCGCTGCCCGTGTCGAGCCTCGAAGAGCTGCGGATGCTCTCGAACTTCCAGACCGGCAGCCATGCACTGCTGCAGATCTTCCTGCTCGGCCAGCCCGAGTTTCGCGAGCGGCTGCACGGGTCGGACCGGCTCGAACAGCTCCGCCAGCGCGTGATCGCGGTCCACCATCTCGACCCGATGGAGCGGGACGAAGTCGAGCCATATATGCGCCATCGCCTCGCCGTGGCGGGATGGACTGGGCGTCCGGGCTTCACGCCCGACGCCTATGCCGCTTTTTATGACGGCACCGACGGCGTGCCGCGGCGGCTCAACCAATTGGCCGGGCGCGTCCTGCTCTACGCTGCGATCGAGCAACTCCAGACGATCGACGCGCACGCGGTGGCGACCGTGCTTGCCGACATTGCGGGCGACATGCCGGGCGTAAAGGCGATTGCGATCCCCGAGCGCGAAGCGCTGGTCGCGACGCCGGAAGCCGAACCCGTGCCGAGCCTGGTGCCCGAACCGGACGCGCCGGCCGTGCCGCACTCGGATCCGGTCGCTGCACCCGTGCCGGTGGCGGATGTCGAACCTGAACCCGAACCGGAGCTTGAGCCCGAGCTGGAGACAGAACCGGAGCCGGAGCTGGAGCCGGACTTCGAGTCGGAGCCCGAGCCCGAGCCCGAGCCCGGGCCCGAGCTCGAAGCGGAAGACGAAACGCCGCATGCGCCCGATCCGGTCTTGCTCGCGGTCAGTGAGCCTGTCCCGGAAGTGCTGCCGGTGCCCGCATTCAAAGTGCGGCCTATCGCCGACGACGCGGAGGACCATCCGCCGATCGCGCCGCGCGGGGAGCCCATTGCATCGACAGACGTGGAGCCCGACACTACCCTCGCCGAGCAAGTCGCCGCGCTGACTGCGCGCGTCGAGGAGCAGGACGTCGCGCTGCGGCGCGTGCTGAAATTGCTCGTCGACTGGGCGGAGTCGGGACAGGCGCCGGGCCTTGCCATGCAGAATGACGAGGACTGAGCCGATGCGCCACGCGCTGACGGTCGATATCGAGGACTGGTTCCAGGTCGGCGCGTTCGAGACGGTGATCGACAAACGCGACTGGGATTCGCTCACGCCACGCGTCGAGCGCAACACCGATGCGGTGCTCGCGCTGTTCGGCGAAAGCGGCGTCAAGGCGACCTTCTTCACGCTCGGCTGGGTGGCGCAGCGCTACCCAGCCTTGATCCGGCGGATCGTCGAGCAAGGGCATGAGGTGGCGAGCCACGGCTGGGACCATGACCGCGTCTTCACGCTCGACGCCGCGCGGTTCCGCGCCGACATCGGCCGCGCCCGCGTCGCGCTCGAGGATGCCGCGGGCGTCGCCGTTACCGGCTACCGCGCGCCGAGCTTCTCGATCGATGCGCGCACGCCCTGGGCGTACGATGTGCTCGCGGAGGAGGGCTATGCCTATTCATCGAGTGTCGCGCCGCTCAAGCATGACCATTACGGCTGGCCCGAAGCTTCGCGCTACGCCTTCCGCCCGCTTGCCGATTCGCCGCTGATCGAAGTGCCGGTGACGGTCGCCGAATTGGGCGCGCGCCGGATGGCGACGGGCGGGGGCTTCTTCCGGCTCTTTCCGGCAGCCCTCACCGATTATGCGGTACGCCAGGTCAGTCGTGACGCGCAGCCGGCGATCTTTTATTTCCACCCGTGGGAAATCGACCCCGGCCAGCCACGCGTCGCCAACGCCCCCGCGAAATCGAAGTTGCGGCATTACAGTCGGCTCGGCGCGATGGCGGGCAAGCTGCGCGGGTTGATCGGCCGGCATGACTGGGGCCGGATGGACGCCGTCGTCGCCGCGCTCGACCTGCCGGCGCGGGCGCGCGAGTCGGTCGCGTGACAGCGCCGTTGCTCGCCGCGCCGGTCGGCGTCCGGGCGATCGATCTGCGGGAGCCCGACGCGCGGATGCGGATCGACGCGTTCGTGCGGGCGCACGATCAGGCGACGCCGTTCCACCTGCCGGCGTGGAGTCTCGGCGTCGCGCAAGGCTGCGGGCAGACCAGCCACACGCTCGTCGCCGAGCATGCTGACGGGGCAATCGTCGGGCTGCTCCCTTTGACCGAGATCCGCTCGCCGCTGTTCGGCAGGGCGTTGGTGTCGAACGGCTTCGCGGTCGGCGGCGGTATCGTCGTTACGGAAGTTGTGGCGATCCCTGCGCTGGCCGACGCGGCGTGGGCGCTGGCCGAGCGGCTCGGCTGCCCGACGCTCGAACTGCGCGGCGGACCGATCCCGGCCGATGGCTGGCAAATCGACACGACCACCTATCTCGGCTTTGCTCGCGATCTCGCGGCGAGCGATGCCGACGAACTGCTCGCGATCCCGCGCAAGCAGCGCGCCGAGGTGCGCAAGGCGCTCGACGCCGATCTCGAGGTCGCGATCGGAAGCGCGCCCGCCGACCTCAAGGCGCATTATGCGGTCTATGCCGAATCGGTGCGCAACCTCGGCACGCCGGTATTCCCGAAGCGGCTGTTCCGCGCGGTGCTCGATCAGTTCGGCGACGATGCCGACATCCTCACCGTCCGCGCGAACGGCGAGCCCGTCGCGTCGGTGCTCAGCGTCTATTTCAACGGCACCGTCTATCCGTATTGGGGCGGCGGCACGCACGCCGCACGCGGGCTGCGCGCCAATGACCGGATGTATTTCGCGCTGATGGCGCACGCCCGGTCACGCGGCTGCACGCGCTTCGATTTCGGTCGCTCGAAGGCCGGGACCGGCCCTGCCGCGTTCAAGAAGAATTGGGGCTTCGAGGGCGTCCCGCTGCCCTATGCCAAGCGCGCCGCGGTCGGCACCGAGGCGCGCGAGATCAACCCGCTCGATCCGCGCTATTCGCGCAAGGTCGACCTGTGGAAGAAGCTGCCGCTGTGGGTGGCGAACCAGCTTGGCCCGCACATCTCACGTGGCCTCGGCTGATGGGAGACATCCTGTTTCTCGGCCACCGCGTGCCGTATCCGCCCGACCGTGGCGACAAAATCCGTGGCTTCCACATCCTCAAATATCTGTCGGCACGCAAACGCGTCCATTTGATCGCCTTTGCCGACGATACGCGCGATCTTGCCGGCAAGACCGGGCTCGCCAAGATGACTGGCAACCGTTCGATCATCTGGCGCTCCAAGTCGCGCGTGCAGGCAGCGATCGAGGCGCTACTGACCCGCAAGCCGATTTCGCTCACGTCGTTCGACAGCCGGTCGCTGCGCAGCGCGGTCGAGGCGCTGCTCGAGCGCCATGCGATCGATACGATCTACGTTTTCTCGAGCCAGATGGCGCAATATCTGCCGGCGCGCCCGCGGCAGACGGTCATCATGGACTTCGTCGACATGGATTCGGCCAAGTTCGCCGCCTATGCGAAGGAAGGCCGCGGCCCTATGGCGTGGGTGATGCAGCGCGAGGCGAGATTACTGTTCCAGTACGAGCGCGCGATCGCCGCGCGCGCCGATGCCAGCCTGTTCGTCAGCGAAGCCGAGGCGCAGCTGTTTCGCGAGCGCATTGGCGCGGAGCGCGTCCATGTCGTCGAGAATGGCATCGACACCGAGGTCTTTGCACCCGATGCCTCGTTCACGCAGATCGACGCGATCGATGCGTTGATCGTCTTCACGGGGCAGATGGATTATCGCCCCAATATCGAGGCGGTGAGCTGGTTCGTCGCGGCGATCTTCCCGCACATTCGCATGCGCTTTCCGCACGCGCGCTTCGCGATCGTCGGGCGCGCGCCGAGCGAGGCGGTCAAGGCGCTTGCCAAGCAGCCCGGTGTGATCGTCACCGGCGAAGTCGCCGATGTGCGCGGCTGGCTTGCCGCGGCGTCGGTCGTCGTCGCACCGCTCAAGCTCGCGCGCGGGATCCAGAACAAGGTGCTCGAGGCGATGGCGATGGCGCGGCCGGTGGTCGCGTCGCGCGCCGCGGCGGAGGGGATCGACCATGCCGACACGCTGCGCGTCGGCGAGAGCGTCGGCGAGATCGCCGATGCGGTGATCGCGCTGCTCGACGATCCTGCAGCCGCGGCACAACTAGGCCGCGACGCCCGCGCGCAGGTGCAGGCGCGCTACAGCTGGGAAGCACGGCTTGCGCCGCTCGATGCGATCCTCGGGATCAGCGTCCAGGCGCCGCCGCGCCGCACAGCGGCCTGAGCCGGTGCCGATCGCGATGCCCGTGCCCGCGTCTGCGGACCCGCGCGCGTCGCTCGCGCCGCTGTGGCGGCGGCAGACGGCGATCCTGACGGTCGTCGCTGTCGCGTTGCTCGCGCTGTTCCGGAGCGATGTCGCTGCACTGACGACGATCTGGTGGACGAGCACGACTTTCGGGCATTGCCTGTTCATCACCCCGGTGCTCGCCTGGCTGGTATGGCAGCGCCGCGGCGAGCTCGCGCAAGTTGCGCCGATTGCCTGGGCGCCGGGGTTGGCGATCGTCGCGCTTGGCGGGCTCGGCTGGCTGTTCGGCGATGCCGGCGGCGTCGCGCTCGCGCGGCACCTCGGGATCGTGATGATGCTGCAAGGCGCGGTGGTGACGCTGCTCGGCCCCAATGTCGCGCGCGCGTTGCTCTTCCCGCTCGCCTATGCGGTGTTTCTAGTGCCCTTCGGCGAGGGGCTCGAGGAGCCGTTGCAGCGCGTGACCGTCGGCATGACGATGCCGCTGCTCCATCTGTTCGGTGTGCCCGCGCAAGTCGATGGTGTGCTGATCACGATCCCCAACGGCTATTTCGAAGTGGCCGAGGCGTGTTCGGGCGCGAAGTTCGTGATCGCGATGATCGCCTATGGCACGCTCGTCGCCAACGTCTGCTTCGTGTCGTGGCGCAGGCGGGCACTGTTCCTGCTCGTGTCAGTGATCGTGCCCGTGCTTGCCAATGGCATCCGCGCGTTCGGCACGATCTTAGCGGCCTATCATACGTCGGTCGAGCAAGCGACGGGGTTCGACCATATCGTCTATGGCTGGGTGTTCTTCGGGCTGGTGATGGCGGCGACGCTGGCGATCGGCTGGCGCTGGTTCGACCGCGCGCCCGATGCGCCGGTGTTCGATCCCGCAAAGCTGCAGAGCGTCCCGCGATTGCGGCTCGACGCGGTGGTCGCAGCCGCGCTCGTGCTCGCGGTCGCGGCGGTGTTCCCGGCCTGGTCGAGCGCGATCGCGGGGCGGGCGCAAAGTCTGCCGGCGGAGATCTCGCTGCCGGAGGTGCCGGGCTGGCACCGCGTCGCGACGAGCACGCGCGCGGTGTGGTCCCCCAATTATCCGGGCGCCGACCATTTCCTGCTCGGGCGCTTTGCCGATGCGGCGGGCGAGACGGTCGATCTGGCGATCGCGGTCTATGGCAGCCAGCAGGAGGGCAAGGAGATCGTCGCGTTCGGCGTCGGGCCGATCCGCGAGGACGATGTGTGGCTCCGTGTCGAGGATCTGCCCGATCTTGCGGGTGGGTCGGTGATCCGCGTCAGCGCCCCTGGCCCGGTCGAGCGGCAGATCGTAACGTGGTACCGTGTCGGCGATGCGCTGACGACCAATGGGCCGATCGTGAAACTGGAAACGCTGAAGGCCAAGCTGCTCGGTGGGCCGCAGCGCGCGGTGGCGGTGCACGTCTCGGCCGAGATTCTGCCGGGGCATGACGCGCGGGCGGCGATGACGCGCTTCATCGCGGCGCTCGGTCCGATCGAGCGTGTGGCCGATCGTGCCGCCGGGATGTCGCGCTGATGTGCGGCATCGCCGGTCTCTATTATCCCGCGACCCCCAAGCCGGTCGATCCCGCGCGGATCCAGGCGATGGCCGACGCTCAGGCGCACCGCGGGCCCGACGGCTCGGGCGTGTGGACCGCGCCGGGCGTCGGGCTCGGCCATCGGCGCTTGTCGATCATCGACGTTGCCGGCTCGCCGCAGCCGATGGCGAGCCAGGACGGCGCGCTGACCGTCACCTACAATGGCGAGATCTACAATTTCGCCGAGCTTCGCGCCGAGCTGCAGGCCTCGGGTGCGGTGTTCGTCACCGCGGGCGATACCGAGGTGCTGCTTCACGGCTGGGCGGCGTGGGGGCCAGCGATGCTCGACCGGCTCAACGGCATGTTTGCGTTCGCGCTCCACGATGCGCGGCGGCAGAGTGTGTTCCTCGCGCGCGACCGGCTGGGGGTGAAGCCGCTCCATTACGTCGAACTGGCCGATGGCGCGGTGGCGTTCGCGTCGGAATTGAAAGGGCTGCTCGCGCATCCGCTCGTGCGCCGCGTGCCCGATATCCGCGCGGTCGAGGATTATCTGGCGTTCGGCTATGTGCCCGACGATGCCTGCCTGGTCTCCGGGGTCAAGAAGCTGCCCGCGGGGCATTGCCTGCTGATCGAGCGTGGCAAGCCGGTGCCGGCGCCGTCGCGCTGGTGGGACGTCGATTTCTCGAAGCGCGCGACCGGATCGGCCAAGGCGCTCGAGGAAGAATTGACCGCGCTGCTACGCGAGGCGGTAACGTCGCGGATGGTGTCGGACGTGCCGCTCGGCGCATTCCTGTCGGGCGGAGTCGACAGCTCGGCGGTGGTCGCGCTGATGGCCGAGGCGTCGCGCGGGGCGGTGCGGACGTGCACGATCGGCTTCGACGAGAGCAGCCTCGACGAGCGCAAATACGCCGACGAGATCGCGCAGCGTTTCGCCACGCAGCATCGCGAGCGGGTGGTGGCGGCGGACGACTTCTCGCTGATCGACACGCTGGTCCATGCGTTCGACGAGCCCTTCGCCGATGCCTCGGCGCTGGCCACCTACCGCGTGTGCGAGCTGGCGCGCGAGGACGTCACCGTCGCGCTGTCTGGGGACGGTGCAGACGAGGCGTTTGCGGGCTATCGGCGCTACAAGTTCCAGGCCGCCGAGGAGCGCATGCGCGGCTTGGTGCCGGCGTCGGTCCGCAGCACCGTATTTGGCACGCTCGGCCGCTGGTATCCCAAAGCGGATTGGGCGCCGCGACCGCTGCGCGCCAAGACGACCTTGCTCGCGCTCGCCGAGGATGGCGCGGAGGGCTATGCGCGCTCGGTCGGGGTGACGACGCCGGCTCTGCGCGCGGCGCTGTTTACCGATGCCGCCAGAGCGGCGCTTGGTGGGCACCGCGCCGAGGATCGCTATGTCCGCTCGATGCGCGATGCACCGGCGCGCGACGCGCTCGACCGCGCGCAATATGCCGATTTCCAGCATTGGCTGCCCGGCGACATCCTGACCAAGGCCGACCGCACCAGCATGGCGGTCAGCCTCGAGGCGCGCGAGCCGCTGCTCGATTACCGTCTGGTCGAGTTCGCCGCAAAACTCCCCGTCGGGATGCGGTTGCATGGCGGGCAGGGGAAGTGGCTGCTCAAGAAGGCGATGGAGCGCTATCTCCCCAAGGACATCCTGTATCGCCCCAAGATGGGCTTCGTGACGCCGATCAGCGCGTGGTTTCGCGGGGCCTTGGCGGATGAGGCGGCGCGGCTCGCATCATCGCGCGTGCTCGCTGGAACGGGCTGGTTCAACGCCACGACGATCGCGCAGCTCGCCGAAGATCATCGCAGCGGACGCGCCGATCATGGGCGGACGCTGTGGCAGCTGGTGATGCTCGAACGCGCGATGGCGCGGCTGTTCGGCTGAGCTAGCGGAATACCGCCAGCGCCGCGTGCAGCGTCAACGCGACGAGCATCAGCGAGCTGCCCAGGAAGAATGCGAACCGCACCGAGACCTTGTTGATCGTCGCCTGCCAGATGCTGTGCGCGATCCGCAACGCGACATACGCCCAGGCGATCCAGGCGTTCGCGCCGTCGCCCGTGCCGGTCAGCGCGATCACCCCGCACACCGCGTAGAACAGCGTCGGCTGTTCCATCAGGTGATTGTAATTGTGCGCGACCCACTGGATCTTGGGCGGCAGCCCGCGGTCGGCATCGGCGGGCTTTGTGCCGACCAGCGTGCCGAGATCGATCCCCGACGCCTTCATCGCCGGCAGGCGCGTCGCCAACATCCACAGCAGCATCACCAGCGTCCAGGCGATCATCGCCACGACCGGTTTCAAAATCTCGCTGTGCATGAAAAAGCCTCCCCCAATTCCTTGGGAGAGGCTGCCTCAGTTAGTCTTGCTTTGCAACGGATCAGTCGAAGCTGGCACCCCAGCGACGCTTGACGCGGTCCTTCCACAGGCCGCGGTGGTAGGCGTCCGAGGCGAGGAGCGGCATGACCGAGCCGGCTTCGGCGAACACCATCTGCTCGATGCCGGTGTTGACCTTGCCCCACGATGCCGCTTCCTGCAGCGTCGAGGACGAGCAGGCACCGTCGCGCACGTCGGCAACGGTGATCTGCACCGCGTACTTGTGGACCTGCACGTCGTCATGGCCGAGGATCTCGGCGCAGACGACGGTGTCCTGGATGAAGTTCTTCGGCACGCCGCCGCCGATCATCAGCAGGCCGGTGACGCCCGCCTTGATCTTGATGTCGGTCAGCTCGCGGAAATCGGCGATCGCGTCGAGCACCATGTACGGCTTGCCCTCCTTGGCGCGGTCGACCTGGTGCTTGACCAGACCGAAGCCCGCCGACGAATCGACGAACGCCGGACAGAAGATCGGCACGTCATGCTCATAAGCGAGCTTGACGAGGCTGTTCTCCTTCTTGCCGTTCTCGACGAGATACTTGCCCATCTCGCGGATGAATTCGCGGCTCGAATACGGCCGCGGCTCGAGCGAGTTGGCGATCTCGAGGATCGTGTGGTCGCAATCCTGGAGCTGCTCTTCGTCGATATAGGTGTCGTAGATCCGATCGATCAGCAGCGAGCGCAGCGTGTCGTCGTCGGGCACTTCGAGCGCCTGGTAATGCTTGTGGCCGAGGCCCTCGAAGAAATCCATGTCGACGATCGACGCGCCCGTTGCGACGACGCCGTCGATCATGTTGTTGCGCAGCAGCTCGGCATAGAGATCCATGCAGCCGCCAGCCGAGGTCGAACCGGCGATGACGAGGAAGATCGAGCAATCCTTGTCGGCGAGCATCTGGTTGTAGATGTCGGTCGCGCGGCCGAGGTCGCGGCTGGTGAAGCTCATCTTCTTCATCGCGTCGACGATCGGGCGCGCGTCGAACTTGGTGATGTCGATATGCTCGACGGTGGTCGAGAGGAGCTCGGCCTTGCGGTTGGACATGTCGTTCATGGAAAACTCCTTAGCAAACAGCCGTCATCCCAGCGAAGGCTGGGATCTCCGGGGGCGGGCGAGACGCGCGCTTCCGGGAGACCCCAGCTTTCGCTGGGGTGACGGATCGTAATGGACTTGGCCTGTTACAGCGTGACGACGTTCGAAGCGACCTCTGGCTGTTCGTCGCCATAGACCTCTTCGCCGTACAGCGACACCATCGGCTCGTCGGAGACGATCACCGTCTCGTCCGAACCAAAGCCGTTGAACGCGGTGCGCATCGCCGACCCGTAAGCGCCGAGCATCCCGATCTCGAGATAGTCGCCGGCCTTGACGTCGGCGGGGAGGTAGAACGGCCCCACCATATGGTCCATGTCGTCGCAGGTCGGGCCGTAGAAGCTGAAGGGCATATCCTTCGAGCGGCTCTCGGGCTCGCGCAGCAGCTCGACCGGGAAACGCCAGCCGATATGCGCCGCATCGAACAGCGCGCCGTACGCGCCGTCGTTGATGTAGAGCTCATCGCCGCGACGCTTTTCGACGCGCACCACGATCGAGCTGTACTCGGCGCACAGTGCACGGCCGGGCTCGCACCACAGCTCGGACGAATAGCTGACCGGTAGCGATTCGAACGTGCGGTGGATCGTCTCGAAATAGCGCTCGAGCGGAGGCGGCTCCATCCCCGGATAGGAAGAGGGGAAACCACCGCCGACGTCGATCACGTCGACCGTCACCGCTGCCTCGACGATCGCCGCGCGGACGCGCTCCATCGCATTGGCATAGGCTTCGGGCGTCATCGCTTGCGAACCGACATGGAAGCAGATGCCGAGCGCATCCGCCGCCTGGCGAGCGCGGAACAGCAGGTCCTTGGTCTCGCCCGGTGCCGCGCCAAACTTCGACGCGAGGCTCAGCTTGCTATGCTCCGACGAGACGCGGAGCCGGACGCACAGCGTCAGGTCTTCGGCGCCATCGGTCGCATCGACGATCTTCTCGAGCTCTTCCACGCTGTCGAGAGAGAAGGTCTTCACGCCATAGTCGAAATAGGCCGAGCGAATCGCCTCGGGTGCCTTGACCGGGTGCATGAAGCACAGGGTCGCGCCCGGCAGCGTGGACGCCACCAGCCGTACTTCGGCGATCGAGGCCACGTCGTAATGCGTGATTCCGCTGTCCCACAGGATCTTCAACAGATCCGGCGAGGGGTTCGCCTTGACCGCATACATCGAGCGACCCGGGAACTTCTCGGCGAAGAACCGGGCCGCACGCGCAGCAGCGTGCGGACGAACGAGCGTAACCGGCTGGACCGGCTTCTGCTTAGCGATGTCGATGCCGGTAACGGCAGTCGAAGGGGTGGTCGCTAACCCCAGCGCGCGATGTAGATTGTGCAATTCAAGGGACCTCCAATGTCCGCAGACAAGTTCACGAAAACACTGCCTTGCGGTTGGAAGTCCCATGGGGCAGCGGATGGGCGAAATAGGGTCGCGCTTTTTCAATGTAAAGCGGTTTTGGACCCCCCCGGAGGTGACACGTGACGATTTTAAGACAGCCGACCCGCGCAGGGGTGCGCGACGCCGCCGCCAAGGTCGCTGCGGTGGTGCCGACAACGCCGCTGTTCGTCGTGGATATTCAAGGTGTTGCGGTCGCTTTCAAGGCCGAGTGCCTGCAGCCGATGGGCGCGTTCAAACTGCGGGGGGCGTGGCACCGTTTGACCGCGATCGAACCCGATTTTCGGAGCAAAGGCGTGGTCGCCTTCTCGTCGGGGAATCACGCGCAGGGAGTCGCGTGGGCAGCACGGCGGCTGCAGATGCCCGCGACGATCGTGATGCCCGCCGATGCGCCCAAGGCCAAGCGCGACGGGACGCTCGCGCTGGGGGCCGAGGTGGTGAGCTACGACCGCAAGACCGAGAGCCGCGAGACGATCGCCGCGCGACTCGCCGAGGCGCGGGGCGCGGTGCTCGTGCCGAGCTTCGACGATCCGTGGGTGATCGAGGGGCAGGGCAGCGCCGGGATCGAAGCGGCGGCGCAGATGGCGGCGGCGGGGCTGGGGAGTGCTGCTCGCGTAGTGGTGCCGTGCGGCGGCGGCGGGCTCGCGGCGGGGCTGGCGCTGGCCCTGCCCGACGCGGGCGTCACCGTGGTCGAGCCCGCGGGGTGGGACGACATGCGGCGCTCGCTCGAGGCGGGGTGGATCGAACCCGTCGGCGATTCGCCGCCGCCGACCGCGTGCGACGCGTTACAGACGACGCGGGTGTCGGGGCTGACCTTCGATGTGCTCGCGCGGCGGGGCGCGACGGGGGTTGCGGTGAGCGAGGCGGAGATCCGCATCGCGCAACGCTGGGCGGCGGAGCGCTTGCGGCTGGTGGTCGAGCCGGGCGGCGCGGTGGCACTGGCGGCGGCGTTGAGCGGGAAGGTGGCGGTCGAGCCGGGGCTGCTGGTGCTGCTGTCGGGCGGGAATGTCGATCTGGCCGCTTATGGTGCGGTGCTGGCCGGGACCGACTGATCTTCGCGGCGCCGGGGGATCGGGAAGGGTCGACTTGGCGTGGGCCTAACGGTTAGGGTTCTGCATGACCGCCCTCGAAGGCCTTGCGCCTGCTCTTGCCATGCTCGCCGCCTTCGCCTGCCTGATCGGCGGCGGCGTGTTGATCGCCAAGCGGCAGGACGTCCGCAAGGGCGTGCTCATGCTGGTGATGGCGGCGGTGCTGGTGGGTAACGTGGTTATCTGGACACTGTAGCGCGATCCGCCGCTGCGCGTGCGACGAACCGTGCGGAGGTTGACTCGATTGACCCCTGGACATGGTGTTTACACCGGCGATCGTTTCCGTTTTGGCGCCAATGCGGTTGCGCGGGTCTGACGATTTCAAAGAGCCGCGCAGGCTATACCATGGCGGCCGCCTTGTAGGACAGGGCCACGTCTGTTTTCGCCCAATAGCGGACGAAAGATTGCGGTTGCGGTCTCGGCTGGTTAGCTTCGCCAAGCCTGATCTGAGGAAACGTTGCGCATGCTCACCGTCGTTACCGTTTGCGCGAACGTCCTAATTTACGGACTTCTGGGTTGGGCCATCGTGGGCTGGTTGGGCCACCGAGGTCACGCTCGTATAGCCGGACTCTTTCTTGCTCTCGGTTTCGCCCTTGGGAGTTTCGGAGGACATGCGGCTGCGGAACCCGAGAATGTTCTCCAATTTCGCGCGCTTGGTTCAGTTGTGGGGTTAGCTGCCCTGTCAGCATTGATGTTCTACCGGCGTCGTCGCACCGCCCGATAACGTCTGCCGAACGGCTGCTCACCACCCAAACCCAGACATTGGGTGATGCTTCCCCCCGGTGAAAGCCGGGATCGATATGTCGCGCGGCGCGCGGCGGATCGGAAATGGTGCGACCGCGACCTTCGCCTCGGTGGCGGTTTTGGGTGGCGGCAGCGAACGCCGACCGTCGCAGGCGTGCCAGGCTAGCCATCGCGCGCGCGCCGATACCGGGCTTCCCACCCCACGCCGCTTGCACCAAGCGCCCTGCGGCGTAAGAAGAACCGACACCGTGTGACCCGAAAGCCGCTTATCTCATGACGATGACCTCCGTCGACTTCGCCAGCCTGCTCTGCTCGCGGCTCTGCCATGATCTGCTGAGCCCGGTGGGTGCGCTCAACAACGGGCTCGAACTGCTCGCCGACGAGCATGATCCCGAGATGCGCGCGCGCTGTCTCGAGCTGCTCAGCGAAAGCGCCAGGGCGTCGGCCAACAAGCTCAAATTCTTCCGGCTCGCGTTCGGGGCGGCGGGCGGCTTTGGCGAGACCGTCGACGCGCGCGAGGCGCGGGCTGCGATCGAGGGGCTGTTCGGCGACGGGCACCGCGTCAAGCTCGGCTGGCTGGTCGAGGATGCGACGCTGCCCAAGCCTGCGATCAAGGTGCTGCTCAACCTCGCGCTGATCGCTGGCGATGCGCTGGTGCGCGGCGGGCAGCTCGATGTCGGGGCCGAGAGCGTGGATGGCCAGATCGAGATCGTGGTGCGCGCGACGGGCCCGCGGATCGTGCTCGATGGCGAGATGCGCGCCGCGCTGACGGGCACGCAGGGCGATGCCGTCATCACCCCGCGCGCCGCCGCGGCCTATCTCGTCCATGCGCTCGTCGCCGAGGGCGGGGGCGGCGTGCAGGTATCGGATCCGGGCGATGCGGTGCTGCTGTTCGGGGCTGCGTTCAAGGCCGGCTGACCCCCCGCGACCGCCAAGCCCCGGCGCGGGCGGCGCAATTCCGGACGCTATACCCGCCCTTAACCATTCTTCGGCCATGGTCTTCCGTAGCGTTTCGCGGGGACTCATGGACGACCTTTTACAGGAATTTATCGCGGAGACGCGCGAGACGCTCGAGGCACTCTCGGGCGAGATCGTCGCGTGGGAATCGGCGCCCGGCGACCGTGACCGGCTCGATTCGATCTTTCGCTTCGTCCACACCGTCAAAGGGAGCTGCGGCTTTCTCGACCTGCCGCGACTCGCGCGGCTGAGCCATGCCGCCGAGGACGTGCTCGCCGCGGTCCGCGCGGGCGAGCGCACCCCCGATACCGCGCTCGTCAACGCCGTGCTCGCCATCGTCGACCGGATCGGCGAGCTGGTCGAGGCGATCGATGCCGGCCATGCCGTCGATGATTCGGGGGAGGATCTGCTCGTCGCCGCGCTCGATTCCGGCGCGCAGGCCGCCGCCCCGGTGAGCGTGGTGACGCCGAGCCGCGCACCGAGCCGCAGCGTGCGCCTCAACGTCGATCTGCTCGACCGGATGATGAGCGGCATGTCCGACATGGTGCTGGCGCGCAACGAGCTCGCGCGGCGGCTGCGCGACGACGGCGCCGACCCGAGCGTCGAGGCGGCGCTCGAGCGGCTGTCGCTGACCGTTGCCGAGATGCGCGACACCGTCACGCGGACCCGGATGCAGAAGATCGATGCGCTGTTCTCGGCTTTGCCGCGGATGGTGCGCGATACCGCGGCCGAGCTCGGCAAGTCGGTGACGCTGCAGATCGAGGGGAGCGACGTCGAGCTCGACCGCGAGATGATCGAGATGATGCGCGATCCGCTCGTCCACATCATCCGCAACTCGATCGACCATGGGATCGAGCCGCCCGCGCTCCGCCGGCTGGCGAAGAAGCGCGAGAATGGTTGGCTCAACGTTTCCGCCCGGCAATCGGGCAACCAGATCATCATCGAGATCTGCGACGATGGGCGCGGGATCGACGTCGATGCGCTGATCGCCAAGATCGCGCAGGAGGGCCGCCGCAGCGAGGCCGAGTTGCGCGCGCTGAGCCCACAGGCGAAGCTCGATTTGATCTTCGAGCCCGGCCTGTCGACCAAGACGGTCGTCACCGCGATCTCGGGGCGCGGCGTCGGGATGGACGTGGTGCGCGCCAATGTCGAACAGATTGGCGGACGGATCGAACTGTTCAACACGCCGGGGACGGGCCTGCGGATCGCGATCCATGTGCCGCTGACGCTGTCGATCATGTCGACGATCGGCGTCGGCGTGCGCGACCAGCGCTTCGCGATCTCGCGCCAGGCAATCGAGGAGATCGTCCGCGTCGGGGGGCAGACGATCCGCATCGACCGGATCGGCGATACGCTGACCGCGACCGTGCGCGACCGGCGGATGCCGCTGATCGATTTGAGCGATATGCTCGGCTTTGCGCCGCTCGACCCGGCGATGCTCGTCATCGTCAGCGTGTCGGGGGGGAGCTATGCGCTCGCGGTCGACGCGGTGCTCGATCATGAGGAACTGGTCATCAAGCCCGCCGCGCCCGCGATCATGGCTACGGGGATCTATGCCGGCCAGACGCTGCCCGACAGCGGGCTGCCGATGGTGATGCTCGATTGCGCGGGAATCGCGCACGTCGCCGGGCTGGTGTTCACGCGCGCGACCGCGGCCGACGAGGATGCCGTGGTCGAGGCCGTGCCGGGGGTGCAGGCCTTGCTGTTCGAGGATCTCGACGGCTGCCGCCGGATCGTGCCGCTGTCGGTGATCGACCGCGTCGAACCGGTCGCGACGGGCGCGATCCGCATGTCGGCGGGCCGGTTGCGACTGTCGGTCGAGGGGGGGATCATCCCGCTCGTCGCGCTCGGCGAATGGGCGGCGCTGCCGACGGTTTCGGTGCTGCGGCTGCGCGACGGCGCGACCGAGATCGCCTATGCGATCAAGGAAGCGCTCGACATCGTCGAATTGCCGAGCGCGATCGTGCCGGCGCATGCGGTAGGGCCGATCGCGGGCGTCGTCGCGATCGACGGCGAGCAGATCGAAGTGCTCGACCTGTTCTGGATCTTCTCGGCGCACGGCGGCGGCGAGGCCGAGCCCGACGCGCCGTTGTGCCTGCTCGACAGCGCCGAATCGGCGTGGATGACGACCTTTCTCAAGCCCGTGCTCGAAGCGTCGGGATACCGCGTCACCGATGCGCTTCGCCCGGGCGAAGTGCCGCGCGTGCTGGTGCGGATGGAAAGCGACGCCGCGCCGTCGGCGAGCCAGATCCCGGTCGTCCGGCTGCGGCGCGAGGCCGAAGGCGCCAGCGACACGATTTTCCGCTACGATCGCCCCGCCGTGCTGGCGGCGGTCGCGCGCTCGGCAGGAGGCCGCTGATGCCACTCTTCCTGATCGCGCAGATCGCCGGTCGCATCGTCGCGATCGAATCGGACCAGGTCGAATCGGTGGTCGATATCGGGACGATCATCCCGGTGCCGCGCGCCGACCATCACGTGCGCGGGCTTGCTGCTTTGCGCAGCCGCGTGGTGACCGTAATCGACACGCGTGCCGCGCTCGGGCTCGAGCCGGGAACGACCGCCGCGACGCGCGCGGTGATCACGATCGTCGAGGGGCACCATTATGCGGTGCTGGTCGATGCGCTCGACGATGTCGCGCCGTTCGAGCTCGCGCCGCTGGCGGCGGGGATCGTGCTCGACAAGGGATGGCTGACCGTCGGGCGCGGGATCATCGAGCGCGATGGCGAGCCGATCCTCGCGATCGGCCTGGCGGCGCTCATTCCGCGCGGGCTGGCGCTTGCGGCGTGAGATTAACGGGACGCTTACGCATTTCGGGCAAAGTCCGTCATAGCGTGCTCTAACAGGGTGAATTCATGAAAACCTGCCTCGTCGTCGACGATTCGAAGGTGATCCGCAAGGTCGCCCGCCACATCCTGGAGACGCTCAACTTTCGTGTCACCGAAGCCGGCGATGGCCGCGAGGCGCTCGATTCGTGCCTCGCCTGCGCGCCCGACGTCGTGCTGCTCGACTGGAACATGCCCGTGATGAGCGGCATGGATTTCCTGCGCGCGCTGCGCGACAGCGCGATCGCGAGCCGCCCCAAGGTGGTGTTCTGCACCACCGAAAACGGCATGGCGCACATCCGCGCCGCGATCGAGGCGGGCGCCGACGAATATGTCATGAAGCCGTTCGACCGCGAAACGCTCGAAAGCAAGCTTCAGATTGTCGGCATGGCCTGAGGGCGCATGATGCCCCTGGCTCCCTCCCTCATCGCCGGAAGCGCGGTCGACGACTCGCCACGGGTGCTGATCGTCGATGATTCGGCCGTGGCGCGCGCGGTGATCGCGCGGGCGCTGGAAGGCGGGCGCTTCATCGTCGCGGGCGCTGTCTCGAACGCCGACGCGGCGCTCGCGTTTCTGCGCGCGACACCGGTCGATGCGGTCGTGCTCGATATTGAAATGCCCGGGACTTCGGGGCTGGCGGCACTGCCCGATCTGATCGTCGCGGGGCAGGGGGCCAAGGTGCTGATCGTCTCGTCCGCCGCCGCCGAAGGCGCTGCCGCGACGATCGAGGCGCTCGCGCTCGGCGCGGCCGACACGCTGATGAAGCCCGGCGTGGGCGATTTCGCGGGGCGGTTCTCGGTTGCGATCGTCGAGAAGCTGCGCCGCCTGCTGGCGGTCGAAACCCCCGCCGAGACGCCGTTTGGGCTGTCGCCGCGACGCCCCGAATCGGATGGCGCCAGCGCTGCGCTCGCGACGGGGCAGGGGTTCGACATCGTCGCGATCGGCGCCTCGACCGGCGGGATCCACGCGCTCGCCAGCCTGCTGCGCGAGCTGCCCGTGTCGTTCCCGCTGCCGATCCTGATTACCCAGCATTTGCCAGGCTCGTTCATGCCGTTCTTTGCAGCCCAGGTCGCGATGATGGCGGACCGACCGTGCGACGTCGCGACCGATTCGATGCGGATCCGCCCCGGCCGGACGATCGTCGCGCCGGGCGATGCGCATATGCGCGTCGTCAGCACCGGCGACGGCGCCGCGATCCGGCTGAGCAGCGAGGCCAGCAAGAGCGGCTGCATGCCCTCGGTCGATCCGATGTTCGACAGCCTGGGTGAGGTTTACGGCGCGCGCGCGCTCGGGATCGTGCTGAGCGGCATGGGGCGCGACGGGAGCGACGGCGCCCGCCGGCTGGTCGATCGCGGCGGGATCGTTCTTGCGCAGGATCAGGCGAGCTCGGTCGTGTGGGGCATGCCGGGCGCGATCGCGACGGCCGGGCTCGCCAGCGCGCTGCTGCCGCCGGCCGAGATCGGCCGTATCGTCGCGACGCGGCGACGTCCGGCATGAGCGATGGCAGCGACGCGCTGAAGTTCAACCTGCCGTTCGACCGCGCTTCACCTGCGGGCACGATGGGCGTGCTGACCGCGATCCTCGAGTCTCGCACCGGGCAGCAGCTCGGCGCGAACCGCGCGTGGCGGATCGAGACCGAGCTCACCCCGTTGATGCGCGACCTCGGGCTCGCTTCGCTCGAGGCGCTGGCGGTGGCGGCACAGCGCTCGCCGACGATTGCCGAGCAGGTCGCCGACGCGCTGCTCAACCAGGAAAGTTCGTTCTTTCGCGATGCCGCGGTGCTCGATCTGGTCGCGAGAGCGCTCGCCGCGATGCGCGTCGACCATCCCGAACGGCGGCTGCGGATCTGGTCCGCCGGCTGCTCGTTCGGCCAGGAGCCGTTGTCGCTCGCAATGCTGTTTGCCGAACAGCCGGCGCTCGCCGGGGCTGCGATGCCCGAGATCATCGCCACCGACGTGTCCGAAGCGGCGCTCGCGCGGGCGCGCAGCGGGCGCTACTCGCAATTCGAAATCCAGCGCGGGTTGCCGATCCGGCGCATGGTCGAATGGTTTGACACCGATGGCACCGACTGGATCGCCAAGCCCGAACTCGTCCGCCGCATCGCGTTTCGTCGGATGAACCTGGTCGCCGGCACGCTGCCGTCGGGGCGCTTCGACGTCGTGCTGTGCCGCAACGTCCTGCTATATCTGACCCCCGAGGATCGCCGGCAGATCCTCGACCGGTTCGCCACGATCCTGCAGCCCGGCGGCGTGCTCGTGCTGGGTGCGGGCGAGACCACAATCGGCCAGACCGAGGCATTCCAGCCGAGCCCGACGTATCGCGGCCTCTACGAACGCGACGCATCGAGCGTTTGACGAGCTCTGCTACCAGCCGTTGCTGACGGGGTTCCTTGTCGCGCGCGTCCGTGCTTAAGCTCTGGTTTGGCTTGCGTAGGGACCTCCCCATGACGATCATCGAAACGCCCTCGCCCAATTTCGACGACCGTTCGCTGCCGGTGTCGATGATCGTGCTGCACTATACCGGCATGCAGACCGGACAGGCGGCGATCGACCGCCTGCGCGACCCGGAAGCGAAGGTCTCGGCGCATTATCTCATCGCCGAGGACGGGCAAGTGCTGCGCATGGTGCCCGAGGACAAGCGCGCGTGGCACGCCGGCAAATCGTGCTGGCGCGGGATCGAGGACGTCAATTCGGCGAGCATCGGGATCGAGATCGTCAATCCGGGGCACGAATTCGGCTATCGCCCTTTCCACGAGGAGCAGATCGATGCGCTGATCCCGTTGGTTGCGGGGATCACCGAACGCCACGGGATCACGCGCGGCAACGTCGTTGGCCATTCGGACATCGCGCCGGCGCGCAAGCAGGACCCGGGTGAGCTGTTCCCGTGGAACCGGCTCGCCAAGGTGCGCCTCGCTTTGCCGCGACCGACCAAGAAGCTGCTCGACCCGATGTGGGCCGATGCCGGCTTCCTCGTCGCGCTCGAGCGCTTCGGCTATGACGTGCGCGACAAGCTCGCCGCGGTCGTCGCGTTCCAGCGGCGCTTCCGCCCCGAGCTGATCGACGGCGTGATCGACGGCGAATGCCGCAGCATCCTGCTCGCACTGCTGTTGCCAAAGCCGACCGGGGACGACTAAGGAACGCGCAGCCAGAGGGTCGGGCGGCCGCGGGTGCTTTCGAGCGCGCGAGGAAAGTCCGGGCTCCGCGGAACGACGGTGCCGGGTAACGCCCGGCGGGGGTGACCCCAGGGACAGTGCCACAGAGAGCAGACCGCCGATGTCCGAGCTTCCCGCAAGGGGGCGAGGAACAGGCAAGGGTGAAAGGGTGCGGCAAGAGCGCACCGCGCGACGGGTAACCGAAGCGGCATGGTAAACCCCACCGGGAGCAAGATCGAATAGGGGTGGCACATGGGCTTCGTTTCAGCTCGTCACCCGGGTTGATTGCTTGAGGCGGCGTGCAAACGTCGTCCTAGAGGAATGGTCGCCTAACCCCGTCGCAGGGCGGGGGGGACAGAACCCGGCTTACAGACCCTCTGGCGCTTTTTCGTTTTCGACGCTTTTCATGGGCGTTTCACAAAAGCGTCATGGCGCTATCGCACCGCGATGCTTAGATGGCCCACTATGGCGCGTACATCATCACGATCGGTCGACTGGGGTTTTCCGCGCTGGCGCGCTTATGGCGAGGCTGGCAGCGAGGCCGCGACCGTACGGTTGTGCGACCGCCACGGCTGCACCGAAAAGGGCGATTGCCCCGCGCCGAAATCCCCCAACAGCCCGGAACGCTGGTATTTCTGTCAGGTCCATGCCGGCGAGTACAATCGCGGCTGGAATTATTTCGAAGGCCTCAGCGCCGAGGAAGCCGCCGAGCGCGAGCGCGCCGAGACGCAAACCGCCGAAGGCTATACCGAATCGCGCCACAATCAGTGGGCGGGGCGCGGTGACGGCAGCCGATCGCGCGACGAGATGCGCGCGCTCGAAGTGCTCGAGCTCGAAGTCGATGCTGAGTTCGAGGCGGTGCGCGTCGCGTGGCGGCGGCTGGCCAAGTCGAACCATCCCGACGTCCGCCCCGGCGACAAGGAGGCTGCGGCGCGCTTCCTCGCGATCCAGGCGGCGTATGACGTGCTGAAAGCTGCCGAGGAGCAGCGCCAGTGGAAGCCCGAGGCTTGAAGACCGTCCGTTCGGACTGGGCGAACACGCTGCTGGTCTGCAAGAAATGTTCGAAGAAGATCGGCGGCGGGTTCGGGCCGAAGGGCAAGACCGGGCTCGCCAAGGCGCTGCGCGCCGAGCTCGATGTCGCCAAGGGCCGCAAGGGCTCGCTCGGGATTATCGAAGTAAAATGCCTCGGCGTGTGTCCGAAGGGCGCGGTGACGGTGGTGAACGGTGCCGCGCCGGGCGAGTGGCTATTGGTGCGCGAAGGTCTGCCGATTGCCGCGGTGGCCGCCGAGCTTGGGCTTGGCGCAGCGCCCGATAAGGGCATTCCGCGAGACTAGACGCTCCGGCGTCGCCATCTGGCATTCGTCAAGCGACCACGGTGCTGCAACTGCACTCGCACTTAGCGCCGGGTCTCTCCCCGAGCGGCGAGCGGGATGCGCTCGACGATCTGCCCGAGGCGGGTGCGCAGCGTCGTGAAGGTGGGCGTGTCATCCTGCGTCTTCCCGAGCCGGACGAGCACGAGCTTCTGATCGGACGAGGCGATGACGAACTGGCCGAGATGGCCGAGGCACGACACCAACGAGGCGGGGCCGTGGTCGGGGAACAGCGCGGGTCGCCGGTCGACCCCGCCGGGCCGGTTGAGCCAGAGCTGACCGCCATATTCGCGATTGTCGGGCGACGGCGTCTTCATGAAGGCGAGCCAGTCGGGCGCGACGATCTGCGTGCCGTCGGGCGCCTTGCCCGCGAGCAGCACGCTGCCGAGCCGGCCATAATCGTCGAGCGTCATGTAGATCAGCGATCCGCCGATCTGCGTTCCCGCGCCGTCGAATTCGAGCCGTGCGCTGGTGATGCCCGCGGGGGTGAACAGGCGGCGCTCGGCGTACGCCTGGTAGGCGCGTGCCCGCTCGCGGGGGTCGGTGCTCGTCGTCAGCGTGCGCGTAATGATTTCCGACAGGATCAGCGTCGTCAGCGAGCTGTATTCGAACTTCGCACCGGGTTTGGCCTCGAGCTTCGCACCGATCGCGCGCGCTGCCATCGCCTGCGGTCCGCTGACGAACAGCACTTGGTTGGTGTCCGACGCTTCGACCGGATCGCCGACTTCGGTGTGCGCCAGCCCTGACGCCATATTCAGCAGCATCCGCAGCGTGATCGCACGGCGCGGATCGCCCGCTTCGTGCCATTCGGCGATCGGCGCGGGCGCATCGAGCGCGAGCTTGCCGTCGGCGACAAGGTCTCCGACGAGCAGCGCGGTGACGGTCTTGGCCATCGACCAGCTGATGAAGCGCGTCGCATCGGAATAGCCCGGCGCATAGCGTTTCGCGACGACCTGCCCGTCGCGGAGCAGCAGCGCGGCGCGCGTTTCGCCGACATCGGCGCGGAACAGCGGCGCGAGCGGGCCGGGGTCAGGGGCGGCGACCGATCCGGTCGCGAGCAGTGCGCTCGCCAGCATCAGCCAATGGCTTTTCATTCGCATGGACGAAGACTAGGCTCGGCGGTGATGAATGCAAGACGCCTGATTCTTGGGTCGTTGCTCGCCATGGTGCTGGTCGTGGCGGGGGGCAGCTATGCGTGGGTGCGTGGCCACCGCGCCCAGCTCGAGCTCGGCGTCGGCTACGCCGCGCGAGTCGCGTGCGGGTGCCGCTATGTCAGCGGGCGGCCGCTCGGCGACTGCCACAAGGATTTCGAGCCGGGGATGGAGCCGATCCGGCTGTCCGAAGATCCAGCGACGCGCACCGTGACCGCGTCGGTCCCGCTGATCGCACGGCGCAGCGTGCGCTACGATCCGGTGCTCGGCTGCCAGCCGGAGCGCTTTACGGGGACGCCGCTCGTCGTGCCGCACTGAGCGCGCGCGGGCATCAGGCGTCGGCGTAGCGCGCGGCGGTGTCGCGGATCAGCGCGATCATGTTGGGAATGCCTTGCGTACGGTTCGAGCTCAGCTGGTTCTTGAGATCGAACGGCGCGAGCTCGGTCGGGATGTCGGTGGCGAGGATCGCCGCGGCGGGCTGATCCTGGACCGCCAGCAGCACGAGCGCGATGATCCCCTTGGTGATCGCAGCGTTCGAATCGGCGAGGAAATGCAGCGTGCCGTCGTCCTCCGCCATCGGATAGACCCATACCGAGGCCGAGCACCCGCGCACCAGCGTCGCATCGGTTTTGAGTGCGTCGGGCATCGGTTCGAGCTCGCGGCCGAGATCGATGAGGAGCCGGTAACGGTCGTCCGCATCGAGGAAGCTATATTCGGATTCGAGATCGGCGAGGGTTTGCATGGGGGTTGCTATACCGCACCCTCCGAGGGTGCCAACCCCAACCGTCGCCCCGGCGTAGGCCGGGGCCGATGGCTCGTGTGCGGGGCTGGTGCAGCGCGCCCGGCATAGCGGCCGCGGCCTGCGCCGGGGCGACGGATTACAAGTCCACGCCCGCCGCGATCGCCTCGAGCTTGCGGATCCGCTCCTTGAGATCGGCGATCTCGATCCGCGCGCTCGCATTGGGCAGCGGTTGCGCTGGTGTCGGATCGCCGAACGCGTGGAGTTCCTGCTGCTTGAAGGCGAGCCAGCCGCGCCAGCCGGTCAGCGCGGCGCCGGTCAGCATCGCAAGCCCGGCGAGGCCGGCGGTGGCCATCGTGATGTAGAAGGTCGGGTCGGTCATCATCCCTGCTCCTGCAAAAAGGGTCATCGGTTAGGGCCGGTCGCGGAGCTTCTCGATCTCGCGATCGAGGCGGGCGCCGCTGTCGTTATTGTCGGTGGCGAGGCGTTCGAGCACGGCGAGCCGCTCCTTCATCGCCCGCAATTCGTCGCGCAGCCGGTCGTTCTCGGCCTGGGCTGCGGGATCGTCGCGGAAGCGGACGTCCTCGCCATGCTTGGTGTGGACCACGCCGTAGCGCGCCATCAGCACGCGGCCGAGCGTGACCACGACGATGATCGCGACGACCATTTCAAACGGGTTCATTTGGGTCACTCCTTCAAAAGGGTGGAACTGGACCGGCTTATTCGGCCGGGACGGCGGCTTCGCGAAGTTTGCGGCGGCGTGGGCGGTCGACGCTTTCGGTCGCCCAGACACCCCCCGCCGTAACGACGGCGAGCACAATAAAGAATGCGATCATGATATCCTCGGGGAGAAAGAGTTTGTTTGTAAAGAGTTAGTTGAGTGGAGCGTCGCGCAGGCGGTCGATTTCATGCGAGAGGTTGACGCCACGGTCGGTGATGATCCGCTCGAGCACGCGGACGCGCTGTTCGAGCCGTTCGGTCTGCGCGGCATATTGCGCGGCCTTTTCGGCGACCAGCGTCGCCTCGATCTCCATGCGGCGCTCCTGATGGCGCAGCCACGGGCGGACTATGAAGATGCCGATCACGGCGCAGAGCGGGATGCAGACCGCGAAGATCGGGATCAGCAGTGCGATGGGGAAGCCCATGGCGGTATCCTTTCGGGATCAGCGCAGCGCGTCGATTTCGCGCGAGACACGCTCGGCGGGATCGGTGGCGATGCGTTCGAGCACCGCGAGGCGCTCCTCGAGCCGGCTGACCTGGCCGTGCAGCTTGTCGTTCTCGGCCTTGAGCAGGTCGGTCTGGCGGGTCAGGCTGAGGTCGTCGCCGCGGTGGATCAGTTCGCCCTTCTTTGTCTCGATCGGATAGCCGTGCTTGGCACGGACCCAGGTGTTCACGACCCAGGCGACGGGTCCGACCGTGATCGCCGCGACCGGGATCAAAAGTGCTAGGTTGCTCATGTGTTTTCCCCTGTTTGGCTTTGCCCCAAGCCCGGATCAGATCAGCGCAGGCTGTCGATCTCGTCGGCGAGGCGTGTGTTGCGGCTGGTGTACATCATCTCGATGTCGGCGAGGCGACGGTCGATGTCGCGGAACTTGCTGCGGACTTCGGCGGTCGAGCGCGTCGGGTTGGCGCGCACGCCCTGCCAGAACTTGGCGTCCTCGGCGCTGTCGTAGAGGCCGAGCGGCTTCTTGTCGGCGACACAGGCGATGATGATGTACGCCAGCAACACCCAGCCGCTGGTGACCAGCGTCAGCATCGCGGTGCCGACGCGGACGAGCGTCACGTCGATGCCGGTGTAATCGGCGATCCCCGAGCAGACGCCCAGCCATTTGCTGTTCTGCTTGTCGAGGTAGAATTTGGTGCGGCTGGCGGACATTTCAGTTCCTCCGTGCTGGATCGTAGGGGGTGGGCTCGGCGAGCGGCATGCTCGCGCGCCATTCGGGGTGATCGACGGCGATGATCCGTTCGACCGTGCCGAGGCGCTCCTCGAGCCGGCGGGCGAGCGAGTAGAGCTCGTCGAGCAGCTTCTCGTCTTCGTTGGTGATCTTGGGCGCCTGCCGCCACTTGGTGATGTAGTGCAGGATCACCCAGGGCATCCCGATGAAGAGCGTGCCGCAGACGGCGATGGGGACGAGGACGTCCTCCACCTCAGCCGTCCTTTCCGACGCGGGCCTTCATCGCGGCGAGTTCGGCCTCGACCTTCTCGGCCGACTTGAGCTCGGCGATTTCCTCGTCGAGCGTCTTGGGCGGGGCGCCGAAGCCGGCGACCTCGGCGCGGCCCTCGGCCATGTCGACGCGGCGCTCCATGATCTCGAAGCGGCTGAAGGCGTCCTGCATCTTCGGCCCGGCGTAGAGGTCGCGCAGCTTGAAGCGGTTCTGCGCGCTCTCGAGCCGCGTCGCGATCGAGTTCTGGCGGGTGCGTGCCTCGCGCAGCTTGCCGGTGAGCTTGGCGATGTCCTCTTCCGAGCTGCGCAGCGCCTCGTCGAGGACGCTGATCTCGCCGCTGAGCTGCCCGGCCATGTCGGCGGCCTTCTGCTTCTCGACGAGCGCAGCCTTGGCGAGGTCCTCGCGGCCCTTCGACAGCGCGAGCTCGGCCTTTTCGGTCCAGCTCTCCTGCAAGCTGCCGAGCTTGCTGATGTGGCGGCGCATTTCCTTCTGGTCGGCGATCGTGCGCGCGGCGGAGGCGCGGACTTCGACCAGCGTTTCCTCCATCTCGAGGATGATCATGCGGATCATCTTGGCGGGGTCTTCGGCCTTGTCGAGCAGGTCGGTGAAGTTGGCGGCGATGATGTCGCGGGTTCGGCTGAAGATGCCCATGATGTTACTCCTTCGGGGGGTACGCAGATACTGGCGAGAAAACTCAGGCGATCGTGCTGATCGCGGCAGGGGCGGCAGTGGCCGGGCCGACCGTGCCGACGATGGCGACCGACCCGATCAGGACGGTGGCGACGAGGGCGACGAAGATCTGGGCGACCGAGTTGCCCGACTTATATTCGCTGTTCATTTCGTGTCTCCTTGGCGGAAGTGCGGAGCCCCGTGGGGCGATGCCAACAGCTTTGCAGGGAGCGTGCCAGTTTTCGAAATGGCGGATTTGCGTGGGTTTGGGTGTGGTAGTTAAAAAACACACTTGCCAAGGCTTGGGATTTTACGCCAAGCGTTGGGAATGGAGCGAACGACCCAAGTGATCGGACAATCGGGCGCGTTTCTCGACGCGCTCGAACTCGCCAGCCGCGCGGCGGCGCTCGACCGGCCGGTGCTCGTGATCGGCGAGCGTGGGACGGGCAAGGAACTCGTCGCCGAGCGCCTGCATCGCCTGAGCCCGCGCTGGGACCAGCCGCTCGTCATCATGAACTGCGCGGCGCTGCCCGAGACGCTGATCGAGGCCGAGCTGTTCGGGCACGAGGCTGGCGCGTTCACCGGCGCGACCAAGGCGCGGGCAGGGCGGTTCGAGGAGGCGCATCGCGGCACGCTGTTCCTCGACGAGCTCGGCACGCTGTCGATGGCGGCGCAGGACCGGCTGCTGCGCGCGGTCGAATATGGCGAGGTGACGCGGATCGGAGCGTCGCGGCCGATGCGCGTCGACGTCCGCATCGTGGCGGCGACCAACGAGCATTTGCCCGACAAGGTCGCGCGGCATCAGTTTCGCGCCGATCTGCTCGACCGCTTGAGCTTCGAGGTGGTGACGTTGCCGCCGATGCGCGCGCGCGTGGACGACATTCTGGTGCTGGCCGAGCATTTCGGCCGGCGGATGGCGTCCGAGCTCGGGCGCGACCATTGGCCGGGCTTCACCAAACCGGCCGAAGCGGCGCTCGTCGCGTACCAATGGCCGGGCAACGTGCGCGAGCTGCGCAACGTCGTCGAGCGTGCGGTGTATCGCTGGGATCTGGACGGGCCGATCGACGCGATCCAGTTCGACCCGTTTCACTCGCCGCACCGGCCGGCGACGATGGTGTCGCTTGCCGAGCCCAGCGCAGTCGCACCAGCGGCACCGCCCGTCGCAGCGCCGCCGTCCGCGGCAGCCGCGGAACCGATGGATTACAAGGCGCGGCTCGCGCGCTTCGAGTGCGAGATGCTGCAGACGGCGATGGCCGAGAACCGCTTCAACCAGCGCGCGACTGCCGAGGCGCTCGGCCTCAGTTACGACCAGCTGCGCCACGCGCTGAAGCGCCACGGGCTGATTTCGGGCGCGGCGACAGAATCGGTTGCGTAACGAGCGGGCGGGACCCATTTGCCGGGCCTGACGTTTGCGTATCGAGCTTTACAGGAGAAGACCCATGGCTTTCGAACTTCCCCCGCTGCCTTATGCCTATGACGCGCTGGAGCCGACGATCTCGAAAGAGACGATGACCTTCCATCATGACAAGCATCATGCGGCTTACACCAACAAGCTCAACGAAGGCGTCGCTGCCGACCCGAAGCTCGAGGGCAAGACGATCGAGGAAATCCTCGGCATGATCTCGACGCTGCCGCCGCTCGTGCGCAACAATGGCGGCGGTTTCTGGAACCACGATTTCTTCTGGAAGATCATGGGCCCGGCCGGCTCGACCCAGCCGTCGGGCGCGCTCGCCGAGGCGATCGACGCCTATGGTGGCCTCGACAAGCTCAAGGACGATTTCAACACCAAGGGTGCGGGCCAGTTCGGTTCGGGCTGGGCGTGGGTGATCAAGGACGAGAGCGGCGCGCTGAAGGTCGTCTCGACGCCGAATCAGGACAACCCGTTGATGGACGACGCCAAGGACAAGGGCACGCCGATCCTCGCCAACGACGTGTGGGAGCATGCCTATTACCTCACCTACATGAACGATCGTCCGGGCTATCTGAAGGCGTGGTGGGACGTGGTGAACTGGGACGAAGCCGGCAAGCGTTTCGACGCGGCCTGAGCCACAGCGGCGGTTCAAACGATTGCAGTTGCACGCGGTGCAGTTGGTAGCGCGTACATTGCAGTTGCTAAGGATCCTGCTGCAGTGCACAAAGAGTGTGCCTTTCAGGCATCCTCTCCTAAAACTTTCACGGCCGGTCGAAAGACCGGCCTTTTTTTTGTTTGTGCGGCTGGTATAGCGAAATCGCTGTCGTAGCGCCGGATCAGAACACAAACGACGGATGAGGGGCCGCCGGTAAAAACCGGCAACGGCGACACGATCGTGCGGGGGATCGAGCGAATGCGCTCTCCCCCGCGATTTCCTGAGATGCCTGAGGGATTGTTTTTCCTCTCCCGCGCGCGGGAGAGGCTACGTAGACTAGGTCCGCCTCCTTCAGGCGGACCTAGTCGCAGTCGGTGAGGGCCTTCTGCTGGACATGCGCCGACGAGAAGAAGACCCTCACCCAACCCTCTCCCATGAAGGATGGGAGAGGGCTAAACGGCTTCACTCCACTGGCGGGACGGGCGGGTCGTCCTGCGTGTTGAAGCCGTGCTTCATCAGCATCGGCACATTGGCGAAGGCGAAGATCAAGGTCAGCGGGATCACGCCCCACAGCTTGAAGCCAAGCCAGAAGGCGTAGCTGAATTCGTGGCGGACGATTTCATTGATCACCGCGAGGAAGGCGAAGAACAGCGCCCAGTTGATCGTCAGCTTGCGCCAGCCGGTCTCGTTCAAGCCGGGATAGGCAGCTTCGAGGAACAGGCTGAGCAGCGGCCGTCCGGTCAGCAGCCCGAAGACCAGAATCGCCGAGAGCATCGCGTAGATGACCGTCGGCTTGATCTGGATGAATTCCTTATTGTGGAAATAGAGCGTCAGCCCACCGAACACGAGCACCAGCGTGCCCGTCAGCCACAACATCGGCGAGATCCGGCCCGAGCGGACGAGCGAATAGATCATCGCCGCGATGCTCGCGATCATGAACGCGGTCGTCCCCGCGATCAGTTTGACCATGTCGATCCCGGGCGTCAGGAAATTGACGAGGAAGAAGATCGCGATCGGGCCGATGTCGATCGCCAGGCGCTGCCCGGCGCCGAGCGGCTTCTTGGGGGAGGTAGGGGTCATTTGCGGACCCCTTCCACGCCGGCGATGATCCGCGCAACCTCGTTCGCGTCGAACGGGCGCAGATCGCCCATGCCCTCGCCGACGCCGATCGCGTGGATCGGCAGGCCGTATTGCTCGGCCGCGGCGACGAGCACGCCGCCGCGTGCGGTGCCATCGAGCTTGGTCATCACGAGCCCGGTGACGCCGGCATCCTTCTTGAACACCTCGATCTGGCTGAGTGCGTTCTGGCCGGTGGTCGCGTCGAGCACGAGCAGCACGTCGTGCGGGCTGTCGACGTTGAGCCGGCCGAGCACGCGGCGGATCTTCGAGAGTTCGTCCATCAGCTCGCGCTTGTTCTGGAGGCGCCCGGCGGTGTCGACGATCAGCACGTCGATGCCGGTGGCGGTCGCCTGCTTGACCGCCTCATAGACGATCCCGGCCGCGTCGCCGCCTTCCTTGCCTGAGATGATCGGTACGCCCGCACGCTCGGCCCAGGTGGCGAGCTGGCCGATCGCGGCGGCGCGGAAGGTGTCGCCGGCGGCGAGCATCACGCCGTAATCCTGTTCCTTCAGCAGATGCGCGAGCTTGGCGATCGTCGTCGTCTTGCCCGAGCCGTTGACGCCGATCACCAGGATGACGTGCGGGCGCGGGAAGCCGGTGATCTCGAGCGGCTTGGCGACGGTGTCGAGCACCTTCTCGATTTCCTCGGCGACGACGAGGCGGATGCCGAGATCCTCCATGTCGCGCTCGAACACGCCGGTCGACAGGCGGTGGCGGATGCGCGCGGCGGTTTGCGGGCCGAGGTCGGAGGCGATCAGCGCTTCCTCGATCTCGTCGAGCGTCGCGCGGTCGAGCGGGCCGGTGCCGAGCCCGGCAAGATTGCCGAGCAGCCGGTCGGAGGTGCGCTTGAACCCGCCGAGGAGTTTGTCGTGCCAAGTGGGGGTCATGCGCTGATCTCTTGCAACTGCAACGGATTTTCCTTCCCCGGCGAAGGCCGGGGCCCAGGAGAAATGGCGGATGTTGGCGAGGGCTGGACTTCCCCACGGCCGTTCCACGACTGGGCCCCGGCCTGCGCCGGGGAAGCGGGGAGGGGAATGGCGCGAAGCGTGCTGCCGTTGGTGTCGATGATGCGAACGGTCTGCACCACCCCGACTGCCCGCGTGTCGAAGCGCACCTCGGCGAAACCGGGCGTATGGCCGCGATCGCCCGGTCGCTCGACCAGCACGTCCTGCGTCGTGCCGATCAGCCCGCGCAGCCACACCGCCTTGCGCCGCGCGCCAGCCGCGCGCAGCAGCGCCGCGCGCGCCTTGCGGACGGGCACGGGCACCGCCGGCATCCGTGCGGCAGGCGTGCCGTCGCGCTCCGAATAGGGGAAGATGTGCGCGTGGACGACGTCGCACTCGTCGATCAGCGCGAGCGTGTCGGCGAACATCGCGTCGTCCTCGGTCGGGAAACCGGCGATCAGGTCTGCGCCGATCGTGATGTCGGCGCGCGCCGCCTTGAGGCGTTCGACCAGCGCGACGCTTTGGGCGCGCGCATGACGGCGCTTCATCCGCTTGAGGATCATGTCGTTGCCCGCCTGGAGCGAGAGGTGGACGTGCGGCATCAGGCGCCGCTCCTGCGTCAGCAGCGCGAACAGGCGATCGTCGATCTCGATCCCGTCGAGCGACGATAGCCGCAGCCGTTCGAGCGCGGGAACGTGGCGGAGGATCCGCTCGACCAGCTGCCCGAGGCTCGGCGCCCCGGGCAGATCGGGGCCGTAGCTGGTGAGGTCGACGCCGGTCAGCACGATCTCGCGGTGGCCCGCATCGACCAGCGCCGCGATCCGATCGATCACCGCGCCGGCCGGAACCGAGCGGCTGTTGCCGCGGCCGTAGGGAATCACGCAGAAGGTGCAGCGATGGTCGCAGCCGTTCTGCACTTCGACAAAGGCGCGGGCGTGCGCGGCGAAAGCGGGCGCAAGGTGCGGGGCGGTTTCGCGGACGCGGAGGATATCGCCGACGATCACCGGATCGGGGGCTGCCCACGCTTGCGCCGTCAGTTTCTCGGCGTTGCCGAGCACGCGGTCGACCTCGGGCATCGCAGCGAAGCTCGCCGGGTCGATCTGCGCGGCGCATCCCGTCACCACCAAATGCGCCAGAGGCCGCTCGGCACGCGCGCGGCGGATCGCCTTGCGCGTCTCGGCGACCGCGCCGTTGGTGACGGCGCAGCTGTTGACGACGACCAAATCACGCCCGCCAACAAGCGCGCGGATCGCTTCGCTTTCGGCGATGTTGAGGCGACAGCCGAGGGAGATGATCTGCGGATCGGGCATTGCGTCGCGATCTAGGGGGCGTGGGGCGGTAAGTCCATGGATCGCGCGTCGCGGCGGCGGAAGGGCGGGCGCGGGAGTGGGGCGGCCTAAGGCTGGCGTCGACCTCTCCACGGGCCGACCCACCCCCAGCCCCTCTCTTTCTGGGAGGGGAGTAAGAAGTCAGCCCGCGCGGCGTTCGTCGGGCTCGCCCGCTTCGCTCGCCGCGTTCTGCAACAAGCGCCGCTCGGCGAGCAGTCGCCGCGTGTTGGCGATGCTCGTCGGACGTCCGTAGAGATAGCCCTGGCCCTTGCCGCAGCCGAGGCCGCGCAGCCGCTCCTCGACCGCGAGATCCTCGATCCCCTCGGCGGTGATCGGCAAATTGAGGCTGTCGCCGAGCCGCGTGATCGCGGTGACGATCGCGGCGCTTTCGGTGTTCTCGGTCATCGACATGATGAAGCTCTTGTCGATCTTGATCCGGTCGAACGGCAGCGCGCGCAAATGCGCGAGCGAGGAATAGCCCGTCCCGAAATCGTCGAGCGCGAGCCGGATTCCCTGGTTCTTGAGGCTGCCGACGATCGATTGCGCGAGCGGGAGATTGTCGAACAACGCGGTCTCGGTGATCTCGATCTCGAGCCGACTGGCGGGGAAGCCTGTCTCGGTCAGCACCTTGATGATCTTCTGTGCGAGCCACGCGTCGCGCAGCTGGCTCGGCGAGATGTTGACCGACAGCGACAGCGCCGCGTCCCAATCCTTCGCGGCGAGGAACGCCTGGCGCATCAGCGACAGCGAGAGATCGGCGATCATCCCGGTTTCCTCGGCGATCGGGATGAAGGTGTCGGGCACGATCAGCCCGCGCGTCGCATGTTCCCAGCGCGCCAGCACTTCGAACCCGCTCAGCCGGCCCGTCGTGAGGTCGATCTGCTGTTCGAAATAGGGGACGATCTCCTGGCGCGGGATCGCGTTGCGCAAGCCCACTTCGAGCTCGTTGCGCGCTTGCAGCTCGCGCTCCATCGACAGGTCGAACCAGGCGAAGCGGTTGCGGCCCGAATTCTTGGCGGCGTACATCGCGATGTCGGCCGAGCGCATCAGCGCGTCGATGCTCGCGCAATCGAAGTCCGAGCGGGAAATGCCGACCGAGACCGAAATGTGCAGCTGCAATCCCTCGATCCGGAACGGCTGGGCGAGTTGGCTGACGAGCTTTTCGGCGATCCGCTCGACGGTCGCGGGGTGCGCCGCATCGAACAGGAAGGCGCACGCGAATTCGTCGCCGCCGAAGCGCGCGGTGAGCGCGACGCTCGGCATCGCCTCGGCGATCTGCAGCGCGACCTGCTGGAGCAGCGCGTCGCCGGTCGCATGGCCGTGCATGTCATTGACCATCTTGAAATGGTCGAGATCGAGCATCAGCAGCGCCATCGCCTTGTTGCGCGCCTGCGCCCGCACGAACATCGCGGCGCCTTCCTCGGCCAGGCTGCGGCGGTTGAGGAAGCCCGTGAGCGGATCCTTGGCGGCGAGCATCTGCGCGCGCTCCTCCGCGGCGGTGCGGATCGTCACTTCATGCGCGAGCTCGCGGTGGCGGCGCCAGCCGAACAGGATCAGCGCGACGTTGAGCAGCAGCGCGATCACCAGCGTCTGGTCGGGCCCTTCGCCGCCGTAAAAATAGCGCCGGACGGTGGTCGACAGCACCGAGCTGCCAGTCCCGACGAACAGCAGGATCGAGGCGACCGTGATCGCGCCGTTGAGGATCTCGCGGCGTTTGGGCGGGGCAGAGCTGCCCGCGTCGCTCGGTTCGCCACGTATCTCGACCGTCATAGAAAGCTGTCCACCCCACACTGAACCTGTCTCTTCTCACGACAGCCGTGTAGATCGCGTTAAGCCCGACGGTTGCGCGGCGCATCGAAACGGCGTAGGGCGCGCGGATCGTTCCTGCACTGGAGCGTAAGGGCTGCCCCATGGGGCTACGCCGGCCGACGAGGTTTCGTCCGCCGGCGCTCTTTGCGTTACGGTGCGGCGGCGATGTTTTGGAAGGGTTTTTTCGGATGTTCGAGAGCCTGAGCGACCGTCTTGGCGGTGTGTTCGATCGGTTGCGGGGGCGCGGTGCGCTCACCGAGGCAGACGTGCGCGGCGCGATGCGCGAAGTGCGAGTCGCGCTGCTCGAAGCCGACGTTGCGCTGCCGGTGGCGCGCGATTTCGTCGATAAGGTCACCGAACAGGCGGTCGGCCAGAACGTGTTGCGTTCGGTCACGCCTGGGCAGCAGGTCGTCAAGATCGTCAGCGATGCGCTGACCGAGATGCTCGGCGCAGAGGCGGCCGAGCTCGAACTCGGCGTAACGCCGCCGGCGATCATCATGATGGTCGGCCTGCAGGGCTCGGGTAAGACGACCAGCACGGCGAAGATCGCGCTGCGGCTCGCCAAGCGGCAGGGCAAGAAGGTCTTGATGGCGTCGCTCGACGTCAATCGCCCGAACGCGCAGGAACAGCTGGCCGTGCTCGGCACCCAGGCCGAAGTCTCGACGCTGCCGATCGTGGCGGGCCAGCAGCCGGTCGATATCGCACGGCGCGCGGTCCAGGCGGCGAAGCTGCAGGGCTATGATGTCCTGATGCTCGACACCGCGGGTCGTCTCCACGTCGACCAGGCGCTGATGGACGAAATGCGCGCCGTCGCCGACGTCGCCAAGCCGAACGAAATCCTGCTAGTGGTCGACTCGCTGACCGGCCAGGACGCCGTCAACGTCGCGCAGAACTTCTCCGAGCAGGTGCCGCTCACCGGCATCGTGCTGACCCGGATGGACGGCGATGCGCGCGGCGGTGCGGCATTGTCGATGCGTGCCGTCACCGGCAAGCCGATCAAGTTCGCCGGCATGGGCGAAAAGCTCGACGCGCTCGAGGCCTTTGATCCCAAGCGTGTCGCTGGCCGCATCCTGGGCATGGGCGACGTGGTCGGCCTCGTCGAGCGCGCGGCCGAAGCGATCCAGGTCGAAGACGCCGAGAAGATGGCCGCCAAGATGGCCAAGGGGCAGTTCGACCTCGACGACCTGCGCGCCCAGCTCAAGCAGATGCAGCGGATGGGCGGCATCGGCGCGCTCGCCGGCATGATCCCGGGCATGGGCAAGGCCAAGGGCATGGTCGACCAGGTCGGCGGCGAAAAGGTGTTGGTGCGGATGGACGCGATCATCACCTCGATGACCGCGAAGGAGCGGCGCAAGCCCGAACTGCTCAACGCCAAGCGCAAGATCCGCGTCGCCAAGGGCTCGGGGACGACCGTGCAGGACGTCAACAAGCTCCTGAAGATGCATCAGGAAATGGCCAACGCCATGAAGAAGATCAAGAAGATGGGCGGCCTTGCCGGCATGGCCAAGATGTTCGGCGGTGGCGGCGGCATGGGTGGCCTCGGCGGTGCGCTCGGCGGAATGGGCGGCATCGACCCGGCCAAGATGCTGAGCGGCGGCGGGGGCGGTCTTCCCGGCCTCGGCGGCGGCCAGACCAAGCTTCCCCCCGGCTTCGAGAATTTGCTCAAGAAGAAATAAGTTCAACCCGATCAACAGATTAAAGCAAGAAGGTACTCTATCATGGCAGTCAGCATTCGTCTTTCGCGCGGCGGTTCCAAGAAGCGCCCGTATTACCGCATCGTCGTCGCCGATGCGCGCGCACCGCGCGATGGCCAGTTCATCGAGAAGATCGGCACCTATAACCCGCTGCTCGCCAAGGATGACGAGAAGCGCATCGTGCTCGACACCGAGCGTGCGACCTATTGGCTCGGCGTCGGCGCGCAGCCGACCGACCGCGTTGCCCGCTTCCTCGACGTGAAGGGTGTGCGCGAGCGCGCTGCCCGCAACAACCCGAACAAGGGCAAGCCCGGCGAGAAGGCCGTCGAGCGCGTCGAAGAGCGCCAGAAGAAGCTCGACGATGCCGAGGCCGCCAAGGTCGCAGCAGCCGCCGCTGAGGAAGAAGCCAAGGTTGCAGCCGCTGCCGCTGCGGAAGAGGCCAAAGCCACTGCCGCTGCCGAGGCTGCTGAAGCCGCTGCCGCTGCCAGCCAGGCCGAGACCGAAGCAGTCGTCGCTACCGAAGTAGAAGCCGCGACCGAAACCCCGACCCCGGAAGCCGAAGCCGTTGCTGAGGCGACCTCGGAAGAAACCCCGGCGAACGGCTGATGCAACAGGACAACCCCGTCACGCTCGCCGTCATCATCGGCGCGCACGGCGTGACGGGGGAGGTCCGTCTCAAGGTCTTCACCGAGGATCTTGCCGCGTATACCGACTTCAACGGCGGCACGCTGTCGTTGAAGTCGGTGCGCCACGGCAGCAACGGCATGATCGCGCGGATCGCCGAAGTGACCGACCGCAATAAGGCCGAGGCCTTGCGCGGGACCGAGTTGACCGTACCGCGCTCGGCGCTGCCGCCGCTCGAGGACGGCGAATATTATCACACCGATTTGCTGGGCTTGCCTGCGGTTTCGACCACGGGCGAGGCGCTCGGCCATGTCGTCGCGATCGACGATTTCGGCGCGGGCGACGTGATCGAAATCGAACGGCCGTCCGAGGACGGCAAGCCGGGCAAACGCTTCATGATCCCGATGAACGCCGACGCCGTTCCCGAGTGGAATGCCGAAAAGCTCGTTGTCGAGGCCGGCTTTATCGTCTGAGCGGCTGCCGCTCGTCGAGCAAATTGCGGATCGTCGTCGCGGCGACGCCGGCTTCGCCCATCGCGTGGCTGATCTGGTCGAGCCCTTTCACGACATCGCCTGCCGCGAACAGGCCGGGGATCGAGGTGCGCTGGTGGTCGTCGACTTCCAGGCAGCCCTCGTCGGTTGCGTTGGCGCCCGCCGCGACCGCCAGGTGCGAGCGGATCGTCGAGCCGAGCGCGGGATAGATGCTGTCGAAGCTGAGCGCGCCGTCGGGCGTGGTGATGACGATCTGATCGCCCTGGACCTCGATCGGCGTGCAAGGCCCGTCGCGGTGGACGATGCCCGCTTCATCAAGCTTGGCGCGGCAGCTGTCGTCGAGCTCATGCGCGCCGCCGGGGGCGATCAGCGTCACGTCCTTGGTATAGCCGCGCAGGAACAGCGCCTCCTTCATGCCGTGTGTGGCGGTCCCGATGATGCCGACGCGCTTGTCGGTGACCTCATAGCCGTCGCAGATCGGGCAATAGCGGATCAGTCCGTTCTCGAGCGCGGCGTCGTGAACGGCGCCGTCCATCTTGGGGCGGAGGTTGACCACGCCGGTCGCCAGCAGCACCGAACGCGTAGGGAAGCTGCGGCCTTCGACCTCGACGGTGAAATCGTCGCCGCGGCGGACGATCGCGGTGACTTCTGCCTCTTCGCGCAGCGCGCCGAATTCGGCCGCCTGTTCGCGCATCAAGCGGAGCAGTTCGGTGCCCTTGATCCCGCCGGGATAGCCGGCATGGTTGTGCGTCCGCGGGATCAGCGCGGCGCGGCTGCTGCCGCAATCGAAGAGCCTGATCTTCAGATGAAATCGCGCGAGATAGATCGCGGCGGTAAGGCCGGCGGGACCGGCGCCGATGATGATGCAATCGTCCATGGCTGCGATACGCGCGAGAGAGCAGGGCGTTCCTTGACGGGTTTGCGGAATGTATATACGCCTTGTATATACGGAGTTTGAGATGGGCGACGAATACACTGCTAAAACCTTCAAGTCCGGCAACTCGGTCGCGCTGCGATTGCCGAAGGCGTTGGGCGTGAAGGAGGGCATGGAGATGAAAGTGCGTGAGGATCGCGGCAGCTTCATCGTCGAGCCGGTCAACATCCCCAAGCGTAAGTTCAATATCGATAAGGTCTGGGGTATCGGCCAACATCTCGACCTGAAGCCCATCGCGAGCGAAGATCGCGTTTTTGAGCATCGCACCTTGCTGTCGGACGATCCTGATTGGCTTGCGCCGGTCGAACCTGAAGCGTGAAGTATCTTCTCGACAGCAATATCATCATCGCAGCGATTTCGGCATCGAGTTCTCGGTTGCGGGAGCGGATGGCGATGTGCGACGAGGATGATATGGTTACGTCGGCGATTGCCTATGCCGAGGTCGCGCATGGCGCGATGAATGGCAAGCCGCCGCCGCTCGACATTATCGACGCGTTTCTGGAGAGCATCCCGGTACTGCCGTTCGATCAGGCATCGGCTCGGATTTATGCAGCGCTTCCCTTCGTTCGGGCAAGCTACGACAGGCTGATCGCGGCGCACGCTCTTGCTTGCAAGCTGACCATTGTCACCGGGAATGTCCGTGACTTTAAGGGTATTCCCGATCTTTGTGTCGAGGATTGGACGCTGGCATGACCTTCGCCGCGACTATCCTCACGCTCTATCCCGAGATGTTCCCCGGACCGCTTGGCCTGTCGCTCGCCGGCCGCGCGCTCGGTGAGGGCAAATGGAGCCTCGACGCGCGGAACATCCGCGATTTCGCGACCGACAAGCACAGCACTGTCGATGGCACGCCGGCGGGCGGCGGGGCGGGGATGGTGCTGCGCCCCGATATCCTCGCCGCAGCGATCGACAGCGTCCCCGCCGGACGCCCTCTGCTCGCGATGACGCCACGTGGGAGCCCGCTTACGCAGGCGCGCGTGCGCAGACTCGCCGAAGGTCCCGGCGTCACCATCCTCTGCGGGCGCTTTGAAGGCTTCGACGAACGCATCTTCGCCGCGCGCGAGATCGAGGAAGTTTCGATCGGCGACTATATATTGTCGGGCGGCGAGATGGGCGCGCTTGTCCTGCTCGATGCTTGCATTCGGCTGCTCCCCGGCGTAATGGGCGCGGCTCACAGTGGCGTGGACGAGAGCTTCGAAACGGGGCTGCTCGAATACCCGCAGTACACCCGACCTTATGAATGGGAAGGGCGCACGATCCCCGAAGTGTTGCGATCGGGGGATCATGCGAGGATTTCGGCATGGCGCAAGCACATGGCCGAGACCGAAACACGGCTAAGGCGGCCGGATCTCTGGGAGCGCCATGAGGGTGCTCGGGTCCAGTCGCCCTCTGGCGCGCGACGAACGAAGAAGGACGCATGAGATGAATCTCATCCAGACGATCGAAGCCGAGAACATCGCCAAGTTTCTCGAGAACAAGAAGATCCCCGAATTCCGCCCCGGCGATACGCTGAAGGTCGGCGTGAAGGTGGTCGAAGGCGAGCGCACCCGCGTCCAGAACTACGAAGGCGTGTGCATCGCGCGTTCGAACAAGGGCATGGGTTCGAACTTCACCGTACGGAAGATTTCGTTCGGTGAAGGCGTCGAGCGCGTTTTCCCGCTGTATTCGCCGAACATCGACAGCATCGAAGTCGTCCGCAAGGGCGCGGTGCGTCGTGCGAAGCTGTATTACCTGCGTGGCCGCACCGGCAAGTCGGCGCGTATCGCCGAGCGTCGCGACACGCGTCCGGCCAAGACGGTCGCTGCCGCCGAGTAATCGGATCGCCAGCGCCGCAAGGCACAGGAAAGGGCGCGGGGATTTCGATCCCCGCGCCCTTTTTGTTTGGGCTTAGGCCTCGGCGCGGACCAGCGGCGCGTGCCGGTCGACCAGGATCGCGCTTGCCTGGTTGAGGCCGATCAGCTCGACGATCGTCCCGTGGCGCCGCATCTTGGTGACCAGATCCTCGAGCGTGCCGACCGCGGTTACGTCCCACAGATGCGCGCGCGTCAGGTCGATGCGGACGGTCCGCGCCGTGTCGCGCAGGTCGAACTGATCGGCGAAGATCTCGGCGCTGGCGAAGAAGACCTGCCCTGACACGGTGTAGATGCGCGTATCGGTCGCGGGATCGAACGTCGTGTCGACGCGCAGCAGCTTGGTCACCTTGAAGGCGAAGAACACGCCGCTGAGCAGAACGCCTACGCCGACGCCGGCGGAGAGATCGTGCGTCGCCACCGTCACCACGACGGTCGCGAGCATGACGACGCCCGAGACCTTCGGATGCCGCGCCAGATCGGCGAGCGAGCTCCACGAGAAGGTGCTGATCGACACCATGATCATGATCGCCACCAGCGCCGCGACGGGCACCTGCGCGACCCACGGGCGGAGCGGCACCATGATGACGAGCAGGAACAGGCCCGCCGCCAGCGTCGACAGCCGCCCCCGGCCGCCATAGCGGACGTTGCCGACCGTCTGGCCGATCATGCCGCAGCCCGCGATCCCGCCGAACAGCCCGGCCGCGACATTCGCCAGCCCGAGCCCGCTGCACTCGCGTGCCTTGGAGCTGGTGGTGTCGGTGAGATCGTCGACGACGCTCGCCGTCATCATCGATTCGAGCAGGCCGACCGCGGCCATCGCGAAGGCGTAGGGCGCGACGATCCGCAGCGTCGCCCAGTCGAGCGGGACGTTCGGCAAGGCGAACGCGGGCAACGACGTGGGAAGCCGACCCAGATCGGCGACAATGTGGATCGGCATCGGGAAGGCGATGCTGATCGCGGTCAGCACGACGATGCAGATCAGCGGCGAGGGGATCGCGGTCGTGATGCGGGGCACGAGGTAGATGATCGCCAGGCCACCCGCGATCATCGCATAGGTGTGCAAGGTGACGCCGAGCATCTGCGGCAGCTGTGCCGAGAAGATCAGGATCGCGAGCGCGTTGACGAAGCCCGTCCGCACCGAGCGCGAGACGAAGCGCAGCAGCACGTCGAGCTTGAGCAGCCCGAACACGATCTGGAGCAGACCGGCGAGCACCGTCGCGTAGAGCAGGAATTGCAGGCCGTGGCCGTGCACCAGCGCCGCCGCGACGAGCGCGACCGATCCGGCGGCGCCCGAGATCATCGCCGGGCGCCCGCCGAAAAAGGCGAGGACGATGCCGATGACGAACGAGGCGAACAGGCCGACTTCGGGGTCGATCCCGGCGACGAACGAAAAGGCGATGACTTCGGGGATCAAGGCAAAGGTGCCGACCAGGCCGGCGAGCA
Source organism: Sphingomonas sp. PWP1-2 (assembly GCF_049898305.1). NCBI lineage: Bacteria > Pseudomonadati > Pseudomonadota > Alphaproteobacteria > Sphingomonadales > Sphingomonadaceae > Sphingomonas > Sphingomonas sp. PWP1-2. The sequence continues at coordinate 317,290 of NZ_JAFCXM010000005.1, forward strand.
GATCGCGGCGGGCGCCACCGATGCCGCTGAACCATTCGGCGCGATACCGGGAAAGGGGAGTGCTGTTCATAAAAGGAGTGTCCGCAAAAATCGCAGCTGCGCCGTCTGTCGAGAGCGGCGTCGAAATTTGGAGTGCGATGTGCGTTGTCCGGCGGATCGGCGGCCGGAATAGCCACCCGGATTTGCACCGGGTCCATGCGAGTGCGCTCTAGGTACTGCGGTTTGTGCTGCGGCGCAACACGGTGGGGCGCTAAAGGACGCGCAGGCCCAATTCTCCCAGCAACTGCCCGGCTTGCTCGCGCGAGATCGTCGCGCCGCGGAACTGGCGCGCGTCGACCAAGGCGATCCCGCCGAGATCACAGCCGCGCAAGTCGGCGCCGTCGAAGCGGCAGCCCGCGACCCCTGCGTCGCGCAGGCTGCACTCCTCGAACACCGCCGCGCGGAAGTCGCTCTTGCGCAGATCGGCCTGGCCGAAGTCGAGCTTGCGCAGCGTCTGCTTGCGGAAGGAGAAATTGGGCAGCTTGGCGTTGATCAGCAGCACTTCGTCGAACCGCAGGTCGAACGCCTTGGCGTCGGACAGGTCGGCGCCGGTGAGCTTGCAGCGTTCGAAGCTGGCGGCGGTCAGCGTGGCACCCCGCAGGCTCACGTTGTTGAGATCGCTCGCTTCGAAGCGCGCGTCGGCGAGATCGGCGCGAGTGAACTGCGCGAAGGCGGTGCGGCACGAGATCCACGCCGTCGCCTCGAGCCGCGCGCCCGATAGGTCGGCGCGGCGCAGGCTGCACCGCTCGAAGCGCCAGTGCGACAGATCGAGCCCCGACAGGTCGGCGTCGTCGAGGTCGCAGTCGAGGAGATGCTGCGGGCCGTTCGCGATGAGGCGTTCGAGGTCGGCGCGTTGCAGCGGTTCTTCGCGCGACACGGTGGGGAGCGGGGCGGTCATCGCTCCTCCTAGCCCGAAGCGCCGCGCAGCGCGACCTAGCGGAACGCGATCAGCTTGACGCTGTCGGGCAGCGGCGGGGTGGAGGCGTCGGGATGGTCGAGGCGCGCGGTGATCGCCTCGATGATCGGGGCGATCACCGCGCCGTCGGGATGGTGGCCGGCACCGCGGATCACCGCGCTGAAGCCGTCGCGCTTGGCGAGGAACGCGGTCTTGTGGAGCTCTTGCCCCATCGCGGCGGGAACGGTGTCGTCGGCGATGCCGTGGAGCAGGAAATACGGCTCGTCGAGCTTGGGCACCGCGGCAAGATTGTCGTAGCGATCGGCGATGAAGCTGCGCGCGATCTTGGGTGCCATCGCGCGCAGGCCGGTGAAGGTGCCGATCGTCACCAGCGCGTCGAGCTTTTGCCGCATGGCGAGGCCGAACGCGACACCGCCGCCGAGGCTGTGGCCGACGACGATCACGCGGTCGCTGCCGGCAAGGCGCTTGGCCTCGGCGTAGAACGCGTCGGCATCGCGCCCGAGGCCGGCTTCGTCGGCTCGGCCGGGATTGCCCGAATAGCCGCGATATTCGGCGGCGACCACGCCATAGCCCGCGGCGATCAATGGTGCGAACCAGTCGAGCGAGCCCATCGCGCTCGACGCGTTGCCGTGGAAGACGAGCAGCGTCGGCTGGCCCGGCCGAGGTGCGATTTCGGCGCCGGTGATGGCGAGGCCGTCGCTCGTCGTCAGCCTCACCCGCTGCGCGCCCGCTGGGAGCGGCGCGGCGGCGATCGGGGCGGTCGGCGCGGGGTAGATCCGGTCATGGATCCACTGGCTCGACACGGGGCTTGCCGCCGCGACGAGGAGCGCGGCGCCGAGCGCGACCAGACGGATACGTCTCTGTTGCATCGAATACCCTCGCAGCGCTGCTTTCCTTCCGAAAGCGGGATCGTGTAATGCTTGCATAACACACGTCATCGCGCTATACTTTTCGCGATTTGAGGCCATGGGGGGAAACATGTCCGACGTCGCGATCACCACTGCCGCCGAACCCGATGGCGCGCCGCGCATCGCGGTGCTCGATATCCTGCGCGGGGTGGCGATCCTCGGCATCCTGTTCATGAACATCAACGACATGGGGCAGTCGCTCTATGCGTCGTTCGACGACATTCGCCATCTCGGCTGGTCGGCGAGCGATCAGGTGGCGTGGTGGCTGCGCGAGGTGTTCGCCAACGGCACCGCGCGCTGCATGCTCGAGATGCTGTTCGGCGCGGGGATGGTGATCCTCACCGACCGTGTCGCCGAACGGGCGGGCGAAAGGGTCGTGCTGCGGCGCTACTATGTGCGCAACCTGATCTTGTTCGCCTTCGGGCTCGTCCATGTCTTCATCCTGCTCTGGCCTGGTGACATCCTGCACACCTATGGGCTGGCGGCGTTGGTGGCGTTCCTGTTCCGGCGGTTGCGGCCGCGGCTGCTGATCATGATCGGGCTGACGCTCGCGCTGTTCCAGCTCGTCGGCGGCGGCTATTTCGGCTATTATCAGACGCTGCAGACGCGTGCGCAGGTCGCTGCGATCGAGGCCAAGGTCGCGGCCGGTGCCAAGCCGACCGCCGACGAGCGCAAGCTGCTCAAGAACAAGGCCGAGAAGACCAAGAAGCGCGCCGAGACCAAGGCCAAATCGCGCAGCGACATTGCGGCGGAGGACGCCGCGCGGACCGGCACCTTCGCGACCTGGGCAGCGGCGCAATGGCACAGCTTTCTCGACATAGAATCGCAATTTCTCGAAGTGCTGTTCGTCTGGGAGGCGGCGAGCGTGATGCTGCTCGGCGCGGCGCTCTACAAGCTCGGCATCCTGCAGGGGCGGCGGTCGCGGCGCTTTTATGTCGGGATGGCAGTCATCGCCTATGGTGTCGGGATCCCGCTTCGCATGATCGGCGCGCACGAGCAGATGCAGTTCGGCAACGGCCCCTACACCTTCTGGGCGAGCTACGAGATTGCGCGTCAGGCAATGACGCTCGGGCATGTCGCGCTGATCAACCTGCTCGTCTCGACCGTGTTCGGCGCGCGGCTGTTGCGGCCCTTCGTTGCGGCGGGGCGGACCGCGTTGTCGATCTACATCGCGCAGACGCTGATCTGCCTCTGGGTGCTGTATCCGCCGTTCGTCCTCGGCCTGTACGGCAAGATGAGTTGGGGGCCGCTGATGGTGACCGCGCTCGTCATCGACGCGGTGCTGCTGGTCGGCGCGAACCTGTGGGTGCGGCAGTACGACATCGCGCCGGTCGAATGGGCGTGGCGGTCGCTGGTCGAGCAGCGCGTGCTGCCATGGCGCAAGCGTCCGCGCGCGCCGCAAGCCGAGGGCGCGCCTGCACTCGCCTAACGTCCCTTTACCTGGCGCGCGGGGCCCGCGATAAGCGCGCTCCACCGCCCGTCTGGGGCGCGACAGGGACTGGAGATGCGGGATGCGGGCGAGTTGGGCTTTTGCGGGCGTGATGCTCGCCTGTGCGGCGGTGCCGGCCATGGCTGCTGATCCCGTCGCCACCCCGCTGACGCTGAAAGCGGTATTCGGCAGCCCCGACCTCTCGGGCGTCCAGCCGCGCGGCGTCAAGCTCTCGCCCGATGGTACGCTGCTCACCTCGCTGCGCCCGCGCGCCGACGAGAAGGAGCGCTTCGACCTGTGGGCGCGCGACACGCGCACCGGCGTCGAGCGGATGCTGGTCGATTCGAAGAAGGTCGGCTCGGGCGCCGAACTGTCCGAGGCCGAGAAGATGCAGCGCGAGCGCGCGCGCATCGCGGGCTCGAAGGGGATCGTCACCTATGACTGGGCGCCCGATGGCAAGACGATCCTCGTGCCGATCGATGGCGACCTCTATCTCGCCGGGCTCGATGGCACGACGCGACGGCTGACCAACGCGCCGGGCGATGGCGCGCTCAACCCGGTGATCAGCCCCAAGGGTGGCTTCGTCAGCTTCGTGCGCGGGCAGAACCTCTTCGTCCAGCCGCTCGGCGGCGGCGATGCGCGTGCCGTCAGCAGCGATGGCGGCGGGACGGTGCATTGGGGCGAGGCGGAGTTCGTCGCACAGGAGGAAATGGACCGGCGGACGGGATATTGGTGGTCGCCTGCCGACAGCCACATCGCGGTCGAGCGTTTCGACGAGGCGCCCGTCGGGATCGTCACGCGTGCGGCGATCGGTGCGAACGGAACCAAGGTCTATGACCAGCGCTATCCTGCCGCGGGGACGCCCAACGTCGCGGTCGCGCTGTACGTGATGAAGGCGGACGGGTCGGGGAAGGTGAAGGTCGACCTCGGCAGCAATCCCGACATCTATCTCGCGCGCGTTGACTGGACGCCCGACGGCAGCGCGCTGTTCGTCCAGCGCGAGAGCCGCGACCAGAAGACGCTCGACATGCTCAAGGTCGATCCTGCGACGGGCAAGGCCACGGTGCTGTTCACCGAGAAATCGGGCACGCGCAGCTGGCTCAATTTGTCCGACGCCTATCGTCCTATGAAGGACGGGAGCTTGATCTGGCGGTCGGAGCGGACCGGCTTCGGCCATCTCTATCGCTTCGACAAGGGCACGTGGACCGCGCTGACCAAGGGCGACTGGGTCGTCCAGGCGCTGCTCGGCGTCGACGAGGCCAAGGGGCGGCTGTTCTTTACCGGTAATAAGGATGGCGTGCTCGAGCAGCACCTCTATTCGGTCGACATCGCGCGCCCGAACGTAATCACGCGCCTCACCGAAGCCGGCTGGTGGAACAACGGCACGATGGACGACGCCGCGACGCGGATGATCGTCTCGCGCTCGAGCCCGACGCAGCCGACGCAGGTCTATCTCGCCGACGTCGACGGCAAGCGGCTGTCGTGGATCAACGAGAATGCGATCAAGCCAGGGCATCCATACTACCCGTATCTCGCCAGCCACCAGCAGACCAAGTTCGGCACGATCAAGGCCGACGACGGTACCGAGCTCTATTACGAGATGATCACCCCGCCGCTCGAGCCGGGGAAGAAATATCCGGTCTTCTTCCAGCATTATGGCGGCCCCGGCACCGGGCAGCAGGTCACGCGCGGCTGGGGCGGCGCGTTGCCGCAGTACCTGGTGCAGCACGGCTATATCTATTTCCAGATCGACAATCGCGGCTCGTACAATCGCGGCAAGGCGTTCGAGGATCACATCTACCGCGCGATGGGGACGGTCGAGGTCGCCGACCAGCTTGCGGGCGCGAAGTTCATCAAGAGCCAGCCGTTCGTCGATCCCGCGAAGGTCGCGATCTATGGTTGGTCCTATGGCGGCTACATGACGCTCAAGATGCTCGAGGCGAACCAGGGCGTCTATGCCGCCGGCGTTTCGGGTGCGCCGGTGACGCAATGGGAGCAGTACGACACCCATTATACCGAGCGCTACATGGGCTCGCCGGTCGCCGACAAGCAGGCCTATCTCGCGTCGGACGCGCTCGGCAAGGCGCCCGACATCAAGGATCCGCTGCTGCTGATCCACGGCATGGCCGACGACAACGTCGTCTTCACCAACTCGACGGCGTTTGCGGCACGGATGCAGGCGACCGCGACGCCGTTCGAGATGATGTTCTACCCGGGCTATACCCACCGTGTGGGTGGGCCGGGGATCAGCGAGCATCTGTGGGGGACGATCCTGACGTTCCTCGATCGCAACGTGAAGGACAAGAAGTAAGAATAACGGCGCTGATACTTCCCCGGCGAAGGCCGGGGCCCAGGAGCGACACGAGAGCATGCGAGCGGCTGCGCTCCGTTACCTCTACCTTCGCTCCTGGGCCCCGGCCTTCGCCGGGGAGGCGGTAGCGAGACAATCGGGCTAGGGCGGCCATCATCATGCGGTTCCTCACCACCTTCCACCTCTGGCCGTTCCTCGACACCGTCGTCAGCTACGTCGCGGCCTTCATCCTCGGCACGCTGATCGGTGCAGAACGCCAGTATCGCCAGCGTACCGCGGGCCTTCGCACCAATGCGCTGGTCGCGCTCGGTTCGGCGGCGTTCGTCGATCTCGGGCAGCGCTTGGGTGGCGACGTCGAGTCGATCCGGATCATCGCCTATGTCGTGTCGGGGATCGGTTTCCTCGGCGCGGGCGTGATCATGAAGGAGGGGATGAACGTCCGCGGTCTCAACACCGCCGCAACCCTCTGGTGCTCGGCTGCGGTCGGCGCGATCGCGGGGAGCGACATGATCGCCGAGGCGGTACTGCTCACCGGCTTCGTCATCCTCGCCAACACGATGCTGCGCCCGCTGGTCGATGCCATCAACCGCATCCCGCTCGAGGGGCGCAGCGTCGAGGCGACGTATAGCGTGACGATCACCACCGATGCCGAGGACGCCGGCCCGATGGGCGACTTGCTGACCGAGCATCTCGAGACCGCGCAGCTGCCCGTTGCCGAACTCGACATCATCTCGCGTGGCGAGGACCGGGTGGAGATTGTGGCCAAGCTCGTCAGTACCAATATAGCGGTCAGCGAGCTCGATGCGCTGACCGATCATCTCGCAACGGTGCATGGAATAACCCATGCGACCTGGCAGGCGCGCACGCACGATTAGCAAAGCGATTGGACGCGCCGGCGTAATGTCGCTACGGGCGCGTTCCGAATTGGAGGAAGTTATGGGTTATCGGATCGTGGTCGCGGGTGCGACGGGCAATGTCGGGCGCGAGATGCTCAATATTCTGGCGGAGCGCGAGTTCCCGCTCGACGATATTGCCGTCGTCGCGTCGTCGCGCAGCCAGGGCGACGAGGTCGATTTCGGTGAGACGGGGCGCAAGCTCAAGGTCCAGAATATCGACCATTTCGATCCGACAGGCTGGGACATGGCGCTGTTCGCGATCGGCTCGGAAGGGACCAAGATCCACGCGCCGCGCTTTGCCGCGGCGGGTTGCACGGTGATCGACAATTCGTCGCTCTACCGCATGGATCCCGACGTGCCGCTGATCGTGCCGGAAGTGAACCCCGACGCGATCGCGGGCTATACCAAGCGCAACATCATCGCCAACCCCAACTGCTCGACCGCGCAGATGGTCGTCGCGCTCAAGCCCTTGCATGATTTCGCCAAGATCAAGCGTGTCGTCGTCTCGACCTATCAGTCGGTGTCGGGCGCGGGCAAGGCGGGGATGGACGAGCTGTTCGAGCAATCGCGCAACATCTTCGTCGGCGATTCGGCCGAAGCCAAGAAGTTCACCAAGCAGATCGCGTTCAACGTGATCCCGCACATCGACAGCTTCCTCGACGATGGGTCGACCAAGGAAGAGTGGAAGATGGTGGTCGAGACCAAGAAGATCCTCGACCCCAAGATCAAGGTCACCGCGACCTGCGTGCGCGTGCCGGTGTTCGTCGGGCATTCGGAATCGATCAACATCGAGTTCGAGAACGAGATCTCGGCGGCACAGGCGCAGAAAATCCTGCGCGAGGCGCCCGGCGTGATGCTCGTCGATAAGCGCGAGGACGGCGGATACGTCACGCCGGTCGAATGCGTCGGCGAATATGCGACCTTCATCAGCCGCGTGCGCGAGGATTCGACCGTCGAGAATGGCTTGTCTTTGTGGTGCGTTAGCGACAATCTCCGCAAGGGTGCGGCGTTGAACGCGGTGCAGATCGCGGAGTTGCTCGGGCGGCGGTATCTCAACAAGGGGGACTGATGATCGGACTCGGTTTGCTGGCAGTCGCGGCGGTGCACATGTGCCCCGTCGCGAATGCGCGCTACGTCCTGCGCAGCAATCCGGGTGTCACGGTCCATTTCGAAAATGCGCCGATCAACGAGGACTGGCCGCAAGGCGTGGTGGTGGCTGTCCACGGCGTAAAGACCGGGCGCACCAGTTATTGGCTGCCTTGGTATGGCGGCACCGACGGTGGGCGCCACATCCGCGGGACCGCATTGCTCGATCGGTCGAAAGATTTGGAGGCGCAGCGACGGGTGGAGCGCAGGGGAGACCTGGACTTCTTCCTCCTCGATTCCCGCTATCGCTTCTTGTCGAGCCTGCCCAAGCGCGGCAGCGCCGCGCCAGCGCATCTGCTGATCCCCAATTTGGATCTCTGGCATTTCTTCGACGCTGCCGGACAGCGTGACGACTCGCCGCGGGCCTTTTTCGACCTTGTGGGATGTCATCGGTCGACAGCACATGATCGCGGGAAGGACGCCATCCTGCCGTCTGTCGCATGATGCTCGGTTGCTGTGACGGTTCGGCGCGGGCACGCTCCGTAGACTCAGCCCGCGTGTATGATCTGTATCACCGTCAGCAGCTTCGACGACCCGTCGCGTTTCCGCCCGATGCAGCATTTCTCGCCCGAGACTTGGCACGCGGCATGGCTCGACACTAAGGACCTTCCGACGACGACGCGCGTGGCGGATAATCCCTCCACGGCCGATCGATGGATGAAAGCGCTTGGCAAACTCCCCGACTGAACCGCAGTTCTTCGAGAGCTTCGATGGCACCCGCCTGGCATGGCGCGAAATGGGCGAGGGGCGCCCTGTCGTGCTGATCCACGGCTTCTTCTCGAACGCGACGATCAACTGGATCAAATATGGCCACGCCGCGAAGATCGCCGAGGCCGGTTTCCGCGTGATCATGCCCGATCTGCGCGCGCACGGCGACAGCGCCAAGCCGCATGATGCCGCCAGCTATCCGCCCGACGTGCTGATGCGCGACGGCTTCGCGCTGATCGAGCACCTTAGGCTCTCCGATTATGATCTCGCGGGCTATTCGCTCGGTGGGCGTACGACGATGCGAATGCTTGCCACTGGCGCGACCCCGCGGCGCGCGGTGCTGTCGGGGATGGGGCTCGAGGGCATCCTCCACACCTCGGGGCGCGGGCATTATTTCCACAATGTGCTGACCAACCTCGGCAGCTTCGCGCGCGGGAGCAGCGAGTGGCTGACCGAGGCGTTCCTCAAGACCACCGGCGGCGATCCGGTGGCATTGCTGCGCATCCTCGACACCTTCGTCGATACGCCCGCCGCAGCGATCGCGGCGATCGAGACACCGACCCTCGTTGTCACCGGCGTCGATGACGACGACAATGGCTCGGGCGAAGCGCTCGCCGAAGCGATGCGGCATGCGACCTTCCGGTCAGTGCCGGGCAACCATATGAGCGCGGTGCTCAAGCCCGAGCTCGGCGCGGCAATCGCAGAGTTTCTCGCGGCTTGACCGGGCGCGGGATGCGGCACAGATTGCCGCATCACGTAAAACGGGGCTTTCCATGATCCGCACAGGTATTTCTTCGCTCGCGCTCGTTCTGGCGCTGGCGACCACGCCGACGCTCGCCGCGGCCGCGCCGGCGCCCGCTGCCGCGACGGCCGCCCCCACCACCGCTGAGGCCGACGCCTTCGTCGCGCGTGCGGAAAAGGAGCTCGCGGATTTCTCTACCCCGGCGCAGCAGGCGGCGTGGATCAACGCGACCTACATCACCGATGACACCGATGCGATCGCCGCCAAGTTCGGCGCCGAGGGCACCGAGATGCAGGTCCGCCTCGCGCTCGAGGCCGCGAAATATGCGAGCCTGCCCGGCCTGTCGTTCGACACCAAGCGCAAGCTCGATCTGCTCCGCAACGGCCTGACGCTGCCCGCGCCGACCACGCCGGGTGCTGCAGCCGAGCTGTCGACGATCGTGACCAAGCTCGGCTCCGATTACGGCAAGGGCAAGGGAACGCTCGACGGCAAGCCGATCAACGGCAGCGATATCGAGGCGGCGATGGGCGAGGTGCGCGATCCTGCCAAATCGAAGGAGATGTGGGTCAGCTGGCACGACGCCGTCGGCGCGCCGATGCGCAAGGATTTCGCGCGCGAGGTGGTGATTGCCAACCAGGGCGCGAAGGGGCTCGGTTATGCCGATGTCGGCGCGCTGTGGCGCTCAGGGTATGACATGACGCCTGCGCAGTTCGAGGCGACCACCGACACGCTGTGGAAGCAGGTCGAGCCGCTCTACAAGGCGCTCCACACCTATGTCCGCTGGAAGCTCAACGCGAAATATGGCGACGCGGTGCAGCCCAAGACCGGCGCGATCCGCGCCGACCTGCTCGGCAACATGTGGGCGCAGGAATGGGGCAATATCTATGATGTCGTCGCCCCGGCAGGCGCAGGCGATGTCGGCTACGACGTCGGCGATCTGCTGAAGGCCAAGCGCTACGATCCGATCAAGATGTTCAAGACCGGCGAGGGCTTCTATTCCTCGCTCGGCTTCAAGCCGCTGCCCGATACCTTCTGGGCGCGCTCGCAGATCGTCAAGCCGGCCGACCGCGAAGTCGTGTGTCATGCCTCGGCGTGGGACGTCGACAGCGTCAATGATTTGCGGATCAAGATGTGCACCAAGGTCAATGGCGACGACTTCGTCACGATCCATCACGAGATGGGCCATAATTACTATCAGCGCGCGTATAACGCGCAGCCCTTCCTCTACCGCAATGGCGCGAACGACGGCTTTCACGAGGCGATCGGCGATTTCGTCGCGCTTTCGATCACGCCCGATTATCTGGTCAAGATCGGCCTGCTCGATCCCGCCAAGGTGCCGAGCCCCGACAAGGATATCGGGCTGCTGCTCAAGCAGGCGATGGACAAGGTCGCCTTCCTGCCATTCGGCCTGCTGATCGACAAATGGCGTTGGGGCGTGTTCTCGGGCGCGACGCCGGAGGCGCAGTATGAGAAGAGCTGGAACGAGCTGCGGCTGAAGTATCAGGGGATCGTCCCGCCGGTGCCGCGCGACGAGACGCGCTTCGATCCGGGCGCGAAATACCATGTCGCGGCGAGCGTGCCGTATGCGCGCTACTTCCTCGCGCGGCTCTACCAGTTCCAATTCTATCAGGCGGCGTGCAAGCAGTCGGGCTGGACCGGGCCGCTGCATCGCTGTTCGTTCTACGGCAACAAGGAAGTCGGCGCGAAACTCGACGCGATGCTCGCGATGGGCCAGTCGAAGCCGTGGCCCGAGGCGCTGCAGGCGTTCACCGGCAGCCGCGAGCTGTCGGGCCAGGCGATGGTCGAGTATTTCGCGCCACTCAAGGCGTGGTTGGACAAGCAGAACCAGGGGAAGCCAAGCGGATGGTAACGTCCTTCCTGATCATGGCCGTTCTCGCGGGCCAGGCCGTCACCGGCGGGAGCCCGCCTGTGACGGTTGAGATCGTTGCCTCCGGACACGTTGAAACGCCCGCGGATCGCTTTCGCGTCTCGGGCAACGTCCTCGCCTGCGGTGCTACAAAGGCCGAGGCGGATGCGGCGTTGGCGCGCAAGGTCGCCGAGCTCGAAGCGAGCCTGCGGGCCATCGGCGTCACCAAGGCGCAGCCGCTCGAACGGCCCTCGCTCGCCGGGATGATGGGGGCGATGTCCGGCACGCGCGGGTCGTATGGTTGCAATACGGTCGATTTGAAGGATCTGCTCGCAAGTCCCGGAGCGGCGACGAAGCCGAAGCCGGCCGAGCGGCTCGGTGCGAATGCACCGGTTTCGTTTGACGCGCCAAATCGGTCCGTGGCGATTGCGGCGCTTACGGCGGCCGATGCGAAACCGGCCGAAAAGCCGCTCGCGATCTCGATCGACGATACGACAGCGCGGCGTGCGGCCAAGCAGCAAGCATTGGCCAAGGCAAGGCAGGAAGCTGCTGCGTACGCCGTGTCGCTAGGATCCGGACCTGCCACGCTGACCAGGATCAGCGAGAAGCAGGACTGGAACTCGACCGATTTTGCAGGTCAGATGGTCCGGATGATCGGCCTCGCCGCCTCGGCTCCTAGCGACTCCGTGGCGACCGATGTGACGCTGACGGTAGAATTCAGGCTGGCCGAGCGGTGATCAAGAGGTGATCGGTCGCACTACGACCGATCACCGTCCGGACTTACTCCGGAACCGTGCCTTCGTCGGCGATCCCGGCTTCGAACGACGCGCTTGAATCGGTGCCGTCGGCCTGATGCGCGTGGGCGCCGGGGTTGAGCTTTTCATCGCGCGGCGTGCTCGAGCGCAGGGCGAAGAGCGCGGCGGTGGCGGCTGCGCCGATCGCGGCGATCCCGCCGACGACGGTGGCTTTGCCCCAGCGGCTCCCTGACTTGGCGCGCGGCGTGGCGGCGGCGGCGGCGGCGGCAGTCGTCTTGGCAGGCGCCTTGCGCGCGGTCGCTGGCTTGCTTGCCGTCGCGCGCGTCGAGGTCGTCGGACGCGGCTTGGCGGGCTTGCGCGGGGCGGGGGCCTTGGTCGGGGTGGCCTTTACCGTGGCTTCAACTGGCGTTTTGCTGGTGGCCGCTGTCTTGCGCGGGGTGGCGGGCTTGGCCTTGGCCGGTGGGGGCGGCGTCGCAGATGCGTCCGCCGCCGGGCGCTTAGACTCAGTATCGGTCGGCTTTTTGGGCGGCGTTGCCATGGGGTCGTCCTTGTTCGTTGAGCTTGCGTAACGCACGAAGCCGCCGGGGTGTCCCCCAACGGGGCGTGGCTTAGCGGAAGGGGGGTTCGTTGAACGCGCGGAGCTTGCGGCTGTGGAGCTTCTGCCCCTCGCGGCGCAATTCCTCGCACGCCTCGATGCCGATCCGCATATGCTCGCTGATCGCGCGTTCGTAGAAGCGGTTGGCTTGCCCCGGCAGCTTCAATTCGCCGTGGAGCGGTTTGTCCGAGACGCACAGCAGCGTCCCATAGGGCACGCGGAAGCGATAGCCCTGCGCGGCGATCGTCGCCGATTCCATGTCGATCCCGACCGCTCGGCTGAGCGAGAAGCGCAGGGCGCTGCGCGAATATTGCAGCTCCCAATTGCGGTCGTCGGTGGTGACGATCGTGCCGGTGCGCAGCCGCCGCTTGAGCTCGTCGCCCGACTGGCCCGAGATCGTCTCGGCGGCGCGGGCAAGCGCGAGCTGGACCTCGGCGATCGCGGGGACGGGAATCGCGGGGGGCAGGACGTCGTCGAGCACGTGATCGTCGCGCAGATAGGCGTGCGCGAGCACGTAATCGCCGATCCGCTGGCTCGGGCGCAGGCCACCGCAATGGCCGATCATCAGCCACGCCTCGGGCCGCAGCACCGCCAGATGATCGCAGATCGTCTTGGCGTTCGCCGGGCCGACGCCGATATTGACGAGCGTGATCCCGGTGCCGTCCGCCGCCATCAGATGATAGGCCGGCATCTGGTGCCGCCGCCATGCGCTGGTATCGGCGAGCGCCGCCTCGACATCGTCGCCCGCGCGCAGCAGCACGCCGCCCGCACCCGACACGCCACTGTAGCGCGACGGTGTGCCGTCGGATCCAGGCGCGAGCTGGCTGAACGCCCAGCGGACGAACTCGTCGACATAGCGGTGATAGTTGGTGAACAGGACGTAGCGCTGGACATGCTCGGGCGGCGTCCCGGTGTAATGCCGCAGCCGCGCGAGCGAGAAGTCGGTGCGCAGGCCATCGAACAGCGCGAGCGGGCGCGCGCCGTCGCTGACTTCGTATAGGCCGTCGGCGATCTCGTCGCCGATATGCGCGAGCTCGGTTGCCGGGAAATAGCGCGCGAGTTCGACTGCGGAGACTTGGTCGAGGCTGAGCGCGTGGCCGGGATCGATCACATACGGGAAAGGGATTTCCTGCCGCCCCGCGACCGCCTCGACCGTGACGTCGTAATCCTCGATCAGCAGCGTCAACTGTTCGGTGAGATAGTCGGCAAAGATCGCGGGCTTGGTAACGCTGATCGCGTAATCGCCCTCGGTGACGAGCCGGCCGAACGATCGCATTGGCGTCGGCCGGTCGCTCCCACCGCGATAGTGAAGGTGGATTTCGGGATAGGCGAAGCTGCCATCGTGGCGGCTTTCGGGTGCGGGTTGTTCGCCCGTCGCGAGATAGGCGGTCAGCGCCTGCTGAAGCCGCGCCACCGAGGCGCGATAGAGCCGATCGAGTTCGGCGACGATGTCGGATGCTTGCGTCATCCCAAAGGGCTAAACCGGGACCGTTACGCTGGCAAGTCGGCGCCACCCCGACGTTGGCCGGGATGGCACGCGATCTTGAGGCTGTCAGGCCTTCGCGTCTGTCTTGGTCGGCTCGTCATCCTTGGCGAGCAGCTTGCTCGCCCCGAACGCCGCACCAGCGATCGCCGCTGCTGCACCTGCCGCGATTCCGGCAGCGGCAAGCGGGTTGGCCTTGGCCGCGTCGACCGTCGCGGTGAACGCCTCGGTCACGGCGTCCTTGGCCTGCTCGAACAGACCTTCGGCCTGCTCGATGATCGTTTCGGTCGTGCTGGCCGCGGACTTGGTCGAATCGATTTTGTCGTCGCTCATGGCACTGCCCTTTCCAATGAACTCATCCCTAGCAACTCATTGAGACGGGCCAGGTTCCGTGAGCGCGATCGGCGCGGCGTCGCGATCGCTCGCTTCGCCGCGACGAGGGTCAGATTTCGCTCAGCAGATGCTCGGCCGACGAGACTTCGAACGCGCCGGGGGCTTCGACGTTGAGCTGCTCGACGACGCCGTCGTTGACGAGCATCGAATAGCGCTGGCTGCGCTCGCCCATGCCGAACTTCGAACCGTCGAAGGTCAGGCCGACGGCCTTGGCGAAATCGGCATTGCCGTCGGCGAGCATCACGATATCGCCAGCGTCGCTCGCCTTGCCCCATGCGCCCATTACGAAGGCATCGTTGACCGAGGTGAACGCGATCTCGTCGACGCCCTTGGCCTTGAGTTCGGCAGCCTTGTCGACGAAGCCGGGCAGGTGACGCGCCGAGCAGGTCGGGGTGAAGGCGCCGGGTACCGCGACCAGCGCGACCTTGCGGCCCTTGAAGAACTCGTCCGAGCTGATTTGATCGGGGCCATCGGCCGTGGCCTTGGTGAGGGTGATGCTCGGGATACGGTCGCCGACGCTGATCGTCATGGAAATCTCTCCTGTTGCGCCGCCCGGTGAAGAAAGTGCGAGCGGCGCGCCGTACGTCGTGCAGGCGCGCGCGAATTTCAAGCGTGGCGAGCCGCGTGTCGCGGGCCTATGTTCAGGGCATGGACCAAGCGACCTTTCTCACCGGCCAGTTTTTGCTGGCGATGCCCGGGATCGGCGACCCGCGCTTCGATCATGCCGTGATCGCGATGTGCGCGCATGACGCGGAGGGTGCGCTCGGCATCGGGGTCGGCACGGCGATCGAGGGGCTGGGGCTGCACGCCGTGCTCGAGCAGCTCGAGATCGATCCGGGCGTTGCGCCCGATGCCCCGGTGCATTTCGGCGGCCCGGTCGAGCCGCGGCGCGGCTTCGTGCTCCACACGCTCGATTGGGCCGGGCAGGATACGATCGAAGTGGCCGGCGCGGCGGGTGCGCTGTGGGGGCTGTCGGGGACGATCGACGTGCTCAAGGCGATTGCCGAGGGCCGTGGCCCGTCGCGCTGGCTTGTCGCGCTCGGCTATGCCGGGTGGTCCGAGGGGCAGCTCGATGGCGAGATGACGCGGCATGGCTGGTTCAACGTCGCGGCGACGCCGGATCTCCTGTACGATGTCGCGGCCGACGCCCGCTGGGAGGCGGGTTTTGCGATTGCCGGGATCGATCCGCGCCTGCTGGTGAGCCAAGCCGGCCGGGCGTGAGACGGTTTTCCGGATTTCCGGGCAAGATATAAAGATATCTTTATATTTGATCCGCAGGCGTTTTGCGGGTAGGGGCGCGGCATCACACAACCGGAGATAGCCCCGTGGCCACCGTTCTCGACCGCCCTGCGAACGACTATGTCGTCGCCGACATCACGCTTGCCGATTTCGGTCGCAAGGAAATCAACATCGCCGAGACCGAGATGCCCGGCCTGATGGCGCTGCGCGAGGAATTCGCCGCATCGCAGCCTTTGAAGGGCGCGCGCATCACCGGTTCGCTCCACATGACGATCCAGACCGCAGTGCTGATCGAGACGCTGACCGCGCTCGGCGCCGACGTCCGCTGGGCGACGTGCAACATCTTCTCGACGCAGGACCATGCCGCTGCCGCGATCGCCGCGACGGGCGTTCCCGTGTTCGCGATCAAGGGCGAGAGCCTGGCCGACTATTGGAACTATGTAGGCGACATCTTCAACTGGGGCGCAGACGCCGACAAGGGTGGCAACGGCCAGACCGCCAACATCATCCTCGACGACGGCGGCGACGCGACGATGTTCGCGCTGTGGGGCGCCAAGCTCGAAGCCGGCCACACGATGGGCGAGCCCGAGAATGACGAGGAAGTCGAATTCCAGCGCGCATTGAAGGCGTTCGTGGCGAAGTATCCCGGTTACCTGACCGAGACCGTCAAGAACCTGAAGGGCGTTTCGGAAGAGACCACGACCGGCGTCCACCGCCTGTATGAGATCGCCAAGAAGGGCGAGCTGCCGTTCCCGGCGATCAACGTCAACGACTCGGTGACGAAGTCGAAGTTCGACAACCTCTACGGCTGCAAGGAATCGCTGGTCGACGCGATCCGTCGCGCGACCGACGTGATGCTCGCCGGCAAGGTCGCCTGCGTCGCCGGTTTCGGTGATGTCGGCAAGGGTTCGGCGCAGTCGCTCCGCAACGGCGGCGCGCGCGTGATGGTCACCGAAGTCGATCCGATCTGCGCGCTGCAGGCCGCGATGGAGGGCTTCGAAGTCGTGACGATGGAAGAGGCCGTGACTCGCGCGGACATCTTCTGCACCGCGACCGGCAATGCCGACGTCATCACCGCCGAGCACATGGCGGCGATGAAGCCGATGTCGATCGTCTGCAACATCGGCCACTTCGACTCGGAGATCCAGATCGCCGCGCTGTCGAACTATGAGTGGGACGAAGTGAAGCCGGGCACCGACCTGGTGAAGTTCCCCGATGGCAAGCAGATCATCATCCTCGCCAAGGGCCGCCTGGTAAACCTCGGCTGCGCCACGGGCCACCCGTCGTTCGTGATGTCGGCATCGTTCACCAACCAGACGCTCGCGCAGATCGAGCTGTGGACCAAGGGCGAGAACTACAAGAACGAAGTCTACGTCCTGCCGAAGCACCTCGACGAGAAGGTCGCCGCGCTCCACCTCGAAAAGCTCGGCGTGAAGCTCTCGCAGCTGACCCCGAAGCAGGCTGGCTATATCGGCGTTCCGGTCGAAGGCCCGTTCAAGCCCGACCACTACCGCTACTAAGGACGCGGCGCCCCCACGGGCGCCGCTCCAACAAAAAAGCCGCATCCGCTCAAGAGCGGGTGCGGCTTTTTCGTATTCGGTATCAGGTCCCGGCCGCGCTGGGCGCGACCGGGCGCGCGATCACTTGGGCGTGACGATGCTCGGCCCGAGGTTGGCGATCACGTCATGCGCGTCGAATGCGCGAATGTTGTCCTTGGGCTTCGGACCCTTGCCGATCACGATCTCGGCATTGGCTTCGTATTTGTCGATCGTGTTGACGTCGATCCCGCGGTCGAAGAAGGGATCGCCGAAATACGGATCCCAGCTGCGCCAGCCGAAGCCACGGCCGCGATAGCGCCAGCTCGGGCCCCAATAGCCGCCACCGAAGCCGCCACCATAACCGAAGCCGCCGCCGAACCCGCCGATTCCGGGCGTGGTATAGGTGCGCGTCTTCTTGTCGACTTCACGATCGGCGAAGACGAAATAATCGCCACCGTTCTGGACCGTCAGTTCGGCTGCGCGATACAGCAGATACTTTTCGACCGTGTCGCGCGCGGTGTAGCTGTTGCCCGAGAAGCTGACCATGAAGCGGTTCGCCTCGATCTGGCGATCGCTATAGCCCGAGCGTTCGAAGCCGCGTCCGACCGCGGGGCCATAGGTGGATTCGGTAGCGCAAGCGGACGTCAGCAGGGTGACGGCGCCGAGCGCGACCACCAGGGATTTTCTAAGCGTTGGGGAAGCTATCGGCATTTCGATCTCCAGAGGCGGTCCAGTGCGGCGAACCGTGCCGTGCGGGCCATGAAGCGCAGAACGATCGAGGTGGCGCAAGGCTCCGCCAATCTTCTGGTCGCGTCACCGATAGCGCGGGCCACATGAACCGCAACTGACGCAGCGATGACGAATGCGGAAATCCGTTCGTCGATGCGACGAACCGTTTTGTCGCAGCCGGGGACGGTATCTGGCGGTTCTCTCGCGCTGGCGCCGTCACGGTATCGAGAGCGATTGCAGGCGGGGGCGTCTTGCGGTCGGCTCGGGAGGATGGCCATGCGGATTGCGCTCGGGGTTTCGTTGGGACTGATCGCCGCGACCATGCCGGTCGCCGCATCCGCCGCGCCGGCGGACGCGCTCGATTCGCCGCTGTCCACGGTCGTCGAACGGATGTTGCCGGTCGAGGCGAAACTCTCCCCCGATTTCCGCATGCGCACCGATCTGCTGACCACTTCGACAAGCATCAGCCCGCTTGGCGATCCTACAGGCCCGATGCAGCATCGCTTCGCGAGCTCGATGATCGATTATTATCCGCTCGGCGGCAGCGGCCTGCGGCTCTCCGCCGGCATGCGCTTCTTCCAGGTCGCCAATTTCCTCAAGGACGCCGAGAAGGCGACTGCTGGCCTGCTGTACAACCCGCGTCTGCCTGGCAGCGGCAATGCGGTGCGGACTGGCTTCAACCGCCACACGCCCGCCGCGACGGTCGGTTATACGGGCACCTTCAAGAACGCGCTGTTCGGGGTCGAGGTCGGCAGCCTGATCGGCAACGCCAATGCCAATTTGCCGCGCGCCATGGACCGCCTGAGCAACCGCGCGCGCGGCGGGATGAATCCGATCGCCAATGTGGTGTTCGGGCTGCGGTTCTGAAGTGGGCGATACGCCACCGTTTGTGGGACTGACGATGAAGACGATCTTGAATCTCGCGCTGGGTGTCTGCGGCGCGATGCTGGCACTTCCGAGCGTGGCGCAGGCCGGCGGCATCATGGGCACCGATGCCGCGCATTGCAGCTCGGGCAAGGGGCCGGCGATCCAAGTCAACGTGCTCGATCTCAAGGACCGCCGCGGGCAGCTCAAGCTCGAGCTCTATCCCGCGAACGACGCCGACTTCATGCGCTCCGACACCGAGTTGCTCGCCGAGGGCAAGGTGTTTCGCCGCGTGACCGTCGACGCGCCGGTCGCTGGGCAAGTCGCGATGTGCATCCGCGTGCCGCATCCGGGGCGCTATGCGCTGCTGTTCCTCCATTCGCGCCGCGCGCAGGACAAGTTCGACTTTTGGCAGGACGGCGTCGGGCTGCGCAGCAACACCCGCATCGGCCGCGCGCGCCCGCCGCTCGCCAACGCGACGGTCGAGGTGGGCAACGGCGTTTCGGTACTCGATATCGAGACGCAATATCTGCGCGGACTCCGCGGATTCAGCCCATTGCGATAAAAGCGCATTACGGGCCTTGCGCGTTCGCGAAACCCGCTGCTATAGGCACGCCACTGCAGTGTTCCCCGATAGCTCAGCGGTAGAGTAGGTGACTGTTAATCACTTGGTCGTTGGTTCGAATCCAACTCGGGGAGCCATTTTCCACCGCAGTGCGTGACCCGCAGCCTAACGCTTAGGCGCGGTCACCATCTCCCAGAAATCAATGTTTCGCTCCGCACTCGCCGCGATGCGTCGCGCGGGTCAGGCCGCGAATTGTTCCATCGTAATCCGATCGTCGAGCGCGTGCTCGGGATCGAACAGCAGTGTCAGCTCGCGCGTGCGGTCGATCATGATCTCGACGCGCGCGACATCGCGAATCTCGCGCTGATCGGCCACCGCGCTGACGGGACGTTTGGCGGGTTCGAGCACGCGCAGCGTGATCCGCGCCTTGTCGGGCAGGATCGCGCCGCGCCAGCGCCGCGGGCGGAACGGGCTGATCGGCGTCAGCGCGAGCATGTTCGAGCCGAGCGGCAGGATCGGTCCTTGCGCCGAGAGATTGTACGCGGTCGATCCGGCCGGCGTGGCGACCAAGATGCCGTCGCACGCAAGCTCGGGCAACACGATGCGGTCGTTGACGGTGACCTCGAGCTTGGCGGTCTGGCGCGTTTCGCGCAGCAGCGAAACTTCGTTGATCGCGGGGAGCGCGAAGCTTTCGCCGCCCACCGTCGTCGCGGTCATTGCCAGCGGCACCACCTTGAACGCCTTGATTCGCTCGAGCCGCGCATCGAGCCCGTGCGGGCGCCACTCGTTCATCAGGAACCCGACAGTGCCGAGGTTCATCCCGAATACCGGCACGACCGGCTTGCGCCGCTCGAGCATCGCGTGGAGCGTCTGGAGCATGAACCCGTCACCGCCGAGCGCGACGATCAGTTCGGCGTCCTCGACGGGCACCCAATCGTGTGCGTCGGACAGCATCGCGGCGGCGTCCTGCGCGGCCTGGGTCGGGGACGCGACCAGCGCGCGGCGCGCGCCGGCCATGTTGGCGGAAACTGTCATGGCGCGTTCCCGCTGGTGGTGTGCGGCGCTGCCACGACCGCTAGCGCGAAGCCACGCACAGCGCGGGCCTTGCGGTCGGGACGGTCGGCAAGAACAGGCGCGCTGGTCATCTTGCTTGGAGCTAGGGCTTCGGATCGAGCGTCACAAGGGCGATTGCGGCGGTAACACCCTCTTCTTTAACCCAAGACGGCGCATTAGGGTCGTTGCATGACCGGTACGCCCAACGCCCCGCTTTTCATCCTGTCGTTCCGACAGCGCGACGAACTGGCGTCCTTGGCGGCGGGCGCTGGCTGGCAAGTCGTCGCCGCGCGCCGGGCGGGCGGGGCCGAGCGACGCTTCCTGTCGAGCGGCGCCGCGGTGGCGGTGATCGATGCGCGCGGCGCGCCGGCCGATGGGGTGGCAGCGGCACGCACGATGAGCGGCGCGGTCGAGGCGAATGGTGGCGCGCTGCTCGCTTTGGTTTCGCGCGGCGAGGCGGCGACGATCGCCGCGCTTTACGGTGCGGGGGCCACGCATTTCCTGGCGAGCCCGTTCAGCGAGGCTGAATTCCTCCAGGCGGTCCGCTTTGCCGCGCGCCATGCCGAGCGGATGGCGCGCGAATGGGCGGCAGGGCCGGTCTTCGCGCCGCTCGGCTGGCGCTACGATCTGATCAGCCGGACGCTCATTCTCACGCCGGGGCTCGCAGCTTTGCTCGCGATCGACGACGAGCCGAGCGTGCGCGCGATGCTGCGACGGCTCGACCGTGGTGATCGCATCGCTGCCGTGGCGGCGCTGCGCCGGGTCTCGGCCAACCGTCCGGCCACCGCCTTTGCGCATGATTCGGACCTGACGACGGTCGGGCGCGTGGTGCAGCATCTCCAGCTCGACGCCGAAGGCGGGCGGATCGACGCCGTGGTCGAACCGCTCGGCAGCGCGCCCGAGCCGGCCGCCGAGCTGCGCGAATCGCTTGCCGGCGCGCGCGATGCGGGGAGCGCGCGGCGCTGGCTGACGCGGCGGCTCGCCGACGAGACCGGCGCGCCGCTGCACGCGATGCTAATCGCGCTCAATCGCTTCGACATGGTCAATACAGCCTATGGCCGCGCGACGGGCGACGCCTTGCTGAGCAGCGCGCAGAAGCGGATCGACGATGTCGTGCGCGATATGCTCGGGCGCGACGCGTTGATCGTGCGGCTCAGCGGGTCGACCTTCCTGGTTGCGGCCCGCAGCATCCGGTTGCGGATCGATCTCGTGGTCGAGCGAATCGCGCACGCTCTGGCGCGTCCGTTCGTGACGGGCGATTCGATCGCCGTGCTCGGCTGCCGGATTGGGCTGGCCGAGGCCCTGCCGGACGATAGCGCGGCAAGCCTGTTGCGCCGCGTCAGCGAGGCGCTGGCCGACGCGCGCGAATCCGATACCGCGACGATGCGCGTCGCCGACGCCGAGCAAGGCGATGCGCCGATCGACCAGCTTGCGGTCGAGCTCAACCATGCGCTCGAGCGCGGCGAGATTGGCGTGCTGTACCAGCCGCAGGTGTCGGTCTCGACCGGGGCGATCGTTGGCGTCGAGGCCTTGGCACGCTGGGAGCATGGTGTGCTCGGCACGATCGGCGCCGAGACGCTGTTCGCTGCGGCCGCGCGGGCCGATCTCGAGATCGGCCTGTCGGACCATATCCAGCGCGTCGTGCTCGCGCAGGCGGCGGCGTGGCCTGCGGCCCTGGCGGGCTTGCGGCTGTCGCTCAATCTGACCGCGGCCGATATCGCGCGGCCGGGTTTCGCCGACCTGTTTCTCGACCGCGTCGATGCGAGCGGCTTCCCGCGGACGCGGCTGACGCTTGAAATCACCGAGAGCGGGCTGATCGAGGATCTCGGCATCGCCTCGGCGTTGCTGTCGGTGATGCGCGGGGCGGGGTGCCGGATCGCGATCGACGATTTCGGGACGGGCTATTCGAGCCTCGCCTATCTCAAAGCGCTGCCGCTCGATTATCTCAAGATCGACAAGAAGCTCGCGCAGGACATCACCGGGTCGGCGCGCGACCGGATCGTGGTGCGCGGCGTCATCGACATGGCGCGCTCGCTCGGGCTGACGGTGATCGCCGAGGGGGTCGAGACGCAGCCGCAACTCGAGGCGCTGGCGGCCGAGGGGTGCCAGATCTATCAAGGGTTCCTATGCGCCGAACCGATCTCGGTCGAGGCGCTCGAGGCGCTGGTCGCGCGCTAGCTGGAGGTACCGGAATGAAGCGCCTTGCCTTGGGAATGTTCCTCGCCGCAGTGCCGCTTGCGGTTGCCGCACAACCGCCAGCCCCCGTGGCGCAGCTTTCGCCGCAAGCCGGCGTCGAGGCGGCGATGGCCGATAGCGCGGCGGGCTGGAATGCGGGCGATCTCGCGCGCTTCATGGCGGTGTATTCGGACGCACCCGAGACAAGCTTCGTAACGAAGACCGGCGTGCTGCGCGGCAAGGCGGTGATGGCCGAGCGCTATCGTACCAAATATGACTTCGCCGACGTCGGCAAGCGCGGCGTGCTGAGCTTCGTCACGCTCGACTTCCGACTGCTCGATCGCGGTCATGCGCTCTATATCGGCCGCTACACGCTGCGCGCCGCCGATGGCAAAGAACAGTCGGGGATGACCTCGCTGGTGTTTCGCAAGGAGCGGGCGGGGTGGCGGATCATCGCGGACCATAGTTCGTGACCCCATTGTTCCCCGGCGAAGGCCGGGGCACAGCAGCGCGCCGAAGCTGAGCGGGCGCAGCGCCCGATGCTCTTCCGCTCCGCTACTGGGCCCCGGCCTTCGCCGGGGAACCGACTGGGCAGGGCGCGTTACCCCGCCGCCTTCGCCAACCCCTTCGACAATTGCAGCGCGCCGTGTAGCCGCGCCTTGGGATCGCCCCAGGTGCGCGTGACCACCAGCTTGCTGTCGGGCCGCAACCGCGCGACGCCGTCGAGCTTGGCGACCCATGCCAGCAGCCCCTCCACATTCGGCGGCTTGTCGTCGAAGAAGGTGACGAGCGCGCCCTTGGGGCCGACGTCCATCTTGGCGACGCACGCCTTCTTGGCGTTCATCTTGATCTCGATGATGCGGATGAGGTTCTCGGTCGGCGCGGGGAGCTTGCCGAAACGGTCGATCAGCTCGGCGGCAAACGCCTCGACCTGGTTCTGGTCCTCGAGGTCGTTGAGGCGTCGGTACAGCCCCATCCGCAGGTCGAGATCGGGGACGTATTCCTCGGGGATGAGGATCGGCGCGTCGACCGTGATCTGCGGCGAGAAATCCTTCGGGCGCAAGCGCTGGCCGCCGGCCTTGGCGTCCATGATCGCTTCCTCCAGCATCGACTGGTAGAGTTCGAAGCCGACTTCCTTGATGTGCCCCGATTGCTCGTCGCCGAGCAGATTGCCCGCACCGCGCTGGTCGAGATCGTGGCTGGCGAGCTGGAAGCCCGCCCCCAGCGTGTCGAGGTCGCTCAGCACCTTGAGCCGCTTTTCGGCGGTCTGGCTGAGCGTGCGGTTCTCGGGCGTGGTGAGATAGGCATAAGCGCGCGTCTTGGCGCGCCCGACGCGCCCGCGCAGCTGGTAGAGCTGGGCGAGGCCGAAGCGGTCGGCGCGGTGGATGATCATCGTGTTGGCGCTCGGGATATCGAGCCCGCTCTCGACGATCGTGGTCGAGATCAGCACTTCGAACTTCTTGTCGTAGAAGGCCGACATCCGCTCCTCGACCTCGCTCGGCGCCATCTGGCCGTGCGCGACGACGTAGCGCACCTCGGGGACGTGATCGCGCATGAACGCTTCGATCTCGGGCAAATCGGCGATGCGCGGCGTGACGAAGAAGCTCTGGCCGCCGCGATAATGTTCGCGCAGCAGCGCCTCGCGCAGCACGACTGGGTCCCACGGCATGATGTAGGTGCGTACCGCGAGGCGATCGACCGGCGGGGTCTGGATCACCGACAGCTCGCGGATCCCCGACATCGCCATTTGCAGCGTGCGCGGGATTGGCGTGGCGGTGAGGGTAAGGACGTGGACGTCGGTCTTGAGGCCCTTCAGCCGCTCCTTGTGCGTGACGCCGAAGCGTTGCTCCTCGTCGACCACGACGAGCCCGAGGCGCTTGAACTCGATCCCCTTGGCGAGGATCGCGTGGGTGCCGATCACGACGTCGATCGTGCCGTCGGCGAGGCCCGCCTTGGTCGCCTTGGCCTCGGCGCCGGGGACAAGCCGCGACAGACGGCCGACGTTCAAGGGGAAGCCCTCGAAGCGCGCGGTGAAATTGTTGAAATGCTGGCGCGCGAGGAGGGTGGTCGGGCATACCACTGCGACTTGCAGCCCCGCCATCGCTGCGGCGAACGCACCGCGCAACGCGACCTCGGTCTTGCCGAAGCCGACGTCGCCGACGACGAGGCGGTCCATCGGCGTGCCCTTGAGCAAATCGCCCATCACGTCCTCGATCGCGCGGTCCTGGTCGTCGGTTTCTTCGTACGGGAAGCGATCGACGAAGGCGGCATAGCCGCTGTCGCGATCGATCGTCTCGGCGGGGCGCAGCGCGCGTTCGGCGGCGGTGGCGATGAGCTCGCCCGCGATCTCGCGGATCCGCTCCTTCATCTTCGACTTGCGGCGCTGCCAGGCTTCGCCGCCGAGCCGGTCGAGGCTCGCGCCTTCGCTGTCCGAGCCGTAGCGGCTGAGGACTTCGAGGTTCTCGACGGGGACGAACAGCTTGTCGCCGCCGGCATAGGTGAGCGCGACGCAATCGTGCGGCGCCTGGCCGACGGGGATCGAGGTCAGGCCCTCGTAGCGGCCGATGCCGTGGTCGGCATGGACGACGAGATCGCCCGGCGTGAGCATCGCCAGTTCGGCGAGGAAGGCGTCGGCCGATTTCTTGCGCTTGGCGCGACGGACGAGGCGGTCGCCGAGCATGTCTTGCTCGGTGAGGAGCGCGACTTGGGGGCTGGAGAAGCCGTGGTCGAGCGGGAGGATGATGAGCGCGACCGTCGCGCCATGTCCTCCCCTCCCGCTTGCGGGAGGGGTTGGGGGTGGGCTCGCGCCATCAGCGGTTGCTGACTTTGAGGGCGCGCGCCCACCCCCAGCCCCTCCCGCAGGCGGGAGGGGGGAAGTAGGAGCAGAAGCGCCGAGCGCTTCTTGCCACGTGTCCACCAGCTTGAGGTTCGTCGCGCCATGATCGCGCAGCAACCCCGCCAGCCGCTCGCGAGCGCCCGCCGAATAGCTCGCCAGCACCGCTTTCCGCCCATCGCGTTCGAGCGTGCGCAGATGATGCACCACCGCCTCGTACACGTTCGCGCCATTCGCGCGCTCGGCCCCGAAATCGCGTGGGCCGTCGACGCCGAAGTCGAGCACGCTCGCGCTCTCGGGTTCATGGAACGCGGTGATGCGGTGCGTCGGCGCCTCGTCCAACCGCGCCGCGAAATCCTTGGCGGTCAGGTACAGCGCATCGACCGGCAGCGGACGATAGCTGCCGGGATCGCTGACCTGCGCCTTCACCCGGTTGGCGTGGTAATCGGTGATCGCCTCGAACCGCTGCTCGGCCGCCGCGACCGACCCTGCGTCGCGCAGGATCACAGCATCGTCACCGAGGTGGTCGAACAGCGTCGTGAGCTTGTCTTCGAACAGCGGGAGCCAATGCTCCATCCCCGCCAAGCGCCGCCCTTCGGATATCGCCTGGTAGAGCGGATCGCCCGTTGCGGTCGCGCCGAAGCGCTCGCGGTAGCGTGCGCGGAAGCGCTTGATGCTGTCCTCGTCGATCAGCGTTTCCGACGCGGGGAGCAGGATGAAGCCGTCGACGCGGCCCGTCGTGCGCTGGTCGGCGGGGTCGAAGGTGCGGACGCTCTCGATCTCGTCGCCGAAGAAATCGAGCCGCAGCGCGTGCTCCTCGCCGCTCGGGAACAGATCGACCAGGCCGCCACGCACCGCGAACTCGCCCGAATCGGCGACGGTCTCGACGCGGACATAGCCGTTCGCCTGGAGCTGCGCGGCGAGCTTGTCGCGACCGATCCGCTCCTTTGGCGCGAGCTTGGCGACGAGCTGGCGGATGCGGAACGGTGTCAGCGTGCGCTGCGCCACCGCGTTGACCGTTGTGAGCAGGAGCTGCGGGCCCTTGATCGGCTGCTGCAGCCGGTGGAGCGTCGCCATGCGCTCGGCCATCACCCGCAGCGTGGGGGAAGCGCGGTCGTAGGGCAGGCAGTCCCACGCCGGGAAGGTGAGGATCTCGAGCTCGGGCGCGAAGGTCTGCGCGGTCGCGGCGATGGCGCGCATCGCGGCCTCGTCGGGCGCGACGAACACCGCGCGCGACTTGGCGGCGCGGGCGAGGTCGGCGAGCAGCCACGGCTCGAACCCGGTTGGCACGCCGGCGAGCGTCAGTGGGGTCTTGGCGGTGAGGATCGTGTTGAGGTTTGGCATCGGTACTTTCGAGGTCCGTCACCCCGGCACACGGCCGGGGAACGAGAGACTATTCCGCGATCGGCACGTAGTTGAGCGCCTGCAGCGCCTCGAGGATCGATCCGCGATAGCGTTCGGGGCAGGTATCGGTCCCGATCGCCCACGCCATGATATCGACGTCCTGCTCCTCGAGCAGCTCCTCGACCAGCGTGAGCTCGGCACCGTCCCAGCCCGCCGAGCGCGCATCGAAGAAGCCGCCGATCAGCAGATCGGCTTCCTTGGTGCCACGGTGCCAGGCGCGGAAGCGCAGGCGTTTCAGGCGGGTCTCGCGGTCCATGCTCGCTCCATACAGAAATGCCCGACACCGACCGACAGCGGAACGCTGGCGGCGGAAGCCGGGTGGGGGTAGAGGACCCAGATAGTCATGCGACCCGATATCCTCAATCCATTGTTCGCCGAAGTCACGGCGCTGAAGGGCATCGGCCCGGCACTCGCCAAACCGCTCGACCGGCTCGGCCTGTCGCGCGTCGTCGATGTCGCCTTCCATCTGCCGACCGGCTGGGTCGATCGTCTCGCGCGTGAAGAGCTCGACATGGCCGATGCCGGGCGGGTGATCGCGATCACGCTGACCGCGCAATCGTACCGCTCGAGCGCGGGGCGCGGGCCGACGCGGGTCCATGCGACCGATGCGCTCGGCAACGTCGTCAGCCTCGTCTATTTCGGCGGGAATTCGGGCTGGGCGAAGAAGTTGCTGCCGGTCGGCGAGCCACGCCGCGTGTCGGGCCGGCTCGAAATGTACGGGCAGGATCTGCAAATGGTCCACCCCGACTATGTCTTGCCGCTCGAGGAAGCCGGCGACACGCCCGAGCGCGAGGCGATCTATCCGCTGTCGGAGGGGATGACCTCGAAGCGGCTCGGCCAGCTCGCCGCGCAGGCGATCGAACGCGCGCCAGACCTGACCGAATGGATCGAGCCTGGGTTACTCGCCAAGCAGCAATGGCCCGCCTGGCGCGAGGCGCTCGCGCGGATCCACGCCGATCCCTCCGACGCGATGGCGCGCGAGCGGCTGGCGTATGACGAGATCTTTGCCAACCAGCTGGCACTGATGCTTGTGCGCCAATCGTCGCGGGCAAGGCGGGGACGGGCGCTCGCGGGGACCGGCAAGCTGCGCGATGCGCTGCGGCTGCCTTATGAGCTCACCGGCGCGCAGGCGCGTACCGTGCGCGAGATCGAGGGCGACCTCGCCCAGCCGCAACCGATGCTGCGCTTGCTGCAAGGCGATGTCGGCTCGGGCAAGACGCTCGTCGCGACGCTCGCGATGCTCGTCGCGGTCGAGGCGGGCGCGCAGGCGGCATTGCTCGCGCCGACCGAGATCCTCGCGCGCCAGCATTACGAATCGCTGCGCCGCACGCTCGCCGGGCTGCCGGTCGAGGTCGCGGTGCTCACCGGGCGCGACAAGGGCAAGGTGCGCGAGGCGACGCTGATGGGGCTCGCCGCGGGGACGATCGACATCCTGATCGGCACGCACGCGATCTTTCAGGAGGCGGTCG
Organism: Sphingomonas sp. PWP1-2; assembly: GCF_049898305.1. NCBI lineage: Bacteria > Pseudomonadati > Pseudomonadota > Alphaproteobacteria > Sphingomonadales > Sphingomonadaceae > Sphingomonas > Sphingomonas sp. PWP1-2. The sequence goes on from NZ_JAFCXM010000005.1 coordinate 345,347, forward strand.
CCTACAAGGATCTCGGGCTGGTCGTGGTCGACGAGCAGCATCGCTTCGGCGTCGCGCAGCGGATGATGCTCCAGGCCAAGGCCAAGGCCGCACCGCATTTGCTGGCGATGACGGCAACGCCGATCCCGCGCACGCTGACGCTCGCCAATTATGGCGAGATGGATGTCAGCCAGCTCGACGAGATGCCCCCGGGCAGGCAGCCGATCGAGACGCGCGTGATTTCCGAGGACCGGCTCGCCGATGTCGTCGATGCGCTCGGCCGACATTTGTCTGACGAGGGCCAGGCATACTGGGTCTGCCCCTTGGTTGAGGAAAGCGAGAAGAGCGACATGGCCGCCGCCGAGGCGCGCGCCGAGACGCTGCGTGCGCGCTTCGGCAACCGCGTCGGGCTGGTCCACGGCAAGATGAAGCCCGCCGAGAAGGACGCGGTGATGAGCGCGTTCTCGGCCGGGCAGCTCGGCGTGCTCGTCGCGACGACGGTGATCGAGGTCGGGGTCGACGTGCCCAATGCGACGCTGATCGTGATCGAACATGCCGATCGCTTCGGGCTCGCGCAGCTCCACCAGCTGCGCGGTCGTGTCGGGCGCGGCTCGGGCAAGTCGAACTGCCTGCTGATCCGCGGCGGGTCGCTCAGCGAAACGTCGCGCGCGCGGCTCGCCTTGATGCGCGAGACGACCGATGGCTTCCGCATCGCCGAGGAAGATCTGCGCTTGCGCGGGGCAGGGGAGCTGCTCGGCACCAAGCAATCGGGCGAGGCGGGCTTTCGTTTGGCCACGCCCGACATGCTGATGACGCTCCTTCCGGTCGCGACCGACGATGCGCGGCTGCTGATCGACCGCGACGGCGGGCTCGAGGGTGCACGCGGGCAGGCGGCGCGCACCGCGCTCTATCTGTTCGAGCGCGATGCCGGGGTTGCGCTGTTGCGGTCCGGCTGAGCGCTACTTCGCCTTCAACAGCACCGCGAGCAGTTCGTAATATTCGGGCAATGCGATCGCCACGTCGAGTTCGCAGCCGATCCGCCCGCCAAGCGCCCAGCGGATCTCGGCAACCACCACCCCGACCACCGGCAGCGTGACGCGAAGCCGATCGCCGACGCCGTAGCTCAGGTCGCACCGCGCCATCAGCCCGGCGGCCGAGAGATTTACGATCAGCAAGGAGAGTTGCCGCGCGTCGGGCCCGAACGCCCGTGCGCGGTAATGTACTTCGTCGCGGACGAGCGTCCGGCTCTCCGCTGTCGCCAAGTCCAACGCCTTACCCATTACCAGCCCCCTCTTGGGTGGCCTCGACGCTAGGGCCGCGGGTGTGAAGCAGTACGGAACGAACCCGCTTAACAGCGGATTACCCGAACTGTGGCGCAATCAGCCGCGGACGAGCAAGCCGTGGTTCTTCTTGCCTGCCGCGATCCGCACCGGCGCATCGCCGACGCTGACGATCATCGCTTCGTCGCTGACCTTGTCGGCACCGACGCGCGCGCCACCGCCCTTGATCAGCCGCTTCGCTTCGCCCTTCGACGCAGCGAAGCCCAGGCCGATCAACGCGTCGACGATGCCGATATCGCCGCTCACGGTGAAGGTCGGCAGCGAGCCGCCCGCCGCCCCTTCCTCGAAGGTCCGGCGCGCGGTTTCGGCGGACTCGAGTGCCGCGGCTTCACCACGGCACATCGTGGTCGCGGCGTTGGCGAGGACGATCTTGGCGGCGTTGATCTCGGCGCCCTCGAGCGCCTCGAGCCGCGCGATCTCGTCGAGCGGCAGATCGGTGAACAGCCGCAGGAAGCGCCCGACGTCGCGGTCGTCGGTATTGCGCCAGAATTGCCAGTAATCGTAATGCGGCAGCTGGTCCTCGTGGAGCCACACCGCGCCCGACATGGTCTTGCCCATCTTCCCGCCGTCGGCGGTGGTGATGAGCGGCGTCGTGATGCCGAACACCTCGGTCCCGTCCATCCGGCGCGAAAGCTCGATCCCGTTGACGATGTTGCCCCACTGGTCCGATCCGCCCATTTGCAGCCGGCACCCGGCGCGGCGCGACAGTTCGAGGAAGTCGTAAGCCTGGAGGATCATGTAGTTGAATTCGAGGAACGACAGCGATTGCTCGCGGTCGAGCCGCAGCTTGACCGAGTCGAACCCGAGCATGCGATTGACCGAGAAATGCTGGCCGACGTCGCGCAGGAACGGGATGTATTCGAGCTTGTCGAGCCACTCGGCGTTGTCGAGCATGATCGCGTCCGACGGGCCGTCCCCAAAAGTCAGGAAGCGTTCGAAGATGCGGCGGATCGAGGCGACATTGTGCGCGATCCCGTCATGGTCGAGCAGCTTGCGGGCCTCGTCCTTGAAGCTCGGATCGCCGATCTTTCCGGTGCCGCCGCCCATCAGCACGATCGGCTTGTGGCCGGCCTGCTGGAGCCGGCGCAGCAGCATGATCTGCACCAGGCTGCCGACATGGAGCGAGGGCGCGGTCGGATCGAAGCCGATATAGCCCGGCACGACTTGCTTCGCCGCAAGCGCATCGAGCGCCGCCGCGTCGGTGGTCTGGTGGATATAGCCGCGCGTCGAAAGCAGGCGGAGGAGATCGGAAGTTTGCTCGGTCATTCCGCGCGCATAGCCGATTTTTGCGTTCGTTAAATCCCCGGCAATTGCCGTTGCGGATCGACCGGGGTGCGGCCCTTGCGCATTTCGAAATGAACCTCGGGCCGGCTCGCCGCGCCCGAATCGCCCGACAGTGCGATCGTCTGGCCGCGCTTGACCGCCTGACCGCGCCGGACGAGCAACTGGCTGGCATTGGCATAGACCGTCGTCCAGCTCGACCCGTGCTTAACGATCACCAGGCCGCCGAGCGTCGGAACCCCGCTGCCGGCATAAGCCACGACGCCGTCCGCCGAGGCGAGAATCGGCGTGCCGATCGGCACGGCGATGTTGACGCCGTTGAACTTCTCACCCGAAGCGCCGGGGCCGAAGCGCGTGATGATCTTGCCGTGGACCGGCCAGGCGAAGCCGCTCGTCAACTGCGCCGGCTCGGCGACCGCTTGCGTCGGCGCGAGCACGCGGCGCGGCGACGCGGTCGGCTGGGCGGGGCGCTGGTTGGCCGCGAGCGCGGGCTCGCTGCCGGTGAGGATATCATCGATGTCGAGCGTGAAGGCGGCGGCGCGCTCGGCCGCCGAACTGCCGCCAGCGGTGCCCGGGATCAAAACGCGCATCCCGACGCGCAGCGTGTAGGGCGCGGTCAAATCGTTGGCGGCGATGATCCGCGACCAATCGACCGCATAGGCGCGCGCGATCGCGATGCCGGTCTGGCCCGCGCGCACGAGATGATAGCGCCCGCCCGGGATCGTCAGCCGCTGGCCGGCGCGCACCACGAAGGGCGGAGGCAGCTGGTTTGCGCGCGCGATCGCTTCGGATCCGCCGCCGGTACGATCGGCAATCGCGCGCAGCGTGTCGCCAGGGCGGACGAGATAGGTGGTCGTATCGATCGTCGCGGCATCGGCGGTGACGGGGCGGGCTTGCCACGCCGGCAAGGGCGCGGGGAGGGCGGAGACGCGTTCGTCGATGCGGCGCGGTTCGTAGCGTTCGGGCTGTGTATCGTCGCGCGGGCCGGTCCGTTCGTCGCGCCACGCCGTATCCTGGCGATCGCGCGGCGGGCGATACCCGCGGTCGGGTCGGTCGGGATTGGGAATACACGCGCCGAGCGTCGTCAACAGCAGCATTGCCGCCCAGCCGTATTCCCTGCCCCGCACCATCCCCGTCCCCCTGATCGCCCCGACCGTTACGTGTAGAGCTGGTTAAGCATAGCGAGCGACGCGTGATGTGTCAGGTCGAGATGCAAGGGCGTCACCGCGATGAACCCGTCGGCCACGGCTTCGAGATCGGTCGAATGCGCCGGCGTGTCGATCGGCGGACCGAGCGCGAACCAGTGATAGTCATACCCGCGCGGATCGCGATTGGTGACGATCTGCAAGCGGCCATAGTCGCGCAGCCCCTGTTGCGCGATCCGGATGCCCTTCACCGCATCGGCCGCGCCTGCCGGGAAATTGACGTTGACGAGCGTGCGCGGCTCGAGTGGTGCATCGATCAGCGGGCGCAGCACGCGCTCGCCCCATGCCGCGGCGGCATCGAACGGGACGGTGTCGCCCATGCCCTGCTTGTCATAGACCTGGCTCAGCGCGATCGAGCGAACGCTCGCGAGCGCGCCCTCCATCGCCGCCGAGACGGTGCCCGAATAGGTCACGTCCTCGGCAAGGTTGGCGCCGCGATTGACCCCCGACAGGATCAGGTCTGGCTTGTGATCGGCCATGATCCTGGCGAGCGCCATCATCACCGCGTCGGTCGGCGTTCCCGCGACGGCAAAGCGCTGCTCGCCATGCTGGCGGACGCGGATCGGCCGGGTGAGCGTCAGCGAATGGCCCGCGCCCGATTGCTCGTCGGCGGGGGCGACGACCCACACATCGTCCGAAAAGCGCGCCGCGATCGCCTCGAGCACCTTGAGGCCGGGGGCGTGATAGCCGTCATCGTTGGTGAGCAAGATGCGCATCGGATCTCTTTCAAATTCGAACCAACTCCCGTTCGCCCTGAGCTTGTCGAAGGGCTGCTCGCCACACATTCCGAAGTGTGTGTGGCGAGCAGTGCTTCGACAGGCTCAGCACGAACGGTTCGGGTCAGTGCTTGGGCTCCAACCGCGTCACGCCACCCATATAGGGTAGCAGCGCCTCCGGCACCGTGACGCTGCCGTCCGTATTCTGATAATTCTCGAGCACTGCCACCAACGTCCGCCCGACCGCGAGCCCCGAGCCGTTGAGCGTGTGGACGAACTCTGTCTTCTTCTCGCCCGCGACGCGGTAGCGCGTGTTCATCCGTCGCGCCTGGAACGCACCGGTGTTCGAGCACGAACTGATCTCACGATACGCGTTCTGGCCGGGCAGCCAGACTTCGAGGTCGTAGGTCTTGCGCGCGCCGAAGCCCATGTCGCCGGTGCAGAGCAACAGCTTGCGATAGGGCAAGTTCAGGCGTTCGAGGATCGTCTCGGCGGCGCGGACCATGCGCTGGTGCTCGGCCTCGCTGTCGTCGGGGCGCACGACGCTGACGAGCTCGCATTTCTCGAACTGGTGCTGGCGGATGAAGCCGCGCGTGTCGCGTCCGGCCGCGCCCGCTTCGGAACGGAAGCACAAAGTAAGCGCGGTCAGCCGCAGCGGGAGCGCGCTTTCATCGAGCAATTCGCCCATCACGCTCGCAGTCAGGCTGACTTCGCTCGTCGGGATGAGCCAGCGATCGTCGGTCGTGCGGAAGCTGTCCTCGGCGAACTTCGGCAGCTTGTCGGTGCCGTACATCGCCTCATTCTTGACGAGCACGGGCGGGTTGCATTCCTCATAGCCATGCTCGCGCGTTTGAACGTCGAGCATGAACTGGCCGAGCGCACGGTGCAGCCGCGCCATGTCGCCGCGCAGGAAGGTGAAACGCGCACCCGAAAGCCGCGCGCCGGTCTCGAAATCCATGCCGAGCGCAGGCGCGAGATCGGCATGTTCGCGCGGCGTGAAGTCGAAGCCGCGCGGGGTGCCCCAGCGGGCGACTTCGACATTCTCTCCTTCGCCCGCGCCGTGCGGCACGTCGTCGGCGGGCAGATTGGGGATGATCTCGAGCGCGGCCTTGAGCTGTGCCGCGACATCCTTTTCCTCGGCCTCGATCGCGTGCATCCGCTCCTTCAACGCGGCGACCTCGGCCATCAGGCTGGCGGCGGTGGCGTCGTCCTTCTTGGCCTTGGCCGCACCGATCGCCTTCGAGGCTTCGTTGCGGCGCGCCTGGCCGGTCTGCGCTTCGGTGATCAGCGCGCGGTGGCGCTCGTCGAGCGCGACCAGCCCGGCGGCGAGCGGCGACAGCCCGCGACGCGCGAGCGCGGCATCGAAGGCGGCAGGGTTTTCGCGGATCGATCGGATATCATGCATGGTCGCAGGCTATGCCCAGCCTGCCGCAAGCGCGCAACCCGCGCGGCACGCGGCGCGTTGCCCGAGATACCACCAACCATAAGAGGCCAGCGCCCATGCAGATTTCCCACAACGCCGTCGTGCTCGTCGCCGATGGCCGCAAGTCGCTGTTCCTGCGCAACGAGGGCGACGCGACGCATCCGAACCTCGTCGTCGAGCGCGCGGTCGAGCAGATCAATCCGAGCGACGGCGAGCAGAAGACCGACCACGCCGGACGCTCGTCGTCGAGCGTCGGTGGCGGCCATAATTCGATGGCCGAGGTCGATTTCCACCAGCAGGAGGAAGACCGCTTCGCCGCCGACACCGCCGCGCTGCTCAAGAAGCGTGCGCTGGCGAACGATTACGACCAGCTGTTCGTCGTCGCCCCGCCGCGGACGCTCGGCGAGCTGCGCAAGCATTATCACAGCGAAGTCAGCGCGCGGTTGAGCGGCGAGCTCGACAAGGATCTGACCGGCCATCCGATCGACCAGATCGAAAAGGCGCTGCAAGCCGCCTGAAACAAAGCGGGCTCCCGCGATGGTCGCGGGAGCCCGTTTGTATTCGCGCGATCAGCCGGTCAGGCGGCGATGGCGTTCCGCTTGGTGAAGCGCTTGCGCGCGACGAGCGCTGCCGCCGCTGCGCCGAACAGCAGGACCATCGGCGGCGCTGGCACTGGTGCGGGCGGGCCATCGGGATTGCCGGGGGTGCAGTTCGCGCCGCAGCTCGAGCTGCCATAGCTGCTGCTGCCCCAATTGCTGCTCGAATTCCAACCGTGGCTGCTCGATCCATAGCTGCTCGAGCTGGCCGACGAGGTGCTCGTGCTCGATCCGTTCGACGAACTGGCCGACGAGACATTGCCGCTCGATGCCGAGGAGACGTTGCCGCTCGACGATGTCGACGACGAAGAGGCCGACGAAACGTTGCCGCTCGAGGAGGTCGACGACGACACATCGCCGCTGCTGCCGCCCGACGCGGAGGAGACGTTGCCGCTCGACGACGATCCGCCCGTCGACGACGTGCTCGACACGGTCGCGCCGCCGGTGCTGGTCGAGGATCCGCCGCTGCCGCCCGACGACGAGGTGCTGGAGACTGCACCACTCGACGTGGAGGAGCCGCCGGTCGAGGTCGAGGAGCCGCCGGTCGAGGTCGAGGAGCCGCCGGTCGAGGTAGAGGAACCGCCGGTCGATGTCGACGAGCCGCCAGTCGAGGTCGACCCGCCGCTGGTGGACGAACTGGTCGAAGATCCGCCCGACGATACGTTGACGACGGTGCCGCTGCTGCCGGTCGACGTCGACGATATCGTGATGTTGCCGCCGCCTCCGCCGCCACCGCCGCCACCGAAGAAGCCCCCAGCAAAGAAGCCGCCGCCGCCGCCGAAGCCGCCGCCGATCACCGCTGGGCCAAAGCCGCCCGGAGACCCGTTAAAACCGTTGAACGCGGGCGGCAGTGGGATCGGCGCGCCCTGCGTCGTCACCACGACCACTTGCGGTGGCGGGGTGGTACGCGTCGTCGTCACGACTCGACGGACCCGGCGCACCGAGGCCACCGCTGTCTTGCGTACGATTCGCTTGGTCTTGTGGACATAGGCCGTGCGGGCCCGAGACGAATCCGCGACATGCACCGCGCCGCCGCCGATGATCGCGCCGCCGCACGCACAGGCACACAGTTTCGCCAAGGCCATCCGCACCGACATATCGCCACTCTCTCTTTACCGTTAAATCAATACTATATGGCGTTCCACGGTAAGTTTCGCCACGTCGCTTTATCGGGTAAACGGCAACAAATCGTTACGTTCAAGCGCGTTCCCCACCTCACAACCCTTAATCCACGATTTTGTCACATTCGCAAAGGTTGATTGTGAGTTAACGTTTCGTCTTGGGACACAGGCGCGTTCGCCGCTCGCACGGCGCCCATGCGTGTTCGGGTGGGTGCGGGAAAAGCACATCACGCGAAGCAACCGAAGAAGATCGCATCGGATTGCTTGTGGAGCTTCAAGGGCATGGCTATAGGCCCGCACGACGTGAGTTGACCCGGGGGCGGACCCACGATGCGTTCGGCATCGTGCGGCTGTGGGAGAAAATGGGATGGCGACGGTCTTGAATCGACACGATGACTCCGCGAAGTTCGCAGTGCCGCCCGTCGGCGGTGATGACGGCTACCGGCCAAGCGCCGACGAAGAGTTCATGAACCCGCGGCAGCAGGCGTATTTCCGCGCCAAGCTGCAGGGGTGGAAGGACTCGATCCTGCGCGAGGCGGCAGGAACGCTGTCGCAGCTCCAAGTCGATACGCTGCGCGAAGCCGATCTGACCGATCGCGCGTCAAGCGAGACCGACTGGTCGATCGAACTGCGCACGCGCGATCGCCAGCGCAAGCTCATCTCCAAGATCGAAGCGGCGATGCGCCGAATCGATGAAGGCGAATATGGCTATTGCGAGGTGACCGGCGAACCGATCTCGCTCGCCCGGCTCGAGGCACGCCCGATCGCGACGATGACGGTCGAGGCGCAGGAGCGCCACGAACGCCAGGAAAAGATTTCGCGCGAAGAGTGATCTTCCGCATCTGTTAAGTGGTTCGATACATTTCCCCGGCTATCACGATCATAACGGAGGCCGTAAGTTTCAGGCGATGGATCAATATTCCCACGATCCCCTCAGCGCTCCCGACGAGGATGGCGCCCACAACCGGCAGGAGTCGCGCGACAGCCTTTTCCTGATGGCGGATTTCCGCGTCGTCGGTGGTAGCGAGGTTCGTCCGCTCCGGGTGCGCAATCTGTCGGCCGGTGGCTTGATGGCCGAACTCCAGGGTGGGCTCGAACAGGGCCTGCGCGTCGAATTCGATGTGCGGGGAATTGGCTGGGTGCCCGGGCAGGTTGCTTGGTCGGCGGCCGGGCGCATTGGCGTGGCGTTCGACCAGCAGATCGATCCGCTGCTGGCGCGCAAGCCCGTCGGGCAGGGCGCGCAAACGCCAACCTTTGTAAAGCCGATCTTCGGTCGCCCGCTTCGCTGAGTCGATCGATCGGCAGGTAAGCGGACCCGGACGCGCTGCGCCCGGGCCCTGTGGCGTCAGATTTGCGCCAATTCCTGTTTGATCCTGAGCTTCTGCTTCTTCAGCGCGGCCAGCGTAACGGCGTCGGGTAAGGGACGCTGCGCTTCGGTGGCGATCTGTCGATCGAGGACTGCATGCTTGGCCGTCAGGGCCGAATGATGCGCGGTCTGCATGGATGCGTACCTCCTTCATGAGCTGCTTGGGGGAGCGAATAGAACCATGCTTGAGGTTAATTGTCTTCCCTCATTTTGCGGGATCGCGACGCGCGCACCGAATTGCGCGACCGGTCGATTTTATCCGTGTCGCAGCCACGCGATTTGCTAAGACGGGGCAATCGAGCGGGGACCGAATGGACGACAGCCTTATCGCAAAGCGCCTCGAGGTGTTACGCGTCGAACATCGAGATCTGGATTCGGCCATAGGCGCGCTGATCGACAGCGGCTCGGCGGACCAGCTCCAGCTTGCGCGGTTCAAGAAGCGCAAGCTGCGGCTGCGCGACGAGATCGCGCTGCTCGAAGACCAGTTGATTCCCGACATCATCGCCTAGGCCACCAGCGTCTGGCGCGCCGCTCCGCTTTGGGACATGCCGCCGCAAATCTGCGATGGACGCGCTACCTTTGCGCCTTCGATTATGGCTAAGGTCAGCGATGCGAGTAAATTGGCACGACTTACGGATGCAGCGGCGCGTGATAGACACGCTGTATATTGATGCGATGGTGCTGGCCGACGAAGCCCGCAGCTATTTCGATGAGGGCGGGCGCGCCGATCGCGAAGCGCTCGATCCGATGGCGCGCGTCGCCTTCTCGTGCGAATCGCTCAAGGTCACGACTCGCTTGATGCACATCATCGCCTGGCTGCTGACGCAGCGCGCGGTTGAGGCGGGGGAAATGCTGCCGCGTGACGCGCTCGATCCGTCGCGCCGGCTCGGCACCGCGCCGGTGACCGATTCGGTGGCGCTCGAACAGATGCCCGAATCGGCGCGCACGCTGATCGCGGCGAGCGTGGAATTGCATGGCCGCGTCGCGCGGCTCGACGATGCCAGCGCGGGCGTAGACCTCGAGATCGAAAGCCCGGTGCGATCGCTGCACCAGCGGCTGGCGATGGCGTTCTAGCCCGCCGCGCGAGCCTATGAGGCGAGGGGGCCGGATCCGTCCGGCCCCGGTCGTTCAGAGCTTCAGCCGCTCGCGCGCCGCGCGGTACTGCGCTTCGAACCGGTCGACCATCGCCGCGACCGACTCGATGCGCTCGATCACGCCGATCCCCTGGCCCGATCCCCAGATTTCCTTCCACGCCTTGGGCTTGGCGCCGTTGCCGGTGCCGAAGTCCATCGTCTTGAGATCACCTTCGGGCAGCGCATCGGGGTCCATGCCCGCCGCGACGATCGAGGCGCGCAGGTAATTGCCGTGCACGCCGGTGAACAGGTTCGAATAGACGATGTCGGCGGCCTTGCCCTCGACGATCCCCTGTTTGTACGCGGCCTCGGCATTCGCCTCGAGCGAGGCGATGAAAGGTGAGCCCATATAGCCGAAATCGGCGCCCATCGCTTGCGCTGCGAGGATGGCGTCGCCCGTTGCGATCGAGCCCGACAAGGCGAGCGGTCCGTCGAACCACTGCCGGATTTCCTGGATGATCGCGAAGGGCGACAGCCGCCCTGCGTGCCCGCCCGCGCCGGCGGCAACCGCGATCAGCCCGTCGGCGCCCTTTTCGATCGCCTTGCGCGCGAAGCGGTCGTCGATCACGTCGTGCAGCGTGATCCCGCCCCAGCTGTGCACCGCGGTGTTGAGATCCTCACGTGCGCCGAGCGAGGTGATGACGATCGGCACTTGCCACTTCGCGCAGGTCGCGAGGTCGGCCTCGAGCCGCTCGTTCGAGCGATGGACGATCTGGTTGACCGCGAACGGCGCCGCCGGGCGCTCGGGATGGTCGCGGTTATGCGCCGCCAGTTCCTCGGTGATGCGGTGGAGCCATTCGTCGAGCATCGCTTGCGGTCGCGCGTTGAGCGCGGGGAAGGATCCGACGATCCCCGCCTTGCACTGCGCGATCACCAGTTCGGGACCCGAGATGATAAACAGCGGCGAGCCGATCAGGGGAAGCCGCAGCGACGAGAGGAGGGGCGGTGTGCTCATGTCCGTTTCATAGCGCAACCGAAAGGACTGTCCAGCGGCCTCGATTTGCCTCGCGTGCAGAAAGCCTTATGGCGCGCAAATCCCCGTTTGTTTCCGGAGTAACGAAGTGAAGCTCACCCTTGCCGCCGCGCTGTTGCTCGGAACCGCGACTCCTGCTTTCGCTGTCGGGCAATTGCCCAGTGGCATCGCGCCGGTCGCCTATGACATCACGATTCGCCCCGACGCCAAGGCGATGACCTTTTCGGGCGAGGAAACGATCAGCATCGCGGTGGCGAAGCCTACTCGCACGGTCGTGCTCAACGCCGCCGACCTCAAGATTTCGCGCGCGATGGTCGACGGGGCGGCGGTCCCCTTCACGATCGATACCACCAAGCAGCAGCTGACGTTGACGCTGCCGACGATGCTCGCCGCGGGCCAGCACCGTGTCCAATTCGCCTGGACCGGCACGATCAACACCTCGGCTGCGGGCCTGTTCGCGATCGATTACAGCAACCAGGACGGCTCGTCGTCACGGCTGCTGGTCACGCAGTTCGAGGCGCCCGATGCGCGCCGCTTCGCGCCGATGTGGGACGAGCCCGGCTACAAGGCGACCTTCAAGCTCAGCACCGTCGCGCCCGGCGACCAGACCGCTTTCTCGAACATGCCCGTCGCCAGCGTGACCAAGCAAGGCGACGGCACCAAGCTGTACCACTTTGCCGAGACGCCGAAGATGTCGAGCTATCTGCTCTTCCTCGGCATGGGCGATGTCGAGCGCAAGACGGTGATGGCGGGCAAGACCGAGATCGGTGTCATCACGCGCCGCGGCGTCGTCGACCAGGGCGATTACGCGCTCGAATCGGCCAAGCGCCTGCTGACCTATTACAACGACTATTTCGGCCAGCCCTATCCGCTGCCCAAGCTCGACATGATCGCCGGCCCGGGCTCGAGCCAGTTCTTCGGCGCGATGGAGAATTGGGGCGCGGTCTTCTATTTCGAGCCCGAATTGCTCTACGACAAGAAGCGCGCGACGCAGAGCGGCAAGCAGCGCATTTACACCGTCGTCGCGCACGAGATGGCGCACCAATGGTTCGGCGATCTCGTCACGATGAACTGGTGGGACGATCTCTGGCTCAACGAAGGCTTCGCCTCGTGGATGGAGAACAAGTCGAGCATCGACCTCAACCCCGACTGGTTCGCCGGCGCGACCGCGGTGGCGCAGGATCGCGAAGGCGCGCTGCAGGTCGATGCGACCGCCGCGACGCATCCGATCATCCGCCATGTCGAGACGGTCGACCAGATCGGCGAGGCGTTCGACGGGATCACCTACGCGAAGGGGCAGGCGGTCATCGGCATGATGGAGTCGACGCTCGGCCCGGATGTGTTCCGCGACGGCATCCGCCGCTACATGGCGAAGTACAAATACGGCAACACCACGACCGATCAGCTGTGGGCCGAGCTTTCGGCCGCCGCAGGGCGCTCGGTCGCCGACGTCGCGCACGATTTTACGCTCCAGCCCGGCGTCCCGCTCGTCACGATGACGGGCGCGCGCTGTGTCGCGGGCAAGACGCAGGTGAGGCTGACGCAAGGCCGTTTCGGCTATGATGCGACCGCCAAGCAGCCGCTCGACTGGCACGTGCCGCTGACGCTCGGTGTGGTCGGACAGCCGGTGACGCGCGCCGTGGTGCGCGGGGCGAAGCCGACGACGGTCAGCGTGGGCGGCTGCGGCACCGTCGTGCTCAACCGCGACAAGGGGTCGTATGCGCGCGTTCTCTACAGCCAGGCTGGGCATGACGCGATCGTGCGCGACTTCGGCACGCTCGCACTGACCGATCAGCTCGGCACGCTCGGCGACGATTTCGCGCTCGCCAAGGGCGGCAACCAGAAGCTCGATCGCTATTTCGCCGATGTCGCGGCGGTCGCGCCCGATGCGAACCCCTTGCTGTGGCAGACGATTGCCGGGCAGCTCGCTGACCTCGAGGGCCGCTTGCCCAAGGGCGCGGCGAAGGACGCGATGCGCGTGCGAGTCCGCGCGACGCTTGCTCCGGCGATGCAGCGTGTCGGCTTCACCGCGACCAAGGACGAATCGCCGCTCGTTGCAACGCTGCGCGAAACGCTGATCGCGGTGCTCGGCCATCGCGGCGACCCTGCGATTGCGGACAAGGCGCGCGGCTATGTCGCCGCATTGGCGACCAACCCCGATGCGATCCCGGCGGCGATCCGTCAGCCGATCCTCGGCACGTACGCGACCAATGCGACGCCGGCCGAATGGGACGCGCTGCTCAAGCTGACGCTCGCCGAGAAGAATCCGGTGGTGAAGAACGGCTATGTCCGCTTGCTCGGCGCGGCCGAGGACGATGCGCTCGCGCAGCGCGCGCTCGATCTTTTGACCACCGACCGCTTCACTGCGCCGCAAAAGGCCGGTTTGCTCAAGGCGGTGGCGGGCGGCCATCCCGACATGGCGTTCGGCTTCGCGCTTGCGCATCTGCCGCTCGTCAACACGCTGGTCGAGACGAGCACACGCGCCGGCTTCGTCGCGAGCCTGGGCGCGGGGTCGGACGATCCGGCGATGCCGGGCAAGATTACCGCGTTCGCCGCGGCCAATCTGCCGCCAGCGGCGCGTGGCGGTGCCAAGGCGATCGTCGCTTCGATGGCAGCACGGCAGATGGTGAATGCCCGCATCCGCGGCGACATTGCGGCGTGGGCGACCGGCGGACAGTAAGCGGCATGCGGCTTCCCCGGCGTAGAGCGCCGGGGAAGGGGGGTATTCAGTCGATCCGCGTGAGCCCGGCGGCATATTTGCGGCCATTCGCGACATAATGCTCGGCCGAGACGCGCAGCATCGCCTGCGCGGCGTCGTCGAGCGTACGGACGGCGCGGGCAGGCGCGCCGACGATCAGGCTGCCAGGCGGGAATACCTTGCCCTCGGTCACCAGCGCGCCAGCGCCGACGATCGATCCTTCGCCGATCTCGGCGTGGTTGAGCACGATCGCGCCCATCCCGATCAGCACGCGGTCGCCGATCGTGCAGCCATGCAGCACGGCGTGGTGGCCGATCGTGCAGTCTTCGCCGATGGTGAGCGGGGCGCCCGGGTCCGAATGGCACATCGCGCCTTCCTGGATGTTGCTGCGCGCCCCGACGATCATCGGCGTATTGTCGCCGCGCACGACCGCGCCGAACCAGATGCTGACATCGTCGCCGAGCCGTACGTCGCCGATCAGCTCAGCGCTCGGCGCGATCCAGGTCGCTTCGCCCAGCGTCGGGCGGAGTCCGTCGATTTCATAAAGCGGCATGGCGATCCTCATGGGTTGTGCAGGCATCGTGCACATCGATTGGCGCGGTCGGCAAGCCGCACGCCGTTTTACGCCGCCGGTTCCGCGGCTTGATCCGGCTCAAGCAGATATAAAGACACGCATTTCTGCGGACCTCGGCGCGTGCACGTGGCGTTGATACGCTATTGCAACCGAGAGGAAGACAACATGGCCATCAAGTTTGCCGGAACGATCAACGCCCTCAATCGCGGTATCGCCTCGACCAAGCCCGACAAGGGCGGCGACATGATCGAGGATTGGGAAGCCGCACTCGCGGATATCGACACGCCGGGCGCAAAGGGCATTCTTCGCGACCTCGCGTCCTTACGCAAACAGCTCGAGCGCGAAGCGCCTGATGCCGATCGAGTTCACGCATTGCTCCATCGTCTCGGCGAGGCGACGACGCGGATCGCCGAGAAGGCCGAGACTAATCAGGAAAAGCTGAAGACGCTGGGCGAGGCACTGACCGAGGCGGGTGAAGATCAGCCCGACGAGGCAGAGGATGTTGCAGCGGCGGCGTCTCCTAAGCGTGGTCGCGCTAAGGCGTGATCATAGGGGGCAGGGCAGACCTGCCCCGACTTGCTCGAACGGTCGGAAGGCGTGGAATGCTCCGCAGGCCGCGCATCTGACATCGCAGTAGCTGTGCAGAGCCCACGGAGATCCCAGGATTTCCGCGGGCTCAGCGCGTGTTTGAAAGAAAATTGCAAAAAACCGTTTGACCGAATCAAACACCCCGACTAGAGACCACTCCACCGCAGCGACGGACCGGACGGTTCGCTTCTGCAGTCACCAAATTGTCGGCGCCGAGGGGCTCTTTGAAAAGAGGGCATTTCCTTAGCGTCGGTATTTTGCGCTCTTTGACATTGTCG
>NZ_JAFCXM010000006.1:0-294515 GCF_049898305.1 Sphingomonas sp. PWP1-2
GAAGGTCACAGGTTCAAATCCTGTCCCCGCAACCACACACCGACATACCAAACCGTCTCAGGATATTCCGAGGCGGTTTTTTTGTACCTGCTTTCCGTGGCTTGTCGCCAATTCGTCGCTGCTTGCTGCGCGCTATTCGGTGCCTTTTTGACCCGTGATGTCGAATTTCTTGGGATATTTTGGGGATTCAAGGCTGCATTCACGCAAGAGAAACCCCCCGTGCGCTTAGCGCCGGTCTCTATAGCTCGCCGATATAGCTGAGAGCGTTAAGGACGCAGATTCGGCGTTTCTTGTTGCCGTTGATTGTGGACTCCATTTGCCGCCCCTGCCTCAGGGCGACCTTGGCGCCATCCTGCGCCCCGCACGTCATGGCGACGCAGCGCGGGACCTTGGTCACCAGCCGGAAGCGCTGGCCGAGGCGGTAGGGATAAGTCGGATCACACAGTTGCGGATCGAGCGTTGTCGTGCCGTGCCCCGCATGGAAACGCTCAACAGGCTACTGACGGCGCTTGACCTGAAAACTGCCGACGTCGCGGTCCGGGGGCATGTGACTATTGCGACGCTCCTGTCAGCCGACATACCTCACGCCGACAGAGAATTAGACCTCGGCGCAAACCTGCGACACCGGCGTCGTGAATTCAGCTTGTCGATTGCGGTCGCCGCCGTTGCCGCCGGTGCCTCCGCTTCTCAACTGTCGCACATCGAGCGCGGCCAGAGCCGGCACTCGCGCTGGTTCGCATGGCACTCCGACGACCCAGATCTCCATGAGGATGATCGAGGGCGGGTGTACGTGCATCCGGTGCTCGATGATTTTCGCCGCGGACGGTGCGACGCGGACGTGCGCGGCCCGAGCACGTGGGTTTGTAATCTGCCAGTCCAGCGGCTGAAGCACATCGGGCCGGGGATCCGCATCGTGCTCGAACTGATCGAGAAACGGACGCGGTCGCGGCTCGACGAGGGACGGATCGGCCTGTTCGTCACGGCGCAGAAGTTCGCCTTGCCGCGTCATCCGGTCGCATTGTTGTTTGCCGAGCGGCAAGTCGTCGCGGGGTGTGCGGACAAACCGGCGCTGGCCGAGCGGCGGATCAAAAAGGCCGATTTTCTCGCGCTCGACAATGTCGCGGTGCTGCTTGGCACCAATGTTCCGGCGGCGTTCGCGGACCGGCAGCTCGAGGAGATCGGCAAGGTCCGGCAGATCGGCGTGACGGTGCCGAGCTTCGCCGCAGTCCTGTGGATGGTGGTCGGCACGCGGCGCATCGCATTGATGCATGACGGCTGGCCTGCTCAATGCGGACGTGCTTGCCGATCGTGCTGGTACCCGTGCCCTTTGTTTTTTCCCGAAATGGCCGAGGTGATCCAGCATCACCGTGCGCGCGACGCCGATCCGGGCCTGCGCTGGCGGCGCGACCAATTGCGGGTCGAGGCCGCCGCCGATTAGCCTTCGGGCAGGAAGATCGCGCCGGGGAGAAAACGGGCGAGCAGCGCCACCGCGGCGAGCAACACGATGTCGAGCGCGACGGCCCCACCGAAGGCACGCTGCGCGCCGCCGTGATCGAGGATCGCGAAGAACAGCGAGCCGATCACTGCTGCGCCGAGCGCACCGCCGATCTGCTGCGCGCCATTGTGCATCCCGCCGGCGACCCCGGCATGCCCGCGATCGACCCGCGCCAGCGTGACCGGCCCGAGCGGCCCGGTGATGCAGCCCATGCCGATACCGCTCAGCGCGAGCGTCGCGGCGATCAACTCCGGGATCGGCGCGAACGCCACCGCTGCGGCGGTTCCCGCCAGGCCAAGCGCCATCGTCAGCGCCCCGAAGATCAGCAGCCCTGTGCCGACCCGCGGCAGGACGCGCGGTCCGATCAGCGCGATCCCCGCCATCACGCCCAGTCCGAAGGGTAAGTGGAGCAAGGCGGTGTCGAGCGGGCTCATGCCGAGGCCACGCTGCAGCACCATGCTCAGCACCAGCAGGAAGCCGTTGGTCGCGGTCGCGAACAGCAGCGTCATCGACAGGCCGAGGCGGAAGGTGGGTGCGGCGAACAGTTCGGGCGCGATCAGCGCCGATCCGACGCGTGCCGTCCGGCGCACCGAATGGCGCCAGAAGGCGATCGCCAGGATGACGCTCGCGACCGGCAGCGCGAGGCTCCACCACGGCCAGCCCAGCGCGCGACCTTCGATCGCCGGGATCAGCAACGCGATCAGCGCGGCGCCGAGCAGAAGCGTCCCGATCGGATCGAGCCGAAGCGCGTGCGGCGAGCGCCCGCGCGGCAGCAGCCACCACCCCGCCACCAGCGCCACCAGCCCGATCGGCAAGTTGATCAGGAATACGACGCGCCAGCCGAGCCCAGCGGGATTGGCGGCGATCAGCAGACCGCCAAGGATCGGCCCGCCGATTGCCGCGAGCCCGCCGACCAGCCCGAATACCGCCAGCCGCGCGACGCGCTCGAGCGGCGAATACATCAGCTGGACGAGCGCGATCATCTGCGGCGCCATGATCGCCGCGGCGGCGCCCTGCGCGAAGCGGGCCGCGATCAGCGTCGTCGCATCGGGCGCCAATCCGCACGCGAGCGAGGCAAGCGTGAAGCCGCCGACGCCGACGAGGAACAGCCGCCGGTACCCATAAAGATCGCCCAGCCGCCCGCCGGCGACGAGCAGGATCGCGAACATCAGGAAATAGCCGGTGACGACCCATTGCGTCGCGCTCTCGCTCGCGCCCAAGCCTCGCTGGATCGCGGGGAGGGCGGTATTGACGATCGTCGTGTCGACAATCTCGAGCACGAGCGCGAGGATGACGGTCGTGAAGGCAAGCCGTCGACGATAGCCGAGCAGCTGCGCGACTCCGACCTCCGAAAGCAGTGGGGACGGCGGATGTGGTGGGATCGTCTCGCTTGACATGCACAGCAGCATATCGATACTGGTTTCAGAACAATAGTTCTAATTTGATGTCGGCATGAGCCCGGCGCGTAGGAGAGGCGAATCGTGGAAGCCACTGCACGTATTGCGTCGAACGCCGGGCGACGACCCGGTCTTGGGCAAGGTTCGACCGTCATCGCCGCAGGATTCCTGCCGATCCTGGCGATCGTCTCGCTATTCCCAGCGGTCCCGTCGATCATCGATCATTTTGCGGGTGACCCGGAGGCGGGCTGGAAAGTGCCGGCGATGGTGTCGGCGCCCGGTCTCGCGATCGCGGCGATCGCGCCGTTTGCCGGCATTCTGGTCGATCGCTTCGGGCGGCGGCGGCTGCTGCTGTTTTCAACGTTTTTCTACGCCCTGATCGGCGTCATTCCGTTCTTTCTCGACAACCTCAACGCGATCTATGGCTCGCGCATCCTGCTCGGGGTCACAGAAGCGGCGATCCTGACGACGCTCAATACGCTGATCGGCGATTATTGGGACGATCGCGGGCGGCGTCACTGGCTGGCACTGCAGGGGACGGTCGGACCGTTGCTCGCCGCGGGCATGATCTATTGCGCCGGGATGCTCACTGCAGTGCGCTGGAATGGCGTGTTCCTGATCTATCTCGTCGCTCTCCCGATCTTCGCGGCGATGGTGGTGTATCTGTACGAACCGGCAAGCGATGCGACCGCGCGCAAGATGCTAGGGATCGACCAGGATCGGGTCGCGCGTACGCCGTTTCCCTGGTCTTCGGTGCTGCAGATCGGCGCGGTGACGCTTGCCGCCGCCGTTTTGTATTACGTCTTCATCGTGAATGGCGGGATGGCGTTCCGCGAGGTCGGGATCCAGTCCTCGGCGAAGCTCGGTGAGCTGACCGCGCTGCCGAGCCTGTTCGTCGTCGTCGGCGCGGGCCTGTTCTGGCTGATGGGCCGCGCGCGCGCGCAACTGCAATTGGCGTCGTGCTTCGGGCTGCTCGGGGTCGGGCTCGCGATGATCGGGCTGGCGCCCGATTGGAAGTGGATGATCGCCGGACTGGTGATCCAGCAGACCGGCGCCGGCATGACGATCCCGACGCTGATCGCCTGGGCGCAGACCAAGCTGCCGTTCGAACATCGCGGTCGCGGCATGGGCGTCTGGACCGCGTGCTTCTTCTTCGGCCAGTTCGCCAGTCCGCTGCTCGTCAGCGTCGTGCGCGGCGCGGTCGTCACGATGCAGTCCGCCTTCCTCACCGCCGGCGTGCTCGGCGTGCTCTGCGCGCTGGTCAGCGTCGGCATGGCGCTGCGCGCCCCCGTTTCCCATCCAGTCGAGGTTTGATGCCGATGCCGTCCACGATCAAGCGGGGCGTCAGCCTCTACAGTTTCCAGGAAGAGCTGTTCCTGCGCCAGATGACCGTCGAGGATGCGATCGCGTTCGCGGCCTCGATCGGCGCGACCGGGATCGAAGTGCTGCCCGAACAGAACATGCCGAGCTTCCCCAATGTCAGCGATGCCGAAGTCGCCTGGTGGAAGGACACCGTCGCCAAGCATGGCTGCGAGCTCAGCTGCTACGACATGTTCCTCGACACCAAGATCCGCAAGGATCGCCCGATGACCGATGAGGAGCAGGTCGCCTCGATCCGCCGCGACCTCGAACTGTGCCACCGGCTCGGCATCCGATCGATGCGGATCCTCGTGTTCGTGCGGCCCGAGATCCTCGAAAAGTGCGTGCCCTATGCCGAGGCGCTCGATGTCCATATGGGGGTCGAGGTCCATGCGCCGTGGCACCTCGAACATGCCTGGATCCTGCGCACGGTCGACACCGCCGACCGGCTCGGGACGAAGCATCTCGGTATCCTGCCCGACATGGGCATCTTCATGAAGCATTACCCGCCGGTGTTCCGCGCACGCTTCGAACGGCAAGGCGCGCGGCCCGAGATCGCGCAGTTCATCGTCGACAGCCACGAAGCCAAGATCATGGCCGAATATACGATCTATGAGGTCGCGGTGAAGATGGGCGGCAACAAGGCCGAGGTCGCGATGGCCGAGACGCTGCGCCACGCGCCCTATGCCAACCCCAAGCGGCTCGCCGAATATGCGCCCTACTTTCGGCACATCCAGGCGAAGTTCTACGAGATGACGCCTGAGGCGACCGACCCGTCGATCTCGTATGACGAGGTCATCCCGGTGCTCGCGGCAGCCGGGTGGAACGGCTATCTCTCGAGCGAATATGAAGGCAATCGCTGGATCCAGGACGTCGAGCCGGTCGACAGCCGCGAGCAGGTCCGCCGCCAGCACACGATGTTCGAGCGCCTGATCGGCGCGACCACGACCGCTTCCTGAAGGGATTGCCCGCATGTTCGACAAATATCTGATCGTGGATGACAGCCTGCGCGCGACGGCGGACGGCTTCGCGTTCGACGCGCGGCTCGGCTATTATCGGGGGCTCGGGCTTTCGATGGTCGAGGATCTGGTCGTGACGATCGACGACCAACCAGTGGCCCGCGAGGCGATCCGCTTCGACGAGACCGGTGGTGGCGCGCCGCTGACGCTCGACGAGATGGAAACCACCTATGACCGCCAGTGGAACTTCGGCGCGGTCGCGACCATCAGCGTGATCGCGTCCGAGCCGCTGGCACCAGGCGCGCACAGCCTGACGTTGAGCGAGAAGCTGAGGGTCTCGTATCTGCCGTTCCCTGCGATGAACAGCGACGCCAAGACGCTGGAAGTCGCGGCGTGAGCGCGTCGCGCCGCGATGTGCTGGCGCTCGCGCTGGCGGGCGGCGCGGCGCTACCGGCGGTGGCAGCGCTGCCGCCTGCCGCTCGGCGCGGGGTCGAGGGGCAGCGCGCGCCCGATCTCGGCGATGGGCGCTATCTCAATCCGATCCTGGCGGGGGATCGGCCCGACCCGTCGATCCTCAAGGACGGCGGCGACTATTGGATGACGCATTCGTCGTTCGATGCGTCGCCCGGGCTGCTGATCTGGCATTCGCGCGATCTGGTGAACTGGACGCCGGTCGGCCCGGCGCTCGCCAAGCCGCTCGGCACGGTCTTCGCGGTCGACATCGTCAAGCATGACGGGCGGTACTTCATCTACATCCCGTTCATGAAGGCGTCGTGGTCGGGGGCATTGCCGAGTTTCGCCAACATCTACGTCATCCATGCGCCGTCGATGCACGGGCCGTGGAGCGATCCGATCGATCTCGGCATCGGCGACCTGATCGACCCCGGCCATGCGGTCGATGACGACGGCCAGCGCTATCTCTTCCTGTCGGGAGTCAACCGCGTCCGGCTTGCGCCCGATGGGCTGTCGACCGTCGGCAAGGTCGAGAAGGTCTATGATGGCTGGCACTATCCCGATGACTGGATCACCGAAGCCTATTCGCTCGAGGGACCAAAGCTGTTCCGGCGCGGGGGCTGGCATTATCTGGTCAGCGCGGTCGGCGGGACGGGTGGCCCGGCGACGGGGCACATGGTGATCGCCGCGCGCGCGCGGACGCTCGCCGGGCCGTGGGAGAATTGCCCGCACAACCCGATCGTGCGGACGCGCAGCGAGGCCGAACGCTGGTGGTCGCGCGGCCATGCGACCTGCGTCGAGGGGCCGGGGGGGCGCTGGTACATGGTCTATCACGGCTATGAAAACGGCTATCGCTCGCTCGGGCGGCAGACCTTGCTCGAGCCGATCGTGTGGGGTGACGATGGCTGGTTCCGCGCGACAGGCGGCGATCTCTCGCAACCGCTGCCGCGGCCCGGTGGCGTGGCGGGGCCGCACGGCATTGCGGGCTCGGACGATTTCTCCAAGCCCGCCTTCGGAACGCGCTGGAGCTTCTACGGCGGGGGGCCGGGCGAGCTTTCGCGAGCGCGGATCGAGCGCAATACGCTGACGATCGCCGGCAAGGGCACCGGCCCGAACGATTGCGCACCGCTGACGCAGATCGTCGGCGACCATGCCTATGAAATCACGGTCGAGTGCGAACTCGGTGGCGACGCGCAGGGCGGGCTGCTGCTGTTCTTCAACGACCGGCTGTTCCTCGGCATGGGGATCGATGGAAAGCGCATGATCACGTATCGGGGCGGCAAGCCGAGCTATTGGCCCGAGCCGGCACCCGCGGTGCGGCGCCTGTTCATGCGGATCGTCAACGACCAGCAGATCGTGACCTTCTATTACAGCGTCGACGGCAAGAGCTGGACGCGCCACGGCGTGCGCAGCGAAGTCTCGGGCTACAACGCCAACACGATCGACGATCTCGCGCAGCTTCGCCCGGCGCTCTTCGCGAGCGGGGCGGGCAGGGTTCATTTCCGCGATTTTCGATATCGCGCGATCGCCTGACCGGAACGCGCGGGAGCGTTCCGGTCAGGCGCTGATCAGGCGGCTACCTCGACCGGGGACGGCATCTCGGAGCGACGCAGCTGCATCAGGCGGCGTCGCGCGCGGATCGCCGCGGCGTCGACCGACAGGATGACCGGGCGCTCGGCCCAGAATTCGCGGCCGAGCATGGCGTGCTGGATCGCCTCGAGCATCGGGCCATCTTCCGCGTCGAACACCTGCTTGGCCATCGCTTCGGATGCGTCCCCCGGCTCGCGGGTAAAGAAGTAATGCGAGCTCGTCGTCGTTTCGGGCGTGATGATATGCGGATTGGCCATCGCCGGGACCACCATCGCCTGCCGTTCGCTGCCGGCATGCGCGACGCCGATGAACAGCGCCATCGACGCGGGCGCATGCCAGCGCATCTCGAGCCATTGGTCGACGCGGCCGCCATCGGGGACGAGCGCGGTGGCGAAGGGCGGCGGCGGGGTGTCGGGCATCCGCCAGTTCGACCAGATCGCGCCGCTGTCGTCCTGCGTCGCGCTATGCTCGCCGTTGAACAGCGCGCCGTTGGTCGCGAAGGTCTCGATATGGAGGAACTCGGCATGGCTGAGGTCCATCAGATTGTCGGTGATGAACTCGTAATTCGCGCGCATGTGCGTGCGGCCGCGGACGATCGGCGGGCCGGCGTCGATGAACGAGAAATCGGGGATCAGCGCGGGATCCGCCGCGGCCGCGTCGCCGGGCCAGACCCAGACCGCGCCCCAGCGCGCTTCGGTCGGCCAGGACGAGACCTGCGTGTTGGGCGGGATCAGGTCGGAAAAGGGGTTGCGCACGCAGCCCCCGTCGGCGCCGAATTCGAGGCCGTGATAGCCGCAAACGATCCGGTCGCCAGCGCGTTTGCCACGGCTCAGCGGGGCGAAGCGATGCGGACACCGATCGGCAAGCGCCGCGTAGCTACCGTCGGCGAGTCGATAGATCAGGCGCGGCTCGTCGAGCAGCGTACGGGGCAGCATGCCGCCCTCGGGCACCTCGTCCTCCCACGCGGCGACATACCACAGGTTGCGTACATACGGTTCCATCGGCATTCCTTTCCCAGTCATGATTATAAAGAAACCAGATGGTTCTTGTAGCGGGTCCGGTGGCGTGCGCAAACCCCCTGTGAGCCGAGATCCGGAGACGGTGACGGCTCGCATTCTCGATGCAGCCGAGGCCGAGTTCATGGCGTCGGGGTATGAAGCGGCGAGCACCAATCGGATGGTGGTTGCGTTCGGTGGGTCGAAGGCGACGCTGTTCCGCTACTTTCCGACCAAGCAGGCGCTGCTCGAAGCGGTGATCCGCCGCATCACCGCGCGCGGGCAGGCGCGGGTTAGCGGCGTTGTCGGGCAGGAGGATGATCCCCGCGCCTGGCTGACGACGTTCGTCACGCAGGTGTTGAGCTGGATTCTCGCGGAGGATGCTCTGTTTCTCGGCAGGCTCGGCATTGCCGAGGGGCATAAGCTGCCGACGCTGAGCGGCGTCTTCCATGCGACGGCGGGCGCGCCGCTCCAGCGGCAACTCGCGGAGCATCTCGCGCGATGGACGCGCGATGGCCGTCTCGTGTGCGACGATCCCGCCGCCGATGCGCAGCGATTGTTCGACCTCGCGATCGCGGGGGCGGTCAGCCGCGCGCTGTACGGCGCCGAGCGTCTCGCGGGAGCGGCGCTCGCTGACCATGCGGCAGCGAGCGTTGCGCTGTTCCTGCAGGGCCGCGCGCCGCGCTAGCGGCGCGCGGATCTCACACCGCGTTGCGCCGTGCGATCGCGCCGAGCACGGCGGCGCTCGGCTTGGCGGTGCGGCGGAAGGTCACGCGGTCGAGGCTGTGCAGCCCGAACTTGGGCGTGTAGCCGAACACCCATTCGAAATTGTCGATCAGCGACCAGTGCATATAGCCCTTCACCGGCACGCCCTCGTCGATCGCCTTCTTGAGCTCGGCGAGCGCCGCGGGGATCAGCGCTACGCGCAACCGGTCATCGGTCGCGTTGATGCCGTGTTCGGTGACGATCACCGGCACGCCGCTGACGGAATGCGCATAGCGCACCGCATTGGCGAGCGAGGCGGGGTAGATTTCCTCGCCCGCAGCGTTGACCGGCGCTCCGCGTGGCACGGGCAGCTTGCCCGAGGAATCCCACAGCGTCCGCGTGTAGTTCTGGACCCCGACGAAATCGTCGGCGCGCGCCGCGTCGAGCCACGCGGCGTAGAAGCGCGCGCGCTTGGCGTCGCGCACGCTGTTCTTGCCGACCGGCTGATCGTCGATGATGGCAAGGCTGACGCCGACCGGCAGATCGGGCCGCACCGCCTTGATCGCCGCGCGCCCGAGCCGGTGCGCCGCCAGCAGGTGCTTCTGCGTGAGCTGCGGATCGGCGACGTAGAGCGCACTGCCCGCGGAATAGAGCGGGACGCCGCTCCCACGCGCCGCGGCGGCGGCCATCGCCTTGTCGGTTTCCATCAGCCGTTCGCCGACACCGGTGGGGAGCAGCTCGCTCAGCAGCCCGTTGAGGTTGGGCTCGTTGAGCGTGGTCGCATAGCCGATGCCGTGCGCGAGGTGCCGCGCCGCGCGGTCGCAGAAGCGCGCGAACAGCGCCGGGCCTTCCGGGTTGGTCCAGCCGCCGGCTTCGGCAAACCAGCGCGGGGTGGTGAAATGGTTGAAGGTGACGAACGGCGTCAGCCCGCGCGTGCGGCACCCCTCGATCATCGCGGCATAATGATCGAGCATCGCTTGCGAGAATTGCCCGCGCGCCGGCTCGATCCGCGCCCATTCCAAGCTGAAGCGATAGGCGTTGAGCCCCATCGCGCGGACCAGATCGAGATCGGTAGGCCACAATTCGAAGCTGTTGGCGGCATCGCCCGACGGCTCGGCGAACGCAGTCGGCTTCGCATGCTCGAGCGGCCAGAGGTCGCTGTTGATGTTGTTGCCCTCGACCTGATACGCCGCGGTGGACGCGCCCCACAGGAAGCCCTTCGGGAAGCTGGGGTTGGCTGGTCGGCCGAACGCCGGGGCGGCGAGCGACGCGGCTGTCGCCGCCAGCAGGGTACGACGGTCGATCATGCTCTCTCTCCGGAAAAGGTCAGGCGCATTACAGCGTGCCAGCGCGCAGCATCGACACGGCCGCATCGCAGGCGCGCGCGGTGAGCGCGAGATAGGTCAGCGACGGGTTCTGCGATGCCGACGAACTCATCTGCGCGCCATCGGTGACGAACAGATTGGCGACGTCATGCGCGCGGCTCCATTTGTCGAGCACCGAAGTGGTCGGATCGAGCCCCATGCGCGCACCACCCATTTCGTGGATCGCGGAGCCGCCGGGTCCAGGCTGGTCCATCCCCATCACCACCTGGCCGCCGACCGCACCGAGCATCGCCGCCGCCTCGGCCTTGGCGTCGGCGAGCGCGGCATGCTCCTCCTTGCCGTGCGCGAAAGCGATGTTGAGCGCGGGCGCACCGTTCGCGTCGATCTTTGCCGGATCGAGCGTCAGCCGGTTGCTCGCGCGTGGCATCGATTCGGCGAAGGTGACGAGGATCATCTTCCAGTCGCCCGGCGTGCGCAGATGCGTCTTGAAGCCGTGGCCAATCCCGGCCTGGCGCTTGCCTTGCGTCCAGGTGCTCTGCAGCGCGCCGCCCTGGAACGAATAGCCGCGTGTGAAGCCGTTGCCGTCGAGCGTTTCGAGGTTGCGGAAGCGCGGAATGACGATCCCGGTCGGGCGGTTGCCGAAGGTGGTGTGCTGCTCGAACCCCGGCATGATCGCGATCGCCGACAGCGTCGTCGCGTGGTCCATGATGTGCGTGCCGAGCACGCCGCTCGAGTTGGCGAGGCCGTTGGGCATCGCCTCCGAGTGCGAGCGCAGCAGGATGTGGTTGGTGTTGAACGCGCCGGCATTGAGGAAGACGAGCCGCGCGGTGGCGCGGTGGCGTTCCTTCTTGGCGGTGTCGAGGAAGCGCACGCCGGTCGCGCGGCGCGTGATCGGATCGTAGTCGACGCCCTCGACGACGCTATCGGTGACGACGGTGAGCAATCCGGTCTTCATCGCCGCCGGTAAAGAGGCGCTCTGCGTCGAGAAGTACGCGCCGTAGGAGCAGCCCCGCGCGCAAATGCTGCGATACTGGCACGCGCTGCGGCCGTCCTTGGCTTGTGTCAGATTGGCGGTGCGGCCGATCGTCAGCCGCCGTCCGGGCCAGCGCGCGCTGATCCCCTCGCGAACATGCTGCTCGACCACGTTGAGCGGCATCGGCGGCTGGAAATGCCCGTCGGGGAGCTGCGGCATTCCCTCGGCCGCGCCGGACACGCCGACGAAATCCTCGACCCGGTCATACCAGGGCGCGAGCTCGGCATAGCGGATCGGCCAGTCGGTGCCGTTTCCGTCACGCTTGTTGGCGCCGAAATCGTAATCCGACCAGCGATAGCATTGCCGCCCCCAGGTCAGCGAGCGGCCGCCGAGATTGTACGAGCGGAACCAGGTGAATTCGCCGCCGGCGGGCGTGGTATACGGGTTCTCATCGTCGCGACAGAAATGGTCCTGCGTGAATTCGGTGAAGTGGCGGTTCTTCGACTGGACCGGATAGACCGAGGCATATTCTTCGGCATCGCCCAGCCCGCGGAACGGCAGGTCCCACGGCGCGAGCGTCTCGGTCTTGTAGCCCGTACCATGCTCGATCTTGGGCCCGCGCTCGATCATCAGGACCTTGAGGCCCTTTTCGGTCAGTTCCTTGGCGGCAAACCCGCCGGTGATGCCCGAGCCCACCACGATCGCGTCGAAATCCACCGTCATCATCCAAACTCCACCGCGGTCCAGTCGCTCGAAAACGCGTGCATGCCGGGACGCAGCGGCAGATCGGGGTCGAAGCGACCCGGCACCAATTCATAAGTGAGTTCCTTCGCGCCGCCGGGCTGCGAGGTGTAATAGCCGGTCAGCAGCAGCCCCTTGATCTTGGGCCACGGGCCGGTCGACTGGTGGTTGGCGAAGGCGGCACTGTCGATCGTGTCGAGCGCGGCCTGCTGGCGCGCGAGCGGGGCGGCGAGGAAATCGCCATGCGCCTTGCGGTCGAGTTCTTCCTCGAGCCAGGTCAGGTGATCGAGCGACCCATCGGGACGGCGATACCGCGCGGTCGCGCCTTGGATCGCGGCGCCGCCGTCGGGCGTGCGCGTCCCGTCAAGGCCCGCGGCGAGCGCGAGCAGCAGAAAGGCGTCGGCGCCGACATCGGCGCCGCCGGGCGTATCGGTGGGCGGGATCAGGATTTGCGCGACCTGCTGCGCGATCAGCTTTTGCCGGTCGCTCGGTTCGTCGTCGGTCGGCGCGCGCATCGCGCGCAGCACCGCGATCGGCATCGCAATTACACCGAGCGCGAGCGCGCCCGCACCGATCATCTCGCGGCGGTCGAAGTCGGTCATGCGTCAAGTCCCATCAGCCGCGCATTGAGCGCGCGGTCGCTGCCGCTGGCGGCGAAATCGTCGAAGGCGTGGTCGGTCACCGGGATGATGTGGCGCGCGATGAACGGCGCGCCTTCGGCGGCACCCGCCTCGGGATGTTTCAGCGCGCACTCCCATTCGAGCACCGCCCAGCCGGCGAAGTCATATTGCGCCATCTTCGAGAAGATGCTGGCGAAATCGATCTGTCCTTCGCCGAGCGAGCGGAACCGGCCGGGCCGGTCGACCCAGCCCTGATAGCCGCCATAGACCCCCGAGCGCCCCGACGGGCGGAACTCGGCGTCCTTGACGTGGAAGCACTTCACGCGGTCGTGATAGATGTCGAGGAACGCGAGATAGTCGAGCTGTTGCAGCAGGAAATGGCTCGGATCGTAGAGGATGTTCGCGCGCGGGTGATCGCCGACTTCGGCGAGGAAGCGCTCGAACGTCACGCCGTCGTGGAGATCCTCGCCGGGATGGATCTCGAAGGCGAGGTCGACCCCGACATCCTCGAACGCGTCGAGGATCGGGCGCCAGCGCCGACCGAGCTCGGCAAAGGCGTCCTCGACCAGCCCGGCGGGGCGTTGCGGCCAGGGATAGAGATAGGGCCAGGCGAGCGCGCCCGAGAAGGTCGCATGCGCCGCCAGCCCGAGATGCGCGCTGGCGCGTGCGGCAAGCTTGAGTTGCTCGACGGCCCAGGCCTGCCGTGCCGTCGGATTCCCGCGGACCGCTTCGACGGCGAAGGCGTCGAACTGCGCGTCGTAGGCGGGGTGAACCGCGACCAGCTGCCCTTGGAGGTGCGTCGACAGTTCGGTAACCGCGAGTCCCTTCTCGGCGAGCATCCCGGCGATGTCATCGCAATAGGTCTTGCTCTCGGCGGCGCGGGCGAGGTCGAACAGCCGCGCATCCCAGCTCGGGATCTGGACGCCTTTGTAGCCGAGCCCTGCCGCCCAATCGGCGATGTGCTCGAGGCTGTCGAACGGTGCCGCGTCGCCGGCGAACTGCGCGAGGAAGATGCCGGGGCCTTTGATCGTGCGCATGGGGGTCAAACCTCGAAATCTACCCAGCCCGCATCGGCGCGGCTGGCGGTGACGGCCAAATGGATGAACGCCATCCCGCGGAGACCTTCGTCGATCCCGGGGACGAGGCTGCCGGGCTCGCCACGCAGCTGTCGCGCGAAATCGCGATAGAGATTGGCGAACGCTTCGAGATAGCCCTCGGGATGCCCGCCGGGCGTCCGGCTGGCGGCGCGTGCTGCGTCGCCAAGCCCGGCGTCGCCCGCCTGGACCAGCTCGGTGCGGCCATCGGCGTGATGGAGCGTCAGGAGGTTGGGCGCTTCCTGCCGCCAGTCGAGCGCGCCGCGATCGCCATAGACGCGCAGCCGCAGCCCGTTGCGCTCGCCGAGCATGATCTGCGAGGCGAGCAGGACGCCGCGCGCGCCATTGTCGAAGCGCAGCAGCACCTGGCAATCGTCGTCCAATCGGCGGCCCGGAACGACCGCGGCGAGATCAGCGAGCAGCCGCGTCACGCGCAGCCCTGTGACGAATTCGGCGAGATGGAAGGCGTGGACTCCGATATCGGCGATCGCGCCGCCTTCGCCCGCACGCGCCGGATCGAGCCGCCACTCGGCCTGCTTGCCGGCGCCTTCACCTGCCAGCCAGCCTTGAGGATATTCGACGACGACCTTGCGGATGGTGCCGAGCAGCCCCGCCGCGATCCGCGCGCGTGCCTCGCGCACCAGCGGGTAGCCCGAATAGGTGTAGGTCAGCCCGTACGGGAGTCCGGCGTCGGCGACGAGGCCGGCGAGCGCGTGCGCCTCGGCGAGCGTCGCGGTGGCGGGCTTGTCGCTGAGCACCGGGATCCCCGCGGCGAGCGCGGCGCGGGCGGCTGGCAGATGGTGATGGTTGGGGGAGGCGATCGTGATGAAATCGATCGCGTCGTCGCGCGTCGCTTCGCCCACGAGCAGCTCCGCGACATCGCCGTACGCTCGCGACGGATCGATGCGATACGCCTCGCCCGCGGCGCGCGAGCGTTCTAGCGTGCTGCCGAACGCACCTGCTACCAGCTCGATCTCACGGTCGAGTTCGGCGGCAATACGGTGGATCGGGCCGATGAACGCACCCGGCCCGCCGCCGACCATACCCATGCGCAAACGCCGCATCCCACTCCCATTCTGTTATCAGAATTACAGTTCTGATAAGCGGCAGCAGGGTCGGTGGTCAAGCGATCCGCGGTGAAGTGGTGAGAAAGGCTGCGATCATCCGTGCGAGATCTTCTTTGAGGATCTGCCAATCGCCATCCCAGGCCGATCCCATCGTCGAGCCGAAGCCGAGATAGCGTGCGATCGACGAATAGAGAATGCGATAGGCCGAATGCACCGCACGCTCGGCGTCGGGCTGCGCGATCTCGGCGCTGTGCTCGAGCAAGGCCGCGCAGACGGCATCGGCGATTTCGGCATAGCGCGCCTTGCCTTGCGCGGCGACGACGGTGTCGGTGCTCGCGCGGATCATGAACGGACGCATCACGTCGGCGAAACGGCGGAGCGATTCGGCGGTGCCTTCGACCAGCCGATCGACCAGTATGACGAGATCGGGCGCCTCGGTCCGCGCCGACTCGACCATCGCGAGCTGCTCGGCATTGACGCGCTCGAGCACGCGCGTCTGCACCGCATGGACGAGATCGTCCTTGCTGTCGAAGCGGCAGTAGATCGATCCGATCGACACCTTGCCGCGCTTGCCGACCTCATTGAGCGTGAAATCGTCGGTGCCGCGCTCGGACATCAACTCTTCGGCAGCAATCAGCATGCGTTCGAACGACGCACGGCTGCGGCCTTGTTGCGGGGCGCGGACCGCGCTGATCTTGGTTTCGACGTTCATAGCAAGACGCGTTCTACGGCAATCGCCGCGCAAATGGGACTGGACATATCAGAACTACCGTTCTAGTTCTAAATCCTACAACGATGCGGGATGGCCGGCAAGGCATCACCGCGTGAGCGTGCGAGGGGATAGACTATGCGATTTTCGGTTTTCCTGAATGCCCGATCGATGGCGCCGGAAGAAGATCGTGCGCTGATCAAGGATCTGGAGGGGCACGCGACCCGCGCGGCCGAGCTCGGCTTCGATGCGATCTTCCTGCCCGACCACCATTTCAACGGCTATATGCCGATCGCGTCGGACAGCTACATGTTCGCGGCCTATCTCGCGGCAAAGCTGCCGCAGATGTATTTCGGCTTCTCGATCACGTCGGTGCCGCTGCATCATCCGGTGCGCTTCGTCGAGCGGATCAACATCCTCGACCAGCTGACCGACGGCAAGCTGCTCGTCGGCGTCGGCAGCGGCACGACGCCCGAGGAAATGATCGGCTTCGGCGTCAATTATCAGGACGCCGGGGCGATCGCCGACCGCAACCTTGCGATTGCCGAGCAGCTCTGGGCCAAGGGTGTCGAGGATCCCGCGGTCGAGATCGACAATGGCCCATATAAGGGCCGCGTCCTTCAGCGGATCGCACCAGCGGCCTATACGCCGCGGCATGCGCGGCTGATGCCCGTCGCAATGAAGGAAACGAGCGCCCGGCGTGCTGCGGAAAATGGCTGGCCGGCGTTCATCCCGGCCTTCACCCCGCCGGTGATCGGCGGGACCGAGCCGCTCAAGCACGTCACAAAGCATTTCACCGCCTATCGGACGATGCTCGAAGCGGCGGGCCACGCGCCCGAAATCGTCGCCGACGCGCTGTCGTGGTCGACGCATACCTATCAGGTCGTCCACCTCGCCGAGACCGACGAACAGGCGCGGACCGAATTGCTCGAAATCCTCGCGAGCTACCAGGAAGCGATCGAGCGCGAGGCGGCGTTCAACGCGCGCGCCGAGACCGATGGCGCGAACAAGAAGACCGATCGCACGCCCAACGCCCTGACCGAGGACTGGATCGGGACCTGGTGTCTCTATGGCAGCCCCGAGACGGTGATCGAGCATCTCAAGCCGTATGCGGCGCTCGGCATCGGCAACATCCTGTGCGGCACGACGACCGGCCCGCTGACGGCGGAGCGGTTGCGCTATGCCGACCAGACGCTTGAACTGCTGTCGACGCGGGTGATGCCGGCGCTGCGCGACGCGGCATGAGCACGCGTCGCAAGCGGATCGTCGGGATCGGCGGCACGCTGCGCGCCGGTTCGAGCAGCGAGCGGCTGGTGCGCGCAGTGCTCTCCGCCTGTGGCGATGCGGGTGCCGAGACGACGCTGTTCGATGGCGCGGCGCTCGCGCGCTTCGGGCATTTCAATGTCGAGGACACTACTCGCACCGACGAACAGCGGGCCTTTATCGAAAGCGTGCGCGCGGCCGACGGTCTCGTGCTCGGGACGCCGGGGTATCACGGCGGGGTCTCGGGGCTGGTCAAGAACGCGATCGACCTGCTCGAGGATCTGCGCGGCGACACGCGTCCGTATTTCGAGGGGCGTCCGGTCGGGCTGATCGTGTCTGCCGCCGGGTGGCAGGCGGGCGGCGTGACGCTGAGCGCGTTGCGCGGGATTGTCCACGCGATGCGCGGCTGGCCGACGCCGATCGGCATTGCGATCAATTCGGTCGAGCAGCGGCCGTTCGATGCGAACGGCGAGCTTGTCGACGCCGGCATCGCCTCGGCAGTTTCCGCGCAAGCGCGGCAGATCATGACCTTCGCACTCGAGGCGCACGCCGCATGACCGATCCGCTTTCGCTCGAAGAACAAGCCAGCCTGTCCGCCGGCGGCGCGATGTGGTCGACGCTGGCGCTGCCCGCGCACGCCATTCCAGCGGCCACGATGGCCGATGGCCCGATGGGGATCGCCAGCGGGCGCGTCGACGAACGCGACGTGTCGCTGCTGACGCCGTGCGGGACGTCGCTTGGCGCGAGCTGGGACGTCGATCTCGTCGCGCGGGTCGGCGCGCTGGTCGGCGGGGAAGCCGTCCGCTGCGGCGTCGACGCGGTGCTCGCGCCCAACGTCAATCTCGCGCGCAGTCCGCTTGCCGGGCGAGCGTTCGAATATTTCTCGGAAGATCCCTATCTCACCGGTGCGCTCGGCGCGGCCTGGACGACCGGCCTGCAGTCGACCGGCACCGCCTCGGTGGTCAAGCACCTCGTCTGCAACGATAGCGAAACCGCGCGCGACACGATGAACGTCGTGATCGACGAGCGCACGCTGCGCGAAGTCTATCTGCTGCCGTTTGAGCTTGCTGCGGCGGCGGGGGCAGGGGGCATGCTCGCCGCCTATAACCGCGTCAACGGCAGCTATTGCGCCGAGCAGCATCATATCCTGACCGATATCGTGAAGGGCGAATGGGGCTTTGGCGGCGTCGTGATGAGCGACTGGTTCGGCACGCACAGCACCGTGCCGACGATCAACGCCGGGCTCGATCTTGAAATGCCGGGGCCGGCCCGCTTTCTCGGCGCGAAGGTCGGCGCGGCGGTCCTGGCCGATCAGGTCGATCCCGCGCGCGTGGCCGATGCCGCGGCACGGGTCGCGGGCTTCGCGCGGCGGTTCACCGGTGCCAAGACTCCCTCGATCGCCACGGCTGATGTCGACAATCTGTTGACCGAGGCCGCCGCGGCGGGCTTCGTGCTGTTGCGCAATCAGGGCGACCTGCTGCCGCTGGTTCCCGGTCGCGATGCGACGATCGCGGTGATCGGGCCCAATGCCGATGCGCCCTGCTATCAGGGCGGCACCTTCGCCAAGATCGCGGTGACGCCCGATGCGGTGCGCCCGCTCGAGGCGATCCGCCGCCATTATGCCGGACAGGCGCGGATCGTCCACGAGGTCGGCGTCGATCCGCAGCCGCGGCTGCCCTCGATGCCGGTGCGGCCCGAGCGCGATCTGAGGGACGGCTGCACCGTCGGCATGACGATCGACTATTTCGACGACACCGCTGTATCGGGCACGCCGCGCTTCAGCGAGACTCGCGCGACCAATTCGCTCGTCTGGTTCGTCGGCGTCCATGAGCAGGGTGCATGGGACCGCCCGGCTGCGATCCGCGCGCGCGGCTGGTTCACGCCCGAGCGCGACGGCGACTATCGTTTCTATCTCGGTGGCACCGGCGCGGTGGCGATGACGGTCGACGGCACCGAGGTGCTGCGCCGCGACGAGGCCGTAGCGGCGTCGGACGTGATGGGTACGCTCAAGCGTGGCGATGCCGATTGCGCGGTCGTGTCGCTGCTGGCTGGCCGCGATGTCCTCGTCGAGATCGTCTTCCGGCACACGCCCGCGCGGGTCCAGGGATTGTGGTTCGGCGTTCGCACGCCCGATTCGGCGCAGGCGATGCACGATCGCGCGGTGGAGCTCGCGCGCAGCGCCGATGCGGTGATCCTGGTGGTCGGCGAGACATCGGATTCGAGCGTCGAGAGCAAGGACCGTGTCGATACGCGGCTCGCTCCCGAGCAGATCGCATTGATCGAAGCGGTGACGGCGGCGAACCCGCGCACCGTGATCGTCGCCAATGTCGGCCATGCGTTCGATGCCGCCTGGGCCGAGCGCGCTGCCGCCGTGCTGGTCGCCTGGTATCCTGGGCAGGCATTCGGTCGCGCCTTGGCCGAAGTGCTTGCCGGGGATCGCGAGCCGGGCGGGCGGATGCCGGTGTCGATCGCGCGCGACGAGGCCGACTATCCGGCGCTGGGGCTCACGCCCGACGCTGACGGTAACCTTGCGTATTCGGAGCGACTTGCCGTCGGCTGGCGCGGTATGGAGACGCCTGCCTACGCGTTCGGCAGCGGCATGGGCTATGCCCGCTTCGCGATCGAACAGCCGACGATCGACGGCGCGCGCGTCGGCGTGACGGTGCGCAATCTGAGCGAACGCGACGGCAGCACCGTCGTCCAGGTCTATCGCTTCGCGCCCGAGCGCGCGTTGGTCGGGTTCGCGAAGGTCTTCGTCGCGGCCGGTGCGCAACGCCAGATCGCCATCGATATCGAGCCGAGAATGCTGCGCGTCTGGCGCGCGGACGGCTGGGTGGCGATCGCCGGGCCGCTGTCGCTGCACGTCGGACAAGCGTCGGACGATCTTCCGCTCGTCATTACGATGAAGACCGTTCCGACCGTCTTGACGGCATAGCCATATTGGTATTAGAACGCTGATTATAATTCGACGATGGTGTCGATCATGAAATGCGGGCGGTGCCGGATGGCGACCGACCTGCGAATGAAGGGGAGGACAGCATGAACACATCCGATTTCCTGCGGCTCATGGCCACGACGGCGCTGATCACCACCGCGCTGCCGGCGATGGCGCAGACCGAGCCGGCGCCCGCGCCGACCACGCAACCGGGCGCTCCGGCAGTTGCCGCGGCCACGGGCGACCAAGCCCCTGCCGACCAGCTTCAGGACATCATCGTCACCGCGAACCGCGTCGAATCGAGCGCGCAGAAGACCGCCACGGCGCTGACGGTCTATAGCGGCGCCGACCTCGCCGCCGCGGGCGTGACCAACGTCACCAACCTGCAGCGCATCGATCCGAGCGTGAACATCGTCTCGTCGACCGGCGCTGCCTATGTCGCGATCCGCGGCATCGCTTCGACCGACGTCACCGAGATCGGCGATCCGTCGGTGCCGATCGCGCGCGATGGGTTCTTCACCAACCGCTCGTTCAGCATCGCCACCTCGATCTACGATCTGCAGCGCGTCGAAGTGCTGAAAGGGCCGCAGGGGACGTT
Organism: Sphingomonas sp. PWP1-2; assembly: GCF_049898305.1. Classification (NCBI taxonomy): domain Bacteria; kingdom Pseudomonadati; phylum Pseudomonadota; class Alphaproteobacteria; order Sphingomonadales; family Sphingomonadaceae; genus Sphingomonas; species Sphingomonas sp. PWP1-2. Next base: position 20,279 of record NZ_JAFCXM010000006.1, read on the forward strand.
GTTCGGTCGCAATTCGACCGGCGGCCTGATCAGCCTGATCACGCGGCGGCCGGGCAAGGATCTCGGGGGCAATTTCTCGCTCGAGGCCGGCAATTACAAGACGGTCAATGCCGAAGCGGGTATCGATATTCCGCTCGCGAGCTGGGTGCAGCTGCGTCTCTCGGGCGTCGCGCGCCGGCACGACGGGTATCGCGAGCTGCTCGGCGTCGGCGGTCGCGGCGATGACGATCAGACGACGTCGGGGCGCGTCACCCTGGCGGTGCAGCCTTTTGCCGGATTCGACGGCATGATCCAGTATCAGCATGACGACATCAACAATGTCGGCGATGTCGCGGCGATCCGTCCGATTGCGACGATCCTTCCGGCAAGCTTCGATGAGAAGCAGTTCGTCAATTACGCGCCGACCTTCAATCGCATCAATGGCAACCGCATCCGCTGGGAATTCAGCTACGATCGCCTCCCGCTCGGCCTGACGCTGACCTATGCCGGTGGGTACGACTCGCAGCAGTGGCGCCATGCGCTTGACGCAAGCGGCAACGCGGCCAACCCGGTCAACTTCCGTCAGGCCGAAAACCCCGACACGTGGAATCACGAAGTCCGCCTCGCCACGCCGCAGGGCCGCGCATTCTCGGCGCAGGTCGGCTATTTCCACTTCGACGAGTCGAACTCGCTCGACAGCGGATTGCTGCAGCTGTCGGGGCAATATGCCGGGCAATATCTGGTCCGCTTCCGCTACAATACCAAGACCAGCTCCGACGCGGTCTTCGGCCAGGCGAGCCTGCGCGTGACCGATACGCTCAAGCTGACCGCGGGCGCGCGCTATACCTGGGACAAGAAGGACCGCACGGGGACCTCGCAGCTGCGCTGCGATATCGCGCATATCCCGGCGTTCCTCTATCCGATCATCGGGTGCCTGGGGAACCCGCCGATCCTTCCGGGGCTGGGCAACGGCACGTTGCGCCAGCAGCGTCCGACCTTCCTTGGCGGGATCGACTGGACGCCGACCGATCGCAATCTCGTCTATGCGAAATATTCGTCCGGCTACAAATCGGGTGGCTTCAATTCCAACGGTTCGGCGCCGTCGGTCGATTACGGCCCCGAGAACGTCTATTCGTGGGAGATCGGCACCAAGAACCGTTTCGCGGATCGCAAGCTGCAGCTCAACGCCGATATCTTCTACCAGAACTACAAGGGCTACCAGGCGTCGCAGGCTTCGCCCGTGGTCTCGTCGGGGTCTGGCGTGTTCAACATCGGCAGCGCCAAGATCTACGGCGCCGAGGCGCAGTTCATCGCCTTGTTCGGTGCCGCGCGTCTCGATCTCAACGGCACCTACCTGCACGCGCAGTTCGACAAGAATATCGGCACGGTGAGCAGCACCGATCCGGTGACCGGTGCGGCGGTGTCGCGCAACGTCTCGGGCAACGATCTGCCCAACGCGCCGCGCTTCGCGCTGACCGGTGGGCTCGAATATCGCTTCGACTTCGCCAATGGCGCGACGCTGACGCCGCGGGTCGATGGGAAATATTCGACGGCCTATTATTACAGCGTGTTCAACGACGCCGACACGCGCCAGACGGCGTATGCGACGGGCAATGCGCAACTGACCTATGCGCCGGCGGGCGGGCACCTGCAGATCTCGGCGTTCGTTCGCAACTTCACCGACAAGGCGGTGTTCGCGAACGCGACGCGTAACTTCACCGCGATCCCGTCGATCAACACCTATCAGTTCCAGCCGCCGCGGACCTACGGCATGCGGTTGAGCTTCAAATACTGATCGTCGCGGGCAGCGCCGGCGTCCTAGTCGTCGCTGCCCGTCTGGATCTGGTGATGGCCGTCGCGTCCAGGCAGCGGCCAACCATGCTGGAAAGGCCTCCGATATGATGCGCGCGCGTGCCCTCCTTTTGCTCGCGGCGCTGTTGAGTACGACCGCGGCGAACGCCCAGCAGGTTGCCGCGGCCGATCCTCTGGTCGATGGCTTTCGCGATCCCCCCGCCAGCGCGCGACCGCGCGTCTGGTGGCACTGGTTGAATGGCAACATTACCGAAGACGGGATCACCAAGGATCTCGAATGGATGCACCGGATCGGCATCGGCGGGGTGCAGACCTTCGACGCGACGCTCGGTACCCCCCAAATCGTCGAGCGGCGGCTGCCCTATATGACGCCGCCGTGGAAACAGGCGTTCGCGCATGCCGTGGCGACCGCCGATCGGCTGGGGCTCGAATTCGCGATCGCGGCCTCGCCCGGCTGGAGCGAGACAGGTGGTCCGTGGGTCGCGCCGAGCGATGCGATGAAGAAGCTCGTCTGGAGCGAAACCGACATTGTGGGCGGAACGCGTTTCCGCGGTGTGCTGGGGCCGCCGCCCGTAACGACCGGACCGTTCCAGGATATCGCGTTCAAGAATGACGAACCGGGCGGCGCGCCCGTCGCGTCGCCGAAGCCGAGTTTCTACACCGACGTCGCAGTTCTGGCGTACCCGATCGCCGAGGGTGCCGCGCCGCGCGTGACGGCGAACGACGCTATCGGAACGCCCCTCGACGCCGCGGCGCTCTCGGATGCATCGCTGGTCTCCGCCGTCGATGTCGCAAGGGGAACGGCCGCCGCGCCGGGACTGGCCATCCTGCGGTTTGCCGCCCCGCGCACCATCCGCGCAGCGACGGTATTCATCAGCGATGCCAAATCGACGTTTTCCGCGCCGGTGCTGCGTCCGATCATCGAGGCAGAGGTCGATGGCCGCTGGCGCAAGCTCGCCGACGTTCCGCTCGGGGGCGTCCCGACGACGGTGTCGTTCGCACCCGTCCGCACGCGCGCGGTACGGCTGGTGCTCGTCCCGACCGCCGTGTCGGGGCCAAGGCCGATGAGCATCGGCGCGCCGGGTGCCGAGATCATCGATATATTCCCGAAAGCCCCGCAGGGCCCAACAGTCCGCCTCGGCATGTTCCGCGTAAGCGATGCCGCGCGAGTCCATCGCGCCGAGACCAAGGCGGGGTTCGACATCGCGCTCGACTATTATGCGCTCGACGCGCCCGCGAGCCCGGGGGTCGATCCCGCACGCGTGATCGACCTCACCACCCGGCTGCACCCCGACGGCACGCTCGACTGGAGCCCGCCGCCGGGGCGTTGGCGGGTCGTGCGGCTGGGTTCGACGCTGCTCGGCAAGACCAACCATCCCGCGACCCCCGAGGCGACCGGGCTCGAGGTCGACAAATATGATGCCGCAGCGGTTCGGCGGTATCTCGAAGCCTATCTCGACCTTTATCGCGACGCCGCGGGCAAGGACGCGATCGGCAAGAGTCTTGGCGCGCTGCTGACCGATTCGATCGAGGTCGGCGCATCGAACTGGACGCCGGACATGGTATCCGCGTTCAAGCTGCTCCGGGGCTACGACCCTACACCTTGGCTGCCCACGCTGACCGGGGCGGTGATCGGCTCGGCGACACGGACCGACGCGTTTCTGTACGACTATCGCCAGACGCTCGCCGACCTGCTCGCCGATGCGCATTACGGAACGCTCGCTGCGGTGGCGCATGAGCATGGGCTGAAAGTCTATGGCGAAGCGCTCGAAGACAAGCGTCCGGTGCTCGGCGACGATATGGCGATGCGGGCGCATACCGACATTCCGATGGCGGCGATGTGGACGTATGGCGCGGACGGACCACGCGCGACGCTGATCGGCGATGATCGCGGCGCGGCGTCGGTCGCGCACATTTATGGGCAGAATTTGGTCGCGGCCGAGTCCCTGACCGCCGCTTTCTGGCCGTGGGCGTTCGCGCCGGCCGATTTGCGGCCGATGATCGACCTGGAATTCGCGAACGGCATCAATCGGCCCGTGATCCACACCTCGGTCCATCAGCCGCTCGACCGGGCGCCGGGGCTCAGCCTGGCGATGATCGGGCAGTATTTCACGCGGCACGAGACCTGGGCCGAGCTGGCACGACCCTGGATCGACTATATCGCACGCACCAGCTTCCTGCTGCAGCAGGGGCGCAATGTTGCCGATCTGGCTTACTTCTATGGTGAGGAAGCGCCGATCACTGCACTCAACGCGGTCACACCGTTGGCCGACGTGCCGCCTGTCTGGGGCTGGGATTATATCAATGCACCCGCGCTGACCGATGCGGTAACGGTCGAGCACGGGCTGATCGTCGCGAAGGGCGGTGCGCGCTACAAGGCGCTTTATCTCGGTGGCACCTCCCGCCGGATGACGCTGCCGACGCTGCGCCGCATTGCCGCGCTCGCCGAGGCGGGGGCGACCGTGATCGGCAAGGCGCCAGATAGCAGCCCGAGCCTTGCCGACGATCCCGCGGCGTTTGCAACGCTCGTCACGCGGTTGTGGGCCGGGGGGCAAGAGACGCGCGTAGGGGCCGGCCGCGTGATCGCTGTCGACAGCGTCGCGCAAGGGCTGGCGCGCGCCAAGATCGCCCCCGATTTTCAGCATAGCGGACCAGCCGACGCCGAGTTGGCGTTCGTGCATCGGCGCACCGCTGGCGCGGACATCTATTGGATCGACAACCGCGGAAATCGAGTCGCGCAGATCGATGCCACCTTTTCGGTAAGCGGTAGGATCCCGGAACTGTGGCATGCCGAGACCGGCCAAAGCGAGCCGATCTCCTGGCGACGGTTCGGCGGGTCAACCGTGACCCCGCTTACGCTAAAGGCGCATGAGTCCGTGTTCGTCGTATTTCGCAAGCACACAGCGCTAGGCAGCGAGACTGTCGCACCGACCGTCGAGACGCTCCTTGCAACGCTGAACGCGCCATGGTCCGTGACATTCGAGCCGGGGCGCGGGGCGCCTGCCAAAACCACGATGACCGTGCTGCAGCCGCTCGATAAAAGCGCCGATCCGGGCATCCGCTATTTCTCGGGAATTGCGACGTACCGCAGTGGGTTCGACCTGCCGCGGGCAAGCGCGGCAAAATCGGTGGTGTTGGACCTTGGCAGCGTCGGGGACGTGGCGGAGGTGCGGATCAACGGGCTGAGCGTCGGTACGCTGTGGCACCCACCGTACCGCGTCGATATTGGCAGCGCTGTCCGCGCCGGCCGCAATACGATCGAAGTGCGGGTCGCCAACCTTTGGGTCAACCGCCTGATCGGCGATGCACAGCCGAACGCGGAGAAAGTGACCTTCACCACCCTACCGACGTATCGCGCAGATGCGCCATTGCGGACCTCCGGCCTGATAGGGCCGGTGGTGCTATCGACTCGGCATTGAGAGAAATCTCGACCGCGCTGAAATCCTCATGCGGAGACAAGTGAGCGTCCTTACGTTGCCTCGCCGCAAATCCATCGGCCCGGTCGACATCGATCCGAGCGTTAAGGCAATCACCGTGGTGCGAGGGACGCGTCGCTTCGTTCGCCCGATGCCCGCTTCAAGCGGAGCGCGAGAGTTCCAAACAATGTTAATGTTTATCGATGTCTCAGAACGGACGCCATTCCTTGGTAGTATTCTGATGCTGCCATACTTCTTCCGAAATTTTATTTACGATGCGGTTAGGTTGACCACGTGGTCGACGTAAACAAGCCAAGCTGAATGCAGGTTTCCGCAACCACACACCGACATACCAAACTGTCTCAGAAATTCCCGAGGCGGGTTTTGTGTCTGCTTTCGGAGGCTTTTCGCGGATTCATCGCCGCTTGCTGCGCGCGCTTTGGTGCCTTTCTGGCCCGTGATGCCCCGCTTTTTTGGGGTATTTCGGGGGGCACGTCATCGCGCATGCCAATCTCACAAGCGGCCAATCGTTGCGAGTCGCCGGAATTCCCCCTCATAATACCGCGATGGTGGTCCGAGCGCAGCCGCCAGTATTTCGGCGGAAAGCGATAGTCGGTGTGGCATCGCCTACACCTTCTCGTCGGTCCGATCGATCAGGATTCGCGCACGGTGTCGAGGACACGCTCGTCCTTTGGCAACGTAAGCCGTACCAGGACCGGCATCGCGAGCAATACCAAGGGGTATTGCAAGATCAGACCAGCGATGATCGCAATCGCGAGCGGTTGCTGGATCCCCGAGCCCTGACCGATAGCCAGCGCAAGTGGCAGCAGCGTGAAGATCGCCGCGAGCGTCGTCATCGTGATCGGGCGCAGACGGTTGCGGCTCGCCTCGCGCGTCGCCGCCGCGGGCGGCATGGTCCGCGCCAGCTCTTCGAATTCCGAGACGTAGAAGATCGCCATCTCGGTGCCGATGCCGATGATCATCGTCATTCCCATCAGCGCCGTGATGTTGAGGTCGACCCCCGCCGCCCACAGCGCGGTGAACACAGCGGTGGTCGACAGCAGCGAACAGCCGATGATGATCACCGGCAACCAGAATCGGCGATAGAGGATCAGCAGCAAGACCAGCTCTGCCACCAGCGCCGCCCCGAACACTTTGATCAACCCGGAAAAAGCGATCTGTTGCTGCTGGTAGAGGCCGCCCAGTTCATACCGCACGCCGGGGCCGAGAACGCTTGGCCGGTCGAGCACCGCCCGCACGTCGCCGACCGCAGCACCGATCCCGCGGCCTTGGATCCGCCCGGTCACCGCGATCATCGGTTCGAGATTTTCGCGGCTGATCTGCGGCTGCCCGGTCACCGCCTCGATCGTGGCGACGCGCGACAGCGCGAAGACGTGTCCGTCGCTCGCGCGGATCGGCAACTGGGCGAGCCCGGCTTCGCTGAGCGTCAGTGCGTTGGGCAAGCGCACCCGCACGTCGACCGCCTTGCTCGGCTGCGCGAGCGTGGTTGCAATGCTCCCGGTCAGCGCGGCGCTCAACTGCGCCTCGATATCGGCGGGAGCGACACCCTCGATCCCTGCGCGAACCGGATCCACATGGACGTCGAGCGCATCGCCCGCGAGCTGTACCCCATCCTTCACCTCGACCACGCCGTCGATCTTGCCGATCAGCGCAGCGACCTTGCGCGCCTCGCCCTGCAGGACCGAAGGGTCGGCGGCATAGAGCTTCACCTCGATCGGCTGCGGCACTGCGGTCAAGTCGCCGATCAGATCCTCGATCAGCTGCGCGACTTCGACCTGGACGCCGGGTACCTCCGCGGTGATCCGCTCCGCCACCGCCGCCGCGATCTCCTCGGTCGGGGCGGCATGACCGGGCTTGAGCCGCACGAAATAGTCGCCGTGATAGCTCTGCCCGAGATCGCCGCCGAGCCCGGTGCCGAGCCGGCGCGAGAAGGTCAGTACGGCCGGGTTGGCCTTCAACATCGCGTCGATCTGCCCGACCTGCCGCCCCGTTTCATCGAGCGACGTGCCGGGCGCAGTGTAATAGTCCATCACGAACCCGCCTTCGTCGACCTTGGGCATGAAGCCGCTCGGCACGTTTTCGTAGCTGACATAGCCGATCGCCAGCAAGGGAACCGCGGCGATGGCGAGCAGCCAGGGGCGTGCCGACAGGCGGTCGAGAATGCCGTCGTGGAGCCGCGCCATACGCCCGACTCCGGGCGCGCCGGGGTCATGCCATGCGCTGAAATCGACCAGCCAGCGAACCAGCACCGGCACGACGAACGCGGTCATCGCCCAGGAGATCGCAAGCGCCGCCGCCATCGTCAGCGACAGTGCCTTGGAGAAGGCGCCGGTCACCCCGGTGAGGAACGACAGCGGCACGAACACGATCAGCGTCGCAAGACTCGATCCGGTGAGCGGCGCGAGGAACTCGCGCGCCGCCGGGATCACCGCGGCGTCCCCGGCGGGTCGGCCGTCCGCGCCGATCGCGCCGGCGCGGCGTGCGATATGCTCGACCATCACGATGACGTCGTCGATCAGCAGCCCGACCGCCGCGGCGATCCCGCCGAGCGTCATGATGTTGAAGCTCATCCCCAGCATGCTGAGGACGAGCACCGTTGCCGCGAGCGTCGCGGGCACGACGATGACCGCGACCAGCGTCACCCGCCAGCTGCGCAGAAAGCCCAACAGCACCACCGCTGCGAGCACGAGCCCGATCAGCACTGCGTCGCGCACACTGGCGACCGATTGCGTGACGAGCTCGCTCTGGTCGTACCAGCAGACCAGCTTGACGCCGGGCGGGAGCGCGAGCGTGGCGAGCTTCTGCTGCACGCCCTGCGCGATCCGCACCGCATTGCCGTCAGGCTGTTCATAGATGTTGAACAGCACCGCGGGCGTGCCATCCTCGACGATGCGCTGCCACACCGGGACGGCACCATTCTGCACGGTCGCTACGTCGCGAACGCGGACGACGCCCTGCGGATCGGCAGAGACGATGATTGCACCGATCTGCGCCGCGGTCGTCACGCTGCGATCAGCGATGACGAGCGACAGGCGCCCGCGATCCTGCACCTGTCCGACCGCGCTCAGCACATTGCCGTTGCGGATCGCGGTGGTGAGGTCGGCCATCGACAGAGCGTGATCGGCGAGCCGGTGCGGATCGGCGAGCACTTGCACCTCGGCGGTGTCGCCCCCCTGCACCCCGACGCGCGCGAGCCCTGGGACCGAGGAGAGCAACGGCGTGATCTGGTATTTTGCGATATCCTGCAGCGCGACCGGATCGGCGGCGGTCGAGACGAGCGCGTAGGAAATGATCGGGAACACCGTCGGGTCCATCCGCCGGACGGTGTATTGGGTACCGCTCGGAAGCGACGCGATCGTCCGCGCGATCGCCGAATCGACCAGCAGCGTGCTCGCGACCATGTCGCGGCCCCACCCGAAATCGATCGAGATCTGCGCCGCCCCGCGGCTGGTCGCGGAACGGACGTCCTGCACACCGGGAATCGCGCGGAGCGCTTCCTCGACCGGGCGGGTGACGGTCAGCGCGGTCTGATCGGCGGGGCGGCTGCCGGCATCGAGATCGACGACGACGCGCGGGAAGGACACCTGCGGAAACAGTCCGATCGGCAGTGACAGCGCCGCCACCAGCCCCGCCACTGCCAGTGCTATGGCGATCAGGACGAAGGCGCGCGATTGCTCGCGCAGCAACCGCTCGAGCATCAGCGCGTCCACCGCACGGCGGCACCGTCGCTGACCTGATAGGCACCATCGACGATCAGGCGACGCTGGGGGTCGATCGCCCCGCTGACGACATCGCCCGCATCAGAGGCGAGCGCCACCGTGACGAGGACGGCGACCGCCTTGCCGCCGCTGACCTGAAAGACGTGCGTCGGCCCGCCCGCGGTGACGACGGAGCGATGCGGCACCACCCAGCCGGCGACGTGCCCAGTGGCGATCGCGACCTGCATAGCTTCGCCCGGCAACAGGCTTCCGACCGGAAACGCAACGTCGACGTCGACCAGCCGGGTCTTGGCATTGAGCGCATTGCTGACCCGTAGCACGCGTCCGGTCAGCGGCGTTCCGCCCGACAGCCGGACGAGCGACGCGGATTGCCCGACCGCGACGCGACCGCGCTCGGCAGGGTCGACGCCGGCGGTCACGATGATACCCGTTCCCTTGACGACCGTCAGGATCGGGGCGCCCGCTTGCGTCCGGTCACCCTGGGCGACGCTCACGGTGGTGACGACGCCGTCGAACGGGGCGGTCAGCGTCTGTTCGCCGTTCCCCGCCCCATCCGCCTGCAACGCCGCAAGCGCGGTCTGCGCGTCGGACACCGCCTTTTCCGCCTGGACCAACTGATCCTGCGTCGCGAGCTGTTGCGACAGCAGCTGCGCGGTGGTCGTGCGTTGCTTGCGTGCCGCGCTCAGCGCATCGACCGCCTGGCGGTACAAGCTCCGCGAGGCGGGCGCGGTGGCGAAGCTGGCGAGCGGCTGCCCGCGCCGGACCGCCGTGCCGGGGGCGACCATCAGCCGCGTGATCTGGCCCGGCTGCGCTTCGTTGAAGCTACGCGTTCCGTTGAGCGCGGGCGCAACGGTGCCATAGCCGATGACCGTTTGGGGCAAGGATCCCTGGATCGGAGCGACTGTGGAAACGAGCGCGCTCGGTACTGCGGTTTGTGCGGAATCTGGGGTGCCCCCCGCACCGCAGCCCGACAGCGCCAGCGCGATCGACAGACCGAGCGGCACCCTCATCGCGACACCGCCCGGGCGTCGTCGGCGCGCAAATCCACGATCGGCAGGCCATCGCCGACAAGCGTCTGGATCGCGACCTGTCGGTCGAGCAATCCCAGTTCCAGCGTCATAATCTCCTGTTCCTTGGCAAAGCGGTTGTAGACGAGGTCGACATAGCCCCGCTCGTCGATGTTGGAGGCGCCGAACGCGGCCTGCGCGCGGTTGGCGGCGGACCGCGCCGCGGGTAGGTCGCGGCGCGCGACCGCAAGCTGCGCGGACAGTCGCTCCATCTCACGCAGCAACGCACCGACCGTGCCAACCGCCGTCGCAAGGCGCGCGGCATAGTCGGCCTGGAGTTGCGCACGAGTCGCGCGCGTGATCGCGACATTGCCCTGGTTGCGATCGAAGATCGGCAGGCCGATCGCGACATTGGGGCCGGCATTGATGACCTTCGAGCTGTCGCTGCTGACGCTGCCGCCGAGAACGACGTCGGGGAATTGCGCGACGATGGCCTGGCGCAGCTGTTCGTCGGCGGCGGCATAGCCCATCCGCAGCGCGATCAGATCGGGGCGGCGGTCGGGCAACGTCGCGAGCCCGGCGCGGATCGCGGCGGGGTCGAACCGCGGCAGATCGATCTGCGTCGCGAGCGGGACGACGACGTCGGGCGCGAGCCCGAGCAATGCGTCGAGCTGATGCATCAACGCCAATTGCCGCTGATCGAGCGCATCGAGCGCGGTCCGCGCGGCCTGCAGCGCGACCCGGTCGGGCGCGACCGTCACCAGCGTGACGTTGCGCGCGGCCAGTGCCTGTTCGAGCTTGGCGTTGCGCGAGGCCAGCAACCGATAGGCCGCGACATAGCTTTGCCGACTGGCCGCGCCGAGGATCAGGTCGCCTGCGACTTGCCGCGCCTGCCCCGCGACTTGCCATTCCTGCCAGACGATATCCGCGGCGACCTGGCGTTCGCTGTCGACAGCGGCGCGGCGGCGCGTGCGGTAGGTGAGCAGCGCCTTGATGTCCTGGCTGAGGCCGATGTTCCACGCGGGCACCGCCCCGCCACCCGACAGCAGCGGGAGGAAGGCGCCGGTCAGCGACGGATTGGGCAGGACACCCGCCTGCCGCGTCTGGCCCGCGGCAATCGCGCGCCGCAGCCGTGCCGCCTTGAGGTCGGGGTTGTTGGCGAGGGCGAGGTCGACCACCTGCGCGACCGACAGCGGTTCTGTCGCGACGATCGTTTCCGCCCGCGCCAACGATCGCACGTCGGCCGCCAGCGGTGGCGCGGTCGCCAGCGGGAGCGGGGTGTAGCGCGCGCACCCGGTCACGCCGCTCAGTGCGGCGAGCGCAGCCATGGCGCGGCGCGGAAGGGTACGTCTCAACGCGGTCAACTCCGGAAGCCGAGCCACGGAAAGAACGCGCGGCCGTCGTGTGATATGGCATAGGCGGATGATGATCCGGATATTGTTTATTCCCAACTTGCGCGTGGCGCGGGACGTCCGGCTAGGCGATCGTGCTACGCAGCTGGTGGAGGTGATGCGGTGAACCTGCTGCTGCTCGAGGATGACGAAGCGACCCGCACCCATCTGGAGCGCACGTTGGTTGCGGCAGGGCATGTCGTCGACGCTTGCAGCAACGGTAGCGACGCGATCGTCCTCGGGGCCACCAACGATTATGCTGTCCTCATCCTCGATCGCATGGTGCCCGGAGTCGATGGGCTTGGCGTGCTCAAGGCGCTTCGCGCGGCCGGTGTTCGCGCCCCCGCGATCTTCCTCACCGCGATCGACGGAGTCCATGACCGCGTCGAGGGGCTCGACGCGGGCGCCGACGATTATCTGGTCAAGCCATTCGCCGCGATCGAGTTTCTCGCGCGGGTCAACGCCTTGTTGCGCCGCCAGCCGGCTCGAGACGTGGCGACCGTGCTGCGCGTCGCCGATCTCGAAATCGATCTGATCAAGCGCAGCGTGCGGCGTGGCGGCCGGGCGATCCCGTTGCAGGCGCAGGAGTTCAAGCTGCTCGAATATCTGATGCGCCACGCAGGCGAGATCGTCACAAGGACGATGCTGCTCGAAAATGTGTGGTCGTTCCATTTCGACCCGCAGACCAATATCATCGAAAGCCACATGAGTCGCTTGCGCTCGAAGGTCGATCGCGGCTTCGATCAGGAACTGATCCATACGGTGCGCGGCGCGGGCTATCGGTGCGATGGCCTGGCTTAGCGGTTTCCGGAGCGGCGCGTTCCGCTTTGCCTGCCTGCTCGCGCTTGCCTTCGCGGCAGGTTCCGCGCTCGTCTTGGTCGTGGTCGAGCGGTCCATCGCGCATTATGCGGTCGATGCCACCGAAGGCGGCTTGACCAGCGAGGCCGCGATCCTTGCGGGTGAGGACCGGGAAGAGGGGCGAATAAGCCTGCTCGGGGCGATCGCCCGGCATCGGCGCGCGAGCGGCGCGGAAGCGTTCCGATACCAGGTGATCGACCGCGCCGGACGCCTGCTGGTCGACGATATCGGCACGCCGACGGTCAGGCTCGGCTGGGGGCAGGTCGCGGTGCACGACGACCCGCAGGACCCCGCCGCCGAAACCTTGCGGAGCCTCGGGGTTGCCCTCCCCAACGGCGGGACGCTGGTCGTCGCCACCGACACTTACGACATCCAGGAATTGCGGCGTGCGCTCGACCGCTTCCTGGTCGTCGCGGGAGCGGTCATCACCGTGCTTGCGCTGGTCGGTGGCTATCTCATTGGCGCGCTGTTCATGCGCCGCCTCGACCGTGTGAACGCTGCGATCGCGCGGGTGATGGCGGGCAATACGGCCGAACGTCTGCCGCCGATCGGTATCAGCCGCGAATTCGACCAGCTCTCGGCGAACCTCAACGCGATGCTAGACCGGATCGGCGCGCTGATGGACGGCCTGCGCCAAGTCACCACCGACATCGCACACGATCTGCGCACTCCGCTCGGGCGGCTTCGCCAGCAGCTCGAGCAAACGCGCGATGCGCGTGACCCGGAGCGGTTCGACGCCAGCATCGACACCGCCATCGCGCAGACCGACGAGATTCTCGCGATCTTCCGGGCGTTGTTGCGGATCGGGACGCTGGAGGGGGGCGACGGGCGCCAATATTTCGCTCCGCTCGATTTGAGCGAACTGGTCGGGCGAGTGATCGCCGCGTATCAGCCCGTTGCCGAGGACGATGGGAAAACCTTGATCGCGGCGCATGCCGACGGCCTGCTGATCGAGGGCGATGCCGAATTGCTGGCGCAGATGATGACCAATCTGGTCGACAATGCGATCCGCCATACGCCGGCCGGCAGCACGATCGTCAGCCGGCTAGAGCGGATCGACGGCGCGATCGTCGCGAGCGTCAGCGATGACGGACCTGGCATTCTGCCGCATGAACGCGACGCCGTGTTGACTCGCTTCTACCGCCTCGACCGCAGCCGAAACTTGCCGGGCGCAGGGCTCGGCATGGCGCTGGCCGCGGCGATTGCGGCGCTCCATCGCGTCCGCCTCGATTTGCTCGACAATCGCCCTGGCTTGCGGGTTCGCCTGACCTTCGCGCAGCCCACACGCGTGGTCGAGACCGGGGTCGCAGCGCCTGATTAGCGATCCCTAACGTGACCGCAGTGGGGCGCTGGGGCAAAAGGCAGCCCTCATCTTCGTGGAGACCGCCATGCGCCGCCCTTCGCTTCTCGTCCTGCTCGCTGCAGCTGCCGCCACGCCGTCCGGTCTCGCGGCGACGCCCGCGCCGATCTATGCCGTCACCCAATCGATCGCTGGGCCCGACGGATCGTGGGACTATGCCCGCACCGACGACGACGGCACGTTCGTGTATGTCGCGCGCAGCAACGCGGTCACGGTGCTGGAAGTGGCGACCGGCAAGGTCACTTCGCTCGGCAGCGTGCAGCGCGGTCATGCAGTCGTGCCGCTGTCCGGCGGCAAGCTGCTGGTGACGAGCGGGACCGATGGTACTGTGCGGTTGTACGATCTGCGGTCGGGTGCCGAAACCGCGAGCATCGCCGTCGGCAAGAAACCCGACGCTGCCATTCTCGATCCGCAGAAGGCCCATGCCTATGTCATGAATGCCGATAGCGGCACCGTGTCGGTGATCGACCTCGCCACCAGCAAGGTGACTCGCACGATCCCGGTCAAGCCCGCGCTCGAATATGCCGCGTTCGGCGCGGACGGGACGCTGTTCGTCAACAACGAGGAGGTGGACCAGATCGAAACGGTCGACGTCGCGCGCGGGGTCGCCGGCAAGGCGATCGCGCTGCCGGGCTGCAAAGCACCGACCGGGCTCGGTTATGACAGCGCGCACGACCGCCTGATCGCGTCGTGCGCCAACGGCAAGGCCGCCATCGTCGACGCCCGTCGACGGCAGCTGAGCGCGCTCGTCGATATCGGCGCGGGGCCCGACGCCGTGATTATGGACGAGGCGCGCGGGCTCGCGTTCATCCCGTGCGGGAAAGACGGGGTGCTCGACATCCTTTCGTTGAAAGGTGTCCGTGTGGAAGCCGTGGGCGTCGTGACGACCGAAGTCGGCGCGCGCACCGGCGCGCTCGATCCCAAAACGGGGGCGCTGTATCTGCCAACCGCGAAGTTCGGCGCGGCTGCAGCGGGGGGCGGACGTCCCGCGATGGTGCCGGGCTCCTTTCACATTCTGGTGGTCAAACCTGCGCGTTGAAGGTGCGGTTTTGCGATCGTCGAACTTTGTTCAACGATCGTCGGCACAGCCACGCGCGCGGCAAAAACCGCGCGCGCCGAGGAGAAGGCGGCTTCCCATCTCATCGACGTCCAGTCCGCCGAGGACATCGCCAAATATCCCACGACGCAACGCGAATTCTACGACCAAAGCTACGAGGCGGGTGTTCGGTTCAAGTTCTGACGATCTCGCGCGTTTCTCCGATGGTGATGCATACCGCCGGCGCAGCATCCTGTGGCGTGCGTAGTTTCCGATGCTGTTCCGTCGCGGCGGCCTGCCAGATAGCGCCATCGCGACACGGCGTGCGCTTCAGAATGGGTGAAGCAGTCCACGCCCGGTCGACGCTTTCGAGGAGACGAATGATGGCCGGCACCGACTCACGCATCAAAGACATCGGGCCACAGCCGCAGTCGTTCGACCTCGAAAGCGCGACCAAGGACAATGCCGAGTATCGGTCCGTCGCGTGGAGCGGTCGCTATCTGCAGGTGACGTTGATGTCGATCCCGGTCGGTGGCGATGTCGGACTCGAGGCGCATCCCGAAACCGATCAGTTGCTGCGCCTCGATGCCGGCCATGGGCGCGTGCAGATGGGCGCTGCCAAGGACGCGTTGACCTTCGAGAAAAACGTTTCGGACGGCTGGTGTGTGCTCGTTCCGGCGGGGACGTGGCACAACATCACCAATACCGGCACGACGCCGATGCAACTCTATACCGTCTATGCCGCCGCGCATCATCGGCCAGATACCGTGCAGGCCACGGCAGCGGCGGCCAAGGCCGACCAGGGCGACGAACCCGCCGCCTGGTCGGTGCAACCAAAGCCTGCAGCCGACAAGCACGGGTGACGGGGGAGATGCGCAAGGTTCGGATCGACATGGCCGGGCTGCGCTATGCGCGGCTCCTGGGTGTGGATTTTTCGCACACCGATCGGCACGGCCATTGTCATTGGCTGTTCGCCTGTGATTGCGGCACCATGATCGTGGCGCATGGCGGCAACGTACGGGCAGGAAGCACCACGAGCTGTGGCTGCAGACACCGCGAGATCAGCGCCGCACGGCTGCGCACGCATGGCGAGCGCGCTGACAAACGGCATGCGCCGACCTACCGCGCTTGGCAGGCGATGAAGAGCCTGTGCGACAATCCAAAGGTCAGCGGCTATCCGCAATGCGGCGGCCGAGGGATTGCGGTGGCTGCGCGGTGGAGAGACGATTTTCCCGCTTTCCTGGCGGATATGGGCGAACGCCCGCTCGGAATGACGCTCAGGCGCGACGATGCCCAACGCGACTTCGGCCCGAACGCCTGTCATTGGGCAGTGGTGCCGACGCGCGCTGAGCGGGCTGCGCGCTCGAGGAGCCATCGCCACGCCGAGGTGTAAGGCGGATGATCGGCGCGCGCCGGGGCATCGCACGGGCTGAGGTCGTGGCGACCCTATGCGGTATCGAGGGCGGCGATGATGGGGCAATCCGGCCGCCCGTCACCATGGCATCGTTCGGCGAGATCGAGCAGCGTATTTCGCATCGCCTCCAGTGCAAGGGCCTTGCGGTGAAGGTCGTCGGCGCGCGCCAATGCGAGGCGCTTGACGTCGATGCTCTGGCGGTCGCGATCGTTCCACAGTCCCAGCAGCGAGCGGATGTCCTCGATCGGGAAGCCCAGATCGCGCGCGTTCGCGATGAAGCGAAGGCGGTGCACATCGGCATCGGCATAATCGCGATACCCGCTGTCGCGGCGGAGGGGCGCCGGGATCAGGCCGATCGTCTCATAATGGCGGATCATCCGCTGCGAGACGCCGCTCGCCTGCGATGCGGGCCCGATTTTCACAGCTTGGCCCGGTTCAATCGCAACGCATTGGTCACCACGGTGAAGCTCGACAGCGCCATTGCCGCGCCCGCGATCATCGGTGACAGCAGCAAACCGGTGACGGGATAGAGCACGCCGGCTGCTATCGGGACTCCGATGCCGTTGAACACGAACGAGAAGAACAGGTTCTGGCGGATGTTGCGCATCGTCGCGCGGGCCAGACGGCGCGCACGCACCATCGCCGCCAGATCGCCCTTGGTCAGCGTCATGCCCGCGCTCTCGATCGCGACGTCGGTGCCGGTGCCCATTGCCACACCCACGTCTGCCGCGGCGAGCGCGGGCGCGTCGTTGATGCCATCGCCCGCCATCGCGACCTTGGCACCCTTTGCCTGGAGCTCGCCGATAATCCGCGCCTTGTCTTCGGGTTTGAGCCCGGCATGGACCTCGTCGATCCCGCCGATCGCCGTGGAAACGGCCTGCGCGGTTGCCTCGGCATCGCCGGTGAGCATGACGATCCGCAACCCTTCCGCCTTGAGCGCAGCAATGGCGTCGCGCGCGGAGTCCCGGATGGGATCGGCGACCGCGATCAATCCGGCCGGCTTGCCCGCGATTGCGACGAGCATCACGCCCGCGCCGTCACGGCGATAGCGTTCCGCTGACTCCGAGAGCGACCCCGCATCGACCCCGATCCGGTGCATCTGCGCCGCATTGCCCACCACGACCGCCTTGCCATCGACATGACCGCTGACACCCAATCCGGTCTGCGATGCAAACTGCGCAAGCGACCCGAGCCTCAGCTTTGCGTCCTGCGCGGCACGCAGGATGGCAGCGGCCAGCGGATGCTCCGACTGGCCCTCCACGGCCGCCGCCGCCGCGAGCACCGTATCGCGATCGAAGCCGTCACCAGGCTCGATCGCGGTCACCTTCGGGCGGCCCTCGGTCAGCGTGCCGGTCTTGTCGATCACCAGCGTGTCGACGACGGCCATCATCTGAAGCGCCTCGGCATCCTTGATCAGCACGCCGCCGCGCGCACCACGCCCGGTGCCGACCATGATCGACATCGGCGTCGCGAGCCCTAACGCACACGGGCAGGCGATGATCAGCACCGCGATGGCGTTGAGCAAGGCATGGCCGAAGCGCGGCTCCGGCCCCACCCCATTCCACACGACGAAAGTAAGGATCGCGACCCCCACCACCAGCGGCACGAACCAGCCCGACACACGGTCGGCGATCGCCTGGATGGGTGCGCGGCTGCGCTGCGCCTCGGCGACCATCTTGACGATCCGCGCCAAGACCGTGTCGGCGCCGACGGCACGCGCCTCGATCGCCAGCGAGCCGGTGCCGTTGATCGTCCCGCCGGTGACGGAAGACCCCTTCTGCTTGAGCACCGCTGCCGGTTCGCCGGTCAGCATCGCTTCGTCGACCGACGACCGGCCATCGACCACGATGCCATCCACCGGCAATGCCTCGCCGGGCCGCACCCGCAGCGTATCGCCGGTGGCGACGTCGCAGAGGGGAATTTCTTCCTCGCTGCCATCCTCGCGCAATCGCCGCGCTGTCTTCGGCGCGAGATCCATCAACGCGCGGATGGCTCTACCCGTCGCCGCGCGCGCGCGCAGTTCGAGAACCTGCCCGAGCAGCACCAGCGTCACGACGACGCCAGCCGCCTCGTAATAGACCGGAATGACCCCGTGCATGCGGAACGAGGGCGGGAACACGCCGGGCGCGATCGTCGCGACGAGACTATAGCTGAATGCCGCGCCGACGCCGAGCGAGACCAACGTAAACATGTTGAGGTGTCGCGTGCGGATCGACGTCCAGCCGCGCTGAAAGAACGGCGCACCCGCCCACAGGACGATCGGTGCGGTGAGCGCGAGCTGGATCCACGGCGAATATGTCGGCGGCACGAGCGTGATGCCGAGCATCTCGGCCACCATCGAAATCGCAAGCAACGGAACGCTCAACGCCCCGGCCACCCAGGCTCGTCGGGTAAAATCGGTGAGTTCAGGGTTTGGCCCCGTATCGAGCGTCGGATCTTCGGGCTCGAGCGCCATGCCGCAGAGTGGGCACGTTCCCGGACCGTCGTTCCGGATCTGGGGATGCATGGGGCATGTCCATACTCCACCGGGGCCCGCTTTGGGCGCGGGTACGGGTTTGCCGGCGCGGTAGGTTTCGGGGGCTGCGATAAATTTGCTCCGGCAGCGCGCACTGCAAAAGGAATAGCGGTGACCTTCATGGTCGGCGTGATGTGCGGTCTTTGTCGCGTCCACGGTCATGCCGCAGACGGGATCGGTCACCATCCCGTCCGCTCGAGGACTGTCGGGGTCGAGGCCGTGCACGGGAACGTCGCTGGTCATCTGGGTCTCCATGCGAACCCAGATAGGGTCTGACACCGTGTCAGGGTCAAGCCCGGAGCCGGTCTGGTTCATGACGCACAACGCGCCGGCCATCACTTCGGCCCTGTGAACGCAGCAGCGTGGCGCCCGGGGCAATTGCTGCGCCGCCGCCGTCACGCTGCTCGAGCGGAGCGGCGACTCCAAGCGATTCGGACCGAATGCCGGCACCGCACCAGAAAGCGTACGGGGTTCCGCGCAGAAATGCCTATGGTCGATCACCGCCGCCCGTCGCGCGTGCCGACGCAGGACATAGCTTGGCGCATTCACGCAAAGGAGCATTCGTTCAATGACAGATCGGGATATACCGATCATCTGCGTCGGCGGATCGGCGGGTGGCCTTGATGCGTACAAGCGCTTGCTCGACAATCTACCGAGTGATCTCGGGGCGGCGATCGTGATCGTGAACCATTTGCGAACCGTCTCGACCCTGCTCCACGAAATCCTCCCGCGGCATACCGCGATGCCGGTCGAGCTCATTACCGAAGGGCTCGATATCCGACCGAACCACGTCTTCATCATTCCCGCGCAACGCGACCTGCACGTGCTGGACGGGGCATTTCGCCTCACGGCGATCTCCAAACCGCGGGGATGGCCGGACGTCATCACCGTCTTCCTGCAATCGCTGACGCAATATTGACATGGCCGGCTGATCGCGGTGATCGTGTCGGGCTATGACGGCGATGGTGCGGACGCGCTGTGCGGGATTCGCGCGTGCGGCGGGGTCACGATCGCCCAATTGCCGGCGTCCGCGATTCAGGCGGACATGCCCGACAGCGCCATTGCCAGTGGCTGTGTCGATTTTATCCTAGGTCCCGAAGATATCGCCGCTAAAATTGCAGAAATCCTCGGATCGGATAGCGAGTAGGCGTCCGTCGGCTCGCGATGGTTGTTCCGTGCGTAGTTTCCGATCCTTGGGCGGCCGTGTTCGTCACCATAGCATCTGGCCCGAGGACCGCTCCACCCCGCCGCGGTCAGCCGGAAAGACCAGTGCCATGTCAATCGAAACCAGAGCGTTTTTGCGCGACCGGGCACGCACCGAAGACCTGATCGCGGCGGCGACCGACTGTGGCCCCGCCGCATGGTCGCACGCCCATCTCGCGCGCCTCTACCGTGCGCGGTGTATCGACACGGTGGGCGAGGCCGCGGCGTGCTGCGATTGCGATATGCAGGCGGACTGCCGGACACTGATATCGGCCGGATAGCGCGGTGCAGCGGCGCTATGCTCCGCTCGACCGCTGCAACGCCCTGCCTCAGACCGCCGCACTTTCGGTCGGGGGCAGAGCCGAACGCGGCCGTGCCGCATTCCCGTCGGCGGCGGCTTGCGCGATCCGCGCGAGTTCGGGAAGCGACTTGGCTTGCATCTTGTGCATGACCGCAGCGCGATGGTTTTCCACGGTGCGCTGGCTAATCCCGAGATCGGCGGCGATGTTCTTGTTGGGATGGCCCGCCAAAACCAGGTCCATGACTTCACGCTGGCGGTCGGTCAATTCGCCGACATGCGCCGCCGCTTTCTGGTGCGCGTCATCCCGCAGCCGAAGGTCGTGTGACTGATCAATTGCACGCGCGACGCTCGCAAGCAATTCGACCCGGCCGACCGGCTTTTCGATGAAATCGCAGGCGCCGCTTCGCATTGCTTTGACCGCGAGCCCGATATCGCCGCTCCCCGTGATCAAGATCGCGGGGAGATGGTTTGCGCGGGCGCGCAATTGCTCGATCAGCGCCACGCCGCTCATCCCTGGCAGGTGCGCGTCGACCAGCAGGCACCCGTCATTGCCCGGCGCATAGGCTGCAAGAAACGCCTCTGCATTTGGGAAATCCTGGACACTGCGTCCATCGCCCTCCAGCACATCGCGGATCGTCGCCAGAATGTACGGGTCGTCGTCGACGACATAGGTGATCGATGGGCCCGCAATCGCAACAGCTCCGGCCGGGTGCAACGCCGACGGCAGTGCCCGGGCCAACAGGAGCTCGATCGCCGCGAGCAGGTCGCGCGCCTTCACCGGCTTGCTCAGTTGCACGCAGTCTTCTGCCGCGATCCGCGCCAGCGCCGCGCTCGATATGTCTCCGGTGAGGACGATCGCCGGGAGCCCGTGCGGCAGGGTCGCGCGAAGGCTGCGCAGGAGATCGAGGCCATCCCGGCCGCCGGGCAGGTTATAGTCGGTCAACAGCAATTCCGGCTTGATCGCGCTGCCCGCAACCAGCTTGATCGCGGATGCTGCATCGGCCGCGGTCTTGACGATATGCCCCTCGCGCTTGAGGAGTTGTTCCAGCAATTCGACGACATCCGGGTCGTCGTCGACGACGACGATCTTGCAGGTGCGCCGGTGCCCGTCCGGGGCCGCATCGGGTTCGGGTGGTTTGGCGACGGCGCCCGGCGGATCGGCGGCCGGGCAGGGAAGCGTGATCGTGAAGACCGAGCCCGCGTTCGGGCGCGAGCGAACGTCGATGGCATGTCCGAGCAAATGGCCGAGGCGTTGCACGATCGACAGGCCAAGACCCAGGCCGAGGCTGCGTTCGCGCGCGGCGTTGTCGATCTGGTGGAATTCCTCGAAAATCGCGTGCAACTGGTCGGCGGCGATCCCGATCCCGGTATCCCAAACTTCGATTCGAAGCGTGTCGCCGCGCCGTCGACAGCCGAGCAGGATCTTGCCCTGCTTGGTATATTTGATCGCGTTCCCCAGCAGGTTGCGAAGCATCTGCGTGAGCAGCGTGGCGTCGCTGTGGACCAACGCCGCGCTTGGCAGGATGTGCAGCGACAAGTTACGGGCCTGTGCGAGATAACCGAACTCGTCGCGCAGCAGATCGAGCACGTCGGCGATCGGAAAGACCACTGGCCTTGCCTCCACCACGCCGGCTTCGATCTGGTTTATGTCAAGCAGTGCATTGAGCATGCCGGACATCGCGGCCAGCGTCTGGCCCTGGCGGGAGACGAGTTTTCTGGGCTTCTCGCCCTCGACGGTCTGGCTCAGCAGTTCCTGCAGCAGCGTCAGCGACTGAAGCGGCTGGCGCAGATCGTGGCTTGCTGCCGCAAGGAAGCGCGACTTGGCAAGATTGGCGCGGTCCGCCTCGATCTTGGCGGCCTCGAGCGCCTTGGCGGTCATCTTCCGGTCGGTGGTGTCGGCGAAGGTGATGACGACGCCTTCGACGGCATCGTCATGCGTGCGATAGGGAAACACGCGGCGCAGAAACCACGTATCGTTCGGCGCGCTGATCTCGCGGTCGATCAAGCCGTGATCCGCCAGCACCTTGCGCGCATCACCCAACAGGTCGGGATCGGTCGCGATCGAGCCCAGGTCGGTGATCGGTCGTCCGATGTCGCCGGCGATGATGTTGAAGACCGACTTGATCGCGGGCGTATAGAACCGGATCTTCAAGTCGATGTCGAGAAAGAGCGTCGCGACATTCGTGCTGTAGAGCACGTTCTGCAGATCGTCCGAGGTCAGGCGCTGTCGTTCCAGCGTTTCCTGCAATTGGCTGTTGAGCGCGGTCAGTTCCTCGTTGAGCGACTGCAGCTCTTTCTTGGACGTCAGCAATTCCTCGTTGGTCGACTGGAACTCCTCGTTGACCGAGAGCGCTTCCTCGTTGATCGTCTTCTGTTCCTGGCTCGACGTTTCCTGGTTCAGGATCGACGTCTGCAATTCCGCCTGGGTTGCCTCCAGTTCCTGCTCGAGCTCGGTGACCCGCGCGGCGTCACCGCGGTTGGGGGATGCCGTCGCACCCGCGCTCTCGCCCGGTTCCTCGACGAAGCAGACGAGCAGCATGTCGTCCTGCCCGTCGACCACCGCCATGACATCGATCCGAAACCAGATGGCGATGCCGTCCTGCATCACGCGCGTCCGGCCGCCATCGACGCGCGGCGTTGCCTCGCTGACCTTGTCGATCGCGAGCCGCAACTTGGTGCGGAGCGTCGGGGACGCCATCGCAAGCAAGTCGAGCGTGGCATAGCCCGGCGGGATCCGCAGATAGCGATCGGTCGGCCCGATCGAATAGAGACACTGCCGCTTGCGATTGATCAGGATGGCGGCGGGCGCGTGGGTGGCGATGACGGCCCGGCGGCAAATGTCCGCCAGCGTGGCCTGGCGCTGCGATGAGGCGGACCGGCCCGTCGTCCCCGGCATCGGCAGCGCGTCGCCGAAGCTGACGGGAAAGCCCGTGGTGCCGGTCCGGCCGTGCGCGACGTGCCGGTAGATGCGTTCCGACTTGGCGATCACTTCGAACCGGTCTCCGGCGCTGCCCACCGTCTCGGACGATCCGAGCAGCAGGATGCCGCCTTCGCGGAGCGCGAAATGGAACAGCGATATGACCTTGGCCTGCGCCTCGGGGTTCAGATAGATCAGCAGGTTACGGCAGGAGACGAGATCGATCTTAGAAAAGGGCGGGTCCGACAGTACGTCCTGCACGGTGAAGACGACAGTGTCCCGCAGCGCGGTCGCCACCCGGTAGCCGGCCTCGTCCCGAACAAAAAAGCGCGCGAGCAGGTCCGCGGGGACCGTGTTCTCGATATCGAACGGATACAGCCCCTCGCGTGCGGTCGCGATCGCGTCCGGGTCGACGTCGGAGGCGAAGAGCTTGAGTTTGATGTCGCGTCCCGACGCCTTGATCGCGTCGCGGCAGAGCATCGCGATCGAATAGGCCTCTTCACCGGTGCTGCATCCCGCGACCCAGATCCTGAGCGGTGTTTGCTCGGGGAGGAGCCGGACGAGGTCGGGAAGGATCGTCTGCGCCAACGCATCGAAGATCGCCGGATCCCGGAAGAAGCGCGTCACGTTGATCAGCAGGTCCTTGGCGAGCAGGTCGCGCTCGGCCGGCTCTGTGCGCAGCAGATCGAGATAGCCGGCAAGATTGCCGGGCGCGAGCGTGCGTAGCACGATCCGCCGCTCGATCCGCCGTTCCAGCGTCCCCGACTTGTACTGGCGGAAGTCGTGCGCCGTGTTGTCGTCGAGGAAGGCGATGATCGCGTTCAGGTCGGTCGATGCGGGCGGGGCGGGCATGCTCGGCGGGGCGGGCACGCTCGGTGCGGCGGCGGACTGCGCGATCGCGACTTTG
The DNA here is from genome assembly GCF_049898305.1 of Sphingomonas sp. PWP1-2. NCBI lineage: Bacteria > Pseudomonadati > Pseudomonadota > Alphaproteobacteria > Sphingomonadales > Sphingomonadaceae > Sphingomonas > Sphingomonas sp. PWP1-2. The sequence continues at coordinate 44,135 of NZ_JAFCXM010000006.1, forward strand.
CGGTCCGCCAGTGCCTGGGGGATGTCTTCCAGCGCAAGGGTCTGATCGACCAGCCCCGTTTCGATCGCGCTCCGCGGCATACCGTCATAATCGGCCTGTTCGGGCTTTTGCGCGATCGCATAGCCGCCTGCGGCTTTCAGCGCGGCAAGCCCGCCACTGCCGTCTGCGCCCGTTCCCGACAGGATTACGGCAATCGTCCGGTCACCGCATTCTTCCGCCAGCGACGCCAGCAAAAAGTCGAACGGCAGGCGCGCGCCATGGTGCGACTGTTGCGGGGAAAGGGCCAGCGCGCCGTCTTCGACCGAAAGATATCGGCCGGGGGGAATGACGTAGATATGGTCGCGGCGGATCACGCAGCCATCGACCGCTTCGCCGATGTCCATCGTGGTATGATCGGCCAACAGGTCGACCATCATGCTCTTGTGCGTCGGATCGAGATGCTGAACGACGATGAACGCCATGCCCGTGGTGGGTGAGATCGCGTCGAGCAGTCCGGATGCCGCCTTAAGTCCCCCCGACGAAGCGCCTATCGCGACGATCGGGACCGACTCCGCAAGCCGCGGCCCAGCGACTTTGGGGGTAGCCTTTTGCGGCATCGGCGACGCCGGATGGGGCAGAGGCTGGTCGCTTGCCCCCACCGATGGTGTTTTATTTACGGTCATGAAATGGACGTAGCACTGTCTGGTCCCATCCATCCTACGCATAGTTACGCTGAAAAATAAATCGCCGGTGTGCACAATGAGCTTGAGTATTTTCCGAGACTGACTGCGCGCATTTTTCTGAGGCAGTACCGCGGACGACCCTGATGACAACGCCGTTCACGATCGTGCCCGGGTTCATGTCTATCGCCGACGGGGTGGCCTGGAGGCTAGACAGTGTACCCGAACCCGAACAGCTTGCCCAAGATCGTGCGCGCGCAGCCACCGGCGGTGTACCACGGTGTGTCCGGGCGTGGACGTCGCGCGGATGAGGCAAGGCGTGCGCGGCTGTGAGCCCTGGACGCAGAATCCTCCTCGTCGAGGATGACGTCCTGATCGCGATGGATCTTGCCGATCTGCTGATCGCGATGGGGCACGATGTGTGCCACATCGCATCGACCGAGAGCGATGCCGTGGCGGCGGCGCGGCGCTTGGCGCCCGATCTGCTGATCGTCGACGGCAATCTTGCCGAGGGCAGCGGAGTATCCGCAATGCGGCGGATCCTTGCCCGCGGCTTTGTCGCGCATTTCTATATGAGCGGGGATACGATCCAGCTCTTGAAGGCGGTGCCGGACGCCGTGGTCCTCGCCAAGCCTTTCACTCTGCATGCGCTCACGACTGCGATGGACACGGCAACGCGTGTTCGGGGCGGCCAGTGAGATGCCGCTCACGGTGATCACGGTGATCACGGTGCTGCGTGCAGCAAAGCCGAGATCCTCGAGACAGACGCGATGGCGGACCTGAACGCCACGATCATGCCGTCATGCTGGGTGTAAATGGTACGACAGATGTCGTCCTAGACTTCGATCGCCGAGAAATGATCGATGAAGCGTCGCAAGTAGTGGCGGAATTCGATTGCGCTGTGCCACGGCTCGAACGCGAACAGCGCCCCCCATTCCAGCCAGAAGGTGGTCTCGAAGAAATGGGCCGCGAAGCAATCGGTGATGCGCTTGTCGCCGAGCCTGCGCTCGGATCCACCGATGAGCGCGAGCAGTTCGATCCGGTCGTGCTCGGTGAATCCCATGGCGTGCGCATCCGAGCGAGAGCCGTCCAGATTGACGAGCCGCACCTCATTGTCCCACCGCCATTCCGCAGCGGCTGGGTTGGCTTCCTCGGGCACCGAGATCGTCGCGTCGCTTGCCGAAGAAATGTCGTCGAGCACGTCGACGGTGCATTGGTACATCGCCTCGAGCATATGGCTGCCGCTCAGGAAATATCGGTCCTCGGCGCTACCGTGCGCATCGAACGCGCCGCCGCTCTGGTGACGTTCCTCGAGGATCGTGATGTCCGCGCCCGCGACTTCTCCATCCCGCAGCAGGATGACCGCCCCGGCAAGCGCGGCAATTCCGCTGCTGACGAGAGTATAGCTGCTCATGCGTTGATCCTCTTGTCCCAAGCATCCCGCGGTAGTCCCGTTCCCCCGGCGCGAGCAGCGTCGGAAATTACGCACACCATCGGGGTATCGCTCGACGCGACGAACGCTAGAATGCCAAGGCAAATGCTATCTGGGGCGCGGCGTAGGACGGTGTATTGCGGCCGGCGACGGACACTTCGACCCCCGCAATGAGCCCGGCGCGGGCCGACCAGTTATATTCCAGCGCCGGCGCCAAGGTCGTTCGGCTTGCGCGCCGGCCCGTGGTCCGTCGCACTGTCCCGCTGGCATCGACGCCCGTCAGCCGCGAACCACTGGCATCGCTCCGGACAAGATCGAGTGCAATCACCCAGCGCTGGTCGAGCGCATAGCCGGCGGCCACACCGAACTGCGCGGACACGCCCGGCATGGCGTGGCCGACGAAGCCGTCCGTCGTGCCATAGACGCTCAGATCGCGAACGCCTGCCGACGCCAGCGCCTCGGTCACCGAGGCAAAGAGGCGGAGACGAACCGGGTGGCCACCCGTGGTGTCGAACAGCGATTCGACGACGAGGCCCTGCTTGGCCAGCATCGCACCCGTGCCGAGCCCGTCGAGCACGGTCGTCAAGTGATCGTAGCGGCCGATCGGCAGCACGAGGCCGGCGCTCGCGGTGATCGAGGGCGATCCGGTTCGGCCATTCTCGTCCTTCAGGCGATATTCCAGCTCGATCGGCAGATCGGCGATCCCCAGGCCCCGCGCGTCATGCCCATCGGTCACGCGGACGATCGTCGGCAGCGCCTGGAAGCTCAGCCGGTCGGTGAGCGCATATTTCACGACCGTCACCGACTGCGTCTGATGCACGCCGTCGCCGCCGGAGTGGCGATGGCCCCGATCGTCATAGGCGCCGGTATCGATCTTGTAGATGAGATAGGGTTCGATCGCGAGCGTCCCGGCCGTCGACAAGGCTGGTGACGACGCCTCGAGCGAGCCGGTGAACCATTGGTTGCGAACCGCCAGATCCGCATCCTGCGCCAGCGCTGCGCCGGGCGATCCCAGCGCGCAAAGGGCGACCGCCGCGCACACCGTCTTCATCGCCCGTCGAGCCCTGGAAACAGCACGACCAGCGCGCTCGCCATTCCGCCGACCGCGATCGCGACGACGAGCAGGCCGAAGATCTTTTCGGTGATCAGCAAGGCCTTCTCCCCGATCACCCGCGTGATCGGCGCGGCCAGGAAATCGAGCGCGACGATGACCGCCGCATTCGCGAGGATCGCGGCCATCGCGGCGAGATAGACCGGGCGACTGACGCTGCCCCAGGCGATGATGACCGACAAGACCCCGGGGCCTGCATAGATCGGGAAGCCCAGCGGCAGAATCCCGACCGATGCGGGGGAGGGGGCGACGGCATTGTGCGCGGCGACCGGCACATGCGTGTTGGACGCACGGTGGTGGTGGCTGCGGACGGGCGTCGCTTCGCTCGGGGTCGGGGCGTTGAGCATCTGCCAGCCGATCACGCCGATCACCGCCATTCCCGCCACGCGCAATGCGGCGATGCTGACCCCGAAGACGCCGAGCGCGGCATTGCCGATGAACAGCGCGAGCAGCCCCGCGACGACATAGGTCGCCGCCGCCATCAGCGCGGTGCGACGCTGGTCCCCTTGTGTCTGGCCAGCGGTAGCGGCGACGAACAACGGCAGCACCGCGATCGGCGCGGTGATCGCGAACAGGCCGACGGTCATCGTCACCAGCGCGCTGGTGTCGAGTGCCGTCATGCCGCGGTTTCGAACGGTTCGAAGTCCGAATCCGCCGCTTTCCAGTCGGGCTTGTGAAAGGCGTAGATCACGAAGGGGATGGCGAGGAAGACCGCCGACCCGACCACCAGCGCGCCGACATAGAGCACCGGGCTGCCCGTGCTGATCTGCGCCGGCGGGATGAAGCTGAACCCCAGCGCGACGAGCGCCCCGGCCAGCCCGAGCAGGCCGACCAGCCACATCCCGACATTCCCGCCGGGAATGCGGAACGGCCGCTCGCGGTCCGGCTGGGTGTAGCGCAGCCGGATCGCGGCGACGTACAGCAGGACGTACATCACCAGATAGATGATCGTCGCCATCTGGCTGAGCAGTTGATAGGCCGATTCGACCGACGGCAGCACGGTGAACGCGACGCACAGCAGTGTGACGAGCAGACCTTGCAGGATCAGGATCGCGACCGGAATACCGTGCGCGTTGGTCTTCTGCAGGACATGCGGCAGATACCCCGCCTTGCCCACCGCGAGCAGCCCGGTTGACGGCCCCGCGACGATCACGCTGACTTGCCCCAGCACGCCGAACGCCAGCGTCGCCGCCATCACGTTGCCGAGCCACGGCAGCCCGAACGCCGCCCACAGTTCGTTATACGCGACGAGCAGCCCGCGGTTGATGTCGATCGCCGCGCGCGGGATCACCGCACCGACCGCGAGCGTGCCGAGCACGAAGATCACCACGACCATGACCGTCGCGATCAGCACCGACAGCGGATAGTTGCGCGTCGGGTTCTTGAGGTCCTGCACATGGACCGCCTGCATCTCCATGCCGGCGAAATAGAGGAAGACGCTGGCGGCCAGCACCATGTTGTGGAAATCGCTGAAGTCTGGGATCAGGCTGGCGTGCAGGTCGAGGTGCATCGGCTTGCCGGCCGCGACATAGGCGCCGCCGATCGCGATCAGGATCGCGCCGGGGATGATCGTCCCGAACAGACCGCCGAGCCAGCTCAGCCGGGTCGATGCCGCCATGCCGCGGAAGGTGACCAGCGTCACGAACCAATAGACCGCGAGCAGGACGGTGATCGTGTAGACCTTGTTGTCGGCGAGCGCCTGGTCGAACGCGGGCGGCCACCAGATATAGGCGAGCGCGGCGGCGGCAAAGATCAGCACGGTCGGGAACCAGATCACCACCGCCTGCCATTGATAATAGATCGCGGCAAAGCCCCAGCGCGGGCCGAACGCCTCGCCGATCCAGCGGAACACGCCGCCTTGCTTGGGGAAGGTCGCGGCGAGTTCGGCAGCGACCAGCGCCACAGGTACCAGGAACACGATCGCGGCGAACAGATAATAGAAGATCGACGCCATGCCGTATTCGGCCTGGGCGGGCATGCCGCGCAGGCTGACGATCGTCGTCACGTTCATGACTGCGAACGCCAGCATGCCGATCACGATCTTGGGTTGTGGCTTGGTCTGGCCGCCATGCGCGAGCCACCCCGCGGGCTTGGGCTTGCCGCCGGGCATGGCGGCGGCGGGCGAGGGCTCGGTCATGGGAACAGCCTTGAAAAAGCGTGCCGCCGACTATTGCCGGCGGCGCAGACGTCGGACCAAGTGTTTAGCGCTTGAGCACTTCGTCGCGTGCTGCCGCGACGCAGTGCAGCGCCCATTGCATCGTCTCGGGCGTGATGAAGACGTTCATCGGAAACGATTTCAGCGCGTAGACGACGGCTTCGTCGTCGGTCCCGTCGCGATTGTAGGTCGTGGCGCGAAAACCCGTGCTGAAACTCATGTACGGCGTGTACTTGCCGTCGATCTGCTTGCCGCTACGGAACCATTCGAACAGTTTGTTGCCGACCGCTTCGGTCAAATGGTTATGCTTGATGAGGTCGCTGCGCAGCGCCGGGTCGCTCAGCTCGCGACCGAACTGGACCTGCGCGTCGATATCCTCGGGGTAGACCCGGAACAGCGTGATCAGTCCGGTGTCGTCGGGGTTGACGCAGACCATGTCGGGATGGCTGCGGATCAGGTCGTAGAGGTAGTATTTGGTCTCGAGGATGCCGCCGAGGATCGCCTGCATCCCTTCCTTGCCGAAATATTTGAGCGTCGCCCAACCGGCGAGCGAGCCCGATGCGGTGCGCGAGACTTCGAGCGTGTAATACATCGGATTGTACGGCGTGCGCGCCTGCAGATAGGCGTCCGCACCGCGGCGATGGATCGACTCGAACTCGGTCGCGTCGCGGTACAGGAAGCAGCTGCTGACATAGGGTGCCCAGCCGACCTTGTGGAAATCGATCCCGACGCAATCGGCATGTTCGAGCGCGCGCATCGCCTCGCCATTGCGGCGCAGCACGGGCAGGATCCGATCGGAGAATTCGAGCGGATTGGCCTCGAAATCATAATCCTTGAAATAGACCCACGACCATCCGACGACCGCATCGGCATACAGCACCGCCTTGCCAAAGCCTGCGGGATTTGGGTGGCGATCCATCACTTCGCGGACCAGCGCGATCGGATCGAACGCGCTCGCATCGGTCGTCCCCATTGTGCAGACGACGGTCGCGACGGGAATGCCGCGTGCTGCGAAATCGGTCAGCAATTCCTCGAGATGGCCGAGGTCCATCTGGTTGGTCGCGACATCGGTTCGGACATGGACGATATTGTCCATGCCGAGGCCCAGCCAGTCGGTCGCGTTCTGCTGGACGTAATGCGCTTGCTGCGAACAGATGACCTTGGCGTCGGTCCGCACGCCCTTGTCGCGTGAGTCCTTCAGGACGCGCGTCAGCCCGTATTTCAGCCCGTAGGTCCAGCAACCGCCACCGCCATAGGTGTAGATCGCGCCGCTGTTGACCGGGGTCCAGCCGAACATGTTGGCGACCATGCCCGCGGTCTCGAGCTCGGCGCGGTGGACGTTCCAGGCATATTCGCCCTCGAGGATGTTGGCGGAGAACACCTGCGACAGCATCGACGCGACGACGGCCGCGGTATTCGACTGCGGGATGACGTTGCACATCGTCAGCGGGTTGCCCCAATTGGGCGCGCCCTCGAACAGCTTGACGACATCGTCGAGCACTTGGTCGAGATCGCCCATCGCCTGCGGCACGGTGATGTTCTTGACGTCGGGATAGGCATACGTGAGCGCCGGGTTCTTGCCGAGAAAGGCCGGGCCACCCTTTTCGGGGCGCAGCATGTCGAGCTTCTCGACGAATGTGTTGATCTGGCGCGCGAGCGGATCGTCATCGCCGCGAAAGGGCGAGGGGAACTCGCCTGCCATCTTGGCGTGGTATTTCGCCCATTTGGGCGATCGCGCGGCGGACGACGGGGTCTCGCTGTCGCGCTCGGTGGATGCCGCATGCGCAATGGCTGCAGCGGCGTGGGTCCGGTCGTGCATCGCAATACCTCTGATCAAGGGGCGGGAGAATGCCGCCTGATCGGCGCACCGCAGGCCGCGCGTCAGCCTCGGAAAATACCCAGCATGGGGCACGGCTTGGCCGCGCGGATCCCGCGACCTTGAGCGCTTGGATAAGCGCATGCAGCGCACCGGCCGGAAGGCGCCTGCCATCCGCACGGCGCAGACGCTGGCGATGTCCGCTGCGTTCGGTGGCATCAAGCACTCCGGCATCGGCCGGGAGAATGGCGTGTTCGGGCTCGAAGCCGATCTCGAACCCCAAGCCGTGATCGGCTGACGCGGCGCCATTTCGGGTATGGCGCCCAGCCGATCCTCGGCTACGATGGAGACACATGCCGCTGATCCTTTACGGATTATGGCGGCGAGAAGGGGACGCGATGAACCACCGCCCGATCCAGCCGACGCCCCAGCGCGTCCTTCGCGCCCTTTCCGCGGCGATGGCCCTCGTTCTGACCGCTCCCGTCCTGACCACCCCCGTCCTCGCCCAGCCGACGGCGCAGCCAGTCGATCCGGTCCGCGTGCTGGTCAAGCGGCTTGATCTGGAGCGCTACAAGGCGACGATCAAAGCGCTCACCCGGTTCGGCGACCGCCGCCAGGGCACCGCGCGCAACCGCGCCGCGACCGACTGGATCGAAGCCCAACTCAAGAGCTATGGCTGCACCAATACCGAGCGCTTGAAGTACACGTTCGGCGAGGAGCCCGTCCATACGGTCGCACCGGCCAGGGCAGCGGTGGTGGCCGGGTCGGACGAACCCGGCCGGTCGGTCGGTGGCGGGCGCTCGCGCGGCTTCACGCGCAAGACCGGCGTGAACAGCGATCCTGGCGCGCAGCCCGACCCGCGGATCAGGGCGCTGGACACGCCGCCCGCGGTCCCGGGCGCGCGCGAGGAGGTCTATTGCACTAAGATCGGGAGCGGCCACCCTGGCGAGATGTATATCGTCAGCGCCCATATGGACGGGATCGGCTTTGGCGAAGCCGCCAATGACGACGGCTCGGGCACGGCGCTGGTGATGGAACTGGCGCGCGTGTTCAGCAGCCCCGACGTGCAGACCGATCGTTCGATCCGCTTCATCTTGTGGAACAACGAGGAGACCGGCCTCAACGGCGCGAAGGCCTATGTCGAGCAGCGGGCGGCACTGCAAGGCAAGGAATCGCCTGCCGGATCGGGCCGCTACTCCGAGCCGAAATGGCTCGGCGTAATGCAACACGATATGATGCTGTTCGATCACGGCATGCCCCGCGCCGACGGCAGCATGAGTCCGGTGCAGCGTCCCGAGGCCGACGTGAACATCGAATTCCAGTCTGCATCCAAGCTGGCCGGCCAATCACAGGAGTTGGCTTGGGCGCTGCAGGCGGCGAACGAGCGGTACGCGACAGACTATCCGGCCACGGTCGGACGGCACATGACCAATACCGATTCGAGTCCGTTCATGGACCTGGCACCGGCCGTCAGCCTGCGCGAGAACGACCGTGGCGCGCAGGTCGGAAGCGGCTGGGACCCGCAGTGGCACCAGCCGAGCGACCTCTACAGCACCTATGACGACAAGGATTTCCGCCTTGGGCTGAACGCGGCGCAGACCACGCTGTCTGCCACGGCGCAGCTGGCGGGTGCGACGCTGCGCTAGACGCCGTCGCCGATCCGCGGCCGCGTCCGAGCGGTCGCGGTTTCCTCAGCGGATCCTCCGCGGCGTCGGCAATCGTCAGCGCCACCATGATGCCGCCGGGCGGGGCCACGGCGTCACAGCGGCACCCCGTCCTTGTCGAGCATCTCGAAGCGGTAGCTGCAGCCGTAGAAGGTCTTGCCCGGATGCGTCGTGGCGTTGGAGATGGTCCGCGCGACGACCAGATGGCTGCCGTAGCTTTGTCCCGCCGCCGCGTGCTCGGTGACGTCTTTCAGAATGCGCTCGCCCATGAATTTGCGAAACGGGACCGCAGCCTTCGCCTGCGCATCGGTCATGGTGCCGGTGTCGACGAGCGCGGCGATCATCGGGTCGGTCGACATGGCGTTTTCGACCTGCTCGGGGCGCGCGACCGTAGCTGGGTCGGGCAAGTCGAGGATGGCGAGGATTGCGTTCGCGGTGAACGCGATCCGGCGGGTGCTGTACGCGCCGGCGACAGTGATCGCTTGCGGCAGCTCATATTCGTTCATGAAGGCATTGCGCGAGGCGATCCGTTTCCAACGGCGCGTTTGCGCGAGTTTCTCCTCGCCATCGATCGCCATGGCGAACTGCGTGTAGCCGGGGACATCGAGGCGGCAGTGTATGGCGTCGACCTCAGATGTGCTCGCGGGACCGCCATTTGCGGTGTCGGCGTGCTGCAATGCTGAGGCCAGCGCCAGCGCGTAGAGAGACATCATCCGCCCTTGATAGCCCTACGCCCGGCATTTGCCAGCAGCTGCGCGGCACCGGACCCGGGCACGATCAGGCTCGAATCATCGACACGCGGTCGCGGCGCTGCCTCGGCCTGGTGACCAGCGCGTCGCTGGCGATCACCCCGAGCCTTCGCACAGGACCGCTTGTGCAGTTTCGGCGCTTCGATGCCGCCATGCCGCTTTGCAGCCCGTCGGCGTCCGGTCGCCGCGCGGTGCACAGCGAACTGGCGGCGCACCGCGCGGCGCGATAGAGCTTGGCGATGGCATCCCCCACGCTCCCCACGGTCGACCGTCGCACGCTGCTGATCGCGGGCGGCGCGGGGATCGGTCTGGTGGTCGCGTGGCAGCTGTGGCCGCGCAGCTATGTCGGCAATCTCACTGCCGATCCCGGCGAGACGATCTTCGGCGCGTGGCTCAAGATCGGCGATGATGGACGCGTCATCGTCGCGGTGCCGCAGGCCGAACATGGCCAGGGCGTCTATACCGCGCTGCCGCAGATCGTCGCCGACGAGCTCGGCGCCGACTGGCGCACCGTCGGGGTCGAGCCGGCGCCGAGCAATCCGCTTTACGCCAACCCGTTCGGCGCCGAGCAATTGTTCGAACAGCCCGACAACGGCCTGCTCAAGCATTGGCGCGATGGCCATGCGGTGCGGGTCGGGCTGACGCTGACCGCAGGGTCGAGCTCGGTGCGCAGTTTCGAGGATCCGCTGCGCGCGGCGGGGGCCGCGGCGCGGATCCTGCTGTGCAAGGCATCCGCCGCGCGGTGGAAGATCGATTGGCAGGCCTGCACCACCGGCGAGGGCTTCGTCGTGCATGGCAAGGACCGGCTGCGCTTCGGCGAGCTCGCGGTCGAAGCGGTGCGCGATTTCGGGGGGGCGGCGCTGCCCGATCCGCTTCCGCTGCGCAGCGATCCCGCCGGGCGGCTGTCGGGACAGTCGCTGCCACGGCTCGATGCGCCGTCGAAGGTCGACGGTTCGGCGACCTTTGCCGGCGACGTCCGGCTCCCCGACATGGTCTATGCGAGCATCCGCCAGGGTCCGGTCGGCGACAGCAGAGTGGCGCGCGTCGATCGTGCCGCGGCCGACCGCGTCAATGGCGTGCTGCAGGTCGTCACCAACGATCGCTGGGTCGCGGCGATCGGGAACACCTGGTGGTCGGCCAACCGCGCGCTCGATGCGCTCGCGCCGCGCTTCGAGACCAAGGGGCCGATCGTGACCAGCGCGAGCATCGCCGCCGCGCTCGCCGCCGCGCTTGCAGCGCCCGGAACGCGGATGGTCGCGCAAGGCGATGTCGCCGCGGCGTTCAAGGGCGCGCGGCTGGTCAGCGCGGCGTATCAGGTCGGGCTCGCGCCCCACGCCGCTATCGAGACGATGACCGCGACCGCGCAGTTCAGCCATGGCCGGCTCGAACTGTGGCTGCCGACGCAAGCCCCGGGCGTGGCGCGCGCCGCAGCAGCGGCGGCGATCGGGCTTGCCGAGGATGCGGTGCTCGTCCACCCGATGCTCATCGGCGGGTCGTTCGGCGCCAATCTCGAGACCGAGTGCGCGGCGCAGGCGGCTGTGCTGGCGCACGCGATCAAGCGTCCGGTCCAGCTCGTCTGGAGCCGGGTCGAGGATCTGCTGCACGATCGCTATCGCCCGCCGGCGCACGCGCGGATGACTGCGCGGCTCGGCACCAACGGCCAGATCCTCGGGCTTTCCGCCAAGATCGCCGCACCCGCGACGGGGCACGACCTCGCGCGGCGGATGTTCGCGCACGACGCGGGCACGAGCGCCGCGCTCGCGCTCGCCGGGGCGGCCGACCCCTATGCCGTCGCGGGCGCGATGCCGGCGTATCGCATCCCCGCCGTCGCGATCGATCACCATCCCGCCGAGATCGGCGTGCCGACCGGGCATTGGCGCTCGGGCGCGCACAGCTACACCAGTTTCTTCACCGAATGCTTCCTCGACGAACTCGCGCATGTCGCCGGGACCGAAGCCTTGTCGTTCCGCATCGCCATGCTCGGCGGCGACGCGCGGCTCGCGCGGTGTCTCTCGACCGCCGCGTCGCTCGGCGGCTGGGAAGGCGGCGTCGCGGGAAGCGGGCAGGGGATCGCCTGCCACAGCTTCCGCGGCAGCCACATCGCGGTGCTGGTCGAGGCGCATGTCGGCGAGGGGCAAGCGGTGAGCGTCGACCGGATCGTCGCCGCGGTCGATTGCGGGCGGCAGATCAACCCCGACCTCGTCCGCCAGCAGATCGAGGGTGGGCTGCTGTTCGGCATGGCGGCGGCGACGGGCTGCACGACGGGCTTCACGGACAATCTTGCGACCGTTCGCGGGCTTGGCGGGCTCGGGCTGCCACGGCTCGCCGACACGCCCGACATCACCGTCGAGCTCGTGCCGAGCGAGGCCGATCCGGGCGGGGTGAGCGAACTTGCCGTGCCGCCCGTCGCGCCAGCGATTGCCAATGCGCTGCAAGCCGCTACGGGCTATCGCCTGCGGAGCTTGCCGCTAATGCCCGGAACCCTGTGATGCTGCCTGCCGATCATCCCCCCATCCCCAAGCGGAAAGTCGGCGTCTTGCTGACCAATCTCGGCACGCCCGACGGCGCCGATACCAAGTCGGTCAAACGCTATCTGGCGGAATTCCTGTCGGACCGGCGCGTGGTCGAGATTCCGCCGCTGATCTGGCAGCCGATCCTGCGCGGCATCATCCTCAACACGCGCCCGCAGAAATCGGCCGAAGCCTATGCGCAGGTATGGAGCGAAGACGGCTCGCCGCTCGCCGCGATCACCAAGGCGCAGAACAAGGCGCTGCAAGGCGCGTTCGGGCCGGGCGTGATGGTCGATTGGGCGATGCGCTACGGCAAGCCGTCGATTCCCGAGCGGTTGCAAGCGATGAAGGATGCCGGCTGCGAGCGGATCCTCGTCGCGCCGCTCTATCCCCAATATTGCGGCGCGACGACCGCGACCGCCAACGACAAGGCGTTCGAGGCGCTGGCGAAGATGCGCTGGCAGCCCGCGCTGCGCACGCTCCCGCCCTATCATGACGATGCCGTCTACATCGACGCGCTCGCGACCTCGATCGAAGCGGGCGTGGCGGCGCTCGATTTCGAGCCGCAGGCGATCGTCGCGAGCTTCCACGGCATGCCGCAGCGCACGCTCGAACTCGGCGATCCGTATCACTGCCATTGCCAGAAGACCGGGCGCTTGCTCGGCGAGCGGCTCGGCAAACCCTTGATCGTGTCGTTCCAGTCGCGCTTCGGGCGCGCGAAATGGCTCGAGCCGGCGACCGACATCACGCTCGAGGAATTGCCGGCCAAGGGAATCACCAAGATTGCGATCGTCGCACCCGGTTTCTCGGCCGATTGCCTCGAGACGCTCGAGGAACTGGCGATCCGCGGGCGCGAGAGTTTCGAGGAGAAGGGCGGCACGCATTTCGCCTATATCCCGTGCCTTAATGCCAGCGACACCGGTGTCGAAATGTTGCGCACTTTACTCGCGCGTGAACTTGAAGGCTGGGTGAGCGCCGCTTAGCGTGCGCGCCGGACACAGATCCTTTGAGGAGAGTAGAATGGCACGCGTCGCGATCGTAACCGGCGGAACCCGCGGGATCGGCGAGGCGATCAGCCTTGCGCTCCAGGATCACGGGATGACCGTCGCAGCGACCTATGCCGGCAATGACGACCGTGCGCGCGACTTCACCGAGCGCACCGGAATCGCCGCGTACAAATGGGACGTCGCCGATTATGACGCCTGCCAGGACGGCTGCGCGCGCGTCGCCGCCGATCTCGGGCCGGTCGACGTGCTCGTCAACAATGCCGGCATCACGCGCGACGGCACGATCATGAAGCTCAGCTACCAGGCGTGGAAAGAGGTGATCGACACCAATCTCGGCGGCTGCTTCAACATGGCCAAGGGCGTGTTCCCCGGCATGCGCGATCGCAAATGGGGGCGGATCGTCAATATCGGGTCGATCAACGGACAGGCCGGGCAGTACGGCCAGGTCAATTACGCCGCGGCGAAATCGGGCATCCACGGCTTCACCAAGGCGCTGGCGCAGGAGGGCGCGCGGGCTGGCGTGACGGTGAATGCGATCGCGCCGGGCTATATCGACACCGACATGGTGGCGGCGGTGCCGGCCGATGTGCTGGAGAAGATCGTCGCGAAGATCCCCGTCGGCCGGTTGGGCCAGGCGAGCGAGATCGCGCGCGGCGTGGCGTTCCTGTGCTCGGACGAGGGTGGGTTCGTGACGGGCTCGACGCTCAGCATCAATGGCGGGCAGCATATGTACTGACGGGCGCAGGCGCGGCCCCGCCCGCGCCGATGCGCCTGCGGCGCAGCGCCCGGCACGGCCGGCGGACGGGGTTCACCCCGATCCGGCCGACGGCTTTGCCGGCGGCAATCCCAGCCAGACTGCCCGCAAAGAAGAGGCCGGCCTCCTCGAGGAGAAGCCGGCCTCACACCCTCGCTTTGCGTGCGCCGAGGGTAACTCTGTAAACGCGCGGCGCCGGCGGCAAAGCCGCCGTCGGTCGGGTTCGCCCAGGGGGCGACCCGCCGGCCGTGCCGAGTGCTGCGGGCTATGCCCGCACCGGCGCGGTCGTCGCCGCGCCTGCACTCGTCATCGGCAGCGCTCTCCGTCCTTCTCGATCGCGCGCCCGGCCAGCGCACCACCGCCTGCGCCGAGCACGGTGCCGAGCGTCCGGTCGCCGCGCCCTGCGATGGTGTTGCCGAGCAGACCGCCCGCGATCGCGCCGAGGATCGTGCCCGTATTGCCCGAGTTGCAGCGCGAACGGTTGTAATAGCGGCGGTCGTCATAGCGGCGCCCATCATCATAGCGGCGGTCATCGCGGTATGCGCGGCGGTCCTGATAGCCATCGTCACGATTGTAGCCGTCGCGATAGGCCTGGGCGTAGGCATAGCTCTGATCGTCGTAGCGCTGCGCGGCAGCGGGCGTTGCGGCCAGCCCCGAGGCGGTCATGGCAATCGCGGTAGCGGCGAGCGTGAGCGTCTTCATCATGATGCGTCTCCTGATAGGCGGTGGTCCAATGATGACGGTATGCCGACTGGCTGCTGAGGTAAGCCTGAATGCGCTTGTTACCCACCGTTCATCGCAGCACTGGGGCGAAACCCGGTTGCGCGCGCTTCATGCCTCCCGCAGGGGCGGGGAATGCGAATTCTGTGGTCGGTCCTGCTGTGCGTCGTTCTCGTTCCCGACTGGATGGGAGCGCAGCGGCGCGAGGTGTTCGACCCAGCCTATCCCTTTCAGGTCGAGCCGGTCGAGCTCGACTTCGCCGATCCGCACCGCACGCGCGTGGGGGATCTGGCGTGGCTCGGCGGGATCAAGCTGTCGAGCGGCGACCCCGCCTTTGGCGGCTTTTCGTCGCTCCACGTCGCGGGCGACCGCTTCACGCTGCTGAGCGACGGCGGCGATGTGCTGCGCTTCACGATGGGGCGCGATTTTCGTGTCCATCGGCGCAGTATCACCACGCTCCCCGACGGACCAGGGCAGGGCTGGAGCAAGCGCGACCGCGACAGCGAATCGATGAGCGTCGACCCGAAGACCGGCGACGTCTGGGTCGGGTTCGAAAGCCACAACCAGTTCTGGCGCTACGATTCGGGCTTTCATCGCGCGCTGGCGCATGTCGCGCCGCCGGTCATGAAGAACTGGCCCGAGAATGAGGGGCCCGAGGCGATGACGCTGCTGCCGGGCGGCGGGATGGCGACGATCAACGAGACGACGCCCTGGCCCGATCAGCCCGGGCGTGGCGGGATCGTCTTCTATGGCGATCCGGTCGCGCACCCGCGTGGCGGCTTCCGCTTCAATTTCATTCCGCCCGCGGGGTATGACGTGACCGACATGACGGTCCTGCCCGACGGACGCTGGCTGATCCTCAGCCGTCGCTTCGCGCAGCTGCGCTTTTCGAGCACGCTGACGATCGTCGACGCACAGCAGGTCAAGCCGGGCGCGAGCGTGCGTGGACGCGACATCGCGACGATCGCGGCACCGTTGCTGCACGACAATTTCGAGGGGGTCGCCGCCACGCGCGAAGCGGGCACGACAATCATCTGGCTCGTCTCGGACGATAACCAGTTCGCGCTAGAGCGCAGCCTGCTGTTCAAGTTCAGGCTCGATCCGGTCGAGCATAAGCCCGACCGGAGCAAAGGGTAGGTTAGGCTGCAGCCTGCGGCGCAGCGGCCGTCAGCTTCTTCGACACGTCGCGCTTGAGGCGACGCGCACGCAGCGAGAGCTTGTCGTTGGTCGTCTTGACGAGCCAGTTGTCGAGCCCGCCGACATGCTCGACCGAGCGCAGGCCGTGCGCCGAGACGCGCAGCTTGACGCTGGTGCCGAGCGCGTCGGAGATCAGCGTGACATTCTGCAGGTTCGGGAGGAACGTGCGCTTGGTCTTGTTGTTCGCGTGGGAAACGTTGTTACCCACCATCCGGCCCTTGCCGGTCAGTTCGCAGATGCGCGACATCTTGAATTCCTGAATACCAGATTGAGCCGTGAAGCAGCTCGTGAAGGCGGGGCGCATACCGAACGCGAGCCAGTCGGTCAACCGCGCGTGGCGATTCGGCTGCGTGTTCGGCACCGCTTGCAACCTTCAGGAAGACGCGGCGTTGGTTACGGTAACGATTCGAATGCGCAGTGTTCGAGTGTCCTGTTGGAGAAGATCATGCGGTTTCTGTTAGCTCTGGTCGGCCTTGCCGCGCTTGTCGTGGTCGCGCTCGTATCGCTGGGTATGCTCAAGATCGACACCAGGGCGGGCTCGTTGCCGTCGCTCAGCGTCAACGGCGGCAAGGCGCCCGAGGTCACCGCCAACATGGCGACCGTGGAATTCGGCAGCAAGACCAAAGAGATCGAAGTCCCGACCGTGACCACCACGACCAAGACGATCTCGGTCCCGACGCTACGTGTCAACAAGCCGACCGGCGCCGACGGCAACAGCGTCACCACGCAGTAAGTAGCGATTCGCGCCTGACTGGGGCATGGGGACGGTCGTGATCCCCATGCCCCTTTTCATGCGCGCCGCACTCGATGCCGCCGCCGCCGCCGGTGCCGCCGGTGAAGTGCCGGTCGGCGCGGTGGTGGTGCTCGACGGCCGCATCATCGCGACCGCGGCGAACGCCCCGCGCGCGCTGCACGATCCGACCGCGCACGCCGAGATGCTGGCGATTCGCGCCGCCGCCGCCGCGATTGGCGACGATCGGCTGCAGAACTGTGATTTGTGGGTCACGCTCGAACCCTGCGCGATGTGCGCCGGCGCGATCGCCCACGCCCGAATCGCGCGGCTCTATTACGGCGCGAGCGATTCGAAAGGCGGCGCGGTCGAGCACGGCCCGCGGCTGTTTTCGCAAAGCACGGTGCACCACCGGCCCGAAATCATTCCCGGGATCGGCGAGGGCGAGGCTGCGGCGTTGCTGAAAGGCTTCTTCGCCGCGCGGCGCTGAGACCCGCGAACCGTCACCCCATCCGTCACCCCGGCGAAAGCTGGGGTCTCCGGCCTGGAGGCACCGCGCGAGCAGCACGAGACCCCAGCTTTCGCTGGGGTGACGGGCGCGCTGCCGCGTCTTAGCGCAGATCGGTATCGGCGATCGGCACGATCTTGATCTCGACGCGCCGATTCGTCGCCTGGCCGTCGGGCGTCTCGTTCGAGGCGATCGGCTGGCTCTTGCCGAATCCCTTGGTGCCGAGCCGCGCGGAATGGACTCCGTGTGCGACGAGCTACGCCGCGACCGATGCCGCGCGCTGCTCGGACAGCCGCTGGTTGTACGCCTCCGACCCGACCGAATCGGTGTGGCCATAGACGTCGACGAGCGCGTGATCGTACGCTTTGAGCACGCTGGCGATCTGGTCGAGCGTCGGCTGGAAGCCCGGCGCGACGCTCGCATCCTTATAAGCGAAGCTCAGTCCCGACGGGATCGTCAGGATCAGATCGTCGCCGCGCCGCGTCACTTGCACGTCGGTCCCCGTGATCCGCGCGCGCAGCTCGGCTTCCTGTCGGTCCATGTATGCGCCGATCCCGGCGCCCGCGATCCCGCCGATCCCGGCCGCGCTGATCCTCGCGGTGCGGGCGCGCCGCCCGCCGACGACGTCGTCGAGCAGATAGCCGCCGAGCGCCGCGCCGATCCCGCCGACCGCGGTGTCCGCCACGCGCGGCGTCTGCGCCGCCTGCGGCGTCGCGCACGCGCCGGTCGCGAGCAGGGCGCCGAGCGCGGCGGTGGTCGCCAAGGTGCGGAAGGTCGTCGTCATGCTGCTATCCCTTTTCCAGCCGGTACGCGCTGCTAGGGCTGATCAAACCCGCCGGATGCGCCGGTTGTTCCGCTTGCGCACCGATGTCCAGCCACGCCCTGACGCATACCCGCCTGCACGATGGAGCGCGAGAACGGTTGTGCAATGACCCGATTCGCGCGAAAGGTGCGCGGCGCCATGCACCCGCTTCCCCCCTTTCCCTGGATCGACGTCGCGATCATCGCCGTGTTGATCATCGTCAACGGCGTCTTCGCGATGTCCGAGCTCGCCATCGTTTCTGCGCGCAAGGCGCGGCTCGAGGCGATGGCGCGCGTCGGCGCGCGCGGCGCGCGCACCGCGCTCGCGCTCGCCGCCGATCCGGGCAAGATCCTCTCGACCACGCAGATCGGCATCACGCTGATCGGCATCCTTTCGGGCGCCTATTCGGGCGCGAGTCTGGGCGGCCCGGTCGCGGCGCGGCTGGCGTTCCTCGGGTTCGGCGCCGAGACGACGCAGTCGCTGGGCTTCGCGATCGTCATCGGCATCACGACGTACGCCTCGCTGGTGATCGGCGAGCTCGTCCCCAAGCAGATCGCGCTGCGCGCGCCCGAGCCGCTCGCCGCGATCATGGCGGGGCCGGTGCTGCTGCTCGCGCGCATCACCGCGCCGTTGGTGTGGCTGCTCGATTCGTCGTCGGGGCTGCTGTTCCGGCTGATGGGATTAAAGCGCGAGAGCGAGGAGCATGTCACCGCCGAGGAGCTCCATCTGATCGTCGCCGAGGCGAGCAAGTCGGGGATCATCGAGGAGCATGAACGCTCGATCATCTCCGGGGTCGTCCGCCTCGCCGATCGCCCGGTGCGCGAGGTGATGACGCCGCGCACCGACATCGAGTGGATCGACGCGACGATGGACGATGCCGGGATCCGCGCCGCGCTGATGCAGGCGTCGCACAGCCGGCTGCCGGTGACCGAAGGCTCGGTCGACACCGTGATCGGCGTGGTGCAGGCGCGCGACATCGCGGTCGCCCTGCTGGAGGGCGGGGCATTCGACCTGCGCGCGCTGATGCGCCAGGCGCCGGTGGTGCTCGACCAGATCGACGCGATGGACGCGCTCGACGCGCTGCGCCAGGCCGAGGTGCCGATGGCGTTGATCCATGACGAATACGGCCATTTCGAAGGGATCGTCACGCCGGCCGATCTGCTCGCGGCGATCGCGGGCGAATTCGCCTCGGACACCGACCCCGACGATGCGCCCTCGGTAGTGACGCGCGACGACGGTTCGCTGCTGGTCGCGGGCCAGATGGCGGTCGACGCGCTCGCCGAGCGACTGGGGATCGATCTGCCCGAGGGGCGCGATTACGCGACCGTCGCGGGGCTCGCGCTCGCGGTGTTCCGCCATCTGCCGGGCGAGGGCGAGAGCTTCGTCGAGCAGGGCTGGAAGTTCGAGGTGGTCGATCTCGACGGGCGACGGATCGACAAGCTGCTGGTGAGGCGCGCGCGCGAGGCCGGGTTCCGGCTGGGCTGACTCGGCGGGTTTCGCGGCGGCTGAGGCGCCGCCAAGACCTCAGCGGTCGAGCTCTCTTCAGAGACTAGGATCCGATCCGGCGCAGCACCGACCGGTTGCGCGGAAGCCAGACGTCCTGCTTGTCGCCATCGGGATTGACCTCCTTCAGCGTCGTCATCGTATCGCCCGCGCGCATGGTCGTTTCGCGCACCTGCGCCATGTCGTTGCCGTCGCCGCGCCGCTCGGTCGTCACCATCGTCCAGTGCGCCGCATCGACCCCAGGCACGACCGAGACGATCTTGGCGCTTCCCGAATCGGGCGCGCGGCTGCGGCGGAAGCTGGCATAGGCCACCGTCGCGGCGGCGGGATCGACCATCGTCACCGTGGTGATCGTCACGATCCCCGTCTTGGGTCCGTCGTCGAATTGGGCGGTGCGGATCGTCGTCACCTGGTCGGGCTGCGCGGCGATCGTCACGGTTACCGGCAGCGCCTGCCAGCTGTTCGACTGGTAATCGCGATATGCGAGCTCCCCCTGCCAGCGACCGGCGGTCTGCGCCAGCAAGGCGGCGGCACCATCGGCGGGCGTGCTTGCCGAAAGCGCCGGAGTGGCGACGAGCGCGAAGAGAAGTGCCAGATAGCGCATCGATGGTCTCCGACAGATCGCCACGACGAGTAGCCTTCCGCCGAGGATATGCCGGGGATCGGGCGTCTGCAATCGATCGTTCGCGACCTCGCGCTGTCCTACATCACGGGATTGTGATATGCCTTTCCGGCTCTTTGAAATCGTCGACCGCTCCCGCCTGCATTATGCAAGGAATGGAAACGATCGCCGCTGAAGATGTCGCGTTTTGGGGTCAATCGAGTCAAGCGAAAGCCCCCCGACCTGCGTCCCCCGTTGCCGTGCTTACCCGCCCAGCTTCCCGAACGCCGCCTCATAGCCCGCGCGGTCGCCCGCGCTCAGCAGCGTGGCCTGCTCGATCCAGCGGTCGCGCGTCATGCGGCCCTTGAACACGCCGAGTTGCGCATCGAGCGCGGCGGCCGCGTCGGGGGTCAGTGCGGCGATCTGCTCGACGCGAGTGATGCCGAGGTCGACGAGCGTTGCCGCCAGCTTGGGGCCGAGCCCCTTGATCTGCGTAAGGTCGCTCGCGATCGGTGCCGCAGCGGGCGCGGCGGGGGCCGGAACAGGTGCCGCAACCGGAGCTGGTGCTGGAGCCGCGTCAGGTGCGGTGATCGGAGCAGGCGCAGGCGCAGAAACCGGCGCAGCCGCAGGCGTTGACAGCGGCGTGCCGGCAGGATCGGGCGCGCGCTCCGCCTTCGGCACGTCGGACGATACCGCCGGCGTCCCGTCGATCGACGCGCTCCCCGGCTCGGCGGTCGCGCCGTGCTCCTCGGCGATCGCGAAATTCTCCTCGACCTGCTTTGCCGCATTGCGGCGGCGGCGGGCGATGATCGTGCCGTAGATCAGGATCGCGATCGCGGCGGCAGCGAGCGCGACCATCAGGATGACGTGCGAGATGGTGATCGGCACCATCACGTCGATTGCCTGATTGGGGTTCTGGGGGCCGGAAGACATGACGCTACTCCTGATGTTTACAAAGGCTAACGCACAAGCTCAGCCCGCGTCGCGCGCAATCTCGCGCCAGCCGATGTCGCGGCGGCAGAAACCGCTCGGGAAGACGATCTGGTCGACTGCGTGATACGCCGCTTGCTGCGCGGCGGCGACGGTATCGCCAAGCGCCGTCACCGCGAGTACGCGCCCGCCCGATGCGACGAGCTGCTCGCCGTCGAGCCGCGTTCCCGCCTGGAAGACCAACGCGCCGGTCTCCTCGGCTTCGGCCACATCGTCGATCGCACCGCCGCTCGCCGGCGTGCCGGGATAGCCGTTGGCGGCGAGCACGACGGTCAGCGCGGTCTGCGCGACCCACTTCGCGGGCCCACGCTCGCCGAGCGTACCGGTCGCCACCGACAGCAGCAGCTCGAGCAGATCCTCGTCGAGCCGCGCCATCAGCACCTGGCACTCGGGGTCGCCGAAGCGGGCATTGTATTCGATCAGCTTGGGGCCGTCCGCGGTCAGCATCAGCCCGGCATAGAGCACGCCCGAAAACGGTGTCCCCGCCGCCGCCATCGCCGCGACGGTCGGCTTGACGATCTCTTCGATCGCGCGGGCTTCGAGCTCGGGGGTGAGCACGCGCGCCGGGCTGTACGCGCCCATGCCGCCGGTGTTGGGGCCGGTATCGCCTTCGCCGACGCGCTTGTGGTCCTGCGCCGAGCCGAAGCTCAATATGTCCTTGCCGTCGGTCAGCACGAACAGGCTGGCTTCCTCTCCTTCGAGGAATTCCTCGATCACCGCTTCCCCGCCGCGCGCGCCGAACAGATCGGCAAGCGCGCCTTCCGCTTCCTCACGCGTCATCGCGACCGTCACGCCCTTGCCCGCGGCGAGGCCATCGGCCTTGACCACGACGGGCACGCCAAAGCGATCGAGCGCGTGACGCGCTTCGGCGCGGCTGGTGGCGTGGACATAGCCCGCGGTCGGGATGCCGGCGCGGTCACAAAGCGCCTTGGTGAAGGCCTTCGACCCTTCGAGCTGCGCCGCGGCTTTGTCCGGCCCGAACACCGCGACGCGGGCCGCGCGCAGGCTGTCGCCGAGGCCGTCGACCAAAGGCGCCTCGGGCCCGATCACGACGAGCTCGATCGACTGCTCGGCGCAGAACGCCACCACCGCGGCGTGATCGGTCAGGTCGAGCGATACGATCTGCGCATGCGCTGCAATGCCCGGATTGCCGGGTGCGGCGAACAGTGTACGCAGGCGCGGCGATTGCGCGAGCTTCCAGCTCAGCGCATGTTCGCGACCCCCCGAGCCGATCAACAGGACATTCAATGGCGGACCCTTTTCTAGAGATTGCGCGGCGCGAGGGGATGGGCGCCGGATTGGGCGGCCTCGTAGCCGAGCCCGCTCCCGGCGACAACGCCGCGCCGATGAGTGTCGGGGAACTCGCTGGAAAGCTCAAGCGCGTCGTCGAGACCGAATTCGGCTTCGTCCGGCTGCGCGGCGAGATCTCGGGCTACAAGCGCGTGTCGTCTGGCCACGCCTATCTCAGCCTCAAGGACGACAGCGCGGTGATCGACGGCGTCATCTGGAAGGGCAATGTCGCGCAACTGGGCTTCACCGCGCAGGACGGCGCCGAGGTGATCGCGACGGGCAAGATCACCACCTATCCGGGTCGCTCCAAATATCAGATCATCATCGATCGGATGGAGCTGGCGGGCGAGGGCGCGCTGATGGCGCTGCTCGAAAAGCTCAAGGCGAAGCTTGCGGGGGAGGGGCTGTTCGCACCTTCCGCCAAGAAGCCGCTGCCGTTCCTGCCGCGCCGCATCGGCGTCGTCACCTCGCCGACGGGCGCCGTCATCCGCGATATCCTTCACCGGCTCGAGGATCGCTGCCCGACGCATGTGCTCGTCTGGCCGGTCAAGGTGCAGGGTGCGGGCGCCGCCGAGGAGGTTGCGCGCGCGATCGCCGGGTTCGACGCGATGCCGCTCGGGGACCGGCCAGACCTCGTCATCGTCGCGCGCGGTGGTGGGTCGATCGAGGATCTGTGGGCGTTCAACGAGGAAGTCGTCGTCCGCGCGATCGCCAAGTGCAGCATCCCGCTGATCTCGGCGGTCGGCCACGAGACCGACACCACGCTCGCCGATTTCGCCGCCGATCTGCGCGCGCCGACCCCCACGGCGGCGGCCGAAATGGCGGTCCCGGTGCTTGCCGATTTGCGCCTGACGCTCGCGGGTTATGGCAACCGCACCGAGAAATGCGCGCGGCGCTATGCAGAGCGCGGACGCGAGCGGCTCGACGCGCTGGTCCGCGTGCTGCCGCGGCGCGACGCGCTGCTCGGGCCGCAGCGGCAGAAGGCCGACGATCTCGGCGCGCGGCTCGATCGGGGGCTCGAGCGCCGCGTCGTCGTCGCGCGCGGGCAGCTCGATCGCTCGGCAGGCGCCTTGCGGCTCGCGACGCTCGACCGCCAGCTCGAACGCGGGCGCGACCGGCTGAGCGCGACGTGGCGGCTGGTCGAATCGCTCGGGCCCAATGCGATCCTCGACCGCGGCTATGCCTTCGTCTCGGCCAGGCCCTCGGGCGCGGTGGTCGGCTCGGCGAGCGCGGCGCGCAGCGCCGGCACCGTCACGCTCCACTTCCGCGACGGCGAGGTCGACGCCAAGGTTGAGCGCAGCGGCACCAAGGCATATGGTGGCCCGTCACCCGAACAGCCCACCCTCCTCTAAAAGAGCCGCGCCATGTTGATGTCCAATACCGATCGCCCCGCGCGGCTCCACTTCATGGCGAACGGGTTTCGCGTGCTGGCGCCCGGCGATCACGTCGTCTGCGCGGTCAGCGGCACGCGCATCGCGCTCGACGACCTGCGCTATTGGAGCGTCGCCAAGCAGGAAGCCTATGCCAGCGCGGCGCTCGCGACCGAAGCGATGACGCCCGCATGAAGGCCCGGGGGGGCATTTCGATCATCGCCAGCTGGACCACCGGTTTCGCCGCAATGGTCGTCCTCGGCAGTTGCGCGGCGGCGGCCGAGCGTTCGACCCCCCAACAAGCGGCCCCCCAGCGCGTCACCGCACCGCCGGTGCGCCGTCCGGCGCCGCTGCCGGCCAGCTTCAGCTACACCGGATCGATGATCCAGGGCGGCATCGTCATCGGCATCGCGCCCGCCGGCACCAGCCTGTTGAGCTTCAACGGCGCGGCGATCCCGGTGGCGAGCGATGGCCGCTTCCTGATCGGCTTCGACCGCGATGCCGGCCCGAGCGCGACCCTCGTCGCGACGCTCGAGGATGGCCGCGTCGTGCGCGACACGCTGGCGATCGCGCCGCGCGGCTGGGACATTTCGCGCCTGTCGACGCTCCCCAAGATCCCGCTGCCGCAGCCCGAGTTCGACCGGCTGCGCCCCGCCGAGCTCGCGCAGATCGCCGCCGCGCGCCGCGTCCAATCGGATTCGCAAGGCTGGCGGCAGACCTTCCTGTGGCCGACGACGGGCCGCATCTCGACGCTGTTCGGCTCGCAGCGGATCTACCAAAATGGCGAGGCAGGGTCGTACCATTCGGGCCTCGATGTCGCCAAGCCGCAGGGCTCGGTGCTCCTCGCGCCCGCCGACGGCGTGGTCATTCTGGCCGCCGATCACCCCTTCACGCTCGAGGGCAACCTCTTGATGATCGATCACGGCAATGGCCTCAACACCGCGTTCCTCCACCTCGCGCGGATCGACGTGCGCGTCGGCGAGCGCGTCCGGCGCGGGCAGCCGGTGGCGCTGTCGGGGATGACCGGGCGTGCGACCGGGCCGCATCTGCACTGGAGCCTGAAGTGGCGCGACGCGAAGATCGATCCGTTGCTGGTCGCGGGGCCGATGCCGCGTTCGGAATGAGCGGCGATCGGTGAAGCGGCGTTTGTAACGCCAAACCGGTTTCATTTGAAATAGTGTTGCATTGCGGCGACACTTGGAAAAGTTCCGTTACGAACCCTTTACAATACGGTCTCTGCCTTACAGTCTCGTGACATAGCGACGACACGGGGGATCGTGGTCGTCGCCGGCAACACTGCCGTCAGCACAACAGGGGTTTTCTTCGATGCAGTCCATGCAAGCCCGCGCAGTCGCGCGTCTTCGTTCAACCGCAGCGCCCGTCGCATTGCTCATTGCGCTTTCGGCAGGGCCGGCCTTTGCGCAGACCACCGCACCGCTGCCACCTGAGTCCGCGCCGACCCAGGCGAGCGAAGAAGGCAAGGACATCGTCGTCACTGGCTCGATCTTCCGCCGCACCAATACCGAGACGCCGTCGCCGGTCACCGTGCTGACCACCGAGACGCTGTCGCGTGCCGGCATCACCAACATCAACGACGCCGTGCGCTCGATCTCGGCCGATGGCGCGGGCTCGATCTCGACCGGCTTCACCAACGGTTTCTCGGCCGGCGGCGCCGCGGTCTCGCTGCGCGGCCTCGGCGTTTCGTCGACGCTGGTGCTGATCGACGGGCTGCGTTCGACCAACTTCCCGCTCAACGACGACGGCCACAACGCCTATGTCGATCTCAACTCGATCCCGTTCAGCGCGGTCGAGCGGATCGAAGTCCTGAAGGACGGCGCTTCGTCGAGCTACGGCGCAGACGCCATCGGCGGCGTCGTCAACATCATCATGAAGAAGCACTTCACCGGCGTCTCGGGCACGGTCGAAGGCGGCGTGACCGAGAAGGGCGACGGTGCCCGCTATCGCGCCAACCTGACCGCCGGCTATGGCGACTATGACGCCAAGGGCTGGAATTTCTACGTCAACGGCGAATATCAGAAGGACCAGCCGATCGGCGCGACGACGCGCGGCTTCCCGTACAACACCAACGATCTGAGCTCGATCGGTGGCCTCGACAACAATAGCGGCGACAGTTCGCTGCAGTTCCAATCGACCAACGCCGTCGTGCGCCGCGCAACGCAGACCGATCCCAACAATCCCTTCGCCGGCGGCGCCGCCTCGGGCACCTACACGCTGCTCGGCGGGACCGCGCAGTGCACGCGCGGCACCTTCACGGTGGCGGGCGCTGCGGGGGGCACGGGCTGCGCGCACGACTACGGCCAGGAATATGGCACGCGCTATAACGACATCCAGCCGTCGCAGGAGCGGTACAACTTCAGCGGGCGACTGAGCGTTCGCCTTTCCGACGCAATCGAGGGCTATGCCACCGGCAGCTACTCGCACAGCCAGGTCACGATCGGCCGCGCGCCCAACGGCATCCGCCAGACGCAGCCATACGGTGCTTCGCCGACCCAGTCGTCGAGCAACCCGGGCATCGTGCTTCCGGCCTTCGTGTGCGCAGCCGGCACCAACTGCCTGACCGCCGCAGATCGCCGCTTCAACCCCAACAACCCGTATGCGGCCGAGGGCAATGCAGCGCGCATCTATTATGCGTTCGGCGACATCCCGGTCTATTCGATCCGCAACAACGAAGTGATCCGTGGCGCAGTCGGCTTCAACGGCGACATTGCAGGCGATTATCACTGGAAGGTCGATGCGGTCGGCGCGCGCGACAATTTCTCGATCGAGAACCACGGCGTGCTCGACATTGCCGGGCTGAAGAACGCGATCAACACCGGCGCTTACAACTTCGTCAATCCGTCGCTGAACACCGAGGCGGTGCGCAACACGATCGCGCCGGTCTACACGACTCCGTCGCACACCTCGCTGATTTCGGTCGATGCATCGATCGCCAAGGACCTCTTCGCCCTGCCAGGTGGCAATCTGCAGGTCGCGGTCGGCGGGCAGTTCCGCCACGAGACCGAAGTCAACAACAGCAACAACCCGGGTCTTACCAAATACGCCAACACCTCGGCGGCGTTCGGTACGCATGACGTCTTTGCTGGCTATTTCGAAGTCAATGCGCCGATCCTCGACACGCTCGAGGTCAACGCTTCGGGCCGCTACGATCATTATTCGGAAGGCTTCAGCCACTTCTCGCCCAAGATCGGCGCCAAGTGGACACCGATCAAGCAGCTCGCGATCCGCGGCACCTATTCGAACGGCTTCCGCGCGCCAACCTTCGCCGAAAACAATCCGGCGTCGAGCTATGCCGGCTTCGTGACGGTAACGCCGCCGGCGAGCTTCCAGCTGGCACATGGTGGCCTGATCACCGGTGGCAACACCAACCCTTACGCCCAGGCCTACAGCCTTGGTTCGGGCTCGACCGGCAACCCCAATCTGAAGCCCGAGAAGTCGCGCAGCTTCACCGCCGGGATCGTGGCCGAGCCGGTCCGCAACGTCAGCTTCACGGTCGATTACTACAACATCAAGAAGACCGACGTGATCGTGACCGGTCCGGATGCGCTCACCGCCCGTGCGAACTATTTCGCTGGGACCGCGCTGCCGGCAGGCTACACCGTTTCGGCCGTCGACTCGCCCGATCCGCTGTTCCCGAACGCGCTGCCGCGCGTGCTCATCATCAACGTGCCGTTCGTCAACGCCGGCTCGATCAAGAGCTCGGGCCTCGACTTCGGCGCCAACGTGACCGTTCCGATCGCCGACGGCGTGAAGTTCACCAGCCGCCTCGATATGACCTATGTGATCCAGTACGACCTCGATCCGGCGACCGGTGGCAAGATCCAGAAATATGCCGGTACGCTTGGGCCTTACGAACTGTCGTCGGGTGCTGGCACGCCGCGCGTCCGCGGCAACTGGCAGAACACGCTCGACTTCGGTCGCTTCGCGCTGACCGCGACGACCTATTACGTGTCGCGGATCAAGGAAGTCGCCGCTGACGAAGGCGACGATCTGAGCTGTGCCAATGCGAAGGGCGAGAACACCGGCAACCTGTACGGCACCGGCAACAACTTCTGCTATATCAAGCGGTTCGTCTATGCCGACGTCAACGCTGCCTTCAAGGTGAACGACAGCTTCACCTTCAACGTCTATGTCGGCAACATCACCGGCGAGAAGGCCCCGCTGGCACCGGCATCGTATTCGGGCGCCAACTACCTGCCGACCTGGCACATGGCCGGGATCGTCGGTCGCAGCTTCCGCGCTGGGGCGAACTTCAAGTTCTGATCTGGCGGCACCCCGAGCGGGTTTGCCTGCTCCGGGGGTGCAGGCGGGACGGCGCAGCGTCGTGGCGAAAGCCCCGACGCTGCGCCGTTTTGCTGTGTGCGGTGCCGACGCGGCGATTGCCGCCGTCATCCGGGCTAACGCCGGGAGCGCTTCAAACCGACGCAGCGCATGCGCGTCACACGATCCCGGCCTTCGCCGGGGGGCCGATGCGACCGCGTCCGAATCAGCGGAGCCGTTTCACATCGACCGCGCGGCCTTTGCCGATCTTCGCGGTATAGCGGCCCAGCATTCCCGCCTTGATGGTGACCGTGTCGCCCTTGCGCGGATCGAAGGTCGGCGATTCGGCCGTCGACTGCCATTCCCCGCCTTCGGCAAGCCCGAACGCCCACAGGCCGTAGGCCGCCTGGCGGGCGGATGTCACGGTGCTGGTGATCTCGCGAACGTCGGTGTCCGAATCGGCGCGGGGATCTTCCTTGCCGGTGCCGAACAGATTGAGGTGCGGTAGCGAGAACCCGAACAGCGAGCGCTTGGCGCGCTGGACAGCTTCGCGGTCGACGATCCTGATCTCGTGGCGATCGCGCGCGGAGATAAGGGCCGCGCTGGCCTGTTCGTAACACGCCAGGCGTTGGTCGGCGGCTGCCGTGCGACATGCAGCGAGCGCCGAGACCAAGCCTTCGCCCCGGCTCTCGGTGGTCTGCGCTGCGGCAGGGAGTGGCGCCAGCGCAAGGCAGGCGATCAGGGCAGTGGCGCGTGTGGGCAAGAGACCGTGCTCCCATGGTTGTAGCCGTCGTAGCGGGCGCCCGCCGGGCGGAAATCTGTCCGAACGTGGCGATCTGTATCTAAAACATCACAGGCCGAACAATATTCACACGGTGACGTATTAGCCCGTTGCGGTCCTACCTCGGGATATCATACCCATGTGTCAACGTCCGTCCAAGATCGGGCACAGATTACACCAGCCGAACAGGCCGGAATGGGGGTTTTATGAAATCGACGACGCGGTCCATTTTGCTTGGGTCCACTCTCTTCGCCAGCGCGGCACTGGCGTCGGCGCCTGCCTTCGCGCAGACCGCTCCGGCCACGCCGCCCGCTGACACCACGGCGCAACCCGCGCCCGCAGCGCAGTCGACTCCCACGGAAAGCGGTGCCGATATCGTCGTCACCGGCAGCCTTATCCGCAATCCCAATCTCGTCAGCTCGACGCCGGTTGCAGTGATCGGTTCGGACGAACTGGCGCTGCGCCAGACCAACACCGCCGAACAGGTCCTGCGCGATCTGCCGGGCGCGGTCGCGAGCATCGGCTCGGCGGTCAATAACGGCAATGGCGGCGCCAGCTACGCGGATCTTCGCGGCCTCGGCAACTTCCGCAACGTCGTGCTGCTCGACGGCAACCGCATCACGCCGTCGAACACCGTCGGTCGCGTCGATCTCAACAACATCCCGCTCGCGCTCGTCCAGCGCGTCGAGACGGTGACGGGCGGCGCTGCCACGACGTATGGTGCCGACGCCGTGTCGGGCGTCATCAACTTCATCACGCGCCAGGATTTCTCGGGCGTCGAGGCGACGGTGTCGAACCAGATCACCGAGCGCGGCGATGGCCACACCTATCGCGCCGATCTGACGATTGGCGCCAATTTCGACGACGGCCGTGGCAACGCGGTGCTGTCGGTCGGCTATCAGCATTCCGACCCGGTCTATCAGGGCGCGCGCAACATCGCGGTCAACAACTACACCTCGACCAGCGGCGCGGCCGGTGGTTCGGGCACGACGGTGCCGACGCGCTTCTCGGTCGCCGGTCTTGGCACGGGGGCTGCACGCGTTTCGGGCAATCGCCAGATCAACCCTTCCACGGGCGCGCTGCAGTCGCCGGTCGTGCCGTTCAACTTCAACCCGTACAACATCTTCCAGACGCCGTTCCAGCGCTACAATATCTACGGCGCGGCGCGGTATGACATCTCCGACCATGTCGAAGTCTATTCGCGCGGAATGTTCTCGAAGAACCAGGTGAGCACGATCATCGCGCCGTCGGGCAGCTTTGGTTCGTCGCTCGCGATTCCGTTCTCGAACCCGTATCTGCCAGCGGCAGCACGGCAGACCTTCTGCGATAACAACCCGACCTTCAGCGCGACGGGCGTTCAGGTCGCTCAGCTGACGGCAGCGCAGTGCGCCGCCGCAGCGACGGCAACCGCGACGACCGATCCGAACTTCCGCTACTTCACGGTGGCGACCAACCGCCGCACGACCGAAGTCGGCTCGCGTCTGTCGGATTACACCACGACGCTGTTCGATTACCGCGCCGGCGTGAAGATCGGGATCACCGATTCGATCAAGCTCGACATCAACGGTTCGTACGGCGAATCCGAGAACATCCAGTCGATCCAGAACTATGTGCTGACCTCGCGGCTTCGCGCTGCAGCGTTTGCCACCAATACCACGAGCTGCCTTCCCAACGGGCCCAACGGTGCCGCCAGCATCACGGCGGGGACCGGCTGCGTTCCGATCAACCTGTTCGGACCTGAAGGATCGATCACGCCGAATCAGGTGTCGTATCTGACCGCGAACAGCACGACGTCAAACCGCGCATCGCTGGCGCAAGCGCGCGCGCTGCTCAACGGTGACATCGGCGTGACGTCGCCCTTCGCCGATACGCCGATCGGTTTCGCGCTGGGTACCGAGTATCGCAAATACACCGCGTCGCAGGCGTCCGACACGCTGTCGCAGACGCCGGGCGAGCTCGGTGGCGCAGGCGGTGCTGCGCCGACCTTCCAGGGCGGCTATCATGTCACCGAAGGCTATGGCGAGTTGATCGTTCCGGTGGTCACCGACAAGCCGTTCTTCAAGAGCCTGACGCTCGAGGGCGGCCTGCGCTATTCGAGCTACAAGGTCGATACCGCGGGTTCGCGTGGCTATGACACGCTGACCTACAAGGGCGGCGCAACCTGGGAGCCGACGAGCGGGATCCGCATCCGTGGCACCTATCAGCGCGCTGTTCGCGCGCCGAACATCAACGAACTGTTCGCACCGGTTTCGACCGGCCTGACGAACCTGTCGTACGATGCGTGCGCCGGCACCGGGCCGACCACGAATGCCAACCTCCGCGCGGTCTGCCTTGCACAGGGCGCCCCGGCGGCCTCGATCGGCAGCATCCAGACCCCGACCGCAGCGCAGGCCAACTTCACCGGCGGCGGCAATCTCGCGCTCCAGCCCGAAAAGTCGGACTCCTACACGCTCGGCCTCGTATATCAGCCGAACTACGTTCCCGGCCTGTCGGTCTCGGTCGATTACTACAATATCTCGATCAAGAACGCGATTTCGCAGCCGACCGCAGGCGACGCCTACAATCTGTGCTTCGGCAACCGCACGGGCGCCGGGATCACCGCCGCCAGCGCGTCGAACGTGGCGTGTACGTCGATCCGCCGCAATCCGGCGACCGGTGCGCTCGACGGCGATCCCGCAACCACGGCCGGTCTGTTCATCGCTCCGAGCAACCTCGGTACGGTCCTCACCGATGGTATCGATCTCAACGTCAACTATCGCCGCAACCTTGGCTTTGCGAAGCTGAACCTCGGCTTCCTCGGCAACTGGACGTCGCGGTCGAAGTTCCAGGCGACACCCTTGTCGCTGGTCCGCAGCTGCGTAGGCTATTACGGCCAGAACTGCGGTTCGCCCGCTTCCGCTGGTCCGTCGTCGTCGGCCGGCTCGCTCCAGCCGCAGATCACGTGGAACCAGCGCACCACGCTGACCTTCAACCGCGTCGATTTCTCGGTGAACTGGCGCCACATCAGCTCGATGCGCGTCGAGCCGGGCGTCACGACGTTCAGCGGCACGATCGCCACGGGCGCACTGGCGGGCAAGGCCGTCAATTTCGGCAAGATCCCGTCGTACAATTACTTCGATCTGACGACGCGCTTTGCCATTGGCGACCATTTCGACCTGACCTTCACGGTCATGAACCTGTTCGATCGCGATCCGCCCGTCGTCGGTGGTACCGTCGGTTCGACCACGTTCAACAGCGGCAACACCTATCCGTCGACCTACGACGCGCTGGGCCGTCGCTTCGCAGTCGGCGCCACCGTCAAGTTCTGACGGATCTCCGAAACGGGCAAACAGGGGGCGGGCCGCAAGGCTCGCCCCTTTTTGTATGCGTGCCGCGCTCGCGCGGGATGCTTTGGGACCGTGGACTTCGTAGGCAAGGCGGCGGCACGCGCCCGCCGTCGCCGGGCCTAGTCGCCGCTGCCGAAGCGCTCGATCCACGGCGCGAGGATTGGCAGGACCGGGCCGAGCTGGTCGGCATAGCGCCGCCACTGGCCACCGCCATTATAGAGCCCCTTGCGCACTTGCGTCTCGCTCGCGGTACGGACGCCACGGTTCCTCGCCGTGCTGGCGAACGCTGCGAAATCCTCGGTCCAGGCGATCCCGATGAACTCGGCCAGCGCGCGGACGGTGGGTTCGAACTCCCCGACCAGTCGATCGTAACGGACGTCATGCGTCGCGATCGGCAGCGTCTCGCGCACAAGGTCGATCAGCCGCATCAGCGAATCATAATGCCGCGCGGTCTCTTCGAGATCGCTGAACGCCCAGGCACCCGCACCGGGCGTGAAATTGACGCGGAAACAGCTCAGGACGACGTCGCGCGGGTCGCGGCGCATCACGACAAAGCGCGCCTGCGGGAACAGCCGCGCGAGGATCGGCAGCTTGATCCCGTTGAACGGGTTCATGTCGACGAGCACCTTGCCCGCGACAGATGTTTCGGCGAGCGCCGCGACGCGCGCCCAATAGCGCGTCCGCAAATCGAGCAGCAGCGCGGGGTCGAGCGTATCGAGGTCGGGCATCGTGCCGTCATTGGCAAGCAGCGCGGCGTCGATATCGACCAGCGTGTCGCGTTCCTCGAGCGCGACGACATCGGTCGCGCTCGCCAGCACGTTCTCGATCAACGTCGTTCCCGACCGCGGATAGCCCAGCAGGAAGACGTGCGTCGCGGCGGCACCCGCGACGCGCTCGTCGGCGGGCAGCGCCGCGATTGAGCCGGTCGCGGCAACCTGCGCGCGGATCGAATCGATGAAGGCGCGGTGCGACGGACGGTCCACCGCCGGCGCGAGCTGTTCGCGATACGCCTCGCGGAAGGTGGCTTGCGCTGCACGATACGCGTCGAACGCTTCGGCGGGGCGGTCGAGCCGGTCGAGCGCGTCGCCGAGCAAGGTCAGCGTCCGCGTGCGATCGTCGAGCGCGAGCGGCGTCTCGAGCAAGGGGCGCAGCACGGCCTCGGCATGTGCGCCGTCGCGCGCTTCGACCGCCAGCAGCGCGAGCGCGAAGA
The DNA here is from genome assembly GCF_049898305.1 of Sphingomonas sp. PWP1-2. Lineage (NCBI taxonomy): Bacteria > Pseudomonadati > Pseudomonadota > Alphaproteobacteria > Sphingomonadales > Sphingomonadaceae > Sphingomonas > Sphingomonas sp. PWP1-2. The sequence continues at coordinate 77,298 of NZ_JAFCXM010000006.1, forward strand.
TCGCCGACGGCTCGTGCGGGTTGAGCGCCAGCGCGCGCTGCGCATAGCTTTGCGCGCTCCCAGCATCGCCGCGGCGCGCGGCGGCGTCGCTCAGCTTGCCGAGCGCCGGCGACAGCGTCGGATCGAGCGCGAGCGCGTGGTGATAGCTGTCGGTCGCCGCGGCATCGTTCCGCAGTGCATCGAGCACATAGCCACGTTCGAGCCACGCCGCCGAATGGCGCGGTTCGGCCGCAACGACGCCATCGAGCACCGCGAGTGCGTCTTCGAGGAACCCCTGTTTGCGCAGCACCGCGCCGATCGAGCCGAGGATCGCAACGTCGCCCGGGCTGAGCGTCAGCGCTTGGCGGAGCAACGCGTGCGCCGCTGCGAAATCGCCGGCTTCCTCCTTGCGCCACGCGGCGAGGTTGAGCACGAGCGGATCGGCGCGCCCCGCCGCGAGCTCACGGTCTGCCAGCGTGGCGGCGCGCGCGATGTCACCAGCCGCAAGCGCTTGATCGATCTGCGATCTTTGCGACCGAGCGGCGACCGTGGGGCGATTTTGCTTCATGTTTCGCTTTGACATCGCTCAGCCATAATCCGTATCGTTGCGCTGGCACATTGCCATAATCACTTGCGCTGCGAGGTCGTGATGATGATCCTGATTCTGCTTTCGCTGGTCGCCGCCGACCCTCAGCCAATACCCGCGAGCGCGGCCAAGCCTTCGGCTTTGTCTCCGGACAAGGTTATCTGCAAGCAGTCCGTGGTCACCGGCTCTTTGGTCACCACCTCCAAGATCTGCAAGACGCGGCGTGAATGGGATATCGAACGTGAGCGGTTCCGTGCCAGCGCGAGCGGCACGGGGTTCGATGCCTGCGCAAATGTTGGCGTTGGGGGCAAGTGCTGAGCGGTCAAGCGACCAAGCGAGCGGGCGCGGTCAGGGCGATCGCGTTCGTCGCTGCGACCGCTTCTGCCCAGATCGCGACCTTTTCGATTTCGTCGGCGTGGAGCGTGTCGCCGCGCTGAAGCTCGACCGCGCGATCGCGCGAATCGAACGCCGCGCCGGACTTGGAATGGGTGGTGAAGGCCGGTCCGTGCGCCATCGCCGCGAGCGTCACCGGATCGATCGCGCGCTGCGTCAGCGCAGCGAGACTCGCGAGCGCCGCCGACGGATCCGCCATCAACGTGGCGCTGTCGAGCGTGCGCACCCGCGCCGGCCCGAATTGCGCGACCAGCCGCGCGAAGAGCTGCTGGTGCGCGAGCCATCCGACCGCGGCGACCTGCAGGTCGGTCAGCCCGAGATAGTCGCGCGGACCAAAGCCGAGATTGACGAGCCCGTCGTCGAGCATCCCGGTCAGCAGCGTGCGCACCCAGAGCCGCCCGTCCAACCCCTTGCGCGCGATCGAGCCGAGATAGGTGCGCAGCGGCGCATAGAGCAGCACCGCACAGGCATCGCCGCGCAGCGTCAGCAGGGCAGGGGCCAGCGCGTTGACCGCGGTCGACGGCTTGACGAACACCGCTTCGCCCGGCTCGAACGGACGCGCCAGCAAGGTCAGCACATCGTCGAGCACTTCCGCCATGTCTGGCCCTTTGCCGCCGCGGCGCCGCCAGCCGATGATGTCATTGAGGATCACCGGCTCTTTCAGCCCCATCGCCCAGCCGGGATGATCGAGCGCGCGCGCCAGCAGCGTCGAACAGCAGAAGGCCGAGTGAAACAAAAAGTGGATCGGCGCGGCCGTCGGTGCGGCGGCGATGGCATCGGCGCGGCGGACGACGAGCGGAGCGAGGCCAGCGGGCAGATACTCGTCGGTCAGGAAGGTCGCGCGGCGATGCTCGGCGCGCGGCACCGGCACGAAATGCACGGCGTCGTGGCCGGGATCGTAGCGATGCGCGAGCCAGCTCGCATCGCGCACCGCTTCGGCGATCGATCCCGGCTGGCCTTGCGGGCCGCCCGACAAGGTGGCCGGTGTCATCGTGCTTGTTTGTGCAGCCGCGCGCGCGTTGTCTAGTCGGTTCGACGCCGATATGCAGGTGGCATGGACGATGCGGATATTCAGCGGATGCTTCAGGCGGCGGTCCAGGAGCGGCGCGCCGGACGGCCTGAAATCGCCGCAGGCCTGTTTCGCGACGTGCTGGCACAGGCCGGCGAGCATCCGCTGGCGCTCAACGCGCTGGGAATGCATGCCTTGGCGCTATTGCGTCCGGGAGACGCCGCGGCCTATTTCGAGCGCGCGATCGCCGCCGACGCGCTTGCCCCCGAATTGTGGATGAACCTCGCGCGCGCGCGCCGCGAGCAGCGCGACGACGCGGCCGAGGCCGCCGCGCTCGAAGGCGCGCTGGCGATCGACCAGCGCCACTTCATGGCGCTGGTGCGGATGGCGGAACTGCGCGAGCGCCAGGGAGATGTTGCCAGTGCCGCCGACCGCTGGGGCAGCGTGCTCGCGATGGAAGCCTCGATCGAGGAGCGCAGCCCGGCGCTAGAGTTGATGTTCGACCATGCGCGCGCCTTCGTCCGCGGGCAGCGCGCGGCGTTCGGGGATACCATCGACCGCGGGCTCGCCGCTGTGCGCGAGGCGATCCCGGTGGCGGAGCGTCGACGCGCCGACGCATGTATCGATCATGCGCTCGGGCGGCGCGCGATCTATGCGAACGTCTGTGCCGGGATGCACTTTCCCTTCCTTCCGGCCGAGGAATATTTCGCGCGTGCGCATTTTCCGTGGCTCGCCGATATCGAAGCCAAGGCCGACATGATCCGCGCCGAGCTCGAGGCGATCCTTGCCGAGGATGCCCAGGCGATCCGCCCGTATGTCGCGATGCCGCCGGGGACGCCGCAGAACAAATGGTCGGCGCTCGATCATTCGCTGCAATGGGGTGCGCTGCATTTGTGGAAGGACGGCGCCCGCGACGACGCCGCCTGCGCACGCGCGCCGCGTACGGCGGAAGCGATCGCTGCATTGCCGCTGTCCGATTTGCCGGGCCGGACGCCGACGGTGTTCTTCTCGCTGCTCCAGCCGGGCGCGCATCTGCCGGCGCATACCGGGGTCAGCAACGTCCGCTCGATCGTTCATCTGCCGTTGATCGTGCCGCCCGGCTGCAGCTTCCGCGTCGGCGGCGAGACGCGCGACTGGCGCGCGGGCGAGGCGTGGGTGTTCGACGACACGATCGAGCATGAGGCGTGGAATCGCTCGGACCAGATGCGCGCGATCCTGATCTTCGACGTGTGGAACCCGTATATCACCGAAACCGAGCGCGAGCTGTTGCGCCGCTTCTACGCGGTCGCTGCCGAGACCGACGTCGCGGGGCAGTCCGCGCTCGGCGTCAGCGACTGAGCGCGGCTGCCAAAAGCGCGGCGTCGGGGGCCGCGGTCGCCGCGTGGCGTGCGACATAGGCCTCCGCCGCGTCGAGTTCGGGCGCGATCGCCGCTGCAACCTCGGCCGCGCGAGTGCGCCGCGCCGCATTGTCGAACGCGACGCTCGGATTCTTCGAATAGGTCGAAAAGAGCGGGCCGGCGACGACCGTCTCGAGCGTCTGTGGCGCGATCGGCAGGCCGAGCTGCGCCGCGGCGGCGCGCAGCGTCGGTAGCGGCGCATCGAACAGCGTTTCGGCATCGAGCGTGCGGGCATTGGGCATTGCCGACAGCGCGGTCGTGAACGCCTCGACCTGCGCGAGCCACAGGGCCGCTCCGCGCTCGGCATCGCTCAGCGCCGACCAGTCGCCGAGATAGGGCGCCAATTGCGTCGTCACGTGGCGCAGCCAGCCGCGGTGATTGTCGTCGCGCAGGATCGCGAGCAGGTACGCGCGTAAAGGGAGATAGAGCAGGATCGCGGGCGCGGCGCGCTGTGCCGAGGCGATCTGTGGCAGCAGGAAATTGACCGGCACGTTCGCCTTCACCAGCGTCGGCGCATCGTCGCGATAGCGCTTGCCGAGCATCGCCAGCACCAGCGCGAGCCGGGCAGGGTCGCGCTCGATCGCGCTCTGCCGCAGCGCGAGCGGCTCGCGCAGCACCAGGCTGGCGGCCGGATCGTCGAGCGCGCGCGCGAGCAAGGTCGATCCGCAATGCGCCATGTGGAAGATCCACGCGGTCGGCGCGGCGCCCCGCGCGCGCGGCATCAGATCGGCGAGCGGCAATGCCATGCGCTGCGCCGCCGCCGGCGAAATCCGGTGATCGAGAAAGATCGAACGATGATAGGCGGCGCGGTCCATCGGCACGAACACCGCATGGTCCTGCTCGAACGCCTGCAGGAAATGATCGGGCGAGCCGAAGAGATCGTCGAAGGTCAAGGCCACGCTTCGCTGTAGCGCGCAGGCGTGATGGCGGCTATCCCCGGTGCGTCATGCCCGCGATCCATTTGCCCGCGCTTCACCAGCCGCACGTCGTGATCGAAGCGACCGGCGAAACCTCGATTTTCGAGCTCGACCGGGCGCGCCTGATCGCTCTTTACAAGGCGCATGGCGCGCTGCTGTTTCGCGGCTTCGGCGTCGATGTCGCCGGCTTCGGGACCTTCGCAAAACAGTTCTGCGCAACCTCGGTGGTCAATGAAAGCCCCGGGCGTCAGCCGGTCGATCCTGCGGCGAACGTCTTCACGGTCGATGCCGGAAACGGTGCGTTCGCGCTCCATCCCGAACTGTCGCGCGAGCCGTGGAAGCCCGATGTCGCCTTTTTCGGCTGCATCGTCGCGCCGCGATCGGGCGGGCGCACGACGATCTGCGACGGCGTCGCGCTCGCCCGCGAAATGCCCGAGCCGGTGCGCCGTGCGCTCGCGACGCGGCGCCTGCTCTACATCAAGCCGACATGGCCGACGCTGCTCAAGTATTGGCTCGGCACGCCCGAGCCGAGCGACGCGCAACTCGCGTCCCCGCCGCCCGGCTGTCCCTATTATTTCCGGCGCTATCCCGATGCGGGGATCTTGCGCGTGTTCAGCCGGCCGGCGCTACACATTCCGATGTTCAACGACGCACCCGCCTTCGGCAATTTCCTGCTGTTCTCGCGCTTCAACCACGGGCGCGCCGACCATCCGGTGCTCGACGACGGCCATCCGGTGCCCGAGGAGTGGTTGCAGGCGATCAAGGCGACGGGCGATCGGCTCAGCGCCGAGATCGAATGGGATCCGGGCGATCTGCTGATGCTCGACAATACGCGTTTCCTGCACGGCCGCACCGCGATCGTCGATACCGCCGAGCGCGCGATCCTGACCTATTTCGGCTATCTCGATTTCGCGCGGCCCGACCCCGAGGAGCCCGCGAACGCGATTTGGCGGCGCGAGGATTTCGAACCGCCGTTGCGGCCCGATCATCCACGGTTGACGGTCGCCGATTGAGCGCTCGATCGGTGCGCGCGGGGGCATTTAGCGACCGCGGACGATCCAGCACCGTCGCGATGCAATCTGTGCGGGGATGCACGCAAAAGACCCCGAATCTTTCGTAAATCGCCCAGTTACAGGCCGATATGGCCGGTCCGGATGCAATGTTGCAGCGCGGTTACAGGTCGTTGCAGAAGTTATCATCGATTCGTTTCGCGTATTTACAGCGACCCGGCGCGCCGCCAATCAATCGCCATGTCTCGGGGGGCCGAGCACATGTTCGGTTACGAGACTTGCCATCTACGCAGCACCGCGAGCGATCGCGGGGCGTGCGTTTAGCAAGGAATCGCATGTGACTGACACGACCTTTATCGCGCGTAAGACCCGGCTGCTGGCCAGTGCTGCATCGTCCGCCGTCCTCCTTTCGCTCGCCGTCCCGGCTTTCGCCCAGGATCAGGCGCCCGCTCCCGCTCCCGCTCCCGTAGCGCCCGCGCCCACACAGGCTGCGCCGGAAGACAATGGCGGCAAGGACATCGTCGTCACCGGTTCGCTGTTCCGCCAGGCGGTGACGCCGTCGCCCGTCACGACGCTTTCGGTGGAAAGCCTCGACCAGCGCGGCATCCAGACGGTGCAGGACGGTATCCAGCGGCTGTCGTCGAACAACGGCCCGGCGCTCACCAACTCGTTCACCGCGAACGGCGCTTTCGCCGGTGGAGCATCGGCCGTGTCGCTGCGCGGCCTTTCGAGCAGCTCGACGCTGGTGCTGATCGACGGCCTCCGCGCCGCCTATTATCCGCTCGCCGACGACGCGACGCGCAACTTCGTCGATCTCAACACCATCCCCGACGACATCGTCGACCGGATCGAAGTGCTCAAGGACGGCGCCTCGTCGAGCTATGGCGCCGACGCGATCGCGGGCGTGGTCAACATCATCACCAAGCGCAGCATCCAGGGTGTTTCGGGCCGCGCCGAGGCCGGGATCTCGCAGGACGGCACTGCGCCGAGCCAGCGTCTGTCGCTCACCGCGGGCACGGGCGATCTGAACGAGAAGGGCTATAACGCCTATATCAGCGGCTTTTATTATCACAGCGGCCAAGTCCGCAACAGCGACCTGCGCGCGCCGTTCAACTCGTCGAACCAGAGCGGCATCGGCGGCCCGAACGATATCGTCAGCGGCGACAATTTCGGTGCGACCACGGCCGGTTCCAACCTTTACGTACGGCCGACCGGCGGCACGCAATATTCGCTGCTGGGCAATGGCTGTGCCAACGGGACGCCGTCGACCAACACCGTCGGCGGGATCGTACCCTCGACGGTCTGCGGGACCGACGCGATCAACCAATATGGCGTCGTCGCCCCGAACATCGATCGCTTCGGCGGGTCGGCCAAGTTTACCGCAAAGGTCGGCAGCACGTCCGAGGCCTACGCCGAGTTCAACTTCCTGCAGACGCGCAGCAGCTACACCGGCAACCCGTCGCAGATCTACGCGAACGCTCCGGCTGGCATCTTCTTCCAGCCATACTCGACCCGCTCGAACGCTGCCTCCTATGCGGCGGGTTCGGGTGCGCTGACGCTGCCGGTGTTCGTCTGCGCGGCACGCGTCAACTGCACCGCGGCCAACGGCACGTTCAACCCGAACAACCCCTATGCCGCCTCGGGCCGCACCGCACAGGTGATCGGCACGCTGCCTGATACCGTTATGCGCGACGAGACGCGCTACCGCGTGTATCGCGCCGCGGCGGGCATCCACGGCACGGTGTTCGGCGATTGGGACTATCGCCTCGACCTGACCGCGATGCATACCGATCTGCGTCGCAAGCAGGACGGCTATGTCTACATCCAGCATCTGCTCGATGTCGTCGCGGACGGCACCTACAATTTCGCCAACCCCGCGGCGAACAGTCAGGCCGTTCGCAACTATCTGACGCCGACCAACACCACCGATTCGAGCTCGGATCTGTATCAGGCGCAGGCAAGCGTGAATAAGGCGCTATTCCAGCTTCCGGGCGGTCCGCTCGAGCTCGGCGCGGGTGCCTCGGTCTATTATGAAGCCGTCGACTCGCCGAGCGCAAACTCGGACATCAACGGCCCGACGCAGCGCTACTTCACGATCAACGCGTTCGGCACCAGCGGTCATCGGACCGTCACCTCGGGGTTCGCCGAGTTGAACGCACCGATCGTCGACCAGTTCACGGTCAACGCTTCGGGACGGTACGACCATTACTCGACCGGCCAGGGCGCTTTCTCGCCGAAGGTCGGCGCGAAGTTCACGCCGTTCAAGCAGCTGACAATTCGCGGCACCTGGTCGCGCGGTTTCCGCATCCCGAGCTTTGCAGAAGCCAATGCGTTGCCGACCACCGGCTATGTCACGAACTCGGCTGGCCTGTTCAACAACGCCTACCTCGCGCAGTATAACTGCACGACCGCGACCTTCAGCACGGCGTGCCCGACCTATCTGCGTTCGGGAAGCTATGGTGCGACCACGCTCGCCTCGCCCAATCTGAAGCCCGAGCGGTCGCGCAGCTTCACCGGCGGCGTGGTGTTCGAGCCGATCCGCAACGTGACGCTGACGGTCGATTACTTCAACATCAAGAAGACCAATGCGATCACCTCGCTGACGTCGGGCGACGCGCTCAACGCGTATTATTCGGGTGCAGCGATCCCGGCTGGCTTCACCATCACGCCGGACGCGGCGGACCCCGCCTTCCCGAATGCCAAGCCGCGGGTGCTCTACGTTGCATCGGCGCTGGTGAACGCCAACACGATCAAGTCATCGGGTATCGACTTCGGCATCAACAGCCGCGTCCGCTTCCATGGGATCACCTGGACCAGCAACCTCGACGCGACGATGCAGATCGAGCTCAGCACGAGCTTCCCCGATGGCCACTCCGAAACGTATGTCGACACGCTCGGCAACTTCAACTTGACCGCGGGTTCGGGCACGTATCGCTGGCACGGCAACTGGCAGAACACCTTCGAGGCAGGTCCGGTCGCGCTGACGGGCACCGTCAACTATACGTCGGGCTATGATCTCTCGGCGGAAGACCAGGGCACGGGCTATAAGGATTGCGGCCTGGCACCGTCGCCGGCGTACACCGGCTGCCGCGTGAAGAGCTATATCACCTTCGACCTCAACACGAGCGTCAAGGTCAACGACCGAATGACCTTCTACGTCAATGCGATCAACCTGTTCGATCGCCTGCCGTCGATCGATCCGGTCACCTATGGCGGGTATCTGTACAACCCGGTCCAGTCGGGCGAGGGCATTTACGGCCGTCGCTTCCTGGCAGGGGCAAAGTTCAAGCTGTAAGATCGCACTTTGCGCGAACGGAAAAAGGGGCGGCCTCGCGGTCGCCCCTTTTTTTGTCGGTCTCGCAAAAGGCAGGCGGCTTACTCGACCGCCAGCTCGAGCTTGCCGTCGCCCTCGTCGACCCGCACCGTCGCGCCGTCGTGCACGCTCCCGCGCAGGATCAGGTCGGCGAGCGGGTCCTGCAGGTAGCGCTGCACCGCGCGCTTCAGCGGCCGCGCGCCGTACACCGGGTCATAGCCGACCCGGCCGAGCCACAGCCGGGCAGCATCGGTAAGATCGAGCTCGACCTTGCGTTCGGCCAGCAACGTCGCGATCCGCTTGACCTGGATATCGACGATCGGCGCCATCTCCGCCTGGCCGAGCCGGTGGAACAGCACGATCTCGTCGAGCCGGTTGAGGAACTCGGGCCGGAAGTGTGCGCGGACGATCTCCATCACTTGCGGTTCGACGCTCGCGACGTCCTCGCCTTCGCCGAGCGTCGTCAGCACCTGGCTGCCGAGGTTCGAGGTCAGCACGATGATCGTGTTGGTGAAGTCGACCGTGCGGCCCTGGCCGTCGGTCAGCCGCCCGTCGTCGAGCACTTGCAACAGGATGTTGAAGACGTCGCCATGCGCCTTCTCGACCTCGTCGAACAGCACGACCTGGTACGGCCGGCGCCGCACCGCCTCGGTGAGAACGCCGCCTTCCTCATAGCCGACATAGCCCGGAGGCGCACCGATCAGCCGCGCGACCGCATGTTTCTCCATGAACTCGCTCATGTCGATACGAACCATCGCGGTTGGATCGTCGAACAGGAATTCGGCGAGCGCCTTGGTCAGCTCGGTCTTGCCGACGCCCGTCGGCCCGAGGAACAGGAACGAGCCGAGCGGCCGGTTCGGATCCTGCAGCCCCGCGCGCGCCCGCCGCACTGCGGTCGACACCGCGCGGATTGCGTTCTGCTGGCCGATCACGCGCTTGCCGATCGTCGCTTCCATCGCGAGCAACTTGTCGCGCTCGCCCTCGAGCATCCGCTCGACCGGAATCCCGGTCCAGCGCGCAACGACGCCTGCGATGTCCTCGGCGGTCACTTCCTCGCGCAGCATCGCGCCCTTGGTCGCGCCCGCCGCGGCATCGAGCTGGCGCTGCAGATCGGGGATGCGCCCGTAGGACAGCTCGCCCGCCTTGGCGAGGTCGCCGGCCCGTTGCGCCTGCTCGAGCTCGAGCCGCGCGGCATCGATCTGTTCCTTGAGCTTGGCCTCGGCCGAGATCTTGTCCTTCTCGCCCTGCCAGCGTGTGGTCAGCTCGCTCGATTGCTGCTCGAGATTGGCGAGCTCGCCGTCGAGCTTGACCAGCCGGTCGCGCGACGCTTCGTCGCTCTCGCGCTTCAGCGCCTCGCGTTCGATCTTGAGCTGGATGATCCGCCGGTCAAGGATCTCGATCTCCTCGGGCTTGCTCTCGACTTCCATGCGGATCCGGCTCGCGGCCTCGTCCATCAGGTCGATCGCCTTGTCGGGGAGGAAGCGGTCGGTGATGTAGCGATTCGACAGCGTCGCCGCCGCGACTATCGCCGCGTCGGTGATCCGCACGCCGTGGTGGAGCTCGTACTTTTCCTTGAGCCCACGCAGGATCGAGATCGTGTCGGGCACGGTCGGCTCGCCGACGAACACCGGCTGGAAGCGGCGCTGGAGCGCTGCGTCCTTCTCGACATATTTGCGATATTCATCGAGCGTGGTCGCGCCGACGCAGTGCAGCTCGCCGCGCGCGAGCGCTGGCTTGAGCAGATTGCCCGCATCCATCGCGCCTTCGGATTTGCCCGCGCCGATCAGCTGGTGCATCTCGTCGATGAACAGGACGATGTCGCCCTCGGCGGCCTTTACCTCGTCGAGCACGCCCTTGAGGCGCTCCTCGAACTCGCCGCGATATTTCGCGCCCGCGATCAGCGAGCCCATGTCGAGCGACATCAGCTTGCGGTCTTTCAGCGTGTCCGGAACGTCGCCATTCGCGATGCGCAACGCGAGCCCCTCGGCGATCGCAGTCTTGCCGACGCCGGGTTCGCCGATCAGCACCGGATTGTTCTTGGTGCGGCGCGCGAGGATCTGGATCGTGCGGCGGATTTCCTCGTCGCGGCCGATCACGGGATCGAGCTTGCCGTCGCGCGCCGCCTGCGTCAGGTCGCGCGCGAACTTCTTGAGCGCGTCGAACTTGTCCTCGGCCCCCGCGCTGTCGGCGACGCGGCCGTTGCGCACCTGCTCGATCGCGGTGTTGAGCGCCTCGGGGGTAACGCCCGCGGTCTTCAGCGCCTTGCCGGCGACGGTGTTGAGCGACAGCGCGAGCGCGACGAGCAGTCGTTCGACCGGCACGAAGCTGTCGCCCGATTTGGTCGCGATCTGCTCGGCCTGGTCGAGCACGCGCACCGCGTCGTTATCGAGCCCCGGCGTCGTTTGCGCGCCGCTGCCCGACACTGCGGGGATCTTCGCGAGCGCGAGATCGGTCTCGCTCAGTGCGCGTTTGGGGTCGCCGCCGGCGGCGGTAATCAGCCCGGACGCCATGCCCTGCTCGTCCTCGAGCAACGCCTTCAACACATGTTCGGGCGCGATCCGCTGGTGGCTCATGCGGATCGCGACGGTCTGCGCCGATTGCAGGAAGCCCTTGGCGCGGTCGGTGAATTTCTCGATGTTCATTGGGAAGTGTCCCTCCTTCTTGCCAATCGATGTAGTGTTGCACTTATGCAACACAAGGGGCCGGGCCGGCGCGATCTCTCAAAACACGTCTAGCTGTAAAGACCGTCATCGGCGTGCCACGGAATCTACGCATTTCGGCAACGCAGCATGGCTAGGCACCGCGACAGGGCGCGGGGAGTAGTGCCCCACAAACGATCAAATCGGGGATCCTATCATGCGTCGTTTCACGCTTTGCCTGCTTGCGGGCGCCGCCCTTTCCTGGCCGCTGGCCGCGTCCGCGCGCGATGGCGCGCTCGCACCGACGCCGGCACCCGCAGCGCCGGCACCCGAGGCAGAGCCGGTTGCGGATGATGCCGGCAACGACATCATCATCGTCGGCAAGGGCCAGACGCGGCAGGTCCAGCAACTTGGGCAAGCCGACATCGCGATTCTCGCGCCGGGCACCAGCCCGCTGAAAGCCATCGCCAAGCTGCCCAACGTCAACTTCCAGTCGGCCGATGCGTTCGGCGCGTACGAATGGTCGCAGCGCGTCTCGATCCGCAGCTTCAACCAGAACCAGCTCGGCTTCACGCTCGACGGCATTCCGCTCGGCGACGGATCGTATGGCAACACCAACGGGTTGCACATCAGCCGCGCGATCTCGTCGGAGAATATCGGGCGCACTTTGGTGTCGCAGGGTTCGGGCTCGATCGGCGCGCAGGCGACCAACAATCTCGGCGGGACGATCGAATTTTTCTCGAGCGATCCCAAGCCGACCACCGCGCTGACGCTCAACGGCAGCTATGGCAGCGCGAACACCGTGCGCGCGTTCGGGCGGTTCGACACCGGCGTGCTCGGCGACAATGGGCCGAGCGCCTATGTCTCGTACGGCTTCCTCGATACCGACAAGTGGAAGGGCTTCGGCGTCCAGCGGCAGAATCAGGTCAACGCCAAGTTCGTCGCGCCGGTCGGTGCGGTACGGCTCGTCGGCACCTTCAACTATTCGGATCGCCGCGAGCAGGACTATCAGGATCTGTCGCTCGATATGATCAAGCGGCTCGGCTACCGCGTCGACAATATCGCCAACAATTTCCCGCTCGCGGTGCTGATCGCCGATACCGGCGCGAACAGCGGCTATACCGGCGCGCCGAAGCTCAATCCGGCGGCGGGGTCGGTCACGCCCGCACCCTATGCCAATGCCGACGACGCCTATTTCGACGCGGCCGGGTTGCGTCAGGATTACCTCGCCTCGCTCGGCGTCGAGACCGCCAAGGACGCGACCGTCCACGGTGAATTGAAGGCCTATTATCACGCCAATCACGGCCAGGGCCTGTGGTTCACGCCGTATGTCCCGTCGCCGTCGGGCGTGCCGATCGCGGTCCGCACGACCGAATATGACATCCACCGCAAGGGCGTGTTCGGCTCGCTCGGCACCAAGCTCGGCTTCAACGACATCACCGTCGGCGGCTGGTACGAAGTCAACGACTTCCGCCAGGCGCGCCGCTTCTACGCGCTCGACAGCCGCACCGCGCCGAGCCGCAGCGCGCGCGACTTCCAATACCTTCCGTTCGCGACGCAGTGGTACAACACCTATCAGACCGACACCGTCCAATATTACGTGCAGGACAAGATCGCGCTCGGCGATCTGACGATCGATCTCGGCTGGAAGGGGTTCGCCGTCACCAATAAAGCGACGCCGATCGTGTCGGGCGGGCTCGCCTCGGGGCGGATCCAGGTCAAGGACTTCTTCCAGCCGCACGCCGGGCTCAATTACAGGATCGGCGATGCGTTCGAACTGTTCGGCGATTTCACGCAAGTGAAGCGTGCGTTCGTCTCCGCCGCGACAAGCGGGCCGTTCGCGACGACGCAGGCTGGGTTCAATGCGCTGCTCACCACCAACAAGCTGAAGCCCGAATCGTCGGACACGTTCGAGCTCGGCGGGCGCTACCATTATCGCGGCGTGACCGCCTTGCTTGCGGGCTATTATGTTGATTTCTCGAACCGCACGCTCGCGCAGAGCGTCGGCGCGGGGATCGTCGGCAACCCGCCGATCCTGTCGAACGTCGGTTCGGTGCGGGCCTACGGGCTCGAGACCGCGCTCGAGGCGAAGCTCGGCTACGGCTTCGGCGTCTACGGCTCGTACAGCTATAACGACTCGACCTATCGCGACAATGTGACCGTCGGCGGCGTGGTGCAGGCGATCCGCGGCAAGCAGACGGTCGACACGCCCAAACACCTGATCAAGGGCGAGCTGACCTACGACAAGGGCATCTTCTTCGGCCGCGTTGGCGCGGATTATATGAGCCGCCGCTACTTCACCTACACCAACGACCAGTCGGTGCCCGGCCGCGTGCTGGTCGACGCGACGATCGGCGCGCGCGTCACGATCGCCGATCGCAAGTTCGAGATCCAGGCGAACGCGACCAATCTGTTCGACAAGACATATGTCGCGACGATCGGATCGAACGGCTTTGGCTATAAGGGCGACAACCAGACGCTGCTGGCGGGCGCGCCCGCGCAGTATTTCGTGACGATCAAGGCAGGCTTCTAAGCCATCGGAGGAGGGCAGGTCGCAAGATCGGGCTGCCCTCCATTCGCTCCGGGACGCGAATACGATATTAACCCTGACTGCCATAGGATCGCGCCGAAACCGCAGGCAATCCGGGGATACCGTGGCAACGCACTATGACACTCTGCGCTGGACCGCCGCAGCACCGGCACCCGGCTCGCTGTCCGACCCGTCGCGCGCGATCCTCGGGCCACGCCGTGATGCGCTGGTGTTCTGGGGCGCGCCGCTCGTCGCATTCCTCGCGGTCGAGCTGTGGCTCGACGGCTGGGCGCTGGCGGCACCGCACGACGCCGCGTCGGTCGCGATCAAGGGCATGTTCGCGGTGATCGCGATCACGACTTGGGCGCATCTCATCGCCGTCGTCCCGCGCGCCTATGGCAATCGCACGGTGTTCGCGGCGCATCGCGGCAAGCTGACAGTCGCGCCGATCGCGTTGATCGCGACGCTGTTCCTCTCGCCGATCGCTTTAGTCGCGGCGAGCGTGTTGGCGGTGTTCTGGGATGTCTATCACTCGGCGATGCAGAATTTCGGCTTCGCGCGGATCTACGACATGAAGGCGGGCAATCCGCCCGAGCTGCTGCGCAAGACCGATTTGCGGCTCAACACCTTGCTCTATGTCGGCCCGCTCGCGGCGGGAGCCGCGCTCGCGACGCATCTCCAGAGTTTTGCGAAGTTCGACCATACCGCGCTGGCCACGCTGGCCAGCGTGCCGGGCGTGCTTGCCGGCTACAATACCGGCATCCGCGCCGCCGCGCTGCTCGCTTATGCGATCGTGCTGGTGTGGGCGATCCTCGACTATCGGCAGGCGATGCGCGCTGGGTATCGCCTCCCCGCCCACAAGGTCGCGACGCTCGTCTCGACGGGCGCGGTGTCGATCCTCGCCTGGGGCTTCACGCCGCCGATCGTCGCGCTGGCGGTGATCAATCTCTATCATGCGGTGCAATATTTCGCGCTCGTCTGGGTGAAGGAGGGCGGGCGGATGACGCAGGCGTTGGGCGGGCGGCAGGGCCGCACGATGCTGTATTTCTGGGGCGGTTGCATCCTGTTCGGCCTGGCCTATGCGGCGGCGATGACGGGGAGCGTGCGCGTGTTCCTGGCGCCGTTCATCGCCTGCTCGCTGCTGCATTTCTGGTATGACAGCTTCATTTGGTCGGTGGCGCGCAAGCACGTCTAGCCTAATCCCCCGAAGGCTGCTCTATTCGCCCCGAGAGGGGATCCGAATGCGGACGATACGATCCGGGGCGGTATGGCTGGCGGTGGTGCTGCTCGGCGCCGCAATTGCTTTGGCGGTGTGGGAGCCGTTCACCGCGGCGCGCGTGGTCGCACCGGTCGAGCGCCATTACGACAGCGTGATCGCGCGGGATCGCTTCGGCGTGCCGCACATCTTCGGCAAGACCGATCCCGATGTCGCCTACGGTGTCGCTTATGCCCATGCCGAGGACGATTTCGCGACGCTGCAGGAGGCGGTCGCGATGGCGCGCGGGCGGCTTGGCGCGATGACCGGCGCGGACGGCGCCAAGGTCGATTACACGCTCGCCTTGCTCGGTGCGCGCGAGACCGCGCAGCGCGATTACGACAAGCAGCCCGCCGATGTGCGCGCCTTGCTCGACGCCTATGCCAGCGGGCTCAACGCCTATGCGCGGCGGCATCCCGGAGAAATCCGGCTCGCGCGACTGTTCCCGGCGAATGGCGAGGATATCGCGACGGGTTTCGTGCTGCGCACGCCGTTCTTCTTCGGGCTCGACCAGACGCTCGGTGCGCTGTCGGGCGACAAGCCGCTCCCGGCCGAGACCGCGGGGGCCGTGCCCGACAGCCCCGATCCGACCGCACTCCCCGCGACCGGCGAAGCGATGCCCAATGGCTCGAACGCCTTCGTCGTCGCGCCGAAACGCTCGGCCGACGGTTTCACGCGCGTGATCTCGAACTCGCATCAGCCGTGGAGCGGGCCAGTCGCATGGTACGAACTCAGCGTGCAATCGGGCACTGGCTGGCATTTCTCGGGCGCGACCTTCCCCGGCGTGCCGTTCCCGGTGCTCGGGCATAACGAACATCTGGGCTGGACCAACACCGTCAACCGGCCCGACCTGACCGACGTCTACAAGCTCGTGCGCAATCAAGCGGGCACCGAGTATCGCTTCGACGGCAAGTGGCTCCCGCTCGAGGCGCGCCGCGTGTGGCTAAAGGTGCGTTTCGGGCCGTTCGTGCTGCCGATCCCGAAGATGGTCTATCGCGCGGTGCAGGGGCCGGTGATCGTCAACAAGAGCGGCGCGTTCGCGATCCGTTATGCCGGTGCCGACCAGCTCCGCATGGTCGAGGAATATTACCGGCTGACGCGCGCGCGCGATTTCGGCGAGTGGCAGAAGGCGCTGGCGCTCCAGGGCGTTCCCGCGACCAACTTCCTCTATGGCGATGCCGCGGGCAACATCGCCTATGTCTACAATGCGAGCTTCCCGAACCGGAAGCCGGGGTTCGATTACCGCCACGTTCTGCGCGGCGACACCTCGCGCGATCTTGCGGCCGGCACGGTGCCGTTCGCGCAAGTGCCGCGCAACGTGAACCCCGCGTCGGGCTTTCTCGCCAATGCCAACAACACGCCGTTCCAGGCGGCGGGGGCGGGGGCGGAGCTCAAGCCGGGCGACTATTCGCCGCTGCTCGGGATCGAGACCGACACGACCAATCGCGGCACGCGCGCGGTCGAGCTCCTGGGCGCCGATCCGTCGATCTCGGCCGAGGATCTGCTGCGGATCAAGTTCGACACCGGCGTCAGCAAGCTGAGCTGGGCGGCGAAATGGTATCGCGATGTCGCGCGCGTCGATCCGCAGGGCGATGCGCAGCTGAAGCAAGCGATTGGCCTGCTGCGCGGCTGGAACTGGGATTTCGACGGCCATCACAGTGGCCAGGCGCTTGCCGCGATCCTGCTGCGGACGGGGCAGAAATGGCATTACCAGCGCCGCCCCGAGCTCGACCCGCGCGACGCGCTGGCCAAGGCCGCGGCATATCTGCAAACGCATTTCGGCACGCTCGATCCGCCGCTCGGCACGCTGCTGCGGTTGCGTCACGGGAGCGCCGATCTGCCACTCGACGGCGCCCCCGATGTGCTGCGCGCGGCCTCGACGTGGGACGAAGCCGATGACGGGCGGCTGGTCGTCAAGCATGGCGACAGCTTCATCATGGTGATGGCGTGGGACAAGGCCGGGCGCGTCGCGTCGGAATCGATCCAGCCCTACGGCGCGGCGACGACGCGGCCCGAATCGCCGCATTATGCCGACCAGGCGCCATTGTTCGCGGCGCACCGGTTCAAGCCGGTGCTGTTCTGGCGCGACGATCTGCGGAAGAATGTCGAGCGCGTATACCGGCCCTAGTTGCTCCCCTCCCGGGAAGGGAGGGGCTGGGGGTGGGTCGGCCTAGGGCGGGTGTTACCCTCCCACCGGGCCGACCCACCCCCGACCCCTCCCTTCCAGGGAGGGGAGGAGAATGCGAACCGACCCGTTCAAACGAAGGCCGAGGAAGCGTTTGCTACCGCCCAAGCGCTGCTATAGCCTCACACTACAGTTCATCTTTCAGACGCCATTCCCAGGGGATTTCCATGACCGTCAAGCTGCTCGCGCTCTCTGGTGTAGCGCTCGCAACCTTCGTCACGCCGAGCTTTGCGCAGACCGCGCCCAAGCCCGTTCCGGTGGCGGACCTCGTGAAGCAGGTCGACATCCCCTATAGCGAATTCCGCCTGCCCAACGGCCTGCGCGTCATCGTCAACACCGATCGCAAGGCGCCCGTCGTCGCGGTGTCGGTGTGGTACAATGTCGGGTCGAAGTTCGAGCCCAAGGGCAAGACCGGCTTCGCGCATCTGTTCGAGCATCTGATGTTCAACGGCAGCGAGAACGCGCCGAAGGACTATTTCACCTACACCAAGGCGATCGGCGCGACCGATCTCAACGGCACGACCTATTTCGATCGCACCAACTATTTCGAGACGGTGCCGGTGGCGGCGCTCGACCGCGCGCTGTTCCTCGAAAGCGACCGGATGGGCTACCTCCTCGGCGCGATCACGCCTGCGGTCGTCGACGAGCAGCGCGGCGTCGTGCAGAACGAGAAGCGGCAGGGCGACAACCAGCCCTACGGCCTGGTCCAGTACAAGCAGACCGAAGCGCTGTTCCCCGCGACGCATCCGTATGGCCACACCACGATCGGCGCGATGGCGGATCTCGATTCGGCAAGCGTCGAGGATGTGAAGAACTGGTTCCGCGGGCATTACGGGCCGAACAACGCCGTGCTCGTGCTCTCGGGCGACGTCGACGTCGCGACCGCGAAGACGCTCGTCACCAAATATTTCGGTGCGATCCCCAAGGGGCCCGAAAGCGTCGTGCCGACCGCCGATGTCCCCACGCTCGCCGCGCCGAAAAGCGAGGTGATGAGGGATCGCGTCGCCAATACGCGGATCTACCGGATGTGGGCGGTGCCCGGCATCAACAACCCCGACGCAGTCGCGCTCGATGTGGCGGCGGGCGTGCTCGGCGGGCTGTCGAGCAGCCGGCTCGACAATGCGCTGGTGCGCAAGGAAAAGCTCGCGGTGCGCGTCTCGGCGAACAATGAGAGCTTCGCGCAAGTCGGCATGTTCGTGGTCAGCGCCGATGCGCGCCCTGGTGTCGACCCCGCGCTCGTCGCCAAGCGGCTCGACGAGATCATCGCCGATGTCATCGCCAACGGCCCGACGGCCGACGAAGTCGCGCGCGTCGCGACGCGCGACGCCGCAGGGCGGATCGCCGGGCTCGAATCGACCGGCGGCTTCGGTGGCAAGGCGGTCGCGCTCGCCGAGGGCGCGCTGTATGAAAACGATCCCGGCTTCTACAAAAAGCAGCTCGCCGAGCTCGCCGCGCAGACGCCCGCGCGCGTCAAGGCGGCGAGCGCCAAATGGCTGACGCGCCCGGTCTATGCGCTGACCGTCATCCCCGGTGCGCGCGACGCCTATGTCGAGGCGACGCCGCCGGTGAAGGTCGCCGCCGCGCCCGAGCCGGAATTCAAGGGCACGCGCGGTGCGCTCCCGCCGGTCGGCACGCTGTCGAGCCTGGTCTTCCCCAAGGTCGAGCATGCCAAACTCAAGAACGGCATCGAGCTCATCTACGCCTATCGCAACGCGGTACCGATAACGCAGGCGTCGATCAGCTTCGACGCGGGCGTCGCCGCCGACGTGCCGGGCAAGCTCGGCACGCAGGGGCTGACGCTCGACATGCTCGACGAGGGCACGACGACCCGCGATTCGATCGCGATCGCGGAGGCCAAGGAGCGGCTCGGCGCAAGCATCACCAGCGGTTCGGCGCCCGACCGCACGATCGTCGGAATGTTCACGCCGAGCGCCAATCTCGCGGCGTCGACCGAATTGCTCGCCGATATCGTGCGCCATCCCAAGTTCGATCCGGCCGAGGTCGCGCGGCTCAAGAACCAGCAGCTCTCACGTATCTCCGCCGAGCTGACGAGCCCGCAGGGCCTCGCGCTGCGCGTGTTCCCCAAACTCGTCTACGGCGCGGCCTATCCCTACGCCAAGGCGCTCGGCAGCGGCGACGCCAAGGCGGTGGCGGCACTGACGCGCGACGATCTGGTCGCCTTCCAGCAGGCCTGGATCCGTCCCGACAAGGCCAAGATCTTCGTCGTCAGCGATCGTCCGCTCGCCGAGATCAAGGCCGCGTTCGACGCGCGCTTCGGCGACTGGACGCCGACCGGGCCCGCCGGCGTCAAGGATTTCAGCGTGAAGACCGCGCCGTCCGCGCCGAAAATCGTGCTGATCGACCGGCCCGATTCGCCGCAGTCGTTCATCATCGCGGGCGCACCCACCGCGCTCGTCGGCACCGACGATCTGCTGCCGCTCGAAACCGCGAACGACACGCTCGGCGGGGATTTCCTGTCGCGCGTCAACATGGACCTGCGCGAGGCGCGGCACTGGTCGTACGGCGTCAACGGATCGTTCCGTCGCGCGCAATACGCCACGCCGTATCTGCTCGGCACCGGCGTCCAGGCGGACAAGACCGGCGAATCGATCGCATCGCTGCGCACCGACTTCGCCGATTTCGTGACGACCAAGGGGATCACGAGCGACGAGTTCGACCGCACGATCACCGACGCGATCAGCTCGCTGCCGGGCAATTTCGAGACGTCGGGCGCGGTGCTTGGCGCGCTGCAGTCGAACGACCTGTATCGCCGCCCCGACGATTATTATGCGACGCTGCCGCAAAAATATCGGGGCTTCACCGCAGGCCAGCTTGACGCTGCGGCACGCGCGGCGCTCGACCCGAAACGCTTCGTCTGGATCGTCGTTGGTGACGCAGCGAAGGTCCGCGGTCAGCTTGACAGCATCGGGTTGCCGGTCGAGGTGATCCCTGCGGCGTCCGTGGCGGACGTACGCTAGAAATTATTGGCAGGAGACACATCATGGCTGCAGTTGATGGGACGTGGGATACGATCGTCAAGTCGCCGCTCGGCGACCAGAAGGCGGTGCTGACGGTCAAGACCGACGGCACCAGCTGGACCGGCTCGCAGAACGGCGCGATGGGTTCGGTCGAGATCACCGACGGCACGGTCGAGGGTGACACGATCAGCTGGAAGATGTCGATCGTCGTCCCGATGCCGATGACGCTCGACTGCAAGGCGACCGCCGAGGGCGACACGCTCACCGGCACCGTCGGCGCAGGCGCGTTCGGCAGCTTCCCGATGACGGGCACGCGCGCGGCGTAACGCCGTTCGTTTGAGCGATGAAGACGGCCTGCGCTCCAATCGGAGCGCGGGCCGTTTTTGTATGGCGCGACCGTCACCCCGGCCTTGTGCCGGGGCCCACCGTGCCGCACACTTTGCGCGTCGGGGTTTGCAATCCGGTGTGCCCGGCAGCATGAGATCGTTCGATCGCCCCACTCCTGTCACCCTCGCAAAAGCGAGGGTCCCGCTTCTTCTTCGGGGGCGGGGCCAGGCAGCGGGATCCCCGCTTTCGCGGGGATGACGGCGAAGGGTATCATGCGCTTAGCCGGGGTGACGCGTAGGGGAGTGGGGCATGAAAGCACGTTGGCTGTTGGGCGCGACATTGGCGGTCTTGCCACTCGCCGCGCAGGCGCAAACCTATGACGAGCGCCCGGCGAAGCTCGTCCCCCCGAGCGAAGGCTTCAACTACGAGCGTCGCATCGTCGAGATCCCGATGCGCGACGGGGTCAAGCTCCACACCGTCATCCTCCTGCCCAAGGGGGCGCACGACGCCGGCATCCTGATGACGCGCACGCCGTACAACGCCGACGGGATGACGGGCAAAGGCGGCAACAACGCCGATCTCGCGACGAGCCTCACTGGCTATGACAATGCCACCGACGTGATCGTCGACGGCGGCTACATCCGCGTCGTGCAGGACGTGCGCGGCAAATACGGGTCGCAGGGCATCGCGATGATGAACCCGCCGCTCCACGACACCGCGCTCAACCCGACGCATACCGACGATTCGACCGACACCTACGATACGATCGACTGGCTGGTGAAACATCTGCCAGAGTCGAACAAGAAGGTCGGGATCCTCGGCATTTCCTACGACGGTTTCCTGTCGCTGATGCCGCTGATCAACCCGCATCCGGCGCTCGTCGTGGCTGTTCCCGAGAACCCGATGGTCGATGGCTGGCGCGGCGACGACTGGTTCCACAACGGCGCGTTCCGCGTCGGGATCGACTATATCTGGGAGCAGATCGCGACGCGCGACAATTCGTCGCCCTATGCGCGCACCACCTATGACGAATATGACGCGGTGATGCGCGCCGGCTCGACCGGCGCGCTCGCCACGGCGCACGGGCTCGACCAGATCGGCTTCTGGCGCAAGATCGCCGCGCACCCGGCGTATGACAGCTTCTGGCAAGCGCAGGCGATGGACCAGGTGCTCAGCCGCCAGCCGCTCAAGGTGCCGGTGATGCTCGTCCACGGCCTGTGGGACCAGGAGGATATCTATGGCGCGACGGCGGTGTATCGCGCGCTGAAACCCAAGGATACCGCCGGGAACATGGTCTATCTGACGATGGGCCCGTGGTATCACGGTCAGCAGATCGACGACGGCAAGGCGCTCGGCGATATCCAATGGGACCAGGACACCGCCAAATGGTGGCGCCGCCAAGTGCTCGGCCCGTTCCTTGCGCATTACCTCAAGGGCACGCCCATGGACGTCGCGCCCGTGACCGCGTTCCAGAGCGGCACCAACCAGTGGCAGCGCCTGCCGAGCTGGTCGGCGCAGCCAGCGATGACCAAGCTATACCTCCAACCGGGCGACGCGGTTGGTTTCGCACCGGCCGCCGGACCGGCGCAGACCGCCGATTACGTCTCCGATCCGGCGCATCCGGTGACCAACGTCCCGCGTCCGGTGCGGCCGGTTAGCTATGAGGACAATCACTGGAAGGCGTGGCTGGTCGGCGACCAGCGCATCGTCTCGAGCCGCCCCGACGTGTTGACCTTTACCGGCCCGGTGCTGACGCAGCCCGTGACGATCGCCGGGCAACCGGTCGTCCATCTCACCGCGGCAACGAGCGGCACCGACAGCGACTGGGTGGTCAAGCTGATCGACGTCTATCCCGACCAGGTGCCGAGCGACCCGAAGATGGGCGGCTATCAGCTGGCGGTTGGCATGGACATCTTCCGCGGGCGGTATCGCGAGGGGCTCGACCATGCGGTGGCGCTGAAACCCGGCGTGCCGCTGGCGTATAGCTGGGCGCTGCCGCAGGCGAACCATGTGTTCCTGCCGGGGCACCGCATCATGGTGCAGGTCCAGTCGAGCTGGTTCCCGCTCTATGACCGCAACCCGCAGCGCTTCGTGCCCAACATCTTCTACGCCAAGCCGGCGGATTACGTGAAGGCGACGCAGCAGGTTATGGTGAGCGGGCCCGACCAGAGCTACATCGCGCTGCCGATCGTCCCCTAAATCCTCCCTCGCCTAGCGAGCGGAGGATCAAGCGTTTACCGCCCGAGCCGCGTGACATGCCCCATCTTGCGCCCCGGCCGGCTCGCGCCCTTGCCGTAGAGATGCAGATGCGCGCCCGGCTCGGCGAGAATCTCGGCCCAGCGGTCAGCGTCGTCGCCGATCAGGTTCTCCATCGCTACCGTGGGCGCCGTCAGCGCGGTGTCGCCGAGCGGTAGCCCGCAGATTGCGCGGATATGGTTCTCGAATTGCGAGCAGACCGCGCCCTCGATCGTCCAATGCCCCGAATTGTGGACGCGCGGCGCCATTTCGTTGAACACCGGCCCGTCAGCGCCGGCGAAGAATTCGCACGCCAGCACCCCGACATACTCGAGCCGATCGGCGATCCGCCCGGCGAGCGCCGCCGCCTCGCCCCATTGCGCGGCAATCTCGGGCGGGGCGGGGAGGGTGGAGGTGGCGAGGATGCCGTCCTCGTGCTGGTTCCACGGCGGCGGATAGCTCACCATCTGACCGTCGGCGCGGCGCACCAGCAGGATCGAGAATTCGTGGGTAAACCGTACGAACCCCTCGAGGATCGCCGGTCGCTGCCCGATCGCGTCCCAAGCGGCGTCAACCTGGTCGAGCGCGGTGATGCGGACCTGGCCCTTGCCGTCATAGCCCATGCGCAGCGTCTTGAGGATCGCGGGCGTGCCGATCTCGGCGAGCGCGGCGGCAAGGTCCGCGCGCGTCTCTACTTTTGCCCAGGGTGCGGTACGCCCGCCGATCTCGGCGACGAAGGCCTTTTCGAGGGCGCGATCCTGCGCGATGCCGAGCGCGGCCGGGGCGGGATGGACCGGCACTTTGCCCGCGAGATAGGTGACAGGCGCCAGCGCGATATTCTCGAACTCGTAGGTGACGACATCAGCCGCGGCGGCGAATTCGTCGAGCACGATGTGGCTGTGATAATCGGCGCGGATGTAGCTCGACGCAGTTTGCGCGGCGACGGCTTCCTCGTCGGGGGCGAGTATCCGGGTTTGATAGCCGAGCTGCGCCGCGGCGACCGCAAGCATCCGCCCGAGTTGCCCGCCGCCGAGGATGCCGATCGTCGAGCCGGGGGGGAGGGGGGTCATGCGCGCGTGTCCGTCGAATGGGGGAGCCTCCCCTCCCTGGAAGGGAGGGGGCGAGGATGGGTTGGCCCGTGGTTCGGCCGGGCACCCGCCCTAGGCCGACCCAGCCCCAACCCCACCCTTTCAGGGAGGGGAGTAGACGGGAAGCAGCCGTCGAGCATCATTCCGGATCGATCGCCACGCCATCGGTCTGCGCCGCGCGCCACGCCTGCAGCCGCGCGCTCAGCGCCGCGTCCGACAGCGCGAGGATCGCCGCGGCGAGCAATGCCGCATTCTTCGCGCCCGCCTTGCCGATCGCCAGCGTGCCGACCGGGATCCCCGCCGGCATCTGGACGATCGAATAGAGGCTATCGAGGCCCTTCATCGTCTTGCTCTCGACCGGCACGCCGAGCACCGGCAAATGTGTCATCGCCGCCGCCATTCCGGGCAAATGCGCAGCACCGCCAGCGCCCGCGATCACCACCTGCAATCCACGTTCCGCGGCACCGGTCGCATAATCGTAGAGCCGCTGCGGCGTACGGTGCGCCGAGACGACCTTCGTCTCGTGCGCAACGCCCAATTCGGCGAGCAAATCGGCCGCGTGGTGCATCGTCTCCCAATCGGACGTGCTGCCCATGATGATGCCGACAAGGGGGGACGCGCTCTGTGCCATCACACCCGACTAGCGAGCGGGGTGCCGCAGGGCAACCACTCCGCCGTCATATCGCAAGCGGAACTTGTTCGACGTGGCGCGGGTTGGGCGAGTCCATACAGTCATATCGGACACACGCCATGACCCGTTTTTCGACCCTTTCGTCCGTCGCGCTCGCCAGCGTGCTGGCATTCTCCGCCCCCGCCTTTGCCGAGGGCAAGCACGACCGCGCCGAGCAGGCGATCGCAGAAGCGCGCGCCAAGATCGACGCGTCGGCCAAGGTCGGCGCGACCACGGAGACGCCGCGGCTCCAGGCCGATGCACAGGCGCAGCTCCGCGCCGCCGAGGAGCATCTTGCCGCTGGCAAGAAGGCCGAAGCGATCGACGATGCGCACCGCGCGTCGCAGCTTGCCGACACCGCGCTCGGCCAGGCGCAGCGCGCGCATAACGATGCCGCCCATGCCGCCACGACCAACGCCCGCAACGTCGCAATGGACGCCCAGGCCGATGCCGCAGCCGCCAACGCCCGTGCGAACGCGGCCGAGGAGGCCGCCGCTTCGGCAGCCGCCGACGCAGCCGCAGCACGGTCGGCGCCGCCGGTCGTCGTCCAGGCGCCCGCACCGACCACGACGGTAACGACCGAGACGACGAAGACCGCGGCGCCTGCCGTTCGTCACACCGCAGTCAAGCGCGTCGTGCGCAAGGCAACGACGCGCCGCGCTGCACCTGCGCGCGTGACCGAGAAGACCACCACGACGGTGACGACGGGCCAGTAAGCCCGAGCGATGGTTTAATCCCCTCCCCCGGCGATCGGGGGAGGTGGACGCTGAGCAGTCAGCGAATATTGGAGGGGGCAACATGCGCTGTGCGCGCTATCGATCTCCCTCCACCATCCGTTTGAAGAAGGCGGGCAGTTCCCCTTTCCGCCCAGCGGCCGAGCTACGAGCTCAGCGCTCGCTCAAATAATAACGATCGGTCGCCGCCAGCGAATCGTCGAGTTCGTAAACGATCGGCTGCCCGGTCGGGATCTCGAGCGTCGTAATCTCGTCATCGGGGATCCCCGACAGATGCTTGACGAGCGCGCGCAGCGAATTGCCGTGCGCCGAGATGACGACGCGCTGCCCGTCGCGCAGAGCAGGCGCGATCCGCCCCTCCCAATACGGCAGGACGCGGGCGATCGTGTCCTTGAGGCTCTCGGTCGCGGGGATATCGATCCCGGCATAGCGGCGATCCTGCGACAGATCGTATTCGCTGCCGGCTTCGAGCGGCGGCGGCGGGATGTCGAAGCTGCGGCGCCAGACATGGACTTGCTCGGCGCCGTGCTTGGCGGCGGTCTCGGCCTTGTCGAGCCCGGTCAGCCCACCATAATGCCGCTCGTTGAGCCGCCAGTCCTTCTCGACCGGCAGCCACAGTCGCCGCATTTCCTCAAGCGCCAGGTTGAGCGTCTTGATCGCACGCGTCTGCAGCGAGGTGAAGCAGAGATCGAAATCGAGCCCCTTCTCCGCCATCAGCCGCCCCGCGGCGCGCGCTTCCTCGACGCCCTTGTCGGTCAGATCGACATCCCACCAGCCGGTGAAGCGGTTCTCGAGGTTCCAGGCCGACTGGCCGTGGCGGATCAGGACGAGGGTGGGCATCGGGGTCTCCTTTGCGAGGGGACCTAGATCGCGTCGATCATGTCGGCAAGCACTTCGAGGCAGGCATGCGCCAGCGTCTTCGAGCGTGCGCCCGACCAGCCGAACTCCGCGTCGGGGTTGGGGTCATGGTCCTTGAACGGCATTTCGAGCGTCATCGACACCGCGCCGAACCGCTCGGCGAGCTGGTTGGTCGACATCGACAGGTTGGCCTTGCCCGGTGCCGCCTTGTCATAGCCGCGCGCGGTCTGGAAATCGGGCGAATGCGCCGCGAGCCGCTCGCCGAACTCGGTATATTTGGCGCCGAGCGCGTCGGTCCAGGAAGGGATGCCCTCGAACCCGGCGAAGAAATTCGCCGCGATCGCCTCGTCGCCGTGCACGTCGATCGCGAAGGCGACGCCGGTCGCGTCCATCGCCTCGCGGACGCACAGCACTTCGGGGCTCTTCTCGGGCGTCGGGGTATGCCATTCGCGGTTGAGGTTCACGCCCGCTGCATTGGTGCGCAGATGCCCGCGGAACGAGCCGTCGGGGTTCATGTTGGGGACGCAGTGGAAGGTCGCCTTTTCGCGCAAGGCGCGGGCCACCGGATTGGCGGCATCGGTCAGCCAGTCGAGCGCGCCTTCCATCCACCACTCGGCCATGCTCTCGCCTGGATGCTGGCGAGCATAGAGCCAGACATGCTTGGGGCCGCTGCCGATATCGAGGCAATCGATCGCGCGGCCGTCGAGCGACTGGCCGAGCTCGCGATGCGTCACGCCTGGCTGCCCCGCGATGCGGGCGACCAGCGCGTCGTGCTGCTCGATCGTGTAGGGTTCGAAATAGGCGAACCAGACGAGTTCGCTGTCGCCGTTCCACTCGAACTCGAGCATCCCGTCGACGTAGCGCGTCGGGATCATCCGCCATGCCAGGCGATCGGTGCTCGCGCGCACCTTGTAGCCCGGCCAGCCGAACGGATAGGCCGATTGCGCAGCGTTGGTGATGCGCAAGGTGAGCGTCCGCCCCTTCGCGCCGGCGACGCGGAAGTGGAACCACTGGAAGAAGTCCGACTGATGGTCGAGCCGGATGGCGAGATCGACGTGGTCGCCGTCAATGGCGACCACGTCGATGTTTCCGCTATCGGAAGCGGCGTTGATGGTGATGCTCATCGCACCGTAATAGTGCGACCCGATTCCCCGGGGAAGCCCAGGAACAGCGCATGCGACAATTTGGCTGCCGCGGCGTTGGCTTGTGCAGCGGGCGCCTCGCCGGGCGAGAAGGTCTGCGCATGGCCTTCCCAGATCACCGTCGCGTCGCGGCGGCGGCGGATCTGCACGGTCAGGTCGGTGAGCACCACGGTGCGGTACTTCTGCTTGCCGATCGGGAAGGAGATGCCGCCACCGAGGCCCACGCCGCCGCCGCCACGATAGCCACCACCACCGCTATAGCCACCACCACCGAGGCCGATGCTCACGCCGCTGCCGCCATTGCGCGGCGGCGCCGGGCGCGTCGTCCGCGTAAAGCCGACGACCGCGAGATATTGCGCATCGGGATCGGTTTTGGGAACGGTGAAGCCGTGCGCCAGCGCCTCGGTCTGGACGGCGGCGGCATAGGTCTTGAACTCGAGGCTGGCGGGGCCGCCACCGGGCGCGGGTTCGACCGCGAGCGTCCCCGTCTCGAGCGGCGTTGCCGTCGATCCGAGGTGAAACCGCGTCACTTCGACCGGACCACTCGTCGTCGTCGTCGCGCAGGCGCTCAAGCTCGCTGCCGCGGCAATTGCCATTCCCAAAGCCAGCTTCATACTCTTGTCCTTGTTATCACAGTCGTTGCAGGGGTGTAACGCCTGGACCCGGGCTTCGGGTTCCGTCGCTATAGCGCGGCGTATCGACGCGGTCGCGCTTGACTTGGGGAGGGCGCGACCATATGCGCAGCGGCTCTTTTCCACATTCCAGATTTTGCAAAGCGAATCGATCATGAAGATCCGCAATTCCCTGAAGTCGCTCAAGGGCCGTCATCGCGATAACCGCGTGATCCGTCGTCGTGGGCGGACCTACATCATCAACAAGACCAACCGCCGCTTCAAGGCCCGCCAGGGCTAAGCGACGTGACGCGGGCCGTCGTCTTCGACGTCGGCAACGTCTTGTACGATTGGAATCCCAGATTCCTCTATGAGCGCCTGATCGGTGACGATCGGGCGCTCGATGCATTCCTGCGCGATGTCGCGACCAAGGAATGGCATTTCCAGCATGATGCTGGCCGTCCGTTCGCCGAGACCTCGGCCGAGCTCGCCGCCGCGCATCCGCAGCATGCCGCGCTGATCGCCGCCTGGGGGCCGCGCTTCGGCGAGCAGCTTGGCGGGATGCTTCCGGGGATGCGCGACCTCGTGCGCGAACTCGAGGAGGCGGGCGTGCCGCTCTATGCGATCACCAATTTCTCAGGCGAGTTCTGGCCGTCGTTCCGCGACCGCGAGGCCGATCTGTTCGATCGCTTCGACGACATCGTCGTCTCGGGCGACGAATTGCTGACCAAGCCCGATCCGGCGATCTACCGCCTCGCGCTCGACCGCTTCGGCTTGCGCGCCGAGGACACGCTGTTCGTCGACGATCGCGAAGACAATGTCGCGGGCGCGCAGAGCGTCGGGATGGGCGCGGTGGTCTTCACCGACGCCGCGACGCTGCGCGCGGATCTCGCGCGCTACGGCATTCTCGCCTAAGCCACACCTTCGGTTCCATCGCGTAGCACCCACTTCGTCACCCCGGCCTTGTGCCGGGGCCCACCGTGCCGCGCGCTCTCGGGCGGCAGGGTGGGCATCGCAGTGGACCCCGGG
Organism: Sphingomonas sp. PWP1-2; assembly: GCF_049898305.1. NCBI lineage: Bacteria > Pseudomonadati > Pseudomonadota > Alphaproteobacteria > Sphingomonadales > Sphingomonadaceae > Sphingomonas > Sphingomonas sp. PWP1-2. The sequence goes on from NZ_JAFCXM010000006.1 coordinate 106,183, forward strand.
ACAAGCCCGGGGTGACCGTGAGGGGTTGGACCTAGCTCGCATACCCCTTCAGCTCATCGCCACTGACCCGCACGACGTGGAGCACGTTGGTTGACCCCGGCGTCTTGAACGGCACGCCCGCGATCAGGATGATGCGGTCGCCCGCCTTGGCGAGGTTGTGGCGCAGCGCCATGCGCTTGGCCTTGGCGACCATCTCCTCGAACGAATCGACGTCCTTGGTCAGGATCGCATAGGCGCCCCACAGCAGGCCCGCCCGCCGCGCGGTCTCGGGGTTCGGGGTAAGGATCATCAGCGGGACGCCGGGCCGCTCGCGCGCGACGCGGCGGGCGGTCGAGCCCGAGGCGGTGAAGCAGATGATCGCGGCGGCCTCGACCGTCTGCGCGATGTTCTTGGCGGCCTCGGCCAGGGCATCGGCGGTGGTCGGGTCCGAGCGGATCACCGTGAAGTGGATCCGGTCGCCATGCGTCGGATCCTTTTCGACCGCTTCGCCGATCGCGTTCATCATCGCTACCGATTCGGTCGGCCACGCGCCGGCCGCGCTTTCGGCCGAGAGCATGATCGCATCGGCGCCGTCATAGATCGCGGTCGCGACGTCGGACACCTCGGCGCGCGTCGGCGAGGGCGAGGTGATCATCGATTCGAGCATCTGCGTCGCGACCACCACCGGGCGGCCCAGGCGGCGCGACACTTCGATGATGCGCTTCTGCAGCGGCGGCACGCTCTCGGGCGGCATCTCGACGCCGAGATCGCCGCGCGCGACCATCACGCCGTCGCACATCTCGACGATTTCCTCGAGCCGCTGGATCGCTTGCGGCTTCTCGATCTTGGCGAGCAGCGACGCCTTGCCGCCGATCAGTTTGCGCGCCTCGGCCAGATCTTCCGGCCGCTGGACGAACGACAAAGCGATCCAGTCGACGCCTTGGTCGACCGCGAAGGCGAGATCGCTGCGGTCCTTTTCGGTCAGCGCCGCCATCGGCAGCACGACGTCGGGGACGTTCAACCCCTTGCTGTTCGACAGTGCCCCGCCGACCACGACCTCGGTGACGATCGTCGTGTCGGTGTGGTCGGTCACGCGCAGCACGAGCTTGCCGTCGTCGAGCAGGAGGCGTGCGCCGGGCTCGATCGCCTCGAAGATCTCGCGGTGCGGCAGCTCGACGCGGGTGGTGTCGCCGGGCGTGGTGTCGCGGTCGAGCGTAAAAGTCTGGCCTTTGACGAGTTCGATCTTGCCGCCCTCGAACTTGCCGACGCGGAGCTTCGGCCCTTGCAGATCGGCGAGGATCGTGGTCGGGCGCTGATAAATCTTCTCGAGCGCACGGATCGCCTGGATGACGGCGATCTTCGATTGCTGGTCGCCGTGGCTCATATTGACGCGGAAGGCGTCGGCGCCCGCTTCGAACAGCGCCGCGATCATCTCGGGGCTGCTGCTGGCGGGGCCGAGCGTGGCGAGGATACGTACCTTACGCGCGCGCGGGGCGATGGTCTTGATCATGGGGAGGTCCTTGCCGTGGGGAGGCTGTACGGCTGCTGCTCTACCTCCTATCTCGCCACGATCAACCGTGGAGCGAAACGATGCGCGATTTGGATGGACTGGATGATGCCGTAGCGGCGGCGGCGTTTCGGCGGCTGGTGCGCCATCTGCGCCACCGCAGCGACGCCGAGAATATCGACCTGATGGGGCTGGCCGGTTTCTGCCGCAATTGCCTGTCGGACTGGGTCGAAGAGGCAGACGGCAGCATGACCAAGGACGAGGCACGCGCGATCGTCTACGGCATGCCGTACGCGCAGTGGAAAGCCGAGCATCAGGGCGATGCGACGCCCGAGCAACTCGAGCGGATGCGCCAGAGTGTTTCGAAGAATGCGTGACGGCGGCGCTGCGCTGGCCTAAAGCGCGCGCCTTTCACTGATTCAAACCCCGGGGGATTTACCGTGAGCGACATTATCGCCGCCGACCAGCTACGCCTTCTCATCGAGCGCATCGAGCGCCTCGAGGAAGAAAAGAAGGGCATCGCCGACGACATCAAGGACGTGTACGGCGAAGCCAAGTCGACCGGCTTCGACGTCAAGACGATCCGCTCGATTGTGCGGCTGCGCAAGATGGAGAAGCATCACCGCGAGGAGGCCGAGGCGCTGCTCGAGACCTACAAGCAAGCGCTCGGGCTCGACTAAGCCGACCCGTCATGCTGAACTCGTTTCAGCATCCATGCGATCGGCCGAGCGTCGCCCATGGACCCCGGCTCCCACGTCCGGGGTGACGACACTGTAGTTTGAGAGAGATCCAATGGCAGGCCATTCCAAATATAAGAACATCATGTACCGCAAGGGCGCGCAGGATAAGAAGCGCTCGGGCATGTTCTCGAAGCTCAGCCGCGAAATCACCGTCGCGGCGAAGATGGGCCTGCCCGATCCCGACATGAACCCGCGGCTGCGCATGGCGATCAACGCCGCCAAGGCGCAGTCGATGCCCAAGGACAATATCCAGCGCGCGGTCGACAAGGCGTCGAAGGGCGACACCGAGAATTACGAGGAAATCCGCTATGAGGGCTTCGGCCCCGGCGGTGTCTCGCTGATCATCGAAGCGCTGACCGACAACCGCAACCGCACCGCGACCAACGTTCGCACCGGCATGGCGAAGAATGGCGGCAACATGGGCGCTTCGGGCTCGGTCAGCCATGCGTTCGACCGGATGGGGCTGATTTCCTATCCGGCGTCGGCGGGCGATGCCGAAAAGGTGTTCGAGGCCGCGCTCGAAGCCGGCGCCGAGGACGTCCAGTCGAGCGAGGACGGCCATGAGATCTGGACCTCGAACGATTCGCTCCACGAAGTCGTGACGGCGCTGACACCGGTGCTCGGCGAGCCAGAAGGCGCCAAGCTCGCCTGGCGCCCGCAAACGATGGTCGAAGTCGGCGAGGACGATGCCGCGACGCTGTTCAAGCTGATCGACACGCTCGACGATGACGACGACGTGCAGACCGTGTGGGGCAATTACGAAGTGTCCGACGCGATCCTCGAGAAGCTTGGGTGATTTGGGTTTCACGCGAAGGCGCGAAGGCACGAAGAGAAGAAGGTTCGTTCGCGCGGAGGCGCGGAGGCGCGGAGGTGGTGCGCTCTGGATCGGGCACCACCACTCCTCCGTCATGCCGGGCCCGTCCCGGCATCCACCGTGCCGCATTAGCGGTACTTGTTGCTCTCGGACCCCGGTGGACCCCGGGACAAGCCCGGGGTGACGAAAGCGGCGTAGCCACCCCGCAACCTTCTTCTCCGCGCCTCCGCGCCTCCGCGCGAACAAACCCCTTCTTCGCGCCTTCGCGCCTTGGCGTGAATCCCGTTCGCGCAGCGCAATGCTGATCCTCGGCCTCGACCCGGGCCTAGGCACCACCGGCTGGGGGCTGATCCGCGCCGAGGGTAACCGGCTCAGCCATGTCGCCAACGGCAAGCTCAAGACCGACACCGCCGCCACGCTGCCGCGCCGGCTCGCGCATCTCGACGCGATGCTCTCGGCGCTGATCATCGATCATGCGCCCGAAGGCTGCGCGGTCGAGGAAGTGTTCGTCAATTCCAACCCGCAATCGACGCTCAAGCTCGGCCAGGCGCGTGGCGTCGTGCTGTGCGCGGGCGCGCGCGCGGGGCTCGACGTCGGCGAATATGCTGCGCGGCTCGTCAAGAAAGCCGTGGTCGGCACCGGCGGCGCGGAGAAGGCGCAGGTCCATGCAATGGTCTCGGTGCTGCTCCCCGGCGTCAAGATCGACGGCGCCGACGCCGCCGATGCGCTCGCGGTGGCGATCTGCCACGCGCATCATATCGCGAGCGCGCGGCGATTGCCCTGATTTCGCTTTCCCGCAGCATCCCGTTCCTGTTACGTACCGGCGCATGATCGCCCATCTCAAAGGCCGCCTCGATGCGACCGGACTCGACCATGCCGTGATCGACGTCGGCGGCGTCGGCTATCTCGTCGGCGCGTCGAGCCGCACGCTCGCCAGCATCGGCCCGGTCGGCGAGGCGGTGATGCTGCATACCGAAATGCTCGTCGCGGAAGATTTCATCCGTCTCGTCGGCTTTTCGAGTGCTGCCGAGCGCGACTGGTTCCGCTTGCTCACCGGCGTGCAGGGGGTCGGCGCGCGCGTTGCGCTGGCGATTCTGTCGGCGCTCGAACCGACCGACCTCGCGCGCGCGATCGCCGCCCAAGACAAGGCAATGGTCGCGCGTTCGAACGGCGTCGGGCCCAAGCTCGCCGAACGCATCGTGCGTGAATTGAAGGACAAGATCGGCGGGGTCGAACTTGGCCACGCCGCGTCGTCGATCATGCCGGTGGGGGCGGGCGCGGACGCGGTTTCCGCGCTGCTCAATCTCGGCTTCCGTCCTGCCGAAGCCAGCGGTGCGGTGGCGGCGGCGGAGGAGGAATTGGGGGCGGGTGCGACGCTCGACGCCCTGGTGCGGCTGGCGCTGCGCAAGGCGGCGAAGTGAACATCGTTACAAATTATGCGAATTTTATTTCTGAAATATTTCGGAGATTAGATGCTATTTCGCTCTCGCTTGTTGAAGTCCGAGACGATCCTGATCATCCAGATGTATGGCAAAATTGCGATTTTTGCTGGTTCCAGTTTCGGAAAGTCTGCGAATATGTCGCCCTGTCGATCGCGTTAGCGCACCATGAAGATACGGGCCTAGACGATTTGTCGAAGTGGCGACCGAAAGACCTACTTTCGCAAACCTCTTCATTGAGCGGTCACCCTACACAGATACCTTTGGACATTCACATACTAGCGGATGGAAATAGCCGCCAATTTGTGCCTTTGGCGAAGCCGGTCAATCCTGCAGAAATTTCTAAGATATACGGCCAGTGCAGTGAACTGTTGCATGTCGGGTCGCTGGATCGCATGCTAAAAAACAAGATGCCATCTTACGATATCTTAACTGCTGAAAAGTGGCTGGCGGGATTTAATCGGCTCCTCAGAAACCATGCACTTTTTTTGCCAATGATCAAAAACGTGTTGATATGTAGAAGCAATTTTGTCGAACCTGCCCAGTTTTTCCAGTTAGAGACCAATGGCGAGGCCATGTTCAATGCAGGCGATCTGCCAAAATTTGAGCTGGTGATGGCATGACCGACGACCGCATCCTCGCGCCCACGCGCAAGTCCGAAGACATCGACGCCGCGCTGCGCCCCAAATCGCTCGACGATTTCGTCGGGCAGAAGGCTGCGCGCGAGAATCTGAGCGTGTTCATCGCCGCCGCCAAGGCGCGCGGCGATGCGCTCGATCATGTACTCTTCTTTGGCCCGCCGGGGCTCGGCAAGACCACGCTCGCGCAGATCGTTGCGCGCGAAATGGGCGTGGGCTTCCGCGCCACCTCGGGGCCGGTGATCGCCAAGTCGGGCGATCTTGCCGCCTTGCTCACCAATCTCGAGGATGGCGACGTCCTCTTTATCGACGAGATCCACCGGCTCCAGCCCGCGGTCGAGGAAGTGCTCTATCCGGCGATGGAGGACCGCGCGCTCGATCTGATGATCGGCGAGGGGCCGTCGGCGCGCTCGGTGCGGATCGACCTGCCGCGCTTCACGCTGATCGGCGCGACGACGCGGCAGGGGTTGCTCACGACCCCTTTGCGCGATCGCTTCGGCATTCCGGTGCGGTTGAGCTTCTACACCATCGATGAGCTCGAAAAGGTCGTGTCGCGCGCTGCGCGGCTGCTCGACCTGCCGCTGTCGAGCGATGGCGCGACCGAGGTCGCGCGGCGCTCGCGCGGGACGCCGCGGATCGCCGGGCGGTTGCTGCGCCGCGTGCGCGATTTCGCGCATGCCGCAGGGCATGACCTGGTCGATGCGAAGGCTGCCGATGCTGCGCTCAATCGGCTCGAGGTCGACCGGCTCGGGCTCGACGCGATGGACCGGCGCTATCTGATGATGATCGCCGACATCTATCGCGGCGGACCGGTCGGGGTCGAGACGCTGGCGGCGGGGCTGAGCGAGCCGCGCGACACGGTCGAGGAAGTGATCGAGCCGTATCTCATCCAGCTGGGCCTGATCGCGCGGACCGCACGCGGGCGCTGCCTGAATGCGGGCGGGTGGAAGCATCTCGGGCTGACGCCACCCGAGGGCGCGCAGGAGAGCCTGTTCGATAGCTGACCTAAAAGCCCCTGCCCTGAAGGGGAGGGAAGGACCAGAGAAGCAAATCTTGTGCGGCGCACGATAGCCAAGCCCCGCACCAATCTGTTAGCCCATTCGTATGACTGCAGCCGCCTCCGCCCGCGAAATCCTCGTTCGTCTTCACGACGTGATGGCCTCGCGCACCGCGCCGCAGGCCAAGCTGAACGCCGTCGTCGCCATCGTCGGCGAAGGCATGGCGAGCGAAGTGTGCTCGATCTACCTGCTGCGCGAGGGCGTGCTCGAACTCTATGCCACCCGCGGCCTTGCGCAGGAGGCGGTCCACGTCACCAAATTGGCGCTTGGCGAGGGGCTGGTCGGCACGATCGCGCAGCAGGCCGAGATCCTCAACCTCGACGAAGCGTCGAGCCACCCCGACTTCGTCCAGAATCCCGAGACGGGCGAGGAGAAGTTTCGCAGCTTCGCCGGCGTGCCGATCATCCGGCGCGAGCGCGCGATCGGCGTGCTGTCGGTCCAGCATGTCGATCCGCGCCGCTATGACGAGGTCGAGATCGAGGCGTTGCAGACCGTCGCGATGGTGCTGTCCGAGCTGATCGCCAATGCCGAACTGGTCGATGCGAGTGGCGCCGCGACGATGCGCCCGCAATCGACCGCGCCGATGCGGATCATGGGGTTGAAGCTCGTCGAGGGCATGGCGAGCGGTTACGCCGTGTTCCACCAGCCGCGCGTCCATGTCGAGCATACCGTCGCCGAGGATACCGAGGCCGAGCGTCACCGCGTCTATGCCGCGTTCGACAAGATGCGCGCGCAGATCGAGCGGCTCGCCAGCCAGGCCGAGTTCGGTGGCGGTGGCGAACATGAGGAGGTGCTCGAGACCTACAAGATGTTCGCCTATGACGAGGGCTGGGCGCGGCGGATCAACGAGGCGATCGATTCGGGGCTGACCGCGGAGGCCGCGATCGAGCGCGTCCAGCAGCGCACGCGGATGCGGATGCGGCAGATCGACGATCCCTTGCTCGCCGACCGGATGCACGATCTCGAGGATCTGTCGAACCGGCTGCTGCGCATCGTCTCGGGCCAGATGGGCACCGCGGCGCAGATGGGACTGCGCCAGGACACGATCCTGATCGCGCGCAACTTGGGGCCCGCCGAGCTGCTCGAATATGACCGGCGGCGGCTGAAGGGCGTGCTGCTCGAGGAAGGGTCGCTCACCGCGCACGTCACGATCGTCGCGCGCGCGATGGGGGTGCCCGTGCTCGGCCGCGTTCGCGACGTGCGGCGGCTGATCGGCGAGGGCGATCTGCTGCTGCTCGACGTTACTGCCGGCAATGTCTTTGCGCGGCCGTCCTCCGCGATGGAGGAGGTTTTCGATACCGCGCTCAACTTGCGCCAGAAGCGCCGCGCGGTCTTCGCCGCGCTCAAGACCGAGGCGCCGGTGACCAAGGACGGGCATCGCCTGACGGTGATGGTCAATGCGGGCTTGCGCGACGACGTGGCGGCACTCGACGTGACCGGCGCCGATGGGATCGGGCTGTTCCGCACCGAATTCCAGTTCCTCGTCTCGGCGACACTGCCATCGCGCGAGCGCCAGCAGCGGCTCTACAAGGACGTGCTCGACGCCGCGGGCGACCGCCCGGTAATCTTCCGCACGGTCGATATCGGCGGCGACAAGGCGCTGCCGTATCTCAACAAGGAAGATGCCGACGAGGAGAACCCCGCGATGGGCTGGCGCGCGATCCGGCTCGCGCTCGAGCGCGGCGGGTTGATGAAGGTCCAGGCGCGCGCGCTGCTCGAGGCGGCGGCGGGGCGGACGCTCAGCGTGATGTTCCCGATGGTCAGCGAACCATGGGAGTTCGACGAAGCGCGCGCGCTGTTCGAGGCGCAGCGCGAATGGTTGAGCGCGCGCGGCAAGAAGATGCCGAGCGAGATCCGCTACGGCGCGATGCTCGAAGTGCCGGCGCTTGCCGAACAGCTCGATTTGCTGCTGCCCAACATTGCGTTTCTGTCGGTCGGCACCAACGACCTGACGCAGTTCCTGTTCGCGGCCGACCGCGCCAATCCCAAGCTGGCCGAACGCTATGACTGGCTGAGCGGCGCGATCCTGCGCTTCCTCGCAAAGCTCGTCGCGCCGACGCGCGCGGCGGGCGTGCAGCTCACCGTCTGCGGCGAGATGGGCGGGCGGCCGCTGGAGGCAATGGCGCTGATCGGGCTCGGGATCGAACGCCTGTCGATCACGCCGGCGGCGGTCGGGCCGATCAAGGCGATGGTGCGCTCGCTCGATCGCGCCGCGCTCACCGTGTTCATGGCCGATCTGCTAAAGACGCCGCCGCGCGACATGCGCGGGGCGCTGCTTGCATGGGCGGGCGAAAACGGTGTCGAACTGGCGTGATCGTACGGCGGGCGGCGTGACAAGGCGTTGACTTGTCCCGCCCCCTTTGTGAGACAGCCGCTGGGCAAGGGACATATCGGGCCGCACGCGCCTTGCCGGAGGAAGTGATGACCGAACCGATCCCGGCCGACGAGCCGAAGCTGTTTCCCAAGACCGCGGGGGACACGCTGCGCGAGGCGCGCGAGACGCAAGGCCTGTCGCTTGCCGAAGTCGCCGCGCGGACGCGGATCCCGGTGCGCCAGCTCGAGGCGATCGAGGAGGGCAATTATGCGGCGCTTCCGTCGATCACCTATTCGGTCGGCTTCGCCAAGGCCTATGCCCGCGCGGTCGGCGTCGACGAGGTCGCGATCGCGCGCGAAGTCCGCGGCGCGAGCGACCAGCCGAGCGCCAAGCGCACCAATCACGAAGCGTACGAAATCGACGAGCCGTCGCGCGTTCCGCCGCGCGGCCTGGCGATCACCACCTTGCTGATCGCGGTCGTGGTGCTGATCGGCGCTGGGCTGTTCTACGGCACCTCGCTGTTCCGCGGCGATGGCGAGCCCGCCAGCGCCCCGAGCACACAAAGCGCCAATACCATCGCGGCCGCCCCCACCGTAGCCCCGTCGCCGAGCGTGCCGACCGGTGCAGTCGTGCTGACCGCGTCCGACGAGGTGTGGCTCCGGATCTATGACACGGCCGGCAAGACGATCCATCTCGGCACGATGAAAGCGGGCGAGAGCTATACCATCCCCGCCGACGCGGTCGGCCCGATGATCAATGTCGGGCGCCCTGACAAGCTGCAGGTGACCGTCGGTGGCACGGCTGTCGCGCCGCTCGGCGACGGCAAGCGCGCGATCAAGGACGTACCGCTCGACGCCGCCGCGCTCACCGCGCGCGGCACCGCGCCCGCGGCCGCGGTGACGCCTTCGGCCGCTGCCGGACCGACGACGCGGCGCGAAGAGGCACGCTCGACGCGGACGCGCACTGCGGCATCGACTTCGGCGCCGTCGTCGTCGCTCCAGCCGCTCAACATCGCGGCGCCTGCCGCGGTGGCGCCCGAACCGGCCAAACCCGCCGCCGCTCCGACGCCCGCCCCTTAACGCTGGCGGCACAAGGCTAATGTCGGCTATGCTACTCGCTTCATCAGCACCGGGGGGTGTACGAATGCGTAACCATCTATTGACCGCTTTCCTGCTCGCCGGGAGCATGCTGAGCGCGCTGCCCGCGAATGCGCAGAGCAGCAGCGGCAACGGGCGCGCGATCGAGGGCCGGGTCGACCGGCTCGAAGGCGAGATGCGCGCGGTGCAGCGCAAGGTGTTCCCCGGTGGCAGTGGCGGCAGCGGTGGCCAGTATATCCAGCCCGACAATCGTCCGGCCGATCCCGACGCAATCCTCGGCGGATCGCCGACCAGCCCGGTCGCCGATTTGACCGCACGCGTCGATTCGCTCGAAAACCAGCTGCGCACCTTGACCGCGCAGACCGAGACCAACCAGCACCGCCTGCAAGGACTCGACAGCCGCCTGAAGACGCTCGAGGCCAATGCCGCCGCGGCCGCTGCTGCGGCGACGCCTGCGGCTGTGCCAGGGGATGACGGCGGCAGCTTCGACCGGCCCGTGCCCGCGCGCCCGACGGCGGATCGCACCCCCGATCGCGGGTTCGACCGACCCGCCACCCCAACACGCCCCGCGCCGGCAAAGTCGACGGTGACCCCGCCGCCAGTGGTCAGCACCAAGGATCCGGCACGCGCGCAGCAAGTCGCCGCGGTCGAGCGACCCGATTCGGGTGACGTCGCCGAGGACACCTATCTCTACGGCTATCGCCTGTGGGCGGCGCACCTCTATCCCGAGGCCGAGGCGCAGTTCACCACCGTCACGACCAAGTTCCCGACGCACAAGCGCGCGAGCTATGCGCAGAACCTGCTCGGCCGTTCGTATCTCGAGGATGGCCAGCCGTCGCGCGCGAGCCTCGCTTTCTACGACAATTACAAGAAATGGCCCGATGGCGACCGCGCGCCCGAGAGCCTCTATTACCTCGCCCAGGCGCTGGTGAAGCTCGACAAGCCCGCCGCGCAAGTGTGCAAGGTCTATACCGAGCTCCAGCGCAGCTATGGCGCGAAGGTCGATGCCGATGCGCGGATGAAGGCGGGCGTCGCCAAGGGTCGTGCCGCTTCCAACTGCTCGTGAGATGAGAGCGCCCGACCGCGTGCCGGTGGAGCCGGCACTGGTCGCGCGGTTCCGCAAGGATTTCGAACGGGTGCGCCCGCTGGGCTCGACTGAACGCCTCGCGCTCGCGGTATCGGTATCGGGCGGGCCCGACAGCATGGCGCTGCTCGCGCTCGCCGCCGCCGCTTTTCCCGGACGGATCATCGCTGCGACGGTCGATCACCGGCTGCGCGTTGCCGCCGCCGACGAGGCGCGGATGGTCGCCGAATGGTGCGCCGCGCAGGGCATAGCGCATGCGACACTGGTGGTCGACGACGCGATCGGCTCGCGCGCGGTCCAGGGTCGCGCACGCGACCGGCGCTATGCGCTGCTGCGCGACTGGGCGGCAGCGGCGGGGGCGACGTGTCTCGCCACCGCACATCATGCCGACGATCAGGCCGAAACTTTCCTGATGCGCGCGGCGCGCGGGGCGGGGGTCGCCGGGCTCGGCGGTATTCGCGCGCACCAGCAGCTCGGCGCGATCGCGCTGATCCGGCCGTTGCTCGGCTGGCGGGTCGCCGAATTGCGCGCGCTTGCTGTGACGCACGCACTGCCCTTCGTCGATGACCCGAGCAACGTCGACCCGCATTACGAGCGCACCCGCTTTCGCGCATTGCTCCGCGACACGCCGTGGCTCGACCCGTTGCAGATCGCGCGCGCCGCGGCGCACGCGGCCGAAGCCGATGCCACGATACGGGGGATGGAAGACTGGCTATGGCAGACCCGCCGCAGCCCCACCCCCAACCGTCACCCCGGCCTCGTGCCGGGGACCACCGCCGTCCACGAGCAACATCCGCACGACGTGCGGCACGGTGGATGCCGCGACGCGCCCGGTATGACGGGGGAGGGGGGCGTCGTAATCGACCTCGACGTCGCGGACCTACCCCGCGAGTTGAAACGCCGCCTCGCCCGGCGCGCGATCCACGCCGTCCGCGCGGCGCACGCGCTCACCACGCCAGCCTTCACCGACTCGGCCAATATCGAACCGCTGCTCGACGCGCTCGAAGCCGGCAAAACCGCGACCCATGCGGGAATCCTGGTCGCTGTGCGCGACACCCTCTGGAATTTTGCGCCACAACCGCCGCGTCACTCACACTGATCGACGATTTGATCGACGATTGCGCGGGCCGTTGCATTGCCATTAATCGCGCTGTGCTTATCTTATGGGTCACGAAAGGTATCCCGTGCCCATGAACGACAATGACAAGCAGCCCGGCGGCGACTCTGGCGGGCCCAACCCCTGGATGAAATCGCTGCTGATCTGGGTCGGCATCCTCGTCGCGCTGGCGTTGTTCGTGACGCTGATCGACAATCGTTCGGTCGGCCCCAACGTCAACGGGATCGCCTATTCGCAGTTCCTCGACCGTGTCCAGAACGGGCAGGTCAAGGACGTCAACATCGCCGGCGAAGTCGTCACCGGCACGATGAGCGACAACACAAAGTTCCGCACCTATGCGCCGCAGGACCCGCGCCTGACCGATCGTTTGCGCGAGAAGAACGTGACGATCACCGCCAAGCCTGAAGAAGGCGCGCCGATCTGGCAGGTTCTGCTGGTTAATTCGCTACCCTTCTTCCTGTTCCTCGGCCTCGGCTATTTCGTGATGCGCCAGATGCAGAAGAACTCGGGCTCGGGCGCGATGGGCTTCGGCAAGAGCCGCGCGAAGATGCTGACGCAAAAGGAAGGTCGCGTGACCTTTAACGACGTCGCCGGCATCGACGAGGCACGCGAAGAGCTGCAGGAGATCGTCGAGTTCCTCAAGGATCCGACCAAGTTCGCCCGCCTCGGCGGCAAGATTCCAAAGGGTGCGTTGCTCGTCGGTTCGCCCGGCACCGGCAAGACGCTGCTCGCGCGCGCGATCGCGGGCGAGGCTGGCGTTCCGTTCTTCACGATTTCGGGCTCGGACTTCGTCGAGATGTTCGTCGGCGTCGGCGCGAGCCGCGTGCGCGACATGTTTGCCGAAGCCAAGAAGTCGGCGCCGTGCATCGTCTTCATCGACGAAATCGACGCGGTCGGCCGTCACCGTGGTGCGGGCCTCGGCAACGGCAATGACGAGCGCGAGCAGACGCTCAACCAGCTGCTCGTCGAGATGGACGGCTTCGAGGCTTCGGAAGGCATCATCATCGTCGCGGCGACGAACCGCCCCGACGTGCTCGATCCTGCGCTGCTGCGTCCGGGTCGCTTCGATCGCCGCGTCACGGTGCCGCTGCCCGATATCGAGGGCCGCGTGAAGATTCTCGAAGTGCACATGAAGAAGGTGCCGCTCGCCCCCGACGTCGATGCGCGCACGCTCGCACGCGGCACGCCGGGCATGTCGGGTGCCGATCTCGCCAACCTCGTCAACGAAGCGGCGCTGATGGCGGCGCGGCTCGGCAAGCGGCTGGTGGCGATGGCGCAGTTCGAGACCGCCAAGGACCGCGTCATCATGGGCACCGAATGGCGCTCGCTGGTGATGACCACCGATGAGAAGCGTATGACGGCGTATCACGAGGCAGGCCATGCGCTGGTGCGCGTCCACACGCCCGCGTCGGACCCGATCCACAAGGCGACGATCATCCCGCGCGGTGGTGCGCTGGGCATGGTCGTGTCGATGCCCGAGCGTGACAATTACTCGTATCATCGCGACAAGATGTATGCCGATCTCGCGACCGTGATGGGCGGCCGCGTGGCGGAAGAGCTGATCTTCGGCTACGACAAGGTGTCGAGCGGCGCTTCGGGCGACATCAAGCAGGCGACCAAGCTTGCGCGTGCGATGGTGTCGCAATGGGGCATGTCGGACGCGCTCGGCCCGCTGCAATATGAAGAGCAGCAGGGCGAGACCTTCCTCGGCTACTCGCAGACGCAGCGCCAGAACATGTCGAACGAGACCGCGCTGATGATCGACAGCGAGATCCGCAAGCTGGTCGATGGCGGCCTGGCGCAGGCGCGCGAAATCCTGACCGAGCATATCGATCAGCTTCACCGGATCGCCGGTGCGCTGCTCGAATATGAGACGCTGACCGGCGACGAGATCAAGCGCCTCGCGTTCGACGGCGATATCGGCCGCGACGATGCCGATGCCAAGGTTTCGATCGTGCCCGGCGCGGGGACCTCGATCCCCAAAACGCGCCGGCCCAAGGGCGGCGGGCCGTTCGGTAATCCGGCGCCTGCCGGGGCGTAACGCCCGCGGGACTGGAACGGTAAAAAGAGCCGCGTCCGACAAGTGTCGGGCGCGGCTTTTTCGTCTCTGCGCGGTATGCGGACGCTTCTGCGCTGTTTCCGAATCCGGTCGTCTTTGAGCATGTCAAAGGACTATCGTTCTCGCTGCGACCAAGAGAATGGACGAGCTTCGACGCGCACAGCACGACCGGGACTAGGCGGGCGCGATCGAAACGTGGTCGCTTGCGTGCTCCGCCACGGCGCTAAGCCGCCGTTCGCGCTGAGGAACGAGCAGGCCGCGTAGGCAGTGCGACTTTACGGGGCGCCTCCCGTGGCGCTGCAAGCGGGCCGGTCGCCGCTATTCCATGAACCCCATCGCCAGCAACAGGCAGGCGAAGGCGGTAAGCGCGATCCAGGCGAAGACGATGAGCGCGACCGTTCGCCACAGCGCCGAGCGTTTGCGCAGCGTATAGGCACCCCGCAACTGTGCGAACATGTGCACCGGCGGCACGAACATCACGAGCAACCCGATCAGTCCGCTGCCAACGCCGATAGCGCCGGCGGTGCTCAGCGAGGCGACCAGCATCATCATGAAGGCGAGCGAATAGGTCACGAAAATGGCGTGGTCGTAGAGTTTGTAGCGCCGCCGCCACAGGAAGAGCAGCGCGACGAACGGAGTCGAGATCGGGATCAGCGCCCAGCTGTATTTGTAGGCGCTCGACTGCAGCTTGTAGAGCGCCAGTCCGGGATTGGCCTTCACCTTGGCGATGCCCTTGTCGAGCGCGTGCCAGTCGGTGCGCAGCCCGGAAAGCGGGACGTCGCCGATCGTGACGCCCGACCCACCATCCATCACGCTACGCGCGACCTGCAGGCTGCGCAGATCTTCCTGCACCTTGGCGATCTTGGCGTCGGCATTGGCGCGGCGTGGGGCGGTCTGCAGCCGGGCGAGCTTGGCCTGTCCCTTGGCGATGTCGGCGTCGATGTTCTGCAATGCGGTTTCGCGCGCCGCGGGCGGCAAGTCAGCGCCGAGCTCGCCGCCAAAGGCGTGGATCGTCGCAAACATCAGGAACACCGCGAACAGGAACAGCGCGAGCGGCGACACGAAGCGCGCGCGTTCGCCCGCGATGTAGCGTCGCGTCAGCGCGCCGGGCTGGAACACCAGCATCGGCACGGTGCGCCAGATCTTGCCTTCGAAATGGAAGACGCCGTGAAGCAGATCATGCCCGATCGAGTGGAGCGAGCGGTGGACATGCCCGCTTTGCCCGCAGGCATGGCAAAACTCGCCGTGCAACGCGGTCCCGCAATTGAGGCACAGTCCGTGCGCGAGCGGTCCGTGCGCGGTTTCGCCCGCAGGCGGCTCGACCGCACGCGCGACAAAGAGTCCCGTGGCGATATCGCCCGCTGTATCGATTCCCCCCGACATTGCGGCAGCATAGCAGTGGCTTTGGCGAATGCGATAGATTTTGCCGCAAGGGGCGCGGTCGTGATACCGCGAGCGTCATGACCGACGCCACGACCCTGCTCGCCACCATGACCGATCGCGCCCGCGGCGCTGCCCGCACGCTCGCGACGCTGCCGACTGCGGTGAAGGCGCGCGGACTGCTGGCGGCGGCGCAGGCGTTGCGCGATGCCGCCCCGGTAATCCTCGAGGCGAATGCCAGCGACATGGCGAAGGCGACTGCCGCCGGCTTGTCGGGCGCGATGCTCGACCGGCTCAAGCTCGATACCGCGCGCGTCGCGAGCATGGCCGACGGTGTCGCCGCGGTCGCAGCACTCGCCGATCCGGTCGGCGCGGTGATCGACGAGAGCGTGCGTCCCAACGGGCTGCGCTTGCGCCGCGTTCGCGTGCCGATCGGCGTGATCGGGATCATCTATGAAAGCCGCCCCAACGTTACCGCGGATGCCGCCGCACTCGCCGTCATGGCGGGCAATGCCGTCATCCTACGCGGGGGGTCGGAGGCGATCGAAAGCAACCGTGCGATCCATACCGCTCTGGTCGCGGGACTGGTGGCCGAGGGTATTCCTGCCGATGCTGCGCAACTCGTGCCGACCACCGATCGTGCTGCGGTCGGGGCGATGCTGACGGCGGACGGGTCGTCGGGCGCCGCGGCGATCGATCTGATCGTCCCACGGGGCGGCAAGGGGCTCGTCGCGCGCGTCCAGGCCGAGGCGCGGGTCCCCGTGCTCGCGCATCTCGACGGGATCAACCATATCTATGTCGACGGATCGGCCGATCCGGCGATGGCCAAGGCGATCGTCGTCGACGCCAAGATGCGGCGCACCGGCGTGTGCGGCGCGATGGAGACGTTGCTGATCGACCGCGCCTATCCCGATCCGGCGGGCCTCGTCGCGGCGCTTTCGGCGGCCGGCTGCGAAGTGCGCGGCGGGCCTGGCCTGCGCGCGCTGGTGCCAAGCCTAGCCCCCACGACCGACGCCGATTGGGACACCGAATATCTCGACGCGATCGCGTCCGCCGGGCTGGTCGACGGCATCGATGGCGCACTGCGCTTCATCGCGGCGCACAGCTCGCACCACACCGACGCGATCGTCACCGCCGACGAGGCCGTGGCGACCCGCTTCCTTGCCGAGGTCGACAGTGCGATCGTGCTGTGGAACGCCTCGACGCAGTTCGCCGATGGTGGCGAGTTCGGCCTCGGTGCCGAGATCGGCATCGCGACGGGGCGCCTCCACGCCCGCGGCCCCGTCGCGCTCGAAGGGCTGACGACGTACAAATGGGTGGGTTACGGCAGCGGGCAGGTGCGGGGTTGATGGCGGTCGGGCTCCGGTGTAATTTGCCGCGATGAACCATCCTGCGCCTTTTTCGCGATCGGTCACGATCGACCTGGACGATGAGACGGCTGCGCGGGTCGCCAAAGCAGCGGCTGCGCAAGGGATAACCGGAGCCGCATTTGCGGCCGAAGCCATCCGGCGAGTCATTGAGAGCGAAGACGATCTTCTCGCCTTCATCCAAGTCGGGATTGATGCGGCCGATCGTGGTGCCCTGACCCCGCAAGCTACCGTCTTCGAAAACCTGCGCCGCCGGAGGCAGCAGCGCGCCGTCGCATGAGGACCGTCGAATGGAGCGACCCCGCGATCGCCGATCTCGAGGAGATTGACGATTACTGGTCGGCATATTCTCCCGACGCCGCCGAGCGGATTGCAGCCCTGATTGAGGAGGCAGCCGAATTCGTCGCGGCCACCCCGGCAGCAGGGCCGGCGATTCCCGAGGTCGACGCTCGAAAATGGCGCGTCGCGCCCACCGACTATCTTCTTCTGTATCGGGTAAGCGACACGCACATCGAGGTGCTGCGTATCCGTCATGCGCGCGAAAATTGGATACGGACCTGACCCGCATCGGCATCCTCGGCGGCTCGTTCAATCCAGCTCATGCCGGCCACCGCGCGATCAGCCTTGCAGCCCTCGATGCGCTAGGGCTCGACGAAGTGTGGTGGCTCGTCTCGCCCGGCAATCCGCTCAAGGAGAAGAGCGGCGACATGGCCCCCTACGCCGCGCGCTTTGCCTCTGCGGTGCGGATGGCGCGCCACGCGCCGATCCGCGTCAGCGCGATCGAGCACAAGCTCGGCACGCGCTACACCGTCGATACCGTCACCAAACTCCGCCGCGCTTTCCCCAAAAAGCGCTTCATCTGGCTGATGGGATCGGACAATCTCGCGCAGTTCGACCAGTGGAAAGGGTGGCGCCGGATCGCCCGCGAGGTTCCGATTGCGGTAATCGCGCGTCCGGGGTATGAACGTGCTGCTCTCGCGGCTCCCGCGATGGGTTGGTTGCGGCGCGCACGTCGGCCCGCACACCAGGCGAAGAACTGGACGCAGTGGAGATTGCCGGCACTCGTGCTGTTGCGCTTCCGCCCCGACCCGCGCTCCGCGACACAGCTTCGTGCTGCCGACCCCGCCTGGCAGCGGCATTTCCTGCCAGCCGTCCCGACCCCACCTTCTGCATAGGAATCATCTTGGCCTCATCTTCTCCCGTCTATCGCGCGTCCGAACCCGAAGAGGTCGACGCGCTGCTTCGGCTCGTGCTCGCGTCGCTCGACGACGATCAGGCCGTCGATGTCATCTCGATCCCGCTTGCGGGCAAATCGAGCATCGCCGATTACATGGTGATCGCGAGCGGCCGCTCGACGCGCCAGGTCGCGTCGATGGCGCAGAAGCTGTCCGAGAAGATCAAGGCCGAATACGGCCGGCCGTCGCGTATCGAGGGCCTGCCGACCGCCGATTGGGTGCTGCTCGATGCCGGCGACGTGATCGTCCATCTGTTCCGCCCCGAGGTCCGCACCTTCTACAATCTCGAGCGGATGTGGGCGTTCGGCGATGCGCCGACCCCGCCCGCCGCGCCGGTTATCGAGGACTGATCGCTGGATCTCCTGCTCCCCGGCGAAGGCCGGGGTCCAGGAGCGAGCGGTGCGGCGGAGTGCGCAGCGCTCGGCTATGGCGACCTTCGCGACTGGGCCCCGGCCTTCGCCGGGGAACGTGTAGCGGTACAGCGCTGAGCATCGCTCGCAACGGAGGCAAGCATGCTGCTCCACATCGTCGCGCGCGGGCGGATCGGGCGGAGTCCCGAGGCCGAACTGGTCGAGCGCTACGTCAAGCGGCTGTCCTGGCCGTACAAGCTGACCGAACTGCCCGACACCGGCGGCAAGATGCCGGCGGTCGAGCCCGGCTGCCGGATCGTCATGCTCGACGAGACGGGGCAGGTCCTGCCATCGCGCGATCTCGCGGCCACGCTCGAGAAATGGCGGGACTCAGGCGTGCGCGAGGCGCGCTTCCTGATCGGGGCGGCCGACGGCTTCGACGATGCGCAGCGCGCCTCGGCCGATCTGCTGCTGAGCTTCGGGCGGGCGACGTGGCCGCACCTGCTTGCCCGCGCGATGCTCGCCGAGCAATTGTACCGCGCGACGAGCATCCTTGCCAATCACCCCTACCACCGCGAAGGATAGAGCCATGCGGGGGCGGGCTCTTCTGATCGCGGGTGTCGCAGCGGCGATTGGCGCGAGCGTGGCCGTCGCGCAGGAACCCGTCGACCAGCGCACCCGGCTCGCCGAAGCCAAGGCGCAATCCGATGCCGCCGCGCGCCGCTCTGCCGCGCTCGAACGCCAGGCCGCCGCAGAGCGCGACCAGGCGCGCCAGGCGCAAGCGCAGGAAGCTGCGGTCGCCGCCCGCATCCAGCAGGCCGAGGCCGATATCGCCGCAGGGCAGGCGCGGCTCGCGATCGTCGATCGCTTGCTCGATGCGCAGCGCACCAAGCTGGCCGCCAAGCAAGTGCCCGTCGCGCGGTTGATGGGCGCCCTGCAATCGCTCGCAAGGCGGCCCGCGATCATCAGCCTCGTCCAGCCCGGATCGGTCGACGATCTTGTCCATGTCCGCGCGGTGCTGGCCAACACGATGCCAGTGATCCGCGCGCGCACCGCCGACGTCCGCGCCGATCTTGCGCGCACCCGCCAGTTGCAGGCGGCAGGCGCGGTCGCGACCCGCGCGCTCGCCGAGAGCCGGTCGCGGCTCGAAGTCCAGCGGCTTGCGCTGACGCGACTCGAGGCGGCGCACCGGCTGCGCTCGCGCGCGTTCGGACGCGATGCGCTGATCGAATCCGACCGCGCGATCGCGCTCGGTGAAAAGGCGCGCGACATCGTCGACTTGATGGACACGATCGGCAACCAGGCGGCGACGCGCGAGAGCCTTGCGTCGCTGCCCGGCCCGCTCGCGCGCCCGCCACGCCCGGGCGAAGTCGTCGCGCCGATCGACCGCGGCACCTGGTCGCACAGCGCACCGCCGTATCGCCTGCCGGTGCAGGGCAAGATCGTCACCGGGCTCGGCGAACTCTCGGACACCGGCGTCCATTCGCGCGGGCTGACGATCGCGCCGCTGGCAGGCGCGCAAGTCGTCGCCCCCGCGGCGGGGCGCGTCGCCTTTGCCGGGCCGTTCCGCGGCTATGGCACGATCGTCATCCTCGATCATGGCAGCGGCTGGACGACGCTCGTCTCGGGGCTCGGCAGCACCAGCGCGCGGATCGGCGAAACGATCGGCCAAGGCGCGCCGATCGGGCAGGCGGCGCGCGGCGAAGCGCCGAGCGTGACGGTCGAGCTGCGCCGCCGCGATCGCGCGGTCGACATGACGCCGCTGCTCGGGTGAGGCGAAATCCGCGGCGGCAATCCCGCTCAGCTTCGGTTCAGCCCGGGCACGCCATCGATTGCCCCGCTTTGATCCCCGCGCAAACCCCGCTACGGTGCCTCCAAGACCTCTTGCTTGCCGAGTATTGACCGATGTCGCGTTTCACCACTTCGCTGCTCCAAGCTTCCGCGATCGCGGCGGTGCTGGCGATCGTGCCGATCGGTACGAGCGCAATGGCGGCGGTCGACAATGGCACCTATCGCGAGATGGCGGTGTTCCTCGACGTCTATAACCGCGTGAAGGCCGAATATGTCGACAAGGTCGACGACAAGGTGCTGGTCAAGGGCGCGATCGAAGGCATGCTCGCCGCGCTCGATCCGCACAGCGCGTACGAGACCGGGCTCGATTACGACAATCTCAAGATCCAGACGATGGGGAGTTACGGCGGGCTCGGCCTGACCGTCACGATGGAGGACGGCGCGGTCAAGGTGATGTCGCCGCAGCCCGACGCGCCGGGCGCGCGCGCCGGGATCAAGTCGGGCGATTACATCACGCATATCGACGGCAAATTGATCTTCGGCGATACGCTCGACGAATCGATCCAGAAGATGCGCGGCGTGCCCGGCAGCAAGGTTGCGCTGACGCTGCTGCGCCCGGGGCACGACAAGCCGATCGTTGTCTCGCTGATCCGCGAGAAGATCGTCCAGAAGCCCGTCAAATGGAGCGTCAAGGACGGCGTCGGGCTGATTACCATCACCGCCTTCTCCGAACATACCGGCGATGCCGTGACCGGCGCGATCCGCGGGATCGTCAAGCAGCTCGGACACGATCCGCTCGGCTATGTCATCGATCTGCGCGACAATGGCGGCGGTTTGCGCGACGAATCGATCGCGGTCGCCGACAATTTCCTGTTGTCGGGCGAGATCGTCTCGCAGCGCGGGCGCGACAAGGCCGATATCGAGCCGTTCTACGCCGAATCGTATGTGAAGGGCGATCTTGCGCACGGGCTGCCGGTGATCGTGTTGACCAATGCCGGCACTGCGTCCGCCTCCGAGATCGTCGCGGGTGCGCTGCAGGATCATCACCGCGCGCTGGTGATGGGCGAGCGCTCGTTCGGCAAGGGATCGGTCCAGACGGTGATCGACATGGGCGCCAACGCTGCGCTACGGCTCACCACCTCGCGCTATTACACGCCGTCGGGCCGGTCGGTGCAGGAGGGCGGGATCGAACCCGATATCGCCGTGCCGCAGCTTTCCGACCCCGATTACAAGTCGCGCCCCGTCTTCCGCGAGGACGATCTGCGCCGGCATCTGATCAACGAAGCCAAGACGACCAACGCCGCGGTCGAGGAAGACGGCAAGCCCGATCCGCGCTTCGTGATGACGCCCGATCAGCTCAAGGCGAAGGGGATCGAGGATTTCCAGTTGACCTACGCGCTGAAGACGCTCGCGCGGCTGTCGAGCACGACGCAAGCGGTGGCGGCGCGGTAATGGCGCGCGACCGTTTTATCCTCGCCCGGCTGCTCGCGCTGCTGATTCCGCTCGCTCTGCTCGGCGGTGCGCTCGCCTTCCAATATATCGGCAAGCTCTACCCGTGCGAGATGTGCTGGTGGCAGCGCTATCCGCACATCGCCGCGCTGCCGCTCGCGTTGCTCGCCTTCGTCGTGCCGAGCCGCGCGCAGCGCGAGGTGTTCGTCAGCCTGGCGGCGGTGGCGATCCTCGTCAGCGGCGTGATCGGCGCCTATCACGCAGGCGTCGAATATCATTGGTGGGCGGGTGTTACGGCCTGCACTTCGACCGTGTCGGGCGCGATCACGCTCGACAGCATCATGGCCGCGCCGATCATCCGCTGCGATGTCGCGCAATGGACGCTGTTCCATGTTTCGCTCGCCGGCTTCAACGCGCTCTTTTCGGTCGGCGGGGCGATCACCATCTTTGGCCTGATGCGAGGAGCAAAAGCATGAGCGGCTGGAAACCCGGCGACCCCAAGCGCGACACAGCCTCGATGGTGCGCGTCGACCAAGCGGGCGAATTCGGCGCGACGCGGATCTATGCCGGGCAGCTGGCGGTACTCGGCGACCGCAGCCCGGCGGCGCGTGCGATCGCGGGGATGGCCAATCAGGAAGAGCGCCATCGCGCCTTTTTCGATTCGATGATGGCGCGGCGCTCGGTACGGCCGACATTGCTCGCGCCGCTCTGGGATGTCGCCGGCTTCGCGCTCGGCGCGGTGACGGCGGCGCTCGGTCCCAACGCCGCAATGGCGTGCACCGCCGCGGTCGAGACCGAGATCGACAAGCATTATGAGGACCAGCTCGTCGCGCTCGGCGACAGCGATCCCGAACTGTCCGAGGCGATCCGCGATTTCCAGGCCGAGGAAGTCGAGCATCGCGAGACAGCACTCGCCGCGGGGGCTGAGAACACGCCGGGCTATCCAGTGTTGAGCGGGCTGATCCGGCTCGGTTGCAAGGTCGCGATCGCGACCGCGAAACGTATCTGACGGGGAGACAGGATCATGCAGAACCTGATGACGAAGGGTGCGCTTGCCGCGCTCGTGCTCGCTGGCTTCGGCGCGGGTGGGCTCGCCTCTGCGCCTGCTGCGGCGCAGGGCGTGAGCAACCCGCCGCTGGTGATCTACGGCAAGCAGAAATGCCCGACCGATTCCGATGGGAATGAGATCGTCGTCTGCGTGCGGCGTGCGCCGGGCGAGCAGTTCCGCATTCCCAAGGAATTGCGCGAATTGAAGGTTACGCCCGAAAACGAAAGCTGGGCCGCCAAGGGCGCAGCCAACGATCGGGTCGGTGCGACGGGAATCGGCAGCTGCAGCAACGTCGGCGCCGGGGGCGGCATGGGCTGCTTCGCGCAGGCGGGGCGCAAGTACAAGCGCGAGAAGCAGGACGCCAAGGCCGACCAGCGCGCCGTCGACGCTGCGCTGGTTCCCTGACGCAGGCCGGGGGGATGTCGACGCCTGCGGGGGCAGGGCGGACGAATGCGAGCAAATCGCTACGCGCCGACCGCTATGAGACCGTGCTTGCCGGCGCGGCGGTGGTGCTGTTGGTCGCTATCCTCGTCGCGCTCGTCAAAGGCGCGGCGCATTGGGGAAGCGTGCCGCTCGCCGTATGGGGCCATCTCGCGACGGTTGTGATCGCGCTGGCGTTGACCCCCGTGATGCTGATGCGTCCGCGCGGCGATGCCGCGCACCGGATGCTCGGCAAGGTGTGGGTCGTCGCGATGTTCCTGACCGCCGCCGAATCCTTCTTCGTCCGCCACGGCACGCCGCCGCGCTTCAGTTTCATCCATATCCTGTCGGCCTATGTCGTCCTCGCCGCGCCGCTCATCTGGTGGACCGCGCGGACGCACCGGATCGCGGCGCATCGCCGACAGGTTCGCGGGATGGTGACGGGCGCGCTGCTCATCGCGGGGTTCTTCACGCTGCCGCCGTTCCGGCTGCTCGGCCAATGGTTGACCGCCTGACCTTATGACACCCTCCGCTCCGATCGTTCGCGCGCCGCATGCGGTCGCGCTCCTGCTGTTCGCGCTCGTCTGGCTGTCGTGCGTGTGGTTCGGCTCGTTCGTATTCAATCCCAACAGCGCGACGCGGCTGTTCGGGACGCTGGCGCTGGTCGAGCGCGGCGAAGCGACGATCGATCGCTACCAGACGCTGACGATCGACAAGGCCGAGTTCAAGCAAGGCGGCGTGACGCATTACTATATGGACAAGGCGCCGGGCATGACGCTGATGGCGGCGCCGGTGGTGTGGGCGACCAACCGCGTCACGGGCGTCAGCTCGTACGATCATATCATCGACATTACCAATCCCCGGCTTGCCGCGTTCCTGCGGCTTCGCATGCAGCTCGCGGTCGCGTGTGGCGCAGCGGTTCTCACCGCGTTTGCCGCGGTGCTGCTGCTCGATCTGGCGACGGGTATCACCGGCAGCCCGGCCGCGGGGATGTTTGCCGCGCTCGGCTATTCGCTTGGGTCGATCGTGTGGGGCTGGTCGACGACGCTGTTCGGCCATGCGCCCGTTGCCGCGCTGTTCCTGATCGCGACCTGGGCGATCTGGCGCGGCACGTCGGGCGAGCGCGAGTTCGGCCGCTGGCGCTATCCGTTGATGGCAGGCGCGGCGCTCGGCTTTGCGGTGACGATCGAGTTCCAGGCGGCGCTCGGCGGGCTGGTGATCGGTGGCTGGGCGTTGTGGCGCAGCCGTGACGCGGCCTGGCCGGTGCGGCGGCGGCTGTATCTCGTCGCGGTGGCGACCGCGCTCGTCGCGGTGCTGCCGATGCTCGCCTATAACCAATTCGCCTTCGGGACGCCGTTCATGACGGGCTATACGGGCGTGGTCGGGTTCAGCGGGATGAACCAGGGGCTGTTCGGGCTGACCTATCCCAAGATCACCGCGCTGCTCGGGATCACCTTCGGCGTGCGGCGCGGGCTGTTCTGGGTTGCGCCGATCCTGCTGCTCGGCTGGTTCGGCGTCGTGAAGCTGGTGCGCGACCCCGCGACGCGCGACCTTGGCGTGATGTGCGTCGCGATGATCGTCGTCGTGCTGTCGATCAACGCATCCTATGCCTATTGGGATGGTGGCGCGTCGGTCGGCCCGCGGCATTCGGTCCCGGCGATCCCGTTTTTCGCGATTGGCCTCGCGCCAATCTGGGCGTCGATCGAGCGGCGCAGCGACAAGATCAAGGCGATTGCGCTGCTCGCCGTGTCGATGCTGCTCAACCTGATCGTCGCGGCGACCGACATCTTCGCCCCTGAGACGATGATGACGCCGGTGTGGTCGCGTAACATCATGGGGTTGCTCGCGCACGGCTATCTCAACACCGTGCCCAATATGTATTGGGGATTTTCGCCCTGGATCGGGCTGATCCTGTATCTCGACCTGGCGCTGCCGATGCTCGGGCTGATGCTGTGGTGGACCCGCCGGGCCGAGCGTCGCGGCTCAGTATAGCCGACCGCCGTTGGGGATCGGCAGATTGGGCTGGACGAGCACGACCTCGCCATTTTCATCGGGAAAGCCGAGCGTCAGCACTTCGGACATCATCGGGCCGATCTGGCGCGGCGGGAAGTTGACCACCGCGGCGACTTGCCGCCCGGGCAATTCCTCGAGCGTGTAGCGCGCGGTGATCTGCGCCGAGGAGCGCTTGATCCCGATCTCGGGGCCGAAATCGATCGTCAGGCGGAATGCGGGCTTGCGCGCCTGCGGGAAGGGCAAGGCCTCGACGATCGTCCCGACACGGATGTCGAGCTTCGCGAAATCGTCGAAGGTGACCTGCTCAGAAATCGACATCGTCATAATGTTTCGGCGCCATGATCCCTTCCATCCGTTCGGACAGCAGGGGACGGAAGCTCGGGCGGCTCTTGAAGCCGCGATACCATTTCGCGGTCTGCTCGTGGTTGCGCCAGTCGATCCCGCCGAGATAATCGGCGACGGAGATCTGCGCTGCCGCCGCCAGATCGGCGAGGCTCATCGTCGCGCCGGCCATCCAGTTATGATGGTCGAGCAAATAATCGATATAATCGAGGTGGCGCACCGCCGCCTTCATCGCATCGCGCAGCCGCTTCGAATCGGGCGGTTCCTTGGTGACGAGGCGCTTCTCCATCCGCTCGTGGAGCAAGGGCGCAACGACATCGGCGAAGAATTGCGAATCGAACCAGGCGACGAGTCGGCGAATCTCGGCGCGGTTGACCGCGGTGCCGTTGATCATCGCGTTCTTCTCGACCGTCTCTTCGAGATATTCGCAGATCGCCATCGAATCCATCAGGCGGATGCCGCGCTGTGGATCGGTCATCACCGGCACTTGGCCGGCGGGGTTCATGTCGAGGAACTCATCGCGCTGTTCCCACGGGTTTTCGCGAACGAGCTCGCAGCCGACGCCCTTTTCGCCGAGCAGAAGCCGGACCTTGCGCGAGAACGGGCAGAGCGGGAATTGGTAGAGTTGCCACATGCCCGCTTGGTAGAACGCACGAGCCGGGAGGGGAAGGCGTCACGCGACTTTGTGTCGGGCCACCCCGGATCAGCGGACCGCGCTGACCTCGGCCTGGGTGAGCGCAATCGCCGCGCGGAGGCGTTCGGTGGTGTGCTTGAGCTCGGCGCTGAGGCTGGCGATGTCGCGCGCGGCCTGGCCAGTCGCGGCGACCGCGCTGCGGGTCTGGTTGTGCAGGTCGCGCCGGTAATCGGGGTGGGTGCGCGCGGCGAGATCGCCGAGCGTGTCCTCGGGGCGGACATGGTCGCGCGTGTCGGTCAGCTTGGCGAGCGGGCCGACATGCGTCTGGAGCAGCGCATCAGCATATTGGTCGACCGTGGTCGCGATGATTTCCTGGACGAGCGGGCTCGACAGCAGCGCGCCGACCTGCGCCGCATCGGGGAGCTGGCGGGGCGGGGGCGCGCTCTCATTGGCGAAAGCCGGAGTGGCGATGCCGCAAGCGACCAGACCGAGCAAAATTCTACGCATAATCAACCCTCGAACGCCCCCGATCGAGCGGAGCGCATAGCACGATTCGGGGCGTTTTGTCGATCCGCGAGTTGCATCGGGACAGATGCACCTACCCCGTCATCCCCGCGAAAGCGGGGATCCCGCTTCTTTCCAGCGTCGGCAGAAGAAGCGGGACGCCCGCTTCCGCGGGGGTGACGGAGGGGCTGTCCCCCGACGGAAGGGGCCTACTCCGCCGCGACTTGCTCCTCGCGATCATCGAGCGGGTGGCTGAGGCGAGTGAGCATTTCCTTCGGCACGACCTGCCAGAAGCGATCGACCACACGGCCCCAATCGTCGAGCAACGCCCCCGACCATTTCGAATCGGTCGCGGCATGGTGCGCGCGGACCAGGCCGAGCAGCACCGCTTCCCAGTGCAGCGACGACAGCCTGTTCCAGGTGATGTTCTCGGGGTTGGCGCGGCGTGCGAAGCTGCCGTCGGCGTCATAGACGAACGCCATCCCGCCGGTCATCCCCGCGCCGAAATTCGCACCGACCGGTCCCAGCACCACCGCGGTGCCACCGGTCATATATTCGCATCCGTTCGCGCCACAGCCCTCGACCACGACGGTCGCGCCCGAATTGCGCACCGCGAAGCGCTCGCCCGCCTGGCCCGCGGCATAAAGGCTGCCCGAGGTCGCGCCATAGAGCACGGTGTTGCCGATGATCGTGTTGTCCTGGCTGGCGAGCGGCGAGCTCACCACCGGGCGTACCGCGATGATCCCGCCCGACAGCCCCTTGCCGACATAGTCGTTGGCATCGCCGAACACTTCGAGCGTGATGCCCTTGCACAGGAACGCGCCGAGGCTCTGCCCGGCGCTCCCACGCAGCCGGACATGGACGTGCCCGTCGGCGAGTGCCGACATGCCGAAGGTCCGCGTGATCTCGCTCGACAGCCGCGTGCCGACCGCGCGGTGCGTGTTGCGCACCGAATAGGTCAGCTGCATCTTCTCGCGCCGGCTGAACACCGCCGCCGCATCCTTGATGATCTGCGCGTCGAGGCTGTCGGGCACTTCGTTGCGGCGACCGGTCAGGCTGAAGCGGCGCTGATCGTCGGGCGCGTCGACCTTCGCGAGGATCGGGTTGAGATCGAGATCGTCGAGATGCTCGGCACCGCGGCTGACCTGGCGGAGCAGTTCGGTGCGGCCGATCACTTCGTCGAGGCTGCGGAAGCCGAGCCGTGCGAGGATGTCGCGGACTTCCTCGGCGATGAAGGTCATCAGGTTGATGACCTTCTCAGGGCTGCCGCTGAACTTGGCGCGCAGCTTCTCGTCCTGCGTGCAGACGCCGACCGGGCAGGTGTTCGAATGGCACTGCCGCACCATGATGCAGCCCATTGCGACGAGCGACAGCGTGCCGATGCCGAATTCCTCGGCGCCGAGGATCGCGGCGATGACGATGTCGCGCCCGGTCTTCAATCCGCCATCGGTGCGCAGCTTGATGCGACCGCGCAGGCCGTTGAGCGTCAGCGTCTGGTTGACCTCCGAGAGCCCCATTTCCCACGGCGTACCGGCATATTTGATGCTGGTCTGCGGGGAAGCGCCGGTGCCGCCGACATGGCCGGCGATCAGGATCACGTCGGCATGCGCCTTGGCGACACCCGCCGCGACGGTGCCGATCCCGGCCGAGCTCACGAGCTTGACGCAGACGCGCGCGACCGGGTTGATCTGCTTGAGATCGTAGATGAGCTGCGCGAGATCCTCGATCGAATAGATGTCGTGGTGCGGCGGCGGCGAGATCAGCGTTACGCCGGGCGTCGCATGGCGCAGCTTGGCGATGAACTCGGTCACCTTGAAGCCGGGCAGCTGCCCGCCCTCGCCGGGCTTGGCGCCTTGGGCGACCTTGATTTCGATCTCGTCGCAGGCGTTGAGATATTCGGCGGTGACGCCGAAGCGGCCGCTCGCGATCTGCTTGACGCCCGAGTTGGCGTTGTCGCCGTTGGCATAGGGTTGATAGCGCGCCTTGTCCTCGCCGCCTTCGCCCGACACCGCCTTGGCGCCGATCCGGTTCATCGCGATCGCGAGCGTCTCGTGCGCCTCGGGGCTGAGCGCGCCCAAGGACATGCCCGGCGTCACGAAACGCTTGCGGATCTCGGTGATCGCCTCGACCTGGTCGACCGGCACGCCTTCGGCGGGGAAGTTGAACTGCAGCAGGTCGCGCAGATAGACCGGCGGCAACGCCTCCACCCCGCGCGAGAATTGCAGGTAGGTCGAGTAGCTGTCGGTCGCGACCGCGTTCTGCAGCAGGTGCATCAGCTGCGCCGAATAGGCATGCGTCTCGCCGGTGTGGCGCTGGCGATAGAAGCCGCCGATCGGCAGCGTTGCGACGCCTTCGTCGAACGCCTTGTCGTGGCGTAGCTGCGCGTTGAGATGGAGCGAGGCATAGCCCTCGCCCGAAATCTTCGCGGGCATGCCCGGGAACAGATCGTTGACCAGCGCACGGCTCAAGCCCACCGCCTCGAAATTGTAGCCGCCGCGGTACGACGAGATCACCGCGATCCCCATCTTCGAAATGATCTTGAGCAGACCCTCCTCGACCGCATGGCGATGCCGCGCGAGGCATTCCGCGAGGCTCAGCGCGCCGAACAGCCCGCGCGCGTGGCGATCGGCGATCGACGCCTCGGCCAGATAGGCGTGGACCGTCGTCGCGCCGACGCCGATCAGCACGGCGTAGTAATGCGTGTCGAGGCATTCGGCGGTCTGCACGTTGATGCTGGCGTAGGAGCGCAGGCCCATCCGCACGAGATGCGTGTGGACCGCCGCCGCCGCGAGCACGCCGGCGATGCCGATGCGATCGGGGCCGATGTTGCGATCAGTCAGGAACAGCTCGCTATGCCCCTGGCGTACTGCGGTGACCGCCTCGGCGCGGATCCGCGCGATCGCGGCGCGCAGCGTCTCGGGGCCGCCGCCGGCTTCGAAGGTGCAGTCGATCTCGGCCGCCTGGCTGCCGAAATGCGCCTTGAGCTTCGCCCAGTCGGCCCCGTCGAGCACGGGCGATTCGAGCACGAGCACGCCGTCGCGGCGGTCCTCGGTATCGAGGATGTTGGCGAGGTTGCCGAAGCGCGTCTTGAGCGACATCACGTGGCGTTCGCGCAAAGGGTCGATCGGTGGGTTGGTGACCTGGCTGAAATTCTGCCGGAAGAACTGGCTGATGAGGCGCGGCTTGTCCGAGATGACGGCGAGCGGCGTATCGTCGCCCATCGAGCCGATCGCTTCCTTGGCCCCCTCGACCATCGGCGCGAGGATCAGCTCCATATCCTCGAGCGTCTGGCCGGCGGCGACCTGGCGGCGCGTCAGATCGGCGCGGTCAAAGCGCGTGACTGGATCGCCGCCGGGCAGCGGCAGGTCTTCGATGCTGGTGAACTCGCCGATCATCGCGGCATAATCATGCTCGCCCGAGATCCGGTCCTTCACCGCGCGGTCGTGCAGCAGCACGCCTTCGTCGAGATCGATCGCGATCATCTGGCCCGGCCCGAGCCGGCCCTTCTCGATCACGGTCGATTCGGGGACGACGACCATCCCGCTCTCCGACCCGACGATCAGCAGGCCATCGATCGTTCGGACATAGCGGAGCGGACGCAGCGCGTTGCGGTCCATGCCCGCGACCGCCCAGCGGCCATCGGTCATCGCGAGCGCGGCGGGGCCGTCCCACGGTTCCATGACGGAGGCCAGATACTGGTACATCGCGAGATGATTGGCGGGCATGTCGATCGAATCGGCCATTGCCTCGGGGACGAGCATGAGCTTGGCGGTCGGCGCGTCGCGGCCCGAGCGGCAGATCGCTTCGAACACCGCGTCGAGCGCCGCCGTGTCCGACGCGCCCGCCGGGATCACCGGCTTGATGTCCTCCGAATGCTCACCGAAAGCGAGGCTCGCCATGCGGATCTCGTGGCTGAGCATCCAGTTCTTGTTGCCGCGGATCGTGTTGATCTCGCCATTGTGCGCGAGCGTGCGGAACGGTTGCGCCAGCCACCATTGCGGGAAGGTGTTGGTCGAATAGCGCTGATGGAAGATCGCGACGCGGCTCTCGAAGCGCGTGTCGCGCAGATCGGGGTAGAAGATCGACAGCGATTCGGCGAGGAACAGCCCCTTGTAGATGATCGAGCGGCACGACAGGCTGCAGATGTAGAAGCCCTGGATCTGCGCTTCGATCACGCGCTTCTCGATCCGGCGGCGGACGAGATAGAGGTTCTTCTCGAACTCGGCGTAGCTCGCCTCCTCGGGCAAGGGCCCGGCGATCATGATCTGCTCGATCTCGGGGCGGGTGGCCAAGCCCTTCTGGCCGATCACCGACACATCGACCGGCACCTGGCGCCAGCCGTAGATGGTGTAGCCCTCGTCGATGATGATGCTCTCGACGATCGTGCGGCACGCTTCCTGCGCGCCGAGATCGGTGCGCGGCAGGAAGATCATCCCGACCGCGAGGCGGTTGGGGAGCGGGCGGTGGCCCGACGCAGCGATCGCGTCGTCGAAGAATTTGAGCGGCAAGTCGATGTGCAGCCCGGCGCCGTCGCCGGTCTTGCCGTCGGCATCGACCGCGCCGCGGTGCCATACCGCCTTCAACGCATCGATCGCCGACTGGACGACGCGGCGCGAGGGCGTGCCGTCGGTCGCGGCGACGAGGCCGACGCCGCAGGCATCGCCTTCGAATTCGGGGCGGTACATGCCGTGCTCGGCGAGATAGGCGTGCTGGTCGGTCATCGTTGGGACCCCTTGGTGTCGGCGGCTGTGGCGGCGCTCAGATAGCGGCGCACGATCTCGCGCTTGCGGGATTGAACTTCGTTGAGGAGCTGCGGCGAGGTGAGCGCGTAACGCTGCCCGACCGTCGTGCGGAAGAAGCGCGCGATCTCGTCGAGCTCGGCAGCGGTGAAGCGCCGCGCGTAGATCGTCTGGCTCGCCGCCATCAGATCGTCGAGGATCGCGGATTCGCTCGCGGCAAGCCGTGCCCGCGTCCCCGCGCTCGGGCTGACAAACGCCTGGCACGGCTTCATGTCGCGCCCTGTCGCCGCGCGATCGAGGCAATTCTCGGTCAGTTCGGACTCGGCAGCGCGTATCGCGTCCTTGATCAGCACCGCTTGCCGCGCACGGAAGCGGCTGACAACGAGCAGCCGACCGGCGGCGGCGCGGCGTTCGTCATAGTCGGCGGCGGCATCAGCATTGGCGGCCGGCGCGGGCAAAGCAGGGCGCCGCGTCTCGGCATGCGCCGTCGCGCCAGCGAGCAGCGCGACGCCGAGCGTGGCACTCCGACCGAGCCACGGGCGGGTCCGACGCCGCATCATGCCGCTTGCTTGCTCGCCGCCATGTCGGCCGCGGCCTTGGTCTTGAGGTAGCGGTGCATGTTCGCCGCAACGTCGCGCCCATCGCGGATCGCCCAGACGACGAGGCTCGCGCCGCGCACGATGTCGCCCGCCGCGAACACGCCGTCGAGCGAGGTCATCAGCGTCTTGTTGTCGACCAGCACCGTGCCCCAGCGCGTGACGTTCAATTCGGGCGCGCCGAACAGCGTCGGCAGATCCTCGGCATCGAAGCCGAGCGCCTTGATCACCAGGTCGGCATCGAGCTCGAACCCACCTTCGGGGTCGATCTCGGGCGCGCGGCGGCCCGAGGCGTCGGGTGCGCCGAGCCGCATCGCGCTCGCCTTGACGGTCGAGACCGCGCCTTCGCCGGCAAAGCTCTCGGGCGCGGACAGCCAGACGAACTCGACGCCTTCTTCCTCGGCATTGGCGACTTCGCGCTGCGAGCCCGGCATGTTGGCGCGGTCGCGGCGGTAGAGGCACTTCACCGACGCCGCATCCTGGCGGATCGCAGTGCGGACGCAGTCCATCGCGGTGTCGCCGCCGCCGATCACGACGACATGCTTGCCCGCGGCATTCAGGCTGCCGTCGTCGAAGCTCGGCACGGCATCGCCAAAGCCCTTGCGGTTCGATGCGGTAAGGAAGGCGAGCGCATCGACCACGCCGTTCGCGTCGACGCCCGGCGCCTTGATCGCGCGGGCGCGGTACACGCCGGTGGCGATCAGGATCGCGTCGTGGCGTTGGCGCAGCTCGTCCATGCTGGCGTCGCGGCCGACTTCGAAATTCTCATGGAAGACGATGCCGCCGGCCTTGAGCCGCTCGACGCGGCGCGTCACGATGGGCTTTTCGAGCTTGAAGCCGGGGATGCCGTAGGTCAGCAGCCCGCCCGCGCGATCGTAGCGATCATAGACATGGACGTCATAGCCATTGCCGCGCAGGTATTCGGCGGCGCTAAGGCCTGCCGGGCCCGCGCCGATCACGCCGACCGATTGCCCGCGCGCGCGGCCGGGGACGAGCGGCTCGACCCAGCCTTCTTCCCATGCGGTGTCGGTGATGAACTTCTCGACCGCGCCGATCGTCACCGCGCCGTGGCCCGAGAATTCGATCACGCAATTGCCTTCGCACAGGCGGTCCTGCGGGCAGATCCGCCCGCAGATCTCGGGCATGGTCGAGGTCGCGTTGCTGAGCTCGTACGCCTCGCGCAACCGGCCCTCTGCGGTCAGCCGCAGCCAATCGGGGATGTGGTTGTGGAGCGGGCAGTGGACCGAACAATAGGGCACGCCGCATTGCGAGCAGCGCCCGGCCTGGGCTTCCGCATCGGGAACCGGATAGCGCTCGGCAATCTCGCGAAAGTCTTCGGCGCGGAGCTCGGGCTCGCGCTTTGCGGGATAAACCTGCTCGCGATCGACGAATTTCAACAGGGACGTGTCAGCCATGTGCGCACCTTTCGGATGCGCAAATACCGAGCGATGGTCACGCTGTCATTACGAAAACGTGATTTATGACAGCAACGCTGACCTATTTAAATCGCGACGTCGGGAATGCAACGAATTTCACCGTCGTGTGCAACCGAACTATGGCCGAAACGGACTAAATAGTCATAAGCCACACGAAAGCCGCGGTTCCGGCAATAATGCGGTACCAAGCAAACGGCACGAATCCATAGCGTGTCACGACCCCGACGAACCACTTCACGACCAGCAGCGCGACGATGAACGCGACGACGAAGCCGAGGCCGATCGCGCCAAGCCCGACGCCTTGCCCGCTCAGCAATTCGTGCCGGTTCTTGACGAGTTCGAGCGTGGTCGCGCCGAGCATCGTCGGGATGGCGAGGAAGAAGCTGAACTCGGCCGCGGTGCGCCGCTCGACGCCGAGCGCGAGCGCACCGAGGATCGTCGCGCCCGAACGGCTGACGCCCGGCACCATCGCCAGACATTGCAGGCAGCCGATCCCGACGACCTTGCCGAGCGGAATGTCCGCGACGCCGACGATGTCGCTTTTGGGGGCGAGCCGCTCGACCGCGATGATCGCGATCCCGCCGACGACGAGCGCGATCGACACGACCACCGCATTGCCGAGCAGCGCTTCGATCTGCTTGTGGATCGCAAGCCCGAGGATCGCGGCGGGGATGAACGCGACGAGGATGTTGCGCACGAAGCGCAGCGACACCGGATCGCGCCGCGCCAGACCCATCGCGACCGCGAGGAAGGTCCGCCAGTACAGCACGACGATCGCGAGGATCGCGCCCAGCTGGATGACGATGTTGAACACCTGCCACCGCGCCGCGTCATAGCCGAGCAGCTTGGTCGCGAGGATCAGGTGACCCGTCGACGACACCGGCAGGAATTCGGTCACCCCCTCGACGATGCCGAGCAGGATGATGCTGATGATGTCGCCCACGAAATTCCCCTAATAGACGGCGCTTATGCCGCCGCCGGCACCGCGAAGCGTCCGCCCTTGCGGTAGCGCACCAGCCAGCTCGGCGCGACCGCGTCGAGCGGCGTCGGCGTGATGCCGAGCAGCTCTAGTCCGTTGGTCGCCGAAACCACATTGTCGTTTGCCAACATCTTCCACTGATCCTGCGTGATCGGCGCACCCGGGAGAAAGCCGGCCGCAGCGATCGCCGCGCCGATCGCATCGGGCAGCTCGACGATTTTCGGCGTGCGGTTGGTCGCCTTGGCGATCCAGCGCACCAGAGCTCCCATCGACAGCACGTCGGGCCCGCCGAGCTCGAGCGTCTTGCCGGCGGCGATCGCGGGATGGCTCAGCGCCGCGATCACGGCGTCGGCGACGTCACCGACATAGACTGGCTGGAACTTGGTGCCGGCGCGCAGCACGGGCACGACATGGACGAGCGGCATCGACGCTGCCGTCGCGACCATCGCGGCGAAGCGATTGATGAATTGGTCCTCGCGCCCAAACACGATCGACGGGCGCAGGATCGTGGCGGTCGGGAAGGCGGCGTGGACGGCAGCCTCGCCTTCGCCCTTCGAGCGGCCATAGGCCGAGGCGGAGTGCGGATCGGCCCCGATCGCCGAGACGTGGACGAGCGATGCGACACCCGCGGCGGCAGCGGCCTCGGCGACGATCCGCGCACCCTCGACTTGGATCTTCTGGAAGTCACCGCTCAGGATGCCGACGAGATTGACCACCGCGTCGGAGCCCGCGACCGCGCGGCGGATCGAATCGGGCTTGGAAATGTCGGCGACGGCGAATTGCGTCTGACCCAAGCCACCGAGCGGCTTGAGAAAAAATGCCTGACGCGGATCGCGCTGCGCGATTCGCACGCGCGCACCGCTTGCGAGCAGCGCCTGTGCGACATAGCGGCCGAGAAACCCTCCGCCGCCGATCAGCGTAACCAGTGTATTCTTCATCGCGTGCGCCTTGTGCCTGCCATTCGCTTGGGGTGGTCAGCCCTTGCCCCAGCACACAGTGTGTTGACAAGGCCGACTCGCCTCCCCTAAGGCCCGCGACCTACCCAGTGCCCGGATGGCGGAATTGGTAGACGCACCAGCTTCAGGTGCTGGCGCTCGCAAGGGCGTGGAGGTTCGAGTCCTCTTCCGGGCACCATTCGTTCTTCGCAGGACATCCGACCACCATCGACAAAACGGCAGATTTTTGCCAGCTTGTCCTGTGTGGTGTCGGATGATGTTCGAGCAGATTTCAGCCGACCTTAGCTCAATATGGGCCATGGCCCGAACCATCGGTGGCCCGTCTGAAAGATTGCCCGGCGGGCCATCCCGACGCGGTTGACTGGATGTCTTCGATCGAACCCGATCATATCGGGATGTGCAGGCGCCCCTCACATAAGGGGCGCGAGCGCGGGATTTGTGATCTAACGCAGGCGCGATGACAAAGCCTTTGCCACGACCGCCCGCTGCCCTGTTGCGGAACGCTTCGCTGTTCCTCGATTTCGACGGAACGCTCGTCGCGCTTGCCGCGCGCCCCGATATGGTCGCGGTCGATGCTCGGCTTGCGGCGTTGATCGCGCGGTTGACGGAACGGCTCGATGGCCGCGTCGCCTTGATCAGCGGGCGCTCGGTCGATGGCATCGCCGCGCTGTTCGGCAGCCTGCCGCTCACGATCGCGGGGAGCCACGGCACGGAGGTGCGCTGGCGCGACGGAACGGTATCCTTACCGGAACGACCGGTTGCTCTCGATCGTATTCATGCCATCATGACAGAATTAGCACACGCAACGCCGGGCCTGTTGGTCGAGACGAAGACGCTGGGCGAGGCGCTGCACTATCGCGGCGCCCCCCATATGGAAGCCGCGGCACACGCGCTCGCCGGGAAGCTTGCGGACGAGACGGGGCTGCACTTGCAGACCGGCAAGATGATGGTCGAACTGCGCGTCGGTGGGGCCGAAAAGGGAAGCGCGCTACGCCAGTTGATGCAGCGGGCGCCGATGGCGGGGCATCGCCCAGTCTTCCTCGGCGACGACGATACCGACGAACCGGCTATGGCCGCTGCCGCCGCGCTCGGGGGTGCGGGTATCCTCGTGGGCGATCCGCGCCCAAGCAGCGCACTTTACGGTCTGCACGATGTCGCCGACACGCTCGCCTGGCTCGAAACCGCGTGCGAGCAGGCGGCATGAGCTCGGTCGATCTGTGGCCGATCGGCAATTGCCAGGTCAGCGCGCTCGTCGATCGGGCGGGCCAGTTCGTGTGGGGCTGCGTGCCGCGGATCGACGGCGATCCGGTGTTCTCGTCGCTGCTTGGCGGCGAGACCCCCCAGGCCGGCTTCTGGGCGATCGAGATCGAGGACAGCGTGCAGGTCGAGCAGCACTATGTTCGCAACACCCCGATCCTGGTGAGCCGTCATACCGACGCGACGGGCAACGCGATCGACGTGATCGATTTCTGCCCGCGCTTCGAACGCCAGGGGCGCAGCTATCGCCCGGTGTCCTATGCGCGGATCGTGCGGCCGGTGACCGGCAGCCCGCGCATCCGCGTGCGGTTGCGCCCGACGTGCGGCTGGGGCGGGTCCTGCGGCGAGCAGACCGGCGGGTCGAACCACATCCGCTTCCTGATGCCGGGCATGGCGCTGCGTCTGACGACGACCGCGCCGGTCGGGATGGTCGAGGAAGAGCGCGCGTTCCGCGTCGAGCGGCCACTGCATTTCTTCCTCGGGCCCGACGAGGGGTTTGCGGGCGATCTGGCCGCGACGCTCGACACGATGCTCGCCGATACCACGCGCTACTGGCAGGAATGGGTGCGCGGCCTCGCCATTCCGCTCGAATGGCAGGATGTCGTGATCCGTTCGGCGATCACGCTGAAGCTGTGTCAGCATGAGGAAACCGGCGCGATCGTCGCGGCGATGACGACCTCGATCCCCGAACATGCCGGATCGCAGCGCAACTGGGATTACCGCTACTGCTGGGTGCGCGACGCGTATTATACCGTGCAGGCGCTCAACCGCCTCGGTGCGCTCGACGTGCTCGAAAGCTATCTCGGCTACCTGCGCAACATTGTCGATGACGCCGCTGGCGGGCACATCCAGCCGCTGTACGGCGTGCTGGGCGAGGCGCGGCTCGAGGAGCGGATCGAACCGGCGCTCGCGGGGTATCGCGGCATGGGGCCGGTTCGCGTCGGCAACCAGGCCTATGAGCAAATCCAGCACGATGCTTACGGCCAGATCGTGTTGTGCGCGGTGCACGCCTTTTTCGACACGCGCTTGTTCCGCATGGCGGGCCTCGAGGATTTCGAATCGCTCGAGCGCGTGGGCGAGCGCGCCTGGCTCAATTACGACGCGCCCGATGCTGGTCTGTGGGAGCTGCGCACGCGCAAGAGCGTCCACACCTATTCGTCGGCGATGTGCTGGGCGGCGTGCGACCGGCTCGCCAATGCCGCGCTGGCGCTCGGCCTGACCGATCGCGCGACCTTCTGGCAGGAGCGCGCCGACACGATCCGTGCGCGGATCGAGACCGCTGCGTGGCGGCCCGAGACCAAGCGCATGTCGGCGACCTTTGCCGGCGACGATCTCGACGCGAGCGTGCTGCAATTGCTCGATCTGCGTTTCTTGTCGCCCGACGATCCCCGCTTCCTCGATACGCTGACGGCCGTCGAGGCGGGGCTGCGCCGTGGGTCGTTCATGCTGCGCTACGCGATCGAGGACGATTTCGGCCTGCCTGAGACCGCGTTCAACGTCTGCACCTTCTGGCTGATCGAGGCGCTTCACTTCACCGGGCGCAGCGCGGATGCGCGCTCGCTGTTCGAGGAGATGCTGGCCAGACGCACCGCCGCCGGCCTGCTCTCCGAGGATATCGAGCCCGAGACCGGCGAATTGTGGGGCAATTACCCGCAAACCTATTCGCTGGTCGGCATGATCAATTGCGCCGTCCTGCTCAGCAAGCCGTGGAGCGCGATCCGATGAGCCGGCTGATCGTCATCTCGAACCGCGTGTCGGCCCCTAAGGGATCACAGTCCGGCGCGCAGGGTGGGCTGGCGGTCGCGCTCGCATCGGCGCTGCGCGAGCATGACGGCCTGTGGTTCGGCTGGTCGGGTGAACGGATCGATACGTTCACTGGCGAGATCGACTATCAGGTCAATCAGGGTGTCACGACTGCCACGATGGACCTGGAGGACCAGGACATCGACGAATATTATAACGGCTATGCCAACCGGACGCTGTGGCCGCTGTTCCACTACCGCGTCGATCTGGCCGAATATGAGCGCGATTTCGCGGGCGGTTACCAGCGGGTCAACGCGCGCTTCGCCGACATGGTCGCGCCGCTGCTCGAGGCCGACGACGTGGTGTGGATCCAGGATTACCATTTGTTCCCGCTCGGCGACGAACTGCGCCAGCGCGGCTGCGGCAATCGGCTCGGTTTCTTCCTGCATATTCCCTGGCCGCCGCGTCGGCTGCTGTCGATCCTGCCCGAAGCGGCGGAATTGGTGCGGCGGATGTTCGCCTATGACGTGATCGGCTTCCACACCGCGGAATGGCTTGAGTCGTTTCTCGACTTCGTCCGTCTCGAGCTCGGCGGAACGATCGGTGCGGACGGGATCGTGAAGCTCGGCGACCGCAGCGTGCGCGCTCTGGTGTGCCCGATCGGGATCGATACGCCCGAATTCGTCGAGCTCGCAGCGGGCGTGCCGGCGCGGCTGGCGTACCGGAAGATGCGCGACAGCGCCGATGGCCGCGACATGATCGTCGGGGTCGACCGGCTCGATTATTCGAAGGGGCTGGAGCAGCGCTTCCTCGGCTACGAACGGTTCCTGGTCGAGCATCCCGAAGAGCGCAAGGAAGTGTTTCTCCTGCAGATCGCGCCGCCGTCGCGTGGCGCGGTCGGCAGCTATCAGCGGATTCGCGACACGCTGCAGGGCCTGTCGGGGCGGATCAACGGTGCCTATGCCGATGTCAATTGGGTCCCGATCCGCTACGTCAACCAGGGCTATGGCCGCGATACGTTGGCCGGCATCTATCGGGCGGCGAAGATCGGACTGGTCACGCCGCTGCGCGACGGGATGAACCTGGTGGCGAAGGAATATGTCGCCGCGCAGGATCCCGAGGATCCCGGCGTCCTGATCCTCTCGCGCTTCGCCGGGGCAGCGGCCCAGTTGACCGAGGCGATCCTGGTCAACCCGTATAGCGCCGAGGAAGTGTCCGACGCGATCCTGAAGGCCATGCGAATGGATCGCGCGGAGCGCATCCGTCGTTGGCGCGCGTGCATGGATTCGATTGAATCGCAGGACATCAATTGGTGGCGGCAGACGTTTCTCGACGCGCTCATGCTGCCGCGAGCCGGCGCCTAGGGTCTTGCGTGCCTGGACAGCGATCCTCCAATCCGAGCGGATTGACCGCAGACCCCGGCTAACCGGAGCGTTGGCTTGAACCCGGTGTGACAAGGCGCAGGGTCGTGGGATCGGGATCTCCTCGCTCGGCAGGCGCAGCGGTGTCCCGTCGGAGCGCTCCCAATGCACCAGATTGCGGCCGAGTGCAGGGGCGATCTGCAGATCGATGATGCGCGACAAGCCGCCGGCCTAATCAATCCGCGCGATCGAGCCTAGCTCCGCTCAGCATCCTTTCGCTCGGAATAGCGGTCGACGAGCTGCGCGGTATGGGGGCGCAGTACGATCGTGAAGCGGACCAGCTCCTCCATCACGTCGACGATCCGATCATAGTAAGCCGACGGCTTCATGCGGCCCGTTTCGTCGAACTCCTGATACGCCTTTGCAACGCTCGACTGGTTCGGGATCGTGAACATCCGCATCCAGCGCCCGAGGAGGCGTAGCGTGTTGACGCTGTTGAACGACTGCGACCCGGCCGATACCTGCATGACCGCGAGCGTGCGTCCTTGCGTCGGGCGCATCCCACCCATGGCGAGCGGCAGGTGGTCGATCTGCGTTTTCATGATGCCGGTGACTTGTCCGTGCCGCTCCGGGCTGCACCACACATGTCCTTCGGACCATAGCGACAGTGCGCGCAATTCGTGAACCGCGGGATGGTCGTCGCCTGCCACCTGATCGGGCAGCGGCAGGGTCGAGGGATCGAAGATCCGCGTTTGCGCACCGAAGAACTCGAGCAGCCGCGCGGCTTCCTCGACGCACAGGCGCGAGAACGAGCGTTCGCGAAGCGACCCGTAGAGCAGCAGGATGCGCGGGGCGGGATCATCCGGTCCAAGGCCGATCGCCGGACGCCGCTGGGCGTAGCGCGGATCGAGCGCGGGGAGATGGGTTGGATCGGGCAGCGAGCGCAGCGGCATCAGCGAAGACTGAGCCGTAGCGCCAACGCTGCGAGCGTCACCAGCAGGATCGGGATGGTCAGCGTCACGCCGACCCGGAAGTAATAGCCCCAGCCGATCTTCACGTCCTTCTGCGCGAGGACGTGGAGCCACAGCAGCGTCGCCAGCGAGCCGATCGGCGTGATCTTTGGCCCGAGATCGCAGCCGATGACATTGGCGTAGATCATTGCATCCTTGATCGCGCCGGTGGCGTGGGTCGCATCGATCGAGAGCGACCCGACGAGCACGGTCGGCATGTTGTTCATGATCGATGACAACAGCGCTGCGATCATGCCGGTCCCGAACGCCGCGCCCCATACGCCGCCATGTGCCGCGTAATCGAGCGCGACCGCCAGATGATCGGTCAGGCCCGCATTCTTGAGGCCGTAGACGACCAGATACATGCCGAGCGAAAAGATCACGACCTGCCACGGCGCCCCGCGGACGACCTTGCGGGTTTCGATCACAGGACCGCGCGCGGCGATGACGATCAATACCAGCGCCCCCACCGCGGCGGTCGCGCTGACCGGGACGCCCAGCGGCTCGAGCAGGAAAAACCCGGCAAGCAGCAGCGCCAACACCACCCATCCGGCACGGAACGTCGCGCGGTCGCGGATCGCTTCGCCAGGCACGCGAAGCTGCGTCACGTCGTAATTCGAGGGAATGTCGCGGCCGAAGAACAGGAGAAGCGCCGCCAGCGTCGCCGCTATAGCCGCCAAATCGACCGGCACCATGACGAGCGCATAGTGCGCAAAGCCGAGCTTGAAGAAGTCCGCCGAAACGATGTTGACGAGGTTCGAGACGACGAGCGGCAAGCTGGCCGTGTCGGCAATGAAGCCCGCCGCCATCACGAACGCCAGTGTTGCCTTGGTGCCATAGCCGAGCGCCCGCAGCATCGCGATCACGATCGGGGTCAGGATCAACGCCGCGCCGTCATTGGCGAACAGCGAGGACACTGCCGCCCCCAGCAGCACGACGAGCGCGAACAGCCGCTTGCCGTTCCCGCCACCCCAGCGCGCGACGTGGAGCGCCGCCCATTCGAAAAAGCCAGCTTCGTCGAGGATGAGGCTGATCAGGATGATCGCGACGAACGCGCCGGTCGCGTTCCACACGATCCCCCACACCACCGGCACGTCCGCCAGCGTGATCGCGCCGGCCAGCAACGCGACGAGCGCACCGGCCATCGCGCTCCACCCGATGCCGAGTCCCCTGGGCTGCCAGATGACCAGCGCGAGCGTCGCGAGGAAAATCAGCACGGCGATCGTCATCAGACGATCCGCGCGCCATCCGCGTCGATGATCGCCTCGCCATCTTCCTTGGTGAACGCCCCGATGTGCGTTGCGGGCAACAGGTCGAGGACGATTTCGGACGGACGGCACAGCTTCACGCCGAGCGGCGAGACGACGATTGGGCGATTGATCAGGATCGGATGCGCGATCATCGCATCGAGCAGGACATCATCGCTCAGCGTTTCGTCGGCCAAGCCCAGGTCGGCGTAGGGGGTGCCCTTTTCGCGCAACAGGTCGCGCGGGCTTAGGCCCGCCCGGTCGATCAAGCGGCCGAGCAACGCCCGCGACGGCGGCGTCTTGAGATATTCGACGACGTGGGGCTCGATCCCGGCATTGCGGATCATCGCCAGCGTATTGCGCGACGTTCCACAGGCGGGATTGTGATAGATGATGATATCGGCGGTCATGCCAGGCGCGCGCGCGTCGGGCGTCGCGTCTTCGGGCACGCTGGTATCGATACGGTCGCTCATGCGGTGCCCTCTTCGACGCAGCGGCCACGCAGCACCATGTCGCCCATGCGCGCGCAGATTTCCGGATTGCCATCGCAACAATCC
Source organism: Sphingomonas sp. PWP1-2 (assembly GCF_049898305.1). NCBI lineage: Bacteria > Pseudomonadati > Pseudomonadota > Alphaproteobacteria > Sphingomonadales > Sphingomonadaceae > Sphingomonas > Sphingomonas sp. PWP1-2. The sequence continues at coordinate 148,443 of NZ_JAFCXM010000006.1, forward strand.
TCCAGGAGATATTCGAGCAGGTTGGCCATGCTCTCGTATCGTGCCGAGTAGATCAGCGACCGGCCATCGCGGCGGTTCTCGACCAGATCGGCATTGGTCAGGATGGTGAGGTTGGACGATAGGGTATTGGGCGGGACGTCGAGCCGCCGCGCAATCTCGCCGGCCGCGATCCCTTCATGCCCAGCCTGTACCAGCATCCGAAAGACGGCGAGCCGACTCGGATGGGCAAGCGCCGAGAGCGCTGTGACAGCGTTTTTTAGTTCCATCGTTCGACTATAGCCGAACTATCGTATCGTGCAATGAAAAGCGCTGACCTGTGTCGGGCCGACCCCGACACAGGATCCGTCGTTCGTGCGATGGTTATTGGATGCGGAACGCGCCGGTATATGCGTTGTCGGCATCGCCAAGCGTCGTGCTGCTGAACTGGAACATCCCGCCCCGGCGCGTCAGCGGAGCCTGGAAGCGGATCGTGGCGCGTTCGCCCGCTGCAAGCACGATCTGCCCGTCGCGCACGAGACCACGGTCTTCGCGGCTCAGGCGCGCTGCGGCGAAAAAGGCCTTCTGCGTGAGGTTGTGGCCCTTGTCTGATCGGTTCGCGATATGCAGCACGTACGAGCCGCCGCGGCGCAAAGCGATATTGCGGGGGACAAAGCCATGATCGGTCATCGTGATCGTCACTGGCTGCACCGAGCGCGAAGCGGGGGTTTGCGCGAGGGCAGGGGTGGCCAGGGCAACCATGGCAAGCAGGACGGTTTTCATTGCGGTGTCTCCGTGTCGCATTCGCAGATGCAAATGACGGAGGGCGTGGATCGTTCCGCGCGCCGTCGCCTGTCGCGGTGTTCGGACCTTTGGGTGGGATCGCCCGTTTTAGAGCGTTCAAGCACCGCGCGAGAACTGACGCAGGTCGTATCGTAAAAGGCCGCCGCGTCTCCGCGGCGGCCCCTGACAAGATCAGCGTTTGTTTAGATCTTGTCGCCGAGTGCGCCCTTGACGCTGCCCTTGACGTCCTGCGCGGTGCCCTTGAGCTGCTGCGCTTCGCCTTCGGCGACCAGCTTCTCATTGTCGGTCGCCTTGCCGATTGCTTCCTTGACGTTGCCGGCGATCTTGTTGCCTGCGGCGTTCAGCTTGTCGGTGAGTTCGCCCATGATTTTTCTCCATGACACCGCCGGGACCGCCTGCCGGCCCGGTCGTTTCGCGAACAGAACAGGCAAAGGCGACGTCGGTTCCGTGGTCGGCCGCGATCGTGCGTTATGCGTCGAATGTCGCGAACATGCCGATCGCCGCCAACGCCATCGTCGCGGTCGCCAGCCAGCCGATGATCGACAGCATCCGCGGCAGGCGGAAAGCGCCCATCGCTCTCGGGTTGTGCGCCAGAAGCATCATCATGATCATCACGGGAACGGCGACGATGCCATTGATGACCGCGCTCCAGAACAGCGCCTTGATCGGGTCGATCGGCGTGAAGTTGAGCGCTCCGCCCACCAGCGTCGCGGCGGCGATCATTCCGTAGAAGCGCTTGGCCCGGCCCGGTTTGCGGGTGAGGCCGACATGCCATCCAAAGACTTCGCCCAGCGCATATGCCGATGATCCGGCAAGCACCGGCAGCGCAAGTAATCCCGTCCCGATGATGCCAAGCGCGAAGATCAGGAAGGCGAAGCGCCCGGCGATCGGTTGCAGCGCCTGCGCTGCCTGCGCCGAGGTCTGGATGTCGGTGACGCCGTGCGCGTGCAGCGTGGCAGCGGTCGTCAGGATGATGAACAGCGCGACGACGTTCGAAAAGCCCATGCCGACGATCGTGTCCCAGCGAATCCGGCGCAATTCGGACGGGGCCTGTTCGGGCGCGCGAATGAGCGGCTTGGCGCCGGCGCGTTCCTTGACGTCCTCGGCTTCTTCCTCCGCCTGCCAGAAAAACAGATAGGGGCTGATCGTCGTGCCGAGGATCGCGACGACCACGGTCAGATAGGCGGCGTTGAAGGTAATATCCGGGATGACCACCGCATGCGCGACGATGCCCCACGGCAGCTTCACGATGAATGCGACGCCGACATAGGCGAACAGCGATACGGTCAGCCATTTGAGCACCGAGACATAGCGCGCGTAGCGCACGAAGATCTCGAGCAGCGCGGACGCCACGGCGAACAAGGCGACGTAGAGGAGTTGCGGCCCGCCGATCAGCAGCTGCAACGCCGCCGCCATCGCGCCGAGATCGGCACCGAGATTGATCGTATTGGCCACGACCAGCAGCGTGACGATCGCGTGGAGCAAGGGCGCCGGATAGTGTCGTTTGAGGTTGCCGGCGATCCCGCGGCCGGTGATCCGGCCGATCCGTGCGCTGATCTCCTGGATCGCGCACATCAGCGGCCAGCTGAACAGCATGATCCACCCGAGGGTGTAGCCGAACTGCGCGCCTGCTTGCGAATAGGTCGCGATGCCGCTCGGATCGTCGTCTGACGCACCGGTAATGAGGCCGGGGCCGAGCACATCGCGGAGCCTGGGGCGCTGGGGCTGTTTGACCGCGTCGGGTGGATTGGGCGATGCTGCCAGATCGGTCACGTATGCAGTCGCCTTGGTACGGCCGAAGGCCGGTTGCCGGACGCGTACTCCCGAAACGCGCTTTCTCCATAGCGTGTTCGATGCGCTACTCAACGCACGTTACACGGTTTCGACTGTCGGCGCGCCGCACCGACTTCGCTCGGCGCCGTCGACCGGGATGACCCCGGCGACGCCTCTCCGCGCGCCCGGGAAGAGCAACGCCCTCCCCAGGCCCGACGGGTTACGCCAGCTGGCAGATATCCAGCACGCTCATGTCGGTATAGTCCTGGTTCTCGCCCGCCATTGCCCAGATGAAGGCATAGGCCTTGGTGCCCGAGCCCATGTGGATCGACCACGGCGGCGAAATAACGGCTTCCTCGTTCGCCATCACGATGTGCCGGGTGGCCTCGCCCTCGCCCATGTAATGGAACACGCGATCCTTCTCGAGATCGTCGAGCTCGAAGTAGAAATAGATTTCGCTGCGGCGCTCGTGGATGTGCGGCGGCATCGTATTCCACACGCTGCCTTCCTTGAGCACGGTGAGGCCCATCACCAGCTGCGCGCTGTCGCAAATGCCGGGGATGACCATCTGGAAGATCGTGCGCTCGTTCGATTCGGCGAGGGTGCCGCGCTCGAGCGCGGTCGCATCCTTGGTCGAGATCAGTTTGGTCGTGAACGCCTTGTGCGCTGGGCACGACGCTAGATAGAAGCGCGCGCCGTCGCCCGAGAATTGCACGTCCTTGGCGCCCATCGTCACGTACAGGCAATCCTTGTTGCCGAGCGTAAACGCCTCGCCATCGACCGTTACGATGCCCTTGGCCTTGCCGACATTGACGATCGCCAGTTCGCGGCGCTCGAGGAAGGGATGCCCCGCCGCCGAGGCCGGTTCGGTCTGGTCGGGAAGCTTGACCGATCCGGTCGCGACCGCGACGCCGCCGATCACGAAGCGCTCGGCATGCGTATAATTGAGCACGCATTCGCCGGCGCGGAACAGATCCTGGATCAAATAGCGGTCGCGCAGCTCGTCGTTGGAGACGCACTCCATCATGTCGGGGTGCGTTGCGTAATAGGTGCGGTCGAACATGTGAAACTCCGTTTCAGATATCGGACCGCCTGCGCCGCGAACGCGCGGAGGTCAAGCGGCTACGCGTTCGATCTGGTGCGCCGCACGCCAGAATGCCCGAGCACGTTTCCGACCGCCTCGGCCGCCTGCTTCACCCATGGCGCAAGCTCGGCCATTCGCGCGTCGCTGAGATAGGGGGCCGCGGCGGCGACGTTGATCGCGGCGACGATGCGGCCGGTGGCATCGCGCACCGGGGCTGCGACCGAGCAGATCGAATCGGGCGGCGGTCCGCGCTGCAGCACGACGCCGCTCGCCGCCGCGGCCTCGAGCGCCGGCAACAAGGCGTCGGGGCGATGCTCCGGTCCGATCAGCGTCTGCAGTCGCGCCCATTCGGCGGGCGTGTCGTCGAGCATCAGTGCCTTGCCCATGCCGGTCTCGGGCAACAGGCGGCGCGTGCCAGGCTGAGTCGTCACGGCAACACGCTCGCTGCCCTGCGAGCGCAGCAAATGCACCGAATACTCGCCGTCGCGCCGGCCGAGGAACGCGCTCAGCCCGGTGCGCTCCGACAGCGCGTCGAGATGCGGGCGTGCAATCGCGGCGATGTCGGTCTGTTCGCCTGCGCGGTGGCTCAGCCGCAACAGGCTCGGGCCACCACGAAAGCGACCGTTGCCCGATTGTGCGAGAAACTCGCGCCCGGCGAGCGCGGTCACCAGGCGATACGCCACACCGCGCGGCAAGCCCGAGCGCGTCGTCAGCTCGGCGAGCGTGAGCGACTCGTTGACCGCGAGCTCGAGCAAATCGAGCCCGCGCTCGAGCGTCTGCGTCCCGGTCTTGCGCGAATCATCGGCGTCGCTGTTCGCCGCCTTGTCGCTCATGCGGCAAGACCAAGGGGGCGGGGGAAGGCGGGGAGAAGCGCGGACATGCGCTGTCCTAGCAGATTTGCGGCTGCGCTTGCCAGCGGCTCGATGATGGCGGGAGCGGTCGGATCGGTTCGCCAATCGCGTCGGGATGGCATACGCTAACTTCCATTTTGTAGTAGTTCGATTCGCAGTGCGGGATTGTCGCTTGAGCGTCAGGTGGGTACCCCTACCGAACACCACGCGACACATCGTGGATCGGGAGGTCGGTATGCACAGCATTGGCAGAGCGCGCGCGGGCGCCGTCGGGACCGCGACTTCCCGCTTGCTGGGTGTCGCGGCGCTGCTCGCCTCGACTGCCGCGTCTGGGCAGACGGTTGTTCAAATCGATGCCAGCCAGCCGCCACCGCCGCTGCGCAGCGCCCATCTGCTCATGGGGACCGCTACGGGCCCTGGCGGCACGATCGGCGTCAACAGCCTCTATCTGACGCGCGATGGCAAGCCGTGGCTGCCGGTGATGGGCGAGTTTCACTTCACGCGGACGCCCGCGGCCGAGTGGGAGGCGGAACTGCTCAAGATGAAGGCCGCGGGGATCGACATCGTGTCGACCTACGCGATCTGGAATCAGCTCGAACTGGCGCCCGGTCGGCTCGATTTCACGGGCACCCGCGATCTGCGCCGCTTTGCCGAGCTCTGCCGCAAGCACGGGCTGCTGCTCTTCCTGCGTCCAGGCCCGTGGGCGCATGCCGAGGCGCGCTTCGGCGGCATCCCAGATTGGGTCGTCGCACGCTCGCGCCCGCGCAGCGACGATGCCGCGTATCTGGCGGAGGTCGACCGCTTCTGGCGCGGGCTTTACGGACAGGTCGAGGGGCTGCTGTGGAAAGACGGCGGCCCGGTGATCGGCCTTCAGATCGAGAATGAATATAATCTCGACGGCCCGGGCCAGGGGCGTCAGCATATCGCGACGCTGAAGGCGCTGGCGCAGCGGATCGGGTTCGATGTGCCGCTCTATACCGTTACCGGCTGGGACCATACGGTCTATCCGCGCGGGCAAGTGGTGCCGGTGATGGGCGGCTATGTCGACGAGCCGTGGTCGGCCAAGACCGGGCCGCTACCGCCCAAGGAAAATTACCTGTTCCGCTTCGGCAGTCGGGTGAGCGGCGATCTCGGCGCGCAGACGCGCGGGCGGGCGCGGGGCGACGCCGAGGATGACGCCGACGACACGCCTTTCCTCGGCGCGGAATATGGCGCCGGGGTGCCGGTGATGTATCGCCGCCGCCCGATCGTGTCGCCGAGCGACATCGGTGCGGCGATCACCACGCAGCTCGGTTCGGGCGTCAATCTGCTCGGCTATTACATGTTCCACGGCGGCGCGAACCCGCTGGTCGACGGTCGTGCGGTCGAGGAGACGCAGGCGTCGGGCGGGTATAATGACGTGCCGCAGATCGGCTACGACTTCCAGGCACCGCTCGGCCAATATGGCGAGGTCAATCCGGTGAGCGGCGCGCTGCGGCCGATCCATGCGTTCCTTGCCGCATATGGCGATCGCCTGGCGCCGATGGCTGCGCATGCGCCGACGCGGTTGCCGGCAGCCGCCGCGGATGTGGCTACGCTGCGCTGGTCGGTGCGATCGGACGCGCGCGCGGGCTTCCTGTTCGTCAACAACCATGTCCGGCAATATCCGATGGCAGCGCACCCGGACATGCGCTTTGCGGTGAAGCTTGGTGCGGAGACGCTGTCGCTGCCGTCGCACGGGGTGACGGTGCCGAGCGGCGCGAGCTTCTTCTGGCCGATCAACATGGACCTTGACGGTGCAACGCTCGTCTGGGCGACGGCGCAACCGCTCACGCGGCTGCAGGACGCAGCGGGGCCGATCCATGTCCTGGCGGCGACGCTACCGGGTGCAGTCGAGCTTGCCTTCGCCGCGAGCAGCGTCACGCGGCTGTCGGTAGCGTCGCGCAACGATGGCGCGGGTCGCCTTATCGCGGCGGTGACGCCGTCGCGGCGACCGATCAGCGTGACGCTGCGCGACGGCAGCGTCGTCCGCGTGCTGGTGCTGAGCGCCGACGATGCCGCGCGCGCCTGGGTCGGCGAGCTCGCGGGGCAGCGACGATTGGTTCTCACCACGGCCGGGGTGAGCTTCGATGCCGATCGTCTGACCTTGAGCCAGCGCGGCAACGCCCGGTTCGATTTCGCCATCCTGCCAGCGCCGCAATCGATCAGCGCAGACGCGGCGATCGGGCGCACCACGGACGGCGCCTATTCCGCGACGGTGCCGGTTCGCGCCATGCTTGCCGTTACGCCCACCGTCGTGCGCGAGGCCGGCGTCGCACCGCCGGTCGCAATCGGCGGTCCCGCCAAGGCGGCGCTGCAGCCGCTGCCCGAGGCGCATCGCGCAGCCGCCGCCTGGTCGTTCACGCTGCCGCGCAGCGTGCTGGCGGGGCAGGGCGATGCGTGGCTCGAGATCGACTATCGCGCCGACATCGCCCGGCTGTTCGATGGCGCCGACATGCTCGATGATGCCTTCTGGGATGGCCGGGTCTGGCGGATCGGATTGCGGCGCTTCGCCGATCGGCTCGGCAAGCCGTGGACGCTCACCGCGCTCCCGCTGCGCAGCGACGCGCCGATCTACCTCGACGACAGCGCACGCACGCTGCTCCCGGCGACGGGCCAGGTGGCGGACCTGCGGACGATCCGCGTGGTGCCCGAATATACGCTCAGCGTCCGCGCGCGCTGACGGGCAAGCGAGGGGCGACCGATCCGCCCCCCGCGCCCTCCGACTACAGCTTGAAGTTCACGCCGAAGGTGAACGTCCGCCCGATGCGCGTCTGGAACAGCGTGTCTTGGCGGACGCTGTCGGTGTAGAGCCGGTTCTGCTCGCCCGTCAGGTTGGTGCCCTCGACGATCAGCTTGATATTGTCGTTGACGTTGTACGAGGCCGAGGCATCGACGAACAGCGTCTCCGAATTGCCCTGCAGATCGCTGCCCGGCGACGCCGGGATGCCGCGGATGAAGCCGTCGCGCCAATTGGCGGTGCTGCGGATGCTGAACTTGCGGTCCTCATAATACAGCGTGCCCGAAGCGGTGTTCTTCGACAGGCCGACCAGATCGGCAGTGGTGGTCACGGTCGGCACGCCGTTCACGCTCGCCAGGATGTAGCGGATGCGCGAGGTGACGTGCGTGTAGTTCGCCAGCGCGCCGAAATTCTTGAGGAAACCGGGGAGGAAGGTGAAGGGCATTTGCACATTCGCCTCGATCCCCTTGAGCTTGCCGCCGGGCGTGTTGGTCGGGCGCGAGATCGTGAAGATCTCGGTCGGGGCGGTGTTGGTGCCGTTGAGCAAGGCCGCCGGCAGGCCGAGCGTGTTGAACACTTCCTGCGTGTTGACGTTCTGCACATAGGACTTGATGTCCTTGTAGAAGAACGCCGCCGACAGCAGCGCACCCGGGCGGAAATACCATTCGACCGCGGCATCGAACGTCGTCGCGCGGATCGGATCGAGCTGCGGGTTCTGGAAGCTGCCGACGCGCGTCGTCGCGGTGATCCCGCTGGTCGGGGTCAGCTGCGCCAGCTCGGGCCGTGCGAGCACCTTGGCGCCCGAGAAGCGGAACAGCAGATTGCGGACCGGCTCGATCACCAGATTCCCCGATGGCAGCCAGTCGCTGTAGCGCTTCGACGCACTCTGGAAACTGCCGGTCACGCCGGTCGGCGACGAAGGCAAGGCGATCGAAATATAGCCCGACGAAGTCTGGTCGGTGTGGACGTAGCGCACCCCGGCATCGCCGCGCACGCCGATACCCCCCAGCCGCTCCCCGAGGTCGAACGCCGCCATGGCATAGGCCGACGACACTTCCTCGAGCACACGGCTCGACTGCGCGCCGCACTCGATCCCGCAATAGCGCACGGCATTGAGGTTGAAGGTCGAGATCAGCTTGTCGGGATCGAGCGCCGCCCAGCTTGCCGGGGCGCCATTGCCCCAGAGCTGGTCGACACCCTTGATCTGCGTGGTCAGGCTGGCCAGCGTCGTCCCGGCGGGCAACGCCTTCGTCACGACGTCGGCGGTGTAGGGGACGAGGTTGCGCACGGTGAAGTCGGCGCGGCGATACTGGCCGCCCGCCTTGAGCGTCAGGCTGTCGCTGACCTTCCAGTGGAAGTTGAGCTCGCCGGTCGTGCCGTTGTTGGTGTTGACCGACGGCTTGCCCTGGAAGTTATAGCCGCCGCGCACCGTGCCGTCGGCCAGCGCGGGCCCGTACGCGAAGGCGTTGGGATCGGCGACGTTGAAGCCGAAGCCGAGCAGCGGCGTGTCATTTCCCTTGCGATAGTCGACCGAGAAATTGGGCGTGTCGATCGCATCCATGAACGACTGGAAGCGCTGCTTGTTGTCGAATACCGATTCGTTGATGCCGAACAGGCCGGTGACGCCGAAGCGGTCGGTGAAATCGTGCTTCAAGTTGAGGTTGGCTTGCTTGAAGGTCGAAACGAAGCGATCGACCAGCCCTTCCGAGCGGACGTCGACGCCGTCGAACAGCCCGTAGACCAGGCTGCCCTTCGGGCTGAGCTGCACGTCCTTGACCGAGGTGACCGGCTGGCCGTTGTTCGTCGCCGAGCGTCCGAACGACAGGCCGGCGATGTAATTGTCGCGGCGCACGACATCGAACCGCGAATAGAGCAAGTCGAGCGAGATGTCGGTGGCGCTGTCGGGCTGCCACTGGAAGGTCAGCGTGCCGCCGATCCGCTTCTGGTTCTGCGTCGAGTTGAGGTAGCGCGGAATGCGCGGCAGGAAGGCGCCGCTGCCCGGCGTGTTGGGCAAGTCGGCACGCCGCGCGTTGACGATGGTGTTGTAGGCAGCCGCGGTGCTGGTGCGCGGTACGCCCGGATAGCATTCGGTCGCCGAGGCGCCTTTGCTGCCGACCGCCGGGTTCACCGGCGTGAAACCGACCGGCGAGCAGAATCCGCCATTGGTGTTCGACGACAGGATGTCGACCGCCGAATAGCCGACTTCGCGGATGTCGCGCTGCTGATAGGCGACCGAAGCGAGCACGCCGAAGGTGCCGTCGGCGAACTTCTTCGAAACGAGCAGCGAGGCGCGCGGGTTCACCTTCTTGGACAGCTCGTTGTAGATGCCGCGCGCGGTCGCGGTCAGCGTGAAGTCACGCTTGCCGGCGAGCGGCTTGGGCGCGGTCAGATCGACCGTCGCGCCGAGCGAGCCTTCCTCGACATCGGCGGATGGCGTCTTGCGAACCGCCAGTTCGGAGAAGATTTCGGTCGGGAAGACGTTGAAGTCGAAGCTGCGGCCGCTGTTGCCGGCGCCGTAAATGTCCGACGACCCGGTCTGCGCGGTGCCTTCCATGCCGTTGATGCGAACGCGCGTGAAGGCGGCGCCGAGGCCGCGGACCGAGATGTTGCGACCCTCGCCGCCATCGCCGCGCGCGAGCGCGACGCCGGGAATGCGCTGCATCGATTCGGCGAGGTTGGAATCGGGGAACTTGCCGATGTCCTCGGCGACGATGCTGTCGACCGCGGCGGTCTCGCGGCGCTTCTGGTTGATCGCGGCGTTGAGCGAGGCGCGAAAGCCGGTCACGACGATGTCGGGCGCCTGCGCGTCATCGGTCGGAGCGGCGGCGGTTTCGGGCGGTGTGGTTTGGGGGGCGCTCGCCTGCTGCGCCCAGGACGGGGTCGCGGCGACCATAAGGGCCAGCGTGGAAACTTGAGCGGCTGCGAGCGCGGCGCGACGATAGGTCATGATATCCTCCCCGAAAATCACGCGGGTCAGTCGTTGCTGATCCCAATATGTGAAGTGCGGTATCTATATACGGCTAATTAAATGCCATATGAAAGGATAAATGTACGACATGTGAAATTCCGTGTCGTGCGAGATACGCTCGCCTATCGGGCCGCACGTTCAGCGCAAGCGTTCGTCGGGTCCGTTCAACGCTTTAGCGGGGTCGCCAGTCGGATAACGTGGAGGAAGCGCGGGCCATGCGCGCCGCGAACATAGGTGCCCTCGATGTCGGTCGTGCCGGAAACGCCCGTCACCCAGTAATGCGCGCGCGGCTGTGCGCCTGGCAGGATCGCGTCCTCAAGATGCGCGACCAGCGTGGGGACGATAACGAGATGATGCAACGCAAGGAAGTTCGGCAGCATCGGCGCTTCGCGGCTGGTCTCGAATACCAGCGATCCCGTTTCGGCGACGCCGCACCGCGCGATCGCCAACGCCGCGTCTTCATCGGGGGCGGCGGCGTCGTGCAGCGCCACGCCGTGCCAGTCGAGCGCGGTGAGCCGCGGGTCGGGGGGAAGGCACAGCACCGCCGGCAGGTTGTTCGCCGCGCAATAGCGCCGCACGGCCTCGGGAACTTCGCTCCAGTCCGCGATGCGGTCGTAGCTTGCCGCCACACTCGGCAGCGCGAGGCGCTCCGCGAAGGTTTCCTCGAGCGCCACCAGATCGACGGGCGGCCGTTCGGGCGCAATCAGCAGGGCGGCGGCTTCATCCTCGATTTGCGAGGGCGTCATGGTGCCGCCGAGCCGCGACAGGATTGCGTCGCGCGCGGTCATCGGCGCTGGCCTTTCTTATATTGCGCCATGAAGCTTTCCGCCGCCGGCTTGGGCAAGTCGCGATGCCGCGTCCAGCCGCCGGCGAGCGGCACGTTGCTCAGCCAGCCGGTCCGTCCCAGCAGCCGCAATGCGGTGAGCGCGGTCGCGGTCGCCGTGCGGTACAGTTGCGGGCGGCGTGCCACCCACGCCCACAGCCCGATCCCGGCGCGGGTCGCTTTGGGTTCGAGCCCCTCGCGCCAGCTCTTCTCGCGCCAGCCGCGCAGCAGCGTGGGGAGCGGGATGCGCACCGGGCACACCTCCTGGCACTTGCCGTTGAGCGTGCAGGCGTTGGGTAAGTCGCGGTTCGCCGCCAGGCCGTCGATCGCCGGGGTCAGCACCGCGCCCATCGGGCCGGGATAGGTGCCACCATACGCATGGCCGCCGATCTGCCGGAACACCACGCAATGGTTCATGCACGCGCCGCAGCGGATGCAGCGCAGCATCTCGGCGAGCCCGTCCGCGCGCATCGCGGTGCGGCCGTTGTCGACCAGCACGATGTGCATTTCCTCGGGCCCGTCGCGGTCGCCGGGGCGCTTGGGGCCGGTGTAGAAGGTCGTATATTGCGTCAGCGGTGCACCCGTCGCCGAGCGCGCGAGCATCCGCAGCATGTGCACGGCGTGGCCCATCGAGGGCACGATCTTCTCGATCCCGGCGGTAACGATCTGCATTCGCGGCGGCACCAGCGACAGTTCGGCATTGCCTTCGTTGGTGACGGTGCACACCGCGCCGGTGTCGGCGATCAGGAAATTCGCGCCGCAAATGCCGACATCGGCCGCGAGCATCCCCTCGCGCAGATGGCGCCTGGCGCTCTCCGCCATCGCCGCGATCGTCTCTTCGGTGTGCGGATCGCGGTGGTTGGCCTTGAACAGCACCGAGACTTGCTCGCGCGTCTTGTGCATCGCGGGCCAGATGATGTGCGACGGGCGCTCGCCCGACAATTGGATGATATGTTCGGCAAGATCGGTTTCGACGCGGGTGATGCCGGCCTCGGTGAGTGCGTGCGGCAGGCCGATTTCCTCGCCGAGCATCGATTTCGAGCGCGCGACGCTTTTCGCGCCGGCAGCCTTGCACAGCCCGATGACGATGTCGCACGCCTCCTGCGAGGTGCGCGCCCAGTGGACGACGGCGCCCGCCGCCACCGCGTTCGCCTCGAAGCGTTCGAGGTAGCCGCCGAGATTGGCGATGACATGATCCTTGATCGCCGCCGCACGGTCGCGCGCCGCCTCGAAATCGGCGAACGCGTCGATCGCGAGCGTGCGCTTGGCCTCGGCGGTGCCGGCGGTGCGCTCGACCGCGAGCTTGAGGATCGGATCGGCAAGCGCGGCGTCGACGCGTTCCGCGAACCCGCCGCTCACGCCTCTTCGCCGATCGCGGGACCGTCACCCATGCCCGCGAGCAGCTCGACCGCGTGGAACGCGCGGACCGGCGAGCCGTCGCGGTGGAGCTTGCCCGCCATGTTCATCAGGCAACCGAGATCGCCCGCGAGCAGCAGCGCGGCGCCGGCGGCATTGATCGCCGCTGTCTTCTCGCCGACGATCGCGTTCGAGATCGCCGGGTACTTCACGCAGAAGGTGCCGCCGAAGCCGCAGCACGTCTCGGCTCCCGCCAGCGGCTTGAGCTCCAGCCCGTCGATCGCGGCGAGCAGGCGGCGCGGTTGGCGCTTGATACCGAGCTCGCGCAGGCCCGAGCAGCTGTCGTGATAGGTCGCGGTCGTCGGCAGCGCGACGCCTGCGGGCTTCCAGCCGCGGACTTCGTCGAGATAGGCGAGGATCTCGAACGTCTTGGCGGCCAGCGCTTGCGCGCGCGGGAACCACGTCGCGTCATGCTCGAGGATTTCGGGATAGTGGACGCGGATCGTCGCCGCGCACGAACCCGACGGGACGACGACCTGGTCATAGCCTTCGAGCAAGGCGATGTTGCGGCGCGCGAAGTCCTCGGCGGTCTTGCGATCGCCCGAATTGAGCGCGGGCTGGCCGCAACATGTCTGCGCCTCGGGCACGACGACCTCGCATCCCGCCGCCTCCATCGCGGCGATCGAGGCGAAGCCGATGCGCGGGCGGATCAGGTCGACCAGACAGGTGACGAACAGTGCGACGCGCGGCGTGGTGGTCATACGCCGTGCCGCCCGAGGAAACCTGCCACCAACTCGGGCCAGTTCGCCACGGCCGACTTGGTGGTGCCGAGCCCGAAGCCGTGGCCGCCTGACTCAAGCAAATGCACCTCCACCGCGCCTTTGCGCGCGCGCAGTGCCTCGGCCATCAGCAGACTGTTCTGATAGGGCACGGCGGGGTCGTCGAGCGCGTGGACCAGCACCGCGGGCGGCGGCGTCGCCATCACATTCTCCTCGAGCGAATAGGCCGCGACTCGCGCAGGAGTGGCATCGGCGCCGAGCAACTGCTCGCGCGAGCCCTTGTGCGCGACCGGATCGCGCAGCGTGATCACCGGATAGACGAAAGCGGCGGCGGTGACGCTGGCCGGCAGCCGGTCGATCGCATCGACCGGCGCCGCGATCTCGCGGACGTCGCGCGTCGCGAGCCAGGCGGCGAGATGCCCGCCCGCCGAGAAGCCGACTACGCCGATCCGCTGCGGGTCGAAGCCCTCGCGCGGAGCAAGGCTGCGGATCATGCGGACGGCGCGCTGCGCATCCTGCAGCGGCACGTCGGCACCGGCGGACCAGCCGTCGGCGGGCAGGCGATAGAGCAGGATGAAGCAAGTGTAGCCCGCCTCGGCAAAGCGCCGCGCAACGGGAAAGCCTTCATTGCCCATCGATACGAAGCGATAGCCGCCGCCGGGGATCAGCAGCACAGCGGCGCCGTTGGGCTTGGCGGGCTTGAGCATCGTCAGCGTCGGCTGGCGGACATGTTCGACGATGTAATTGCCGTCGGCCGTCGCCGGCTGGCGCTCGACCCGGTTCTCGGTCGCGGTGACGCGCGCGCCGCCGGGCGGCTTGCCCGGCCAGAGCGGCATCGTGCGGAACGCGCCCACACCTACGTCAGCGCCCTGCGCCACGGCAGGAACCGTGCCGGCAAAAGACAGCGCGCCAGCGCCCGCGAGCACGCTCCGACGATCCCATAGACTGTCGCGCACCGCAGCATCCTCTCGTTCGCCCGAGTCTGTATTTGACGCGGCTCTTTCCATCAACTAACGACCTATCTCATAAAGTGAGACCATGCAAACGGCCCGGGAGAGGCTGCCAGCTTCGGCGCGGTGCCCCGGAACGTCTGCTTAGTGGAGGACCGCTTCGCATCCGTGAAGCGATGATGAGGAGCAGAGACACGTGGCGATCGTCCAGTTGCCCAAGATCAAGCATGTCCGCGCATTCACCGTGCGCGGCGGCGGGGCCGACTATCACGACCAGGGTGCCGGCCACTGGATCGACGACCATATCGCCACGCCGATGAGCCGCTATCCCGAATATCGCCAGAGCCGGCAGAGCTTCGGGATCAACGTGCTCGGCACGCTGGTGGTCGAGATCGAGGCCGAGGACGGCACGATCGGCTTCGCGGTCACGACTGGCGGCGAGCCCGCGGCGTTCATCGTCGAGAAGCATCTCGCGCGCTTCCTCGAGGGCCGCAGCCCGACCGAATATGAGAAGATCTGGGACCAGATGTACTTCTCGACGCAATATTACGGCCGCAAGGGCTTGGTGGTGAATGCCATTTCGGGCGTCGATCTCGCTTTGTGGGATCTGCTCGGCAAGCTGCGGCAGGAGCCGGTCTATCACCTGCTCGGCGGTGCGGTGCGCGACGAGCTGCAATTCTACGCAACCGGCGCGCGGCCAGATATCGCCAAGGAGCTCGGCTTCATCGGCGGCAAGATGCCGCTGCACCACGGCCCGGCCGAAGGGCTCGAGGGCTTCCACAAGAATATCGCCGAGCTCGCCGAAATGCGCGAGCGCGTCGGGCCAGATTTCTGGCTGATGTGGGACTGCTGGATGGCGCTCGACCTCGATTACGCGACACGCCTCGCGATCGCGGCGCATGAGCACGGCCTTAAATGGATCGAGGAGGCAATCAGCCCCGACGATTATTGGGGCTATCAGCAGCTCAAGCGCAACGTCCCCAAGGGCATGCTGGTCACCACCGGCGAGCATGAAGCGACGCGCTGGGGCTTCCGCATGCTGCTCGAGATGGAGTGCTGCGACATCATCCAGCCCGACGTGGGCTGGTGCGGCGGCGTGACCGAATTGCTCAAGATCTCGGCGCTCGCCGATGCCGCGGGCAAGATGGTCGTGCCGCACGGATCGTCGGTCTACAGCTATCACTTCGTGATCACGCGCCACAATTCGCCCTTCGCCGAGTTCCTGATGATGCATCCGGGGCCGACCGAAGTGGTGCCGATGTTCCACCCGCAGCTGATCGGCGAGCCGGTTCCCGAGAATGGCCGACTCAAGGCCAGCGCGCTCGATGCGCCGGGCTTCGGCGTCGAGCTCAATCGCGATATCGCGATGCACCGTCCCTACACGCACTGATAACGAAAGACCGTCTCATGAAGCTCTGCCGCTATGGCCAGCCCGGCCAGGAAAAGCCCGGTATCGTCGACGCCGACGGTACGCTCCGCGACCTCTCGGGCGTGATTGCCGACCTGACGATCGCAACGCTGCCGCAGGCGCTCGCCGCCGATGTCGCGTCGTTGCCGGTGGTCGAGGGAACGCCGCGCTACGGCGTGCCGATCGCCGGGATCAGCAAGATCGTCGCGATCGGGCTCAACTATCGCGACCATGCGATCGAGTCCGGCTTGCCGATCCCGACCGAGCCGGTGATGTTCGCCAAGGCGCTGTCGAGCCTCAGTGGCCCCAACGACGATGTCGTGCTGCCCAAGGGCTCGACCCACACCGACTGGGAAGTCGAGCTCGGCGTGATCATCGGCAAGACCTGCCGCTATATTGCGAAGGAAGACGCGCTCGACGCGATCGCGGGCTTCACGCTCGTCAACGACGTGTCCGAACGTTTCAATCAGAAGGAGCGCGGCAGCCAATGGTCGAAGGGCAAGGGCCACGACACCTTCTGCCCGACCGGCCCGTGGCTGGTGACGCCCGATGAAGTCGGCAACGCGCAGGATCTCGACATGACGCTCGACGTGAACGGCGTGCGGATGCAGACCGGCAACACCAAGACGATGATCTTCGATCTCGCCGAGCTGATCTCCTATGCCAGCGAATATGTCACGCTGATGCCGGGCGACCTGGTCATCACCGGCACGCCGCCGGGCGTGGGCGAGGGCAAGAAGCCCGACAAGATCTTCTTGAAGGCCGGCGACGTGATGGCGCTGTCGATCGCCAAGCTCGGCACGCAGACGCAGACCGTCGTCGAGTGGCGCCACCTCGGCGAAGGCAAACTCGCATGAGCGTCTACGAAGGACGTTTCGCAGGGCGCTGCGCGGTCATCACCGGCGGCGCTTCGGGACTCGGCAAGGATGTCGCCCGGCGGATCATCGCCGAGGGTGGCAAGGCAGTGCTGTGGGATCGCAACGCTGCGGCGCTGGCCGCGACCAAGGACGAGATCGGCGCGACGCATGTCGTCGCGCTCGACGTGTCGGATGCCGATGCGGTCGCTGCTGCCGCTAAGGAAAGTGCCGAGGTTCTGGGCAAGATCGACGTGCTGATCTGCTCGGCCGGGATCACCGGGGCGACCGTCCCGGTGCACGAATTCCCGATCGACAGCTGGCTGCAGGTGGTCAACGTCAACCTCAACGGGCTGTTCTACTGCAACCGCGCGGTCGTGCCGTATCTGCTCGAGAATGGCTATGGCCGGATCGTCAACGTCTCGTCGGTGGCGGGCAAGGAAGGCAATCCCAACGCCAGCGCGTATTCGGCGACCAAGGCGGCGGTGATCGGCCTGACCAAGAGCCTCGGCAAGGAACTCGCGGGCAAGGGCGTGATCGTCAATGCGATCACCCCAGCGACCTTCGAGAGCCCGATCCTCGAGCAGCTGCCGCCGAGCCAGGTCGAATATATGCGCTCGAAGATCCCGATGGGGCGCCTGGGCGAAATCCACGAATCGACCGCGATGGTGTGCTTCGCGGCGTCGGAGGAGTGTAGCTTCACCACGGCGGCGACCTTCGACACGTCGGGCGGTCGCACCACTTTCTGATCGCCCTTATGGCCGCGACCGTCCGAAAGACGACGGCGCGGCCTCGTTCAGCCGGAGAGGCTTCGTGACTATCCCGTTCGTCGATGCGCACATCCATCTGTGGGAGCTCGGCCGGATCCGCTATCCGTGGCTGACGCCGCCATTTGCGGAGGACGGGCCCAACGGCTCGGTCGAAGCGATCGCCAAGGACTACACGCTCGCCGACTATCGCGCCGACATGGCGCGCTGGAACGTCGTCGGCGCGGTGCACATCGATGCCGGAGCGGACCCGGCGCAGGCGCTGGACGAGACCGAATGGCTCGAAGGCGTCGCCGACGCGGGTGGCTTGCCGAGCGCGATCGTGGCGTTTGCGCGGCTCGACGATCCCGAGGTCGAAGCGTTGCTCGCGCAGCAGGCGGCGCATCCGCGCGTTCGCGGCATCCGCCAGATCGTCAACTGGCACGCCGATCCGCTGCGCAGCTACACGCCGCGCGATGTGACGCAGGACGCGCAGTGGGGGGCGGGCTTCGGGTTGCTCGCGAAATACGGCCTGTCGTTCGACCTGCAATGCTATCCCGCGCAGATGGCCGGGCTCGCGCCGCTGATTGCGCGGCATCCCGACGTGCCGGTGGTCATCAACCATCTCGGGATGCCGGTGATTAGCGATCGCGATGGGATCGCGCAGTGGCGCTCGGGACTGGAAACGCTCGCCGCGCTTCCGCATGTCGCGATCAAGCTGTCGGGGCTCGGCTTCATCGATCGCGCCTGGACGCTCGACAGCGTGCGGCCGTTGCTGCTCGCGGCGATCGACCTGTTCGGCACCGAGCGCTGCCTGTTTGCCAGCGATACCCCGACCGACACGCTCTTCGCGCCGATCGAGCGCACGATGGCGGCATTCCACGCGATCGCCGCCGACTTCAGCGACGACGAGCAACGCGACCTGTTCGCGCGCAACGCCAACCGCCTCTATCGCCTGGGATTAGACCTATGAACCCGCTGCTCGGCGTTCTTTACCACTGGCTCGGCGGCCTCGCCTCGGCGAGCTTTTACGTGCCGTATCGCGGGGTGAAGCGCTGGTCGTGGGAGATTTACTGGCTGACCGGCGGCGTCTTCTCCTGGCTGTTCGCGCCGTGGTTCTTCGCCAGCCTGCGGACCAACGACCTGCTCGGCGTGCTCCACGGCGCGACGCCGACGGCGTTCTGGTGGCCGATTGTCTTTGGCGTGCTGTGGGGGTTCGGCGGGCTCGGCTACGGGCTGGTAATGCGCTATCTCGGGCTGTCGCTCGGCATGGCAGTGGTGCTGGGGCTGTGCACCGTGTTCGGCACGCTGATCCCGCCGGTGTTCGCGGGCGAATTCCACGCGAAGCTGCTCGCCAACGCCTCAGGCCGGATCGTGCTGCTCGGTATCGCGCTGACGCTGCTCGGCATCATCGTCGTCGCAATTGCCGGTGCGAAAAAGGATGCGCTGCTGACGCCCGCGCAGAAGGCGGCGGTGGTCGCCGAGTTCGACTTCAAGAAGGGCATCCTCGTCGCGATCTTCGCGGGCATCATGTCGGCCTGCTTCGCCTTCGGCCTCGCCGCGGGCGAGCCGATCAAGGCGTTGTCGGCTGCGGCGGGGACGGGGCCGCTGTGGACCGGGCTGCCGGTGCTGTGCCTGGTGATGTTCGGCGGACTGATCACCAACGGAGCATGGTGCGCGTTCCTCATCACCAAGAACCGCAGCGCCCCCGAATGGCGCGGGATCACCAAGGGCGACGTTGGCCGGCCACCGTTGCTGCGCAACTATCTGCTAAGCGCGCTGGCTGGCGTCACCTGGTACTTCCAGTTCTTCTTCTACACGATGGGCGAGAGCCAGATGGGCCGGCTGGGTTTCTCCAGCTGGACGCTGCACATGGCGAGCATCATCATCTTCGGCACGCTGTGGGGCTTCGCCTTCCGCGAGTGGAAGGAAGCCGGCGCGCGGATCAAGGCGACCGTGTGGAGCGGGGTCGGCCTGTTGCTGATCGCCACCGTGGTGATCGGCTATGGCAACAGCATCGCCGTCGCGCCGTGAGGTGGGTGTTCGCCGCTGCCGCTTTGCTCGGACTGGCGGGGGCGGCACCCGCCGCACCGCAGGCCGAGGCGCCGCTGGTGCTGACGGCGATGCATCTGCACGATCCGTGGATCGTCGCCGACGCAGCTAGCAAGACCTATTACCTGTTCACCCGCAACGAGGCGGCGATGAGCGGCGACCAGCGGCTCGGCACGATGGTCTATGCCAGCCGCGATTTGAAGCATTGGAGCAAGCCCAAGCTCGCCTTGGTCCTGCCCGCCGGGCTGTGGGCCAAGGCCGGCAGCTGGGCGCCCGAGGTGCATCGCTGGCGCGGCAAATGGTATCTGTTCACGACCTTCCACAATCCCGACCTGCCGCTCGGCAAGAACGGCACGCGCGACACCTATCGCCGCGGTACGGTGCTGGCGGTGTCGGACACGGTCGCCGGGCCGTACCGGCTCGTGCGTGGCGGCGCGCCGATCGTCGATCCCAGACTGATGACGCTCGACGGTTCGCTCTACGTCGATCCGAAGGGCAAGCCGTGGCTCGTCTATGCGCATGAATGGTGGCAGACGACGGTCGGCACGATGGAAGCGCTGCCGCTCGCCGACGACCTCGCCGCTGCCGGCTCACCGCAGACCCTGTTCAAGGCGAACGACGCGCCGTGGGCGGTCGGCCAGAAGCAGCCGAACGGCGACGTCGTCTATGTCACCGACGGCCCCGAACTCTATCGATCGAAGACCGGCACGCTGCTGATGCTGTGGTCGAGCTATGGGCAGAAGGGCTATGTCGAGGCGCAGGCGCGCTCGACCTCGGGCACGATAGCCGGGCCGTGGGAGCAGCTCGGGCCGCTGGTACAGCGCGACAGCGGGCACGGCATGCTGTTCCACACCTTCGACGGCAGACTGATGATGATCCTGCATCGGCCGTTCAATTATGCGCTCGGCAAGCTGTACGAGATGCGCGACGATGGCGACCGGTTGTCGGTGGTGCGCGAGGCGGTCGAGCTCGACGGCGAGGCCTATCCGACGCATCCGTGCGTCGCGGGCCACTCGTCGTTCGACGGGGCGCATCCGGGGTGCTGACGCTCGGTGCCGATCAAGTGCGTACGCTCGATGGCGCGGCGGTGCGCGCCGATGCGGTGACGTTCGATCCCGCCTTCGCCGATCCGGCGCAAGCGGTGGTGACTGCGGTGACGCAGCCGGTGCTGCTGAGCTTCGCGCCTGCGCAGCCCAATGGTCGCGCGATGTTGGTGCTCGGCGGCGGCGGCTATGTCCAGCTGATGGTCGGGCGCGAGGGCGTCCAAGTGGCGCGCTGGCTCAATACGCTCGGCTATCACGCGCATGTTTTGATCCATCGCTTCCCCGATGCGGACAACGGGCCGGGCGCGGCGCTCGCCGATGGGTTGGCGGCGATGCGGCTGCTGCGCGAGGACAATAGCGCGCTCGGTGTCGTCGGGCTGTCGTCGGGCGGGCATCTCGCGGCGTGCCTCGCTGCGGCGGTGCCCGGCGATTGGGGCGTAGATCGCGACGCGACGACGCGGCCCGATGTGCTGGTGATCGGCTATGCGCCGATTTCGACCAATGCCGCAGGCCGCACGATCGTCGCCGACAAGCCGCCGCTGCCCCCGGTCGAGAAGCAGGCGATGTACGATCGGCTGCAGCCCGACGCGCAACTGCTGCAAGACCCGCCGCCCGCGTTCATCGTTTATTCGGGCAACGATCCGGTCGTCCCGGTCGAGAATGCGCGGCGGCTGCACGCCGCTTGGGAGCAAGCCGGCGGTGCAGCGGAGTGCCACATCTTCGCCGATGCCCCGCACGGCTTCGCGCTCGATACGCAGGGCCTGCCAGTGTTGGTGTGGCCGCAACTGTGCGCGGCGTGGTTGCGGCAGGTCGGGTTTCTCTAGGTCACCTTCGAATTGGCGTGATCCGCCAACGCCGTTCGGGCTGAGCTTGTCGAAGCCCTGCTCTCCGCGTGAGGGCTGGCTCGTTGTGGAGAGGTGCCCTTCGACAGGCTCAGGGCGAACGGGCGGGGGGCGTTCGGGAAAGCGCCAAGCGTACTCGACCCTTTAGCGCCCGCGTTCAGCGGCGCAGCAGCCGTACATAGACAGGCGCGTTGCGATCGACCGTGAGGATGCCGTCGACCTCGTTCAGCTCGGCGATCTGGAGCACGCTGCGGCGGTGCCACTCGGGATCGGACGCGGCCTGCGGCTCGCCCGACTGGTGGACGAAATAGACGAGATACACACGCTCGCCCGCGACGATCACGTCGGGATGCTGCCCCTTGGCGCGGTCGGTCGCGGCGGCGCCGGGGGCGGCGAGCAGATAGTCGCTCTGGCGCGTCCAATGCTCGCCATCGGACGAGCGCATCACCAGCAGCCCCTTCCACGCATCGGACACCAGCCACCAGCGCCCGCGCCAGCGGAACGCCTTGGGCGCTTCGCCGGGCGTGTCGGTCAGCCGGTCCTTGAGCGTCCAATGCACCAGATCCCGGCTGTCGGCGGTGCGGATCGCCTTGTTCATCCGCTCGTCGTTGAAGAACAGGCGGTAGCCACCGCGCGGCAACGCGACGACGCTCGCATCGATCACCCGGTCCGAGCCCAGCTCGACTCGCCCGCCGCAGCGCCAGCTTTTGAGGTCGGAGCTGGTCAGGTGGACGAGGAATCGCGGCGCGTTCCAGTCGCGATAGATGCCGGGGACGACGGTGACCCACATGTGCCATTGCCCCGCGAACCGCTCGACATCGGGCGCCCACAGCGTCGCGCCGGTGCATGCGACCGGGATCGCCGCGGTGCCGCCGTAGCGCCACTGCGCGCCGTCCTTCGAGCGGGCGATGCCGATCGCGGTGCCGTGGACCCAGCGGACGTCCGTGGCATCGTCCATCGGCAAATCGGCGCGGCGGTTGGTGTAGAACATCACCCATTCGCGCGTCGCCGGATCGTAGACCGTCGACGGGTCGGCAGCGCCGTCATGCACGGGATCGCGGAACAGCGGCTTAGGCGCCAGCACCGCGGCCTGCGCGAGCAAGGCCGCGGCGACTAGCGCGATCACTTGTGCGCGTCCGCCACCGGATTGTTGCCCCACAGCCGGTCATACGACCAGCCCGACAGATCCTCGACCACGGCGGCATGCGCCGGATCGGACGGCGTGCGCGCGCCGCTGCGCAGATGCTCGATCTCCGCGAGCAGGATCGCATGGGTGCGCGGATCGAGCCGGAAGCGCGTCGACACGAACATGCCGAACAGCAGCATCGCGATCGTGCCCGCGCCCATCACCCCGACGATGCCGACCAACGCGCCGGCGCTTTGCGTCTTCGCGCCCGAGACGAAGCCCGATGCCTGCATCACCTGGCCGACGAGGATGATCGCGGCGGCCTGGCTCATCTTCCGCACGAAGGTCATCACGCCCGCAAACGCGCCTTCGCGGCGGCGCCCGGTGACGATCTCGTCGACATCGGCCATGTAATTGTAGGTCGCCCACGGGATGTAGTTGAGCGCGCCGCGGCCGAGCCCGGCGAACAGCACCGGCACCCAGAACAGCATCGCGGTCGCGGTATACCCTGCGGCGTACATTGCGAGGAACAGGATCACACCGATCGCAAAGCTGATCGCCGCCATCCGGTATGCGGCGGCGGGGGAGAGTTTCAGCGCGAAGTTGATCGCCAGGATCACCGCGACGAACTGGACGATATAGGTCACGCCGACCAGGTTCGCGACGATCGCCGCCGAGCCGGCCAGCGCGAAGATCACGAAATAGGTGAAGGCCGCGTTGTAGATGTCCTGGCTGATATACCCGCCGAGATACATGCCGAGATGCAGCCGGAACGCGCGAATCCGCAGCGTCGAGAACAAATTGCGATAGAGCGCCTTGAACGCCGCGCCGAGCGTCGGCTTGGCGCGCGCATCCTCCTCGGCGTCGAGCCCGGGCGGGCGCTGCCGCTCCCAACTGAACGCATAGAGCAGGCCGGCCGCGCCCATGAAGAGCCCTGAGAAGATGATGCCCATGTAGAGATAGGTGTCGGGCGAGCCCTCGCCGAGATACTGGATCAGCGCCTTGGGCAGGAACGCCGCGCCGATCGCCGAAAGCTGGCCGAGCAGGATGCGCGCACCGGCGAACTTGGCCTTGGTCTTGTAGTCGGTCGCCATTTCGCTGGCGAGCGTCTCGTACGGGATGATCTCCATCGCATAGACCATCTCGAACAGCACATAGGTGACGAGGTAATACCAGAAGCCTTGCCCGGCGACCCACATGATCGCGAACGACGGCAGCAGCGGGATCGCGGCGAGGATGAAGAAGCGCCGCCGCCCGAACTTGCGCCCGAGCCACGAGCGGCCGAGGCTGTCGGAGAGGTGGCCGATCAGCGGGCTGGTGAAGGCATCGAGCACGCGCGCGATGCCGAAGATCGCGGTCGCCTGCAGCGCCGACAGCCCGCAGAAGGTGGTGTAGAAGAACAGGATCCAGGTGCTGATCACCGCCATCGAACCCGCGCCGAGCACGTCATTCGAGCCATAGGCGAGCAGCGTGTACCAGCGCACCGGGCGCGTCGGCGCGATCGGGTTGGCGGGCGCGGCGGCGATAAGGTCGGTGGCCATGGCGGTCAGTCCTTTGCGCCGGCGGGCGGCAAGCTGGCGGGAAGCGGATCGAAGCGGAAGCGATCGAGGATCAGCGCGGGATCGGCGAGGCCGACGGTGAAGCGATGGCGGCCGGCCCCGAGCGCGGTCGGCAGCGCGAGCTCGATCCGATTGTCGAGTACCGCGCGCGCCCAGGCGGCATCGCCGGTGACGCGCGGTGCGGCGAGCGTGACGGGCGCGGCATCGTCGAGCGCGAGCGTCAGGCGCAGCGGATCGCCGTCGTGCGTCGCGTAGGTCGGCAGGAGCTCGGCGACGAGGCGCCAGCGGCCGGGCGGCAGGTCGACCGTATAGGACAGCTGCGCCGGCAGTGCCGCGCCGACCGCGGCCCCGTTGCGGCCGAGCCCGTCGATCACGCGCCAACCGGTGCGCGCGCCCTCGGCGGCTTCGGCTTCCACGACGGGTGTGGTGGCCGCGGCGGCAACTTGCGGTCGGGCTACCGTCTCCGCCGGGAGGAGCGCAGCGGCGGGCAGGATCGGCGGGGTCGAGCGATAGCGCCGCCATTGGCCATCGGCCGGCTCCATCGCGAGCATCCCGCGCCATTTGCCGCCGGCGATCGTCTCATTGTAGCGGCGCGTCAGTCGCGTGAGCTCGGCATCGGCGGCCCGCGCGCGGGCGCCTGCTTGCGCCGCGGCTGCCGGATCGCTGTCGTGTAGGCGATCATAGGCTTCGGCATCGAACAGCCGAATATTGGCGAGCGCGGCGGCGGTGACGGGATAGTCGACCAGCTCGAAGAACGCATCCCGGCGGTCGGCAGCGATGCGCGGCGCCAGCGCGCGGACACGGGCGGCGAGCGTGTCGAACGCGGCGAGGCGGGTGGCGATCTCGCGCGGCGAAAGCGGGCTGGGGCGCGACAGCTCGCCCGGCAGCCACCATTGCAGATGTTCGGGCCGCCGCACGAAGTTGAGGCGGTGATGCTCGGCAAGGATCGTCCTGGCGTCCGCCGCGACATCGGCGCCGAGCGTGCCGGCCGCCCACTCGCGCACGACGGCGTCGACCGGCTGCGCGCGCGTCGCCGGAACGTCCCACGCCAGTCGCAGGAAATAGTCGGCGGCAAGCTCGCCCGGCTTGAGATCGCCGACATTGGCGACCCACATCTGCCGCGCGCCGGCATCCCAGGCGCGGCCCAGTTCCTCGCGGATCAGCGCGGGCGGGGTGGTCGACAGCCACAGATACGACAGCGGCGCGCCGAGATAGGAGAGGTGGTAATAGACGCCCGATCCGCCGGGCCGCTGGCGTTCGGCGGTGTCGGGCAGGTGGCGGATATAGCCAAAATTGTCGTCGGGCCACAGCAGCGTGACGTCGCGCGGCACCTTCAGCCCGCTGCGATAGACGTCGAGCACTTCCTTATACGGGGTGAACACCTGCGGCGCGTCCTTCGGCAGCATCGCGCGCTGGTCGGCGAAGATGCGCTCGAGCAGCGCGCGGCGTCCGGCATCGTCGCTCGGGCCGACCATCCCGCTGTCGTGGATGCCGCGCATCCCGAGCGTCCAGACGCTCTCGTAGCGCGCGTTGGTCGCCACCCGCTCGCGCCAGTAGCGCGCGACACCGGCAGCGTTGGTGGCGTAATTGAAGCGCTCCGCCGGCGCGGTCCATTCGCCGACATTGTTGCGCAGCATCGGCTCGGCATGGCTCGAGCCCATGACGATGGCGTAGCGATCGGCGAGCGCTGCATTGCCGGGGTCGGCATTGAACGGGCGCGTCACCTTGTGCATCGCCGGCCAGACGAGGTTGGCCTTGAGCCGCAGCATCAATTCGAACAGCTTGGCGTAAGTCTTTGGGCCGATCGTGCCCGCCGCGGGCTCGAAGGTGTGCGCGGCCCAGGGTTGCAGCCCCCAATCCTCGTCGTTGAGGAAAACGCCGCGATACTTGACCGAGGGCGGACCGAAGCGCGCGACGCCTGCGGGCGCGCGCAACAGCGCATGGTGTTCGGGCGTGACGTCCGCCCACCAATGCCACGGCGACACGCCGATCGCGCGCGACAGTTCGTAGGCGCCGAATGCGGTGCCGCGGCGGTCGCTGCCGACGATCACCAGCGCCGAGGCGACACCGGGGGCGGGGCGATCGATCGTGGCGATCACGAAGCTCTCCCACGCGCCGCGCAATTTGCTTACGTCAAGCAAGCCGCGCCGCGCGAGGCCGTCGATCGCGGCGCTGCGACCGAGCGTGCCGAGCCAGATCTGCGTACCGTTACCGGTCGCCGTGCCCGACACGCGGGCGAGATCGGCAGAGAGGTCGGCGGCGGCGATCCTTACCACCGCATGGTCGCGCGGGTCGGTCACCACGCGCGCGACGCCGCGCGCATCCGCCAGCACGACGCCCGGCCCGGCATCGAACGCGACCAGCGTCTCCGCCACCGCCGGTCGGGCCGCGCCGCAAAGCGCCAGAAGGAGCGCGAGCGCGCCGGCCGGACGGCGCCAGGCGGCCCAACGCGACGCTACGCGGTGGAAGCCGGGAAGCGCCGCCCGCTGCATTAGATATAGGTACGCAGGAACTCGCCGAGCGCGATCATCGCCAGGCTCTGCCCATAGGGCATCGAGGTCAGCGCGATGTCCTTGTAGAATTGCTGCGTGTCGCCCATCGCCGTGCCGAACGACACCTGCTTGAGCTCGCCCGCTGCGTCGATATTGGCGAGCACGCCCTGCACCGCCTTGATGCCGACCGCCTCATAGTGCCGCGGCAAATAGCCCTTCCGCACGCCCTTGAGGATGCCGTACGCAAAGCCCGCCGTCGCCGACGCCTCGAGATAGCTGGTCGGATCGACGATCAGCGTGTGCCACAGGCCCGTCGCGGGGTCCTGCGTCTCGGCGAGCGTCTTCACTTGTGCCGCGAGCGTGTCGATCAGGAAGGTGCGCAGCGCGTCGCCCTGCGGCAGATCGAGGATCTCGATGATCTCGGGGATCGCGATCGTCACCCAGCAATTGCCGCGCGCCCACAGCGCCTCGGCGAAATTGTGCCGGCCGTTGAAGTCCCAGCCGTGGAACCACAGCCCGGTCTTTTTATCGAAGAGATATTTGATGTGGACGAGGAATTGGCGCTTGGCTTCCTCGACATAGTGCGGACGGTTCAGCAGCAGGCCGATCTTGGCGAGCGGCAGCACCGACATCATCAGCGTGTCGTCCCACATCTCGCCGGGATTCTCGTCATTGTAGACGATGTGCTGGAAGCCGCCTTCCTCGGTCTTGGGCAGGCCGTCGGGCGCCATCAGCCATTCGGCCCAGGTGTCGAGATAGGGGATGTAGCGCGGGTCGCGTTCGAGCTCGTACAAATAGGCGAGCGTGATGAACGGCGCCATCGTGTTGATGTTCTTGGTCGGCGTGCCCTCGACGAAGCGATCCTCGAACCATTGCTTGATGATCGCCAGTGCCGTGCTATCGCCGGTCTGCTCGTAATAGCGCCACATCCCGAACAGGCCGACGCCATGGGTCCATTCCCAGCCGGCCCAGCCCTTGGTGTCGATGATGCGCCCGTCTTCGAGATGGAGCAGGAACTCGCCGGTCTCGTCCGTGATGTTGACGAGATTGTCCATCAGTCGGGCGATCGCGGCGGTCACGTCTGCACGCGGCACGTCGTGGGTAAGGGCGGCCAATTAACTTCTCCTGGTAGGAAGGCGCACGGGCTTCAGACCGTAATCGTGCGCCATGGTGCGATAGAGGGTGCGGAACTGGGGATCGATGTCGTACCGGCCCTGATGGCCGTCGGGCGGCGTCTGGGTCGGCACGCCGGGCGCGGCGCCGGGGGCTTCCGCGGCGTTGATGCCCTGGCTGAGCAGATCGGGGCGGGCGCCTTCGCCGGCGGGCTTGCCGTCGTGGCGGAAGATCGCCTCCTGGTGGCGCGTCGGCTCCCAGATATAGCTGCCCCAGCCGTGCGGTTCGGCATGGACGAGATCGTTGAGATAGCGTTTGCGCGCGGAATATTCCATCGCGAGGAAGCCAAGATCGGGATAGGCCTTGGCGAATTCGGCGAACGTATGCTGCCAGTCGCCCTGCGCCGCCTGCTGGTAGCAGGAGAAGCCGATGGCATCGGGGCGGACGCCGCGCTGGAGCAAGTTGTCCGTCCAATATTGCGTGATCGGCCAGTGGCGGCCGAGATGGTTGTGCAGCACCACCTTGGCGCGCGGCGCCGCAGCGCGCGCGCCGGCGATACCGGCCGTGAGCAGCGCGGCGAACTGGTCATAGCCGCCCGCGCCGGCCACGTTGAGGTGGACACCATCGGTCTGCGGGTTGCCGGTCGGGATGGTCAGCGGCACGCGGCCATCGGGCCAGAGCATGCCGAAGGTGGTCTCGTTGCCGATCACCACCATGTCGGGCGCGGCCCCGCCGCGGACGAGCGCGGCGATCGTGTCGGCGGTATAGCCACCGACGCGCTCGACCAGCCGGGGAAACGGCAGGTCGGCCCAGGCGGCGGGTTTCGTCTGCTTCTGCGGATCGGCCCAGTCGTCCGAATAGTGCAGCGTCAGCGAGAAATGGAAGCCGGCGGCCTTGATGCGACGGCCGAACGCCAGCGTTTGCTCAAGGTCGCACCACGGACCGCCGGGCTTGCGCTTGCTATAGCCGTTGGCGGGATCGACGAAGGTGCGCAGCTTGACCGCATTGAACCCGGCGTCGGCGAGGATCGCGAGCGGATCGCGTTGCCGGCCATCCTGCCAATAGGTCGCGCCGACCGCCTCGTCCTCGGGGATCCACGAGACGTCGGCGCCGATCAGATACGGCCACGGCCGCGCCGCTCCGGCAGCGAAGGCGGGGCGCGTCATCGCTGCGAGCGCCGCTGCACCGGCGATGCCGCCGAAGCCGCGGCGGGTGACAAGCGCGTCGCTCATCGGAGTTGGTCCGGGCGGCTGGGCGCGGCGACCATCTGGACGGGCACGCCGCCCTTCACGCTGCGCAGCGTGACGAGCTTGACCTGTTCGAGCGCATTGCCCGCCGCGCCATCCGACGTGACGGCAAGTGCGATCGTGTTGGCGCCGTGGTGGTTGAGGATGCCCTCGGGGATCGGGAAGACGCGCTGCGGGCCGACATGCGCGATGAACTGGCCCATGTTCCAGCCGTTGACGAACAGCAGCGCACGATAGCGCGCGACCGAGCGCGGCGTGGTGGTGTCGCCGAACGTCACCGCAACGGTGGTATCCTGCGCCTTGGGCAGGTCGAGCGTGAAGCGCGTGCGATACCAGGTGGTGCCGGCGGTCGTCGTGGCGGCGGGCAGCGTCGCCGTGGTCCAGCGCGCGTCGTCGAAGCCGGGCAGATGCCAGCCCATCCGCTCGCCATATTGGCCGCCATTGTTGGCGGCGCCGCGCGCGCGATCGGGCAGATCCTCGCCGCCTTGCTTGCCCTGGATCTTCCACGTGATCGGCACGGCGAAGCTGCGCCCGCCCGGCGCCTCGAGCGAGGCCGAGACGAGCCCGCGCGCTTCCTTGTGGAAGTCGTCGGAATCCAAGTCCCAATTGTGCCCGTTGTTGCGGACCATGATCGCCAGCACATGCGCGCCGGGCGCCTGCGCGGCGGCGGGGAGGTCGAAGCGCGGCGCCGCAGTGGTGATCGGGCGCGGCAGGCCGCCGGGAAGTTCGTCCTGGCCGACCAGCTTCCCGTCGAGGAACACCTGCACCATGCCAGCGCCGCCGCCGCCGTAGAACAGAGCCAGCTGCTTGGCGTCGGGCGTGCCGCTGAAGCGGCCGCGATACCAGACATCGCCGTCGTGGAAGCCGTAAGCGTCCATCACCAGCGTCGGCTCGCCGTCGGGCTTGGCGGTGGTCGTCGCCGACCCGCGCCGGTCGATCGCCTGCCAGCCGCTATCGTCGAAATCGGGGCGCGCCTCTGCCGTCCCGGCGGCGACACGCCAATTGGTGAGGACGGGGA
The DNA here is from genome assembly GCF_049898305.1 of Sphingomonas sp. PWP1-2. Taxonomy (NCBI): domain Bacteria; kingdom Pseudomonadati; phylum Pseudomonadota; class Alphaproteobacteria; order Sphingomonadales; family Sphingomonadaceae; genus Sphingomonas; species Sphingomonas sp. PWP1-2. Next base: position 178,065 of record NZ_JAFCXM010000006.1, read on the forward strand.
GGGTGACGGGTGTCGGGCCTGCAAGCGGGCGGAGCGCGCGACGGCTGCCGATCGCGCTGGTCTTGAGCGGCACCGCGACGCCGTTCCAGCGCACCGAGGTGAGCCGTCCGGGCGTCCACAGTTCGAGCGGCGTGGCCTCCTTCGTGTCGCCGGTCAGCGCGAGCATCGCGCCGGTCGCATCGGCGCGGCGGACGAGCGCGGGCCCACGGACGAGCACCGGGCCGGCGGCGGTGTCGCGGCGCCAGTAGCGCACGCCCTCGGCCTCGTCGGCGAGCAGCAGCGTCAGCGGCGGTCGGCCGCCGCCGGTGATCCGCACTACGGTCCGCCCAGCCAGCGTGTAGCTCAGCTTGAGATCGCCCTTGGCGGCATCGAACGCGCTGGTGGCTGCGCCCTCGAGCACCTCCACCTTGGGCGCCGACGCGTAGCGCAGCACGGTCTCGTTCGCTTCGCCCGCGCGGCCGTAGAGCAGCAGCAGGTCGCGGCCATCGGCGGTCAGGGTCGCCTGCAATTCGGAAGTCGAATAGACGAGCCGCTGGCCGCCGAGCGTCACCCCAGCAAGCAGCCACTTGGCGTCAAAGCCGTTGAGCCGCATCGGAAAGCTGTACGCGCCGTCGGGCAGGTTCGCGGGGACGGTGAAGCTGTCGTCGCTTTGGCCGTTCGACGGCTTGTGCGTGACCATCAGGAAGCGCGCGTCGGTCTGCGGGTTGCGGTCGTGATAGACTTGCACATTGGGCGACGAGACCGTCACCGCGCCGGCCGGGACCATGCCGGCGAGATCGGGCACCGCGGCGATCATCCCGCCGAGCTGCTTCATCTCCCCGGCCTTTTCGCGCAGCTCGCGCGCTTCGGAGATTGCCGAGCCGTAATCGTAGCTGGTGAACACGACCGGCGCTGGCAGCCAGCCCCAGCTGGTGCCGCCATAGCCCATGTAGAAGCTCTGGATGTCGATGCCGTTGGCGAGGTTGGTGCCGTAGAACACGCGCTGGAAGCGCTTGCCGCGCTGGATCGCGTTGCAGTCATAGCCGCCGTTCGACCCCCAATAATCGAACCAGCCGCCGCCGAACTCGGCGAGGAAGGCGGGGGTGTCGGGCGAGGCGGACGCGCCGCCCTTGGCGCCGCCCGGGCCGTAATAGCCCCAATCGGGCGCCGCCGAACTGCGCGTCGGCTTGCCTGCGACGGTGCAGGTGCCGCCGGGATAGCCGTCGAACGCATACAGATCATTCGGGCCGTGGACGACGTTTTCGACCTTCGACGTTTCGGGCACCCAATAGCCGTTGCGGCCCTGGTCGTTGTGGAACAGCGGCACGGTGATGCCGTCGGCGCGCGCCTTGGCGGCGAGATGGTCCATGTAGCGGCGCTGCGCCGGGGTGGTCAGCGCCAGTTCGTTCTCGATCTGGTGGAGGATGACGGTGCCGCTATGGCCCTTGCCGTCGCCGTTGATCTGGTGCCGCGCGACGATCGCGTTGATCCGCGTCAGCCATTCATCGGCCGCGGCGAGATAGGCGGGATCGTCGGTGCGGGCGCGCGCCTTCTGGTTGACCAGCCAGCCGGGGAAGCCGCCGCGCGACAGTTCGGCGTTCACGTACGGCCCGGCGCGGGTGATGACGTAGAGGCCTTCCTCCGCCGCCATGTCGAGCACGCGATCCATGTCGCGGATGCCGCTGAAATCGTACACGCCCTGCTTGGGCGAGTGATAGCCCCAGTCGAAATAGAGCGCGACGGTGTTGAAGCCGCTCGCCTTCATTTTCTGCAGCACGTCGCGCCACAGATCGGGCGAGGGCAGGCGGAATGGGTGGAATTCGCTCGACCAGATGATGCGGCGTTGGCCGTCGATCATCAGCGAGCGCGCGTCGTAGCTGACGCGGCCAAAGGTCTTGACCGGGGCTTGCAGGTTCTGCGTCGGGCGCGCGACTTGCGCGCCGGCGGGGGCGGCAAGCGCGATGGCGAGCGCGGCGATCGAGCGCGCGGGAAGCTTACGCATGGTGGAAGATCAGCGGCAATGCCCATTCCTTGGGGCGATTGTCGGGTTCGACCTCCATCAGCGGCGCCATGTAATCCCACCAGCGCTTCATCACCGGATGGTCGGGCAGCGCATCGCGATTGCTGTCCGCACGGACGCGCAGGACGGCGAACAGGCTCAGCGTCTGCTCGTCGAGGAAGATCGAATAATCGTAGATGCCGCTCTCGGTCAGCAGCGCGGAGAGCTCGGGCCAGATCTCGTCATGGCGCTTGCGATATTCGTCGAGAACGCCGGGCTTCAGCTGCATCTTGAACGCATGGATCGACACAGCCTTCTCCCTCTCAGGCCATTATATGGCACCGATTTGTAGTATTTGGTACCGTCGAATGCGGGGAAGGTCAAACCCAAAGCGCGTCAGAGCGGGCTGTCGTGTACGCTCACGCGGTCGACATCGTCGGCGAGGAAGCGCGGCCGGGCGTCGGGCGTGGCGGTCGCTAGCCGCATGCCGTCGATGGTGATGTCGCGCGCATGGCGCAGCCACAGGCCCCAGGCGGGCAAGGTCCCGAACATGCTCGGTTCGGGATACGCGGAGGCGTGTTCCTCCGGGCGGCGCGCGGCGTCCGCGGGGGTGCCGCCGCCGCGATAGGTGAGCGCGATGTTGCGCAGCGTGACGTGCTCGATCGGATGGCCGGGCAAGCCGGCGAGCGCCGCCGGATAGCGATGGTCGATCCCGGTCGCGGTGACGTCCTCGATCGTCACGTCGCGGATCGCGCCGATGCCGGTGCCGGCAGGCCCGCGCCGCCGATCGCCGAGCCGCAGGAACAGCGGCGCGGTGGTGACGTCGGTCATCGTCAGGCGGCGCGCGACGATCTGCTCCATCACCCCGCCGTCGACCGTCTCGAGCGCGAGGCCGCGGCAATGCGTGAAGCTGCAATCCTCGATTAGAACGTTGCGATAGCCGCCATTGCTCTCGGTCCCGAGCTTGATCCGCCCGGTGACGCGGTCGCGATCGGGCGCGAACGCCTGCGTGGTGCGGCGCGTGCCGTCGAGCAGCGTGCCGAGATCGAAGCCCGAGACGGCGCAGTGGCGGATGACGATGTTTTCGGCCGCCACGGCGTGGCCGAGCGCATAGCTGCTCTTGACCACGATCGCGTCGTCATTGGGCGTGTTGACGCGGCAGCGCTCGACCACGACGTCGCGCACGCAATCGAGGTCGATGCCGTCGCGATCGGTGTCGATCGTCAGGTCGGGGATCGCCAGATGGCGCGTGCCGGTGGCGAGGATCGCGAAATGGCCGCACTGGCGCATCGTGAACCCCGACAGCACGATGTCGCGACCGTTCTTGAGCGCGATCGCCTTGTTGCCCTGGCCGTTCATCGCCGCGGTGGCGGGTTCAAGCTGGTCGATCTGGCGCTGGCTCATGCCCTGCATCGACAGCGGGCGCTCGCCGGTCTGCGCCTTCCAGCGCGCGCCCGGGCCGTTTCGAGTAAGCCCGGCGCCGTCGATCAGCCCGGGGCCGGTGATCGCCACTTCGACGACATCGTCGCCCCAGAGCAAGCTGTTGTGCCAGTGGCTATGGCCGAAATCCTGGTAGAGCTGTTCGACCCCGGACTCGGGCAGGTCATAGCTGCCGGAGTGCCGTGCGGGATCCGCCGCCTCGATGATCGCGCCCTTAGCGAGCTGGAGCGTGACCTTGCTCTTCAGCCGGATCGAGAAGCAGAGATAGCGCCCCGGCGGGACGATCACGGTTCCGCCGCCCGCCGCCGCGGCGATCGCGGCGTTGAAGGCAGCGGTGTCGAGCGTCCGCCCGTCGCCGCGCGCGCCGAAGCGCCGCACGTCGAATAGGCGCGCGGCATGCGCCGGGAAGGGGAGCGCGGCCGCCATCAGCCCCAGGGCTAGGTCGCGCCGCGTCCAGTTCATCTCACTGCAAATTCACGTAGGCGCCGCCGTCGACCAGCAGCGAGGCGCCGGTCACATATTGCGCGAGGTCGGATGCGAGGAACACCGTCGGCCCGACGAGATCGTCGGGCTGGCCCAACCGGCCGAGCGGGATGCGGCTCTCCATGTAATCGCGCTTCTTGGTGTCGGCGAGATCGTCCTTGTTGATGTCGGTGAGGATCGTGCCGGGAAAGAGCGAATTGCAGCGGATCTTGTGCTTGCCGAGCGCGATCGCGACCGACTGCATCAGCGAGTGGAGCCCCGCCTTGGTCGGCGTGTAATGCGTCTGATACTCGCCACCGACCAGCGCCGAGATCGACGACATCGCGATGATCGAGCCGCCATCGCCTTGCTTGACCATCTGGTTGGCGGCAGCCTGCACCATGAAATAGGCGCCGTGCAGATTGACCTGCATCGTCCGCTCGAAAGTCTCGACCGGCATGTCGAGAAAGGCGTGGAACGGGCAGATGCCGGCATTGTTGACGAACACGTCAACGCGCCCGAGCGCGGCGACCGCCTTGGTGACGAAGTCGGTCGCGGTCTTGGGATCGGCGACGTCGCCCTGGATCGCCACGCCCTTGCGGCCGAGCGCCTCGATCTCGGCGACGGCGCTTTCGGCACCCGCCACGTCGCGCGCGAAGTTGAGCGCGACGTCGGCGCCGTGCCGCGCACAGCCGATCGCCACTGCGCGGCCAATGCCGGCCGATGCACCGGTGACGAGCACCGTCTTGCCTGCGAGTAACATGCGGGTCTCCTGGGGATACGAAGGAAGGGTCAGGCGTCGGCGGGGTCGAAGCCGAGTTCGCGGCTGATCGCCAGCGCCACCGCGCAGACGTCGTCGGTGAGCGTGGTCATGCGGTCGTCGCTCATATATTGCGCGGCGCTCGACACGCTGATCGCGCCGACGATGCGCTTGCCGGCATCGCGGATCGGCGCGGCGACGCAGCGCACTTGATCCTCATTCTCCTCGAGATCGAACGCGCGACCGCGGCTGGCATAGCCGGACATGCGCTCGAACCACAAAGCGGGGTCGACATGCGGTGCGCCGTCGGCCTGGTCGGCGGCGAAACGCTCGCGCCAGTAAGCGGGCGTGTGATCGATGATCAGCGCCTTGCCGAGGCCGGTCGAGGTCAGCCGCTGGCGATCGCCGATCCGGCTCGAGATGGTGATGCGCCGGCGTCCGGGCACCTTGTCGAGATACAGCGCCGAGTCACCATCGAGGATGCCGAGATGGACCGTATCCTCGGTCGCGGCGGAAAGATCCTCGAGATACGGCCGCGCGACCTGGACGAGATCTGCCTGCGCTTGCGCGAGCGTACCGAGCAGCAGCAGTTTCGGCCCGAGGCGATAACCCGCGCGCGGGGTGAAGGCGAGGTAGCCACGATCGACCAGCGCCGACAGCAAGCGGTGCGTCGTGCTCTTGGTAAGGTCGAGCTTGACCGCGAGTTCGCTCAGCGTGAGCACTTCGTGGCTCACCGCTTCGATCAGGTCGAGCCCCCGCATCAGCGTCTGGCTGCCGGCGCCGACGGCTGGCCCTGCGGTTTCGGGCATTTCGGTGTCGATGATGGGGGCGTTCATGTCCATCCCTTAGAATGTCGCGCCGTATGTTGGCAATCGACCAGCCAGTGTCGGTCCAGCGCCCCCGGGAAAAACCGGCTGGCCATCCGTTAGGATAGCCAGCCGCAGGGGGGGAGGGAAGGTGCTTCGCGCAAGCGCTAGAACTTGAGCTGAAGGCCGGCGAACAGCCGCTGGCCAGCGTAATAGGCTTCCGACGTGCCGATCCCCTTCACGAAGGAGCGCGAGTACGCCTTGTTGATGTTCTGCATCTCGACGAACAGGCTGGTGTGATATTTCGGGAAGCGCAGCGTGATCTTCCCGTCGAGATAGCCTTCGCCCTGGCGGTAGATCGGCAAATTGCCGTTGTTCGAATCCGCCGCCGTCACCAGCCAGTCGGAGCGATAATTGTAGCTCAGCCGCGCATTGAGGAAGCCCTTGTCGTAGAAAATGCTGGCGTTGTAGGTCCACTTCGACAGGCCGGGATATTCGAGCAGCGGCTGACCGGTCGCCGAGTTGGTCAGGTTGGTGCGGATCGCCCGCGCGAAGGTGACGTTGGCCGACGCGCCGAAGCCATCGAACGGCTTTGGCAAGAAGGTGAATGCGGTCTGCGCGCTGCCTTCGATGCCGTCGAGCAAGGCGCCGAACCCGTTGATGGGCTGGCGCACGGTATAGAGGACGCCGTCCTTGAACAGATCGACGCCCGAGCGGGTGACGTTCGGCACGACGAAGCTGCTCTCGTACTTCTTGTAATAGCCGACACTGACGAGCGTATCCCGGTTCGGATACCAGGCCATGTTGAGCTCCCACTGATCGGCGCGGTACGGCACCAGATCGGGGTTGCCCGCGGTGCAGGTGTCATCGGCTGCGGCGACGGTGGCGTCATCGGTGCAGGTGATCGTCGCGACCAGATCGGTCGGCTTGGGGCGCGCGAGGTTCTTTGCCCAGTTCGCCCGCAGCACCAGGTTCGGCGTGAATTCGAGCGCCGCGTTGAACGCAGGCAGCACGTCGCCATAGCTGTTCTTGAGCGTCGATTGCTGCGCCTTGAGCACCACCGTCTCGACCGCACCGGTCGGCGTGAAGCGCGTCACGCGGCTGATGTTGACGCCGGTGCCGTCGTCGCGCGTGTAGGTATAGCGTACGCCGGCGTTCCCGGTCAGCCGCATGCCGAACACGCGCGTTTCGAAATTGCCCTTGAGATAGCCCGCGGCGATCTTCTCGTTGATCGTGTAGGACGGGATCTGCGGCAGGCCATTGGCGGCAAGCGTCAGATCCTGGTCGAACCCCGACAGATCGTAATATTTGGAAATCTCGCCGGCATTGAAATTGGCAAAGGCGATCCGGTCGGGAATCCCGCCGGGGGCGCCGCGCAGCCCGGTGAACAGCGGCGCGCCGCCGCTGGTGACGCCGAGCGCGTTGATGAGCGACGCGTATTCGGCCTGTGTCAGCTGGTTGGTGTAGGTGCCGTTGCCCGTCTTCGTCGTGCGCGCGGTGACCGCCGAGACGATGTTGGTCGAATAGGAGACGTTCGCGGTGTCCTGATAGACTTGCGGCGTCACACCGACCGCGGTCAGCAAGCGCGAGCCGCCGCCATTGTACGACACATAGTCCTGGTCGCGATATTGGCCGCCATATTCGATGGTCTTGAGCGGCCCGAAATCGACCTCCCAATCGACGTCGAGCTTGGCTTGCTTCTCGCTGTTCGAGGTCTGCGTCGGACGATACTGCACCGTCGGCCCCGATTGCGCGACGTTACCGGGACGCGTGAGATCGGTGTAGATGCCCGGGTCGGCCGGATTGACGCTGCTCGGATAGGTGAACACCGGGATGCCGAGCGCGTTCGACGTATCGACGTTCACGCCGGAGATGCCGGTGTTGATCGAGATCAGATTGGTTTCGCCGACCGTCTTGGCCTTGGCATAGGACACCATGCCCTTGACCTTGAAACGATCGAGATTCCAGTCGAAGCCGCCCTGGAAATATTGCGACTTCTGGTCGTACTGGAAATCGCGCCGCTGCACGCCGAGGATATTGCTCGAGCCGCTGGTGACCGTGCTGCTGACCGCGACCGAATTGAGCGCGGTGGTGTAGCCCGTTACGACATGGTCGGGATTGATCGTCGCGGTGCCGAGCTTGACCTGCTGGGTCGAGCTGGTGCCGAGCACCGGGTCGAGCTGGTAGCGTTGGACCCGGCCCATATCGAGCGAGTAATTGGTGTCGAACAGCCGCTGGTCGCGGTTGTTGATCTGCGCTTCGGCATAAGCGCGGAAATTGTGCGCGAGCTCATATTGTACCGTGAAGTCGCCCGACAGGCGCTTGTCGCGGCGGACGAGGTTGCGGTAGCGCGGCACGGTCGGCGCCCAGTCGAAGAACTGGTTTTCGCACGCCGCACGCCGCGTCGCGAAGGTCTGGGTCGAGGTGGTGCCGACGTTGCCGCAGCTCGCATAGGTCGGAAAGGCCGAATAGGCGGCGTTGGCGACCGTCGGCTTGTCCGAATGGTCGAAGTCCGCAAGGCGGTTATAGTTGGTGTTGCTGGCGTAGTCCTGCCGCGTCGACTTGTCGTCATAGGTGACGTTGAGCAGGACGCCGAGACCATCCATCAGGAACCGCGGCGTGCCGAGCACGAGCGTGCCACGCGGACGCCAGTCCTGCGTCGTCTCGAGATGCTGCGCCGACACGACGACGCTGCCGAGCGCCTTCTTCAATTCAAGCGGCTTGCGCGTTTCGACCAGCACGGTGCCGCCAAGACCGCCTTCGGTCAAATCGGCGGCATAGCCCTTGAAGACGTCGATCGACTTGACGAGTTCTGTCGCGAGTTCACGGAAATCGCCGGCGCGGCTGCCGCCGGCCGAGACCTGGCTGACGCCGTTGATCTCGACGCGATTGAGATCGGGCTCGACGCCGCGGATCGACACCTGCGTCCCTTCGCCGAAATCGCGGCTGAGCTGGACGCCGGTGATATGCGACAGCGAGTCGCCGACATTCTTGTCTGGGAAGCTGGCAATGTCGTCGGCGACGATCGAGTCGACGATCGTGCCGGCGTTGCGCTTGCGGTTGATCGCCGACTGGAGCGAAGCGCGGGTGCCGACGACGACGATGTCCTGCGCGGTCGCGACGTCGGGGCTGGTGCGTCCGGCGTTCTGCGGCTCGTCCTGCGCGGATTGCGACTCGGCCGGCGGCGACACGTCACCCGAAGCGCGGTCGCGCGTGGCCGGCTCGACCGTGGCGGAAGAGGGCGCAATGGCCTGGTCGTTCTGTGGCGCGGTCTGTGGCTGCGGCTGGACCGCGGGGTTGGGCGTTGTGGACCGCGGCTGAGCAGTCTGTGCTTGGGCGATCGCGGGCAGGACGCAGCCAAGCGTCAATGCGAGGACCGAGGTCGTGCGGAAAAGCTGCCGACGCGGTGCCGAACGAATAATGGTCATGAAATTCCTCCCCCTGGGGCGTCCTGGCTTTTCGAACCATTCGGACGTCCTGCTATGATCTGATTCTGCTTCAGCTATGCCGCGCGCTGTCGTGACGGCGCGGATCGAACCGGCGTTCATGCATGCGTTGGCCGTTTCACGTCATCCCCCTCGTAGTGCAGCGCGGTTCGTGCCAGCGCCATCGACTTCGTTCTGTAACATCCACATTGTGGATCGCTGTTCCGTTCTATGTTGCCATTTGGTGAAATGCAATCATAATTGTTGAGATATGGCGAGGCTGACCGTCGCCACGGGAGAGACAGGATGATCCGGATGCGCAGCTACTTTTGGGCGAGCGTCGCGCTCGGTGCCGTGGCGGCATCAGCAGCAGCGGCTCCGCCGCCGCGTGCGATCGAGACGCTCGATCGCGGGCTCGTCGCGACGCCAGCAAAGGGTGGCGGCTGGCTGGTGAGCTGGCGTTTGCTGGCGAGCGATCCGCGCGCGACCGCGTTCGACGTCTATCGCGATGGTCGCAAGATCACGCCGCGCCCGGTCACCGACGCCACCGCTTTCGTCGATCCGCAGGGGAGTGCCGACGCGCGCTACACGCTGTCAGTCGCGAACGGCGCTCCTGAAAAGCGGTCCGCCCTGATGGCGCCCAACGGCTATCTGTCGATCCCGCTGACCCCGCCGCCGGGCGGTACGACCCCCGCTGGCGAGGCGTACAGCTACACCGCCAACGATGCCGGCGTCGGCGATCTCGACGGTGACGGCCGCTATGAGATCGTGCTCAAATGGGATCCGACCAACAGCCACGACAACAGCCAGGCGGGCTATACCGGCGACGTGTTCGTCGATGCCTATACGCTCGAGGGCAAGCGGCTGTGGCGGATCGACCTCGGCAAAAACATCCGCGCGGGCGCGCATTACACGCAGTTCCAGATCGCCGACTATGACGGCGACGGTCGCGCCGAGATCGCGATGAAGACCGCCGACGGGACCGTCGACGGCACCGGCACGGTGATCGGCGACGCCACGGCCGACTGGCGCGAGCATGGCGGCGAAGTGCCGCAGCCCGACCGGACCGGCGCGAAGGTGCTTGCCGACGGCAGCAAGGTCGCGCCGCTGATCGGACGGATCCTCAAGGGGCCCGAATATCTCACCGTGTTCGACGGCCGCAGCGGCCGCGCGCTCGACACCAAGCCCTATGATCCGCCGCGCTATCCCGGCGGTAACCCCACCTTCGAGCAGCTGCGCGACACGTGGGGCGACGGCTATGTCAACCGCGCCGACCGCTTCCTCGCGGGCACCGCCTATCTCGACGGGCAGCATCCGAGCATGGTGTTCGGCCGCGGCTATTATGCGCGCACCGTCGTCGCCACCTGGGATTTCCGCGCGGGCAAGCTGGTCAAGCGCTGGACCTTCGATTCCTCCGCACCGGGCAATGGCGACTATGCCGATCGCGGCAATCACCAGCTCAGCATCGCCGATGTCGACGGCGACGGGCGCGACGAGGTGATCTACGGATCGATGGCGCTCGACGATGACGGCAAGGGGCTGTGGACCGATCCGCTGTTCCACGGCGATGCGATGCACGTCGCCGATCTCGACCCGATGCGGCCGGGACTCGAAAAATGGGGCGTGCACGAGCAGGTGAAGACCAATGGCGGGATCGGCTCGGCGCTGCTCGACGCGCGGACCGGGCAAGTGCTGTGGACCAAGCCCGCCGACACCGACACCGGTCGCGGGCTCGCCGCCGATATCGACCCACGGCATGTCGGTGCCGAACTGTGGGGCTCGAACAGTCGCGACCTGTTCGACGTGAAGGGCAATGCGATCGGCTCGGCACCGCGCCAGACCAACTTCGCGCTCTATTGGGATGGCGACCTGCTGCAGGAGCTGCTCGACAAGACGACGATCAGCAAATGGGACTGGAAGACCGCCACAGCCGTCCCGCTGCTGTCGCCCGAGGGGCTCGCGTCGAACAACGGGACCAAGGCAACCCCGGCGCTGCAGGCCGACCTATTGGGCGACTGGCGCGAGGAAGTGGTGTGGCGCACCGCCGACAATCGCGCATTGCGGATCTACGTCACGCCCTATCCGACCACGCACCGGCTGGTCACGCTGAAGCAGGATCCGGTCTATCGCGCCGGGGTGGCGTGGCAGAACACGGCGTATAACCAGCCGCCGCACCTCGGCTATTTCCCCGGCAGCCTGACCGCGTCCGAAACGGCGGAGTAAGCCGGGGAGCGTCCGGCGCGGCGTCACGCCCGCCGGACGCGCTACCGCGCCTTGTCCGTCGCGACGGCGTAGATCGCCGCCTTGCCCTCGATATTGGCGCGGAAGAACAGCCAGCGGCCATCGGGCGAGAAGCGCCCGTTGGGCTCGAGCTTGTAATCCTGCCTGGCGAGATCGACGAGCTTCTCGGTCGCGAAGGTACCCGGCGCGATCAGTGCACCGGCATTGTCGGCATGGATGCCCGCAACGTCGGGGATCGCGCGCGGGCGGAACAGGTACATATATTTGCCGTCGGGCGCGTGCGCGACCATCTCGGGGTCGCCGCCATCGCCCGAGAACAGCGTCTGGTCGGCAGAGACGTTGTAATGCACCGACCATTCGTTGCGCTCGAGATGGAACCAGCGGCGCTTGGCGCTGGCGACGTCATAGCCCGCGAGCCAGAAATCCTCGCCGCGCGGGGTCTGCAGATCGTACCAGATCGTCTTGCCGTCGGGCGACCAGAATTCGTGGCCGGCAATCTCCATGTTCATCGTGCGCGTGTGGATCTTGGTGTTGTGGTTGCCGTCGGTGTGGACGGTCCAGATGCGGTCGACCTTGTGCCACGGGCCTTCGTGGCAATACATCAGCAGCGTCGGATCGGTCGGCGAGAATTGCAAATGGTTGAGCCAGTCGGTCGCGGTGACGATCGTGCGGCGCGCGCCGGTCTTCACGTCGAGCGTGAAGATCTCCATCGGGATTTTCGCCTCGAGCCGATCGTTGAGCCGCACCTCCTTGGCCTCGGCATAGGGTAGCGGCTTGCCGTCGGGGCCGTTGGCGGCATAGGCGGCCTGGTCGGTGCGCGGGTCGCGACCGGCGGTGCCGGGCTGGAGTTCGACGGGGCGCGTGGTGAACTGCCCGGCGAGCAGCGTTTCGTCGGCGTTGATCGTGTCGATCTGGCTGCCGCGCGGCACCTCGGCGATCTTGCGCACCACGCCCGTATCGATGTCGGCGGCCGAGATGGTGACCGGTGCATCGGGTTTGCTGCGGTCGGTCTCGGAGAAATAGGCGATGCGCGTCTTGTGGCCGGCGAACAGCAAGCGGACGCCGCGCCGCTTGAGCACGGTGCGCAGCGTCCACGTCTTGAGGTCCATCGCCTGGATGCCCTCGGTGGTCGAGAAGAGCATCGTGTCGCCGTTGGGCGTGTAGGCGTTGTAGTTGAAGTATAGCGCGTAGTTGCCGGGTGCATCGGTGATGCGGACGATCTTGTGGCCGGTCTTGGCATCGACCCAGCTCTTCATGTCGGCGGTCTGCGCGGCGGCGGGCGCGGCGAGCAGGACGAGCGGCAGGAGCGCCGCGACGGTGATACGCATGGTCATTTCCTTGGTCGTGGCGTCGGGTCAGGCGGGCCAGCCATGATCCCCGGCCCAGTCGGCGAACATCTGCTGCCAGGGGACGATCGTCCCGTCGCGACGCTTGGCGGGTGGACCGTGCCCGCCTTTTTCGAACACCATCAGTGAGGCCGGGACCTTCGCTGTGTGGAGCGCCTCGATCATCAGCAGGCTGTTCTGGAAGGGGACGACAGGATCGTCGGCGTTGCACGCGATGAAGGTCGGCGGCATGTCGGCGGGCAAGTCGACCTGCGCCGAATAGCGGCGCTGGAAGTCGAGGCTGGCGGCGTTGGCGCCGAGCAATTCGCGGCGCGACTGCGCGTGGACACCTTCGTCGAACATGGTGATGACGGGGTAGAACAGCCCGGCGACGGTCGGCGTCGCCGACAGCCGGTCCGCGGCGTCCTGCGGATCGTAGACCGCGAGCGTCGAGCGCGCCGCGAGCTTCGCGGCGACATGGCCGCCCGCCGAAAAGCCGGTGATCGCGACGCGCGCGGGATCGACCGTCCAGCGCGTGCCGGCGCCCGCGCGGATCACGCGCATCGCGCGCTGCGCATCCTGCAACGCGACGTCGGGCCCCGCTGCCCAGCCGTCGTGCGGCAGCCGGTAGAGCAGTTCGAACGCGGTCACGCCGCGATCGGCGAACCATTGCGAGATCGCGCCGGGATTGCGCCCGACCGCGACGCGGACATAGCCGCCGCCGGGGCAGATCAGCACCGCGGCGCCGTTCGGCCGGGCAGGCTTGAGCACGGTGAGCATCGGCGTCGCGACATGCGGCCAGGCGATGTCGTCGGCGCCGCCCGTGGGGGAACGCTTGACCCAGGCGTCGGTCACCGTGGTCTGCGGGGCGCCCGGCGGCGTCTTCGGCCAGAGCGGAAAGCGCTCGGCCGTGCCGCTGCCGGCGCGCCCGCCCGCGCCGACACCGGGATCCTGCGCGAAGGCGGGAAGGGGAAGGCTCGCGGCGAGCCCGCAGGCGAGGAAGGTGCGGCGTGAGGTCATGTCAGCTTCCGTCGGGTCGGGTGGTGTCGTGGGCGATGCTGGGCGCGAGGCGGAACGTCGCGGGATCGGGCGGCTGCGCCGGATCGAACGCCCGCAGATCGGGCGCGAGATGCGCGGCGAGCGGCAGCCCGGCGTCGGCAATGCCCTTGGCGACACTGCGCGCGAGCACCCACGCGCCGTAATTGTCGTGATGCGTCGCGTCCTTGCCGCCATCGTTGAACGCCAGCGGCGCGCGTTTCGGCCCGAGCGCTTCGTAGAAGGCGATGCTCGCGGCGTTGAGATCGATCACCGCAACCTGCTGCTCGGCGCCGACCGCCTTTACCGCCGCGACATAGTCGGCGAGCGTCGACGTGATCTTGGTGCCGTTCCACATCCGGCGATCGGGCGAGGTGACGAGCACCGGCGTGACGCCGCGGCGGCGGAACTCGGCGGTCCAGGTGCGCAGATAGGCGCGATAGGTCGTCTCGGCCGCAGCATAGGTCTGCGGCCAGTTCGCCTTCTGGTCGTTATGGCCGAACTGGATGATCGCCCAGTCGCCGGGCTTCACCGACTCGAGCACCTTGGCGAAGCGCAATTCGGCGATGAACGATTTGAGCGTCTCGCCGCTTTCGGCGTGGTTGGCGACCGCGATGTCGGGTTTGAAGAAAGCGGGCAGCATCTGCCCCCAACTCGCGGCGGGTTCGGCGCCCTGGTCGGTGACGGTCGAATCGCCGAGCAGGAAGACGGTCGGCACTTGCACCGGAGCGATCGAAATCGCGGTGACGCCGGGGCGATCGCCGAGGATCTCGAGCGTGAGCTTGTCGTCCCAGCTGAACGAGCCCCGCTCGCGCGGCTTGAGGAGCACCGCACTGCCGCCGGGCGCGTTGAGCGGCGGGGGGACGAGCGCGGCATTGCGGACATTGACGACGAAGCTGCGCGTGATGCTGCGCCCGGCGGGCACGCGGACCGCATCGAGCATCAATCGGCGCGACTCCGCCTTGATCGTCGTCTCGGTCGCCTGTCTGGGCAGGCCGAGCGTGACGGTGACCTTGTAGTTGCCCGGCGTGGCAGCGACCGAGAACAACCGCGTCGAGCCGGGTTCATAGCCGACGCCGTCGGCATAAGCGTGATCGGGAGCGACGGGCGTCGCGCCGGGTGCCGCGTTGCCCGCGAGCGTGAAGTTGCGCGTCTGCGCGTGCGCGGGAAGCGCCACGGCGAGGCTCAGCGCGAGACCGGCGATCAGGCGCAAGACGGGCCGCCGGCGGGCGTCGTGCGTGTCAGCGCCGGGACGTGCGGCGTGACGTAGCGCGACACCGGCAGCTTGAGCGCGCGCAGCTCGAACGCGACGAGGTCGGCGACATGGCGCGCGCCGAGTTCGCTGAAATGGGTGTTGTCGTGCACGCCATTGGGATAGCCCGGCGCCCCGGCGCTGCCGTCATAATGCAGGTAATAGGCCGCTGCCGCCTGTTCGCCGAGCGCCTGCACCATCGCCTCGGACAGCTTGCCGAGATCGATCAGCGGCGTGTGCGTGTCGCGCGCGACCTGGCGCGCGGCGTTGGCGTAGAGCGGATAGGTCTGCTGCTCGATCCCGTCCTTGAAGTCGCGGCGCGCGACGGGGGTGAGGATCACCGCCTTTGCCCCGGCCGTCTTCGCTACGGCGAGGAAGCGGTGGAGATTGGCGATGTACTGGTCGACCGTGGTGTAGCGTTCGGGCTTGTCGGCGCTCTGATCGTTATGCCCGAACTGGATCATCAGCGTGTCGCCCTTCCGAAGATCGGCCGCGATCGTGTCGAGCCGGCCTTCGCGGATGAAGCTGTTCGTGCTGCGCCCGCCGATCGCTCGGTTCTCGAGCGTGACATTGGGCGCGAGCGCGCAGCGTAGCATCGTCCCCCAGCCCGATTGCGGATATTTTTCGGGCTTATAATCCTGCGCGGTGGAATCGCTGGCGATGAAGATGCGCAGCGGCGGCGGCGCTTTGGCGCCGATCGCTGGCACGGTGACGATGGCCAGCAATGTGCTCAGCAGGATTTTCGCCTTCATGGCATCCTCTCTTTTCTTTGTGTCCCGCATCATGCGATTTGATTCCATAAATCGCAACATCTCATATCGGCTGACGTCGAGCAGAAGTTTCCACAATATGACCATTGATTATAGATTACGGGAATAGCTTGGCAACGCACCCTGTGTCGGCCTATGCTGACGCAAACGCTGAACAGAGGCGGGGAGAGGGTATGCAGAGCGTAAAGCTCCTCGGCAGCATCGCCGCGCTGACGCTGCTCGGCGCCTCGCCACAGGCGTCGCTCGACGGCTGGCGGGTCGAGGCCGAGTCGCCGGCTGCGCGGGTCACCGAAGCCGACGGCGTTATCGACATCGACACGCCCAAGGGTCTGACCCTGTGGTCGACCACGCCGATCACCGCGCCGACGACGATCACCTTCGAAGCGACGGCGGTGTCCGCCGGCGGTGCCAATGACCAGGTCAGCGACCTCAACGCCTTATGGATGGCGAACAACCGCGACGGATCGTCGGTGCTGACCACGCCGCGCTCGGGCGCGTTCGCCGGCTATGACGACCTCATCACCTATTATGTCGGGATCGGCGGCAACCGGAACAGTACGACGCGCTTCCGCCGCTATATCGGCGTGCCCGGCAACCGTCCGATCCTGCCCGAGCATGACAAGGCCGCGCCCGCCGACATGCTCGTCGCCAATCGCTGGACGCGGATCGCGCTGATCGCCGACGGCCGCACAGTCGCGGTCGAGCGAGACGGGAAGCGGCTGTTCACGCTCGACGACACCCAACCCTATACGCGCGGCCATTGGGGCCTGCGCACCACGTGGAGCCACCTGCGCATCCGGCGCGTGTCGGTGACGCACCGTTGATGGAGAGAGACATGCTCAATCGCCGCGAGACGCTCAAGGCGGCTTTGCTCGGGAGCGGCGTCGCGCTGCTGCCGGCGCGGTTGGGCGCTGCCCCGGTCGCGGCGTTTCAGTCGGCGCCGGTGCGCTGGATCGACGGCGCGGCGCCCGCGCTCCAGCCTGGGCAGACGTTCGGCGTCGCCTGGCCACGCGGCGCGGTCAAGCGCGGTACGGCGCTGAGTGTGACGGCGCGTGACGGCACGCCGGTCCCGTCGCAAGGCTGGACCACCGCGAGCTGGCCCGACGGCTCGATCAAGTGGAGCGCGCACGCGATCCCCGCCGACATCGCGCCCGACGGCTTGAGCGTCACGCGCGGCCGCCCCGCGATGCCAGCCCGCCCCGTCCGCGTGACCGAGAGCGTCGATGCGGTGACGATCAGCGTCGGCGATCTGCAATGGCGCATCGGCAAATCGGGTGCGGCGCTGGTGCAGCAAGCGAGCGTCGCCGGCCGCGCGGTGCTCGGCCCGGTCACCCTCATCGGTGCCGCGCGCACCGAGCCGCTCCACGGCGCCGACCTGCCCTTCGCGGGACAGATCGAGCGCGTCACCGTCGAGCAGACCGGGCCGGTGCGCGCGGTCGTGAAGATCGAGGGCGCGCACGTGTCGGGCGAGCGCCGCTGGCTGCCGTTCGTCGTCCGGCTCTATGCCTATGCCGGGTCGAGCGGGTTGCGGATGGTCCACAGCGTCGTGTTCGACGGCACCGCGTCGAAGGATTTCATCTCGGCGCTGGGCGTGCGCGCGAGCGTGCCGGTGAAGGACGCCGCGCTCCACGATCGCCACGTGCGCTTCGCCACCGACGCGCAATTCTTCGCCGAAGGGGTGCGCCCGCTGACCGGGTTGCGGCGCGATCCCGGAATGGCGTTCAAGGCGGCACAGGTCGCCGGCCGCGCGGTGCCGCCGCTCGACACGATGGCCAAGGCGGTGCGCGCGACGCTCGAGCGGATCCCCGCATGGGGCGACTTCCGGCTCGAGCAGCCGACCGCCAATGGCTGGGCGATCACCAAGCGCACCGCGCCCGAGCAGGGCTGGATCGACGCCGACGAAGGGCGTCGCGCGCCGGGGCTGGCGTATGTCGGCTCGCCGCAGGGCGGCGCGGCGCTCGGCGTGCGCTATTTCTGGCAGCGGCATCCGACCGCGCTGCACATCGATGGCGCGACCGGCGACGCCGCCGCGCTGACGGCGTGGCTGTGGTCGCTCGAGGCGGCGGCGATGGACATGCGACCGTATCACGGCACGATGGGGATGGAGCGCTTCGATGCGCAGAACGAAGGCCTGTCGGTCACTTACGAGGATTACGAGCCCGGCTGGGACGATGCCGCGGGGATCGCGCGGACCAGCGAGCTGATGCTGTGGGCGTTCCCCTCAACGCCCGACAGCGCACTGCTGCAGGGGCTCGCGACGATGCAGGCCGCGCCGCCGCAGTTGATGGTCGCCCCCGCGCACCTCCACGCCGCACAAGTGTTCGGCGACTGGGGCCTGCCCGATCGGTCGACCCCCAACCGCGCAGCGATCGAGAACCAGTTGAGCAACCTCGTCGATTTCTACGCGGGCGAAGTCGATCGCCGCGCCTGGTACGGTTTCTGGAACCATGGCGACGTGATGCATACCTATGACAGCGACCGGCATCGCTGGCGTTACGACATTGGCGGCTTTGCGTGGGACAATAGCGAACTCTCGCCTGATCTGTGGCTGTGGTACCAGGTGCTGCGTACCGGCGATGCGAAGACCTGGCGCTTCGCCGAGGCGATGACGCGGCATACCGGCGAGGTCGACGTCTATCATAGCGGCCGCTTCAAGGGGATGGGGACGCGCCACGGCGTGCAGCATTGGAGCGACAGCTCGAAACAGCCGCGCGTCAGCAATGCGAGCTATCGCCGGCCGTTCTACTACCTCACCGCCGACGAGCGGGTCGGCGACCTGCTCCACGATCTGATCACCTCGGACCAGACGCTGACCACGGTCGAGATCGGCCGCAAGGTGCCGAACGCCGCGAAGAAGCCCGCGCTGCCGGCGGGGACGATCGAGATGACCTTCGGCACCACTTGGTGCCCGCTCGCCGCGGCGTGGCTGACCGAATGGGAGCGGACCGGCGACGTGCGCTGGCGCGATCGCGTAACGGCGGGGCTCGACAGCATCGGGCGGCTGCCCAAGGGCTGGATGACGGGGAGCGCGCCCTTCGACCTGGCGAGCGGACGCTTTCTCGACCAGGGGCGCGGCATCCAGTTCTCGCATCTCAACGCCGTGTTCGGCGCGGTCGAGGTGAGTTCGGAGCTGATCCGCCTGCTCGACGTGCCGCGCTACCGTGCCGCATGGCTCGACTATTGCCGCTGGTACAATGCGCCGCAGGGCGCGTATCTCGCCAAGTTCGGCGCACCGTTGGGCCCGCGCAACCTGCGCGAGGGGCATTCGCGGCTCACCGCTTATGCGGCGTTCGCGGAGAAGGATGCGGCGCTCGCGACGCGCGCCGCAGACGAGTTCCTGTCGGGCGATGCCGGGCTCGGTACCTGGCCATCCGACCCGCGGCATCGCGTCGATGGGGTACTCGAATGGCCGGGCGTTTCGACCAATGCCTCGGCGCAATGGGGCCTCGCGGCGATCCAGAATCTCGCGCTGGTGCCCGAAGCGCTCGACCGCGCGACGATCATCGCCCCGGACGCTCCGGGGCGGCGGCGACAGGGCGATGCCGGGCGCGATTAAGCGAGCCGGGACACTCGCCCCGATGCTGCGAGGCCGCCCGGCACGCGCCGGAAGGCCATCGCTCAGGCCGCGTCGACCAGGACGATCTCGCTGTCCTCGAGCGCGGTGATCACCACTGTCGGCTGGTCGCTGATCGCGACGCCGTCGCGCGCGGCAATGCGCTTGCCCTCGATCTCGATCGCGCCGGTGGCGGGAACGAGATAGCCGCGGCGGTCGCTGCCGAGCGGATAGGTCGCGGTTTCGCCGGCTTTGAGCGTTGCGCCGACGACGCGCGCATCGGTGCGGATCGGCAAGGCGTCGGTGTCGTCGGCAAAACCGCTGGCGAGCACCACGAACTGTCCGGCGCGATCATCCTTGGGGAAGGGACGCGCGCCCCAGCTCGGCTTCTCGCCGGTCTGCGTCGGCTGGATCCAGATCTGGAAGATCTTCGTCGTCACGTCTTCCTTGTTATATTCGGCATGCGCGATGCCGGTGCCCGCCGACATCACTTGCACGTCACCCGCCTCGGTGCGGCCGAGGTTGCCGAGATTGTCCTGATGCGTGATCGCGCCTTCGCGGACA
This sequence comes from Sphingomonas sp. PWP1-2, assembly GCF_049898305.1. Taxonomy (NCBI): domain Bacteria; kingdom Pseudomonadati; phylum Pseudomonadota; class Alphaproteobacteria; order Sphingomonadales; family Sphingomonadaceae; genus Sphingomonas; species Sphingomonas sp. PWP1-2. The sequence goes on from NZ_JAFCXM010000006.1 coordinate 197,676, forward strand.
TAGGTGATGATCTCCATGTCGCGGTGCGGGTGGGGCGGAAAGCCCGATTGCGGGGCGATCGTGTCGTCGTTCCAGACGCGCAGATTGCCCCAGCTTTCGCGCGCCGGATCGTAATAGTTGGCGAACGAGAAATGGTGCTTGGCATCGAGCCAACCGTGGTTGGCGCCACCGAGGCTGGCGAAGGGGCGAATGTCGATCATGGCGTGTCTCCGTTGTGTTGCGACGGATATAGACGGCCTCGACATGCCCGATAAGTCGGATAAAATAGACTGAAACGTTCGATGGAATTGATATGTCCAACCCCGGTACGCCGACCTTCGACCAGCTTCGCGTGTTCCTCACCGTGGTCGAGACGGGGAGTTTTGCCGCCGCTGCGCGCAAACTGAACCGCGCGGTCTCGGTGATCAGCTACGGGATCGGCAATCTCGAGACGCAGCTCGGGCTGACGCTGTTCGACCGCGAAGGCACGCGCAAGCCGCAGTTGACCGATGCCGGTCGCGCGGTGCTGGCCGAGGCGCGCACCGTTGCGCAGGGGATCGACGGGCTGCGCGCCAAGGTGAAGGGGCTGCTCGACGGGCTCGAGGCGGAGGTCAATCTCGCGGTCGACGTGATGCTGCCGACGCACCGGCTCGGCATGGTGCTGCGCAGCTTTGCCGCGGCGTTCCCGACCGTGACGTTGCGGCTGCACGTCGAGGCTTTGGGTGCGATCACGTCACTGGTCCTCAACCGCAACGCGGTCGTGGGGATTTCCGGGCCGCTCGCCGCCGGGGTCGAAGGGGTCGAATGCGTCGGTGCTGGATCGGTGGTGCTCGTGCCGGTCGCAGCGCCCGACCATCCGCTCGGCAAGATGGAGCGGATCGCGCCCGGTGCAGGGCGCGATTACGTCCAGCTCGTGCTGACCGACCGGTCGCCGCTGACGCAGGGACAGGATTTCTCGGTGCTGAGCCCGCGGACCTGGCGGCTGGCGGATCTCGGCGCCAAGCACGCGCTGCTGCGCGAGGGGATCGGGTGGGGCAACATGCCGCTGCCGCTGATCCAGCCCGATCTGATCGCGGGCACGCTCAAACGCCTCGCGATGCCCGATCACCCCGGCGGCACCTATCGCTTTGCGGGCGTGTTTCGGCGCGACACCCCGCCCGGACCGGCCGCCGCGTGGTTGCTCGACCAGTTCGTCGCGCTGGGCGCGGACGATCGTGGCGAGGACGGGATGCGCGACGTCTAGTCGCGGCGGCGGGAAGATGCTTCCCAACGGATCGACGCAGGCGCGATCCGTTGGAGCTTGCTGCCATACCGCCGCGGTGTGAGGCCGGGTCAGTTGCGCGCGAAGGCGAGCAGGTCGGCGTTGATCACGTCGCCGTTCACGCTGAGCATGCCATGCGAGAAGCCGGGATAGATTTTCAGCGTCGCGTTCGGCAGCAGCTCGGCCTGCATCACGGAGGCGTTCTTGTACGGCACGACCTGATCGTCATCGCCCTGCAGCACCAGCGTCGGCACGGTGATCGCTTTGAGATCCGCGGTCTGGTCGGTTTCCGAAAAGGCGGCGATGCCGTCGTAGTGCGCCTGTGCGCTGCCCATCATGCCCTGGCGCCACCAATTGTCGATCGTCGCCTGGACGACGGTCGCACCCGGGCGGTTGAAGCCGTAGAATGGCCCTGCGGCAAAATCGTGGAACAGCTGCGCGCGGTTGGCGGCGAGCCCGGCGCGGATCCCGTCGAACACCGCCATCGGCAGGCCGTCGGGGTTGCCCTCGGTCTGGAGCATCAGCGGCGGCACCGCGCTGACCAGCACCGCCTTGGCGACGCGGCCCTGCGGTTGACCGTGTTGGGCGACATAGCGCGCGACTTCGCCACCGCCGGTCGAATGGCCGATATGAATGACGTTGTTGAGGTCGAGATGCGCGACCACCGCAGCTGCATCGGCGGCATAATGGTCCATATCGTGGCCGGTGCCGATCTGCGTCGAGCGACCGTGCCCGCGACGATCATGCGCGACGACGCGGTAGCCGTTGGCGAGGAAGAACAGCATCTGCGAGTCCCAATCGTCCGACGACAGCGGCCAGCCGTGGTGGAACATGATCGGCTGCGCGTCCTTCGCGCCCCAGTCCTTGAAGAAAATCTCGACGCCGTCTTGGGTGGTGACATAGCTCATGGGTCAGTCCTTGTTGGCCAGGGGGGAATTCGGTCGGGAGGCGTTAGCGGTTCACCTGTTCGGCGGGGGCGGCGCTGCTGGCGAGCGGCGCATGGCGTCCGGCGTGTGCAGTGCTCGACATGGCAGCGTTCCCCGATGAGGCAGTGTGAAGCGGTGCGTCTGAGAGCGGTTTAGAGCGGTGCTCTTGTCGAAATCACCTAGATAAAACTGTCGTGACTATTCGATGTAGTTGAAAAGGTCAGTTGGTTTTCGCTCGGCCTCACGCCGATCGTCGAAAGCGTGGCAGATCGCGGATCGTCGCACGCCATTTTCGCAGGCGCCGACGTCATCGCGATCCGAGTCTTGGTGTTTATACAACGCAACGGTCTGATCGTCTTCGACAATATCCCAGGGCAGCACGTGCAATAGCGGCAAAAGCAAAACCCGCCCGCGACGGCGAGCGCGATGAACCCCGCACCGACTCCGCCGAGCGTGGTTACCAACGCCCAGGAACGATCCGTCGCCGGCTCAGCCGTCGTCACTGGCCCATTTCCGCGACCGGATGCTGCGACTCGCTCCCCCCCGAAACGTCGAGCAGAGCTACGCGCAGCGAATCGAACAGACGCGCCGGCAGTCGCGGGCGAGCATCGATGCCTCAGGTGTTCGAGCGGAACTGGCGATGGCAGCCGCCGCACACTGCGCCGGTCGCCTTCGCCTGCGCGCCGATCGCCGCGGCGTCGCCGCTGTTCGCGACCGCGACGAGCGTGTCGGCGGCGGTGACGAGCTTGGCCATCTGCGCGTCGAAGGTCGCGCGGTCGGTCCAGATGATGGGCAGCGCATCGGTCTTGACGCCGGGCGCAGGCCCGCTGCCGGCGGGGAACAGCTTGCCCTGCGCGCGCGCGGTCTCGGCGATCATCTGCGCGGCGGCGACCATCGTCGCCTTGACGGGCGCGTCACTCTTCAACTCATCGTTGAGCGCTTTCATCGCGCCACCCATCTTCTTGAAGCCATCGACGCGCGTGGCGATCACGGCGTCGGTCGCCGGGCCTGCACCGGCGGCGAGCGATCCCGCCACTATAGTCGCGCAAAGCGCACAGGCGGTAAGCGACACAGTCTTGAAGGTACGCAGTCTCAGCATCGCGAATATCCATGATGAAAGAGAAAACGATCCATCCGCGCCGTCGCCGGCACCGGGTGCCTGTGTCCCGCATCTGTGCGTTTGACGCCAGAGCGATCCGAAAATTGGTCGTGCGGAACCGCTCTGATCCCCGACAGGTCGGCATCCGCCATCAGGCGCGGCGGCGGTTGCCCTTGCCGACCAGACGCGATAACCGGCCTCGCTTCGGCGGGCCGCCATCGCGCCGCCATACGGAGTGTCGCGTCATGAGCACCGCCGCCAGCCCCCAGCTCTATTACATTCCGCACGACGATTTCGTCGCCGATACGCAAGCCGTCGCGCACGCCGTCGCGCGCGGGGACTGGATGCCCGATTTCGTCGTCGGGATCGGGCGCGGCGGGCTCGTGCCCGCGGTGTTCCTGTCGCACGCGCTGAAAGTGCACATGCTGTCGATCGATCATTCGTCGAAAGTGACGGGCTTTGCCGACGAATTGCTCGGCAAGGTCGCGGCCAAGAGCGCGGATGGCGTCCGGCTGCTCTTCGTCGACGACATCAACGACAGCGGCGGGACGATCGCCGACATCCGGCGCCTGCTCGCGGAGGCGGGGTGTGACACCGGCAACGTGCGATTCGCCGTGCTGCTCGACAATGTCCGCTCGCAAGTGCGCGTCGATTATCACGCCAGAACGATCGATCGCGCCGAGGACAAGCGCTGGTTCGTCTTCCCGTGGGAAGCCGTCGGCATGAGCGAGACGATCGTCGAGGAAGCGCTGTCGGTTCCGCATCGCCTCGCCTGACGCGAGGGCGTCACCGATCGGCGTGTTTGTCCCACACGCACTCGCCGAGCACATAGGTCCGGCTGATCGCGCGGTCATCGCCGAGGACCTGCAGCGCGAACAGCTGCTCGGCGAGGCTCGCGCCGGTCGTGCGGCGTGCGAGCAAGGACGTCGCGGCGGTATCGAGCACGACGAAATCGGCTTCCTGCCCGGGTTCGAGGCTGCCGACCCGGTCCGCGATGTGGAGCAAACCGGCGCTGCCGGCGGTTGCCAGATACAGCGCACGGAACGGATCGAGCCGATCGCCGTGCGCGAGCGCGGCCTGATAGGCGAGCCCCGCGGTCGACAGCAGCGAGAACGACGTTCCCGCGCCGACATCGGTACCGAGTCCGAGCCGTAGCGAGTGGCGGTCGGCTTGCCCGAAGTCGAAGAAGCCCGAACCGAGGAACAGGTTCGAACTCGGGCACACCGCGATGCCCGCGCCGCTGTCGTGGAGCCGCGCGCAGGCACGGTCGGACAGATGCACGCCGTGCGCGAAGATCGAGCGCGGGCCGACCAGCCCGAAGCGATCGTACACGTCGAGATAATCGCGCGCGTCGCGGAAGCGCTCGGCAACCGCGGCGCATTCGCCCAGATTTTCGGCGAGATGCGTGTGGAGCAGGACGTTGGGATGCGCCGCGAGGAGCGCGCCGGTCTCGGCCAATTGCGCATCGGACGAGGTTAGCGCAAAACGCGGCGTCACCGCGTAACCGAGCCGTTTGTGGCCATGCCAGCGCCGGATCAGCACCTCGCTCTCGGCGCGCCCCGAATGCGGGGTATCAGCGAGGCCCTCTGGCCCCAAGTCCATCAGCACCTTGCCCGCTACGATCCGCATATTGCGGCGCGCGGCGGCCTCGAACAGCGCATCGACCGACTGCGGGTGGACGGTTGCGAACACGAGCGCGCTGGTCGTGCCGTTGCGCAGCAATTCGGTGAGGAACGCCGCGGCGACGGCGTCGGCATGTGCGCGGTCGGCAAACGCCTTCTCCGCGGGGAAGATGTGGGTGTCGAGCCAGTCGAGCAATTGCGCACCGTGCGACGCTATGCGATCCATCTGCGGATAGTGGATATGCGCATCGATAAAGCCGGGGACGATCAGTCCGGGCAGTGCCTCGATCGCGAGTCCCGGATAGCGCGGCGCCACGTCCTGATAGTCGCCACGCGCGACGACGATCCCATTCTCGACGATCAGCAGTCCATCGGGTTCGTGGCGGATCGCATCGGCATGATCGCGCGGATCGTGCGCGACCGAGAGCAGCGCGCCGCGAAAGCCGCGCGCGCTCATGCTGCGCGGCCGAACTGGCCGGTCTTGCGCGCCGCGCTGCGGCTTGTCGCAGCGACGAGCACGATCGCTTGGCCGATGCTCGGCAAACAGCGACTGCCGTAGCCATTCGCCTTCGCGTAACGGCCGGCCGACGCGCTCGAAGATCGCGGGATAGGTGCGGCGCTGCCGGCGCAGCGTGCTAGCTTTTGCGCGTTCGCTGCGGTCCCGCGGTCGCGCAGCACGTCGAGCCCGGCCTGCGCGGCGAGATGGTGCGGCGCGGTGACCAAGCCGCGATCGGATCGGACAGTGTGGCGCATCAGCTCATGCCCCCGCGCTCATCCAGACGAAGCGCACGACGAACAACCCGGCGAGCAGCAGCAGGAACCAGTCCGCGGTGGTGATCCGCCCGCGGATCAGCTTCAACAGCGCATGCGCGGTGATGCCGAAGGCGAGCCCGTTGGCGATCGAGAAGGTCAGCGGGATCATCGCCACGGTGAGGAAGGCGGGGATCGCCGAATAGGCATCCTCCCAGTCGACTTCGCGCAACGGGAGCAGCATCAGCCCGCCGACGATGATCAACGCGGGCGCGGTCGCCGCCAGCGGGATCAGCTGCGCATAGGGCGCGACGAACATGGTGAGCAGGAACAGCACGCCCGTCACCACCGCGGTCAGCCCGGTGCGGCCGCCCGCCTGCACGCCGGCGGCGCTCTCGACATACGACGTCACCGTGCTGGTGCCCGCGAGCGAGCCGACGATCGTCGCGACGGCATCGGTCATCAGGATACGGTTGAGGCCGGGTATGCGCCCGGCGGCGTCCATCAGCCCGGCGCGCTTGGTCACGGCGACGAGCGTGCCGATATTGTCGAACAGATCGACGAACAGGAAGACGAACAGGATCTCGATCAGCCCGAGCCCGTGCCGCCCGCCGATCCCGAACACGCCGGGCAGATCGAGCTTGAACGCGGTGCCGGTGAGCGCCGAGAGGCTGTAGGGCTCGGGTTTGAACACGACTTGGCCCGCGAACCAGCCGACCAGGGTGGTGCCGATGATCCCGATCAGCATCGCACCGCGCACGTTCCACACGCTCAACGCGCCGATCACGAGCAGGCCGAACAAGGCGAGCGCTGCGCCGGGTGCCGTGAGATCGCCGAGCGCGACCAGAGTCGCCGGGCTTGCGACGACGATCCCGGCATTCTTCAACCCGATAAAGCCGATGAACAGTCCGATCCCGCCAGCCACCGCGGCGAACAGTTGCTGCGGGATGACGGCGACGATCATCTGCCGCACGCCGGTCAGCGTCAGCAGCAGGAAGGCGACGCCCGAGATCAGCACGCAGCCGAGCGCGACCGGCCATGGCACGCCCATCTGCTGGACGACGGTGAAGCTGAAATAGGCGTTGAGCCCCATGCCCGGCGCGAGCGCCAAGGGGGTATTGGCGATCACACCCATCAGGATCGAGGCGAAGGCGGCGGCAAAGCAGGTCGCGGCGGCGACCGAAGCGACCGGCATCCCCGCCAGGCCCAGGATCGCGGGATTGACCAGCACGATATAGGCCATCGTCAGGAAGGTGGTGACCCCCGCCAGCACCTCGGTCCGCGCCGTCGTGCCGCGCTCGCTCATCCGGAAATAGCGGTCGAGGCGGTGCGCGCCCACGATCGGCGGGGCTCCCGGATCGATCGGTCGGGTCGCTTGCGTCATCGATAGTCCCCCTGAAATGCCCCGCCCGGCGAGGAAACCCCGGTCAGCCCCCGTTCCTCCAGCATCGCCGCAAAGCGGAACAGCGTCCGCTCGGCCCCCGGCCGGCGGATCACCTGCAAGCCCAGCAAGGGCAGCAGCAATTGCAGCGCGATCGTTCCGATCGAGTGCGACGACGCGACCGCGCCGGCGCCCGCGACGTGCAGGAACACGCCGACCAAGAGCGGTGTCAGGAAAATGCCCAGCAGGTTCGACAGCGATGCGCTGCACACCGCCGCGGCGACATTCCCGCGCGCCATTGCCGTGAACGCGATCGACGATTGCACCGTCGAGGGCAGCAGCGTGAGATAGAGCATGCCGGAGAGCAGCACTGGATCGACCCAGCCCGTCGCCGCCCCGCGCGCGGGCAGCAGGCTTGCCAGCACCACGGTGGCAATCAGCCAGAGGAGAAAGCGATCGATCGAAAGAAGAAGTTTGACGGCGCGCGACATGGGGTACGTCATGGCCTGCTTTAGGCGCACGATCCAACATAATGACCGGCATGCTCCGCTGCAAAAAACTGGGCACTCGCAGGGGGCAGTGGTCGGGCGTCCGCTGGCCGGGATGGCATGGGCAAGTCTGCTTCGGTGCCTCTAACCCGCCGCGGCGTCCGCACGCGCTGTCACATACGTATTCACCGTGCTCCCCGCCCGAGCAGTGGCATAAGCGCCCCAAGATAAAACGGGAGGAATGCGATGCGGGCGATGCGGATGGGTGCGCTTGGACTGGCGATGGTCGCGCTGCTGTCCCCGGGCATGGCCTCAGCCAAGCAAGCGGCCGCTCCGGGCAGCGCCGCGATCGACGCGCGCTACCAGCCGCGGCCCTATGTCTCGCTGCATCATCCCGCCTGGACCAAGACGGCGGTGCTCTATCAGATCAACACGCGCCAGTTCACCCCCGAGGGGACGTTTCGCGCCGCGCAAGCGCAACTGCCGCGGTTGAAGGCGCTCGGCGTCGACATCCTGTGGCTGATGCCGGTCCATCCGATCGGCGAGAAGAACCGCAAGGGCGGGCTCGGCAGCCCCTATGCGGTCAAGGACTATCGCGCGGTGAACCCCGAGTTCGGGACGGTCGACGATCTCAAGGCGTTCGTCGCGGCGGCGCATGCGCAGGGGATGCACGTCATCCTCGACTGGGTCGCCAACCATACCGCGTGGGACAATGTCATCCACACCACGCATCCCGACTGGTACGAGCATGACTGGAAGGGCGCCAACCGGCCGACGCCGTTCTGGGATTGGTCCGACATCATCGATCTCGACTATTCCAAGCCCGGGCTGCGGCAATACATGACCGAGTCGATGAAATATTGGGTGCGCGATGTCGGCGTCGACGGCTTCCGCTGCGACGTCGCGGGCTATGTGCCGCTCGATTTCTGGGAGACGGCGCGCGCCGAACTCGACGCGATCAAGCCCGTCTTCATGCTCGCCGAATTCGACCAGCGCGATGTCCACGCCAAGGCGTTCGACGCGTCCTATGCCTGGAAATGGAACAATGCGATGGCCGACATCGGCGCCGGCAAGGCCGACGTGAACGCGCTGTTCGGGTATTATTCCGAAGTGCAGAGCGCATGGCCGGCCGAGGCGATGCGGATGACCTATACCGAGAATCACGACCAGAATGCGTGGGAAGGCACCGAGTTCGAACGCTTCGGTCCCGCGCTTCCCGCCGCGATCGCGCTGTCGTTCGTCGGCGAGGGGATGCCGCTGATCCATAACGGGCAGGAGGCGGGCAACCCGCGGCGGCTCAAATTCTTCGACCGCGACCCGATCACGTGGCGCGACCATCCCAATGCCGCGCTGTTTCGCCAGTTGATCGCATTCCGCGATGCGCACCCGGCGTTGTGGAACGCGCCGTGGGGCGCGCGCATGACGCCGGTGGTCAACAGCGCGCCGACCAAGGTCTTCTCGTTCGCACGCGAAAAGGGCGGCGACAAAGTCCTCGCGCTGTTCAACCTGTCGGGTGCGCCGCAGACGGTGTCGTTCAGCGACGGCCCGGTCGCGGGTCGCTATGTCGATGCCGCGGACGGATCGGCGCTGGTGATCGATGCCACAAGCAAGGTCACCTTGCCGGCATGGGGGTATCGCCTGCTCGCCGGCGCACGCTGATCTGACCCGGCCGCACTGCGGCGCATGCGCGATGCATTTTGCGCTTTAGCTTTGTAATACACTGCGCTAGCTTTCCTCCGACATAGGGGGAAATCATGCTCGAACTCGAACACGTTACGCATGTTTATGCCAACGGAACGCGGGCGCTCGACGATGTGACGCTGTCGATTCCCAAGGGCATGTTCGGGCTGCTCGGCCCCAATGGCGCGGGCAAGTCGACGCTGATGCGGACCGTGGCGACGCTGCAGGCCCCGACCTCGGGCAGCATCCGCTTCGGCGAGATCGACATCCTCGCGACCCCCGACCGGCTTCGCGAGCGGCTCGGCTATCTGCCGCAGGATTTCGGCGTCTATCCACGCGTATCGGCGTACGACATGCTCGATCACATGGCGGTGCTCAAAGGCGTCGCCTCGGCGCATGAGCGCAAGCAAACGGTCGAGACGCTGCTTAACCAGACCAATTTGTGGAACGTCCGCAAGAAGGCGATCGCGGGTTTCTCGGGCGGGATGCGGCAGCGCTTCGGCATCGCGCAGGCGCTGATCGGTAACCCTGAACTGATCATCGTCGACGAACCGACCGCCGGCCTCGACCCCGAGGAGCGCAACCGCTTCCTCAACCTCCTTGCCGAGATCGGCGAGAATGTCGTGATCATCCTGTCGACGCATATCGTCGAGGATGTCGCCGATCTGTGCCCGCGCATGGCGGTGCTCGCCGCCGGGCGGATCCAGCTCGAGGGCGCGCCGCAGGATCTGATCCAGGCGTCGCGCGGCACCGTCTGGGCGAAGACGATCGCGCGAGACGACATGGCGCACTATGCGCAGACGCAGAAGGTCATCTCGACCCGCCTGTTCGCCGGCCGCACGATCATCCACGTCCTGTCCGACACCGACCCGGGCGACGGCTTTGCGCCCGTGGTCGGCGGGCTCGAGGATGTCTATTTCTCGACATTGTCGCGCTCGCGCAGCGGCGACGCAGCCTTGGTCCATCCCACCGTCGCAGCTGCGTAAGGGGGCCGGGGCATGTTCGGCAAGATCGCGCGCTTCGAGCTCGGCTATCAATTCCGCAACCCAGTGTTCTGGGTCGTCTCGGTCCTGTTCTTCCTGCTGCCGTTCGGCGCGATGACGACCGAGCAGATCCAGATCGGCGGCGGCGGCAACATCCACAAGAACGCGCCCGTCGCGATCGCGCAGATCTCGCTGATCCTGACGCTGTTCTACATGTTCGTGACGACGGCGTTCGTCGCCAACGTGATCGTGCGCGACGATGAGAGCGGCTTCGGGCCGATGGTGCGCTCGACGCGCGTCTCGCGCTTCGATTATCTGATGGGGCGCTTCCTCGGCGCGTTCGTCGCCGCGGCGATCACGTTCATCGTCGTGCCGCTGGCGATCTGGATCGGCTCGCTGATGCCGTGGGTCGATGCCGATACGATGGGCGCGAACCAGCTGCTCGATTATGTGTCGGTCTATTTCCTGCTGGCGCTGCCCAATTTGTTTTTGACGGCGTCGATCTTCTTCGCGGTCGCGACGATGACGCGGTCGATGATGTATTCGTATCTCGGCGTCGTCGTGTTCCTCGTCGCCTATGTCGTGCTCAACACCGTGATCCGCGCGAAGCCCGAATATCGCGAGCTGGGCGCGTATATCGAGCCGTTCGGGCTCGGCGCACTCGCCAAGACGACACGCTATTTCACCGCAAGCGAATCGAACACGCATCTGCCGTCGTTTGCCGGCGTGCTGTTGTGGAACCGGCTGATCTGGCTCGTCGTGTCGTTCGCCGCGCTCGCGCTTGCCTATTCGCGCTTCACTTTTTCTGAACGCGGCGCGTCTAAGCGCCAGTTGCGGCGACAGCAGCGCAAGGACGCCAAGCTCGCCGCGTCGGCGCCGCTGCTCGTCGATCGCCTGCCGCCGGTCCGCCCGGCAGCAGCGAACGGCGCGCGGCTGTGGTTGCGCTGCCGCTTCGAGATGGGGCTGGTGTTTCGCAGCCCGGCATTCTTCGTGCTGCTGCTGATCGGGCTGTTCAACGCGCTTGGCGGGCTGCTGTTCGCAGGCGAGATGTACGGCACAGCAGCGCGCCCGCTGACCTTTGCGGTAATCGGCACGCTGATGGGCGCGTTCGGCGTCTTCCCGCTGATCATCGCGATCTATTATGGCGGCGAGGTCGTCTGGCGCGACCGCGAGCGGCGGATGCACGAGATCATCGATGCGACGTCGCTGCCCAATTGGGCGTACATCGTGCCCAAGGCACTCGCGGTTTCGGGCGTGCTGTTTGCGACGCTGGTCATCTCGGCGGTAGCGGCGATGCTCGTCCAGCTCGCGCGCGGCGTGACCGCGCTCGAGCCGCTGCAGTATCTCGGCTGGTATCTGCTGCCGATGACGGTCGACATGGTGCTGATCGCGATCCTGTCGGTGTTCGTCCAGGCGCTCAGCCCGAACAAGTTCGTCGGCTGGGGGATCATGGTGATCTACCTCGTCGCGACACTGACGCTGCAGAATATCGGGTTCGAGCATCCGCTCTACAATTACGGCAGCAGCGGCAACCTCCAGCTGTCGGACATGAACGGCGACCAGATCGGCGGGCCGCTCAGCTGGTGGCTGCGGCTCTATTGGTCGGGGATCGCGCTCGCGCTCGCGGTGGTCGCGCATCTGCTGTGGCGGCGCGGGACCGAGACGCGGCTCGCGCCGCGGCTCCGCCAGCTCCCGGCGCGGCTCAAGGGGCCGGCGGGTGCAGTGCTTGCCGGCGGGTTGCTCGTGTCGATCGTGACGGGGGTGTGGCTCTATCGGCAGATGGACGTGCTTAACGTCTACCGCACGCGCGAGCACCGCGAGGCGCGGTTGGCGACGTATGAAAAGAAGTATCTGAAGTACGAAAAGGTCCTCCAGCCGTCGACCACCGACATCAAACTCGATGTCGCGCTCTATCCGGCGCAGCGCCGGATGGAGGCGAAGGGTAGCTATCGCTTCGTCAACGATACCGGCGCGCCGTTGCGCGACCTGCACTTGCGGATCGCCAACGAGGATACCACGATCGTGTCGATCGCGGTTCCGGGCGCCACGCTCGCGATGGACGATGCCGATCTCAAATACCGCATCTACCGCTTCGCCACGCCGCTCGCGCCGGGGGCGACGGGGACGCTGTCGTTCGTGACGCATCGCCAGACGGTCGCGCTGCGCGCCAATGGCGATGACGCGCGGCTCGTCGGCAACGGCACCTTCCTCAGCAATTCGGAATTCGCCCCGCAGATCGGGATGGACCGCGACGGCCTGCTCAGCGACCGCGCCAAGCGGCGCAAATACGGGCTGACGCCGGAGTTGCGAAAGGCCAAGCTCGAGGACGTGTCGGCGCAGCGGCGCAACTATATCGGCGATGCCGATTGGGTGAATTCGGACATCACCGTCTCGACCGATGCCGGCCAGACGCCGATCGCGCCGGGGCGCAAGCTGTCCGACACCGTCGCGAACGGACGACGCACCGCGCATTTCGTTTCGCCCGCGCCGATCCTCGCGTTCTTCTCGGTGCAATCGGCGGCCTATGCCGAGAAGTCCGAGATGGCCGATGGGGTCAAGCTGTCGGTCTTCTACGATGCGAAGCACGCCTATAATGTCGATCGCATGCTGGCTGCGATGAAGAGCGCGCTTGGCTATTACCGCGCCAATTTCGGCCCGTATCAGTTCGACTATGCGCGGATCATCGAATTCCCGGGCTATGCGAGCTTCGCCCAGGCGTTCGCGGGGACGATCCCGTATTCCGAGCGGATCGGCTTCCTCGCCGATGCCAATGCGCCCGACAAGATCGACTATGTCACCTATGTCACCGCGCACGAGCTAGGGCACCAATATTGGGCGCACCAGATCATCAGCGCCGACATGCAGGGCGGCACGATCCTGGTCGAGACGATGGCGCAATATTCGGCGCTGATGGTGATGAAGCACCTCAATGGCGAGGACAAGATCCGCCGCTTCCTCAAGTACGAGCTCGACAGCTATCTGCGGTCGCGCGGATCGGAGCGGATCGAGGAGCTGCCGCTCGACCGTGTCGAGGACCAGGGATACATTCATTATCGCAAGGGCGCGGTGGTGATGTACCTGCTTCAGGACCGGCTCGGCGAGACGCGCGTCAACGCGATGCTGCGCGACCTGCTCGCCAAATATCGCTTCAAGAGCCAGCCGTATCCGCGCTCGCTCGATCTGGTGAACGGCTTCCTCGGCCTCGCGCGGACCCCCGCCGAGCGCGAGCTCGTCCGCGACGTGCTCGATCGCATCACGCTCTACGATCTCAAGGCGAAGACCGCGACCGTGCGGAAATTGCCCGACGGGACGTTCGAGACGCTGCTCAGCGTCGATGCCGCGAAATTCTACGCAAGCGGCACGGGCAAGGAGACGCCGGCGCCGCTGTCCGACACGATCGCGGTCGGGCTGTTCGACCACAAGCCCGATTACGGCGCCTTCTCGTCCAAGGACGTCGTATCGATGGAGCGCCTGCCCGTGCGGTCGGGCGTGCAGACGCTGCGCATCGTCAGCAAGCGCAAGCCGGCGTTTGCCGGGATCGATCCCTACACCACCTATATCGATCGCAATTCGGACGATAATATCGTGCCGGTGACCGGGTGATGCGCTAGCGCGTCACTCGGGCGCAGCGGGGAGCGCTGCGCGGGATATGTGGGGACGATGATGGGCGAATTGCTGGGCCAGGCGTGGCAGGCGCTGGGCGGGGTGCTGGGGGCACACGGCCCTGCGGTAAATGCCGTCAAGAGCTATACGCCGGGCGATTTCAGCGTCCATTTCTTCCTCCAGCTCGCGGTGATCATCCTCGCGTGCCGCGTCGTCGGGTGGCTCGGGCAGAAGCTGCTGCGCCAGCCGCAAGTCGTCGGCGAGATGATCGCGGGCGTCGTGCTCGGCCCGTCGCTGTTCGGGCTGCTGCTGCCCGACCTGCAGCTCGCGATCTTCCCCAAGGAGACGCGCAACGTCCTCTATGTCGGCGCGCAATTGGGCGTCGGCCTGTACATGTTCATCGTCGGCCTGACGCTCCAGCTCGACCATTTCAAGTCGAAGGCGCGCAGCGCGGCGATGGTCTCGGCAGCGGGGATCGCCGCGCCGTTCCTGCTCGCGGTGCTGATCACGCCCTTCCTGCTGACCGTGCCCGGCCTGTTTGCGCCCGGCATCGACCGCGCGAGCGCGACGCTGTTCATGGGCGCGTGCATCGCGCTGACCGCCTTCCCGATGCTCGCGCGGATCATCAACGAGCGCGGCCTCGCCAATTCGGCGCTCGGCACGCTGTCGCTCACCGCGGGCGCGTTCGACGATGCGGCGTCGTGGTGCGTGCTGGCCATCGTGCTCGCGACCTTCGGGGCGGGGGCGGGCGTTGCGGTGCTCGCGATCGGCGGGGCGCTGCTCTATACCGGCTTCATGCTGTTGCTCGGGCGGCGGCTGCTTGCGCCACTCGGCCGGATCGTCGAGGCGCGTGGCGAGATGACCAGCGGAATGCTCGCGGTCGCGCTGCTGCTGTTCTGCCTGTCGGCGTTCGTGATGGACGCGATCGGCATCCATGCGATCTTCGGCGGGTTCCTTATGGGGGTGTGCATGCCGCGCGGGCTGTTCGTCGCGGAACTCAAGCGCAAGGTCGAGCCCCTCGCGGTCGTGCTGCTGCTGCCGATGTTCTTCACCTATTCGGGGCTCAACACGCGGATGGACATGGTCGCGTCGGGGTCGCTGCTGCTGATCGCGCTCGGCATTCTGGTCGTGTCGATCCTCGCCAAGTTCGGCGCCTGCTATGCCGCCGCGCGGCTTTCGGGTGAGGACAATTCCACCGCGCTCGGCATCGGCGCACTGATGAACTCGCGCGGGCTGATGGAGCTGATCATCATCAATATCGGGCTGCAAAAGGGCATCATCGGGCCGACGCTGTTCGCGATGCTCGTGCTGATGGCGATCGTCACCACCGTGATGGCGACCCCCTTGTTCGAGGCGGTCTATGGCCGCGCGGCGCGCGCGCGCGGCGATCTGGCGGCGGTCGACGAGGACTTGGCGACGGTCTGACGCGGCGCGCGATCAGCCGGCCTTGCGCCGCTGCGCCGAGCGGATCGTGCCGACCAGCCGCGACAGGATCAGCTCCTCGATCCCCGCATAGCCCATCCCGAGATGATCGGGGCGCACGCCAGTCGCGTCGCCGAGTTTCAGACGGCCGGTGCGCAAACCGGCGCGCCCGATCCGCGCCCAGCGCCGCGCGGTTTCCCAGCGGATCAGGGCGAGGCTCTCGGCGTCGGGCGCGTGGCGGCGGATGAAATCGTCCTGCAGCGCGACGAGCGTCTCGCCGACGCGCTCGAAGGTCGCGCGATCGGGGACCGGCTGCTGCGCCATTACGTAGTGGCCGATCAACGCCGCGGCATCACCCGCCGCGTCGCCGAACAGCGGGGCATAGGCATCGGCCAGCACTTCGCTCGCACGCTCGCGCATCGCCGTCGCCTGGCGCTGAGACGCGCCGCCGCCATGCCGGCGATAGGTCAGCAATTCGTCGTCGATCCGCGCGATTCCGCCAAATGCGGAGATACGGTGATACAGATCGAAGTCCTCGGCATAGACGCGCTCGGGACGCTGGAACGGATCGAGCTTTCGCGCCACGTCGGCGCGCATCATCACCGACGACCAGACCAACGGGTTCTCGATCCGCATCAGCCATTCGATCAGCGCCGGGGTCGATAGCGGCGCAAGCGCGGACGGCAGAATCGCGCCCTCGAACAGCACGTTCGCCGCGCTGCCGACCAGCACGATCTCAGGATGCGAGTCGAGATAGGCGACCTGGCGCGCGAGCCGCGTCGGGTGGCACAGATCGTCGTGGTCGAGCGCGGCGATGTAGCGCCCGCGCGCCTCGACAAAGGCGGCGTTGCGCGTCAGCACGACGCGGCGATTGGACGGCGCCTCGAGTACGCGGATGCGCGGATCGGCAAAGCTGCGCGCGACCGCGACGGTATTGTCGGTCGAGCAATCGTCGACGATGATCAGTTCGAAATCGGCAAACGTCTGCGCCTGCAGCGAAACGATCGTCTCGCCGATCAAGTCCGCCCCGTTATAGGCGGGCATGATGACACTAACGGTAGGGGCAGTCATGCCACCGCTCGTGCGCCATCGCCGAGCACCTGGTCAACGATCATCGCGCCGACATCGTTCTGCCATTGCCACAGTCCGTTCGCTTGCCCCGAGAAGCTCGCTTCGCCGCCAAGCCGGCCCCATGGCACGAAGCCCGCCGCCAGGCCGATGCCGAACAGCCCCGGGATCGCCGCACCGCTCGCATCGAGGATGCGGCAATGCCGATCGACCATCGCGCTGCCCTGGTGCGCCGCGAGCGCGATCGCGCGGCCATCCTGATCGTGCACCGGCAGCGCGCGCGGGCGATAGCCGAGCGCTGCGATGACGAGATCGGCCTCGGCGAGATGCGCGCGCGCGACCGCATCGTCGTCGCCGCGCACTTGATGGACGGTAAGCCGTGGATCGGGCGTGCGTCCGTCGACGCGCAGTTCGCGCAGGACGAGTTCGCGCGCCTCGAGCCGGAAGCCCGCGAGGCGATAGACGAAGCCGCTGACCGGGCAGATGTCGTCGGGCCCGAAATCGGTGAAGCCCTCGGCCTGCGCCGCGGCGGGGGTGGGATAGAAGGGGCGGAGCGGGCGGCGGTGAAGCAGCGTGACCGCGCCCGCGCCAAGCGGGAGGCTCGCGGTCTTGAGCAGCAGGACGATCGTCGCGATCGCGCTTGTCGATCCGCCGATCACGACGATCTTGGGATTCCGCTTGGTCGAGAGCAGATCGATGATCTTGGCCGGGCCGCCGAGCGCGAGCGCCTCGTCCGACTGCATCAGCCGATCGCCGACCTCGCTCACGAGCGATACGCCGCCGACGCGTTGCGCCGCGAGCCGGTCGAGCGGCTGGTGGCCGCCGGTCGCAATCGCGACCGCGCTCGAGAGCTGGTCGAACTCGTGCCCGTCGGCGCGCCGCCGCATGCGGCTCGACCACAGCCCGCCTGCCACGCGCGTCGTACCGAGCACGTCGTGTCCGGTCAGGACCGTCCCGCCATGCTGCGCCACCAATGTCTGGAGGCGATGGCCGGTGGCCTGGACGAACGGGCCCACTTCGACGAGCGGCACGCCGAGCGCGCCGACATAGTGACCGACGGCTTGCCCGGTCGGATGATCGACCAGCGCGGCGAGTTCGGGATGCGGATTGTCGCGCACCGCGCTGAGAAAAGTCTCGGCGGTGCTGTCCGAGGTGATCGCGTAGCGACCGATCCGCCCTTCGCCGAGCGTCGCTTCGCGTTCGGCGACGATCAGTCCCGATGCTGCCAGCTCGGGCAGACGACCCCGCTTGCTCGCGGCGGTGAGCAGCGCGGTGCCGGCAGGGCCGCCGCCGACGATGAGCAGCGAGGCGATCGCGTGCTGGCGCGGCCGGGCGGCGCTGCGCGTTTCGCGCGCCAGGATGCGGTTGAAGGCCTTGGCGATCACCGCGACGTCGGCGATGGTCATCGCGTCGGTGACGGGCAACGAGAGCGAGCGCGCGCCGATCGAATCGGCGACCGGCGTCGGCAGGATCGTCGCAGTGCGCTGGAACAACGGCTGTTCGCCGAGATGCGGGCTGAAATACTGGCCCGACCCGATCCCGACCGCTGCGAGCGCGGCGGCAATTTCGCTCCGACGGTGCGCCACCGCTTCGGGCAGCAGCACCGGCATGAACTGGCTGGCGCGGCGCTGGCCTTCCGCCTGCTGGAACGCGACGCCCTTTAGTTGCGTACGGTAGGCATGCTCGAGCGCGGCGCGCTGGTCGCATACCGTGTCGATCTCGGCGAGCTTGGCGCGCGCCATCACCGCGAGCACTTCGGGCAATTTGGCGTTGAGCCCGAACAACGTCGCGCTGCGATTGGCCTCGAAACCGAAATTGGTCATCGCGCGCAGCCGCGCGATCAAGTCGGTGTCACCCGAATGGATCAACCCGCCCTCGGCAACAGAAAAGGTCTTGGTCGCGTGCATCGAATGCACCACCGCGAACGGCGCCCCCGCGCCGAACCCGCCGCCGCCGGCGTCGCGCGTGCCAAGCGAGGCGGCCGCATCGACCACCACGCCGACGCTGTGTTCGCGCTGGAGCCAGGCATAGCGGTCGAGGTCGATCGCGGTGCCGAAGGTCGCATAGGGCAGCAGCACCGCGATGCGATCGCCATAGTCGCGCAGCAAGCGCTCCTCGGCTTCGGCGCTGGCGGTCCAGTCGGCCGGGTCGATGTCGCAGATCAATGGGGTCAGACCGGCCCACAAGGCCGCCTGCGCGGTCGCGGCGAAGGTCAGCGCGGGCATCAGCGCGTAGCGGCCGGCGGTGCGCTCGCCCGCGGCCTCACGGATCGCGATCATCAGGCCGAGCGTTGCATTGTTGACCGCGAGGCAGGCGCCTTGGCCGTCGAAGAGCTGCGCGGTCGCCTCGGCCTCGAACGCGCGGACCTCGGGGCCGTTGTTGCTGAAATGGCCCGACGCCTCGACGCGCTGCAGTGCGTCGACATGATCGCTGAGCCGAGGAGGGTTGGGAGCGATCAAGGGGTAGCGCATGGTGGTCGGGCCTGTCTGGACTACGGACCCGCGCCTTGTGGCGTCTAGCCCCCTAAAATCTCGTTACACGCCTGACATATGCTGCGATCCGCTGCGGACCGTGTGCGGTGCGATCAGCTTTCGCGCGCCACGGCAAACCCCGCGAACGACTGGTTGACCGGCATGAGTTCGAGCGTGTTGATGTTGAGGTGCGCCGGCAGTTCGGCGATCCACAGCAGCGTTGCCGCGATGTCGTCGCCGGTCATCGGGTTGGCGCCGGCATAGAGCGTGTCCGACGCGGCCTGGTTGCCGCCGGTGCGCACAACGGTAAATTCGGTTTCGACCATGCCGGGCTCGATCGAGGTGACGCGCACGCCGGTGCCGTGGAGATCGGCGCGCAGGCCGAGGCTGAACTGGCGGACGAACGCCTTGGTCCCGCCATAGACGTTGCCACCCGCGTAAGGGTAGGTCGCCGCCACTGACGACAAATTGAGGATCGCGCCCTTGCGCGCGACGAGGCCCGGCAGCAGCGCCCGGGTGACGGCGACCAGCGCCGACACGTTGGTGTCGATCATGGTCTGCCAGTCGTCGAGCTTTGCGTCCTGCGCGGGCGCGGTGCCGAGCGCGAGGCCGGCATTGTTGATGAGCGCGTCGATCTGCGCGAACTCGGGCGGCAGGCCGGCGATCGCGGCCTCCATCGCCGCGCGGTCGCGAATGTCGAAGGCGAGCGTGTGGACCGTGTCACCGAGCGAATCGGCCAATGCCTGCAGCCGATCGGCCCGGCGCCCGGTGGTGACGACGCGCCAGCCAGCGCCAGCGAACACGCGGACCGCGGCCTCGCCGATGCCCGAGGTTCCGCCCGTGATGAAGACCGTACGCATCGTCATCACCATGTCTCCGACGCTGTCGGGAAAATGGTGCCCGAGGGCGGATTCGAACCACCGACACTGCGATTTTCAGTCGCATGCTCTACCAACTGAGCTACTCGGGCACTCCCGAATTGCTCCGGGGAAGCGGCCTCTTAGTCGCGGTCTTGGGGCGTGTCTAGCCCGTCTTCATCATCTTCGCTCGGCAAAGTGCGCACCGGGATCGCATACCCCTCGCCGAGCCACTGCAGCAGGTCGCGGTCGCGACAGCCTTGCGAGCAGAACGGGGAGAAGGCCGCGAGCGGCGGTTTGCCGCAGAGCGGACAGGGTTTGGAACGCGCCATCATGCCACCTCGAAGACCGGGGTGACGCCGGTACGCCGGGCGAGCTCGGCGATCCAGTGCGGATTGGCGGCGAGTGCGCTTTGCACGCGCGCCGAAACGCGGTGCTGCGTCGGGGCCGGCGGCGGGGTGCGCTCGATTCGGCGAAGCAGCGCACGCGCCTCGGCGGCGGCGGGATCGGCGCGGAGGAGTTCGGGGAGCGACACGCGGGCGCGGCGGCGGACGATCTGGACGAAGCCGAAGCCGTTCATCGCGGTGCGCTCGAACGGCTGGGGCAAGCCGGCATCGAGCGCGGCATCGACCGCGCCGCGCGCGGCCTTGCCGGTGAGCGTCGGGAAGTCCACGCCGATCGACCCGCCGATGTCGAAGCGCACGATGGCTGCGGCAACCGCGCGCGCGGCGGCGAGCGCGAGCGGTTCGAGCGGGGGATAGCCGTCGACGTCGAACAGCGTCATCGCCGGGGTCGGGCTCATCCGCAGCGCGCCGCCGACGGGGCCGGAAAAGACGATGTCGCCGGTCTGCGCTTCCTCGAGCGTTTCGGACCAGCCGGCGGACTCGAAATGGTCGGGCTCGTGCGCGTGGCACGTCCGCACGGCCATGCCGCTCGCGGAGATTCGCTCGTACAGGCTCGGCCCGGCGCGCTCGGGGCCGTCAGCGGGGACGCAGCGCGGCAGCTTGGTGCGGCGGCCCTCGGGGATCGCCTCGCGCACCAGCTCGACGAGCAGCGTGGCCCCTTGCGTGATGCCGGGCGGGAGCGGCGCGAGCATCGCCTCGCCGCCGGCAAAGGCGACGCGCCCCTCGCGGCCCTTCACCGTGATCTCGACCAGCCGGGCGGGCAGCACTGCGCCGATCCGCGGGCCTTCGCGCTCGAGCTCGATCCGCGCCTCGACGATCGCGCCGTCGGCGACCAGGATCGCGCGGCGCTCGCCGATCCCGGCCTCATAGAGCCATTCGCTCATCTGCGCTCAGCCAAGCGCCACGCCCGCTGCCAGCAACAGCGCGCGCGTCTCGAACAGCGGCAAGCCGACGACGCCCGAATGCGACCCCGACAGGAAGCGCACGAACGCCTCGGCGCGGCCCTGGATGGCATAACCGCCAGCCTTGCCGAGCCCCTCGCCACTGGCGACATAGCTGTCGATCTCGGCCGCGGAGAGCGGCTTGAACGCGACGATCGTGTCCGACAGCCGGGTGCGCGGCGTGCCGTCGGCGGCGATGACGCACACCGCACTCAGGCAATGATGGCGCCGGCCCGAGAGCAGGCCGAGCAAGCCGCGCTGGATCTCCTCGGTGTCGGCGGGCGGCAGGATGCGGCGCCCGCACGCGATCGTGGTGTCGCCGGCGAGGACGATCTCGCCCGCGGCGCGCGCCACCGCCTGCGCCTTGGCGATCGCGAGCCGCAGCGCATAGACGCGGGGCGCCTCGCCGGGCAGCGGGCTCTCGTCGATGTCGGGCGATTCGATTCGCGACGGCGTCACCCCGATCCGCGCGAGCAGATCGCGGCGGCGCGGCGAGGAGGAAGCGAGGACGAGGGTCATATCATACCTTCCCCGGCGACGGCCGCCGGCCGAGCGCGCAGGTCGTTGTCATCACGCGCGGCAGAGTCCGCGGCAGTCCACGACCGGGCCACAACCGGACCCCGGCCGTCGCCGGGGCGGAACGGGGTCGGCGCGCTTACTTGAAGCGGTAGGTGATCCGCCCCTTGGTTAGATCGTACGGCGTCAGCTCGACCAGCACCTCGTCGCCGACGAGCACGCGGATGCGGTTCTTGCGCATCTTGCCGGCGGTGTGACCGAGGATTTCGTGATCGTTCTCAAGCTTCACGCGGAACATGGCGTTGGGCAGAAGCTCCACCACCTGGCCGCGCATTTCGAGCAGTTCTTCTTTTGCCAAACAAACCTCTGAGGATGTGGGTGATCTTGTGCGGTGTTCGCGAAGCGCGGCGCATAGCCGAACACGCCCGAAAAGGAAAGCGGTGCGACGAACCGAGCCGTGCTTGACTCGATTGACCCCTGGAGCTGGTGTTATCGGCTTCGATCGTTTCCGTTTTCGTGATGATCGCGCGGGGGTGGGCGCGCGGGGGATGCGGTTGACGGGCTGACGCTGTGAAAGAGCGGCGCTGTGGGGCGCGAGTCGGGGGAGAGGATGACAAAAAGGGGGCGTGTAGGACAGCGGTTTTTCGAGGGGGGCGCTCAGGCGGGATTGTTCTCTTTCAGGAACGCCTCGAGCTCGGTGAGAAATTGCGCCCGGTCGGCCTCGCGCGAGAAATGGTGGTCGCCGAGCGGCTGCTCGACATAGCGGTACGGCTTTCCCGCCGCCTTGAGCCGCGCGACCATGCTGCGCGATTGCGCAACCGGCACGACGGTGTCCTTCTTGCCGTGGAGGATCAGGATCGGCATCGCGAAATGCGCGGCGTCATAGACCGGCGAGACCGCCTTTAGATCGGGTGCCTGCTCGCGGAAATAATCCTTTGCGCGCCCGCCGTTGAGGAAGGCGCCGTCATAACGCAGCATCGCGGGCATGTCGGCGACGCCGGCATAGGACACCGCGCAGCGATAGACCGCGGCATCGCGCCCCGCTGCGCGGAACGCGGCATAGCCGCCATAGGAGCCGCCGACGATGCAGACACGCTTGGCGTCGGCCAGCCCGCTTTCGGCCGCCCATTTGACCGCATCGGTCAGATCGTCCTGCATCGCGAGGCCCCATTGCCCGCGACCCTTTTTGGTGAAATCCCCGCCATAGCCCGAAGACCCGCGATAATTGGGCTGGAGCACGGCATAGCCGCGGCTGGCGAGAAATTGCGCCCACCAGTCCCAGCGCTCGTCATCGCGCGCGAACGGGCCGCCATGCGGCATCAGGATCAGCGGGAGCGCTTTGGCGGGCTTGCCGTGCGGTACCGTGAGCACCGCTGCTATGTCTAGCCCGTCGCGCGCCTTGTAATGGATCGTCGAGACCGGCGCATAGGCTTTGATGCCGAGCCCATCGTTAAGCGTCGCAAATATGTGCATCACGCCTTCTTCGGGGCGGAAGACGTAATAGGCGCCCAACCGATCGGCGCCGCCAACGCGCACCAGCAACACGCTGAAGTCGCGGCTCCACGACACGATCTGTGCGGTGCGCGCACCGACCGCTGCATCGATCTTGGCCTGCACATCGGCCAGCTTTGAGTCGAACCAGTGCGTGCGTTCGCGCGTGTCGGTATAGCGCACCCCGACGAGCCGCGACCCGCCATCTCCGGTGATGACGCTGTCGATGTCATAGCCGGGAACGCCGAACAGCTTCGGTCCGGTCTTGAGCGTCGCGAGATCGAGCGGATAGAGTGCGTTGAACCCGTCGGCATCGTCGAAGGCGAGCGCCTTGCCGGATTCGGGAAGGAAGATCGCGGGGGTGTTGCCAAGGTCGGCATCGCGTCCGCGCGCACGGCTGACGGTGCGGAAGGTCTGCTTGGCGGTGTCGCGGTAGAGCAAGCGATAGCTGCGCGACGCATCGTCATAGCCCATGCCGAGCCGAACGGTCCCGGCAGGATCGGCATACCAGTCCATCACGGTCTCGACCGATCGCTGGACCAGCGTGCTGTGACCGTTGGTCACGTCATAATCGCGCACTTCGGGCCAGAAGCCTGCCGCATCGCTGTAGATCGAGGTTTGCAGCGCGATCCGAACATGCGGGCTGCCATCCTGCGCGATCCAAAGCACGTCGTCAGCGCTCTGCGCCGCGTCATCCTTGCCAAGCATGGTGATCGTCTTGCCGTCGGCGCTGATGCCGAGCGTGCGACGCAGGTACCAGCTGTCACCCTCAACCGGCGCGGTGGCGCCGATCTGGGCGATCAGCCAGTCGTTGTTGACCCACGACCAGCCATTGATGTCCGACGCGCCGGGATTGATGACTCCGACATGCTGCGTGTCATCCAGCGCGAAGATGGCGAGCCGCTGCTGACCCTTGATCGCGATCTTTGCGGCGACGCGCTTTCCGTCCGGCGAAAGCTTGGGAGCTTCCATGAAGGGAAGCTGGCCGAAGCTTTCTACGGGGATCGGCGCGACCGCGGGGGGCGGGTTGGCAGGGGCGGGCTCGGTCGCGGCGAGCGGGCTTGCCGCAAACAGCGCCGTCCAGCCGAGTAGGCCTCGAAATCCCCGATATCGCATCATGTTGTCCCCCGACCGACGAGCGCGTCGCCGGTGCCATCCTAGCCGCCCGTGGGGCCGAGGCAAGGCGGCAGGGCGGCGGTATTACAGCGCCTTACGCTCCGCCGACGAACGGCAGCACGCGCTCGTAATCGGCGCGCGCGCCGCGGCCGTGTTGGGCGTGGTAGCCGTTGGTGGTCAGCACGTAATCGCCGACGATCGCCGCCTGCTGCTCGATATTGAAGCGGGTGAAGGGCCGGTTGGTGTCGGCGAGGTCACCGTAATGGTAGCGCCCGGCGGCGAGCGTGCCGCGCAGGCGGACCCACATGCCGTGCTGGTGCTGCCAGACGTGGGTGAGTTCGTGGAGGATCCAGGCGAGATCGGGGACGGTGGTCGAGAAGTCCGGCTTGTAGCTGGGCTTCGGGAAATAGATGTGGCCGTTGGGGGCCATCGCGACGCTACGCGGCTGGAAGGGGAGGTAGCGGCGGGCGTGGACCTTGATGCCGTCATACGCGATCGCGTCGCCGAACAGCGCCTGCGCGTGGTCGAGCTCGCCGGGGGAGAGGGGGCGGTGGGGCATTCTTGCTGGGTAGCGCGGGCTGGGGGGAGTCCGCCACCCTTTCGTCACCCCGGCCTTGTGCCGGGGCCTACCGGGATGCGCGCGCAACCGACGGAGTTTGCGTGGGACGGTGGGCCCCGGCACAAGGCCGGGGTGACGAGGGGAGGGGGTAAGAAGGGGCGTCGTGGCGAAGCCACGCCGTCGGTCGGGTGGACGAGAAAGGCTCGTCCACCCGCCGGCCGGGCTTTGGCTGATCGCCTTCTAACGCTTTGCGTTAGGCGGCTGCCAAAGCCGAAGGGGCGTCGTGGCAAAGCCACGCCGTCGGTCGGGGGCGTCGGGCGCCCCCGCCGGCCGGTCGCGCCTGCTAGGGCTTTCGCCCTAGCCTGCGCTCGCAGCCAAGGCTGCAAGCAGCAGCAGCGCGACAATATTCGTTATCTTGATCATCGGATTAACCGCCGGCCCCGCGGTATCCTTGTACGGATCCCCCACGGTATCCCCTGTCACCGCCGCCTTGTGCGCCTCCGAGCCCTTGCCGCCATAATGCCCGTCCTCGATATATTTCTTGGCATTGTCCCACGCGCCGCCGCCGCTCGTCATCGAGATCGCGACGAACAGCCCCGAGACGATCACCCCGAGCAGCATCGCTCCCAAGGCTGCGAAGCCCTCGGCTTGGCCCGCCACGGCGCGGATCACGAAGAAGACGAGGATCGGCGAGAGCACCGGGAGCAGCGAGGGGACGATCATCTCCTTGATCGCCGCCTTGGTGACGAGATCGACCGTGCGCGCGTAATCGGGGCGGCTGGTGCCCGCCATGATGCCGGGGTTCTCGCGGAACTGGTGGCGCACTTCCTCGACCACCGCGCCCGCCGCGCGGCCGACCGCGGTCATCCCCATCGCGCCGAACAGATAGGGGAGCAGCGCGCCGAGCAGCAGCCCGACGATGACGTACGGGTTCGACAGCGCGAAATTGACCGTGAGATCGGGGAAGTCGCGCGCCAGGTCCGAGGTATAGGCGTTGAACAGCACGAGGGCTGCGAGCGCCGCCGAGCCGATCGCATAGCCCTTGGTCACGGCCTTGGTGGTGTTGCCGACCGCGTCCAAGGCATCGGTGCGGTGGCGGACGTCGTCGGGGAGCCCCGCCATCTCGGCGATGCCGCCGGCATTGTCGGTCACCGGGCCGTAGGCGTCCAAAGCGACGACCATCCCCGCCTGCGCGAGCATCGCGGTCGCGGCGAAGGCGATGCCGATCACGCCGGCGAGCTGATACGCCGCGATCACCGCGACGACGATGACGAGCGTTGGGAGCGCGGTCGATTCGAGGCTGATCGCGAGGCCCTGGATGACGTTGGTGCCGTGGCCGGTCTGCGACGCCTTGGCGATGCTGCGGACGGGTCTGAAGTTGGTGCCGGTGTAATATTCGGTGATCCACACCAGCAGTCCGGTGACCGCGAGCCCGACCATCATCGACCAGAACAGCTCCCAGCCGGTGAAGGTCGCCGCCGCGACGCCGGCGGCGGCGACTTGCGTGCCGCCGTCGAGGAAGGCGTTGCCGCCGATGATCGCGCTCATGTCGCCGAGCACATAGCGCGTGACGAGGTAGATCGCCGGGATTGACAGCAGGATGCTGACCCAGAACCCCTTGTAGAGCGCACCCATGATCGATTGGCCGCGCCCCAAGCGGACGAAATAGGTGCCGATGATCGAGGTCAGGATGCACACCCCGCCGACGATCAGCGGGAGCGTCATCACCTGGAGCAGCGCATCGGCCTGGCGCAGCGCGAGCGCGACCGAGATCATCGTCACGCCGATCGTGACGACATAGGTCTCGAACAGATCGGCCGCCATGCCGGCGCAATCGCCGACATTGTCGCCGACGTTGTCGGCGATGGTGGCGGGGTTGCGCGGGTCGTCCTCGGGGATGCCCGCCTCGACCTTGCCGACGAGATCGGCGCCGACATCGGCCGCCTTGGTGAAGATCCCGCCGCCGAGGCGCGCGAAGATCGAGATGAGCGAGGCACCGAACGCGAGTGCGGTGAGCGCCTTCACCACCACCGGCGCGCCGGCATCGGCGCCGTTCGGACCGGCGAGGAACCAGAAGGTGCCCGAGATCGCGAGCAGGCCGAGGCCTGCGACGAGCAACCCGGTAACCGCGCCCGAGCGGAACGCCATCGTCAGGCCGCCCTGCAGCGAAGTCCGCGCGGCTTCCGCGGTGCGGACGTTGGCGCGGACCGAGATGTTCATCCCGACATAGCCCGCCACGCCCGACAGAACCGCGCCGAGCGCGAAGCTCACCGCCGAGACGGGGGTGCGCATCCCGTCGAGGAAGATCCAGACGAGCACAAGGACGATCACCCCGACGATCGCGATCGTGCGGTATTGCCGGCCGAGATAGGCCTTGGCGCCTTCCTGGATCGCGGCGGCGATGTCCTGCATCTTCTCGTTGCCCGCGGGCGCTCGGAGGACCTGGGCGGAGGTGAGGAGGCCGTAGGCTACGGCAAGCAAGCCACAGATGATGGCGGCATAGACGATCGTCATGCGTGTCCTTTCCCATGGATTATCGGTGGGACGGTACGCGACGGCGGCCCCCACGCTTGCCCGGCAGAGTAACGCGGCGGCGGGGCTTGGCAAGCGGCGTGGTTCGGGCGGGTTAGCCCGCGTGCTGATAGCCGAGCGCGGCGGGGAGCGACAGCGGCGCCCCGGCGTCGTGCAGCGTGAGGCCCGCGCCCGCCGCGAAGACGCCGATCCGCGTCGCGGGGGCGGCGGGCGCGCGGTGCGGCGCGAGTGCGAAAAGCAATTGATAGTCGTCCCCCGCGGTCGCCGCGGCGCACCGCGCGGCGCGAGTGTCGCCGGCCTGCGCGCGGTACGCGTCGGACAGCGGGATCGCCGCGAGGTCGATCGTGACGGCGAGCCGGCTTGCCGCCGCCATGCGCTGCGCGTCGATCAACAGGCCGTCGGACACGTCCATCATCGCATGGACCTGCGGGGCGAGCGCTTGACCTGCGGCAAGCTGCGGCTGCGGGCGGCGATAGGCAGCGAGCAGCTCGGCGGGGCCTGGCTGGCCGTACGCGATGGCGAGCCCTGCGCCGGCATCGCCGATCGTGCCGGTGACCCAGAGCGCGTCGCCAGCCTGCGCGCCGCTGCGCGTCGGCGCGTGTGCGGCGTCGCCGAGCGCGGTGAGCGTGATGACGCGCGGGGCGTGGGCGGGGAGCGAGACGGTGTCGCCGCCAAGGATCGGCGCGGCGAAGGTGATGAGCGCGTCGGCGAGGCCGGCGAGGAAGGCGTTGTCCCAGTCTTCGCTCGGCGAGGCTTCGCCCGCTGTCGCGTCGCCTGGAGGAAGGACGGCAGCGCTTCGCAGCGGGTAGTTGAGCATCACCCCGACGGGCACCGCGCCCTTGGCGGCGAGATCCGACAGGTTGGTCGCGACCAGCTTCCACGCGACATCGCCCGGCGGATCGCCGGCGAGGTAGTGCACGCCTTCGACGAGCGTATCGCTCGTCAGCACGAGCCGCCCGAGCCGCGCGGCATCGTCGCGCAAGCCCAGCGCGCCGGGATGGAGCGGCAGCGCGCGCACCGCGGCGAGGAAATCGGCTTCGGTCATGCGCGCCGGTCTAGCCGGGGTCGGCGCGGATGTCTGCTTTTGGTGGGAAGCGGTCGTTGACTAATTCGGACCGTTGCATCTGATTTGGTCAACGCGATCAACCGACGGGTCATAAACTGCGTTGATGATCCCGCAGCCGCCGTCGCTGGCGTCGGGCATCAATCGAAGGTCAATCCATCGCCGCTCGCCAGCTTCTGGCGTCGAAGGCATATTAACGTATGCGGTCAAGAATATCGCGATCTTGCCGTCTTGTCGGCGCGCATAATACCGTGCGTATTCACGGAGCGGATGGGCTTTCGGAGGCATCACGAGCCTACGATCAATAGCGTCCATCAACGCGATATGCCCGCCGTCGGGAGATTGCGAACAAGCCGACGCCATGATTAGCAAAAGCGAGGGTAGGAGTTTCATCGCCCAGCCATTTTCGCGTTCAGCCTATGCCTGTTACTGGTGGGAAGCGGACCTTCTTTGTCAGCTAAAAAGCCTTCGCACGACACCGATTAAATAGGCTCCGGCGAGAAGTAAGAGAAACCCGCCTACTATCCTGACAGCCCCCGACAGTCCCGATACGGCGTAAGCACCCCCGAACACCGCAACGGCAATCAGGATTGGTAAGCCCAACTGTTCCGGGTGAGCGGCAAAATTGATGTCACGTCCGAAGACGTGGAAATGCAGACCCCACCAGAACATCCCCCCAATGGCCAAGGCCGCAACGACGGCCCCGGTGATCAATTGTCGCTGCGGCAGGCCTTCTGGATTATACACGATCATGGTACACCTTATCAGGAAATTTGACGTCCGCGACTGGTCGATTGTGCCCCGGCAGCTTCGTGATTTGATGCCTTTAAGTCAGCTCAAGCGAATTCGGAACGCCTAAAGGCATAAGGAACGCGTACAATTGGTGGTTAGGCGACCCTCGGCTTGCGGGACCAAAAGTATCAAAGCTGCCGTTCTAGTCCAACTCCGACTCGATCCGGCTTACGTCGGGGCGCACTTGACCCGGGCGGGCGACTGGGCTTGTTTCGTCTGATCGCGTGTTTTCGAGCCACGTGAGCACTGCTGGGAGCTCCGATGCCGATTGCCAAACACTTTGCCGCTTGGCTGCTGCTGACGGCGGCGAGTACGACCCCGGTGGTAGCGGCCTCTGATACCGCCCCAATTGCGCGTGACGCCCAACTGCCGGGATGGGTAGAAGCGGCCGAAAGCGCCATCATCGCAAAGGACTGTGCGAAGGCACTGCGCTTAATTGATGTCGGCATCGCCGCGCCGGCGTCGGCGACATTGCCGCCGTCCGTTCGCGCGGCCGTACTTGAGGCGGGCGTGACTTGCGCCCTCCAAACCCGGCAGAGCGCCCTCGCATATCGCTTCGTTCTCGACGCGACTAGGTTCGACGAGGCCAGCGACTGGATTTGGCGCACCCGACTGGCGCTGGAGCTCGATGCCAAGACCCCCGACGCCGCGCTCGCGACGGTCGTCGCGATGACGCAGGGGCGGGGCGGCGCGCTCAACTCGGCACCGGCCCAGTGGATGTTCGCGCTGTCCCATCAGTTGCGCGACCGCGGCGGCCTTGCCGCAAGGCGCCGTTTGTTGGCGATCTTGACCACGCCCTCTTATCAACCGCAGACTGCGGTGCCGGTGATCGACCCGTTCCGCCGTGACTATGCCGGCTTGCTTTACGAGGCCGGTGAAAAGGACGCCGCACTCGCGCAGATCCGTCAGATCGAGAATTCGTCGATGCTATTGATGCTAAGCGTCGATCCGCGCTTTCGCCAGGCACTCGGCCCCGATTTTGCGCCGCGCGCGGCGGTAGAGCGTTTCCTTGCGACTTTGCGGACGGCAGCGCTCCTGCATCCCGATTCGCTCGAGGTGGTGATCGAGATCGCCGCGCGCGAGCGCGAATTAGGCCGTGGCGATGCAGCGCTTGGCACGCTGCAAGCGGCTGCGCCGCTAGGCCCAAAAGCGAGCAGCTACACCGATATCGACGAGCAGCTTAACTGGTGGTGGGATGGAGTGGGGCGGACACACCAAGCGCTCGGCCATTTCGACGCCGCTGCCGTGGCGTTTGGCCAGGGCAAGGCGACCGCAGAACACGGTAGTCTGAACGTCAGCCAGACGATCAATCTCGCTTGGGCTCAGTTGCGCTCGGGTCATTCGAGCGATGCCCTGGCGACGCTCGCGGTGTTCGACGTGCCGGGCCGCGATGTGAGCGCCTATGGCCTGATGGAAATGCGTTCGGTTCAGGCCTGCGCGGCCGCGCAACTCGGCAAGACCGTCGACGCCAGCGTGGCGATCGCCTTCGTCAAGGCGCATCGGCGCGAGAATATTGGCGCACTGGGTGACGTGCTGCTGTGCACGGGTGATTTCGATGGCGCCGCCGCAGAATTCATTCAGCGGCTCGACGATCCTGAGCAACGCGCGACCGTGCTTCTTATGCTCAGCGATTATGATCCGCCAGTGGGGACGCTGCCGCCCGATCCCATCTACAGCCGCCTGCCCGCGCTTGAGCGGCGCGCCGACATGAAGGCCGCGATCGCACGCGCCGGGGGCACCCGACGCATTCCGTTGCAACGCGAGCCGATTTGAGCGGCGGCACGGATAGAGTTGCCGGTTTGTGTGCCGCGACCCAACGAATGACCGCTTCTGGGCGATTTGAGACCGACCGCTTTGCCGCCTGATCGCTGCCGGTCGGCTTTCAGGCGATGCTCGCGCGGTCTCGAGGGCGAAACGGCGAAACGGCGATACGGGGTGGAGACGGCCCGGCCGCTTTGGGAAGGCGGATGGCGATAGCCAGCTCAGCGCGGCGTTGCTGCCTTTCCCGGAAAGGATGCCGAAACGGGAAGGCAGGATCATGCCGCTCAGCGCGGAGGTGACAGGCTCTCCACGACCCGCCGGATCATCGTCTGGTGATCGGGATCGAAGGGCGGCAAGGATCGCGCGGGATCGATGCCGACACCTTCCTGCGATCGGCCAGCGGGATCGCGATAGTCCTCGGCCGGCAGCATCAACGTCCAGCCATTCGGCAGGGGCTTGGCGAGCTGATCGGACAGCGCGCCGCGCGTTGTTCCGCCGATCTGCCTCACGTTTGGCAGCGCCCGCATCGCCAGGGTGAAGGTTTCGCCCGCACTGACCGTCACGTCGCTCGTCAGCAGCGCGACCGTGCTGATATACCGCACGCGATCGCTCGGCACGACTTCGAACCGCTGATAGACGCCCTTCGCGCCGACCGCTCGTTTCGAGAAGGCTAACCGGCGTTCGCTCGCGAACCGGCGGGCGATGTGGAGGCTGATCGCATCATACCCGCCGCGGTTGTTGGTCACGTCCACGATTATCCCCGGAAGCCCTTGGAAGGCGGTGAGGGCATCATCGAGCGCCGCGTCCAGTGCGCGCATGTCGTCGGGTGGAGCATCCTTGTCGAACGCGCCCATCGCAACGATGTTGAGGTAGCCGATCCGACCTGTCGTGCCCCACAGGATGCGGCGGTTCGCGACGTGATGCCCGCCGCCGTCGAGCAGACCGGTAATCCCCTCTCGGTACGATTTGGACCAGGCTCGCTCCCTCTCGGCGGGATCGGCCCCCAATGCCGGGTTGGCTCGTGCGCTCGATATGGTTGGCGCTTCACCGCCTTCGAAAGCGTGATCGACACCGGCGATCGTGGCCTGCAAGCCCACATGCGCATCGTCGAGCCGCGCGAGCGCCCGGGTCGTGCGCTGGAAAAAGCCGAGGTCGGGAGGTGAGGTGTCCGGAGTGGCGAGGTCAGCGGTGAGCGTGCCCAACGTTCGTCCGCGTCGGCCGAAGCCGGGATACAGATCGGCAAAGGTGGCTGCGATCACCTCGCCAAGATCGTGCGCCGTCCAACCTCGTTGCACGGTGCAGCGCCGCGGAAGCGCGGCGATACGATCGAAGCCATAGCGCGTCTGGTCGGCCGAGGCGGCGAATACGATGTGCGTCGGGCTTACGATCGACACGAGCCGATACGTATCGTCGTCGGTTTCGCCGGTCGGATCACGATAACAGAACGCGCCGGCGACGTGATACAGCGTGCGCGCGCCGCCGTGCACCACGAGGATATGCCCGTAGCCGCGGGATCGCCAAACTCCGTCGGCAGCCTTGCCCGCTGTTGCCATCGGCACCCATGGGCCGGCCAAGGCGGGAGACATGCCCGCTGCGACGAGCGTCGCCCACGCGGCATATCGGATGAGCTTCCCCGTCAGTGTCACCGCAATCGCCTTTCCATCGAACCATAAGCGCGGTGTCTTGCTGCGGCAATACAGTTACGGGTGTTTTGCTTTCCCAAACTCTGTTTGCGAGCGCGCATCCTCCTCCCGCCTGGCGGCGAGGCGCGCGGAAGCGTGGGGATCGCCCGGCGGTCACGACCGCAGGGTCATTCCTCGCGCTTGGCTCCGTCGAGCGCGCGTTCGGCGCGTGCCGCGTCGTGCGCTGTCGCGGCGCGTTCGGCCTTGCTGCGGCCGAACGCGGCGCGGTTGGTGGCGGCGGTCGTCTCGGCGGTGTCGCGGGCGCGGGCTTTCCGCGCGCGGCGGAGGTTGACGACCTCGCCCATGGTCAGGCGCGGACGTCCTTGGCGATACCGTCGAGCAGGCCGTTGACGAAGCCCGCCTCGCGCTTGTCGAAGAAGGCGTGCGCGACGTCGACATATTCGGTGATGACGGTGCCGACGGGCACGTCGGCGCGCGCGAGCAGCTCGTAGGTGCCCGCGCGCAGGATCGCGCGCATCGCCTTGTCGAGCCGCGCGAGGTTCCAGCCCTTGGCGAGCTTGGCGGCGATCGTCGTGTCGATCTCGGCGAGGCGCGCCTCGGTGCCCTTTACGACATCGTCGAAGAAATCGACCTCGGGCTCGGCATATTCGGCGTCCTCGATCGTCGCGCCGAGGCGGTGGTTGTGGAACTCGTTGAGCAGCTGCGCGACGGGCGTTGCTTCCATGTCGTGCTGGTACAGCGCCTGGACGGCGGCGAGACGGGCGGCGGCGCGCGCTTTGGAGCGGGCGGCGGTGCGGGGAGTGGCGTGGGAGGACATGGGCGGGCGCCATAGGGGAAAAAGCGGGGAACGGGAAGATTGGTGTGTGGGGGGCGCGCATCAAGCGCGCCCCACCCCTTCAGGGGAGGGGATGGGGGTGGGGGGTGTCTCGCAGAGACTGGCGCGCGCGTTCGCGGCACGGCCCCACTCCAACCCATTGTCGGGTGAAGGATGCCCCGCATCCTTTAGGCCATGCCGGGGGCATGGCCGACCCGACAATCCTGAAGGGGAGGGGCTTAAGGCTTAGCCGAGCCGGAGCGCGACCGATCTTGCGTGGGCGGGGAGGCCCTCGGCTTCGGCCAGCGCTACCGCGGCTGGGCCGATGGCGGCGAGGCCTTGGGGGCCTAACTGCAGGAAGCTCGTGCGCTTCATGAAATCGAGCACCGACAGCCCGCTGGCAAAGCGCGCACGGCGCCCGGTCGGCAGCACGTGGTTCGGCCCGGCGACGTAATCGCCGATCGCCTCGGGCGTGTGGCGGCCAAGGAACACAGAGCCGGCGTGGCGCAGCTTGTCGAACAGCGCCTGCGGATCGTCGCACGCGAGTTCGAGATGCTCGGCGGCGAGGCGATCGACCAGCGGGAGCGCCTCTTCGAGCGTGCGCACGACGATGATCGCGCCGTTCGCGTCCCATGCCGCGCGCGCGACCTTCGCGGTTGCGAGCGTCTCGATCTGGGCGTCGACCGCGGCGGCGACGGCTTCGGCGAATTCGGCCGAGTCGGTAAACAGGATCGACTGGCTGGTCGGGTCGTGCTCGGACTGGCTGAGCAGATCGGCGGCGATCCAGTCGGCGCGGTTCTCGCCGTCGGCGACGACCACGATCTCGGAGGGGCCTGCGACCATGTCGATGCCGACGACGCCGTAGAGCTGGCGCTTGGCCTCGGCGACCCAGGCGTTGCCCGGGCCGGTGATGACGTCGACCGGGCGGAGCCGATCGGTGCCGTAGGCGAGCGCGGCGATCGCCTGCGCGCCGCCGATCCGCCACAGCTCGTCGACGCCGACGATGTGCGCGGCGGCGAGCACCAGCGGATTGACTTCGCCGTCGGGGGTCGGCGTGACCATGACGATGCGATCGACGCCGGCGACCTTGGCGGGGATCGCGTTCATCAGCACCGAGCTCGGATAGGCCGCGCGGCCGCCGGGGATGTAGATCCCGGCATGTTCGATCGCATTCCAGCGCGCGCCGGTGCGGATGCCGTTGGCGTCGGTGCTGTCGGTGCCCTGCGGCTTCTGCTTCTCGTGATAGGTGGCGATGCGCTCTGCCGCGAGCTCGAGCGCGGCGCGGAGATCGGGGGCCAGGCCGTCATACGCGGCGCGCCATTCGCTGGGGTCGATCTGCCAGCCGGTGGCGTCGAGATCGTGGCGGTCGAAGCTTTGCGTATAGGCGTGGACCGCGGAATCGCCTTCGTAACGGACGCGCGCGATGATCGCGCGGACGTCGCGCGCGACGTCGGCATCGGCTTCGCGGCGGGCGTTGACCAGCGTGGTGAAGTCGGCGGCGAAGGTGGGCGATGTGGTGGTGAGCTTGATCATAAGATGCTCCCCTCCTCCCTTTCAGCGAGGCGAGTCGTAAAGGCGCTCATGCCGCCATCTCCTGTGCAACAGCCTGCCGGAACGCCTCGACCAGCGGTACGACTTCGCCGCGCGTCTTGAACGCCGCGCGGTTGACGATCAGCCGCGAGGTGACCTCGCAAATCACCTCGACCTCGACCAGGCCGTTCTCTTTCAGCGTGCGGCCCGACGACACCAGATCGACGATCCGCGGCGCGAGGCCGAGCAGCGGCGCCAGCTCCATCGCGCCGTTGAGCTTGACGCACTCGGCCGACACGCCGCGGCGCGCGAAATGCGCTTCGGTGACGTGGGGGTATTTGGTCGCGACGCGGACGTGGCTCCAGCCGCGCGGATCGTCGTTCGCCGCCATGTCGGCGGGCTCCGCGACCGACAGGCGGCAATGGCCGATGCCGAGATCGACCGGCGCGTAGAGCTCGGAATAGTCGAACTCGGCGAGCACGTCGGACCCGACGATGCCGAGCTGCGCCGCACCGTGCGCGACGAAGGTCGCGACGTCGAACGCGCGGACGCGGATGAGGTCGATTCCGGGGGTGTTGGTAGTGAAGCGCAGCGCGCGGCTGTTCTCGTCGCTGAACGCGGCTTCGGGGACGATTCCGGCGCGTTCGAGCAAGGGGATCGCTTCGGCGAGGATGCGGCCCTTGGGGACGGCGATGATGATCGGGTCTGCCATGCCGCGGGCTTTACTTGGCGGCGGGGGTGGGCGCAACAACGCGACCGACGGAGAAAATCGATCATGGCCGATGAGCAGACCAATCGTGACGCGTTCCGGATCCAGCAGCAGTATTGCGAGGCCAATGCCGCGCCGGTCTATGCCCGGATGTGCGCGGCGCTCGTCGACGGGCTGACGCGGCGATCGGTCATCGGGGCGCGGGTGCTCGACTGGGCGGGCGAGCCGACGCGCGATGCCTTGCCGTTGCGGCTGTTCGGGGGACTGCATGCGCTGGTGCAGGCGGGGGACGATGCCGGGTTGGCGGCGGTGTATTCGGGGGCGGTGACCGATGCGCGCGCTATCCTCGCGACGATCGAGCGGGTACTCGCCGTGCATGAGGCGGCGTTGCTGCCGTGGCTCGACGGGCCGCCGCAGACCAATGAGCCGGGGCGGTCGGCGGCGCTGCTGCTCGGGTTGCTCGAGATTGCGCGGGCGTGCGGGCCGCGCGTGGAGGTGCTCGAGATCGGCTCGAGTGCTGGGCTCAACCTGCTGATCGGGCGGTATCGGTTCGATCTTGGGGGCGCCTGGTTCGGGCCGGCCGACTCGCTGGTGACGATCACGCCGCGCTGGAGCGGGCCGCCGCCCGATCCGGTGCCGCTCGAGATCGTGTCGGTGCGCGGGTGCGACACCGCGCCGATCGATGCGACCGATCCGGCGGTGGCGGCGCGGCTCGCGGCCTATGTCTGGCCCGAGACGCCCGAACGCCTGGCGCGGGTGCGCGCGGCGGTGGAGATGGTGCGCGCGCATGGCGTAGCGCTGGAGCGGGCGGATGCCGCGGACTGGATCGAGGCGCGGTTGGCCGAGCCACAGGCGGAAGGCGTGACTCGCGTGCTGATGCATTCGGTGGTGTGGCAGTATCTGCCCGAGCCGGTGGCCGAGCGCGTGCGCGTGGCGATGGCCGCAGCGGGCGCGCGTGCGACGGTCGAGCGCCCGCTTGGGTGGGTTGCGATGGAGCCCGATCGGTCGGTCGGGCACCAGGTGGTGCGGGCGCGGTGGTGGCCGGGGCGCGCGGAGTGGACGACGGTGGCGACGAGCCATGCGCATGGGGCGTGGATCGATACGGGGGCTGGCGCGGGGGCTGCGCCGCTGGTGGATTTGCCGGAGGCGGCGCGGGTAAGGGTTTGATCCTCCCCGTGCCGGGGAGGATTTAGGTGGCTTCCCACGCCTTGATCGCGGCGACGATCGCGTCGGGGTTTTCCCACGGGACGAAATGCCCGGCATCGACCTTTACCAGCGTGAGATCGGGCACCAGCGTCTCGAGCCCCTCGAGCTGGCTCGGCAGCAGCGCTGCGTCGCCGAGACCCCACACCACCAGCGTCGGCTGCGTCACCGGCGGGAACGCGCCGTCGAGGAACGCCGGACGCGGCGGCGTCTCGTCCATTGCCGGCACCAGGATCGGGCTCGCGCGGTACCAGTTGAGCATCGCGGTCATCGCGCCGGGTTGGCTCCATTGGTCGAGATAGACCGGCTTTTCATCGGCGATCTTTGAGAAATCGGTGTGGCGCAGGAAGCTGCTGTCGAAGAAATTGGAGAGTCCGATGCTGTCGATATAGGTCTCGAACCCGGGATTGCGGAAGGCGGTGATGTACTGGCTCGCCTCGCGCTGCGCCATGTCGTCGAACAGCGTGCGCTGGAAGACGAAGGGGTGCGGTGCGTTGACGATGACGAGGCGGGTGATGCGGCCGGGGTTCTGCAACGCCGCCATCCACGCGATCGCGCCGCCCCAGTCGTGGCCGACGAGCGTGAAGGTGGTCAGCCCGAAATGGTCAGCGAGCGCGAGCAGGTCGGCGACCATCTTGTCGGGGGTGTAGTCGCCAATCGCGGCGGGCTTGGAGGAACGGGCGAAGCCGCGCTGGTCGGGGGCGATGACGAAATGATCGGCGCTGAGCTGCGGGATGACGTGGCGCCAGGTGCGGTGCGATTCGGGGAAGCCGTGGAGCAGGAGGATCGGCGGGTGCGCAGGTTTGCCGGCGGTGGCGACATCGAGCTCGACGCCGGTGGGGAGGGCGATTCGGTTCAGGGTGAAGGCGGTCATTTTGATACTCCCCTCCCGCTTGCGGGAGGGGTCGGGGGTGGGCGCCCGGCCTCCACATGCGGTTCGTTTCGATAGCGCGAGCCCACCCCCAGCCCCTCCCGCAAGCGGGAGGGGAGAGGCATTACGGATAGCTGACAGTCTTGGGAATGGCCGGAATCGGGATCCATTCCTTGTCGTCGCCCGGTACCTTCGGAAATTCCCCCGCAGTCCACGCCCGCTTGGCTTCGTCGATCCGGTCGCGGCGCGAGGAGACGAAGTTCCACCAGACGTGGCGCGGCGTGGTGAACGCCTCGCCGCCGCACAGCATCGCGCGGGCGCCCGTCGTCGAGCGCAAGGTGGCAGTGGTGCCGGGCTTGAGCACGTAGAGCGTCATCGGCTCGAGCGTCATCCCATCCAAGGTCGCCTCGCCGAGCGCGATGTAGAGCGCGCGTTCGTCGGCCTCCGCATCGATCGGGATCGATCCGCCCGCGTCGAGCACGATGTCGGCGTAGATCGTCTCGGCATAGGTCGTGGTCGGCGCGGTCGCGCCCCACAGGCTCCCCATCACGACGCGTGCGCGGGCGTTCGAGACCTCGACCGTCGGCAGATCGGCGCGCGCGACATGCTCGAACGCGGGCGCCATCTCCTCGTCCTGCTCGGGCATGGCGAGCCAGGTCTGGATGCCCGATAGCTCGGGGCCGTCGGCGCGCGCCGCGTCGGGGGTGCGCTCGGAATGGACGATGCCGTTCCCCGCGGTCATCAGATTGACCGCGCCGGGCTCGATCACGACGTCGCTTCCGAGCGAATCGCGATGCCCGAGTGCGCCGCCGAACAGATAAGTGACGGTCGACAGATTGATGTGCGGGTGCGGCCGCACGTCGATCCCTTCGCCCATGCCGAGCCGTGATGGCCCCATCTGGTCGAAGAAGATGAACGGCCCGACCATCGTGCGCGGTCGCGAGGGGAGCGTGCGGTGGACCTTGAAGCCACCGAGGTCGTGCGTGACGGGCGTGATCGTCTGCAGGATGAGGTCGTCGTTGGTCATTCGGAGACCTCCAGCGCGTCGAGGATCGCGGGGAGATCCTCGGGGAAATAGGGTTCGGTGGCGGCGGCGAGTTCGGCGCGCGTGAACCAGTGGAAGCGCGTCATCACGCGCTGTTCGAGCGCGGTATGGCCGCTCGTGTCGACCGCATCGTGCGGCGCGCGGACGCGGAAATAGCGCTCGTCGGCGCTGACTTCGACGCCCTCGATCGTCAGGAACTCGACATGGCGTTGCAGCACTTGCGGCCCGCAATCGAGCTCGAGCCCGGTCTCCTCGCGCAGCTCGCGGCGCGCGGCGGCTTCATAGCTCTCGCCCGGATCGACCGCGCCGCCCGGCGTACACCAGAAGGGCGGGCGATCGTCGGGATCGAAGCGGAACAGCAGCACGCGATCGGCTTGGTCGAGCAGCAGGATGCGCGCCGCCGGGCGGGGGACGCGGCTCATGCCCGCTCGTCTCCGGCGGCGTCGAGCTCGGGATAGTGGCGGAAGATGCCCTGCTCGTTGAACGCGATGCGCCGGTCGCTCTCGAGATAGGCGCGGATACCCGGCAGTGCGGCGACCTGATCGTGGATGCGGAGCACCGCCGGATACGCGCCCTCGATCGCCGCCATCCGCTTGGGAAACATGTAGCGCAGGCCTTCGACCAGCTGGAACAGCGAGGTGTCGCCATAGCTCCAGCGATCGCCGATCAGCCATTCGCCGGGATTGGCCTTCGCCGCGCGTTCGAAATAGCCGAGGAACTTGGGGATGCGATCTTCGCGGAACGCGGCCGCGGCGATCAGTGCGGCGTCCTGCTGGTCCTCGTAATAGGCGTTGCCGTCGAGCGGGTGATGGACGTTGTGCGCCTCGGCGACGACATCGGCGATCGTCAGCTGGAGCTGGTTGAGCCACAGCCGGTCGGCAATTGTTGCGCCCCCGATATGGTGCTGGTCGCCGAGGTAGAGCAGAATGTTGGCGACTTGCGCGATCACCATTCCGTCGAGTTCCAGATACGGCGGAGCGAACGGCCCGCGCGCCGCCGCGTGGCGTTCCATGTCGTCGAGCAGCGCCTCGGCGCCGTGCTGCCGCGCGCAATCGTCATAGCCGATCCCCGCCGCCTCGAGCGCGAGCCGAACGAACTCGCCGCGGCCCTGAAGGTCGGGCCAGTACCACAGCCTGTAGCGCGCGCTCATTCGCCCGGCGCCCGCGCGCGGATCGCAAGCGCGTGGATCCGGTCGCGCAGCAGATCGGCGAGCGCGGTGTTGACGAGGCGTTGCCGCGCGACGCGCGACAGGCCGGCAAAGGCGGGCGATTCGACGCTCACGCTGAAATGCGATTCGCCGGTGCCGTCGTCGCCGAGATGGCCGGCATGCTGGGCGCTGTCGTTCGACACGTCGAGCGCGGTGGGGGCGAGCGCGGCGACGAGGCGCTCGCGGATCTCATCGACGAGCGGGCGCGGGGGTGCGCCAGGAATCGGGGCGGGGGCGGTGGCAGGGTCGGTCATCGCGCCTATATAGGCCGTTTTTGCAGTTAGGGAGCCCCGCGTGGCGCGCGAGGACGACAAGAAAGATGGCGCGAGAGAGCGGCCCGCCCCGCGCTTCCACGGCCGGGTCGAGGGGACCGGGCGCGTGTGCGAGGAACCGGGGTGCGACGAAGCGGGCGAATTCCGCGCGCCCGCAGGCGATTCGCCGCGGATCAGCGGCGACGGGCCACGGCCGTATCGCTGGTTCTGCCTCGATCATGTCCGCGCGTTCAATGCGCGCTACAATTTCTTCACGGGCATGAGCGCCGAGGAAATCCACGCGCAGCAGCGCCCGTTCGCCGGATGGGAGCGCGAGACGCGTGCCTTTGCGCATTCGGGCGCCGACGTGCCGCCGAAATGGGGCGATTTCAGCGATCCGCTCGATGCGATCGGCGCGCGCTTCCGGCGCGCGGCCGAGCCGGCGCGCAAGGACGGGCGGCCGTTGTCGGAGGTCGACCGGCGCTCGCTCAAGGTGCTCGGGCTGGCAGCGGATGTCGACCGGCGGGGGTTGCGCGAGCGCTATGCCGAGCTGGTGCGCAAATATCATCCCGATCGCAACGGCGGGGACCGCGGTTTCGAGACCAAGCTGCAGGAGGTGATTGCCGCCTATACGCAGTTGAAGGGCGCACCGGCGTTCGCGTGATGCGGCCGGGCGCGATCGCGACGCTCAGCCCGCCGCCCCCGGACCGACCACGCCGAACACGACGCCGTGCGGATCGCTCGCGACGATGATGCGGTCGCCGCCGGGCACGTCCATCAGACCCGACAGGACGCTGCCGCCCGCCTCGGCCACGCGCACGGCGGCGGCCTCGATATCGGGCGCGCGGAAATAGAAGCGCCAGCCGGGGTGCCGCGCTTCGCCGGAATGTCGCATCGTCGCGCCGAAGGTCTGCTCGCCGACCGCGATGAAGCGGTACTCGCCGATCGGGCCCATCGGCATCACGTCGGGATAGCTCCAGTGGAAGATGTGGCGGTAGAGGGCGTCGCCGGCGTCCTGATCGGGGGTGATCAGCTCGTTCCAGTTGCATTTGCCCATGCCGCTGCGGTCATAGGCGGTGCTGTCTTCGTCGCTGTCGCCGCGCATGATGTAGAAGGGAATGTCCTGCGGATCGGTGACCATCGCCATACGGCCGACGCCGGGGATGCTCCACGGGCCCATCTGCACCGCGCCGCCGGCGGCGTTGATCGCCTCGACCGAGGCATCGACATCGTCGACTCAGATGTAGAACAGCCAGCCAGGTTTTGCCCCGCCGGCAGCCATTTCGGGCATGAGCCGCATCACGCCGCCGACGAGTCCGTGGCCGGTCTCGATCATGCGATAGTCCATGTCGGGGGCGGGTTCGCCGATCCGCCAGCCGATGACATGATCGTAGAACGCTTTTGACGCGGGCGGATCGGCGCTGTGCAATTCGTACCAGATCGGCGTGCCATGCAGGTTGGTCATCGCTCGGGCTTCCTCATACGGCGGGGACGGCTTGCTCGGCGTACACCGCGAGCTGGTCGGCGAGCGCGCGTTCGAAGGCGGGCCGCGCGGTGCAGCGCGCGAGATAGGCGGCGAGCGTCGGGAGGCCTTCGAACAGTTCGTCGGTCGGGCCGATGCGCAACACTGCTGCCATCATCAGGTCGCCGACGGTGAAGGCGTCGCCGCCGAGATAGGGCTGGGCGCCGAGCGCCGCCGCGACCCCGCCGAGCCGCGCGCGCGCCGTTTCCAGGACGCTCGGGCGGCGTTGCGCCGACCACGGCTTGTCGGCCTCGAACAGGTCGCAGCGCACCAGATCCATCACCGCCGGCTCGACCGAATTGAGCGCGGCGATGACCCATTGCTCGGCGATCGCGCGGCCCGCGGCATCGTCGGGGAGCAGCCCCGCGCCGCGACGCGCGATGTGCAGCACGATCGCGCCCGATTCGAACAGCGCGACGCCGTCGTCGCGATAGGTCGGCACTTGGCCGAAGGGTTGCAGGCGGCGATACTCGGGCGTCTTGGCGTCGCGGATCAGGTCGACCGTGTAGCGCTCGCCAATTTCCTCGAACGCCCAGCGCGCGCGAAGATCGCGGACCTGGCCGCGCGCAAATTTGGGTACCCAGGCGAAGGTGGTGATGGTCGGAGTCATCGGTACCGCTCCTCGATTGGCCGGATCAGTCGGCGAGTGCCGCCTCGGGAGGCGCCGCGGGCGCGGCCGCCGCGTCCATCCAGAACGGCCCGAAGCCGTGGCCGTCAGGATCCTCGACCCCGCGCGAATACATAAAGCCTTCGTCCTCGGCGCCGTGGACTTCGCGTCCGCCCGCCGCGATCGCGGCGGCGGCGAAGGCATCGACCGCTTCGCGCGAAT
The DNA here is from genome assembly GCF_049898305.1 of Sphingomonas sp. PWP1-2. Classification (NCBI taxonomy): domain Bacteria; kingdom Pseudomonadati; phylum Pseudomonadota; class Alphaproteobacteria; order Sphingomonadales; family Sphingomonadaceae; genus Sphingomonas; species Sphingomonas sp. PWP1-2. The sequence continues at coordinate 240,065 of NZ_JAFCXM010000006.1, forward strand.
CGAGCGCCAGCGCGAAGAGCGGGCCGCCGGTCGCGCGCGCATCGCCCGGCGGCTTGGGCGAGATGCCGCGATAGACCGGGTGGCTCAGCAGGTTGAAGGTGATGGTGTCGGACCACGCCATCGAGGCGGCGGCATCGCTGGAGAGGGCCTGGTTCTTGGTGCAGCCGATCGCCTCGTAAAAGGCGGTGGACGCCGCGACGTCGGCAACCGGCAGGCTGATGAAGATCCGCTGTGTCATGGCGCCACTCTCCGGTGCGATTCGACGTTTGCAAAGGATGCGGTCGATAGTTACAAATTGCAACCATGAAGTTAGCAAAAGTGACTGAAGCACCCAGTGGGACAATCAAGCGCTGGTATGACGATGCGTGCGGCACCGCGCTCGCGCTCGAATTCGTCGGCGAGCGCTGGTCGCTGCTGGTGATCCGCGAGTTGCTGCTCGGCCCGCGGCGCTTCGGCGAGATCCGCAGCGGATTGCCGGGGCTGAGCGCGAACGTGCTGACGCAGCGGCTGCAGGGGCTTGAGGCGGCGGGCGTGCTGACGCGCGAGACGCTGCCGCCGCCGGCCAATGTGAAGGTCTACGCCTTGACGCCGTGGGGGTATGAGGCCGAGCCGATCGTCATGGCGCTCGGCCGCTGGGCGCTGCGCTCGCCCGCGCACGACCCGTCGCTGCCGTTCTCGCGCGTCGCACTGATGCTTGCGCTGCGGATGATGTTCGATCCCGCAAAAGCAGAGGGCTTTGCCGCGCGGATCGGATTTTCGCTGGGGAGCGAGCGCTATGTGGCGGCGATCGGCGATGGCGGTCTGACGCTCGCCCGCGACGGAATCGCGCAGGCGGACGCGGTGCTGGCCGGCGAGCCCAACGCGTTCCTGCCCGCTTTGTTCGGAACGACGCCGCTCGCCCAACTCATCGCGGCGGGGCGGCTTGCGGTCAGCGGCGACGTGGCGCTTGCCGCCCATTTCTGCACGCTGTTTGCGCTACCCGCCAAGATTGCGTGAAACTCGCGTCTCGACTTGGCGCAATCCGACCGGCTAGGGAGGGACGACCTTCTTGCAGAGCATTTTCAGCATGACCACGATTCCGAACACCCAGCCCGACAGCCGCGAGACGACGATCCTCGACGCGCCCGACCAGATGAAGAAAGTCCGCGACCTGTTCGGGATCGATTCGGACATGGAAGTCCCAGCCTTCTCGCTCGCCGACGAGCGCGTGCCCGATCTCGACCCGGCCTATGTCTTCGACAAGGACACGACGCTCGCGATCTGCGCTGGCTTCGCGTTCAACCGCCGCGTGATGGTGCAGGGCTATCACGGCACGGGCAAGTCGACGCATATCGAGCAGATCGCGGCGCGGCTGAACTGGCCGTGCATCCGCATCAACTTGGACGCGCATATCAGCCGCATCGATCTCGTCGGCCGCGATGCGATCGTCTTGAAGGACGGCCAGCAGGTCACCGAATTCAAGGAGGGTCTGCTGCCGTGGGCGCTGCAGACGCCGACCGCGCTCGTGTTCGACGAATATGACGCGGGCCGCCCCGACGTGATGTTCGTGATCCAGCGCGTGCTCGAGACCGAGGGCAAGCTGACTCTGCTCGACCAGAACCGCGTGATCCGCCCGAACCCGTTCTTCCGCATGTTCGCCACCGCCAACACGGTCGGGCTCGGCGATACGTCGGGCCTGTATCATGGCACGCAGCAGATCAACCAGGGCCAGATGGACCGCTGGAACATCGTCGTCACGCTCAACTATCTGCCGGCTGCGGTCGAGGCGCAGATCGTGCTCGCCAAGTCGGGCGAATATGACCAGCCCGAGGGCAAACGCCAAGTCGACAACATGGTGCGCGTGGCCGACCTCACGCGCCGTGGTTTCATGAACGGCGACATCTCGACCGTGATGAGCCCGCGGACCGTCATCACCTGGGCGCAGAACACGCTGATCTTCGGCGATGTCGGCTTCGCGTTCCGGTTGTCGTTCCTCAACAAGTGCGACGAGACCGAGCGCAGCTTGGTCGCGGAATATTACCAGCGCGTGTTCGGCAAGGATCTGCCCGAGAGCGTGGTCGGTGCGCCCACCAAGGCCGGCGCAAAGTGATGTTGGCGCTGCTCCTGCTCCAGGCGGCAGCGCCCGCCGCTCCGGCGACGCCGGCACCCTGGGCGGTGCAGACGCGTCCGAGCGGCAAGACGATCGCGACCTCGAGCTCGGACTGGTCGACCGACAACAGCGCGCGGCTGGTGGTGCGCTGCGACACGACGGGCGAGAAGATCGTCTCGCTCCAGTTCATCCCCAAGGCCGGCTTTGCCGCCGCGCTGCCGCGGCCGGTGTCGATCAACGTCGATGACGGGGGCTGGCTTGGCACCAACTGGCAGTTCCCGGGGAGCGGCGCGTTCATCAGCGACGATGTCGTCGTCACCAATCTCGCAGCGATGATCGCGGGGGGCAAGTCGATCCGCGTGCGCGTGATCGATCCCGACAACAAGCCGGTCGATGCGGTGTTTGTCGGACCGGGGCCAGCACCGATCCGGCAAGTGCTTTCGGCGTGCGGCTATGAATTCGGCAAGGCGCCGGCGCGCGTCTTGGCACCCGCGACGCGCGTGCCCGCCGATCCGGCGACGGCCAAGAAAGCCCCTGCTCCCGAAGACGAATAAGGCCGTTACGATGACCGATTCCGCCGCCACCACGCTTGGGCGCCTCAACCATGTCGGCGTTGCGACGCCCTCGATCGAGCGCTCGATCGCGCTGTACCGCGACTTGCTTGGCGCGACGCAGATCGGGGAGCCGTTCGACCTCCCCGCGCAAGGCGTGAAGGTCTGCTTCATCGACACGCCCAACACGCAGATCGAGCTGATCGAGCCGTATGACGAGAGCTCGCCGATCGCGGGGTTCCTGCGCAAGAACCCGGCGGGCGGGCAGCATCACGTCTGTTTCGAGGTGCCCGACATCCACGTCGCGGTCGCCGATTTGCAGGCCAAGGGCGCGACCGTGCTTGGGACCCCGCGGATCGGCGCGCATGGCACGCCGATCGTGTTCGTCCATCCCAAGGACATGGGCGGGCTGCTGGTCGAGCTGATGGAGACGCCTGCGGTGGCGCACGGGCATTGATCTTGATATGATGTGCCATGGCAGCGTCGAACACCATCGATAGCGACATCGCGATACTCCGCGGCATGATCGATGGTCCGGATGCGGGACTGGCGGCCTATCTGACGCGCCATCCCGATCTTGCCTCGGTTGAGGCTGCGCGCGAGGATCTTGCGGAAATCATTGCGGGGCTCGAGGACGTACGTGGCGGGCGGGTCGTTTCGCACGCCGAAATCCGGAAGGATATGGAGGCGCGCAGGCGACCTCGCATCCAAGCGGCTGAGTAGTGGCGGTTCGCTGGTCGGCCGCGGCGCGCAGTGCCCTCACGCGGATTTTTGAATTCAACGCCGCCTATAGCGCCGAATATGCCGAGCGGATTGACGCTCGCTTGTTCGGTGCGGCCGAACTGATCGAGCGCAACCCCAGGATCGGGCGTCGTATTGCCGGCACGAACGTGCGAAAGCGCTCGCTCAGCGACATTCAGTATGTCGTGCGCTATCGAATCGATGCGGCGGGTGACATCACAATCGTGAACGTTCGCCATACACGGGAAAACCGGCAGGAGAGGCCATGACCACGATGATCCAGTCCGAACGGCGCGGCGACGTGCTTGTCCTCACGCTCGACCGGCCCGAGCGGCTGAACGCTGCGCCGCCCGCGATGTTCGTCGAATTGCGCGCGGCACTGGCGTCGCTCGACGGCGCGCGGGCGGTGTTGATCGCCGGGGCGGGGCGCGCTTTCTGCTCGGGGGCCGATGTCGGCGGCGGGGCGCTCGGTAGTGAGGATCCGGGCAATGCGACGTTCGCGGCGCTGACGGAGAGCTACAATCCGACGATGGCGGCGATCGCCGATCTGGCGGTGCCCGTCGTCAGCGCGGTGCGCGGGCCGGCGGCGGGGATCGGCTGCAGCCTCGCGCTCGCCGCCGATTTCTGCGTGGCGAGCGAGACGGCCTATTTCCTCCAGGCGTTCGTCAATATCGGGCTGGTGCCCGATGGCGGCGCGAGCTGGATGCTGCCGCGCCTGATCGGCAAGGCGCGCGCGTGCGAGATGATGCTGCTCGGCGAGAAGGTGCCCGCGGCCAAGGCGCTCGACTGGGGGATGATCCACAGCGTCGTCGCCGACGACGCGCTCGACGCGACGGCGTTCGCGCTGGCCGAGCGGCTCGCGGCGGGGCCGACGGTCGCGATCGGGCTGATGCGCCGCCAGATCCGCAGCGCGTATGAAGGCGATTATGCTGCGGCAATGCTGCAGGAGGCGGAGAACCAGCGTACCGCGCGGGGATCGGCCGATTCGATGGAGGGCGGGATCGCCTTCCTGCAGAAGCGCAAAGCCGCCTTCAAGGGCGCCTGAGCCGCGGCGATCAGAGCAGCGTGACGCCGTAGAGCGCGTGGTGAGTCAGGACCCGCCTCGCACCGCGGGCTTGCGCGTCAACCGCTGCCGCGACGTCTGCAGCGGGGGCGGAGACGGTCGGATCGGGGGCAGGCGCCTGTGCGGTCACAGGCGCGGCGATCGACAGCAGCGACGTCATACGCGAGCAGATCGCCGGATCGTGTGATCCTCGCGCGGGACGATAATCCCAACGCCCGAGGCCGAAGCGCTCGGCCTGATCGCCGATGGCGAGCCGATCGCGTGCTGCGGATGATCGCGGGACGCGATATGGAAAAAGCGCGCCCGGCTGGTGAAAGCCGGACGCGCCCCGCCGTGATCGATGCCGTGATCGATGCCGCGCGCGTTACTGCGCGGCGTTCTTGATGTCGCCCTTGCCCATCGCCGAGACAAGCACGTCGCCCGACCCCGAGAAATTGGCCGCAGGAAGCGTGGCGACGCGATTGCCGACGCGGACCAGCACATCGCTCAGTGCCCCGTTCGCCCCTGCGCGGACCGCCTGGACCGTGCCAATCGCGCGCCCTGCAGTGTCGCGGATCGCCATACCGGGCGCGACCGGGAAGGCCCCGGCGCTCGCCGCACCCGATCCCGCCAGCGCGAGGCTGCCGGTCGCGTTGGCGGCATTGCCCATCGTCGATGCCGCGCCCGAGGCCATGCCGTTGCCCGAAGCCCCGACCGGATTGACCGCGCCGGTCGCGCGCGAGGCTGCGGTGCCTGCCGCGCTCCGGCCGCGATCGGCGATGCTGCGCGTCGCGCCGACCGCACGATCCGCGCCCGAGCGGACCGCGCCGGTCGCCTGGCCCGCGGTGCTGCGGACCGCGTCGGTGCCGATCAGTTGCGCGTCGACGCTGCCGCCGAGCGAAGCACTGCCGCTGCCGCTACCGGTGAGCGAGCGGTCGCCGATGCGGTTGGTCGAATCGAGCGCTGACGCGCTGCTCGTGGTGTTCGAGGCGTTCACCGTGCCCTTGCGCGTATCGACCGTCTTGCTCGTGCGCGTCGAATGCGTGCTGCGCGTGACGCTGTCGGTGCTGAGCGGTCCGCGCTCGAGCGTGCTGCCGAGCATGCCGTTGGTCGAGCCGCTCAGCCCGCCCAATCCGCCGCCCAATCCGCCCCCGAGCGAACCGCCGAGCGCGCCACCGAGGCCGCCGCCGCCACCGCCGCCGAGAAGCTGCGCCGAAGCGGGCGACGCCGCGATGGCGAGGGCAAGCGTTGCGGTACCAAACAGGGTCTTGATCATGATGAGTCTCCGTTGCTGCTGCAGGGAGAACGGGGCCCGCTTGCGATTTAATCCCGCGCTGTGCGAAAATTATTTCGCGGGCGGCGTGCGACACGTGCCGCAGACCAGCCCGCGGCCATATTTGGCATCGGGCCCGCGCGCGCCGAGATCGACCGCACCGGCATCGACCCGCGCGAGCGCAGCGGGCATCGCAGTGGGATCAAGCGCCGGGTACACGCGCGCGATCGTCGCGGCGACCAGCGGCGCGGCGAACGAGGTGCCGCGCACCGTCATGCTGCGGCCGCCGGTCGCGGCGGCGCGCAAATCGGCGCCGGGCGCGGCATAATCGAGATGCCGCGCACGCCCCGCCTCGATCAGCACGCGGTTGCGCGCGTCGACGCCGGTCACCGCGATCACGCCGGGATAGGAGGCGGGGTAGCTCGGCGGCGCGGCCGGGCCGTCATTGCCCACCGCGGCGACGATCATCAGCCCGCGCGCTTGCGCCGCCGCGACGACGCGGCCGAGCAACGGGTTGGCCGGGCCGACCAAGCTGATCGTCACGACGGCGACGCGCTGCGCGACCATCCAGCCGAGCGCCTTGGCGATCGCGGTCGCGTTGCCGCCGGCGGGATCGGCGCCATAGACGTCGGCCGAGGCGATCCGCGCGCCGGGCAAGGCACCGCGCACGCTGCCCGATCCGGCGATCCCCGATCCGGAGATCAACGATGCGACCGCGGTGGCATGGTCGTTCGCGCGCGGTGCGCCCGTCGCAAAGCCGCGCGACAGCGCCGCCCCCGCGACGCCACCGTCGATCACCCCGACCAGCGGCCCCGCACCGCGCGCGGCCGCCGCGGCAGCGACAGGCGCGACGCCGCTGGCGAAATGCAGCTGGTCCGCGCTGACCTCTGCATCGCCGAGCTGGCGAAGATCGCCGATCGCCGCTTTCAGCGAGCGGTTGGCCGGGACAGCCAGGCGCGCGAAGCCGACGCCGAGAATGTCGCCGCGTTCGAGCAGCCGATAGCCCTTGGCTTGCGCGGCGGCGAGCCAGGCGTCGCTCGGCGCATCGACGACGATCTCTCCGGCGCGTGCCGCGAACCCGTCGGGATCGCGCGCGATCTCGCGCGGATGCTGGCGCACCAGCCGGTCGATCGTCGCGCGGCGGACGTCCTCGAGACGGTCGATCGCGGCGGCGGGCAAGCGCAGCGCGCTGTCGGCGAGCCCCTCGATCCGCGGCAATGCGCCGACCACCGGCACTTGCGGCAGCAATTGCGCCTGCGCCGCGGCGAGGCCGAGCGGCAGGATCGCCGCGAGCAAGACGAGTCGTTTGGGCAAGGCGGATCCCCGTATTGGCCTTTTGGCCTGTGCGTGGATTAAACGGGCGACGCCATCCGTTTCATCCGCTCGAGAAGGAAAACACTATTGGCCGCGTTCGAGGACGATCTGCTGGGACTGCTGCCGCGCTTGCGGCGGTTCGCCCGCGCGCTCGCCCGCGACGCGGCGGATGCCGACGATCTGTGCCAGGTGACGGTCGAAAAGGCGTTGCTGGCGCGGGCGCAGTGGCAGGCGGGCACGAGGATGGATAGCTGGATGTACCGGATCATGCGCAATAGCTGGATCGATACGGCGCGCGCGAGAAGCCGCGCGGCGCAGACCTTCGTCGCCGAAGCGGCCGGGCTCGGCATCGGCAGCGACGGCGGGGGCGAGGCGCGCGTCGCGCTTGGCGAAATCGACCGGGCGATGCAGGCCCTGCCCGACGAACAGCGCGAGGCGGTCGCGCTCGTGCTGGTCGAGGGGCTCGCATATAAGGAGGCGGCAGCCGTGCTCGACATTCCGATGGGAACACTGACCTCGCGGCTGGTGCGCGGGCGCCAGGCGCTGATGGCGCACTTGGGAGAAGCGGCGTGACGGTCGATCCCGAACTTCTGATGGCCTATGCCGATGGGGAGCTCGACCCGCTCAGCGCCAAGCGCGTCGAGCGCGCGATCGCGCAGGATCCGGCGCTCGCCGCGCAAGTCGAGCGCCACCGCGAACTGCGCGCGCGGATTGCGGGCCGCTTTGCGCCGGTCGCCGCGGAAGAAGTGCCCGATCGGCTCGCGGCGCTGATCCGTGCGGCGCCGGTTGCGCTGCCGGTGCGGCGCCCGATCGCGACGCGCTGGCGCGAGGCGATTGCGATGGCGGCGTGCCTAGTGATCGGCGTTTCGGTCGGGCTCGGCTGGGATCGGGGTCCGGTCACGACGCAGGGCGGTCGGCTGTATGCAGCGGGACCGCTCGCGACCGCCCTCGACACGCAGCTGGCGTCGGCTGCGGGCGCGGTGCGCGTTCCGGTCAGCTTCAAGGATCAGGCAGGCCGCTATTGCCGCGTCTTCAGCGCGACCGCGATCGACGGCATCGCCTGCCATGACGCGACAGGCTGGGCGCTGCGCCAGACGCGCAACGGCGCGACCGGCGCGACGACCGAGTACCGACAGGCCGGATCGAGCGACGCGGCGTTGATGGCGAATGCGCAAGCGCTGATGGCAGGCGATCCGCTCGACGCGACCGCCGAGCGCACCGCGCGGGCCGGGGGGTGGCGGTGATGCGTCAGGCGCTGGTGAGTGCGCTCACGCGGTAGCGCGAAGGTATACGCGTTCTTTATGGAAAGCGGCTGACTTCCCTCGGGAATCTTTACGGCGGGATCGATACCGCGCTGGGCATCGACCCCGGCAAAGGATTCTACACGTGCGTTTTTGTATACTAGCGACGCGGGCTCGCGGCGCGCTCGGTCCGCGCCGTCTCGCGCTGGTCGGCGGTGGCGCGCTGCTTTTCGCGTCGTCTGCCGCCTTCGCCGATCCGGCGGCGTCGCCCGGCTTCTCCGGGCCGCTCGCCCCCAATCCGCATCCGATCGCGGTGAATGCCGGACCCTTTGGCGACGTGACGGTTACCGGCCAAGTCAGCGGTCTCGCGATCGCGCAAAGCCATGTGACGAATGCGGCCGGCACCGTGACGTCGGATACGGCGGCCGACATTTCGAACGCGCAGGTCGAGATCCAGACCACCACCGGTCCGCTCCAGCTCTATGTACAGGCCGGCGCCTATTCACTGCCCGCGCTCGGCACGTCGTACCTTCGGTCGGGCAAGGCGCAGGACCTGCTCTTCGGTCCCGTTCCCGTGGCCTATGCCAAGGCCGTGCTCAGCAAGGATCTGTCGATCACCGCGGGCCTGCTGCCGACCATGATCGGTGCGGAATCGACCTTCACCTTCCAGAACATGAACGTCGAGCGCGGCCTTCTCTGGAACCAGGAACCCTCGATCAGCCGCGGTGCGCAGGTCAATTACGCGCATGGCAAGCTGAGCGCGGCGGTCTCGCTCAACGACGGTTACTATTCGGGCAAGTTCAACTGGGTCTCGGGAACTGTGGCCTATGCGTTCGACGGCTCGAACACGCTTACGCTGATCGGCGCGGGCAGCGTTTCGCGGTCGCGGCACGCGTCTTATGCAACGCCGCTGGCGCAAAACAACGGCAGCATTTTCAATATCATCTACACCTATAGCAAGGGGCCGCTCACCCTTACCCCCTATCTCCAATACAACCGGGTCGAGCGCGACGACGCTTTGGGTCTCAACCGCTCGGCAGCGACGTTCGGGGGCGCCCTGCTCGCCAAATATACGCTTCCCAAGGGCTTCTCGCTCGCGGCGCGGGGCGAATATCTGAAGTCTTCGGGAAAGGATTGCGGGCTGGCGAGCGGCTGTGTGCCGACCAACCTGCTTTACGGGCCGCACAGCGATGCCTGGTCGGCGACCTTCACGCCGACCTATCAGAAGGGGATCTTCTTCGCGCGGGGCGAAGTCTCCTATACCCGGATCGGCAAGCTCGAACCCGGTCTGGGCTTCGGGGCCGATGCCAATCGGCGCGATCAAGTTCGCGGCTTGCTCGAAACCGGCTTCCTGTTCTGACGCTCGAGCGCGCGGGGCGGCCAGCTCCAAGCTGCCGCCCCGCGCACTTTACGCGATCAAGCGATAGCCGATCCCCGGCTCGTTCAGGAGGAAGCTGGGTGCTGCGGGATCGGCCTCGAGTTTTAGCCTGAGCGCGCGGATCGCGACCCTGAGATAGGCGACATCCTCGACATGCCCGTCGCCCCACACGCGACGCAGCAGATGCGTGTGCGTCAGCAGCTTGCCGGCGTGGCGCGCGAGTTCGGCCAGCAGCGCAAACTCCTTGCGCGTCAGTTTGACCGGCGCGCCGTCGCGCCAGACCTGGTGCGCGGCAAGGTCGATCTCGACGGGACCGGCACGGAGACGGTTCTGACCGACCGAGGACACAGTGTGCCGGCGCAGCGCGACGCGGACGCGGGCGAGCAGTTCGTCGGTGTCGAACGGCTTTACGATATAGTCGTCGGCACCCAGATCGAGCGCCGCGACCTTCTCGGTGATCGCGTCGCGCGCGGTGAGGACGATGACGGTACGCTCGAGCGCCTTGAGATGGGGAATGAGTTCGATTCCGTCGCGATCGGGAAGCCCCAGATCGAGCAGGACGAGCTCGCAGCCGGGGCGCCGCGCACAGGTGAGCGCCTCGGCGGCGTTGGCGGCCTCGTCCGCGCTCAGCCCGCCGCGCTCGATAGCGCCGCGCACCAGACGGCGGATCGCCGCTTCGTCGTCGACGATCAAAATCTGGCCGGTCATGGGAGCCGCACCGCGATCAGCTGTCGTCTCATGGGCCTCATTCCGATGTCGTGCGTCGGATCAGGGCATTCGGCCAGGTGACGACGAACGCCGAACCCTCGTCGTCGCGGTTGGCGGCGCTGACGCGCAATCCCATCGCCTGCGCAAAGCCCTGAACGATCGCGAGGCCGAGCCCGGTGCCGCCGGTCCGATCATTGCCGTCGACGCGGGTGAAGCGGTCGAACAGATGCGCCTCGCTGCCGACCGGAAGGCCGGGCCCCTGATCGAGCACGCCGAGCGTCAGCCCGTCGGGGGTGCGGCGGCCCTCGATCACGATGTCGGTATCGGCGGGGGCGAACTTGGCGGCGTTGCCGAGCAGGTTGATCAGCACGTGATGCAGCATCCGCGGATCGGCCTCGACCAGCGGCAGCGTCGGCGGCACGTCGAGCACCAGCCGGTGGCGCGCGAGTTCGGCGCGCAAATCGCGCGCGGCGGCGGCGACGGCGTCGGTCAGGTCGGTGGCCTCGCGCTTGACGACGAGCGCGCCCGCTTCGATCCGCGTCATCTCGACCAGATCGTCGAACACGCGCCGCAACCGCCGCGCTTCGCTCTTGAGCGTCGCGGTGGCGGGGGAGGTGCCGTGTGCGACCGCGAGTTCGTCGGCGGCGGCGACGACTGCGGTGAGCGGCGTCTTGAGATCGTGCCCGATCGAGGACAGCAGGGTCGCGCGCAGATCGTCGCGTTGCTTGAGCGCATTGACCTCGCGTGCCTGCGCCTCGAGCTGGAGCCGCTCATGCGCCAGCGCGGCCTGACCGACCAAGGTCGAGAACAGCACGCGCTTGTCCGCCGGGATCGGGTCGCCGCCTTCGCGTGCGACGCCGAGCACGCCGAGTACGCCCAAAGCGGTCTTGAGCGGATGGAACTGCCACTCGCTCGCGGTGAGCGTGCCGCTGTCGCGCCCGGTGACCTCGCCGCGGTCAAACGCCCATTCGGCGGCGGCGGTATCGATCGGGCTCAGCTCGACCATCGACGGCGCGGCGGCGATCGCGACATGGCGGCCGTCGCGATTGGCGAGCAGGATCGTCGAGACACCGAGCAACGCGGCGATCTCCTCGCAGGTCGCGGTCGCGGTGCCGTTCTCGTCGGAGACGCCGGCAAGGCGCTGGCCGAACGCGGCGAGCGCGGCATTCTCGGTCGCGGTGCGCGCGCCGACATTGGCCTCGCGCCGCACCTGTCCCGCCAGCTGGCTCGCCACCACCGCGACGATGACGAACACGGTCAGCGTGACGACATTGTGCGGGTCGGTGATCGTCAGCGTGTAGAGCGGCGGCAGAAAGAAGAAATTGTAGGCCAGCGCCGCGCCGACGCTCGCGATCAGCGACGAGCGCAGGCCGTAGAGCGTCGCGGTGGCGATCACCGGGAGCAGATAGAGCAAGTCGATCGCATCGGCCCCGACCACCGGCAGCAGCAACTGCGACAGCGCGGTACTCGCGGCGACGAAGGCGAGCCCGATCGCGCTGCCGCGCGCCAGGATTGGACGCGTCGTCGGCGTTTCGCGCCGCGTCTCGCTGGCTTCCGCGACGGGGACGACGTGGATCGCGACGCCATCGAGCGCGCGCACCAACCGATCGACCACCGAACCGTGGCGCAGCTCGAACCACCACGAGCGCCGCGACTTGCCGATCACCACCGCGGTCGCGCGTGCCTCGCGGATATGCGCGCACAGCCCTTCGAGTACGTTGCCCGCCGGCACAGTCGCGATCGTCGCGCCGAGCCCGGTGGCGAGGTCGAGCGCCGCGGCCATCCGCGCGCGCGCAGGCGCCGAGAGCGTGGCGGAGCGCGGCGTCTCGACCACCACCGCGGTCCAACTCGCGTGCAGCGCATCGGCGAGCCGCTTGGCCGAGCGGATCAGCACGTCGCTGCCGGGCTGGTCGCCGACCGCCACGACAAGGCGCTCGCCGCCCGCCCAGGTGCCGCTCTCGCCCAGACTCGCGACATGGTCGAGCAAGTGGCGATCGACGGTCTGCGCGGCGCGGCGCAGCGCGAGTTCGCGAAGCGCCGACAGGTTCGACTTGGAAAAGAAATGGCCGAGCGCGCGCGTCGCTTCGGCCGGGATATAGACCTTGCCTTCTTTCAGCCGCGCGATCAGCTCGTCGGGGGGGACGTCGACGACTTCGATCTCGGCATCGTCGAGCACCGCATCGGGCACCGTCTCGCGCACGCGGACGCGGGTGAAGCCCGCGACGACGTCGTTGAGGCTCTCGACATGCTGGATGTTGAGCGTGCTCAGCACGTCGATCCCGGCCTCGCGCAGTTCCTCGATGTCCTGCCAACGCTTGGGATGGCGGCTACCCGGCGCATTGGTGTGCGCGAATTCGTCGATCAGCGCGACCGTGGGGTGCCGCGCGAGCATCGCGTCGAGATCGAATTCCTCGAGCGTATGCGCGCCGTGCTCGATCTTCGCGCGCGGCAGGATTTCGAACGGAGCGGTGAGCCGGTCGGTGTCGGCGCGGCCGTGCGTCTCGATCACGCCGGCGACGACGTCGGTGCCGCTGCGCAGCAGTTCGGCGCCCTCGCGCAGCATCTCGAAGGTCTTGCCGACGCCGGGTGCTGCGCCGAGGAAGATCTTCAGGCGGCCACGTCCCTCGCGGCGGGCGGCTTTCAGCAGCGCGTCGGGGGAGGGGCGGGTGTCGGTCATTGCGCGGCCCCTTCCGTCACCCCGGACGCGTTCCGGGGCCCACCGTGCCGCGCAAGCCGAAGCCGGTCCGCGCGCGGCACGGTGGACCCCGGGACGAGCCCGGGGTGACGGTAGAAGGGGAGGCGCGTCAGGGTCATTGACCCGGCGTGGTAGCGGAAAGCGTAGCGAGCTGTCGATTGAGCAGCAGGACATTGACGTGGGGCTCGCCGATGATGCCGAGCACCGGCGTATCGGTCTGCGCTTCGATCAGCGACTTGACCTTGGCGACAGCGAGGCCGCGTGCCTTGGCGACACGCGGGGCTTGCAGCAACGCCGCCTCGGGGCTGAGATCGGGATCGAGTCCCGAGGCGCTCGTGGTGACCAGATCGGCGGGGAGATCCCCGGTCATCCCTTCCGCCCGCGCGCTCGAAACGCGCTTGGCGATGGCATCGCGCAGGTCCTTCGAACCCGGCGCGAGGTTGGTCGCGGCCGACGCACTCGCATCGTAGCCATCCTTGCCGGCGGCCGAGGGACGCGGATGGAAATAGGTCGGCCCCGTGAAATTCTGCGCGATCAGCGCGGAGCCGATCGGCTGACCGTGAACATCGCTCAGCAAACTGCCATTGGCCTGCACCGGCAGCGCGACTTGCGCGACGCCGGTGATCGCGGCGGGGTAGAGCAGGCCGAGGACGAGCGTCATCAGCAGCAGCAGGACGGCGGCGGGGCGCAGCGCGCGGAGGGTTTCGGTCAACATCTCAAGAATCCTCAAGCAAGGTGCAAAGCGGCGACGACGAGGTCGATCGCCTTGATGCCGATGAACGGCGCGATCAGCCCGCCGACGCCGTAAATGGCGAGGTTGCGCGCGAGCAGCGTGCCGGCCGGGGCCGGGCGATACTTCACGCCCTTGAGCGCGAGCGGCACCAGCGCCGGGATGATCAGCGCGTTGAAGATGATCGCCGACAGGATCGCGCTCTCGGGGCTGGCGAGCCGCATCACGTTCAGCCCGCCCAAGCCCGGATAGAGCGCGACGAAGATCGCCGGCAGGATCGCGAAATATTTGGCGACGTCGTTCGAGATCGAGAAGGTGGTCAGCGCGCCGCGCGTCATGAGGAGCTGCTTGCCGAGCCCGACGATCTCGATCAGCTTGGTCGGATCGCTGTCGAGATCGACCATGTTGCCCGCTTCGCGAGCGGCCTGCGTGCCGGTGTTCATCGCGACACCCACGTCCGACTGCGCGAGCGCCGGCGCGTCGTTGGTGCCGTCGCCACACATCGCGACGAGCTTGCCGCCCTCCTGTTCCTTGCGGATCAGCGCGAGCTTGTCCTCAGGCGTCGCCTCGGCGAGGAAATCGTCGACCCCGCTTTCGGCGGCGATGCTCGCGGCGGTGAGCGGGTTGTCGCCGGTGATCATCACCGTGCGGATGCCCATCCGGCGCAGCTCGCCGAAGCGCTCGCGGATGCCCGCCTTGACGATGTCCTTGAGCTGGACGACGCCGAGCAGGCGATTGCCATCGGCGACCGCAAGCGGGGTGGCACCGCCGCGCGCGATCTCGTCGGCGATTTTCCGCAGTGCCTCGCCGTTGGGCGCATCGGGAAGCCGCTTGAGGATCGCATCGACCGCGCCCTTGACGAGCGCGCGGTCGCCGATCTGGAGACCCGAGACGCGGGTCTGCGAGGTGAATTTGATCTCCTCGGCACCTGCCGGCATCGCGACGGCGGCGCTGCCGTCCTGGTTGGCGAGCACGACGATCGAGCGACCCTCGGGCGTTTCGTCCGACAGGCTGGCGAGGCGGGCGGCGGCGGTCAGTTCTGCAACGGTCACGCCGGGGACGGGGAGGAAGGCGGTCGCCTGGCGATCGCCGATCGTGATCGTGCCCGTCTTGTCGAGCAGCAGCGTGTCGATGTCGCCCGCGGCTTCCACCGCGCGGCCCGATTTGGCGAGCACGTTGAAGCGCACGAGCCGGTCCATGCCTGCGATGCCGATCGCCGAAAGCAAGGCCGAGATCGTCGTCGGGATCAGCGTGACGAACAAGGCAACGAGCACCGGAATGGCGAGCATCCCGCCGGCATAGGAGGCGAACGCCGGCAGCGTGCCGACCGCGATCAGGAAGATCAGGGTAAGGCCGGCGAGCAGGATCGTCAGCGCGATCTCGTTCGGCGTCTTCTGGCGCTGCGCCCCCTCGACCAAGGCGATCATGCGATCGAGAAAGCCCTGGCCAGCGCCTGCGGTCACGCGAACCGTGATCGCATCGGCAATCACGCGTGTCCCCGCGGTGACGGCGGAGCGGTCGCCGCCGCCCTCGCGGATCACCGGCGCGCTCTCGCCGGTGATCGCCGCCTCGTTGACCGAGGCCACGCCGGCGATGACTTCGCCGTCGGCGGGGACGAGGTCGCCCGTTTCGACGAGCACTTCGTCGCCGACCTGCAGGCTGGTCGCATCGACCATCTCCCAGGCGCCCGCGACGCCGATCAGCTTCTTGGCGCGGAGTTCGGCCTTGGTGGCGCGCAGCGACGCGGCCTGCGCCTTGCCGCGGCCTTCGGCGAGCGCCTCGGCGACGTTGCCAAACAGCACCGTCAGCCACAGCCAGAAGACCAACTGGCCTTCGAACAGCGGGTGGCCAGTGCCGGTGACGAGCCCCTTAACGAGGAGGATCGTTGACAGGCCGGCGACGATTGCCGTCACGAACATCACCGGGGTCTTGATCAGCTTGCGCGGATCAAGCTTGAGGACGGCATCCCGGGCCGCTGCGGCGAGCAGCGGGCCGGTGAAGAGCGAAGCGTTCTGGTTTGCCATGGGGCTATGACCTTTTAGAGCAAGGTGCCGGCGGCGACTTGTGCCTGGTCCGAGATCGGACCGAGCGCGAGCGCGGGCAGGAAGGTGAGGCCACCGACGATCACGATGATCGCCGCGAGCAGGCCGATCCACAGCAGCCCGGTGGTCGGGAACGACCCCGCGCCCTCGGGCACGCGCCGCTTGGCGGCGAGGCCACCGGCGATCGCGAGGACGGGCAGGATCACCCCGAAGCGGCCGACGAACATATCGAGCGCGAGCAGCAGGTTGTAGAACGGCGTGTTGCCGCTGAGGCCACCGAATGCCGAGCCGTTATTGGCCGCACCCGAGGTGAAGGCGTAGAGGATCTCGCTGAACCCGTGCGCGCCCTTTGCGGCCGGGCCGGCAAGCCCCGCGCCGGTGACGCACGCCACCGCGGTCAGCCCGAGGATCGCGAGCGGCGGGACGGCGATGGCGATCACCGCAAGCTTCATCTCGCGCGATTCGATCTTCTTGCCGACATATTCGGGCGTGCGGCCGACCATAAGTCCTGCGATGAACACCGCGAGGATGCAGTAGATCAGCACCGCATAGAGCCCCGAGCCGACACCGCCGATGACGAGCTCGCCGAGTTGCATGTTGAACAGCGGCACCAGACCGCCGATCGCGGTGAAGCTGTCGTGCATGCCGATCACGGCGCCGCACGAGCTGGCGGTGGTGACGACCGCGAACAGCGCCGTCGCGGCAATCCCGAAGCGGACTTCCTTGCCCTCCATATTGCCGCCAGCGACGCCGAGTGCGTGATGGATCGGGTTGCCAGCGGCTTCCGCGCCGTACGCGACCGCGACACCGGCGATGAAGAGCAGCAGCATGGCGGCGAGGATCGCCCAGCCCTGGCGGACATTGCCGACCGCCTTGCCGAAGGTGAGCGTCAGCCCCGCGCCGAGGACGAAGATCGACAGCATCTGCAGGAAGTTGCTGAGCGCGGTCGGGTTCTCGAACGGATGCGCCGAGTTGGCGTTGAAGAAGCCGCCGCCATTGGTGCCGAGCATCTTGATCGCGAGCTGCGAGGCTACGGGGCCGACCGCGATGGTCTGCTTGGCGCCTTCGAGCGTCGTCGCGACGACCGACGGGCCGAAGGTCTGCGGCACGCCCATCACGACATAGACGAGCGCGAGCACGATCGAGATCGGGAGCAGCAGGTAGAGCGTGGCGCGCGTCACATCGACCCAGAAATTGCCGATTCCGCTCGCCTGCTTGCGCGCAAAGCCGCGGATGAAGGCGAAGGCGACGGCGATGCCGACCGCGGCCGACAGGAAGTTCTGCACCGTCAGGCCCGCCATCTGGCTGAGGTTCGACAGCGCGGATTCCCCGCCGTAATTCTGCCAGTTGGTGTTGGTGACGAAGCTGACCGCGGTGTTGAACGCGAGCAGGCTTTCCATGCCGGTGAAGCCTTGCGGGTTCATCGGCAACACGCCCTGGAGCTTGAGGATCGCGAACAGCAGCGCGATCCCGCCGAGGTTGAACATCATCAGCGAGGCGGCATAGCCGACCCAGCTCTGCTCGGCCTTGGGATCGATCCCGGCAAGCTTGTAAAAGCCGCGTTCGACAAAGCCCAACGGCAGCGTCTCGCGCGCATACAGGGCGTGCATCCAGGCGCCGGCCGGTTTGGCCAGCGCGACGATCAGCACAACGAAGAGGAGGATCATGCTCCAGCCGGCAAGCGTCATGGTGCCGCGCTCCTCAATACCGCTCGGGCTGTGCGAGCACAGCGAGCAGGTAGATAAGGACTAAGACGGCGACGATGCCGCCGAGGATAAGGTCGAAGGACATGGGGAGCCCGCCTGTTATGGTTTTCAGGCGGCCGCTGTGCGGCGGATCGGCGTTAGCGCGCGCGGTGGAAGACGATCGATTCGCATAAAGACATCGTAAAGTGGCGCGGCGCGCGTGCCGTGATGCGCGCGTGTCGGCGCGGGCGTGTTGCGGATTGACCGCGAACGGCGAATGCGCGCACCTATCGCCGGGGCGACGAACCCGTCGCTTGGAGGGGATCATGAAGACGCTGGCTTTGGTGGCGGTTACCGCACTTGGGATAGGGATGCCTGCAGCGATCGGCGCCCGGCACACGCACCACCGGGTATCGCCCCCGGCGAAAGCGGTATCCGAAGGCGCCCGCGGCGGAATCTTCATCGGGGCGTTCGGCGGAACAACCAATCGCCCCGGGCACCACCGGATGTTCTGGGCGCCGCAACGCTGACGCGTCCGCACGCGCACCGGGTTCGACTGGCACGGGGATCGAGATGAAGACCGAGTTGAGGATCACGACCGCGATTGCCGCGGCGTTGCTTGCGGGTGCGTGTAGCCAGCAGAACGACAATGATTGGGGCGAGACCGCGCAACGCGCCACGGCGATCTGTACCGACCGCAACGGGCAGCGTGTCCCCGACGCGAACTGCCAGCAGCAGCGTGTCGCAGGCGGCGGGGGCGGCGGGGCCGCAAACGCCTTCCTGTGGTACTATCTCGCGCGCAGCAGCGTGATCCCGTATTACGGTGATCGCGTTGGGGGCGGGTCGTTTCAACGCAGCGCGAACACGCCCTATTTCCGCGCACCCGCGGCATCGGCGATGACGCGCGCCGCGGCGATCTCGCGTGGTGGCTTCGGCGCGTCGGCACGGGGCTTTGGTGGCGGCCACGGCGGCGCGGGCGAATGATCCGGCGCGACATCGCGGCGCGGCCAGACTGGCGCGCAAAGGTCGAGGCGGACGGGCTGATCTGGCACACCGCGGCCGGCGATCCGTACTGGTTCGAAAGCGCCTATTACGCCTTCACCGGCGCGCAGATCGCCGAGCTCGAGGCGAGCACCGCCGAGCTCTACCGCTTGCTGCTGCTCGCCGGACAGGCGATCGTCGAAGACCAGGCGCTGCTCGACCGCTTCGGCATCCCGCGCGCCTTCCACCAGCCGATCCGCGATGCGTGGAATGCCGAACCCCCGGCGCTCAACTATGGCCGTTTTGACCTTGGCTATGACGGCAAGAGCCCGCCCAAGCTGTTCGAGTTCAACTGCGACACGCCGACGTCACTGCTCGAGGCGGCCGTCGTGCAGTGGAGCTGGAAGGAGGAATGCTTCCCGCAGCTCGACCAGTTCACCAGCCTGCACGACATGCTCGTCGCGAAATGGGCCGACATCGCGCCGCTGCTCCCGCCGGGCGTGCTGTTCGCCCATGTCGCCGACAGCGCCGGCGAGGATACGATCACGACGTCGTATCTGCGCGATACCGCCGAGGCCGCCGGGATCGAGACCGGCGCGATCGTGATCGACGACCTCGGCTGGGACAGCGACCGCGCCTGCTTCGTCGATCTGGACGACCAGCCGATCGCCGCGCTGTTCAAGCTGTATCCGTGGGAATGGCTGGTGAACGAAGCGTTCGCGCCGAATCTGGTCACAAGCCTTGCCGACGGGGTGGTCTGGATCGAGCCGATCTGGAAGATGCTCTGGTCGAACAAGGCGATTCTCACGGTGCTGTGGGACCTGTTCCCCGATCACCCGAACTTGCTCGCGGCGACGATGACGGCGCCCGGCGGCGATGCCGTCGCCAAGCCGCTGCTCGCGCGCGAAGGGGCGAACGTGTCGATCCGCAAAGCCGGCGCCGTCGTCGCGCAAAGCGACGGCGATTATGGCGACGAAGGATACGTCTACCAGGCGCTATACCCCTTGCCCGAGACGGCGCCCGGTGTGTTTCCGGTCATCGGCAGTTGGGTTGTCGACGGCACGCCGGCGGGAATCGGGATTCGCGAGGATGGCTTGATCACGGGCAATACGGCGCGCTTCGTGCCACATGTGATCGAAGGCTGACAGCCCGGCCGGCGCCGCCGCGCATGGCGCCGACATAGCCGACGCCTTGCAAATCATGCCCCGGCACCGGGATGACGAACGGTCCGAGCCGGTCGCGAGGATCAGCGTGTCATCGCGCTCGACCCGGCCCGAGCGTGGGGTTGTCGTTTCGATGGGGCGCCGCACCGACGATCGTGATGCGATACCGCGCGGCGGCCCGCCCTTCGGTTATCGATCACGATCAAATGCGCGGTCGTCGTCTCAATATACCCAGTTGAGCGAAAGCCAGAATTTCTTGGTGTCGGTCGCGAAGCGGTCGGCGCGGTAATCGGCATATTTGACGAGCGCGGTGTACCGGCCCTGCTTGACGCTGACCTGCGCATCGACCTCGTTGCCGTAATGCTGGCCGAGCCGATCGCTGTCAAAGCGGTGATAGGCCGCGCTCAGCGCGATCGCGTCGAGCCCGGCGACCTTCTTCCAGCCATAGCTGACCGACCCATAGGCATCGCGCAGGCCGTTGGGCGGCGTGACGAGGAACTTGTCGGCCCAGCCGTTGAACTTGTGGAGCGCGGCGAGCGGCGTCTGGAAGCTGGTGACCGCCACGCCCTGGTCCGCGCCGAGCACTTCATAGCCCCCCGTCAGCGTCAGCGCGGTGACCGCGACGCCGAGCTCGCCGGCATAATAGTCGGCGTGATAGCGGTTGGGATTGCGGTGATAGTCGCTCTGCGAGGCGAAGCTCGCCAGGTAGGTGAGCGTCACCGTCTTGCTCAGCGGATAGGCGCCGGCAAAGCGGCCGCCATAGGTCTGGCTCGATTCGACGAACACCGGCGCCTGATCCTGGTCGACCAGATAGGCAAAGCCGGTCAGCGTGCCGAAGCGGGTCTTGTAGCCGAGATTGGCGAAGACGTTGTCGCCGCCGATATGCCCCAGCCGCGTCGGCCCGAAGCGGTTGCCGCCGTCGATCCCGTAGATCGTGTTGACGGTGTTGGCATAGGTCAGGTCGGCCTTGAGGTTCTTGATCCCCGACCATTCGACGCGAACCGCATCGTAGGTCTGTTCGTTCTGGCGCCACGCCGCCGCGCCGACGAAGCGCTGGTCATCGAGATTGATCACTTGGCGCCCGACGGTGACGACCGTGTGCTGCAGCCCGCGATATTGCAGCTGGAGCCGGTTGAGCTCGATCGTCTGCGGGTCGCTGACCTGGGGAAAGGCGGTCTTGCCGTTGAGCCCGCTATTGTAACTCGGGTCGATCGCCAGATTGGCTTCGGATTCGGCGAGGAGACTGAAGTCGCTGAGCTTCGCCTCGAAGCCGCTGCGCAGCCGGAGCGTGACGGCATTGGCATCCTTGGTCAGCGGTGCTTGTTCGACATGTTCGTAGCGCAGCTGCGCATCGATCAGCGGGGTAAAGGCGAGGGGGTCTGCAAGAGCCGGGGTCGCCACCAGCCCTCCCAGCGAAAGAAGGGATACCGAGATCGCGCGCATCAAATTCGTGCTCCGTTGGCGGCCGTCCACGTGCCGCGCCAGTGGGTCTTGATGGCAAGGATGCCGACCAAGGCCGGGACCGCTAGCGCGGCAAAGATCAGGAAGCCAGGCGAGGCGCGGCCGGTCCATCGCTTGGCGAAGCCGCCGATCCCGCCGCCAAAGCCGACAAGGCCGGTCATCACGCCGATCTCGCTGCGGAATCGCCGCGGTCCGAGCCTCGCAATCCCCCATTCCGATGCGGCGACAAGCTATACGGTTTCGACGACAGGCAACCTGCCGAACGCGTAGCGCTGAGCCGTAACGAGCTGAAAAGGGCGAAGAGAATGTGGCGTGGCTGGCACGCCATACGGCGCTGGTGACCCCTACGAGAATCGAACTCGTGCTTACGCCGTGAGAGGGCGTCGTCCTAACCGCTAGACGAAGGGGCCGCTTGCGCGAAACGGCGCAATACGCATCGGCGCACGCGCCGTCAAGACGGTGCGGTCGAGCCGGGGCAATTCACCGATGAAGCGGAACTTGCCGCGCGGACGGACGTTTTCGTTTCAGATGCGGTTTGAATTTCCGGCTGCAAATAAAGGGGTTCTCCAATGCTTTGGACTATCGTCGTCGTTCTGCTCGTTCTCTGGGCACTCGGGTTTGCCGTGCATTTCGGCGGTGGCTTGATCCATCTGCTGCTCGTCATCGCGCTGATCGTCGTCGTCGTCCGCCTGCTGCAGGGCCGCAGCGCGCTTTGATCCCGGGCGGCGCGGGGCGGCTCAGGCCGCCGCGCGCCGCCGTTCGGCCATTTCCTCGTTGAGCATTTCGGCCAGCAGGAACGCGAGCTCGAGCGACTGACCGGCATTCAGCCGTGGGTCGCAATGCGTATGATACCGGTCCGCCAAGGACTGCTCGGTGACGTCGACCGCACCGCCGGTGCACTCCGTCACATTCTGCCCCGTCATCTCGGCATGGATGCCGCCCGCGATCGAGCCTTCGGCGCGGTGGACCGCGAAGAAGCCGCGCACCTCCGCCAGGATCCGGTCGAACGGCCGCGTCTTGTAACCCGTCGCGGCCTTGACGGTGTTGCCGTGCATCGGGTCGCAGCTCCACACCACCGGATGCCCCTCGCGCAGCACCGCGCGCACCAGCTTGGGCAGGTTGGCCTCAATCTTGTCATGACCGTAGCGCGTGATCAGCGTCATCCGGCCGGGGACGCGGTTGGGGTTGAGCGTGTCGAGCAGGCGCAGCAGCGCGTCGGGCTCGAGGCTCGGGCCGCACTTCATCCCGATCGGATTGCCGATGCCGCGCAGATACTCGACATGCGCCGAACCTTCGAAACGCGTGCGGTCGCCGATCCACAGGAAGTGCGCCGACGTGTCGTACCAGTCGCCCGTCAGCGAATCCTGCCGCGTCAGCGCCTGTTCGTAGCGCAGCAGCAGCGCCTCGTGGCTCGTGTAGAATTGCGTCTGCGCGAGCTGCGGCACCGTTTCGGGGCTGATCCCGCACGCTTCCATGAAGTCGAGCGCCTCGCCGATCCGGTCGGCGACATGGCTGTATTTCTCGGCCCACGGGCTGCGGCCCATATAATCGTGCGTCCAGCGGTGGACCTGGTGGAGATTCGCGTACCCGCCCGTCGCGAACGCGCGCAGCAGGTTGAGCGTCGCGGCCGACTGCGAATACGCGCGGATCAACCGCTGCGGGTCGTTCTGCCGGCTCTCGGGGGTGAAGGCGATGTCGTTGACGATGTCGCCGCGATAGGATGGCAGCGTCACGTCGCCGATCGTCTCGGTATCGGCCGAGCGCGGCTTGGCGAACTGGCCCGCCATGCGCCCGAGCTTCACCGTCGGCAGCTTCGAGGCGAAGGTGAGCACCACCGCCATCTGCAGGATGACACGGAAGGTGTCGCGAATGTTGTTCGCGCTGTGCTCGGCGAACGATTCGGCGCAGTCGCCGCCCTGCAGCAGGAACGCCTTGCCCTCGGCGACACGGCCGAGATCGGCGGTGAGGTTGCGCGCCTCGCCCGCGAAGACGAGCGGCGGGAAGGAGGCGAGCTGGTCGGTCGCGGCGTCGAGCGCGGCGGCGTCGGGATAGGTCGGCATCTGCCGCGCGTCGGCGCGCGTCCAGCTATCGGGGGCCCAGCTGCTCATGTCATTCTCCGTGCGAATCTGTACGTACCAATCGGCGTGGCTGGCGATGGCGTTGGCGGCGATCTGATTGACGACCGGGCCGCTGGCGCGCTTGCCATCTTCTTCCCAGCCCTGGACGGTCGAGCCCGGCGCGCCGTACCACGCCCCGAACGCGGCGCGGGTAAGGCTGCGTTCTTCGCGGAAGCGTTTGATCTTGAGGCCGGCCATCGTCGTCATGGGTGGGGTGTTACCCAGTCGGGGTAAAGCAGGCAAGCGTGATTTTCCCTGACGGGGTAAATCGGCGGGCGCATGGCAGATCGTCCCTGCCGCGAAACCGGCGCTGGATTTACGACCGTTTTGGGACTATTGTTTCGAGACCGTTTCGAAGGGGGTCGTTATGCGCCGTCTGATCGTGATCGCGTCCGCAGCTGCGGTATTGACGGCCAGTTCTGTCCTGGCGCAACGCAAGCCCGCCCCGAAAACCGCCAGACCCGCATCGAGCCAGACCGTCACGGGGCCCAAGGCGCGCTATGCGATGGATGTCGGGACGACGACGGGCATCGGCGGCATCGGCGGCATCGGCGGCATGGGTGGCATGGCCGGCGGTGGCGGCCGACCCAACATCGGCGAGATGATGGCGGGAACGGGCGGGCGCCGCGGCGGCGACCAGCATGAACTTCGCCTGCGTCTCGGATCGACGCTTGCCGCGACGGGCGCGGCGCAGGGCGACCATTATTTCCTCCCGCAAGCGGCGATGGGCGCATCGGTCCCGCTACTCGCGCCACAGCGCACCGGCGGGCGCGAGGATGTGCCCGAATCGTTCGAGCGACCCAAGGGGCGCTTGCTGATCTTCTGGGGATGCGGCGCGCATGCGCGGCCGGGCCAGCCGGTCGTGATCGATTTCGCGAAGCTCGCGGCGGGGCAGATGCCGCCCGATTTGTTCAGCGCGCGCGTTCCGGTCGATCGCGGGCCGACGCTCGCCAACAGCCGCGGCTATGCCGAATGGCCCAACCCGCGCTCGGGCCGCCAGCCGCAAGGCGGGTCGCTGCTCGGCGACCACCGCGTCCAATCGACCTTCGCACCGTCGATCAATTTCAACCTCCAGCAGGATTATCTGCAGGGGCTCCACGTCCGCAGCGGGGGCGGCCCCGATGGCGCGGTCCAGCTCTCGTGGAACGGGGTGCCGATGGCGACGGGCTATTACGCGTGGATGATGGGGGCGAAGGACGCCGGGCGGCGCGGCAACACCGACACCGGCGACATCGTTTGGTGGTCGTCCTCGACCAGTCGTGAATTCGGCGGTGCGTTGTGGGACTGGATCAGCCCGACCATTGCGCAGCGACTCGTGGCGGACGGGACGCTGCTCGCGCCGAGCCAGACCAATTGTGTCGTGCCCGCCGAGGTGAAGCAGGCGGCGGGCGAGATGATGTTCGGGACGCTGATCGGCTACGGTCCCGAATCGACCTTCGTCTATCCCGAGCGGCCCGCGACCGGACCGTGGAACCAGGAATGGAGCGCGCGCGTGCGCTTCCGCACCTCGGCGACCTTCTTCCCCGGCATGCCCGAAATGGACGACGAATCGGGGGGTGAGCGCTCGAACGGCGACCGTTCGAGCAGCGAACGCCCGCGGAAACGCTGCAAGCCAAGCCTGCTCGGTGCGGTCACCGGGCTTGGCGGCTGTTGAGACGCGCCGTGTGAGGTTGCGCGTCGAGTTTCTCGATGTGCCGACGCTCGGTGCCGAAGACTCTGGCGAACCTTAAAATGTCGCTTCCTGTATTCGAAGCCCCGTCAGCAATGGCGGGGCATTCGTCGTCTTGGCGATCGGCGACGTTAACCTTGGCTGCATCCTGCGTTCAGCCTCGGCGCATCGCGCGATTGCTAGACGATGGCAATCGGCCTCTTGCCGACGAGGAGTTCGCGCATGTTTCGTAAATTGATCCTTCCGGCGTCGCTCGGCCTGACGGCCCTGCTGGCGATCATCCCCGGCGCGGCCTCGGCACAGCGCTATGATGGCTGGAACAGCCAGTCGCAGTATCAGGACGGCTACCACGACCGCGGCGACCGCCGGTATGACGATCGCGGCTATCGCGGCGGGGGCTATGCCCGTCAGCGCTGGATCGAGCATCGTCGCTGGCAGGAGCAGGCCCGCCGTCGCCACTGGCAGCGCGAGCGCTTCGAGCATGGCGGCTGGGGCCGCGGTCGCGATTGGCGCAACGACGGCTATTGATCGGCAGGACGGCGCCCGAATGGATCGGGCGCCGTTGTCGCCTCAATAGCCGGCGTCGAGATCGACCACATTTTCCATCGGCCTACCCGCCAGGAACGCATCGAGGTTGCGCAGGAAGAGCGCAGCCGCCCGCTGGAACATCTTGGTCTGGCTGCGGCCCGACAGATGCATCGAATGGATCGTGTTGGGCGCCGACCACAGCGGATGATCGGCGGGCAACGGCTCGGGCGTGACGGTGTCGAGATAGGCGCCGGCGATCGTCTTTGCGGTGAGCGCGGCGATCAGCGCGTCCTGGTCGATCATATCGCCGCGCGCGATGTTGATCAGCCAGGCGCTGGGCTTCATCGCGGCGAGCTCTTCGGCGCCGATCATCGCCTTGGTCGTGTCGGTCGAGGGGGCGGCGAGGATCACCCAGTCATACTCGCCGAGCTGGGCTTTCCACGCATCGGGGGTCAGCGTGCCGTCGCGCCCCGAACGCGTGACGCCAGTCACCGCGACGCCGAACGCGCGCAGCCGCTCGGCGACGAGCGTGCCGATCGCGCCATAGCCGACGATCAGCGCGCGGCTTTCGAACAATTCGATTCGTCCGGGCGCCGAATCGGGCCATTCGTGGCGGTCGGCGATCCGTACCACCTGGTCGAAGCGCTTCGCCGCGGCAAGGACGCCGAGCACGGTGTATTCGGCGACCGCGATCGCGTTGATCCCGGTGCCGTTGGTGACGATCGTCCCGCGCCGCGCCAATGCAGGCAGATCGAGCGAATCGAGCCCGGCGATCGCGGTAAACAGCCATTTGAGCGCGGTGCCCGCGGCGACGGCTTCCTCGGTCAGCCCGTGCGGATAGAGGTCGACCCAGCCGATATCGGCATCGGCCATCGCCGCGGTCGCCTCTTCGCGCGTCAGGACCCAATTGATGTCGAGCCCGGCGGGAAGCTTGGGCTCGAGCAGCGCGCGGGCGAGGGCGGGGAGGACGACTTTCATGGCGAGGCTCCAAATAGGCGCGGTGAGCAGGTACCGTCGCCCTCGATAGCGCAAGAGCGTAGCGCGCACGGGCGAGAAGGGAAGCGGTGCGCTCCGCGTGGGGACCGTTTCGTCGTCACCCCAGCGAAGGCCGGGGCCGTCCCGTTGGTCGAACCGACGCGCGCGGTTACGAAGCGGCCCCGGCCTGCGCCGGGGCGACGGGTTCAGAGCGCGAGTTTCCAGTCCCAGCCGAGCGGATCGCCGTCCATCACTTCGACGCCCGCTGCGGCGAGCGCGTCGCGAATCGCATCCGATGCCGCGAAATCCTTTGCCGCACGCGCGTCCTTGCGCGCCGCGAGCTGCGCATCGATCGCGGCGTCGTCGAGCGTCGCGTCGATCGGGCGCAGCCGCAGCGCCGCGCGCTTGAGCGTGACGAGCTCGAGCCCGAGCACCGCATCGAAATCCTCGAGCGCGCGAAGCCGCGTCGCGGGCGACAGGCGCTTGTCGGCGAGCATCTCGTCGAGCGCGATCAGGGCGCGCGGGGTGTTGAGATCGTCGCTCACCGCGGCGTCGAGCTGCGCGAGATACGGCTCGGGATCGCCCTTGAGCACATAATCGTCGCGCGCGCGCAAGGCGTCGCGCGCGATCACCAGCCGCTTGAGCCGCGTGAACGCGGCGGCGAGGTTCTCCCAGGTGAATTCCAATTCGCTGCGATACTGCGCCTGCAGGCACATCAGGCGATAGGCGAGCGGATGGACCCCGGCGTCGACCAGCGTCTGCAGCCGCAGGAAGTCGCCGGTCGACTTCGACATCTTGGCGCCGCGGTCTACGAGGAAATTGTTGTGCATCCAGATCCGCGCGCCGCTGTCGTCGCAGCCGCAGAACGACTGATTCTGCGCGATCTCGTTGGGATGGTGGATCTCGCGGTGGTCGATTCCCCCGGTGTGGATGTCGAAGGGATGGCCGAGATGCTGGCGGCTCATCACCGAGCATTCGAGATGCCAGCCCGGTGCGCCCGGCCCCCACGGCGACTCCCATTCCATCTGGCGCTGCTCGCCCGGCGGCGAGCGCCGCCAGATCGCGAAGTCCTGCGGATGGCGCTTGCCCGAGACGGGGTCGATCCGGCTTTCGCCCTCGTCCGAAACCGCACGCGCCAGGCTGCCATAGTTCGGCACGCGCGTCGTATCGAAATAGAGCCCGCCTTCGATCAGGTAGCAGTCCTTCTCGATCGCTTGCGCGAAGGCGATCATCTGCGGGATGTGCTCGGTCGCGACGGTCCACTCGGCGGGCGGATCGATGTTGAGCCGCGCGACGTCGGCCTTGAACGCCTGCGTATAGTGCGCCGCGATCTCCCAGATCGACTTGGCCTCGGCCGCGGCGGCCTTCTCCATCTTGTCGTCGCCGGCATCGGCGTCCGAGGTCAGATGGCCGACGTCGGTGATGTTGATGACATGCTTGGTCGGATACCCCTTCCAGCGCAGCACGCGCCCGAGCGTGTCGGCGAACAGGAAGGCGCGCATGTTGCCGATATGCTGATAATTGTAGACCGTCGGCCCGCAGGTGTAGACCCGCACCAGCGCCGGATCGATCGGGACGAACGGCGTCAGGCTTCGCGTGAGGCTGTTGTAGAGCGTGAGCGGGGTTGCGGTCATCCCGCTCGCTTACAGACCGGGCGAGCCCAAAGTCACGTAAAAGGTGACGGATCGCTTGAAAGTTGGGCACCTCCCGTGTAGGGCGCCTGCCTTGCGACGCGGGCCGTGGGTTTGCGGCGGCGCTTTTCTATCGATTCGGAGCTGTTCGGTTTTATGCAAATCATCGTACGCGACAACAATGTCGACCAGGCGCTGCGCGCGCTCAAGAAGAAGCTGCAGCGCGAGGGCGTCTATCGCGAGATGAAGCTGCGCCGGCATTACGAAAAGCCGAGCGAGAAGCGCGCCCGCGAGCGTGCCGCTGCGGTTCGTCGCGCGCGCAAGCTCGAGCGCAAGCGCATGGAACGCGACGGCGCACGGTAAGACGTTAAAGCGGGCCGTCGCGCCCGCTTTGCCTGCCTCAAGTCCGTAAAGACCTCACGACCCCCGCCCGGGAGCCACCATGTCGATCACCGCTGTCCCGCTAAAGCCCGTGAAGCGGGGTATTTTGGTGTACCTGTGGATCGGCATCGCCGTGCTGGTGATCGCCGCGATCGCGCTGGCGTTCCAGACGCCGGTCGATCCGTCGACCAGCTTCCTGGCGCGCAACGCGCGTGCGGCGGGCGTCATGACCACGCCGTCTGGTCTGCAGTATCAGGTTCTGACCCCGGGGACCGGCGCGTCGCCGACCGACGACGATGTCGCCTTGGTCAACTATGAAGGCCGCCTGCTCGACGGCACGGTGTTCGACAAGTCGCAGCAGCCGACTCCGATGCCCGTTGCGGGCGTCGTGCCGGGCTTCAGCGAAGCGCTCAAGCTGATGCGCAAGGGTGCGAAGTATCGCATCTGGCTCAAGCCGACCTTGGCCTATGGCGACAAATCGCCTCCCGGCATCCCGGCCAATTCGACGCTCGCCTTCGATGTCGAGATGCTCGAATTCATCCCGATGAGCACCTATCGCCAGATCCAGCAGCAGCAACAGATGATGCAGCAGCAGGGTGGGGCCGGTGGCATGCCGCCGGGGGCGGGCGGGCCGCCGACCGGCCGCTGAGATGCGCAACCTCGCGATTGCCGGCGTGATCGGCGCGATTCTTCTCCCAGCGGCGCCACTGCACGCGGCGACCCACAAGGTGGTGCACCGTGCGGTCAAGGCGAAGCCCGCTGCGGTGGCCGTGCCGCTGAACCCGGCTGAAGCCTTTCTCGCCAGCAACGGCAAGCAGCGCGGCGTCGTGACGACGGCGTCGGGTCTGCAATATCGCGTGCTGACCCCCGGCGTCGGCCCCGCCAAGCCAACCGATGCGGACGTCACGCTGGTCAATTATGTCGGCAAGCTGATCGACGGCACGACCTTCGACCAGAGCGCGCGCCCGACGCCGATGCCGGTTTCCGGCGTCGTCCCGGGCTTTAGCAAAGCGTTGAAGCTGATGCCGAAGGGTGCGAAATACCGCGTCTGGATCAAGCCGAGCCTCGGCTATGGCGACCGGGCGACCGGGCCGATCCCGGCTGGATCGGTACTGGCGTTCGATATCGAACTGCTCGATTTCGTCTCCGGCGCGCAATTCCAGCAGATGCAGCAACAGGCTGCCGCGCCAGCGCCCGCCGCGCCCTGAGCGCTCCGCAACGGACTGCGCGTCGTTGCTTTCCTTGGCGTCGCACGCGGCGTATCAAGCGTACCAAGTGCTTTGAATTCGAAAGACATCGATGCCGATTAAACCCCTGCGTAAGGCCGTTTTTCCCGTAGGCGGGCTTGGGACGCGCTTCCTGCCGGCGACCAAGGCGATGCCAAAGGAAATGCTGCCGATCGTCGATCGTCCGCTGATCCAATATGCGGTCGACGAAGCGCTCGAAGCGGGGATCGAGCAGATGATCTTCGTCACCGGGCGCGGCAAGTCGGCGATCGAGGATCATTTCGACATCGCCTATGAGCTCGAGGCGACGATGGCGGCGCGCGGCAAGTCGTTGGACGTGCTCGATCAGACGCGTCTCGCGCCGGGCGCGGTCGCTTATGTCCGCCAGCAGGAGCCGATGGGGCTCGGCCATGCGGTGTGGTGCGCGCGCGACATCGTCGGCGACGAGCCGTTCGCGGTGCTGCTCGCCGACGATTTCATGCTCGGCAAGCCAGGCTGCCTCAAGCAGATGGTCGATGCGTACATGCAGGTCGGTGGCAATCTGATCTGCGCGCAGGAAGTCCCCGAGGACCAGACGCACATGTACGGCGTGATCACGCCGGGCGTCCGCAACGGGCCGCTGACCGAGGTCAAAGGTCTGGTCGAGAAGCCGGCCAAGGGCACCGCGCCGTCGAATCTGTCGGTGATCGGCCGCTACATCCTCCAGCCCGAGGTGATGCGCGTGCTCGAAAATCAGGAGAAAGGCGCGGGCGGCGAGATCCAGCTGACCGACGCGATGGCGCGGATGATCGGCGACCAGCCGTTCCACGGGCTGACCTTCGACGGCAAGCGCTATGATTGCGGCGACAAGGCCGGGTACGTCACCGCCAATCTGTCGGTCGCGATCGGGCGCGAGGATATCGGCGAAACGGTGCGCGCGTTCGCGGTGGATCTGCTGCGCTAGCGGCGATCCACGGCACCAACGCTTCGTCACCCCGGGCTCGTCCCGGGGTCCACCGAGACGCACATGCTGTCTGCGGAGGATACGCTGCCCGGTGGGCCCCGGCACAAGGCCGGGGTGACGAAAGGGCCTGGCACTTCAGCTGAGCGATGGCCCGCTGTCAGCTCCCAGTCGCTAGATACCGTCGCCCAGTGCCCTCGATGCACAGCGCGGTCAGCACGCCACTGGCATAGGCGCCGGTATCGATCCCGATCCGGTTGGGTCGTTCCTCGGGCCCCACGCTGATCGTATGCCCGTGGACCACGAACAGCGGATGCGCGGCCTCGCTGTCGAGGAAATCCTCGCGAATCCAGCGCAGGTCGCCGGTCCGCTGATGCTCGAGCGCGATGCCGGGGCGGATGCCGGCATGGACGAAGAGATAGTCGCCGAAGCGGAAGCTGTCGGCAAAACCGTCGATAAAGGCGAGATCGCCGCGCGGGATCGCCGCGCGGATCACCGCGGCGGCGGCGGCGGGATCGAGCTCGGCGACGTCGCCTGCATCGACGCCGTAGCTCTCGACGCATTCGGCACCGCCGAACTTGAGCCAGTCGCGCAGCCGCTGCGGCTGCGCGCCAAGCGCGCGCACCAGCATTTCCTCGTGATTGCCCATCAGGATGACCGTGTGGAGCGTCGGGTCATCGAGCCCGCGCAGCCGCGCGATGACCCCTTGCGAATCGGGACCACGATCGATCACGTCGCCGAGCAGGACGAGGAATTCGCGCGCACAAGGCCGGGCCTGGCGATCCGCCGCGATCTGTTCGAGCAGTGCGTCGAGCAAGTCGAGTCGGCCATGGACGTCGCCGATCGCATACGCGCGCGATTCGGGTGGTCCGCTGGGCGGGCGGGGGTCAGTCGTCAGCAATCGTTGGACCTTTCATCGCGACCCGACTCGCAGCAACCGCGCGGATCGGCGGCCACGCGCGTCAGCTCGCCAGTCGTAACGCTTCGCCGCGCGGAACGCTGCGCGGTTGATCGGGCCAGATACCGCGCGTGTCATAGACGTGCTTGTCGGCGCGCTCGTCGAGCGGGACCGATTTGAAAACGTCGTGGTCGACCAGCACGATCATGATCCCGCACGTCTCGATCGCGCTGTCCACGTCGATCAGCGTCGCGCCGCTGCCATCGAAGCTCGGCGGGAGCGTGTCGGTATAGGGTTCGACGACACACAGCCGGTCGCCGAAGCGCGCCGCCAGCGCGAGCGCGACCTTCAACGCCGGACTCTCGCGGAAATCGTCGATATTGGCCTTGAACGCGAGGCCGAGGCAGGCGACGCGCTCGCCGGGATTGGCCGCGACCATCGCCTCGGCGCGCTCGACGACATAGTCGATCTTGGCGTCGTTCACTTCGCGCGCGGTGCGGATCAAGGGCGTGTTGGCGGGGTCGGCATGGACCAGAAACCACGGGTCGACCGCGATGCAATGCCCGCCGACGCCGGGGCCGGGCGAGAGGATATTGACGCGCGGATGGCGGTTGGCGAGGCGGATTACCTCCCACACATCGACGTCCATCGTGTCGGCGACGCGGCTGAGTTCGTTGGCGAAGGCGATGTTGACGTCGCGGAACGCATTCTCGGTGAGCTTGGTCATTTCCGCGGCGCGGCTCGTCGTCGTGACGCACGCGCCGCGCACGAAGCGCCGGTAGAATTGCAGCGCCTTGCGCGCACAGCGCGGGGTGATGCCGCCGATCACGCGGTCATTGTCGATCAGCTCGACGAGGATTCGACCGGGCAGGACGCGCTCGGGGCAATAGGCGATCGCGACGTCGGGGCTGTCGCCGTTGCTCTTGCCGGGCACCTTGAGATCGGGGCGCAGCTCGGCGAGCAGATCGCGCACCTTCTCGGTCGTGCCGACCGGCGAAGTCGATTCGAGCACCACCACGTCGCCGGCCTTCAACACGCTCGCGATCGACTTCGCGGCGTCGAGCACATAGCCGATATCGGGCGCATGATCGGCGGCGAACGGCGTCGGCACCGCGATGACGAACACGTCGGCGGCTTCGATCCGCGTCGATGCGCGCAGCGTACCGCGCGCGACGACGCCCGAGACGAGGCCGTCGAGATCGACCTCCTCGATATGCACCTTGCCCGAATTGACCGTCTCGACGACATGCGCCGACACATCGATGCCGAGCACGCTCGCGCCGGTCCGCGCAATCACCGCAGCGGTCGGCAAGCCGATATAGCCCAGACCAACGACAACGACCTTCAGGTCAGCGTGCGACATCATCGATCCTGCGCCTTTACTTGCTCACGCTCCGGCTCATGCGCGCGGAGCGTTGATATTTCGGAAACGCGGCGTGCGCTCACGGCGTCGCCACACCAAAACCGTTGGCGACGATGCTGGCAATCCGTTCGCTCGCGTGGCCGTCGCCGAACGGATTGTGCGCGCGTGCCATCGCGGCATAAGCGGCGGGGTCGTCGAGCAGCGTGGTGACCTCGGCGACGATGCGCTCCGGGTCGGTGCCGATCAGCTTGGCGGTGCCGGCGACGACGCCTTCGGGGCGTTCGGTCGTCTCGCGCATCACCAGCACGGGCTTGGCGAGCGCGGGGGCTTCCTCCTGCACCCCGCCCGAATCGGTCAGCGCGATATGGCACAGGCCGAGCGCGCGGATGAAGTGCGGGTAATCGAGCGGGTCGATCCGCGCGATATTGGGGCGATTCCCCAGCACGCGGTTCATCGCCTCGACGACATTGGGGTTGGGATGCATCGGGAAGACGATCGCAACGTCATCGCGCGCTGCGATCTGCCCGAGCGCGTGCGCGATATTGTCCATCCCGCCGCCGAAATTCTCGCGCCGATGCGTCGTGACGAGCACGATCTTCTTGCCCGCAAAGCGTGTCGCGATGTCGTCGAGCCCGGCGGCGAGCGACGGATCGGCGGCGAGCTTCGCGCGCGTTGCGTGAAGCGCGTCGATCACGGTGTTGCCGGTGACATGGATCATCGCCGGATCGATATTCTCGCGCAACAGCGCATCGGCGGCGGTCTGCGTCGGCGCGAAATGCTGGTCGGCGATCTGCGCGACGATGCGGCGGTTCACTTCCTCGGGCCAGGGCTGGTAGATGTCGCCCGAGCGCAGGCCCGCCTCGACATGGCTGACTGGGACCTTGCGGTAATAGGCCGCGAGCGCACCGACCATCGCGGTTGCGGTATCGCCCTGAACGATCACGCGGTCGGGCTTCTCGGCGTCCATCACGTCACCGAGGCCGGTGAGCAACCGCGCGGTGAGGCGGTCGAGCGACTGGCCCGGCTCCATCAAATCGAGATCGACGTCGGGGGTGAGCCCGGCGATCGCGAGCACTTGGTCGAGCAGCCCGCGATGCTGCGCGGTGACGCAGGTGCGAACGTCGAGCCCGGACACTGCCTTGAGCGCGGCGACCACCGGGAAGAGCTTGATCGCTTCGGGGCGGGTGCCGAAGATGACGAGGATGCGCGCGCGTTTCATGAGACTGTCCTAGCGTGCCACCCTTAAGGCGCTGCTAACCGCAGCCCGGGCAGCCGGGATCCTTGGGCAAGGCGATCGTGCGAAAGCGGAAGGCGAGCGCGTCGACGAGCAGCAACTTGCCCGCCGTATCCTCGCCGAAACCGACGATCGCGCGGAGCGCCTCGAGCGCGGCGAGGCTGCCCATGACGCCCGCCATCGCGCCGAGCACGCCCTGCTCGGAGCAACTGTCGCCCGCGCGGTCGCGCGCGTCGCCGACGAAGCAGCGGTAGCAGGGCTTGTCCGGCTCCCAGCCGCGATAGACGCCGAGCTGGCCCTCGAACTGCCCGACCGAGGCCGACACCAGCGGAATGCGCAGCGCGTGTGCCGCATCCGACACCGCGAGCCGCGTCGCGAACGAATCGCTGCCGTCGAGCACGACCGAGACCCCGCCGAGCAGATCGCCGGCATTGGCGGGCGTCAGCCGTGCGGGGCGCGCGTCGATCACGACATGCGCGTTGATCGCGCGTGCCGCGGTCGCTGCGGCGGCGACTTTCGATGCGCCGATGTCACCTTCGCCGAACAGCGTCTGGCGCTGGAGGTTGGAGCGATCGACCGTATCGTCGTCGATCAGCACGAGCCGTCCGACACCCGCTGCGGTGAGATACTGGATCGCCGGGCTGCCGATCCCGCCCGCGCCGATCAGCGCAACGCTCGCTGCCTTGAGTGCAAGCTGTCCCGCACCGCCGACCTCGCGCAGCACGATATGGCGCGCATAGCGCTCGAGCTCGGCGTCGGAGAGCGTCATCCGCGCCAGTCGAACACGATGGTCGCGCGGTACCAATGATCGGTCGTCCCGGCGCGCAGCGCGAGGTTGCCGCGCGCGAACCCCGTCACGAGACCCGCGGCATATTGCTCGACCGTCGGGCAGTTGATCGCGTGCGGCACGGTGCGGCGGACGATCCCGTCCGCGCCGACCAGCGTCGCGACGTCGACCTTGACGACGTAATGCCCGTCTGCGGGCTTGGCCATCGGGCAGCGATTGGCGGTGATCTCGCTCGCGACGAAGCTCGTCAATTGCGGCGTGAGGCGTGGCGCCGCGACATAGGGCAGCGGCGCGAGCGTCGCCCAGTCGGCGGGGACCGCGGGAAGCTCCACGGCCTGCAGCAGCAGGAAAAGTATCATCGTCCGGTCGATCCAAAGCCCCCGGTTCCGCGCTCGGTATCGTCGAGCGTGGCGACTTCGTCGAGGATCGCGCGTTGAACCGGGGCCGGAACGAGTTGGGCAATCCGGTCGCCGCGCGCGATCTCGAACGGCGCCTGCCCGAGATTGGCGAGGATCACCTTCACTTCGCCGCGATAATCGCTGTCGATTGTGCCGGGAGTATTGAGGCAGGTCACACCGTGCTTGAGCGCGAGCCCCGAGCGCGGGCGAACCTGCACCTCGAAGCCATGCGGGATCGCGATCGCAAACCCCGTCGCGACCGCGGCACGCGCGCCTGGCGCGAGCGTCAACGCCTCGGCGGCGACGACGTCGAGCCCGGCGGCGCCATCGGTCGCATACGCGGGCAGGGGCAAGTCTTCGCCGTGCGGCAAGCGCTTGAGCGCAATCGTGATCGGCGGCGTGGCAGGCGTATGCATGCGGACGGCCTTAGCAAGTCTGGCACTCGGTGTCGAAGCCTGCCGCGCGCAACGGAACCGCGCGGCGTCTCGGTGGTTCAGAACATACCAGAAACATGCGAGTATCCCATGGCCGACACCCCGCACAATCCGAAGCTCGACGAGCATCCGGGATCGAACACCGAGAAGAACCCCGACCAGTGGGTTTCGGGCGGTGACCCAATGACCGGCGCGCAGGAATCGTATCTGACGACGCTCAGCGAAGAAGCGCATGTCGAGCCGCCAAGCCCCGATCTGAGCAAGGCCGATGCGTCGAAGCGGATCGACGAATTGAAGGGCAAGCTCGACCTGTAAGGGTTTGCCCTCCCCGTGCGCCCAAACCGTCACCCCGGCCTCGTGCCGGGGTCCACCGTGCCGCGCGCCATGACGGCCACTATTCGCGGCACGGTGGGCCCCGGCACAAGGCCGGGGTGACGGGGAGGGGGGAGGCGGTTCGTTAGCCGGCCAAGGCTTGGACGATCCGCTCCGCAAGCCGTTCCGCGACCGCTTCCTTGGCCATCCGCGCCCAGCTCTCGACACCGTGCTCTGTGACGATATGCACCGTGTTCGCCGAACCCCCCATCACATCCCCCGACACATCGTTCGCAACAATCCAGTCGACCTGCTTGCGCACGCGCTTGGCGGTGGCGTGGTCGATCACATGTTCGGTCTCGGCCGCGAAGCCGATCAGGAGCCGCGGCCGCAGCGGACTGCGCGCAAGGCCCGCCAAAATGTCGGGATTTTCGACGAGATGCAGCACCGGCGGACCGCCCGCGCCCTTCTTGATCTTCTGCCCCGCGCTGTCGACGCGCCAGTCGGCGACTGCCGCGACGAGCACCGCCGCATCGACGGGCAGAGCGGCCGCGACCGCCGCCTCCATCTCGAGCGCGGTCTCGACATCGACTCGCGTCACCCCGACGGGCGTCGCGAGCGTCACCGGCCCCGCGATCAGCGTGACGCGCGCGCCCCGCGCGGCAAGCGCCGCGGCGATCGCGAAACCCTGTTTCCCCGACGAGCGATTGGCGAGATAGCGCACCGGATCGATCGGCTCGTGCGTCGGGCCGGCGGTGACGAGGATGTGCAGTCCGGCAAGCGCGCTCACCGGGCGAGCGCCGCCTGGATCGCCGCGAAGATCGCCGCAGGTTCGGGCAACCGCCCCGGGCCGAATTCGCCGCACGCCATCGCACCTTTGTCGGGCTCGAGCACGGTGATCCCGTCGCCGCGCAGCGTGGCGACGTTGCGGCGCGTCGCGGCGTGCTGCCACATCCGCACGTTCATCGCGGGCGCCGCGAGCACCGCCTTGTCGGTCGCGAGCAGCAGCGTGGTCGCAAGATCGTCGGCGATTCCCCCCGCCATCTTCGCCATCAAATCGGCGGTCGCAGGCGCCACGACGACCAGATCGGCCTCGCGGCTGAGCTGGATATGCCCCATCTCGGCCTCGTCCTTGAGATCCCACAGCGAGGTATAGACCTGGTTCTCGGACAAGGCCGCGAGCGTCATCGGCGTGACGAAATGCGCGCCGCCCGCGGTCAGCACGCATTTCACACCGATCCCCGCCTTGCGGCACAGCCGGATCAACTCGCACGCCTTGTACGCGGCGATCCCGCCGCCGACGATCAGCAGGATCTTCACCGCGTCACCCGAGTCACGATGATTTTCCGTCGCGGCTCGCGCGCAGCGGCGATCAGGTCGCGCAGGCCGTCGGGCGCGAAGGCGAGGCCGATCAGGAGCGTGGGGGCGATCATCAGTCCCCAATAGAAGGTGTCGGTCCGCCCGAACAGCGCCAGCAGCAGCGCATAGGCGACGAATACGCCGAGCGCGCGCAGCGCCACCGGGCTGCGCCACGCCGACCAGCCGAACAGCGCCAACCCGACGAGCGGCGCGGCGATCCACAGCGGCGCAAGATCGAGCGCGGTCGAGATCTGCATCGTCTTCACGAAGAAACCGAAGCCGAGCAGTCCGGCCCAGCCGGGCGAGGCGGGATCGGTCTCGCGCACCACCATCGCCACGGCATGCGCGTGGAGCGCGACGACGATCGCGAGCACGCCGAGCGTCGCCGCCCAGCCGATCGCCTCGCGCCGCCGCCCCTCGGCGAGCGCGAACAGCACCATCACCCCGACATAGAGCGCGGCGGTCTCGCGGATCAGCATCGCGATCAGCCCGAACGCGACCGCCTCGATCCATTTGTCCTCGCGCCGTACCGCGAGCGACAGCGCGATCAGCAGCCCGCCCCAGATCTCATGGAAGGCGATGAGATCGCTTTGCACGAACGCCATCAGTCCGCTGGCGAGCAGCGCAAGCGCGATGAGGCGCGGCGCGGGGCGATTGAACACCCCGCCGAGCCGCAGGTACCAGGCATAGCCGACGCCAGCGACGAGCGCGTAGAGCAACGCCATCGTCGCAAAGCGCGGCAGCGCGGCCTGGACGACGGCGAGCGTCGGCAAGCGGAAGGTCACGAACGGGCGCATCGGATAGTCGCCGGTGCGCAGCGCCTGTGCGGTCACGCTGTAATAATCGCCCCCGCCGCGGATGCCCTGGACGATCGTCTCGTACAGCATGACGTCGCGCTGGACGTCGGCGCGCGAGGCGG
Source organism: Sphingomonas sp. PWP1-2 (assembly GCF_049898305.1). Taxonomy (NCBI): domain Bacteria; kingdom Pseudomonadati; phylum Pseudomonadota; class Alphaproteobacteria; order Sphingomonadales; family Sphingomonadaceae; genus Sphingomonas; species Sphingomonas sp. PWP1-2. Next base: position 278,330 of record NZ_JAFCXM010000006.1, read on the forward strand.
GCGTGTGGCTCACCGGCGGCGGCCCGGGGCTGGCGAGCGCGAGCAGCGTCGCAAGCAGCAGCAAGGCGAGCAAAGCCGCGGCGATCCGCGCGCGCGGTTGCGACAGCGCGGCATAGCGCGATGGCTCGGCCAGCCAGAAGGGCGGCCGTGGACTCACGCCAGCGCGTCGCGCCGCGGCGAGCGGAGGCGCCGCCTTACCCCCACAGCATCCACCCCAGACCCAGACTGGCACCCGCGCTCAGCACCGCGACGAGCGCATAGCGCCAGCCGCCGCCGATCCGCACGACCTCGATTTCGCGCAAGGGGGGCTCGGGCGGCGCGCCGGGCGGATTGGGGAAGCGCCGTTCGATGTTGCGGATCAGGTCGGGAAGTCGCGCGAGCGTGCGGAAATCCTCGACCAACCGGTCGGCGACCGCAGCCTCGGGGCCAAGCTCGGTGCGGATCCATTCGCGCACGAACGGTGACGCTGCGTCCCACAGATTGATCTCGGGATCGAGGCTCGTCGCGACGCCTTCGACCATCACCATCGTCTTCTGCAGCAGCAGCAGATGCGGCTGCGTCTGCATATCGAAGTCGCGCGTGATGTTGAACAGCCCGTCGAGCATCATCCCGATCGACATATCCTTGACCGACATGCCGCGCATCGGCTCGCCGACCGCACGCAGCGCCGTCGCAAACTCGGCGACACTGTGGTGCGGCGGGACATAGCCCGCCTCGAAATGGATTTCGGCGACGCGCTTATAATTGCCGGTGATCAGCCCGTAGAGGATCTCGGCGAGCCAGACGCGCGCGCGCCGGTCGATCCGCCCCATGATGCCGAAGTCGATCGCGGCGATCTTGTTGCCGGGCAGCGCGAACAGGTTGCCCTGGTGCATGTCGGCATGGAAGAACCCCTCGGCGATCGCCTGGCGCAGGAAGGCGTGGACGAGTGTGTTGGCGAGCAGCGGCAAGTCATAGCCCGCCGCGACCAGCGCGGGGCGGTTCGACAGCTTGATCCCGTCGATCCATTCGAGCGTCAGCACCTTGCCGGTGGTGCGCTGCCAGTCGATCTTGGGCACCAGGAAATCGGGCTCGGCAGTCATCGCATCGGCGAGTTCGGACGCCGAGGCAGCCTCGCGCCGCAGATCGAGCTCGCGCGCGGTCCAGCGCTTGAAGGTTTCGATGACGAGGCGTGGGCGCAGGCGGGCGAGCTCGCCGCCATAGCCCTCGACTTGCGCCGCGGCCCATTGATATGTCTCGATCGCGCGCGCGAAATCGACTTCGACGCCGGGGCGCAGCACCTTGATCGCGACGGTGCGGCCATCGGTGGTGACGCCGCGGTGGACTTGCGCGATCGACGCGGCGCCGACGGGCACGGGATCGATCGAGGCGAACAGCTCGGCCGGATCGCGCCCGAAGGCGCGCGTCATCGCGGCGTGGATCGTCTCATAGGGGACGGGCGGGAGCGCGTCCTGGAGCCGCATCAGATCGTTCGACGCCGCCTCGCCGACGATGTCGGGGCGCGTCGCGAGCGTCTGGCCGAGCTTGATCGCGGCGGGGCCGATCGCCTGGAGCGCGTCGGCATAGCGCGGCACGGCTGGAACGCGCGCGCCGATCCGGGCGATTCGCGCAAGGCGACGGATCGGCAGCGGGGTGTTCTGATCGCGCTCGATGCCGCTCAGCGCGCCGTGGCGCGCGAGGATGCGGCCCCATTTGAGCAAGCGCCAGACGTGGGTTGCGGGGGCGGTCATATCGTAAGCCCCTCCCCTTCAGGGGAGGGGTTGGGGGTGGGGGACGCCTCGCAGAGCGCAGCACCTGTTACGGCCCCACCCCAACCCCTCCCCTGAAGGGGAGGGGCTTTTGTTTCGCGCCCCATCAAATCTTCCACCCGTGGTGGATCGCGACCAGCCCGCCTAGCATCGGCTCGACCCCCGTCTGCACGAAGCCCGCATCGCGGATCATCCCCTCGAAGGTCGGCATGTCGGGGAACCGCCGGATCGATTCGATCAGATAGCGATAGCTGTCCTCGTCCTGCGCGAGCAGCTTGCCGAGCTTTGGCACGAGCTTGTGCGAATAGGCGTCATAGACGTCGGCGAATCCCGGCCACAGCGTGGTCGAGAATTCGAGGCAGAAGAACCGCCCGCCACGCCGTAGCACGCGGTTCGCCTCGCGCAGCGCCTTGGGGATGTCGGTCACGTTCCGGATGCCGAACGCGATCGTGTACGCGTCGAAGAAGCGGTCGGGGAAGACCAGCGTCTCGGCATTCGCCTCGGTCCACACCAGGCCGTCGATCCCGCGCTTGGCCGCGCGGTCGACGCCGACTTCGAGCATTTGCGGGTTGATGTCGGCGACCGTCACGCTCGCGCCCGATTCGGCGAGGCGGAAGGCGATGTCGCCGGTGCCGCCGGCCATGTCGAGGATCTGCTCGCCGTCGCGCGGCTTCACGCGGCGCACGAAGCGGTCCTTCCACACGCGGTGCATCCCGCCCGACATGGCATCGTTCATGATGTCATAGCTGCGTGCGACGCTCGAGAAGACGCCGCCGACGCGCGCGGTCTTTTCGGTGGCGGGGATGTCTTCGTAGCCGAAGGAGACGGTGCCAGAGTTTGGATCGTTCATGTCGCACGCTCTAGCCGAGCAAAGCGGCGGCGCAAACCGCTGCGTTGCAGCTCGGACAAATCGTCTCGCGCGGCCCATTCATCCTTCTTCTCCGCGTCTCCGCGTCTCCGCGTGAATCCAATCTTCTTTTCACGCGGAGACGCGGAGAAGAAGAAGGGCGCGGCGGGTGCTACGCAGTGGAAGCGCGCTTTGGCCCGAGCGCCAAGTGGCCTTGGTGTGGGTCGCCGCTTGCGCGGCGGGCGTGGAAGCGGGCAGGGACGGGGGATGCCAGAACTTCCCGAAGTCGAGACCACCGTGCGCGGGCTCCGGCCCGTGCTCGAGCGCCAGCGCATCACGCTGGTGCAGACCCGCCGCGGTGACCTGCGGCGGCCGTTTCCCGACGATCTCGGGCAGCGGCTGACCGGCGCGACCGTGACGGGCCTGTCGCGCCGCGCGAAATACGGGCTGATCGAGACCGATCGCGGCGACACGATGATCTTCCACCTCGGCATGTCGGGGCGCTGGCGAGTCGATCCGTCCGAGCTGCTGCCGCACGATCATTTGATTCTCGAAACCGCGACTCAGCGCCTCGCGCTCAACGATCCGCGGCGCTTCGGCTCGGTCGATCTGCTGCCGACCGAATCGCTTGCCGATTTCCCCGCGTTCAAGGCCCTCGGCCCCGAACCGCTCGGCCCCGAACTGACCGTCCCCTACCTCCACGCCAAACTCGCCGGGCGAATCGCCTCGATCAAGCTGATGCTGCTCGACCAGCGACTCGTTGCGGGGCTCGGCAATATCTATGTGTGCGAAGCGCTGTTCGCCGCGCGAATCTCGCCCAAGCGCGCCGCCGGGACCGTCTCGCGCGCCAAGCTCGCGCGACTCGTGCCGGCGATTCGCGAGGTGCTGCTCGCGGCGATCGACGCAGGCGGCTCGTCGTTGCGCGATTATGCCCGCCCCGACGGCGAGCTCGGCTATTTCTCCAAGCAATTCGCCGTCTATGGCCGCGAGGGTGAGCCGTGCAGCTGCGGCGGCACCGTCGAGCGCTATGCCGAAGGCGGCCGCTCGACTTTCTGGTGCCCGAAATGCCAGAAATGATTGACCGACCCCCCCGTTCTGCGTAAGGCGCACGGCTTCCGGGGCCGGGAGCGATCTCCCGCCCTTTCTTATTTACAGATCAGAGGGCTTCATGGCGAACACGCCACAGGCGAAAAAGCGCATCCGTCGTAACGCCGCGCGGACCATCGTGAACGGCAACCGTACCGGCCGCATCCGCACCTTCGTCAAGAAGGCCGAGACTGCGCTCGAAGCGGGCGACAAGGCTGCTGCAACCGCCGCGATGGCGATGGTTCAGCCCGAGCTGATGCGCGGCGTCGCCAAGGGCGTGCTGCACAAGAACACCGCGAGCCGCAAGTTCTCGCGCCTGACCAAGCGCCTCACCGCGCTCGCTTAATCCCAATCGGGTTACGCAACGGCTGATCGCCCGCTGGACACAGGTCCGGCGGGCTTTTTGTCGTGGTCTACGTTTTTCGACGCGGCGATGGGTCTCGCAGTGTCGACTTAACCCCCATCAAGGAACGTTGCGCGAACGCTTTTGACCGTCCAAACGGCAAAGGCGCAGTTTACCGCGATTCGCAGAACCTTCATCAAAGTGTCACTGACGAAACGTCCTGATTTCATAGGCTTGTGAGATTTTCGACGCGAAACCTTCGCTCAATCCGAGTCAACCGGGTATATTTAGAAAATGTGACAGGTCGGGGCCTTGCTCGACTCGCTGCGATCTTCATAAATGGCCCTCCGCCGCGAGCGGTGTTTCTGGCTCGCGACCTACTTTGAATGGCAAGCGTCAGACGGATCGTGATTCCGCCTGGGGGGATGTTTGTCTGTCGTAATTTCAGCGGTGCGGGGTCTCCCGCAGCTCGCAATGCAAAGGTTTTGGCGTGGTCTTGACGGTGAACAGGGGGGGTGACGCGCACGATACCGACTTTGCCGGCGGGCAGGCCGATACGGTCGCGCGCGCCTGGAACACGGTGCGGACGCATCTGCGCGAATCGGCCGGGGTGCGGTTGTTCGATCAATGGCTCAAGCCGATCGCGCTTGTCGCGGGTGGAGACGGCGAGACGGTACGGCTGACGCTGCCGTCGGCGTTCATGACGAACTGGGTGCGCAACCATTACGGCGACCGGCTGCTGCAGGAATTCCGCGCGCTGGTGCCGAGCGTCCGCAGCGTGGCGATCGAGACCGGGATGGCGGCGGCGCCGACGCCCGTGCTCAAGGCCGAGCCAGCGCTCGCGCCCGTCGCGCCGGCCGAGCCCGTGGTCATCGCCGACCGTCCGACGCTCGACCCGCGCTTCACCTTCGACCGCTTCGTCGTCGATGCGTCGAACCGGGTCGCGTTCAACGCCGCCAAGGCGCTCGCCGAGCCCGGCGTGCCGCGTTTCAGCCCGCTGTTCCTCCATAGCGGCACGGGGCAGGGCAAGAGCCACTTGATGCACGCGATCGGCGCCGCCTACCTTGCTGCGGTCCCCGAGGCGCGCGTGCTGATGATGTCGGCCGAACGCTTCATGTTCGACTTTGTCCAAGCGCTGCGCAGCCGCGACACGCACAGCTTCAAGCTGCGGCTGCGCTCGGCCGATCTGCTGCTGGTCGACGACCTCCAGTTCATCGCCGGCAAGGATTCGACGCAGGAAGAGTTCTTCCACACGATCAACGAAGTGATGGGCGCCGGCAAACGCCTCGTCATCTCGGCCGATCGTTGCCCGCAGGGGCTCGACGGGGTCGAGGCGCGGATCATGTCGCGGCTGTCGTGCGGCCTCGTCGCCGATATCAAGAATTCGGATCTCGCGCTGCGCCGCGCGGTGCTGACCCGCAAGCTGCTCGACATGCCGGGCGCGAAGGTGCCGGGCGACGTGCTCGACCTGCTCGCGGCGCGCATCACCGCGAGCATCCGCGACCTCGAGGGTGCGCTCAACCGGGTCGTGGCCTATGCGCAGCTCACCGGGGTCGAGGTCGATCTCGAATTCGCCGTGGCGACGCTTGGCGACGTGCTGCGCGGGGCGGAGCGGCGCGTGACGATCGACGAGATCCAGAAGGCGGTCTCGGCGCATTTCGAATTGAAGCCGGTCGATCTGGTGTCGGCGCGCCGCGCGGTGGTGGTCGCGCGCCCGCGCCAGATCGCGATGTACCTCGCCAAGCGGCTGACGACGCGCTCGCTCCCCGAGATCGGGCGCAAGTTCGGCGGGCGCGACCATTCGACGGTGATCCACGCGGTCCGCCGGATCGAGGAACTGCGCGACACCGATCGCGAGATCGACACCGCGGTGCGCGTGCTGCTGCGCGAGCTCGAGGGATAGCGAGCGTGCCGAAATTCCGGTATGGCTAAGGCCATATTCGGAGACAGGCGATGCAGTTGGCGAAGTGGGGCGACGACTTCGCGGTTCGTTTGCCCAAGGAAATGGTCGAGGCGCTTGCGGTGGAGCTTGGCGAGGAGCTCGACGTCCGCGTTCAGAACGGATCGCTTCGTATCCGCCGCAAGCGGACTCGCGAGGACGTTCTGGAAAGCTTGAAGCGGTTTCAGGGCTGGATGCCCGAAGACTTCAAGTTCGATCGCGAAGAGGCAAATGCCCGATAGCGCATTTGACAGCAACGTTCTGCTGTATCTGGTCTCGGTCAATGACCAAAGGGCCGCGCGGGCCCGCGATCTGGTGGCCGACGGCGGTACCATCAGCGTCCAGGCCCTCAACGAAGTCGTCAACGTTGGGCGTCGCAAGTTCAAGATGCCGTGGCCGGATCTCGATGCGCTTTTGGACGAACTCAAAGACCTGTTGAGCCTTGTGCCAGTCGATCTCGAAACGCACGAGACCGCGTGCCGCCTCGCGCGGCGCTATAAGATCGCTTTCTACGATGCCGCGATCGTCGCCGCCGCACTGCTGGCGGATTGCGACACGCTCTGGTCCGAAGACATGCACGACGGCCTCGTCATCGACCGCCGCTTGACGATCCGCAACCCGTTCGCCGCCTAGACCTGCAGCCCCACCGCCGCTTGTGCCCTTGCAAGCGTCGGCGCCGCCAGCACTGCCGCACGCGCCGCGCCGTCGGCGAGCACCGCGCTCACCGCCGCGCGATCATCCAGCAATGCCGTCAGCCGCTCGCGGATCGGGGAGAGTGTCGCCACGGCCAGATCGGCGAGCGCAGGCTTGAACGCACCAAAGCCTTGCCCCGCGAACTGCGCCAGCACCGCGTCGGGCGTGCTGCCCTCGAGCGCTGCATAGATCGTCACGAGGTTCTTCGCCTCGGGCCGCTCGGCAAGCCCCGCGACCTCGCCCGGCAGCCCGTCGGCATCCGACTTGGCCTTGCGGACCTTGCTCGCGATCAGCTCGTCCGAATCGACCAGGTTGATCCGCGAGGCATCGCTCGGGTCCGACTTCGACATCTTCCCGCTCGCATCGCGCAAGCTCATGATGCGCGGTGCGGCCTTCGAGATGAAGGGTTCGGGCAGCGTGAAGGTGTCGCCATAATCGCTGTTGAACTTGACCGCGATGTCGCGCGCGAGCTCGAGATGCTGCTTCTGGTCCTCGCCGACCGGCACGTGCGTCGCCTGATAGAGCAGGACGTCGGCGGCTTGCAGCACGGGATAGGTGAACAGCCCGACGCTCTGCGTCTCGCCCTTCTTGCCGGCCTTGTCCTTCCACTGCGTCATGCGGCTGAGCCAGCCCATCCGCGCGGTGCCGCCAAGGATCCAGTGGAGCGCCGAATGCGCCGGCACGCGCGCCTGGTTGAACAGGATCGAGCGCTGCGGGTCGATCCCGCACGCGAGCAGCGTCGCCGCCATCTCGGTGGTGTGCGCGTTAAGCTCAGCCGGCACGACCGGCTGTGACAGCGCGTGCAGGTCCGCCAGGAAGAACAGGCATTCGTCGCCCGCCGCCATCGCATCCTGCATCGCCACCCACTGGCGGATCGCGCCGAGATAGTTGCCGAGGTGGAGATTGCCGGTGGGCTGGATGCCGGAGAGAACGCGCATGGGTTATTCCTGAACGGGTTTTGAGGTCGCGCCGCGCTTGCGCAGCAGCGCCTTGATGTCGGCGATGCGATACGCGCCGGTGACGAAGCACGCCACGCCATAGACCGCACCGCCCGCGCCGACCAGCACGCCGAGTGCGCCGTAGCGCACGATCAGCGGCCCGCCGAGATACGGATCGAGCCATTGCTCGAACGCATAGATCGTCGCGCCCATCAGCAGGGCGGCGAGCAGCAGCCGCGGCACCTTGCGACGCAGCCCCGCATCGGCGACGAAATGCCCGCGCACGGCGAGCGTGCGGTAGAGCATCGCCACGTTGACGGTGGAGGCGAGCGCGGTCGCCAGCGGCGGGCCGACATGGCCGATCAGCGGGATCAGCACGAGGTTGCCGACGATATTGACCGCAATCGAGATCATCGCATAGCGCACCGGCGTCCGCGTATCGCCGCGCGCGTAATAGCCCGGCGTCAGCACCTTGACGAGCACGTACGACGGCAGCCCGATCGAGAAGGCGCTCAGCGCCCAGCCGCAGCGCTTGGCGTCCATCGCGCCGAACTTGCCATATTCGAACAGCCCGCGGACGATCGGCTCGGCGGCGACGAGGAAGGCGATCGTCGCGGGGAGCGTGAGGAACAGCGCAAGCTCGATCCCGCGATTCTGCGTCTCCATCGCTGCCGCGTCTTGGCCCGAGGACAGCAGCCGCGAGATCGTCGGCAGCAGGATCGTGCCGAGCCCGATCCCGATCAGCCCGAGCGGGAGCTGGTTGAGCCGGTCGGCATAATAGATGTACGTGATCGAGCCCGACGCCAGCAGGCTGCCCGCAAGCGAGGTCGAGATCAGCAGATTGATCTGCGACGCGCCCGCACCCGCGGCGGCCGGGACGATGAGGCGCAGCATCTCGCGCACATCCGTGTCGAGCCGCGGCATCCGCAGTCGCATGTCGACCCCGGCGCGGTGGCACGCGAGGATCAGCCAGGCGAGTTGCAGCACCCCCCCGATCGTGACCGAGATCGCCTGGACGCGTGCGGTCTCATATTCGTCGGCACCGTGAAAGAACCACAGCCCGCCGATCATCGCGAGGTTGAGCAGGATCGGCGCGGCGGCATTGACCCAGAATTTGTCGAGCGAGTTGAGGATCCCGCCGAGCAGCGAGGCGAGCGAGATCAAAGCGAGATAGGGCAGGGTGATCCGCGAGAGCATGACCGCGAAGGCGAATTGCGCGTGGCTCGGATGCTGGCGCGCGAACCCGCCCGACAGCAGATAGGTGATCGGCCAGGCGGCGAGCAGCATCGCCACCGTGAAGACGATCAGCACTGGCAGCAGCACCGCCAGCGCGCGCTCGGCAAAGGCATAGCCGGCGGGGAGGCCCTCGGGACCCGCGGCCTTCTTGTTGAACAGCGGAATGAAGGCGGCCGAGAAGGCGCCCTCCGCGAAGAGCGCGCGGAACATGTTGGGCAAGCGGAAGGCGACGCCGTTGAAGGCATCCGATGCGAACCCCGCGCCGACATAGCGTGCGGCGAGCGAATCGCGCAACAAGGCGAGCACCCGGCTGACGAGCGTCAGCCCGCCGACCGAGCCAAGGGATTTGACGAGGTTCATTGCGTCATTAGCCCGACAACCCTTTTCGTCACCCCGGACTTGTTCCGGGGTCCACCGGGCCGCGCGCCGATCGGCGGAGAGTGTGCGGCGCGGTGGACCCCGGGACAAGCCCGGGGTGACGCGGCAAGATTATGCCGTGCCGAACGCGCCCGAGGCTTCGCCGGCTTCCTGCTGCTGCAGGAACACCGCGCCGAAATCGATCGGCTCGAGCAGCAGCGGCGGGAAGCCGCCGTCGCGGACAGCATCGGCGAGCACGCGGCGCGCGAACGGGAAGATCAGCCGCGGCGCTTCCGCCAGCAGGAACGGCTGGAGATGCTCGAGCGGGAAATTGCGCAGCCCGAACAGCCCGGCATAGGAAAGGTCGACGAGGAACGCGACGGTGCCCTCGGCCTCGGCCTTCACTTCGATCCGCAGGACGATCTCATAGACGTCCTCGCCGACCTGCGCCGAGGCGATGTTGAACTGGACGTCGATCGCCGGCGGCGTCGGGTTCTGGAAGATCGCCGGGGCGTTGGGGTTCTCGAACGAGAAGTCCTTGACATATTGCGAGATCAGACCCGCCGCCGGGGTCGTATCGGCCCCATTTGCCAACGGCGCGCCGTCGACCGTGGTGGTGATGAAGCCGTCATCCTGCTCGCTCATGGAACTCGTCCTTGCTTTGGCCGTATAGTCGCCACAGCGTTGTGGCATGGAAGGCGCGCGCCTAGCAGGGGGTGGGACCGAGTTCAACCGAGGCCCCACGGCTTTGACAGGCACCGCGTACAATCACGTCGTTTGAAACAGCGGCGGTTTATGCCTATGTAGCGTGTCTAGTGAAAGCCCTGGAGGCCGCGTGTTCCTGATTGTTATCCTCGCGATGGTCGCCGGTTTTCTGGCGCTGCGTCTGTACATGGTGCTCGGCAAGCGCACCGGGCATGAGCAGCCCTTGCCCAAACCCGCCGAGAACCGCGCGCCGCTGACGCTGGTGCAACGCCCAACCGAAATCGTCGGCGAAAGCCGCGAGCCGGTCAGCCGGTTGGTCGAGCCCAAGGCCGAGGCCGGCATCCGCGCGATCATCGCGGGCGACTCGTCGTTCGACGTGGCGCGCTTCCTCGATGGATCGAAGGCGGCGTATCGCATGATCCTCGAGGCGTTCTGGAAGGGCGACGAGGAAGAACTCGCTTGGCTCGCCGAGGACGATGTGCGCGAGGCGTTCGTCGCTGCGATCGAAGCGCGCAACACCGCGGGCCACGTCCTCGAAAATCGTCTGGTCTCGATCGAACGCGCGGTGATCTCCGACGCGACGCTCGAGGGCAAGGTTGCGCGCATCACGGTGCGCTTCGACGCCGATATCGCCGCGGTCACGCGCGATGCCGAGAATACCGTCATCGCCGGATCGATGAGCGACGCGGTCGAGACGCACGATGCCTGGACCTTCGCGCGGACGCTCAAGAGCAGCGATCCGAACTGGAAGCTCGCCGACACCGACGAGGCGTGATCGCGGTGCGGGGGGACGTTCGGGTTTCGCTTTCCGGCCTTCGGTACGGAAAGTCCGTTGGCGTAACCGCGTTGGCGCTTTTCCTCGCGGCATGCGGCGGTGGGCAGATCGAACGCCCCCGCGCTATCGGCAACGGGCAGACTCCCGTCCGGCGCCCCGTACCGGCAACGCCGATCGCCCCGACCCAGGCCGTCACCGCGCCCGGGCCGAGCGCGCGAAGTGCAGGCGTCATCGCCGGGCCGCCGCTCTACAGCTTGCCGATCGACGATGCGCAGGCCGAGCGCGCGCTCGTCGCCTTCCGCGCGACCTGCCCCTCGCTGCAACGCCGCACCGATGCCACGGGCCTGACGCAGGGCGCCGACTGGCAGCCAGCGTGCGCCGCCGCGCCAAGCGTCCGTTCGGGCGGGGCGCGTGCGTTCTTCGCGCAATATTTCGAGGCGGTCCAAGTCGGCGACGGCAAGGCGTTCGCGACGGGCTATTACGAGCCCGAGATCCGCGGCTCGCGCGATCGGCGGCGTGGCTACGAGGTGCCGATCTACGCACGTCCGTCCGACCTCGTCGATGTCGATCTCGGGCTGTTCAGCGATACGCTCAAGGGCAAGAAGATCCGCGGTCGTGTCGCGGGGAAGAGCTTCGTCCCCTATGACGATCGCACCGCGATCGAGCAGGGCTCGCTCGACGGCCGTGCGCCGATCATCGCCTGGGCCGCCGATCCGATCGAACTGTTCTTCCTCCAGGTCCAGGGTTCAGGCCGGCTGCGGCTGCCCGACGGATCGGTGATGCGGATCGGCTATGAGAGCCAGAACGGCCGCGATTACACCGGCGTCGGCGCGCTGATGAAGCAGCGCGGGCTGCTCGCGCCCGGGCAGAGCTCGATGCAGGGCATCGTCGGCTGGCTGCACGATCACCCCGAAGAGGGCCGCGCGATCATGCGCGAGAATAAGAGCTATGTGTTCTTCCGCGAACAGACCGGCCCGGCGCTCGGCGCGCTCGGCATTGCGGTAACGGGCGGGGTGAGTGCTGCGGCCGATCCGCATTTCGTGCCGCTCGGCGCGCCGGTTTTGCTGTCGATGGACCGCGCCGATGCGAGCCGCTTGTGGATCGCGCAGGATACCGGCGGCGCGATCAAGGGCGCCAACCGGATCGATACTTTCTGGGGCGCAGGCGCCGATGCGGCGGCGACGGCGGGCGGAATGGCGGCGCGCGGCACCGCGTTCCTGCTGCTGCCGGTCGGCACGCTGCAGCGCCTGGGTGCCGCGACGGCGGGCTGACAGGGGTGGGATCGCGCCCGCTCCGTCCCGAGGAAGCCGCGCTGTGGGCGCGCGTGATGGCGGGGGTCCGCCCGCTGCGCGCGGTCGCGCCCGCCGCCAAGGCGGTCCCGGTCGCGCCGGTCGAACGTCGCCCCGTTCCCGCGATGCGCCTCCCCGAAAAGCCTCTCCCATCGTTCGGCGCGTTGCTCGGCAAGGGGACGGTCGGCTCGGTCCCGCCGCTTGGCCGCAAGGGCATTTCGATCACCGCGCCCCCCAAGCCGCCCGGCAACACGCTCGATGGTAGCTGGGATCGCCAGCTGTCGCGCGGGCTCGTCTCGCCCGACCGCACGATCGACCTCCACGGCCATACGCTGCACTCGGCCTATGACCTGCTCGACGCCGCGCTCGATGCCGCGATCCGCGCCGGCGACCGTGTGATCCTGCTCGTCACCGGCAAGCCGCCGCGTCCGGCGAGCGAACGCCCGCATGCGCGCGGTGCGATCCGCGCGGCGACGGGCGACTGGCTCGCCGGATCGCGCCACTCCGCAGCGATCGCGGCGGTGCGCGGGGCGCATCCGCGGCATGGCGGGGCGGGGGCTTTGTATATTGTCCTCAAGCGTTTGCGGGCATCACAAAACTCTTAACCTTTTGCTGCGAAGGTCCTGCCAAGCCCGCGCAAACGATCGGGTCAGGAGTCGCGCACTGCTACAATGGACGAGGTCACGCTCAAGAGTCGCGCGGTCGTTTTTGCGATTTGCGCCGGGGCTGTCGCCTTCTTCCTCGCGGTGCTTGCGACGTCGGCGGGGGGCGTCCAGCTCGATAATCTGACGCGGGCGTTGATCCCGGCGGTGGTCTGCGCGGCGATGTGCTGGGCCTCGGCCGAGCGCAGCATCGCCGGCACCGCCGGCGCGATCGACGCCGCGATCGAACGGCTGGCGCACGCCGCCGAGGGCGACCTCGCCAGCGCGATCCCGCCCGAGATCGGCGAGAACGTTCCGCAACTCGCGCGTGCGATGGAAAGCCTGTTCACGCAGATGACCGCGCATCTCGACGGCGTCCAGCGCCTGGCGATATTCGATCCGGTGACGGGCCTCGCCAACCGCAGCAACTTCCGCGCGACGTGCGAGCGAATGCTCGCGACGCCGCCCGCGACCGCGCGGGACACGCGCGGCGGCCTGTTCTTCATCGATCTCGATCGCTTCAAGGTGGTCAACGATACGATGGGGCATGCCTGTGGCGACGCATTGCTCGGCATGGTGGCCAACCGTCTGCGCGCCGTTGCCGACAGCATCGCTCGCGAGCCCGACGGCGTGCCGCCGCTGATCGGCCGGCTTGCCGGCGACGAATTCACGATGTTCTTCCCCGCGATCGGCGCGGCCGGCGATGCCGCGAAGATCGGCTGCGACATCCTGCGCGCGCTCGCCGACCCGTTCGACCTGGGCGGCGCCAACGTCTCGATCGGCGCGTCGATCGGCATGGCGCTGTGCCCCGAACACGGCGTGACGCTAACCGAGCTGATGCGTGCCGCCGATGCCGCGATGTACCATGCCAAGGGCAGCGGACGCGGGCGCGCCGAACCATTCAGCGTCGAGCTCGCCGCGCGCATCGCCGCGCGCGCAACGCTCGAGGGCGATCTGCGCGAAGCGATCGACCGCGACGAATTCGCGCTCGTCTTCCAGCCGCAGATCAGCGTCGATCACGGCCGGATCGTCGGGGCCGAAGCGCTGCTCCGCTGGCGCCACCCGCGCGAGGGGATGCGCTTGCCGCTGACCTTCCTCGATTGCGCCGAGGAGACCGGGATGATCGTCGATATCGGCGACTGGGTGGTCGATTCGGTCGCCGCGACGATCGCGCGTTGGGGGCGGATCGGGATCGAGCAGCGGCTTTCGGTCAACGTTTCGCCGCGCCAGATCGATCATGCGCGCTTCTTCCACGGACTGCGCGCCGCGCTCCACCGCGCCCGCGCCCCCGCGCATCTGCTCGAGCTCGAGATCAGCGAGACGCTGGCGATGCAGTGCAGCGACGACGTCCTCGATGCGATCGTGCAGCTCCGCGCCGCCGGCGCGACGATCGCGATCGACGATTTCGGTACGGGCTATTCGAACCTCTCGCGGCTGCGCGCGCTGCCGATCGACCGGATCAAGCTCGACCGCAGTCTGGTCGCGCCCGTCGCCGACGATGCCGCGGCGCGGATGATCGCGCAGGCGGTGGTCGGCGTGATCCACGCGCTCGGCTGCGAGGCGGTTGCCGAAGGGGTCGAGACGCAAGCGCAAGTCGATATCCTGCGCATCATCGGCTGCGACGTGATGCAGGGCTATGCGATCGCGGCGCCGATGGAGGAATCGGCGTTCGTCGCGTGGAGCCGCGGCAGCGTGCGCCGCGCGGTCGGCGATGGTGCGGTCCTGGCGGGTGTCGGCTGGCGCGGCTGACGGCGCGTGCCGCTCAGCGTTTCACGCCGCGCAGCATCTGCCACACCTTCATCCCGCCGGTCGGCTTGGCGACGCCGTCGAGGCGCTCGGCGCGGACGATCGTGACGGGCTTGGCCATCATCTGCCCCTTGAACGCACCGTCGCCGCCGGGCAGCGTCGGCCGCGCGAGCATCCGCCTGACCACATCCATCCCGACGATCACGCGCCCGAACGCGGCATAGCCGATGAACCCCGGCCGTGCGTCGAGCGAGGGATTGGCGCCCACCATGATCGAGAAATTGCCCGACCCCGAATCGCTGCGCTCGTAGCGCGCCATCGAGAGCGTGCCGTCGAGATGCTTGATCCCGGTCTTGTTGGTCGGCTCGAGCGGGACGACGCCGAGCATGCGGTGCGAATCGGTGCCGATCCCGCCCTGGACGAAGCCGGTATTGGGCGCGGTCTTGCGCCGCGTCGCACGGTAGAAGCTGGTGCCCTCGAAGCGGCCGTCATCGACATAGGCGAGGAAATTGGCGACCGTCCCCGGTGCGTGCCGCGCATCGAGCGCGACGACGATCGGCCCGGCCGCGGTGACGAAGCGCACGCGGACCACCGCTGGCTCGCGCGGCGCGGCTGCGGGGGAGGTACCCGCAGCGATCCCCGTACCTGCCATCGCCAGCGCCAAAAAACTCGTTCGAAACCGCATCGCATCCAACCTTGTTGTCGCTCGCCTGCGCGGCGCGCGCCGAAACCCTGGCGATACAGCGCGCTGCGACGTGCGCAACCGTCGCAGGCTGCATGGTGCCCGGCGCTTGGTGAACGCCCCATAAATGGCGCATTCCAGACCCGTTCAGGCCGACTCGCCTACAGCTTGCAACAAGCTAGCCCGCTGATGCGTTATTTGGCGATGCACGGGGAATGCTTGGAATGAGGAGATACGAGATGAACCACCTGATGAAGAAGATCGGTCTCGGCCTTGCCCTTGGCGCGACCGCATTGACCGCAGCAGCCCCCGCCGAAGCGCAGCGCTGGGGCGGCTATCGTGGCCATGGCGGCTATTATCGTGGCGGCGGCGGTGGCGGGACCGCGATCGTCGCCGGGATTGCCGGCCTCGCCGTCGGCGCAGCGCTCGCGTCGAACTCCAACCGTGGCTATTACCGCGACCGCGGGTACTATCGCGGTGGCTATTACAATGACGGCTATTACCGCGATCGCGGGTATTACAGCGGCTATTATGCCGAGCCGGTCTATGAGCAGCGCTGCTTCATCGAGCGTCGCTGGGACGGCTATTACGATCGTCCGGTCAACGTTCGCGTCTGCCGCTAAACTGGCGACTTCGCGAGGCGATGCGGCGCGGGACTTCGGTTCCGCGCCGTTTTCGTGTCTGGCGTGGGGGCGATTTTTCCGTCATGAGCCCGGGCCATGACCGATACAGATCAGACCCCAGACCGCCTGTCCTCCAACCCGCGCAGCCCGCATTATGACGAGGCCGCGCTCGCACGCGGGATCGGCATCCGCTTCAAGGGCCAGCAGCGCCACGACGTCGAGGAATATAGCCGTTCCGAAGGCTGGATCCGCGTCGCGCTCGGCAAGAAGGTCGACCGCCACGGCCAGCCGCTGACGCTCAAGCTGTCGGGCGAGGTCGAGGCATGGTTCGAGCGGCCGGCCGACGGCGCGGATACCGCCGAAGGCTAATTGGGCGCTAAAAGCCCCTCCCCTTTAGGGGAGGGGTTGGGGTGGGGAAGTGACTGCGGCCGTTGGTCTCGGTGAGACCCGGGGGGGGGGGGGGGGGGGGGGGGGGGGGGGGGGGGGGGGGGGGGGGGGGGGGGGGGGGGGGGGGGGGGCCGGGGGCGGCGGGCCGCAG
>NZ_JAFCXM010000007.1:0-223606 GCF_049898305.1 Sphingomonas sp. PWP1-2
ACGACGACAACGATATGAAGAGGGCCCCGATCGGGGCCCTCTTCATATCGTCAGGCCCGCATCAACAATGGCCTGCTTTTACTCCGCCCCGCTGGCCTGGAATCCGACCGGCGTTGACAGGACCTGTCCATACGACGAAGCTGGCCAAGGCGCATAGCGCGTACGCACGAATGACCCCTGCGACGCCAAAGGAAATTGGTCTCGATCTTCCAAAACAGGAACAATGGGGGATCGACCTGAACGGCTGGTCGCCCATGGCGAAGGCGTAGGCCGTTACCCCTACAAAACTGAGCGAGAGCAGCCAGACGACAAGCGTCGCCGCGGGACGCGTGATTGGATGCAGCAGGCCGAACGCGGCTGCCAGTTCGGTCGGCGGAAGCAAGGATGCCGTCAGTCGTGCCAATCGGCCGTTCATGCCGAGTGCTCGACAAAAGCGCGTCACCTCGCTGCCTACGAGGATTTTCGCCAACCCGGCGCTTCCGAACGCCAGAGCGAGCAAGAGCGTCGATAGCTCGATGGCCTTTTGGATCATTCCTTCAGGGCTCAGTGAAGGACAGGGGCTGGCTCGCACCCGTCGAGTAATGGATGGGCGCCCCACCCATTCTCCGGTCGATCGCGGCTGCCGTCCGTCAGTCCGATCTGAATCTCCCCGAGCTTTTCACACCACCGATCCCGAATCGTCATGCGTACGGGATCGGTCACCGCGATGACTGTCGGGGCTCCTGGCGCTTGGCGCTGAATCTCCGCCGCGTCTTGTCCAACGAGCTTCTGAAGATGCCGGACGGGATGAATTTCGTTCCAGGCATTCGGGTGACCGCCATCGTACACATGACGCCCCGAGATCACCAGACAATCACCAGCGTGGACGACACCCGACCCATCGCTCGAGACATCTGCCGGCGTTCCTTCGTGCTCAGCGATCCGCGAGATGACGATGGCAGCAGCGATCAACAGGAGCAGTAACAAGCAAGCAATCCAAAAGCCGGCAATGCAGCCAAGTAGGGCGGCCGTGATGAATGGCGACATTGCTTTGAGAACCGTGCAGGTCGTTGATGCCCGACTGGACTCAATTTCGCAGTGGAGCGCATTTCGATCGTCGGTATATGTGAGGCCAAGCGCGGTAACTCTTGGATCGTTGGCAAGCCAGTCGGTGCCTTGGAACTGGTCAGCGACCACCGCGCTCCGCGGGTCAGCGTCATTGTGCGGGGCCAAGGTGAGGTTGAAATTATAGTCGTCGTCGAAGAACGGCTCGCCTTCCCGGAAGATCTTCCACTTATCCGAGCTCTCGGGATCGGCCTGGACCCATCCGACCGCGCAGATATCGGGATGCAGACAGATCAGCCGATTGTTGATCCAGGCGTTACACATGCCATCAATGAAGCCGTAGACGAACCCGAGCGCGAGCGCCCCTACCGCCAGGGCCGCACCGAACGGTGCAGTGAGGGGATTGCTCAAGAGTCCCGCCCAGACAGGCGACAGCAAGATCAGGAGGCCCATAGCGCCTGAAAAACCCCCGACCAGGCCGCCGACAGCGACGGGGCCAACGGGACCGGGAGTGTGGCCATCCCACTGGTTGGGCTCGACACATCCGGTTTCTTCCGTAGCGGCCATGGTCATCCCTCCCCGGTCAGCGTGACCCCGCCGACGAGGCGTCCGTCGGCGAAGGCGTTGACGTTGATCGTCTTGCGTGGATGCGGCAGTCCATCCGGCGGTACCAGCTTGACCGTCACGGAGATTTCCTCCTCGGGATCGAGCTCGACCACAGACGGCAGGATAACGACCGACCAACCGTCAGAAATTGGAAATTTGTCGCGGCCTTGTCTCTCGGCAAGGAGGGCGAGGGCTTCGCGTCGCTGCGTGGCATAGGACCGTTTCGGCCGCCTGCCGCGCTGAAGATCCGGCTCGACTGTCTTGCAGGGATCGAGGGGAGCGATGACGTAATCGTCAGCTAGCATTTCGAAACGCCTGCGCCATGTTGCGTCGTTTCGGAGCCGAAAGCTAAAAAGAGCGGGAGACTGGAAGTGACTCACAGTCAGATTCTTCTGGCCCAGGTTGTTCCCGGGATTGAGATCGTCTTCCCAGAGCAGTTCAGCCTGCAAGCAGTAATGGCCGTCTTCGGTCGGAGCATCCCATTCGATTTCCGCGAAGGCCGGACAGCTTGGCGTGCCTTTGGCCCCAAGGTCGGTTTTCGAAATTCCAATTTCGTTGCTTTTTGTCGCCACACCGAAAGAAAGGTAGCTGAACCGCACACGCAAACCCACGGCAGCACCATCGAACGACCCATTCCAGCAGCGCGCCACGATCCGGTAGTGCCCACCGGCGACGACGTCCATGGCCGCGACTTCCTTGTCGTTGCGGTATAGCTTTATGTCGGGGTTGTCCCAAGTAACGGCGATCCCGTTCGCCAAGAGCTCATACTGATCGTAGATCATGGGATCGGGACGTTTGTAGACGTCCGCCGGGATGGTCATGCAGGGTTGCGCGGGCGGGGCGGACGCGCGGCCCCGACACACTCGCTTCCAGATTTCGATGAAAGCGATGATCCACCCGAACAGGGCACCCAGAGCCAACTTAAGAAGCTTTCTTAGCAGCTCTCTCAGCTTCGCCGACAAAGAGTTCATTGCCGCTCCTTTATTGCCGAATGCGCTTATTATAGAAAAACCGGACTTCGGACCAGCGCGAAAACTCGTTGCGGCAGCATTCAGCACGACCGCGTTTCCCTCAACTCATGTGGCAGCTCCGCGGGATTGGTGCGCACGGCGAAGATTAGTCGTAAAGCGCTAGTATCCCGTCTGAATTGAGCGATGGGAGGTGTAGAGCATCGGGGCTCCTTTAACTGGAGGAGCCTTTCGATGAACGACTTCGTAACCGTGATTGCCGCCAGCCCGGTTAGCCTGCGGCTAATCGATGACATAACTATGTGCCGGCTTCACGAAGACGGAGCGCGACTAAATCCGCAACGTCGGGCGGTTCGCGACGTGACTGCGACGGTCGCCGCATACCGCGACGGCGGAGGATACCGGAACCGCAAGCTCGCCGCGGCGAACCTTTCGGAATTGATGGATGAACTACAGATCAGGGCGATCTGCTCCGACGCTCATCCGACGCTCAACTTTATTCAGACTGCCAATGAGGTCGAGGCGTTGCGGTCCTCCAGATTGCTTTAAAAACTTCGGACATCAAGACCCGTCATCCGAGGAAATATAACAACAGCGGAGGCCGACGCGCCGCCGGGCATTAATCCCCGCTGCGGGGGCGATCCCAACCGGCAGGCCAGTTGGGCGGGATCAGGTCACGGTCGCTACGATCGCCGACGGTCTCGTTCCCTCGTGAACGCCCGATCGGTGGCCATGAACCGTTCCAGCATCGGCGCGACGAGCTTATCCGGCGCAACCGGCGCTTGCCCGGTCTGCGCGCCGAGAGCGGCGGCATAGCGGACGAGATCGCGGTGGACCGGCCCCGGCAGCTCCACCGTGAGACGTACCGGCTTGTCTTCGACCAGAGGTCCGAGTTTCAGCGCGACCATCAGCCACCTCCCTGTTCGACGGGTGCCAGGACCAGGTCGCGCGTGACGATAACACGCAACGGATAGCCCGGACGGATGGTGAGTGTGGGCTGGACGTTCAATTGGCGCCTGACGATCTGCTGGCCGGCCTGATTGATCGTGTCCGACGTGCCCTGACGGATGGCGCGGGCAAGATCGTCATTGCCGTTCGAGCCGGCCTGGGAGCCGATCCCAAGCGCGGTCGAGAGCAGTGCCGCTTTCGCGATCCCGCCCCAGTGATAGTTGGTCCCGTCCTGCAATCCCGCAAATCCCGACGCGTCGGCGCCGGGCAGGCGATCGAGGGCGAGCGAGCGTCCATCCGGCAGGATCAGCCGATCCCAGGCGAGCAGCACACGGTTCTGGCCGAACGAAACCTTCGAATCATACTCGCCGACAAGCTTTGAGCCCTGAGGGATCAGGAGAATCCTGCCGGTCGGGCTGTCATAGACGTTCTGGGTGACCTGAGCGGTGATCTGCCCGGGGAGGTCGGAGCGGATGCCGGTAATCAGCGCTGCGGCGATGACGCTGCCGGCCTGGAGAATGTTGGGCGACGCTGGTCCCTCGAGCCGGTTTGCACTCGCTGCGGGGCGATCAGTCCCCGCTTTCATGAACGCGCGCTTCGCCGCCTGGCCGTTTTGGGCGGTGTCTTCGGCCTGCGGCGAAGCGGCCGTCGGGGCTCCGCCGGCACCCGGCCCGTCATTGCCTCTGGCGCCATCCAGGTCCGGCGGTGACGTCAGCCTGCCAGATCCTGCGCTACTCGCTACCGCGGTCCCGAGGAACAATTTGCTCGTGCGCGCGGCGTCGTGCTCCTGCCGGATCCGCTGGCGGGCCGCCTGAGCGGCGTTCGCCGCAGGGCTCGTCGCCTGGCTGGCCGTTGGCGTCCCGGCTCCCGGACCAATGGGTGGTGCCGGCACATCGGCACCGCGCTGCTGCGCCGAGACGATCGGACGGCCAAGGTCTCCCGGCAATGGCGGCCCCAGCTTGGGCACCTGGCCATAATCCTTCGGCGCACTCGTCACGCTGTCAGCGGTCGAGCGGCTATCGGTGTTGTAGAGTTCCTCCGCCGCCTGGCGATGCGCCGGCTGCAACGCATAGAAGAGCGATCCGCCGATGCCGGCGCTGGCGAGCAAGGCCAGCACCACCAGCGCCTTGCGAGACAGCCGCATCACCCGAGGCGGATCGCCGCGGAGCCGGAGATCGGGAACCGCCACCGCGGATTCCGTTGGCTCACTCATCGCCGCCCCTTTCCGGCACGGTGTCCGTCGCTCCGAACAATGCGCACTTTGGTCTCGCTCTTCTTCGTGCCCATCCGAAGTTCGGCGGCGGCGAACAGCCGGTCGACCACCATGTAGCGGTCGCGGACCCGGTAATTGACGAGTTCGCCCTGGCCGGCCTCGCCGACAACGAACAAAGGCGGCATCTCGCCCTGCGCGACGCCTGCGGCAAATTCGATGAACACCTGATGCCCGTCATCGAACGCGCGGAGCGGCCGCCAGGGCGGATTGTCGCCCTGCACTTCGTACCGGAAGTTGAGTGACGCAAGATCGACGCCCGCCGCGACCGGCGCCGCATTCGCCACGGCGGCATTCGCGCCGCGCAGCGCGATCAGCTGGTCCTGCGGATAGGTCCAGGAGATTGAGGCCATATAGGTTGCAGGCGTTGCCCTGAGTTCGAGATGATAGGTCCGCCTGTCGGTGTTGATCACCAGGTTGGTGGCGAGGTCGGCCCGGGTCGGCTTGACCAGGATATGAACGCGGCTGCCTGAGCCGCTGCCGCTCACCGTGTCGCCGATGATCCACCGGGCGGTGTCGCCCGCCGCCACCGGGCCGGTGCCGACGAGTTGCTCACCTTCCTGCAGCGCGATGTCGGTCACCTGGCCCGGCGCGGCATAGAGCTGGTAGAGCGCGCCGTCGCTCCAGGGATATTGCTGGATCGCATTCAGGAACCCGTCCCTGGCCGGCTGAATGCGCGCCGCCTCATTGGCAGCGCCGATGCGCGATCTCGGGTCGCTCCGGTCGGATCGAGGCGCGGTGTCCGTCAGGGGTTTCAGTTGCCCCGGAAGCGGGAGAGGCGTCGGAATGGCCACGACCTCGACCGGTGCGGCCGACGGCGATGCCTGCACCGCCGGCACCGCATCATCGAAGCTGATGGCGGGCGGTTTTGCCGATGCGGTTGCGCATCCGGCAAGCGTCGCTGACATCAGCAGCACCGGAATGGCGGATTTACGGAAATGCGGCGCGGTCATTGGCTCAGCTCCTTCGACCAGTTGATAGCGTTGACGAAGAGGCCCAGCGGGTTCTTCCGAAGTGCGTCCGGCGTGCGCGGCGGCTGCACGACGATGGTCAGGATCGCGGACCAGCGCTCGGTCCCGGCGAGGCTGCCATCCTGATAGTGGCGCTCGGTCCACGCCACGCGAAAGCTGTCGGACGAGGCCCGGATGACGCTCGATACATCGACCGCAACCTGGACCTTGCCAATCTGGGCGAATGGATCGTTGGTGCGGGCATAGTCATTGAGCGCCAGCGCGCCCTTGTCGGTGGTGAAGTCGTAAGCCTTCAGCCAGTTCTCCCGCACGACGATCGGATCTGCGGTAATGCTCCGGACCTCCTCGATGAAGCGGGCGAGATGGAACGCGACCTGGGGATCTGTCGGCCGGTATTCGGCCGTGGCGGGAGACACGGCCTGCGCCTCGCCCAGCTTGTTCACCTCGACGACCCAGGGAACGATCGTCCCGCGGGCACCCTGCCAGACGAGACCGCCCGCAAGACCGCCCGACAGCATCAGCGTCCCGAAAAAGGCGAGCCGCCAGTTCTTTGCCTGCACGCGTGCCGAACCGATCCGGTCGTCCCAGGCCTGGGCGGCGCGCTGATAGGGCGTCTCCGGCTCAGGCGCCTTGCCGTATCGGATATTTGGGCGTCGAAACATGGAATCAGTCCTTCTCGCTGACATCGACCGAGGAGCCGGCGCCCCCGCCATCGCCGGAGCGCAGTGTGTGCGCGGCGACGGTCGCTGCATGGGTCATCGCCTGGCGGCGCTTCATGGCGGCGGCCCAGGCAGGCTGGCCACCCTTTCCGGAAGCATCCCCGCCGGGTGAGCCGGTGGCCGCAGTCGGGCTCGGTTTCATGGCTGCCGCGGCGCGACGCAGCGGCGACATGGCCGCGCCGGCCGCGGCCTTGCCGACACCACCAAGACCACCGGCAACACTGGCCGCGCCGGTCTTCCCCGCCGAACCGAGACTGTAAGCATTGGCGGCACCACTGGCGGCGCGCGTACCGGCGGCGGCAATGCCGCTGACTGCACCGCCAGCTGCGCCCGCGACCATCCCGGCGGCCGCGACACCGCCGGCGACGACGCCACCGGCGGCCAGCGCCGTACCGGCAGCGGCGCCTGCGCCGAGCTGTGGACCGCCCGAGACGATGCCGTTGGCGATGCCAGGCCCGAAAATGCCGAGGCCGAGCAAGGTCAGCGAGGCGAGCACGATGGTCATCGCGTCCTCGATCGTCGGTTGAGCGGTACCGATCGCAGAGGTGAACTGGTCGAACAGCGTCGAGCCGATGCCGATGATCACAGCAAGCACCAGCACCTTGATGCCCGAGGAGACGACATTGCCGAGCACGCGCTCGGCCATGAACGCGGTCTTGCCGAACAGGCCGAACGGAATGAGCACGAACCCACAGAGCGTCGCCAGCTTGAACTCGATCAGGGTGATGAAGAGCTGTATCGCCAACACGAAAAAGGCGAGCAGCACCACCACCCAGGCGAACAGCAGCACGACGATCTGGATGAAGTTCTCGAAGAAGCTGACATAGCCCATCAGCCCGGAGATCGACTCAAGGATGGGCCGGCCGGCATCGAGCCCGACCTGCGCGACCCGCCCCGGCTGCAGCAGTTCGGCAGCGGTGAAGCTGGTGCCGCTCGCCTTCAGGCCGAGCCCGGCAAAGCTGTTGAAGACGATCTTCGCCAGACCGTTCCAGTTGCCGATGATATAGGCAAAGATGCCGACGAACAGCGTCTTCCTGATGAGCCGGGCGATGATGTCGTCGCCCTCGCCCATCGTCCAGAACAGGGCCGCCAGCGTCACGTCGATGACAATCAGCGTTGTCGCGATGAACGCGACCTCGCCGTGGAGCAGCCCGAACCCGGAATCGATATAGCTGGTGAAAACCTCGAGGAAGCGGTCGATGACGCCGGTGCCGCCCATCTCAGTTCGCCTCGCCGGGAGCGTCGCGCGCAGTCTGGTCCCGCACACCGATGCCCGCTTCATTGCTTGCCGAGCCGTTCACGACCGGCGCGGTAGGAAGAACCGCGGCCGGCCGCGCACCGGGCGCGAGGAAGCGCCGGCGGTTTTCCGCCCAGGCGCGCAGACAGTCACGATCGGTCGCCCCGGCCGCGCCGATCGACTGGCAGCGGACCAGCTCCGGCCAGAGCGTGTTAGTGCCGGCGGCAAGTGGCGCACCAGCCCGGTCAGGCTCGACCGGCCCCGGCGACATCCGGAGCTGAAGCGCGCTAACGGTCAGGGCGAGTGCGACGAACGCGACCGCGCCGATGCGAACGACTGTCTTGGTCTGCATGACTGGACCTCAGTTGTGGAACATCGACACCGAGCCCGGCTGATAACCGGTGCCGGGCGTCAGGAAGCGGCGAAGCTGTTCGCGCGCCTGGTCCTGCGCCGCCGCGCGCCCGGCGGCATCGAGCGCCTGCGCCCTGCCCTGGGCCGCCATCAATGCGGTCAGATCGGCAAGCTGCTGGGACTGGAGTGCGAGCAGCTGGTTCCCGGCCTGGGCCGCCTGCAGCGCACCGGAAGCCGACTGGCTCGACGTCACCAGCGAGTTCATCGTAGTCCGGGCACCATCGATATTGCCGACGACGCCGGCCTGGACCTTCAACGCATCCTCGAACGCACCAACCGAAGTCTGCCAGCGATCCTTGGCGCCATCGACCAGTGCCTGGTCCGAGGACGATATGCTTGCGCCCTGATATTTGGTGCTGAACGCCTGGTCGATCGACTGTACATCATAGGCGATACGCTGGGCGCTGCTCAGCAGTTGCTGGGTGCGCTGCACCTGTGCCTGCAACTGCGCGACCGTCGAGAAGGGCATCGAGGCCAGGTTCTTCGCCTCGTTGATCAGCGAGGTCGCCTGGTTCTGGATCTGCTGGATCTGGTTGTTGATCTGCTCGAGCGAGCGCGCCGCGGTCAGCACGTTCTGGGCGTAATTGGTGGGATCGTAGACGATGCCGCCGAACTGCGCGCCCGCGGGAACGCTGGTGGCTGCCAACGCGATCGCCGCGGCGCCAGACATGACGATCCGACGAACGAAGAAGCTTTTCATGACGATATCTCCGTGGTGATGGTGGGCAAGAGATCGGCGGCCCAATCGAGGCCGCGCATGCGGAGCCAGTCTGCTGCGAATTGATCGGTGCCTTTGGCGTCGATCAGCTGAGCAAGGCGGAGCTGGTCAGCCTTTGAAGAGGCAGCGACATAGGCGAGAGCAATGTCGCCGAGCCCGAGCTCGAACAGGCGGTTGCCGCGTCGCGACTGGCAATAATAGTCGCGCTTCGGCGTCGCGCGGGCGAGAATCTCGATCTGGCGGCCGTTCAGTCCGAACCGCCGGTAGATGCTCAGTATCTGCGGCTCGACCGCACGCTCGTTCGGCAGGAAGATGCGGGTCGGACAGCTTTCGACGATCGCCGGCGCAATGGTCGAAGTCTCGATATCGGCCAGGCTCTGGGTCGCGAACACAACGCTCGCATTCTTCTTGCGCAGCGTCTTCAGCCATTCCCGCAGCTGCTGGGCGAACGCAGGACTGTCGAGCACCAGCCAGCCTTCATCGATGATGATCAGCGTCGGCGACCCGTCGAGCCGACCCTCGATGCGGTGAAACAGATAGGACAGGACCGCAGCCGCCGCCCCCGTGCCGACAAGACCCTCGGTTTCGAACGCCTGGACCTTGCCGTTGCCGATCCGCTCGGATTCCGCGTCGAGCAGCCGACCATAAGGTCCGCCGACACAATAAGGTGCCAGCGCCTGCTTCAACGCCTGCGCCTGGAGGAGGACGGCGAGGCCCGTCAGCGTGCGCTCCGCGACCGGCGCTGAAGCCAGCGATCCAAGCGCGGACCAGAGATGCTCCTTGGCCTGGGGATCAATCGTCACGCCTTCGGCCGTCAGAATCGCCGCCAGCCATTCGGCCGCCCAGTTGCGCTCGGCCGGATCATCGATCCTTGCGAGCGGCTGAAGAAGGACACCGCCCGGCGCATCATCATAAAGACTGTGGCCGAGATTCTGCCAGTCCCCGCCCATCGCGAGCGCCGCCGCGGTGATCGAGCCGCCAAAGTCGAAGGCGAACACCTGTGCCCCCTCGTACCGGCGGAACTGCATCGCCATCAGCCCGAGCAACACCGATTTGCCGGCGCCGGTCGGGCCGACGATCAGCGTGTGGCCGACATCCCCGACATGCAGCGAGAAACGAAACGGGGTCGAGCCTTCGGTTCGTGCAAGGAACAGCGGCGGCCCAGCCAGATGCTCGTCGCGCTCCGGTCCCGCCCAGACCGCCGAGAGCGGGATCATATGCGCGAGATTGAGCGTCGAGACCGGAGGCTGGCGGACATTGGCGTAGACATGGCCGGGCAGACTGCCGAGCCAAGCCTCGATCGCGTTCATGCCTTCCGCGATCACGGTAAAATCGCGGCCCTGGATGACCTTCTCGACCAGCCGCAGCTTCTCGGCCGCGAGCGCCGGATCCACGTCCCACACCGTGACCGTGGCGGTCACATAGGCCTGGCCGATCATGTCCGAGCCCAGTTCCTGCAGCGCCATGTCAGCATCGGCGGCCTTGTTCGACGCATCGCTGTCGAGCAGCGTCGAGGCCTCGTTGGTCATCACCTCCTTCAGGATCGCTGCGACCGACTTGCGCTTGGCGAACCATTGCCGCCTGATCCGCGTCAGGACCTTGGTCGCATCGGTCTTGTCCAGCATCACTGCGCGGGTCGACCAGCGATACGGAAAGGCGAGCCGGTTCAGTTCGTCGAGCAGCCCGGGGAAGGTGACCGTCGGAAAGCCGGTAATGGTCAGGGTCCGCAGATGATCGCGGCCAAGCCGCGGTTCGAGCCCGCCGGTCAATGGCTCGTCGGCCAGCAGCGCATCGAGGTGCATCGGTGTTTCGGGAACGCGAACCCGCTGGACTTTGGTCGAGATCGTACTGTGGAGATAGGTCAGTGTCTCGCCGTCATCGAGCCAGGCGACTTCGGGCACAAACCCTTCGACCAGCTGCAACACGCGACCGCTGCGGTCGACGAAGCTCGCCAGCACTTCCCTGGGATCAATGCCGGCTTGCGCCCGGCCTTCGAACAGCCAGCCTTCGGCGCGCGCCGCGTCCTCGGCCGGCGGCATCCATAGAAGCGTCAGGAAATAGCTGCTCTCGAAATGGGCGCCTTCCTCGGCGAATTGCTCGGCGCGCTCGCGATCGACCAGCGCGGAAGCCGGATCGGGAAAGCTGCTCGAAGGATAATGCTGAGCGGCATGGCGCTGCGCCTCGACGAAGATCGCCCAGCCCGACCCAAGCCGGCGCAGCGCATTGTTGAGGCGGCCGGTGGTCGCGACCAGTTCAGCCGGCGTCGCCGAATCCAGGTCCGGTCCGCGAAAGCGCGCGGTACGCTGAAAGCTGCCATCCTTGTTGAGGACCACGCCCTCGGCGACCAACGCCGCCCAGGGCAGGAAGTCGGCGAGGTTTGCCGAGCTATTTCGATATTCGCGGAGCGACAACATCGACCGGGCCTCACGCGCGCAGGAAACTGGGGTAGCGGAGGTGCCGGCGGGCGACGTCGACGAACTGCGCGTCGCGCTTGGCCGCCCACACCGCCGCCATGTGACCGATCGCCCAGATGACGATCCCGGCGAGCCAGAGCCGAAGCCCGAGCCCGACCGCGCCGGCCAGCGTGCCGTTCGCGATAGCCACCGCACGCGGTGCTCCGCCGAGCAGGATCTGCTCGGTCAGCGCGCGGTGGACGGGAGCGTAAAAGCCCGCGATCGGCTCGCCGGTGTCCATCAGACCAGCGCCCCGCCGCCGAAGCTGAAGAAGCTCAGGAAGAAGGAGCTTGCCGCAAACGCGATCGACAGGCCGAACACGATCTGGATGAGGCGGCGACCACCGCCGGACGTGTCGCCGAACGCCAGAGTCAGGCCGGTGACAATGATGATGATCACCGCGACGATCTTGGCGACCGGCCCCTGGATCGATTCGAGGATCGATTGCAGCGGCGCTTCCCACGGCATGGATGATCCAGCGGCATAGGCCGGTCTCGTGATCGCCAGCGCGAAGAGTGAACAAGCTGCGAGCGCAGCCAGGCGCGGGCGCGTGGGGACGATAGAAAGCGTCATGCGATATCTCCATTGTTGGCGATCGGAAGTTGCGTGAGCCGATAATCACCATCGGGTCCGAGCCCCTCGACACGGGCAAGCTCGGACAGACGTCGCCCGTGTCCGTCGCGCACGAGGACAGCGATGAGGTTGATCGTCTCGGCGACAAGCGCGCGGGGCACGGTGACCACCGCTTCCTGGATGAGTTGCTCCATCCGCCGCAACGCTCCCATCGCCGTACCGGCATGGATAGTGCCAATGCCACCGGGGTGGCCGGTGCCCCAGGCCTTGAGCAGATCGAGTGCCTCGGCCCCACGGACCTCGCCGATGGGGATTCGGTCGGGCCGCAGGCGCAGGCTGGATCGTACGAGATCAGATAGCGTCGCCACGCCGTCCTTGGTGCGCATCGCGACGAGGTTCGGCGCCGCGCACTGCAGCTCGCGGGTATCCTCGATCAGGACGACGCGATCGGTGGTCTTCGCGACTTCGGCAAGCAGAGCGTTGGTGAGCGTCGTCTTGCCGGTGGACGTGCCGCCGGCGACCAGAATGTTCTGGCGGCTGAAGACACCGTGCTGGAGCGCCTCCGCCTGGAGGCGTGACATGATCCCGGCCTCGACATAGTCGTCGAGCGTGAAGATCGCGACAGCGGGCTTGCGAATCGCGAAGGCCGGCGCCGCAACGACGGGCGGCAGCAGACCCTCGAAACGCTCCCCCGTCTCGGGAAGCTCGGCAGACACGCGGGGGGATCTCGAATGAACCTCAACACCGACATGATGCGCGACCAGACGAACGATGCGCTCGCCATCGGCGGCGGAGAGAATCTGGCCCGTATCGGCAATACCCTCTGCAAGGCGATCGACCCACAGTCGGCCATCGGGGTTGAGCATCACCTCAACCACCGCCGGATCCTCGAGCCAGGTCGAGATGGACGGACCGAGCGCCGTACGCAGCATTCTGGCACCGCGCAGGCTAGCTTCGGATCTGATCGGATGAACGGTCAAGACGGTCCCCTGTCAGGGTGCCGGACGGAGGCGTCCGGCGAACGGGGACGATTAAGAGAGCCGCAAGGCTACGTTGCGCAACAAGGATTTCGCCGCATCGCAAGGCAGCGTAGAAAGACAGGAGAACGGCGGTTCCTATCGATCGGGAGCTGCACCCAACCGGCGATTTCGGTGGGGGGCGGAAGGATTGAGCGCGAGGTCGTGATCGTCTGGCCCAGGCTTGCCTGGGGTTCGGGCGTCAGGCGGGTCGCTTGCGGCTCCCCTGATCCGGCTTCTGTCAACGGCCAAGGTCGTGCCGTCGCGTGATCAGCGTTGCGGTCAGGTCGAGCGGCATGGCCAACCGGCAGCGAACCCAAGCCAGGGCTCGCTCAGCGCCATCGTCGTTCAGCCGACCTTACCGCTCATCTCCATGCAGAAAATGGCGAACGCCCTGGTCATCCCGAACCTCCACCGCCGTTGCGCCGCGCCTGTTCTTCTGGATCGGGAAATGTTCCTTTGCGTGGCGCTTGGCAGGGCTGAGGTCATCGAAGTTGGTGGTCGCGAGCACAGTCTCACCTTTCAACCAAACAACAGTGTAGGTCATGGCCCCCCTTCCTTTGCCTCGATATACAGGAAGCCGGCGGCCGATCGGAAACAGTCTTCATCGATCAGGCCCGCACCGAGGACCAGGAGCATCAGACCGACGCCAGATCGATGCGCCAGAAGCTGGTTGGGACGCTCTCGATACCAAAATCATTGTCGTTGACGAGCAACAGGGAGCGCGGCGACAGTAGCGCGATTCCTTCCAGATCTGCGTCCACTTGCCTGTGGTCGTCCGTCGTGAAGACCAACGTCTTCACGAGCTGCGGAATCCACCCTTCGACCTCACCCGATTCGCTCAGTTCCTCAAGCGTCGGCCGCGTTGTGATATTGAGATGAGCGCGATCGATCACGCACGCCGGATCGAGCACCACCGCATACAGCTTCGTTGTCGCCGAGCCACGTTCGAGCACCAGCAACCGGTTGCCGCCAATCGCCACGAGTTCACTGACCTTGATATCCTCCCGTTGCACCCGGCCAAGCTCGATATCGCGGCGGAAAGTGTCCGGCTCGTCAAGCGGATAGAGATACTCCGCGACGACAGTGCCCGTCGCGAGTTTCACGTTCCAGATGCGTACGTGCCGCCCGCGGCGGTGAGCATGCTCATCGGGATGGGCGAGCGGGCTCTGGAAGGCGAGATACAGCGACGTCTCGTCTTCCGACAAGGCGAGGCCCTCGAATCCACGGTTAAGCTGACGCCGGGCGGCGATTGCGGGAAGCGCCTCGACCACCGGGAAATCGACACCGCGGAACCAATGGCTGCAACCCTCGGGCACCCAGCGCACAAGCACGGTCCCATCGGCCGCGACATGCAGCAAGGAGGGACCATACTCGTCGGCAATCCAGAATGTCCCGTCGGCTGCGGCGGCAATGCCTTCGGTATCGGCTCCAGACGGATCCGGATGGATCGGCGCCCCGTCGAGATCGAAAGCCGGCTCGCTGAAACCGCCCGGGATGGGCGCGCCTGATAGCTGCCTCCCGCTTCGGTCCCGCAAGGGCATGGTGCGGACATGGACAACACGGTCAGCCTCGATCCGCAGTTCGGAAATCGCCGGTCCGATGTTCAGGCACGGCATCACCTTGGCGCCTTCGATCTCCGCATGGCGATCGAGATGCCGGATGCCATAATGGTCGATCGCGAACGGTATCTTCAGATTGGGGCCGCGGTCCCCGATCGCCCATATCCGATCCGCCGGCTCGCCCGCGCGGTGCGCGAGGCCAGATCCAAGTCCGCGCGTGACTATGAGGCTGCGCCTGGGCAGATCGATCGAACCGAGCTCTTCGTCTATATAGGCCAACCGCGTGACCCTGGCCGTCAAATACGGTTCATCGGTCATTTTGAGAATCGCCCTCGCACAAGCGCCATCGGGGTGATCACAGCCACTTCATCCGCTTGAAGCGGATAAAGAGGGCGGCGCAAATCATCGCGATCACGGCGAGCACGATGAAATAGCCGTACGTCGTCTTGAGTTCGGGCATATGTTCGAAATTCATCCCGTAGATGCCGGCGATTGCTGTCGGCACAGCGAGGATGGCGGCCCAGGCAGCAAGTTGGCGCGTGATGGCACCTGTCCGCTGCTGTTCGAGCAGGTTGCTGAATTCGAACACCGAGGTCAGCACCTCGCGCAGATCGTCGACCATCGTTTGCACGCGGCGGACATGGTCGAGCACGTCGTTGAAATAAGGTTTGGCCTCAGCGTCGATGCAGGGCAGTTCCATCCGCACGAACTTGCCCGCGACCTCACCCATCGGCACAAGCACACGCTGGAAGCGCATCAGTTCGCGGCGCAGCGAAAAGATGCGGTTGATCTCCTCACGCCCGAGGAAATTATCGACCGCACGGCGCTCCATCGCCAGCACCTCCTCCTCGATCGTCTCGACCATCGGCAGATAGCCATCGACGATGAAGTCGAGAATCGCGTGCAGCACATAGTCAACGCCGTGGACGAGCAGCGTCGGCGCGGCCTCCAGCTGTGAACGCAGTTCGGTATGCGCCCGTGCCGAACCGTGACGGACGCTGATGATGTGGCTGTGGCCGACGAAGATCGCGGTCTCGCCGTAGGCGATCTCGTCTTTTTCGAGGTGGGCGGTGCGCGCAATCACGAAAAGCTGGTCGCCATAGATATCGACCTTGGGAAGCTGGTCCGCTTTCAGCGCGTCTTCGACGGCGAGCGGATGCAGGCCATATGTCTCCTGCAGCGTGCGCAGCTCGCTCTCGAGGGGATCGGCGATCCCAACCCAGATGAATTCGGACTTGTCGTGCGCGCAATCGACTTTCTCGTCGATCGCGACCTCGCGGATGCGCTTGCCGTTGCGGTAGAGATAGGCGGCGACGACAGTCATAGGGTCTCCAAATTCTTCCTCGACGGGCCGACCTATCGGTTTGCGGCTAATCCAGGAACTACGCCGCGTCTATCGACGCGGGCCTGAGCGTCCGCGCGGACGGCGATTGGGATAGCGCCAGCACAGTCGCCAGACCAGCGCGCCCCATACGCTCCCAATTGCCACGAACAGCAGCCGGACGGTCATTCAGGGTCTTCGAGGCTGAACTGGTCGCTGTCCTCGTCATAGGCGAAGATCTCCGAATAGCGTCCCCAGAGCGTCACCGTCCGCAGCGTTTCCTCGGCATAATCGGGCGACATGTGATCCTCCAGTTCGTCGCGGAACCGGCGTGCCGGGGCGGTGTGGCTGGCACGCTCGTCGAGGATGCGGCGGATATGCTGGACCAGCGGGACATGGGCGACAAGCGCTTGGGCGAACAGCGCCTTGCGTTGATCGACGTCGGACTCGGCATAATGGCGAGCGGCAGGCGTGAGCAAGAGGTCGGCCCCCTGCAACTCGGCGAAGCGCAAAAGCTGAAGCGTCTCCGCGATGGGGAACAGGTCGTCGATCTCGAGCTGAAGCGAGTCGGCCAGCTCCGCCATGCTCGCACGTCCGTTGAACGGTGTACCGTCCACCTCCTCGATCAGGCCGGCTAGGGTGTTGGTCGAGACGCGGGGCAGCACCATCGTGATGCCCGTGCCCGGGAAGTGCCCGTCGCGAGCCGGCATGGCGGGCGCACGCGCCGTCATCCGCGCATAGATGTCGTCGACCAAGGCTCGGAACGGCGGGTCGAGCCGGTCGCGCGGCTGCGGCAGGTCGACCCTGATCTCGGCCACCACACGGCCCGGATTGGAGGAGAAGACGAGGATGCGGTCGCACATCAGCACCGCCTCCTCGATATTGTGGGTGACGATTAGGATCGACTTGATCGGCATCCGTCCTTCCGACCAGAGATCGAGCAAATCGGTGCGCAACGTCTCCGCAGTAAGCACGTCGAGCGCGGAAAAGGGCTCGTCCATCAGCAGTAGCGACGGATTCACGACCAGCGCGCGTGCCAGCCCCACGCGCTGGCGCATACCGCCCGACAGTTCCTTGGGATAGGCGTTCTCGAAGCCGTCGAGGCCGATCAGATCGATCGCCGCGAGAGCACGGGTGCGGCGTTCCTCAGCAGGCACCTTCTGCGCCTCCAGCCCCAATTCGACATTCTGGAGCACGGTGAGCCAGGGGAACAGTGCGAAGGTCTGGAAGACCATGCTGACCGTCGGTGCACGGCCCGCCTCGTCGGCTTTGAAGCGAACCTCGCCCTCGCGCGGATGAATCAGCCCCGCGATCGAGCGCAGCAATGTCGACTTGCCTGAGCCGGAGCGGCCGAGCAGCCCGACGATCTCATTCTCGACCAGCGTCAGGTTGACGTCGTCGAGCACCAGATGACCGCCCGGCGCGGCGCCATAATAGTGCCGGAGCGCATCGACCTCGACGAGCGGGCGAGGGGCAAGGATGGTGGCCATGACATGGGCTCCTAATGCAAAGACGGTTCAGGCGAGGCGCAGGCGGCGTTCGGCGAACGCATACATCGGCCGCCAGACCAGCCGGTTGAAACTGAGCACGAATAGCGACATCACCGCGATGCCGAGCGCGACGCGCGGATAGTCTCCAGCCGTCGTCGCCTTGGCGATGTAGGTGCCGAGGCCGTGAGCCTCGAGCCGCTGATTGCCCCACGAGACCGCCTCGGCGACGATCGAGGCGTTCCACGAACCTCCGCTCGCGGTGAGCGCGCCGGTGACGTAAAATGGAAAAATTCCCGGCAGCGCGACCTGGCGCCACCATTGCCAGCCTCGCACCCCGAACATGCCGGCGGCCTCGCGCAGGTCGTTCGGGATCGCGCTCGCCCCAGCGATGACGTTGAACAAGATGTACCATTGCGTGCCGAGGATCATCAGGGGCGAGAGCCAGATGTCCGGACTGAGATTCCAGCGAACGATCACGATCACCGCGAACGGGAACAGCACATTGGCCGGAAAGGCCGCCAGGAACTGTGCTACTGGCTGAAGCCGTTCGGCCCAGACCGGATTGAGTCCGATCCACACGCCGATCGGCACCCACACAAGGCTGGCGAGTGCAATCAGCACGATCACGCGCAGCATCGTCAGGCAGGCGAGCCCGAACGCCTCGCCGATATCGCTTATGCCAAGCGTGGCGAGCACATAATGCGCCGACCACCAGAAGGCCGCACCGACCGCAAGTAGTACGACGACCTGCCATAGCCGCTCGATGAGCGCGTTCGGCTGCCGCTCCCGTGTGGGCCTCGTGGCTGTCCGCCCCGGATCGAGGGCGAGAAGCAGTCGGCCTATTCCAGCAACCGGCGCGAAGAGTAGCGGCAGCAACCGCGTGCGACGCAGCAGATCATAGACCCAGGAGCCCGGCCGCTCGTTGCTTGCGGTCTGCTCGAATCGGAAGCGGTCGGCCCAGGCCACAATCGGGCGAAAGAAGAGCTGGTCGTACATCAGGATGACGACCCCCATCATCGCCACCGCCTCGCCGATCGCCCGGAAATCCTGCCGCTCAATGGCGAGCGCCAGCCATGACCCGACACCGGGCAGCGTGACCGTGGTATTGCCAACCGTGATCGCTTCGGACGCGACGACGAAGAACCAGCCGCCGGACATCGACATCATCGCGTTCCACACCAAAGGCGGGGTCGCGAAGGGCAGGTCGAGTCTCAGAAAGCGGCGGATCGGCGACAGCGCGAAGCCCTGGCTTACCTCTTCAAGATCGGTGGGGACCGAGCGCAGCGACTGATAAAAGCTGAACGCCATGTTCCATGCCTGGCTGGTGAAAATGGCGAACACCGCCGCGCATTCGACGCCGAGGATATTGCCGGGGAACAGCCCCATGAAGAAGGTTACGGTGAAGGTGAGGAACCCGAGGATCGGCACCGATTGCAGGATGTCGAGCGCGGGCACGATGATCTGCCCGGCGCGCCGACTGCGCGCCGCGAGCGTCGCCACCACCAGCGTGAAGACGGTCGAGGCGGCGAGCGCCGCAAACATGCGGATCACGGTGCGCAGGGCATAATAAGGCAGGTAAGCCGGATCGAGCGTTACCGGCTCGAGGTGGAGCTTCGCCAGCGGCTCGACCGCCCCCTCGGCGCCCCGGAACACCAGTAGCGCTAATGCGGCGAGAATCACGAAAGCGATCCCGTCGGCCCGGTTGGGCTGGGTCAGCCGCAGCATGCGCGAGAAAGGTGGCAACACACGGAGAGGCTGCTTTTCGGTGCTCATATCTCACCTCGGTGACCGGCCTCGGCCGATACGGCAGTCATCGCCATTTGCCGTGCCAGAAACGCCACGAGCGGAAGCCGGTGCGGAACAGCCGCGACGACAGCCGCGCGGCAGCAAACGTCAGCGGGGGCCATCGGAAACCGATCCGCAGCCACAGTCTGGCGGTCCTCAGCACGACGCGCGCCGCGAGCAGCCATAGGCCGGCGGGCAGCATCACTTCCCACCACAAGGCGTGACGCCGCCGGGCCACCGGACATCTCAAAAGGCCCCGTGCAGCCGCAACGCCAGCACATTGGCGGGGCCGCGGTCGCGATTATAGGCGGGGTTGGCGATGAACTGATAATCGAACGTCACATTGACGCCCTTGAGCGGCTGCCAGTCATAATAGGCTTCGGCGATCATCTCAGGTCCGGGATGCGGGAGCTTGCCGTCGCCCACCAGCACGCCGATCCCGCCAGCATTCAGATAGCGTTCGTGCGCCTTCGAGATACCATTGACGACGGCGGCGAAGCCGATCGTATCGTCGGCGCGGCCCCAGCTCTTGCCCTTCAGCGCCCCGCCGATTGCCGCGGTGCGGTCGATATCGGTGAAGTCATAGGGTTCGATCGCTCCGTCGGTGAGGCCAGCGCGCGCAAAAAGGCCGAGCGTGTCGTTCACTTCCTGCTGGATGTTGATGTCGCCGCCCGGCCGGGTCATCCGGCGCCGGGTGAGGGTCGGATCGACCGGCCCGCCGGTCGCCTGAGCAAGCGCGACCGGATCGTCGAACCGGCTGAAATTGCCGCGGTTGCGGAACAGGGTCACGCGGATCGTGCCCGGATGGCCGGCAATGCTGTGGCGATGCTCGATCTCGCCGACGAGCTGATATTGGCTGAAGTCGCTCTCAAGCGTCTCGCCATTGGGCACCTTGGAGAGGTTGAACGCGCCGAACCTGAGCGTCCACGGCCCCTGATACCATTCGGCCGCCACGCCATAGCTGTAGCCCCAGGCGTCGGCGGCATAGTCGAAGCTGCCGGCGTCGACGACCGACCAGTTGAGGAAGTCGCCGCGCGGATCATGCGCATAGCGGTTGGTGTCAAACACGTCGCCGACACCGAGCTTGCCAACAGTGAGCACAAGCCGGTTGGCGGTCTGCGTGCCGGCGAGCTGGTTGGCGGCGCCTGCTACGGCCTGGGCCTCACCGCCGAGATCGATCGTCTGGCGGAAGAACAGCCGCTGGAGGCGGAGATAGGGGCTGGACTTGCCGACCTTATAGGCTTCGGCGCTCGGGAAGCCGGCCGCGCCGAGCGTGTTCGACAGGCCGAAGCCCTGGTCGATCTCGGGGTTGATCCATAACTCCGCGCCGCTCCACGGACGGACGCCCGCATAGAGCGTTGCGTCGAAGGTCTCCTTAACCTGGCTGGGCGCGAGGCTGTTCGGCCCCTCATAGGGTGAGCGGAACCCGAACACGCCCTGGGTGACGAAGGTCGCCTGGGCATGCACCGCCCAGTCCTCCGTCTCCGGTGCCGGCGCTGGCGCTGGCGAGGACGGTGCTACTGCCGCTTGCGGGGTGTCCTGTGCAACTGCCGGAGCGCAACACCGCATTCCCAGCGTCAGGCCGAGCGCAATCGCGCCCGGAAGTTTCCGTACGGTCATCGGATGATCCCTCTTTGCGCCGGCCTAGCCGCGCTTTGCGACAAAGAGCGCGACGAAGCATGCCTGGGTGCAATGCGCTGGTAGAGGGAGGCGGACGTCAGGATCGCGGTGGCGGGCAGCAGGCAGAAACAGTGGCGGAGTTTGGGTCATGGGGCGACCTCCTTGTCAGAACTCGGTTGCACCGAGTCCTGAAAGGCGTCGCCCGATCGGTCAGCCCTTGGGCAAACCCTCGAACAACGGCCTTTTCCGGACCCAGTCGTTATCAGCAATGGTCAGCGTCGAGGTTGAGCCTCGACTGTCGCCATCGCCGGACGGGGGGCTGGATCGGCTGGTCATCGCATTCCTGTGCTCGTGTTGCGGTGCCGCTGCGCGCGACACCGGCCGAACCGCTTCCGACGACTCGACACGGCGCCACCTATACCCTAGGGGACTATATTATCAATAGGCATGGGAAAGCGGAACCGTGAGTCACGTCGCCAAGGAAAAACAGAAGCTGCTCAACCGGCTCAAGCGGCTGCGTGGCCAGCTCGAGGCAATCGAGCGCGCGGTCGAGAGCGACGCCGAATGTGCGCGCGTCCTCCAGCAAGCGACTTCTTGCCGCGGCGCGCTCGATGGGTTCATCGCCGAGGTGATTGAGGATCATATCCGAGAGCACATGGTCGATCCAGATGCCCCGCGCGACGATCCCCGCACCCAAGCCGCCGAGGAGCTGGTCTCGATCGTCCATGCCTATCTGACCTGAGCGATCCGATCAGTTCTTCCCTCGACCAAAGCGAGCAGCATTATGGCCCATCATCACGCCCATGCCGGCCACTCCCACAGTCACACGCCTGCCAATTTTGATCGCGCCTTCGCCATCGGTATTGTGCTCAACACCGGTTTCGTGATCGCGGAGGCGGGGTTCGGCCTCGCCGCCCATTCGCTCGCGCTGCTCGCCGACGCCGGTCACAACCTGTCCGATGTGCTCGGACTGGTGTTGTCGTGGTCGGCGCTATGGCTCGTGCGCCGCCCCACCTCATCGCGTTTCACCTACGGGTTCCGGCGAACCTCGATCATGGCGTCGACGCTCAACGCTGTGTTCCTGCTGGTCTCGGTCGGGATGATCGCCTGGGAGGCGATCGAGCGTCTGACCGATCCCCAGCCGATCATGGCTATTCCCGTCATCGTCGTCGCGTCGATCGGTATCCTCATCAACGGCCTGACAGCGTGGCTATTTGCACGCGGCAGCAAGCACGATCTGAATGTCCGCAGCGCGTTCGTTCACATGCTCGCCGATGCCGGGCTGGCCGCCGGCGTCGTGGTTGCGGGCCTGATTACGTTGCGGACCGGCTGGACCTGGATCGACCCGGTCGTTGGGCTGGCGATCGCCGTCGTGATCGTCTTCAGCACCTGGGGATTGCTGACCGAGTCGCTTCGGCTGTCGCTCGACGGCGTGCCTCGCGCGGTCGATCCAGCAGCGGTCTCGCGCTACCTTGCCGGTTTGCCCAATGTCGCTCATGTCCACGACCTACATATCTGGAGTATGAGCACGACCGAGATCGCGCTGACGGCGCACCTCGTCCGGCCCGGCGCGGCGATCGATGATGTGTTCTCGGCTTCGGTCGCGCACGACCTCGATCATCGCTTCGGCATCACCCATGCCACGATCCAGGTTGAGGCGGCCCAGCATGCGCATGGCTGTGACCTTCCGGGTTCGACGTCCCGGTCACGCCCTCATATGGTTCCCGCCTGAACGCCGATCACCCCTGCCGGCGGGGCGGTCGCTCAGATCTCGATCTGACCTCCCATTTCGACGAAGCGGCGGACAGGCAATTGAAGAACCACATCGGCGTATCGGCGGTTCAGATCGGGCACCGATCCGTCGACGACATTGGTCGAACCGCCCATCCTGCTGTCTATGCCCGGGCTTGGCATTCTCTGGGCAATGGGCAATCTGCGTCGGCTTGCGAATGGAGGGTGGATGCCAACAACTTACTGGGCAGCGGTCATCGGGCCCGGTGACGAGACCCGAGCGCACCGCGTGATCGGCGACGATCCCATCGACGCTGCAGGCACATTCGCTCGATCGATCATTGAGGACACCCAAGGGGAATGGCACCGGGGCGGCGTCATCGTCTGGGAAGAACATGCCGGTGTCGAGACCGGTGTCGTTTTCGATGTCAGCGCCAGCATCGTTGCCTGCGAAGACGAGGGGGCCGATGAAGGGGAGATCTCCTGCAAAGTGGAGGTCATCGGCCGGTACTGATCGGCGGCAAATTCAAGTTTGAGCCGGTGATGCGTCCGGATGCTTGATCGCCTTTGCCTCGCCGTTAGCCCCCGCTCCACACTCTCACCTGAGGTCGGTCGGCCCCGTACCGCAATCGACCGGTTGCCTCGGCATGCCCGAATCACTCCTCGTCAGGGTCAGTCGAAGGCTTTCGAACATCTTGCGACAGCTCTCTGGCCAGCCTCGGTCCCATCTCCATCCGTCGATTGAGCGATTCCACGAACCGCTCCCAGCGCTCTTTGCCCATCGCCTGCGCCGCCCCGCGCGCGGTGTCGGGGAGCGGCGCATTGCTGGTCAGCCAGAAGCGGATGAACAAGGCGAGCGTCTCGTTCGAGAGCTCGACATGCCATTCCAGCCGGTCGGCCTGGCGCGTCAGCCGGTCGAGCCTGCGGCTCACCGCCGCTTCGAGCCGGTCCGCCCCATCGGGTGAGAGGAACGACGCCAGCGCCGCTTCTACGATCGCCACCTGCGTCACACGCCGCGACCGGGCATGGTCGGCGAGCTGCCGCGCGAGATCCGCGGCGAGCCGCCACGTCTGCTTGATCCTGGGCCGCGCGGTCACATCGCGATCCCGTCGTCAGGATCAAGTGAGGCTTGGCGCGCCGCGCCCGACAGGCGCTCCTGAATTTGGCGATTGCCGGCAATGTCCATGTCATCATCTCCTTCGTTGAACTCGAACTCGCTTCGCGGCACCACCGGCTTGGCGACGATCTCCTCATGGGCGGGGAGATCCGGCTCCTGGCGGATGCCGGCATTGGCCGGATCGCTCTTGGCCGCCGCACCCTCCTCAGCTTTGGTGGTCGGCGGAGATTTCCGGGCGGGTTTGGCTGCGACCTTTTTGGTGCGCGTCGGCTTGACTGCGGCGACTGGCTTGGGCGGTTCGATCGGCGGCAAGGCCGTCCAGTCGTCCTCCGGTCGCTCGGCCGGCGTCAGCGGCTGGGGCATGGGCGGCGCAAGCGGCCGAGCGTTAAACCGAGGGTCCTGGTAATAGCGCGCCTTGCGCCCGCGAATGGGTGCCAAGCCTGCCGCCATGACGATCTCCTCATCGGATGGGAGCTGCATCACCTCGCCGGGCGTCAGCAAGGGCCGCGCCGTTTCGGTACGCGAGACCATCAAATGCCCGAGCCACGGCGACAGGCGGTGTCCGGCATAGTTCTTCATCGCGCGCATCTCGGTCGCTGTGCCCAGCGCGTCGGATATCCGCTTGGCGGTGCGTTCATCGTTCGTCGCGAACGAGACCCGGACATGGCAGTTGTCGAGGATCGCGTTGTTGGGGCCGTAAGCCTTTTCGATCTGGTTCAGCGACTGCGCGATCAGGAACCCCTTGATCCCGTAGCCGGCCATGAACGCCAGCGCGCTCTCGAAGAAGTCGAGGCGGCCGAGCGCCGGGAATTCGTCGAGCATGAGGAGGACGCGGTGGCGCCGCGCCTTTGGCGTGAGTTCCTCCGTCAGCCGGCGCCCGATCTGGTTGAGAATCAACCGGACCAGCGGCTTAGTCCGGGAGATGT
Source organism: Sphingomonas sp. PWP1-2 (assembly GCF_049898305.1). Taxonomy (NCBI): domain Bacteria; kingdom Pseudomonadati; phylum Pseudomonadota; class Alphaproteobacteria; order Sphingomonadales; family Sphingomonadaceae; genus Sphingomonas; species Sphingomonas sp. PWP1-2. The sequence goes on from NZ_JAFCXM010000007.1 coordinate 24,487, forward strand.
CGGAAGGGGGGACCACCAGATAGAGGCTGGTCGGTCGATCGCCGTCGACCAGGTCGGCGATCCGCCAGTCGCAAGCGCCGGTGACCTGCGCGACGACCGGATCGCGGTACAGGCCGAGGAATGACATCGCGGTCGACAGCACCCCCGATCGTTCATTCTCGCTCTTGTTGAGCAGTTCGCGCGCAGCCGAGGCAACCACGGGATGCACGCCAGCCTCCCCGAGATGCGGCGTGGTCATCATGGCGCGTAGCGTGGTCTCGATCGGCCGCCGGGGATCCGACAAGAATCCGGCAACCCCCGCCAGCGTCTTGTCCGCCTCGGCGTAGAGCACGTGAAGGATTGCCCCGACCAGCAGCGCGTGGCTGGTCTTTTCCCAATGGTTGCGCTTTTCGAGACTTCCTTCGGGATCGACCAGTACGTCGGCGACATTCTGGACATCGCGCACTTCCCATTCGCCTTTCCGCACCTCGAGTAGCGGATTGTAGGGCGAGGATGCCGGATTGGTCGGATCGAACAGCAAAACCCGGCCCACGGTCGCGCGAAAGCCCGCGGTCAATGACCAGTTCTCGCCCTTGATGTCATGGACAATGCAGCTTCCCGGCCAGGTCAGGAGGGACGGCACGACGAGGCCGACACCCTTGCCAGACCGGGTCGGCGCGAAGCACAGGACATGCTCGGGGCCGTCATGGCGCAGATAGCGTGTCCCGAACCTGCCGAGCAGGACGCCATGCTCGCCGAGCATGCCGCCGGCCTCGATCTCGCGTTCCGTCGCCCAGCGCGCCGAGCCATAGGTCTGCGCCAGCTTCAGCTCGCGCGCCCGCCAAACCGACATACCGATCGCGACGGCGGCGGATGCGATACCGCCCGACGCGGCGATATAGGCACCCTTCAGAAAGATCGCCGGGGCATAGGCATCGTAGCTGAACCACCACCAGAAAAAGGCCGGCGGCGGGTAGATCGGCGTGCGCCCCAGCATGAACCAGACCGGCTGCAGCTCGGGCTGATAGGCGAGTGCCGCCGCGGTCCACTGGGTCGCACCCCAGACGCTCGCGAGGACGATTCCGAAAACGACGATGATCTGACCCCACAGGATCTTTGTGGCCGACATCAGGCGGGCTCCGCAGTCGAGGTGGGAAGGATCGTCACAGGCCGAGGCCCCGGGTTCGCCCCAGGCTCCAGTCGACACCGCCGCCGGGCGACATCGTGCCGGTGACGTGGCGGCCAAGATGCTGGTCGAGTGCCGGTCGCCACGGCACGAGCTGGAAGCCGAGCCCATCGTCGATCATCGCGAAGCGGCCCGACGCCAGCGTGACCCGTTCGCGGAACACGCCGCTGACATGCTCGCCGACAGCGGACGGACGATGCGGCAGGCCCGTGCGCTCGGCGATCTTCGCGACGGTGTCGTCCAGGTCACGGGTCTTGAGCGTCTCGATCATGCTGTTTGCGAAGATGACCCGCTCGCCCTGGCGCCGGGCGAGACCCTCGCTGACAAGGTGGTCGGCGCGCGGTTCCATGGCCTCGCGGATCTCGCGCCCGAACCCGCCGCCGGTCGCGGCCGGTTCGCGGGCGACGAGTTCGCGATCAAGCCAGGTGGAGCCGGGCGCCGTCACCTGCTGATCGAGCGGGATGTCCGATCGGGTTGCGAGCGACAGCCGCGCACTGCCCTTCGCGTCGGGCCAGCTTCGCAGCTCGACGATAGCACCGGGCCTCGCGTCGCCGGTCATGTCGATGTCGTCGAAGCGCACATGGTGCGCGCGGCCGTCCGCGCCGTCGATCACGGCATAGGCGGTGCCGGTCAGTTCATCATGCAGGCCGCGCGCGATAAGCCGGCCGACGATCGGCTCGGCGGGGGCATCGGCGTGGAGCGCGAAACTGGCCAGGTCCGGCGCCCTATCTCCGCCCGCCATCGCGCGGTGCATCGTCTTGATGATGTCGGTGCGGATGGAGAGATCGCGAAGTGTCTGCTCGATACCCGGCTTCAGGGTCCAGCAGGCCGGGTCAACCCGGTCCGCCAGACCAAGCCTTTCGAGCTTCGCCGCGCGACCGAGCATCAGCCGCCGCGTGTCTTGATCGGGGTCACGCCCGCCGGGCCGTAGATCGACAATACCGGCCTCATCGTCCGCCATGCGCTGCAGCCGGCGATCGAGGCTGGTCCAGCGATCAGCCTCGACCTCGCGTTCCAGCGACGCCTGGATATCGCGCTCGCTGCGCGGACCCAGTTCGATCGTAACGCGCTCCTCGGCCCGGGCGCGCATCCCTTCGCGGATATAGTCCCGGTCGATGACGAGGTCGGTACCATCCGATGCTCGGCCACGCACCAGCACATGGATATGGGGATTGTCGGTGTTCCAGTGATCGACCGCCACCCAGTCCAGTTCGGTGTCGAGGTCCTTCGCCATGTCGGCCATCAGCTCGCGGGTGAAGGCGCGCAGGTCCGCCATCTCGCCGGCGTCTTCGGGCGAGATGATGAAGCGGAAATGATGCCGGTCCTCCTCGCACCGCTCGGAAAACGCATCGCCATCCGCCTGCTCGGAACGCGCGTCGAAGAGATTGGCGTCGCGACCGTCGCGGGTCACGCCGTCACGCTCGAGATAAGCAACATGACGCGCGAGCGGCGCGGCACGGAACCGCGCACCCTTGTGACGCACGACACGCGCCTTGATGACGACGCGCCGCCCGTTCGCCCGAAAGCGGGCGCGCAGCGCCGCGTTCCGACCCCGGCCGCGATGGCCGGTACCACCAGCTCTGCCCGACCCAGGCGCGCGACGGGCATAGCCCGCCTTGGCCGCCGCCCGACGAACCTGGGCCGCAAGCGTGCGGGCCTTGCGGCCCGAGGCCGAACCCCCATCCCGCACCCTTCCCGGCCTGATCCGGAAATCCTCGCCGTCGCCGCTCATGGTCGCGACACCGGGGCAGGAAATCGACGTGCCAGCCGGCAATCATTTGAAAAGGCATCGAAATGTGAAAAATGTGCCAGCCGCTCCGAATTGGCGCCAGCCGAAAATCCCCTGCCTATCCAACCACATGCGGCCCGCCAGCCGGCGGCGCTTTTATCTCGCCATCGATTTCCCTCAGCACTTCCGAAAAACTGCGATCCCACCGACACAACGAAACACTGCGCCAGGCCACGCCAGAGACCGCCATGCCACGTCACCGCGCGACCTTGCCGGAAAGAGGGATGAAGAGGCCGACCGAGACCGGCCTGGTTGCTGCCCTGTCGACTGAACGAGGGGCGACAGACGGCGGTTCGGATGCCGCTTCAACCGCATCCGTATCGCGATCGACAGGCGTATCGGACCGCCCCGCGAACAGCGCTGCACGTGTCCAGGCGTGCGGATCGGGAACGGCAAATACGGCGCGATCTGCCGATGTCCCGCCAATGATCGGCGCGAGCCTGTTCACATAGGCGATGGTCTCCAGGGGTAACGGACGGCCCGTCGCCAGGTGATTTTCGTAGCGGCCGGGACCTGCATTGTAGGCCGCGAGAAAACCCGGAGTGCCGTAGCGGTCATACATCTCACGCAGGAATGCCGCGCCCGCCATGATGTTGTCATGGGGGTCGTAGACATCGCGACCAAGGCCATAACGGGCACGCAGATCGGCCCAGGTAGCGGGCATGATCTGCATGAGCCCGGTCGCACCTTTTGGCGACACGGCGCGCGAATCTCCCGCGCTTTCGACGCGCATCACGGCATAGATCCAGCTTTCCGGAATCGAGAAGCGGCGTGCAGCCTCCGCCACATAAGCGGCGACGCTATCAATCCCAGGCGCCACGCGAGCGGTCGGCGCCGTGGCGGCAATTGACGTAGTTGCCGTGCAAATGCCGACAAGCAACGCCGCACCTGAAACACGGAGCGAGCGCACCGGTGTCAGCTCCGCGCGTCGCGCCGCGACGGGCGATTCCACACCAGATGATGCTCCTCCCCGTCGCGGTTTGACTGAAACAGGTTGGCGCTGATCGAATGGGCGAGCGCCGGATCTTCGATCAGCAGCGACACATAGGCGCCGGCGCGCTCCCCAATGCGCTTCCAGCCGGCTCCGACCTCCAGTCCCTCGCCGTCCGCGCCGAGGTGGATGCGGTAGTCCGGCGCATTTTCTCCATCGGCATCAGCCGGAACGAGGCAGAGTTCGGCGTTCAGGCTGATCGTTTCGATACGCCCGTGGAAGCCGTCGGCGGTTCGGGTAAAGCGGCCAATCTGTGTCATCACATGTTCCTCTTGCTCGGGATGTGGTTTGGTTCAGCGGGTGGATCTCGGCGCATGTGCGGCGCGATCATGCTCTTGCGTGATCCAGAGCGGCGTCAGGCGGCCGGTGATCGTGGCTGCTGGAAGTGGCCCGAAATACCGGCCGTCGAAACTGTCCGGGACTTCGGGATTCATCAGAAAGACGTCGCCACGCGCGAGCGCGCGGCATCCCTTCCAGGCGGGCAATTCGCGCCCGAGATGGTCTCGGGTCCGAGCGTCGCCGAGATGCTTTCCATCGACGGTGATGCGGTATCCATGGCGGCAAACGCGCTGTCCGGAAACGCCAGCGACATGCTTCAGCATCGGCACGCCGCGCGGCAGATAATGGCGCTCGGCAAGGAAGCCGGCGAGCTGATCGGGCGGCAAGACGGCGACCAGGTCGCCGACCTTCGGCGCCGGCACCGAGCTCATCCGGTACAAGCCTACGGGCACGCTCGCACTGGCGTTCCAGATGAGTCTCGGCGACGGATGGATGAAGGCGGTGACGATCGTCGCCATGGTGGCGAAATACGCCACCATCACATAGCCGAACCGGGTCATGCCTGCAGCTCCCGGCGCTGGAGCCAGGCGCGGTGACGGTCGATGGAATAGACTCTCGGCTCGATCCCGACCGTCAACCGATTATGCACATGGCACCAGTGATCGGGCGCCGCGTCGCACGGATCGACGCCTACGGCCTCGACGGCGTCGATCGCCTGGAGGACGCGTTCGACCTTCGGCCAGCCATGGATCGACAGCAGCAGCTCGCCACCCGGTCGCACGAAGGGCAGCGTCGAATAGGCCTCGCCCGACGCAACGGTCCCGACGATGTCGATGCGCGACAGGATCGTCCCGAACAGGTTCGACGCCCAGCGGACGAACGCAAAAACCTCGCCGGGTCTGAAGCTGACGATACGCCGCCGGCGATCGACGATCCTGTCATGGGCGATGCGGCCAAAGCGAATCCAGTGCTCGGTCCGCTTCTCGATCCATGTCAGTTCGACATGTGTGAGGCCGTCTCCGGCAAGCGACGCGGGCGTCAATCTCCCGCTCAGATTCGGGCGCGGGCTACCAATCATCATTCTTCTCCTGCATTTTCGGGAAACTCGCGCGCGAACAGCGTCCGCAGCATGTCGGCGATGGTAGTGCCGCGCTTGACCGCGATGAGCTTCATCCGCTGTCGGAGCGCTGGCGTGACATCGATGGTGAGCCGCGCGGTGAAGCTCCCGGCAGCGATCGCGTTACCGCCGCCGGGTGTGTCGGCGGCCCTGATCCAGCGGTCGGCATCGCCCGGTCGCGACGCGAACCCGGCCCTGGCGGGTCGATCGCTCACGGGATGATCCCCTCGACTTCGGCGGCAAGCAGCGCGATCTCGCGCGCGGCGGGTCCGTCCTCTTCGATCTCGAACGCGAGCCGGCCATGCTGCGCGGCGTGCGCGAAAATGACACGCTGACCGACGCGCGCACCGAGTAGAGGCGGATCGTGATCCGCCAGCGCATCGGCGGTCGCGCGCGCGATCACGCTGCGTCCAACGCACCGGTTGAGAACGAACCTGGCGGCGATCTCAGGACGATAGATGCGCGCCTCGGCAAGCAGCGCCAGCATCTCGGCTGACGCCCATCCGTCGAACGGTGATGGCTGGACGGGTATCAGCACGAGGTCGGCTGCGAGCAAGGCCGAACGCATCAGACTAGCGACGCGGGGTGGTCCGTCGATCACCACATGATCGGCATGACGTGCGAGCTCGGGTGCTTCGCGGTGCAGCGTATCGCGGGCCAGGCCGAGCACGCCGAACAGCCGCGGCAGGGCAGCTGTCGCGCGCGCTTGCGACCAGTCGAGCGCGGATCCTTGCGGATCGGCATCGACCAGGGCGACGCGCCGGCCTTCGCGCGCCCATTGGCCGGCCAGGTGAAGCGCCAGCGTCGACTTGCCGACACCACCCTTCTGGTTGAGCAGGGCGACAATCATCGCCGTGCTCCGGCATGTGTGATGTTCACAGGCCGCTGCCGTGCGTCTAGCGTTAGAAAGAATCCGAAGGATTCTATGTTAGCTAAGTTAAGGGGCGAATTCCGGTAATGATTCCCATGCTTTATGACCGATTCCGGTTCCTGATAGGACGACTCATCGGTTCCCGATAGGACGACTCTGGCGGTTCCTGATAGGACGACTCGCATCACCTGTTATCCACAGGCGCGAGACCGACCCGGCGCATGGCGACGTCGAAGGAATCCTCAGGGGTCGAGACGAACCGTAGGCGTTCCCGGCCAAGCTCGGTCTCGAGCGCGAGACGGTAGCCGGGCAATGGCTGGCGGCGAACGATGCCGCGCAGCTCGAAGCTGAAGCGCTTCAGCGGCGACAGCACGCCGGACTTGAGATGGAGATGGGCGAGATCGAAGCTCCACCCGCCGGTCTGCCGCCCGCCATGCTTGCGCACGATCCGGTAGAGCCAGCGCTCGATACCGCCGGTGAGTTCGAAATACGCCCGGTCGATCGTCAGGACGAGCGCCTGATCCATGACACCGGCGAAGAACCAGTCGGGCACGATCATCTCGATGCCGAGCGGGCGGCCATCGCTGTCGAGCCGCTCCTTCCATTCATTGATCCAGGAGAAGCGGTGCCGGCGTCGCTGCAGCGGCTGACGGATCGAGGTCGCGACCGTTGTCGACTGGAGCCGGTCGAGCGCGGCTTTCAGCCGGTCGTAATTGTCGCGTCCTGTGCCACGGCCGATGAAGGTCAGGATCTCATGCGGCGTCGTCGCCATCAGCCGCGACGTTGGCCGACCGGCATCCCGCGCCTCGACGATCTGGCTCGCTGCCCAGATCAGGACATCGGCATCCCAGATGGTCGCCATGCCGTGCTCTGGCGTCGCTTCGACCACGATCCAGGTGTCGCCCATATGAAAGTCGATCGGCGTCACACGCTTCGATTTGGCGAGACTGAAGAACGGCCAGGCCATCAGATCCTGCGCGTCACGCGGCGCGATGTCGCCCGGGATCGACCGAAACAGGTCGAGCTGCGCACGTTCGCTACCAGGTCGGGCGACCGCCATCCTCAACGCCGCACCGGACCGGCCGGGCCGGGCACGGCCGCGTCGAGGCGCTTGGCGGGGTGAACCACGCCGATGCCCGGGTCGGAGGTCGAGCGCCGGACACCCTGATCCGCCCAGGACTGCAGGTCGTCCAGCGCATAGACGACCCGGCCGCCAAGTTTGTGGAAAACGGGACCGGTGCCGTAGCAACGATGCTTCTCGAGCGTGCGCGCCGAAAGGCCAAGCATGAGCGCCGCATCGGGCGTGCGCAGATAGCGTTGGGTCGCACGGGGTTCCGGCGTCGTCATGAGTGACCTCCAGCGGACGACGGGCGGTGATCGCCAGCTCCATCCAGTTGCCGGCACGGATGGGGGCGTGCGGGAATGGCCGGAAGGTCCGGATCCTGCGCATCATCCGACCCCGACGGGGAGAGCCGGAGCACCAGCATCTGTCGCGGATTGGCGGGAGTTCGCCGGTTTGCGACAACCTTGCGCGTTCCTGGCGCGATATATCTGGATCGGGCTATCCCCCAGGGCAGGGAATCCTCTTCCGTTGAACGTGGTATCGGCGAGCGCCGGGGGGCGAGTGCCGCCGATACGCAAATCCGTGGATCAGGATTTCCGCCTTTGCGGATCTACGCCGCGATGCCCCGCCCGGCACTGCCGGGCGGGGCGACCCTTTCGGGTCAGTCGTTGGCGCGGCTCTGGCGCGACCAGATCAGGCTGTAGGTGTCTTCGCCTTCGTCATCGAAGAGGTTGGCGAAGATCGGTGCGGTGAAGCTGGGATCGTCGAGCTTGACCGAAAGATAGTCGCGCTGTGCGGCGGAGGTCTTGGCCCATGCCGCCCCGATTTCCGCGCGACCGACAAAGACCCGGTGGGTGGGCGCGTTCTCGTTCTGGCGGTTGTCTTCGGGGACGATCCGGACGCCGCGGGCCTGAACGCCGAGGCTGACGATCTCGCCCTGATATTCCAGGCCGACCTTCTTGAAGCTGCCGATAGTTGCCATGATATAGTCCTTCGCTGTCTCGATACCGCCCCATGCGGCCTCGATGGCCAGCACAGGCCGGGCGCGATCGCCGACGCAGCTTTGCCCGCAGCGCAGCGGAGGACTGCGGGAACGGTGCTTTCTTGGTTCGCGAGGAATGGGCGTAAGCCCAGGGGAAGAATGTGCCGGGAACGCGGTTGCGGACCAAGGCGATCGAGGCGCAGCCGTCGACCGGCTAGCTCAGCCATCAATGAGGCCGTGTGGCGGTATCGCCTGCGCGATGACGAAATCTGGCAACGCTCAGCGAGTAGGAGCCGGCATGATCGTCGGGCGCATCACACCGTCTTTTCCGGACTGCGCTGCGGTCGCTTCCGCTTCGACAAACGCCTCGAGAAACCGCACCCCGGAATTGTCTGTCCGCCCGGATCGGGCCGGGCCATAGCCGCCCGCCTGAGCTGGTCCATCAACCGGCAGGAACCGACCCGCGCGATCGGCGAACCGCCGCCATGCCGCGGACCCGACCAGAAAGGCTGCAACCAAGGCCAATGCATCACACGCCGCACCGTGTGCGACCAGGTGACCGAACAGCCCCAATGCCGCGTGATAGGCGGCGGCAGCGGCGGGGCCGGCAAAGGCGAGAACAATGACCAGGCGGACAATCGGCGAGCGCGCCCGGGAAAAGGCGACGGGACCGATCGTTGCTACGACGATTCCGACAAGGACGCCTGCGATCAGCCCTTCCGCGACGCTGTCACTCCAGCCGAGCACCAGCAGCCCGGTGGAAACGCCCGAGAACAGGGGAAGCGCGTTGATGGCGAGCGCAACAAGCACCCAGCCGAGGAACAGCGTGACGGCAATCAGGATGGGAACTGCGAGAATCATGGGCGTCCTCCTTGACGAACAGGTCGTCGGACGCGCTCTCCTCCACCACCACAGCGCAACTGTCCGACGATAATAGCAAGAAGCGAGGCGCCCGGGAAAGACCAATTGGCCGCCCCGAGCGTCGGGCGAAATCCCGCGGTTTCAGCGGGCGAACGCATCATATTCTCGGTTATGCCGATGTCTGCATAACCGAGATTTTGACCCCTTCGAGATTAAATGACGAAGATCGTTGCATCGTCGATCTTGCGGGCCGACTGTGCTGAATGCCTAAAAAGAGATCACCTTCAGCCGCCCAGGCTGCGGCGGCCCGGTCGCCAGTCGCAGGGGCGACGTCGGACGCCAATCCGATCGATAACGGCACCGAAGCTGGCGGCCATATTATCGTGGGCATCGGTGCTTCCGCCGGTGGCCTTGACGCCTTCCGATCGTTTTTCTCGGAGATGCCGGCGGATAGTGGCATGGCCTTCGTTTTGGTCCAGCATCTTGATCCGGACTACAACAGCGCGCTGGCTGGAATCATCAGCGAATGCACCGTTATGCCTGTCGTCAAGGCTGCTGACGGAACCGTCGCCGCCCCGAATACCGTCTCGGTCATTCCTCAAAATGCCATCCTGAAGATCGAGGGTGGCGTGTTGCGTGTCGCTCTGCCGGAGACGCCAACGGCACGCCGGTCGTCAATCGACACATTACTAGTGTCGCTGGCACAGGACCAGGGTGAAAACGCTATCGGGATCATTCTATCGGGGTTCGGAAGCGACGGGACGATCGGGATTGAGGCGATCAAAGAAGGTGGCGGTCTGACCCTCAGCGAAGCCGCGTTCGATCATCGCGCCAAGTTTGGCATGCCGCAGAGTGCTACGGCTGGCGGCTTCGTCGATTATGTCCTTCAACCGCAAGAGATGCCGGCGCGCTTGCTGGAATATCGAGACTTCAAATCGAAAGCTAACCATGGCCTCTCTGAGGCCTCGGGGACGGGCGGACCCAATCATCTGGTTACCATTTGCGCTGTGCTCAACAGTCGCCTGGGCCGCGATTTTGGACAATACAAGTCTAGCACCTTGATGCGCCGCGTTCGTCGGCGCATGCAGGTGCTCCATATCGAAGACCCCAGCGAGTATATCACCAAGCTGCGGGAATTACCGAATGAACCGGACCTTTTGTTCAGGGAAATCTTGATCGGTGTAACCCGGTTTTTTCGTGATCCCGCCATGTTTGAGGCTTTGGCCGAGACCGTCTTACCGGATCTGATTAGCAACGGGAGCCCTGACCAACCGATTCGCGTTTGGGTTGCCGGTTGCGCTACGGGCGAGGAGGCCTATTCGCTCGCAATCCTGTTCAAAAATGCGCTGTCGCTCGCGGAATCCCCGCGAAAGGTTACGATCTTCGCGACTGATATCGATGATCGAGCAGTCACGGTCGCTCGCGCTGGGCTTTACAGCGATGCAATCGAATCTGATTTGACGGTCACCCAGCTAGAGCAGCACTTTCTGAAAGAGGGGTCGCGCTATAGGATCGCAAAGCATATCAGGGATATGTGTGTTTTCTCTACGCATGATCTAGTCAAGGATCCCCCATTCTCAAAACTCGATATGATTTCGTGCCGTAATTTGCTAATTTACTTTGAGTCGTCGTTGCAGCAGCGCGTAATTTCAACATTCCACTACGGCCTTAAAGCCAATGGGCTTTTGTGGTTAGGTCCTTCCGAGACGATCGCCGCAAGTGCGCGGCTGTTCAAGTCGCTCGACAAGCGCAGCCGGACCTTCAGGCGGCTCGAAGTCGCCACCCAAATACCGCAGTCTCCGCCAAGCAGCCGGAGGAGCATCACATCCCCCGCTCAACTAAGTGCTGAAGCCGATAGCATTGAGGCTCAGGCCACGCGGTTGATAGCGCAATACACACCCGCCTACATCGTGTTCGACGGCCAACATGAGATTCAGCGGTTTTCAGGGCCCGTCGCGAAATTCATGGAGCCGGCAAGCGGCGGCGCCAGCCTGAACCTGTTTCGGATGCTTCATGCCCAGCTACGGCCACCAGTCCGAAGCCTCGTCCGCAAAGCGCTCGAAGAGCAAAGATCATTCCATGAACAGGTCACATTCCAGGTTTCGGGGAAGGCTCATGCAGTAAACCTTATTGCCGAACCGATGACGGAACCGGTTGGAGGGCAGCGCTGCCTGTTGCTTGCGTTCCAGGAAATCACGCCGGACGCTGCATCAAGTGTACTCGAAAAGTCAGACCACAATCTCCCCTATGTCGATGCCGAACATGGCGAACTGATCGCTGCGCGAGAGAAGCTACAGACCATCACCGAGGAACTGGAAACGGCCAACGAGGAATTGCAAAGTTCCAACGAGGAGTTTCAATCGGTCAACGAGGAATTGCATTCAACGGTTGAAGAACTGGAGACCTCCAAGGAGGAGTTGCAATCAATTAATGAAGAGCTTCATACGGTCAACGCTGAACTAAACAATCGAGCAGATAGCCTCGTCAGATCCAACAGCGATCTCGCTAATCTGTTCGATAGCACCTCAGTCGCCACCCTATTCCTCGACAACGGATCGCATATTCGCAGGTTTACTCCGGCAATCACTGAGATTTTCAATGTTCGGGAAGGCGACGAGGGACGCCTCATCAGCGATTTCTCCTCCCGCTTGGCCGGCTCCGCGCTCACTCAGGACATTGCGACGGTGTTGCGCGATCTGGGTTCGCTCGAACGCGAAGCTGAGTCAGAGGATGGCGAGGGGAGCTACCTGGTTCGAGTCAAGCCATACCGCGACCTCAACAACGTGATTGATGGCGTCGTCATCACGCTGATCGATATTTCGGATCGCAAAAAACTTGAGCGCGACCAAGCCCATCTGGCCGCCATTGTCGCGTCTTCAGAGGATGCGATCATCAGCCACGACCTTGAAGGCACGATCACGAGCTGGAACGCCGGAGCGGAGAAGATTTACGGCTATACGGCGAGTGAAATGATCGGTCAGCCGATGTCCACTTTGCTGGATGACGTCCAGATCGACGAATGGCCAGAAAATTTGGTCCGCCTGCGCCAAGGCAACCCCGTGACCAATATCGACATCAGCCGAGTAACCAAGGGCGACCGGGTAATCTACGTGTCGCTGACGATTTCACCAATGCGCGACGCTCAAGGCGTGATCATCGGTGCATCAGCTGTCGCGCGCGACATAGCCATGCGTAAGATCGCTGAACAGCATACTGAAATGCTGATGGCCGAACTTGATCATAGAGTGAAAAACATTCTTGCCGTCGTCTCATCAGTGGTTACCCAGACCCTCAATGCGGGTGGGTCCGCCTTTGCCGCGAAAGCTGAGATCGAAGGTCGGATCCAGGCGATTTCCCGCGCGCACGGTCTGTTGACCGAACTTGGCGGCGTGGAGGGTTCGCTTAGTGAACTCGTGGCGACAGAGTTAAGGCCCTTCAAGCAGCGCACAAACGTAACGATGTCGGGCGATGATATCGTGCTGACGTCGCGGGCAAACTTGAGCATGGCATTGGCCATCCACGAGCTGGCCACCAATTCAGTCAAATATGGCGCCCTTTCCACCGAGGAGGGGCATCTTGACGTGACCTGGCGCGTAACGGGAACCGCCGAAAAGCCGGACCTTGAGATCCTGTGGCTGGAAACAGCTGGGCCGCCCGTTGTACCTCCCGCCAGTCGTGGTTACGGGACCAAGCTCATAGAGCTAAGTCTGGTTCGCGGACTTACGGCCAAAGTGAATCGTGAATTCCTCGAGGTAGGAGTCCGATGTCATATTTCCGTGCCGCTGACCCACGACATTGGCCGCATCCGCTCTTCTCATCTATTGGAAAAACCTTCGCAATGAGCGACAGTGTGATGAGATTTAGGGTGCTCGTGGTCGAAGACGAGCCGCTGATTGGAATGGACATCGAGTACGCGGTCGAAGGGCTTGGTCATGTAGTCGTCGGTCCGGTCGCCGAGTTAAATGGGGCGTTGGGCCTGGCCGCTGATGAAACGCTTGGATGTGCGATCCTCGACGTCAACATCCGTGGCGGCAATTCTTATCCCGTCGCCGACATGCTCCTGAAACGCGGCGTCCCGGTGCTGTTCCTAAGTGGTTATGGCATGCATACTCTGCCACAGCGACTGCATGAAGAAGCGCTCCTACCGAAGCCCTTCACGACCGAGCAACTGGATGAGGAAATTTGCAATTTATGCGCCAGAGCATCGAATTCGAGAGATTCGAGATGGGCTGAGAAGGGCTGAGGAGGTTTAGCGAACTCTAGCGCGGAGCTCCGACGCGCCGGAACTCGGCATTCGGGTGGTTCCCCTTGGCGAATTTAGCCTGTCGGTTCAAAGGGGGTCACAGTTATGACGAAGGATTTTCCAATCGTTTGTGTCGGCGGGTCCGCTGGCGGGCTCGACGCATACACGCGGCTACTGAAGAATTTGCCCGCGGACATGGGCGTGGCTATCGTCGTCGTAAATCACCTGCGGACCGTTGCGACCAGGTTGCACGAGATTCTTCCACGCTTCACACCAATGCCGGTAGAGCTGATTACAGACCGGTTGGACGTGTGCCCGAATTGCGTGTTCATCATTCCGGAAAAACGCGATCTCCACCTCCTCAACGGGGAGTTTCGCCTAAAGCCAATCTCGAAGCCCCACGGATGGCCCGATGTCATCACGGTCTTTCTCCGCTCGCTAACTGACAACTGGACCGGCCAACTGATCGCGGTCATCGTTTCGGGCTATGATGGCGACGGGGCGGCCGCGCTATGTGGCATCAGAGAGGTTGGCGGCATCACGATCGCCCAGAAGCTCGATACCGCCGTTCAGCCCGACATGCCGCAGAGCGCAATAGACAGTGGCTGCATCGATTTCATTCTTTCGCCCGAAGGAATCGCGCAGGAAATTCGACGGATCGCAGACCGAAACTCGGCCGCCCTCTGAGACCTATTCGCACGTGACTGAACCATAGCTGCCCACCGGATGCTGCTGTGAACTCACGGTGCTGTTCGCGCGCATTCGCTGGCGGAGCTTAAGCTTGAAAAATAAAAATGGCTCCGACTGCGGAGGAAAGGGGCGCAGTCAGTCGATAAGCGTCCGCTTACAGGTGTTCGGTGGAGACCTTGGGATACTTGATTTTGGGCGCACTGCTGCCGGACCGCTCAGTGAAACGGGAATGGCGAGTTCCGGCAGGAGCGTCTATTCACGCGCGGGTCGGGGAACAGCTTGAGTTGGTCGGTACATGCCATTGCTCGAGCGGGTACAGGAGCTTTGATTATGTGCAGACCAGCCGGGCCAGACGCCCGGCTGGATGGGCAGTTGCAGCGGAGTCTACATAATCTCCCAAGGGTCATATTCCCGCACGATGCTCAGTGGATCGCCGTCATATTCGCGGGCTTCGGCAACGCCGAAGATTTGCTCATTGATTTTGAAGATGACGATGCAGGCCATCATGGTGCGGGCGAGGTTCCAGGCATAGGATTGTGCGAGGCTCAGCGGCATGATCGAAGCTCCTGTCCGGGAGCGAGGACCATCCCCGCTCGACAGGCGCCCGATGTGTCCTGCGCATGGCCGCAATCACCGCGAGAGGCGCAGCCCACGCGGCCGCACGCACAGCGTAGCGGACCCTTTACGGGTTGATGGCGTCAGGCCATGCGCTGGACCAAGGGTAAAGCCTCAAAGAGCGGGGTGGGCCTTGGTGCCGGACTGGCGCTTGGTCGAAACGACCGGGCTGCCCGCAGTCTGTCTGGACGACAGCGATGCCTTGATGGTCCAGTACCGGGTTTGCAGATGGCTCAGAGATAGCGAGCTGGTTGGCTCGACCGTCGGCGATACGATCGATGGGCTGGTTCAGCACATGAAGGCACAGCAGGTGTCCAACTTAGCGACCCGCGTGGCTCTTTGTATTTTGAAATTTACTCCATTAGTTGAATAGGATTCAACCTGTGATGGAATTATCAAAATATCCATTGCCGGTATTTTGAAATATCTCTACATGCTTGAATACCATGCAAGCCAGAATAGAAAAGTTAAAAGACCTCCTTGCCCAGGTGCCTCCGGGTTTCCTCGTCGATAGCGCCTGGCTTGGGCGCAACGGTATCGCGGATCGGCTCCTGCATCACTATGAGCAGGCGGGCTGGCTCGAACGGATCGTCAGAGGGCTCTATCGCCGGCCCGCGAGCACAGGCGAGGCGCGGGGCGCGCACGACACCTGGCAGACAGCGCTGATCTCCGCGCAACGGATCATGAGCTACGACATCCATCTTGGTGGCATGAGTGCGCTCAGCTTCCATGGCCACGCCCATTACCTTTCACTGGGCGGCATGGACGTCGTCGCGGTCTATGGCACCTGCCCTTACTGGCTCGCCAAAATGCCGCTCGACGTGCGCTGGGTGCTGCGTACCCGGGCGCTGTTCGGCGACAGCCGCGAAGGTATCGTAGAGGCACCATCGGCGCTCCCGGGCTGGCCGATCACGGTATCGTCGCCGGAGCGCGCCCTTCTCGAAGCCCTGAACGAGCTGCCGCGGCACGACAGTTTCGAGGCTGTCGATGCGGTTTTCGACAGCCTGACGACCTTGCGGCCGCGACGGCTCATGGAACTGCTCAAGGCATGTCGCAGCATCAAGGTTCGGCGGCTGTTCTTCGTGTTCGCCGACCGTCATGATCACGACTGGCTGAAGCATCTCGACCGGGCGGCGGTGGACCTTGGCTCAGGGCCCCGCGCCCTGGTGAAAGACGGCAAGCTTCACGCGCGGTACGAAATCTATGTGCCGCCTGCCTTTGCGGGGCGCGGCGAAGGCAACCAGCATGGCACGTGAGCCTTTTGCCGACCAGGTCGGCCTGCTCGTACGGACCCTCCCGTATATAGCGGGCGAGCCTGGCTTTGCCCTGAAGGGCGGCACGGCGATCAATCTCTTTTACCACGACATGCCGCGTCTCTCGGTCGATATCGATCTCACCTTCCTGTCGACCGAGAGCCACGAGACCGCACTCACCGCGATCGATGCAACACTCGACCGCATCGCCACCTCGATCGCCGGAAGCAACACCCTGCGCGTGTCGCGCATGCAGGGCGGCAGCGGCAACGCAACGCGCCTGCTCGTCCAGAGCGGCAAGGCCAGGATCAAGATCGAGACGTCGCCCATCGCGCGCGGTACCGTTCACCCACCCGCGGTTCGTGCTGTAACACCGGCCGTGGAGGACGAATTCGGCTTCGCCGAGATTCTGACGGTCGCGTTCGAGGATCTCTACGGCGGCAAGCTGGTCGCCGCGCTCGATCGCCAGCATCCGCGCGACCTGTTCGACGTGAAGCTGCTCTATCAAAATGAGGGCCTGACCGACGACCTGTTTCGCGTCTTCCTCGTCTATCTGGCGGGTTCCGGGCGACCACCGCATGAAATCCTCGCGCCCGACATGCTGGACATCACCCAGGCCTATGATCGGCAATTCATCGGCATGACGGTCGAACCGATTGCGCTGGCGGAACTGCTCGAAGTGCGGGCGCGCCTCGTCGCCGATATCCAGGCGCGGCTGGATGGAAACAGCAAGCACTTCCTGTTGTCACTGCTCGACGGCGCGCCGGATTTCGACGCGATCGGACTGCCCGGCGCGGCCACCTTGCCGGCGATCGGCTGGAAAGTCCTGAACCTCAACAGGCTGCGGGCGGCCAATCCCGAGAAGCTTGCCATCCAGCGTGCACATCTCGAGGCGCTGTTCTGACGCAAGCGGGTCCGTCCAGCTGTTGGATGCTCAGCGATCATGGATACTGCCGTTACCCGCCGCCTCTGTCGCGATAATCCATCGGACGAATCCCCATCGTCCTGGCCTTGTCAGCCAGATTGTCCTGGATACCCGAGCCTGGGAAGATGATCACACCGATCGGGAGCACCGCCAGCATCGCATCATTGCGTTTGAACGGCGCGGCCTTTTTGTGTTTCGCCCAATCGGGCTTGAAGGCGATTTGTTGAACCTTGCGGTCCGTCGCCCACGCGGATGCGATACGCTCGCCTCCCCTGTCCGAACCGCCATGCAGCAACACCATGCCGGGATGCTTCGTGTGCACGCGATCGAGGACGTCCCAGATCAGCCGGTGATCGTTGAAATCCTGCCCCGCAGTGATCGCGATCTTCGGCCCAGCCGGCACGAGCACATCGCGCTCCGCCCTGCGCCGCGCATTGATGAAATCCCGGCTGTCGATCATCGAAGCGGTAAGTGCTTTTCGGTTGGCCATCGACCCCGAGCGCGGTGTCCAGGGCTTGCGCAAATGCACCCTGAATTGCTCGGCGGCGGCATCGCGGAAGAACTCCATGGCGTCGCGGCGTTCGATCATCGTCGCGCCTTCGCGGAGCAACTGCTCCAGTTCGACCGACTTCACCTCAGACCCGTCCTGTTCGCGTTGGCCGCGCTTCTGTGCGACCTCATTGTCGTCCAATTCGCGTTCGACCCGCTCGGCGGCGCGGTGGAAGACGTTGGTCAGGCCCCAGAGAAGGTCCTCGAGATCGGGTTCGAGCCTGGTATCCTCCAGCGTCGACACCATCGCGTCGAAGATGTCGGCGACGGCACCAGCGACCATGCGGTCTTCGGGAAGCGGTCGCGGGTCCGCTTCGTCCGAGAAAGGCCGGTAGGCGTAGAGCGCCAGTTCCGGGAGAATGACGCCGGTGGCGGATTCGCGGTGCTCGGGTTCCCGGTCGGGTTCCTGCTGATCGGTTGTCATGGTGCTGCTTTCGAATTCGAGCCGCGCCCATCGCGGCCTTCGCAGGCGACGAAAGACGGCGGGCGGCCCGGGCCTGCATCCGAAAGGACCGCAGCTAAGCGGAGGACGGCGGACGAGGCTTTCTTGTCTCGCGAGGAATGGCGGTGCAGCCGCCAGGGGAAGAAAGTCGCAGTCCGTCGTTGCGGGGCCGGGACGTTTGCCGTCCCGATCGCCCTCTCAGAAGGCCGAGGGCGCGGCCCTCATCCGAACTTGTAGCGTCACCGCAGCCATATCAGGCGACGATGAGGAACCCGAGCCGCGTGGCTCCGCCACCTCATCCTGCAGATGCGAGATATCGGTCAGCATCGGACTCCGCGAGTCGCGCCCGCACCGCTGCTCGCAGGGCCGCATCTCCCAGCAGGCGAAGATCCTCGTTGAAGTCACCGAGCATGGACGACAGCGGCACGACTTCGATCCCGGACACAAGCGCGCGCTCGGCCAATGTCGCCATCGCCGCGTCACCGGCGGGATCATCGTCTCGTGCGACATAGAGGCGCCGCAGCACGGCCGGGAACAGGATGGCCGCAAGATGTGCGGACGACAGGCCGGCGATCATCGGCATCGCGGGCATAATCGAATGCAACGACCCCATGGTCTCGATGCCCTCGCCGACTGCCATTATCTCGCCCGCAATGCCGAACCGGACACCGTGACCGAGGAGATTGCCCATTGCACGCCTCGGGGTCGCGATCGGCGCCTTGCCCCGCGTCGCGGGATCGAGCCAGGTGCGATGAACGCCGGTCAGGGTGCCATCGCCATCCGTCACGGCCGCGATCATCGCCGGCCAGGCGGTCCTCGTCCCGGCCGCGTCGTCCCTGGACGGTCGGTAGTAGCAATGCGGATGGAAGCGCAGCGCGTCGTATCCGCGTAGAGTCGTGAGGCCCCGTTTGCGCAGATACGTTTCCACGACGCTGCCTGCGATCGGCCGCGACGCGTCGAACAGCCGGCGGGCGGCTTCGGGAGTGCCGGTGGCCGCCTTCTCACGCCGATGGCGCGGCGCGTCATCCGACGGCTCCGGCATCGGCATGCTCAGAAATCGCCGTGCCTCGTCGAGCGCGTCGCGCAGATGATCATGGCCTCCGGCCTGTGCGATGATGTCGAGCAGATCGCCATGCTGGCCGGTTGCGGCGTCGGTCCATTTACCCGCCGCGCCGCGTCCATCCGGCGACACGGCCAGACGGACATAGAGGCTGCGACCAGGCGTGTTGCGGATGTCGCCGACGAGCCAATAGCGGCCTTCCCTGCGTCCCTGCGACAGGTAGCGACGACATACCGCCTCCGCATGCGAAGCAAGGCGGTGTGCGATCTCGGCGGCGGGCTTTTCCATGGGGCGCATCCTCAAGCGGCTTTCGCCGGTGAGCGCTCGGCGACCCGCTGGAGCGGGTACCGCTCCATCAGTCGCGCGAGCACATCCGCGCCGTCGGCCCCCGTCGGCACGAACAGCCGCAGTTTCCACGAGACGATCTCCGATATCAAGCCGAGCGTTTTCAGACGCTGCAGCGCGAGGTCGTTGAAGCCGGTCAATTCGATCCGGTGGACGCCCATCGCCCGGACGCGCGTCAGGACCTGTCCTTCGGCGAGGTGCAGTGAAGCTTCACCCGCCAGCAGCATAGGCCAGGCCTTCTCGGCAGACAGGGCCGGCAGCCCGAGATCGAGAGTCGCCGCGACCCAGGCTGGCGAGACCCGCCGGCCGACGACGCGTTCGCCGTCATCGGTCTGAAGGCGATAGACCCGCGACGACTGGTTGGGCAGGCGCTTCCAGATCGGGAGAAGCAGACCGGCAACGATATGCATGGTGCTCGTCTCGAACTCGGATATAGTCGCGAGCTCGGCGATCCATGCGGCGGCGAAGGCTGCCGGGCCGGCCTTCTCCCAATGGGTTTCCGTCATGGCATCGCACGGCAGGGTCGGCGCTTCCATCGGACGTACGAGGCGGACCCGCCGCTCGAGGCTGCCGTCGTCCAGCAGCAGGCTGCGCGACGGAACCTGCACTGCCGCACGTCCGGACTTCGCATTCACGAGCAAGACGGCCTCCAGATCGCTGCCGCGGTGGAGCGCCTGTTCGAGCTGGAGCGGCTGATTCCGGTCGCGGCGCTCGATCGTGAGCAGGGTCGTTTCCGCAGCCGTACCCAGATGGGTGTAGATTACCCGGCGATCGGAGATGACGAAGCTGTCCGCCATCAGTGTTTCGAGGCCGATCTCATAGACGCCGCTCGCGATCGCACCTTCGATACGGGCGGCGAGGAGCCCCTCGAACGCCGTGAACAGGATATCCTGCAGGGCAATGGTCAGTGCCAGCATGCGATTGAGGAACATGGTGATCGGCGGAAGCTCGTCCTTCATCCCACCGGTATCCACAAGCGAAAGACCGGTCGCCTGCTCGAAGTGGAGAAGCGAGCAGCCCTCGATCTTCCCCGCCACGAGCAGACTATAGAGCTGGCGCAAGGCGTCGCGCGCGTAATGTGATTCCAGATTGTCCTCGGGCCGGAACATGTTCTGCCCGCCGGTCTGGCGCTGACCGCGCGTGATCGCGCCCATCGTGTCGAGACGCCGGGCAATCGTCGAGATGAACCGCTTTTGCGCCTTCACATTGGTGGACACCGGCCTGAACCGTGGCGGCTGCGCCTGGTTGGTACGGTTGGTGCGCCCGAACCCTTGGATCGCGCTGTCCGCCTTCCAGCCGGATTCGAGAAGATAGTGGACGCGAAGGCGCTGGTTCACAGCGCCCAGATCGGCATGATAGGAGCGCCCAGTCCCGCCGGCGTCGGAGAAAATCAGGACGCGCTTTGTGTCGTCCATGAACGCCTGTGTCTCGCCGATGTTGGCGGAACCTGGTCGGTTCTCGACGGCGAAGCGCAGCGTGCAGTCGTCGTCGCGCCTGACCACGATCCGGCGGGTTCGGCCGGTCACTTCGGCAACGATGTCCGTTCCGAAGCGGTGCAGAATCTGGTCCAGCGCGCCTGGAACGGCCGGCAAAGCGGCCAGATGCTCGATCATCCGCTGCCGGCGCTCGACCGCGTCCCGGCATTCGACCGGCTGGCCGTCGATATAGACTGGCCGGGAGGAAAGATTGCCCTCACCGTCGCTGAACGGCTCGTAGAGCTGAACCGGGAAGCTGTGCGCAAGATAGTCGAGCACATATTCGCGCGGGGTGATGTCGACCTGGACGTCATTCCATTCGTCCGTCGGGATCTCGGCAAGGCGCCGCTCCATCAGCGCCTCGCCGGTCGAGACGATCTGGACCACGGCGGCATGGCCATCGGCAAGATCGCGCTCGACGCTCGCGACCAGGCTCGGCGTCTGCATCGCGGTGATCAGATGGTTGAAGAAGCGCTGCTTGGCGCTCTCGAATGCGGAGCGAGCCGCCGATTTGGCCTGAGCGTTCAACGTGCCGCTGTCACCGGTGACGTTCGCCGCTTCGAGTGCGGCGCCCAGATTGTTGTGGATGACCTGAAAGGCGCCGGCATACGCATCGTAGATGCGGACCTGCTCCGGCGTCAGCTCATGCTCGAGCAGCTCATATTCGACGCCGTCGAACGACAGCGAGCGGGCGACATACAGGCCGAGGGCCTTCAGGTCGCGCGCCAGCACTTCCATCGCCGCGACGCCGCCATCCTCGATCGCGGCCACGAACTCCTGACGCGTCGCGAACGGGAAGTCCTCGCCGCCCCAGAGACCCAGGCGCTGCGCGTATGCGAGATTCTTTACCGTGGTCGCGCCGGTCGCTGAGACATACACGATACGTGCGTCCGGCAAGGCATGTTGAAGCCGAAGTCCGGCACGGCCCTGCTGCGACGGTGCCTGGTCGCCGCGCTCCCCGGTGCCCCCGGCGGCATTGGCCATCGCATGCGCCTCGTCGAAGACGATCACGCCGTCGAAATCCGCGCCCAGCCAATCGACGATCTGCTGCAGCCGGCTGGCCTTCTCGCCGCGATCCTGCGAGCGAAGCGTCGCATAGGTCGTGAACAGCACGCCTTCGTCCAGGCGGATCGGCGTACCCTGGCGGAAGCGCGACAGCGGCGTCACCAGCAGCCGCTCCTGACCAAGCGCCGACCAGTCGCGTTGTGCGTCTTCAAGCAGCTTGTCGGACTTGCTGATCCACAGCGCACGGCGGCGGCCCTTCGCCCAATTGTCGAGGATGATGCCGGCGACCTGCCGGCCCTTGCCCGCTCCGGTGCCGTCGCCAAGGAACCAGCCGCGCCGGAAGCGGGCCGCGTTCGCGGCATTCTCGGGTGCCGCCGAGATGATGTTCCAGGTCGGATCGACCGACCATGCGCCCGACAGGAAGCCGCCATGGGCCTCGCCTGCATAGATGACGGACTCAAGCTGGGCATCGGACAGGATGCCATCGGTGACGAGACTCGCGGGGAGGTGGGGTCGATAGGAGGCTTTGGGCGGCGCGACCGATGCCATCGCGGCCGACTGGACGAGCGGCGTCGGATGCGGCTTTGCATCCGCGATGCGCAGCGACTGGAGCGCATAGGGTTCGTAGATGGCATCGGTGAGCCGGCCTGATTCGGCCGGCGTCCAGTCGACGACATCGTAAGCCAGCTCGATCATCTCGGGCGCGGGGAGCGGCGCCTGCGCGGGCATGGCGTTAATCCTCCGCGGCGTGAGAACGCGGGCGGCGGAGAGGCCAGACAGCGCGATGGGAAGCGCATTGCCTACGGGAGCCGGCGTCGGATCGCGCGGCGGCACAAGGTCGCGCACCCAGTTCAGCAAGGTCACCACATCCGATGCGATGCCAGGCGACGCGGGGAAGGCGGCGGGATCAGCGGCCGGTGCACGCTCGATGACGGTCAGCCGGGTATCGATCGTCGTGCCGTGCTTAGCGTAGATCCGGCCATCGATCGCTGCCGAGAAGATGACCCGCCCGCGTTCCTGTAGCGCTGTGAAGGCGTCAGCCCAGGCCGATGCATAGGGCGAGCAGCCAGCACCCGTGATCGCGACGAGGCGGCCGCCGGGCGCGAGCCGGGCAAGCGCGGAGCCAATATGCCTGAACGCTGCATCCTTCATTGCCCTGTCGACATGTGCCACCGCGGAGAAGGGCGGGTTCATCAGGATCACGTCGGGGGTGATCGCGGGATCCAGATAGTCATGGATATGGGCGGCGTCGTAGCTGGTGACCACGGCACCCTCGAACAGGCGGGCGAGCAGTTCGGCGCGGGCCTCGCCGAGTTCGTTTAGCGCGAGCCGGCCACCCATGGCTTCGGCATGGATCGCGAGCAGGCCCGTTCCCGCCGAGGGTTCGAGCACGAGCTCGCCGGGCCGGATCGACGCGGCGGACGCCGCGACAAAAGCCAGGCCGGCCGGCGTGCTGAATTGCTGAAGCGCCTGGCTCGTCTCGGAGCGACGTGTGTGCGTCGGCAGGAGCACGGCCACCTTCTCGATCATCGCGAGGGTCGCGGCCGGCGATCCGGATTTGCGGAAAAGCGCCTTTGCGTATTTGCGGAAGAACAGGATTTGCGCGGCCTCGCAAGCGTCATAGGCCGCCTTCCAGTCCCACGCGCCATCGGCATCGGAACCGCCAAAGGCGGTCTCCATCGCGGCGCGCAGTACGGGCGCCCGTATCACGCTGCCAAGCTCGAGATCGGGGAGGATGATTCGGGCCGCGGTCATCAGCGCGTCGGCGGCGCTGAGCGGGGCATTGTCGAAAATATGCTGTGCGGACATCGCGTATCTCCTGAAACGCGAAAGCCCGGCGCGATGGCCGGGCTTTCGAAAAAGTCTTGAAGGGGAATGGCGGAGCGACCGGGGGCCGCTCGCCGGAGAGCCACGCTATTCCGCCGCGATGGCGAAGCCGCCGGACTCGTCGTCGCCAGCGCCGGGCGATTCCGCCTCGTCCCCACCATCGAGGAAGGCGGGAAGCGCTTCAACGATCGGGTCCGAGACAGTCAGCAGATCGACCGTCGTCCCCTCACCCGTCGCGATGGCGGGCGTGCGGAGCGGCTCGGGCAGCCAGCCCGAACCTTCGAGCAGGCGTTCGGCCTCTCGGGCCATGTCGCCCTTCTTCAGATGGTCGATCAGGCCGGCAGTATGGTCGCCCTTTGCTTCGGAAACGGCCATCAGGATGCGCGGCTTGGTGACGCGGCCGAGATAATTATCGACCATCGGCGTCCAGCCGGCCGTGACCATGTCCAGCCCGACCGCGCGCGCCAGCACGTGACTGTGATCGAGACGCCGCGCGATGCCGTGCGCCGAAACGCGCCCGTCATAGCGGCTGACGGGCTCCCACAGGGCGTTGACCCCGTACGCCGCGCAATGCGCAAACAGGGCCGCCTGTTCATCGCCGTCAAGACGCGCAAGGGCATCCCACAGTTCGCGGTCCGATGCCGGCAGGCGTTCCTCCCAGTGCGCGTGACGGGCGGCGATGGACTTGGCCGGCAGGCTGTCCTTCATGCCCGGTGGCTGGTTGGGAAAGCTGGTCTGGTGGAGCGATAGTCCGAGGCAGGTTTCGGTGCGGCCATAATAGAAGACGGACAGCACGAGCGAATGCAGCACGGCCGCAAAGGCGATTGACGGACTCTGCGCAAAGGCATCCTGCAGCGCGATCGTGCGGTGCGCGGTCAGTTCGGACATCAGGCGGTCGGGCAGGGGCTTGATGCCCTCTTCCTCCTCGTCATCGCCCTCTTGGCCGCCATCGCCACTATTGTCCGATGCCGACTCCAATGTCTCCTCGCCCTGCTGCCGCGGACCGATGAAATCCGCCTCGATCGCGGTCTCATCCGCCCCGACGACAGGTTCGTCTTCCGGCCGCACCCACCCGCGCTCGACACAGAGCGTGCCGTCCATCTCCAGGCTGACGAAGGCACCGGCGAGCGTCATCTCGGCGAGGTCGAACACCGGCGGACGCTCGAGCAATCCCGCAAGTTCCTCGTCGAGCGCAGTGATGCGCTTTTCCACGACGTCGGGGAGATCGCGGACATTTTCATATTCCGCTTCGATCGCGTCGGCCTCATCCTTGAGTGCCTCGGCCCGGGCATTCTCGTCCTCGGTCAACGCAGCCGGCAGGCTGTCGAGCTCGCGAAGTCCGTCGAGATGTCCGTAGGGAAAATCGACTGCGACCGCGATCCACTTCCACCCCTCCGCGCGGATACGCTCGGCCTCGGCGTTGAGCTTCTCGACGACTAGGCGATCGAGCAGGGCCGCGTCCTGAAGCCAGCCGCCATTGTCCGCCTCGAACAGGTCGCGCAACACGCAGCCGCCCGCCTCGACATAGGCGTCGATGCCGATGAACCGCGCCCGGCGATCGGATGCCCGCACCGTATCTTCGGTCAGCCGCTGCCGGATGAACGCGGGCGACTTGTTGTGGCTGTGGGCGAGCAGCTCCCAGAGCACTTCCTGCCGGGCATGGTCGTCGCTCACCGAGAAGGCCATCAGCTGATCGAGCGACATGCCGTCATCGGCATAGATCTCGTGGAGCGCGGGCGAGACCGAGGCCAGCTTCAAGCGCTGCCGGACCACGGCCGGCGTGGTCATGAAGGTCGCCGCGACCGCCTCGACCTGGTCGCCCTTCGCGACAAGCTGCTGCATTGCCCGGAACTGGTCGAGCGGGTGAAGCGCCTCGCGGTGGGTGTTCTCGGCGAGCGAATCCTCTTCGGCCGAGACCTCGGCATCGTCGCGCACGATGCACGGCACCGGCTGGGTCTTCGCCATCCGCTTCGCTTTGACGAGTGATTGCAGCGCCCGGAACCGGCGGCCGCCGGCCGGAACCTCGAACAGGCCGGTATCCACACCTTCGGCATCGCGCTGCGGCCGGACGGTGAGGCTCTGGAGCAGGCCGCGGCGGGCGATGTCGGTGGCAAGGGCGTCGATCGAGACGCCGGCCTTCACACGCCGGACATTGGCCTGGCTCAGCACCAGCAGATTGAAGGGAATGTCGCGCGAACCGCTCAGGACGATCTTGCGAGCTTGGGTCATGGTCGTTCTCCATGACGGGCGGTCGGGAGACTCCCTCTCGACCCTCAACCCGTCACGACGGGAGGCGCAGCCCTCTCCCTCTGAAGAGGGGAGGGCCGCGCCCGGTCGATGCGGAGCCGAGACGGCAGTCAGGTCTCCACGCTGAGTTTCACCGCACGCTGGCCAGCAGCCTTGCGGCCTTCCCTTCGAGTTCAAGGCGCGCGTCCTGATGGGGCCTGGAGCGCGCAAGCGCCGTCAGGCCCTGAACAAAGTCGAAGATGGACTCGGGCGGTCGACCGTCTTCGGCGAGGACCGTTGCGATGACCTTCTCGGTGTCGGCGCGCGAATAGCCGTGCCGACGCAGGAAGGTCGTACGGTCCTCGTCCTTGCGGGCGACGATCCGTTCGCGCGCCGCTTTGATGCCGGCCATGAATGGCGCAGGCGACGACGTCGCGAAGCGCTCCAGGGCGGGTGCCGCTTCGTGTGCGAACCGGTTCGCGGCGAACTTGCTGTGGCGGATGCTGATCTCCTCGAACCCTTCCGCACCCCAGATGTTGCGGTTCATGCAGACGGCGCGAAGATAGAAGGACGCCATGCCAAGGGTCTTCGAACCGACCTCGCTGTTCCAGCAGTAGAAGCCCCGGAAATAGAGGTCGGGATCGCCATTGGGCAGCCGGCCCGCTTCGATCGGGTGGGCGTCATCGACCAGGAAGAGGAAGACGTCGCGGTCGCTCGCATAGAGCGTGGTCGTATCTCTGGTGACCTCGACGAACGGGTTATGAGTCATGGTCGACCAGTCGAGCAGGCCTGGCACCTTCCAGCGCGTATCGCCGATGCCGTCGCCGGCGATCTTCATGACCGCGGCAACTAGCTCATGGTCCCAGATGCGGCCATAATCGGGTCCGGTCACGGCACGCAGCTCGACCCGACCGTCATCCGCCTCGAGCGTCTTGATCAGCTCGCCCCGGTGAGCGTTCAGTCCGTGCTGCATGTTGATGCCGGCCAGCGGTGCGGGCAGCTGCCGGAGATAGCCTGCCGGCGCGCCGACCAGGCCGCACAGCTGCCCGAATGACCAATGGGTCGGTGCGACCGGCTGATTGCGGCCCGGAACCATCAAGGCAAGCCGCTCCGGATCGTCGCGGCGCGCTTCGACGCGTATCTCCCGGGTTTCGACGGTGCGCGCGGTTGCCCGATCGGCGCGAGAGCGCACGGCATCGTACAGCGCGGTCAACGACAGATAGCGCTCGTCGTCGGGCCGCGAGAACCACTCGGACGAAACGCGCCCGATGCGCTAGCCGCGCGAGATATCGACCTTGTAGCCGGCCGCGGGAACCGGCCCGGAACCTCTGGCGCGGGAATCGGCGATGGAAGGGGTGATCATGTGAGGTCTCCAGGATGGGCCGCCAGGAGACTCTCTCCAGGCCTCGAACCCGTCACGGAGCCGAAGGCCCATCTCTCCCTCTCGCACCGCCATTTGCGCCGCCGCACCGCCGCTTTGCGCGCGGCCTCTTCCCGCTCGGCCGCGGCCTCTTCCGCCTCGAGCCGATCGAAAGCCGCCGCCTGGGCGTCGCGCCGGGCGAACAGGTAGCCGGCGGCGGCATCGGCAGACCGGACTGCGTGTTCGAAGATTTCGTTGTCGGAGCGGAGCAATTCGATCCACGTGTCGAGACAGGCGGGATGACGCAGCGACGGCTCGATGCCGAGCGACGCGCACACGAGTGCGGCGCCGATCTCGGCGATCAGATCCTCCATGCCATGAGCGTTCGAGCCGAAGCCGCGCGGGAGCTTGCGATCGAGGCGGGAGGAGTGCCCGACGGCGTGAAGCAATTCGTGGATCCAATCGCGAAGAAACTCAGTCGGATCGCTAATCCGCCAATCCGACAGGGCGATCATGTCTTCGGAGAGACTGTAGAATGTCCGGATTGCACCCAGGCGGAAGTTGATACCGGTTGCGGCGAACAGCTCGTGGAATTCGGCATCGACGTCGCGCGGTGCGGTCGGGTTGGTCGCAGCCACCAGGCGCGCCGGAAGGCTGGGGTCATAATGACAGAGCTTGATGCCACTGCCATCCTCATTGCAGCTTCCATGGCCTGGTGTGACGACCAAGCGCCAAGGCGTTGCCCAGGGAACCTGGCCCCGCTCCATCAGCGCTAGCACCTGGTCGTTGATGCGGTCGAAAGGGTCGTCCGGGCCGGTCACGGGCCGATAGGCGAGAGCGTGAGCCATCGCGGTTCTCCGCGACGGGTGAGGCTCGGGCCACTCCCGATCCCTTCAACCCGTCACGGCCGGCTCGGCCCCACTCTCACTCTTCGCGGGGGCGTTGCGAGGAATCACTCCGGAGTGGGTCTGGCGAGATCCATTAGCCCGCCAGCAGGGGAACGCCTTCCCCTCACGATCCTGTGGTGTTCACAGGGTCAAATCGTGGAGCACCGCGTAGATGCCCGGCCAATCAAAGAGGGGAATTGCGCAGCTAACCCTAAAATCGCGCAAGCCAGGGGTCAAAATCAGACGCCTGGTACTGGCGCGTCAGAAGTACGAACGACCCGGCCTGATGGTTTGCTGTCCGTCTGCTTCCAAGCGTCTACGAATTGGCCGCTAGGTCAGGATCAGTTTTGCCGCTGCCACGAGCAGGACTGCGCCCAGGGCTTGTATCAGCCGGTGTGTCGGCAGGACCGAGACGCCCAGCGCTGTCCCGGCCACTGCGCCGATCGCGACCGAGCCCATAAAGTACGGAAGCTGCGCGGGCAGATGCCCGACGCTTGACAAGTTGCCAGCCAGACCAGCGATCGAGTTGAGCAGGATGAACACCGCGGCGATCCCGCTCGCCTTTCGTGTTTCCGCCCAGCCCATCATGATCATCAGCGGGCTGAGGAAGATGCCGCCACCCGTGCCGGTGAGGCCCGACAGCAGGCCAATGCCGGCACCGCTCGCGAGGGCGGCAGGCGCCGGGGGCATTATGATCTCCTCCTGCCGCATCATGGGGCGTGGCCAGAGGAGCCGAAGCCCGGCAAGCAGCAGGACCGCCCCCACGAGCGGCCGGTAGGCAACCCCCGGCAAGCTGATGCTGCCGCCGAGGAAGGCGAAGGGCAGTGCCCCGATCGAGAACGGCACGAGACGGCGCAGGTCGAATTGGCCGGCCCTGATGAAGCGCCACGATGTGAACGATGCGACCATGATGTTCAGGACCAGCGCGGCCGGTTTGATCGTCTCCGGCGCCAGGCCGAACAGCGCCATGATGGCGATGTAAGCCGACGCTCCAGCGTGACCTACTGATGTGTAGAGCAACGCCCCGAGGCCGAGCAGGACGCAGATCGCGATTAGGGTTGCCGTGTCCATGGATCAGCCAGCCAGTGCGAGGGGGACGGCACCCAGGGTCGCAACAGTGAGCGACGCAATGGCCGCACCAAGGATGATCCACAGCGTGTCGATCCTCGTGCGGAAGAGCAGCGCGAGGCTGACCACCGCGATCGTGATCGTAACCGGGTCGGTGAGACCGTCCCGAGCGAGCGGAATGGCCGCCGCGAGGAGCAGGCCGGCGCTTGCGATCACGACCGCCTGGAGGATGGAGCGGACGCGCGGATTCTCCATCCGGCGACCAACGAAGTGGACAAGTGGTATGATCAGCCCAGCCGGCGTGATCATCGCGAGCCAACCCATCACCGCGCCGGGGAGGCCGGCGACGAAATAGCCAACGCTGACCACATAGAGTCCGACCGGCCCGGGCGAGCTGCGGGTGATGACGACTGCCTCGTTGAGCTGCTTGTCCGTCAGGACGTGATAATGGGCAACGAGCGAATCCTGGACGACCGGAAGCGAGGCCAGACCGGCAAAGGATGTTATCGTCGCCTTCAGCAGCGTCAGGTAGAGCAGAAGCAGGTTCATGATCGGGCGACCGGCAGGACCGCGCCGGTGACGGCCGCGAGCAGAAGCACCTCGATCGCGGGCACCCCGGCGACCGTGTAGAGCAGGAAGGCCGCCGCGCCGATTGACACCACGCGAAGCCTGGCGCCCGGCTTGAAATGCGGGTGCGCAATCGTCCAGCTTGTCCTGGCGGTGATGGCGACAGCCGCAGCGACAGCTCCGTGAATGGCCGCCTGCACCCACAGGTTCCGTTCGGCCTGGGCAAAGGCGGCGGTGAGCACCACGATGACCAATGTGCAGGGCACAGACGCCGCGAGCAGCGCCACGGCCGCGCCGGCCCAGCCCCGGAGCAGCCACCCGACCGCGGTGCAGAACGCCAGTACATTGGTACCGGGCGTCAGGCGTGCCAGGCCAAAGCACAAGGTGAACGCGTCCACGCCGATCCACCGCCGCTTCTCCAGCAGTTCGCGGTGGAGCACCGCAACCGTCGCGCTGCCACCGCCCAGCGTGAAGTTGCCGTAGCGCCCGAAGACGTCGGCAATTGCCGGCAAGCCAGGCCGCTCTGCGTCTTGATCCCCCACGTGCTTGTATCAACCCGTCAGCAATGTGTCCGTCAGCCGCATGGACGTACCGCGGCTATCGGGCAACTGCTCGAAGATGGGGGAAGGCAGGAATTGAGTGATTCTCGCCATCGTACCGATGGGAACCAAGCACCTGATTTCGACCACTAGATCCCGGCACGCAACACCTCAGTCTGAGCCATTGGGAGGACCAAGGTTCGGACGCAGTTCTCCGCACCTCCACCCGTCCGAAATATGTATGCATGCTTCGGACATAACGGGACGCTCTCGATCTGAAATCCCGCCTTCTGACCAGGACCAAGGGCGGCCCGCGCTTGTCCGGCCGCCCAGCATCTTCTCGACCTTGCGACGCGCGAAGCCATCGACAAGGCGCTCCGGCGACTCGCGCCCCAACCGCCGCGCGTCACCCCGCAGTAGGGGTCTGGCGAGATTCTTCGGCTCGCCGGCAGGGGAACCCATTCCCCTCATGATCTTGTGGTGTCCACCGGTCCAAATCCGTGGACGCCGCGTGGACGCCCGGTAAAAAGCAGGAGTGGCCGCTTGCGCGGCCACCTCTTAACCTATTGATTTCTTTAGAAAAACTGGAGCGGGCGAAGGGATT
Source organism: Sphingomonas sp. PWP1-2 (assembly GCF_049898305.1). Classification (NCBI taxonomy): domain Bacteria; kingdom Pseudomonadati; phylum Pseudomonadota; class Alphaproteobacteria; order Sphingomonadales; family Sphingomonadaceae; genus Sphingomonas; species Sphingomonas sp. PWP1-2. The sequence goes on from NZ_JAFCXM010000007.1 coordinate 55,285, forward strand.
CGAACCCTCGACCCCAACCTTGGCAAGGTTGTGCTCTACCCCTGAGCTACGCCCGCTCTGGCGTTTACGGCCCAATCAGTCGTTGACTGGGCGGGTAAGGTGGCGGGCTCTAACAGCGACTTTCATACTCGGCAACCCCTTATCGCGATTGCGTGCAGATCGTTTGATAAAAGGGTTGGCTTCGTACGCTGAGCGCCCACATAAGGCGCACAGCACACAAGATTGGAGCGACACTTGGCCACCCTGGGAATGAGCGCTGCAGAACGCGACGCGGTGGAGAGCTTCCGCCGCGATGTCGTCGAGCCGTCGATGACCAAGCTCGTCGTGATTGATTTCTGGGCGGAATGGTGCGGGCCGTGCAAGGCGCTGACGCCGCTGCTCGAAAAGGTCGCCGCGGCCTATGCCGACAAGGGCGTGCTGCTCGCCAAGATCGACACCGACAAGAATCAGTTCATCGCCGCGCAATTCCAGATCAAGTCGATCCCGACGGTCTATGCGATGTTCCAGGGGCAGCTCGTCGCCGACATGACGCCCGCGCGCACCGAGACGCAGTTGCGGACGATGCTCGACCAGCTGCTCAAGCAATTGCCGCTCGAAAGCGAGGCGGCGAGCCTCGAGGCCGAACTCGAGCCGCTGATCGCGATGGGCGAGCAAGTGCTCGTCGAAGGCGATGCCGAGCGCGCGGTGAGCGTGTTTGCGCAATTGAGCGAGATGGCGCCCGAGCATCCTGCGGTGCTGTCGGGCATGGTCCGCGCGCTCGTCGCCGCGGGGCAGACCGACAAGGCCGAGGCGGCGATCGCGGCTCTTCCCGAGGAGATCGCCAAGCTTCCCGAGATTGAGCGTGCGCGCACTGCGCTGGCGCTGGCGCGTGAAGTGCAGCCGGTCGATGATCTTGCCGGGCTCGCCGCCGAAGTTGCGGCCAACCCCGAGAATTTCGACAAGCGCTTCGAGCTCGCCGGCGGCCAGATGGCAGCGGGCGACCGCGATGCCGCGGCCGAAACGCTGCTCGCGATGATCGCGGCCGACCGGACATGGAACGAGGGCGCGGCGCGGACGCAATTGCTCAAGATCTTCGAGGTCGTTGGGCTCGAGGATCCGTGGGTCTCGGCGCAGCGGCGCAAGCTCTCGGCGATCCTGTTCGGATGACGATCACGCGGCTCTCGATCTTCCCGCTGCCGGGCGCGTTGCTGTTTCCGGGCATGCATCTCCCGCTGCACATCTTCGAGCCGCGCTATCGCGCGATGATCTCGGACGCGATGGCACGTGACCGGCGGATCGGCATGGTCCAGCCGCGCCCCAACGTGCCGGCGCGGCCCGACAAGCCACCGCTGTTCGAGATCGGCTGCGTCGGCAAGATCGCCGAGTTCGAGGCGAGCGAGGACGGGCGCTACAATCTCATCCTCGAGGGGCTGTCGCTGTTCCGCATCGTGCGCGAACTCGACGTGACGACGGCATTCCGCCAGGTCGAGGCCGAGCTGATCCCGGGTCCGAGCGAGCCCGAGATCCTCTCGCTGTCGCGCCGCTCGGCGCTCGAGAGCGAATCGCGCGCCTTTGCCGATGCGCAGGGCTATGCGGTCGATTGGGATGCGGTGACGCGGCTCGACGACGAGGCTTTGGTCAACGGCATCGCGCAGATCGCGCCCTTCGACGTGGCGGCGAAGCAAGCGCTGCTCGAGGCGGGGCGAATCGAGGATCGCGCCGAGCTGATCATTCAGTTGATGCAGTTTTTCGGCCGGCATGACGGCGAGGATTCGGTGACGCTGCAATGAAGGACGCCGCGAAGCGCAAGGGTCGCGCCGGTGGGGCGGCGATGATGCTGGGCATGTTCTTCGCGACGCTGTTCGACCCCAAGAAAGGCGCGGCGATCGTGCAGATCGATACGCAGCGGCGAATCGGTAGCGAGAGCGATCGGATCGCGGCGATGGCGAGCGCGCCTCCGACGAGTGTGCGGAGTGGGCGCGACTGATCTAGCGAGATCGTGTCGGCGTTGGTGGAATGGTTCGCGCAGAGGCGCGGAGGATGCAGAGATGATGCGCTTTGGGTTGTAGGGGCCACACCTTCCCCTAATTGCTTTCCCGCTTTTCCCCCAAACCGCTTCCCCGGCGAAGGCCGGGGCCCAGTCGGAATGGCCGAAATGATCGAGCGCAGCGTGCGACCAAGAAGCGTGCGGCTCCTGGGCCCCGGCCTCCGCCGGGGAAGCGCACTCTAATAGAGCGCACCCTAGCAACGCGATCCTCCGCGTCCTCCGCGCCTCTGCGCGAACCCAATCGACGCTGCCGCGAGCGTTGCCGCAGAAGAGGCTAGACCGTAATCCCCTGCAGCAACTTCGGCACATCCCCGCTCTCGCCGCGCGCCTCGGCGATGAAGCGGCGCTTGAGCGGCGGTACGCGCTGCACCGCCGACAAACCCATCCGCCGCACCGCATTGGCGGTCTTTCCGGGAATGCCGAACAGCCGCGTCAGGCCATCGGTCGCGACCGACACCATCAAGGTATCGAGGCTGCGCCAGCGATCATAGCGCGCGAGCAATTGCGGATCGCCGAGATCGAGCCCCGAGCGCTTGCCCTCGACCAGCACCTCGACCAGCGTCGCCACGTCGCGGAAGCCCACATTGACGCCCTGGCCCGCGATTGGATGGATCCCGTGCGCAGCGTCCCCGACCAATGCGAGCCGGTCGGACACGATCTTCGCGGCATGATGGAATCCGAGCGGATAGCTCATCCGATGGCCAAGCGGCCCGAGCTTGCCGAGAAACCCGCCGATTCGCTTGTCGGCCTCGGCGAGCCAGCCGCGATCGGACAGCTTCATCATCCCCGGCGCCTGGTCATGCGTCACCGACCAGACGATGCACGACCGATGCCCCTGCTCGTCGTCGTTGAGCGGCAGGATCGCGAACGGGCCGTCGGGGTAGAAGATCTCGAACGCGATATTCTCGTGGCTGCGTTCGTGGTGCAGCGAGGTGACGATCGCGGCATTGTCGTAGGTCCAGCGCGCGACGCGCAGGCCTGCGGCTTCACGCGTCGGCGAATTGCGGCCCTCGGCGGCGATCAGCAGCGGGGCCTTGATGACGGCTCCCGAATCGAGCGTGACGCTGACGCCCGCCGCGCCGCGATCGATCGAGACCGCGCGCGTCTGCATCCGCACGTCGACATTGGGAGCAGCCGATGCCGCCTCGAACAGCGCCGCACGCAGCTTGCGGTTCTCGACCATATGCCCGAGCGCGCCGTCGCCCGGCTCGGGTTCGAAATCGAGCGCGCCGGGTTCCAACCCGTCGCTCACGCGAATTCCCTGGATCGGGCACGCGAAGGGCGCGAGCCGGTCGGCGACGCCGATCGCTTGCAGCATCCGCCACGGCGCACCGGCGATCGCCGAGGCGCGCCCGTCGAAACCCGCGGCGAGAATCACCGCGGGATCGGCAATGTCGATGACGATTGCCGTAAGTCCATGCGTGTCGAGCGCCACGGCGAGCGCGCTGCCGACGAGTCCGCCGCCGAGGATGATGACGTCTGCTGTATCCATACGCGCTGCTGTAGCGCCTCGGCCGGGCGCTCGCCAGCCCGCAAAGTCTTGACGGCGGAGCCGCCGCGCGCGATGAATCCGCAGCACAGACAGCGAACATCGGGACAAGAGATCATGGCGAGCCGCGCGCAGCCACCCTTATGGCGTGAGACCGTCAAGGCCGGCGCCGTGCGCAGCGGCGCATTGCTTGCCGCGATCACGCTCGTCGTGCTGGTCGTTTTGCTCGTCGTCGCAGTCGCGAGCTATCATGCGAGCGACCCGTCGCTCAACACCGCCTCGGGCGCCGCCGCGCGCAACTGGCTCGGCAAGCCGGGTGCGCTGGTCGCCGATGGCGCATTCTGGCTGCTGGGTCCCGGCTTCCTGCTAGTGTTGCCGACGGCGGTGCTGGTCGCGCTGCGGCTATGGCGCGGCGTCCCGGTCGGGCGTTGGCGGTTGATGTTTGGCGCATCGCTCGGCGGTGTCGCGTTGATCGGGACGGCGTTCGCGCTGATCTGGGCGGCGGCGGTGCAAGTGCTGCCGGCGGGTTATGGCGGCGCGGTCGGGCTCGGGCTGGCCGACGTGCTGCGCGCGTTGATCGGCTTGCTGCCCAATCCCAATGCGGTGTTGTGGACGACGCGCGGGATCGCGGTGGTGCTCGGGTTCGCCGGGCTCGCGCTCTGGGCGTACAGCTTCACGATCGACGTCAGCGAGCGTGCGCCGCGGATCGCGCGTGAACCCAAGCGGCTGACCGATCAGCGGCGCGACCGTGACGAGGAGACGGACGACGAAGTCTTCGCGCCCGAGCCGACCCCGCGCAAGCTGTCGATGCCGCGTGCGCTTGCGAGCCCCGATGTCCGCCCCGGCCCGGTGATCGCCGACCGCGCGATGACGCCGGTGACGCTGGCCAAGCCACGCGCAAAGCAGACCTCGATGGATTTCGGCGACAAGTCGACCTTGCCCTCGCTCGACCTGCTCAACCCGTCGCCGCCCGCGATCGGCGGGCCGGTCGACAAGGTCGCGCTCGATCGCAATGCGCGGCTGCTCGAGACGGTGCTGAGCGACTTCCACGTCAAGGGATCGATCATCAACGTGCGGCCCGGCCCGGTCGTGACGATGTACGAGCTCGAGCCCGCGCCCGGCATCAAGGCGAGCCGCGTGATCCAGCTCGCCGACGATATCGCGCGTAACATGTCGGCGGTGTCGGCACGCGTCGCGACGATTCCGGGGCGCACCGTGATCGGCATCGAGCTGCCCAACGCCAAGCGCGAGACGGTGGGCCTGCGCGAGCTGATCGATTCGCTCGACGACCAGCCGGGCTCGCTGTCGCTGGTGCTCGGCAAGAATATCGCGGGCGATCCGGTGATCGCCGATCTCGCGCCGATGCCGCACCTGCTCGTCGCGGGCACCACCGGCTCGGGCAAGTCGGTCGGGCTCAACTGCATGATTCTGTCGCTGCTCTACCGGCTCAAGCCCGAAGAGTGCCGGATGATCATGATCGATCCCAAGATGCTCGAACTGAGCATGTATGAGGACATCCCGCATCTCTACGCGCCGGTCGTGACCGATCCGTCGAAGGCGGTGCGCGCGCTGAAATGGACCGTCGAACAGATGGAGGATCGCTATCGCCAAATGTCCTCGCTCGGCGTGCGTTCGCTCGCGAGCTTCAACGACAAGGTTCGCGCGGCCAAGGCCAAGGGCCAGCCGCTCGGCCGCAAGGTGCAGACCGGATACGAGCCGGGCACCGGCGCGCCGATCTACGAGGAAGAGACGCTCGATTATCAGGTGCTGCCGCAGATCGTCGTGATCATCGACGAGCTCGCCGATCTGATGATGACCGCGGGCAAGGAAGTCGAATTCCTGATCCAGCGGCTCGCGCAGAAGGCGCGCGCGGCGGGCATCCATCTGATCATGGCGACGCAGCGACCGTCGGTCGACGTCATCACCGGCGTGATCAAGGCGAACCTGCCGACGCGAATCAGCTTCCATGTCACCTCGAAGATCGATTCGCGCACGATTCTGGGCGAACAGGGCGCCGAGCAGCTGCTCGGCAAGGGCGACATGCTCTACATGCCCGGCGGCAAGGGCATCGTCCGCGTCCACGGCCCGTTCGTGTCGGACGACGAAGTGCGCGCCGTCACCGATCACTGGCGCGCACAGGGGCAGCCCGATTACAACCAGGCGATCACCGAGGAGCCCGAGGACGGTTTCGCGATGGACGGCGCGCCGACCGGCGAGGATACCGCCGAGGACCAGCAATATCGCACCGCGATCCAGCTCGTCGTCGAAAGCCAGAAGGCCTCGACCTCTTGGCTGCAGCGCCAGCTGCGCGTCGGCTACAATAGCGCGGCGCGGCTGATCGAGCGGATGGAGAAGGACGGCATCGTCGGTCGCCCCGACCATGTCGGGCGCCGCGAAGTGCTGCGCGACCGCGACGGGAACCCGGTGTAAGGGAACCGGGCGTGCCGGCTTCGGTTCAGAGCGGGTTCAAGCCGCCTCGGGCTTAAGCGGCGGCGTCAGGAGAATATTCGTGTCCCTTCGTTACCCAACGCTTCTTGCCGCGCTCGCCGCGCCGGCGCTTGTCTCGGCCGCGCCCGTCGCCGACTTGTCGCTGGTGCAAAAGCATCTCCAGTCGGTCGAGAGCATGACCGCATCGTTCACGCAGACCGATCGCGGTGGGAAGGTGCTGACCGGCGTGTTGACGCTCAAGAAGCCCGGCAAGATCCGCTTCCAATATGAAAAGGGCGTGCCGATCCTCATCGTCGGCGACGGCAAGTCGCTCTGGTTTCTCGATTACTCGGTCGGCCAGAAGCAGCGCTGGCCGATCGGCGGGTCGCCGCTCGGCATCCTGCTCGATCCGTCGCGTGACATGCGCGGGATCGCGAGCGTGGTGCCGACCGGCAATCCCGAGACGGTCGCGGTCGATGCCGCCGACCCCAAGCATCCCGAATATGGCCGGATCAGCCTTGTGTTCGTGCGCAATGCGACCGCGCCGGGCGGGCTGATGCTGCAGGGCTGGGTCGCGCTCGATTCGCAGAACAACCGCACGACGATTCGGCTGTCGAACCAGCGCTTCAACGCGCCCGTCAGCAACTCGGCGTTCCAATGGCGCGATCCGACGCCCGCGTCGGGCAGAAAATAACCTGCGCTAGGATCGGTTCATATTGGCGACAGGTTTGCAGCGGTAATGCGGTTTTGCGGATGCGAGGTGCTACCGGGATTTTTCCCCCTGTTGCCCGGACCCTTGCTTCCCGCCTGCGTGACGAACGCTAGGTCGGCCCTCGCTCCATGCCCCCGGAGCGAGGGCCTTTCCATATCCGGTATTGGCGTCGGGTAGCGGCGGGTGGCGTGGGACGGTCACGATGGCTACAGCGCTCGCATGACGACACCGCTCAAGATCGTATCGTGGAACATCAATTCGGTCCGCTTCCGCCTCGACATCGTCGAGCAATTCCTGCGCGAGATGGCCCCCGACATCCTGTGTCTGCAGGAAACCAAGGTGGTCGATCAGGATTTCCCGACCGACAGCTTTCGCGCGCTCGGCTACACCCACATCGTGCTCCACGGGCAGAAGATGCACCACGGCGTCGCGATCGTGTCGAAGGTCCCGCTCGTCGAGGATGACCGCTTCGACTGGCAAGCCAATCAGGAAGCACGCCATGTCGGCGTGCGGCTCGAATCGGGGCTGCGGATCGAGAATGTCTATGTGCCCGCCGGCGGCGACGTGCCCGATCGCGCGGTGAACCCCAAATTCGGCCAGAAGCTCGATTTTCTCGAGCGGATGACGCAGTGGTCGCAGGGGCTGACCGTGCCGACGGTGCTGGTCGGCGATCTCAACATCGCCCCGCTCGAATCGGACGTGTGGAGCCACAAGCAATTGCTCAAGACCGTCAGCCATACGCCGATCGAGGTCGCGGCGATCGACCGACTCAAGGCGTCGAACAGCTGGGTCGATCTCGGGCGCCATTTCTTCCCGGCACCGGCGCGACTGCATACGTGGTGGAGCTACCGCTCGGCCGACTGGACGCTCAACGATCGCGGCCGCAGGCTCGACCATATGTGGGCGACCGCCGATGTTGCGGCCAAGGCGACGCGGCACCATGTCTATGAGGAATGCCGCAGTTGGCTCAAACCCTCCGACCATGTGCCGATCATGACCGAGTTCGCGATATGAGCGCTTCCATTCCTGGCGACGCACACAAGACCGCGCTCGCAATCGATGCGTTGCGGCGCGGCTGGCCGGTCGCGATCGCGGGTGCCGATGGCACGCTTGCGCTGCTGCCGATCGAGACCGCCGATCCACCGCGGCTTGCCGCGTTCGATCCGGCCGCAAGCGCGCCGCTCTTGCTCTCGGCGGGCCGCTCGGCGACGCTCAAGCTCGCCAACCAGCTCGAGGCGGCAGCACCCGATGCGCCGGTGCTGGTCGAGCGCGTGCCGTGGATCGACTTTGCGATGGCGACCGCGCTTGCCGACCCGCAATTCGATCTCGACACGCCGATGAAGGGACCGTTCCGCGCGATCCATCTCGCCGAGACCGAAGCAGGGGCCGCTGCGCTACGCCTCGCGCGGATCGGCGGCGTGCTGCCGGCGTTCTTCGCGCGCGCGGGCGAATCGGCCGCGTTGGTGCTGACACCGGGCGATATCGACGCGCATGAGGACGCCGCGCGGCTAAGCATCGCGACGCGCGCGCATCTCCCCGTCGTCGGCGCCGAAGATGCCGAGATCGTCGCGTTCCGAACGCCGGAAATGCCCGGCGAGCATATCGCGCTGCTGATCGGCAAGCCCGACGGCCGCCCGCCGCTCGTGCGGCTGCACAGCGAGTGTTTGACTGGCGACATGCTCGGCAGCCTCAAATGCGACTGCGGGCCACAGCTCCATGCCGCGATCGACGCGATCGCCGTGAGCAGGTGGGGGATCGTGCTCTACCTGCGCCAGGAAGGACGCGGGATCGGGCTGATCAACAAACTGCGCGCCTATGCGCTGCAGGATCAGGGGTTCGACACGGTCGACGCCAATACGCGGCTCGGCTTCGCGGTCGATTCGCGCAATTTCGCCGTCGCGGCACGGATGCTCGCATTGCTCGGCCAGACTTCGGTGCGGCTGCTGACGAACAATCCGCAGAAGGTCGCACAACTCGAGGGCGCAGGGATCCGCGTGGTCGAGCGCGTGCCGCATTTCCTCCCGGCCAACCCGCACAACGAGCGCTATCTCGCGACAAAGCGCGACCGCACGGGGCATCAGTTCTAGGCGATAAGGCGCCGGATCGTCGCGAAGTCGCCCGCCACGTCGTGCACCCCGATCGCGCGCAGCTTGTCGGCATGATCGGGGCCGCAATGCGTGCCGCCGACGAAGCCGATGACATGCGCCCCCGAGGCGACCGCGCCGGTCGCCCCGACGGGCGAATCCTCGACGATCACGCAGCGCGCGATATCGACGCCGAGCGCGGCGGCGGCGTGGAGATAGATGTCGGGTGCGGGCTTGCCGTTGACGACATGTTCCTTGCCCGAGAACAAGCGGTCGCCGAATGCATCCCGCAGGCCGATATGCTCGAGATGCCGCGCGATCCATGCGGTCGAGCTCGACGAGGCAATCGCCTTGGGCTGCGTGGGCGGCAAGTCGAGAATGAACTGCACCGCCCCTTCGACCGCGTCGATCCCCTCGCGCATCACGCGATCGTCTTCGGCGCGGCGCGCGGTGTGGAAATCGTCGGGAAGCGTGCGCCCGATCCAGCGCTCGACTGCGCCGATGAACGACGCGCCCGACAGGCCCATGAAATTGGCGAACGAGTCGGCCGCCGTGGTGGGATGGCCGATGCTCGTCAGATAGTCGGCGATCTGGCGGTTGCCGACCGCTTCGCTTTCGATCAGCACGCCATCGAAATCGAAGATGATCGCATCGAAGGTCATGCGCGGCTTCCAAACAGAGCGGTGCCGACGCGGACATGCGTCGCGCCGAGCATTACCGCGGTTTCGTAATCGCCCGACATGCCCATGCTGAGCGCATCGAGACCGTGGTCGCGCGCGATCTTGGCGAGCAGCGCGAAATAGGGGGCGGCCTCGGTTTCGAGCGGTGGGACCGCCATCAGCCCGAGGATCGGCAATGCCGCGGCACGCGCTTCGGCGAGCAAGGCGGGGAGGTCCGCAATCGGACAGCCGCCCTTTTGCGGCTCGTCGCCGATGTCGACCTGAAGGAAGCAGTCGGGCCGGCGGTCGCGCTTGTCCATCGCGCGGCCAAGCGCGGTGACGAGCGAAGGGCGGTCGACCGAATGGATCACATCGAACAGGCCGACGGCGTCCTCCGCCTTGTTCGATTGCAGCTGCCCGACGAGATGGAGCGCGACACCCGGATAGGCATCACGCAGCGCGGGCCATTTGGCCTGCGCTTCCTGCACGCGATTCTCGCCGAACGCGCGCTGGCCGGCGATGAGCAAGGGCTCGATCGCTTCGGCGGGCTTGGTCTTTGAGACGGCGATCAGCGTGACCGACTCGGGTTTGCGGTCGGTAAGCGCGGCGGCATGGGCGATCGCGGCCTGGACGGCGGCGAGCGCAGCGGCAGGGGCGGCGGTGGGGTCGTCGGTGGACATTGGCGGCGCTATAGGCGCGACTATGCCCCTGCGTCACCCCATATGCCGCAATCGTCCCACGCCGGCGCTGTGGCTGATGACCGACGAGCGGATGGGCGCGGCGCTATGGCCCGCGCTCGCCGCGCTTCCGAAGGGAAGCGGGGTGGTGTTCCGGCATTTCGCCACTGCGCCCGCCGAGCGCGCCGCGCTGTTCGCCCGAGTCGCGCAGATCGCACGGCAGCGGGCGCTCGTGCTGGTCGAGGGCGGCGGCGCCGCGCAACGCAGCGCGCTGCACCCGGCGCATTCGCTTCGCGAGGCGATCGCCGCACGCCGCACCGGTGCCGCCGCGGTGCTGGTCTCGCCGGTTTATCCGACGCGGACGCATCCCGGCGCGCGCGCGCTTGGGCCGTTGCGCGCCGCGGCGATCGCGCGTGCAGCGGGATGTCCGGCAATCGCGCTGGGCGGCATGACGCGCGCGCGGTTCAAGCGGATGAAGGCGCTGGGGTTTGTCGGCTGGGCGGCGATCGACGGGCTGACGCCCTGAGTCGCGTCAGAAGCGGAACGCGGTCCCGACATAGACGGCCTGGCTGTCGCGACGAGTCGCATCGGCGGCAGGCTGTTCGATCAGACGATCACGCTCGGCCTTGTAGCGGACGCCGGCAGTGACATCGATCCGCCGCGTCAGCGCATACGAGCCGCCGACGTCGATCGAATAGGCCGGGGCGTCCTCGATCAACTTGGGCGCGCCGGCGAGCGGACGATCGGTCGCTGCCTTGACGCGGCCGGTGAAGCGGTTGCCGGTATAGCTCACGCCGAGATCGGCGGCCTCGCGACCACCGGGCAGACCGGCGAGGTCGACCTTCGAGACGTCGCCCGAGACGGCGAACCGCTTCCAGCCGACGGCGACGCCGAGATTGTAGGCGATCGGCGTCAGGCTCGTGGTCGAGGCCGCAACCGGCGCAGTACGATCGACCACGGCGATGCCGCGCGCCGAGCGGGCGCGAATCGCAACCGTCACGGGGCGGGCGCCTTCGCCGCGTGCATCGGACGGGGTGAAGCGGAAGCCGCTGGTATCGAGACCACCGCGCGCGAAGATCGCAGCGAGCCGGGGATCTGCAGACGCCGGAGTGAACGAACCGATGCCGCGCACGAACACGGGCCGCTTGGCGGCAAAGCGTGCCGCCGGCGATTCGCTTGCGCCGAGTGCCGGAGCCACGGCACAGCCGAGGGCGACGAGCGACCCCACAGCAATCCCGGACAACCAACGAACAGACAACACGTGCGACCCCTTCGTGCGAGCCTCAATTCGGCATCGCTTATCTGACAACGCGCCTATCACGAATCAATTCCGTCGCACCACCGTAATGGCGCAATTTCCCTGAAGAGTGTCACGAAGGACACACATTGCGCGATGCCCCGCTCGACCTTGCCCGATCGTCGAAGGAGCCGCCGGAGGTGTTGCTTGCGGCGAACGCGCAACATTCTATAGATACCGCCACTCCCAAGTCTCCGTTTTGCTCAGGAACCGCCGATGATCCGCCGCTCAGGCACCGCGCCCCGCACCCTTTTCGTGGTTTCATGCGCGCTTGCCGCAACGCTGTCGCTCGGCGCGTGCGGCCAAAAGGGTGGCCGCCCGGTCAACGCCGATCTCGCCGCGTCGAAGGTGACGACGATCGGCGTCAATGCGTATCTCTGGCGCGCGAGCCTCGACACGCTGAGCTTCATGCCGCTGCTGCAGACCGATTCGAACGGCGGCGTGATCGTGACCGACTGGTATATCAACCCGGCGGCGCCTTCGGAGCGCGTCAAGGTGACGGTGACGATCCTCGACCAGGATCTGCGCGCCGACGGTCTGCGCGTCGCAGCGCTGCGCCAGGTCAACCAGGGGGGCCAGTGGGTTGCGGCCCCGGTCCAGGCGGCAACCGTCCAGAAGCTCGAAGACATCATCCTGACCAAGGCGCGTGACCTGCGTCGCGCCGCCGTCGCGGGCTGAGGCAGCACTCTTATGGCGTCACGCTTCAATGCGCTGAAGGCGGACGCGGCTTGGCAGAAGGTGTGGGACGACCGCGCCACCTTCGCCGCGGACGATAGCTCGACCAAGCCGCGCTCCTATGTGCTCGAGATGTTCCCCTATCCGTCGGGGAAGATCCACATGGGCCATGTCCGCAACTATACGATGGGCGATGTGCTCGCGCGCTATCGGCGGATGACCGGCATGGAAGTGCTCCACCCGATGGGGTGGGACGCGTTCGGCATGCCTGCCGAGAATGCCGCGATGGAGAAGGGCGTCCATCCCGGCGGCTGGACGCGCGACAATATCGCGACGATGAAGGCGCAGCTGAAGCGGCTGGGCTTCGCGCTCGATTGGAGCCGCGAGCTCGCGACCTGCGAGCCCGACTATTACGGGCATGAGCAGGCGCTGTTCCTCGATCTGTTCGCGGCCGGGCTGGTCTATCGCAAGGAAAGCTCGGTCAATTGGGATCCGGTCGACATGACCGTGCTCGCCAACGAGCAGGTGATCGACGGGCGCGGCTGGCGCTCGGGCGCGCTGGTCGAGCGGCGCAAGCTGTCGCAGTGGTTCCTCAAGATCACCGACTTTGCCGACGAACTGCTCGAAGGCCTCGACGGGCTCGAGCATTGGCCCGACAAGGTTAAATTGATGCAGGAGAATTGGATCGGGCGCAGCCAGGGGCTGCAGTTCCGTTTCAAGCTGTCCGACGGCGGCGCGGTCGAGGTGTTCACCACGCGCCCCGACACGATCTTCGGGTCGAGCTTCGTCGCGGTCGCTGCCGATCACCCGATTGCGCAGGCGCTGGCGGCCGAGAACCGCGCCGCCGCCGAGTTCATCGCTGTGTGCAAGCGCGGCGGCACCACCGCGGCCGAGCTCGACACGCAGGAAAAGCTCGGCTTCGACACCGGCCTCACCGCGGCGCATCCGTTCGACCCAGCGTGGCAGCTGCCGGTCTACATCGCCAATTTCGTGCTTATGGAATACGGCACCGGCGCGGTGTTCGGCGTCCCCGCGCACGACCAGCGCGATCTCGATTTCGCACGGAAGTACGATTTGCCGGTCCGCCGCGTCGTCTCCGACGGCGATGTGACCGACCCGCTGTTCGAAGGCACCGAGGCCGCGACCGGCCCCGGCACGCTCGTCAACTCGCACTTCCTCGATGGCATGGACGTCGAGGATGCCAAGCGCGTGGTCATCCAGCGCGCCGAGGGCGAGGGCTGGGGCACCGGATCGACCGTGTTCCGCCTGCGCGACTGGGGCGTCAGCCGTCAGCGCTATTGGGGCACGCCGATCCCGATCATCCATTGCGACGCGTGCGGCGCGGTGGCGGTGCCCAAGGATCAGCTCCCCGTCGTACTGCCCGAGGACGTGTCGTTCGACATCCCGGGCAACCCGCTCGATCGCCATCCGACGTGGAAGCATGTCGCGTGCCCGTCATGCGGTGGCGAAGCGCGGCGCGAGACCGACACGCTCGACACCTTCGTCGATTCGTCGTGGTATTTCATCCGCTTCGCCAGCCAGCCCAAGGACAAGCCGTTCGACCGCGCCGTTGCGGAAAAGTGGCTGCCGATCGCGCAATATATCGGCGGGGTCGAGCATGCGATCCTGCATCTGCTCTATGCGCGCTTCTGGACGCGTGCGCTGAAGCATATCGGGCTGCTCGACGTGGCCGAACCCTTCGCCGGCCTGTTCACGCAGGGCATGGTGACGCACGAGACCTATAGCCGCCAGATCACCGAGCTCGGCAGCGACGGCGTCGACAGCATCACCAAGCCGCTATGGCTGTCGCTCGACGATATCGTGCGCAACGGCGATGGCTGGACCGAGAAAGCGACGGGCGAGGCGGTCACCGTCGGCCGCGTCGAGAAGATGTCGAAGTCGAAGAAGAACACCGTCGACCCGACCGGCATCGTCGATCAGTATGGTGCCGACGCGACGCGCTGGTTTATGCTCTCCGATTCGCCGCCCGAGCGCGATCTGCCGTGGAGCGAAAGCGGGATCGAAGGCTCGTGGCGTTTCATCCAGCGGCTGTGGCGGTTGTTCGACGGCGAGCGTGCCGGCGAGGGGGGCGGCAAGAACGCCGCGCTCGACCGCAAGCTGCACCAGAGCATCGCCGGCATCGCGCTCGATATCGAGGCGCTGAGCTTCAACAAGGCGGTCGCCAAATTGTACGAGCTCACCGCCGCGATCGAACGCGCCGAGCCCTCTGCGTCGCGCGACACCGCGATCGCCACGCTAATGCGGCTCGTCGCGCCGATGGCGCCGCATCTCGCCGAAGAGGCGTGGGCCGCCGCCGGGAACGAAGGCCTGATCGCCGACGCGCCGTGGCCCGCAGTCGATGCCGCGTTGCTGGTCGAGGACGAAGTCACCATCGCGGTGCAGGTCAATGGCAAGCTCCGCGACACGCTCACGATGCCCAAGGGCCATCCGAGCGATGCGGTCGAAGCCGCGGCGCTCGCGTCGGACAAGATCGTCCGCATCCTCGAAGGCAAAGCCCCCCGGAAGGTCATCGTCGTGCCCGATCGTCTCGTGAACATCGTCGCATGATGCGGCGGCTTGCCCTCGTCGTCCCGTTCGCCGCGCTCGCGCTGGCGGGCTGTGGGCTGCATCCGCTCTACTCGGGCGGCGGCTCTGGCGTGGTCGCGGGCGGGCTGACGCAGATCGAGGTCGGTCCGATCGAGGGCAAGTCGGGCTGGCTGATGACCAACGCGCTGCGCGATCGGCTCCACGCGCAGGCGACCCCGCGCTACCGGCTCGAGATCAAGCTCGACGATCAGATCACCGGGCTCGGCGTCAATCGCGACAACAGCATTTCGCGAGAGCGCCGGACGCTGCGCGCGCGCTATCAGCTGGTCGACCTGTCGAACGGATCGGTGCTGCTCGACGCGACCGCCGGGTCGGACGCCGGCATCGACGCGGTCAATTCGGAATATGCGACGATCGCCGCCGAAGACACCGCGCTCGAACGGCTGTCGCAGATCGTCGCCGACCAGATCGTCGCGCGCGTCGCAACCTATGTGCAGCGTACCGCGCCCGAGCCGCGCTGACATGCCCCGCGGGCGGGCGTCGTGAAAGCCAATCTCAGCCAGCTGACGCGCGCGATCGACAGCGGCAACCCCGACATCCGGCTTTACGTGCTCTACGGCCCCGATGAAGCGGGCGCGCGCGACGTAGCGGCGCGGGTTGCGCGCGCGCTCGGGCCCGATGCCGAGCGTGTCGATCTCGAGCCCGCTCTGCTCAAGGCCAATCCCGGGCGGCTTGCCGACGAAGCCGCGTCGATGTCGCTGTTCGGCACCGCCCGCCACATCCGCGTCGCGGGCGCGGGCGAGGAAAGCGTTGCGGCGGCGACCTTGCTGCTCTCGGCCGAGCGCGCGGGCAATCCCGTCGTCCTGCTCGCGCCCAGCGCCAAGGCGACATCAGCGCTGGTCAAGCTTGCGACGGGCGACCCGCGCGCAATGTCGTGCGTGTTCTACGTCCCCGAGGGCGGCGAGGCCGACAAGATCGCGACGAGCATCGCGCGCGAACAGGGCCTGCGCACGATGGGCGGCACCGCCGCGCGGATCGCGCTCGCGGCTGCGGGCGACCGAGCGGTAATGACGCGCGAGCTCGAGAAGATCGCGCTCTATCTCGACGCCGCGCCCGAGCGGCCGCGCGAGCTCGACGATGCCGCGCTCGATGCCATCGGCGCGGATCTCGGCGATTCGGAAATGTCGCGCGCGATCGATGCCGCGATCGGCGGCGGGCCCGACGTGCTCGGCGAGGAACTGGCGCGGCTCGCGGTCGCGGGCGTCTCGCCGATCCCGTTGCTGCGCCAGCTCGTGCGCCGCCTGATGAGTCTGGCCGAACTGCGCGCCGAGATCGATAATGGCGCGAACATCAACAGCGTGATCGAACGCGTTTTCTTTCGCGAACGCGCGGCGACCGCGGCGGCGCTGCGGATCTGGTCGGCACCCAAGATCAGCGACGCGATCGACCGCGTCCGCCGCGCCGAACGCGCGACGATGGCGCCGTCGAATGCGGGAACGGTCCTGTCGGACGCGGCGATGCTCGGCGTTGCGCGGATGGCGGCGCGGCAGCGCGGTTAAGCGCCTGGCGGCAACGCCCAGTCGATCGTGCCGCGCCCGTGCGCGGTGAGAAACGCGTTGGCGGCGGAGAAGGGGCGGCTGCCGAAAAAGCCGGTATAAGCCGACAAAGGCGAGGGATGCGCCGCCTTGAGCACGAGGTGCCGGCCACCCTGCGTCACGTCCTGAACGAACGCCGCCTTCTTCTGCGCGTGCGCGCCCCACAGCACGAACACGGTGGGATCGGGCGACGCCGCCACCACGCGGATCACTGCGTCGGTAAACCGCTCCCAGCCGCGTTTCTGGTGTGAGGCAGCGGCGCCCATCCGCACCGTCAGCACCGCGTTGAGCAACAACACGCCCTGCGCCGCCCATGCGTCGAGCAGGCCGTGCGGGGCAGGTGCGATGCCGAGATCGGTTTCGAGCTCCTTGTAGATGTTGCGGAGACTCGGCGGGATTCGTACGCCGTTCGGGACCGAGAAGCTCAATCCGTGTGCCTGGCCCGGCCCATGATACGGATCCTGCCCGAGGATCACGACGCGCACCGCTTCGGGCGGCGTCAGTTCGAGCGCGCGAAACCAATCGGCGCGGGCCGGGAAGATCTCGGTTCCCGCTGCCTGCTCGGCATCGAGGAAGGCATCGAGCGCCTGCATGTATGGCTGCGCGACGTCGCTCGCCAACGCTTCACGCCAGCGCGGAGGCAAGGGCTGCATCGTCGTCCCGTCAGCGCTTGCGGACGAACTCGGCGCGCAGCACGAGGCCCTTGATACCCTCGTAACGACAATCGATTTCCTGCGCGTCGCCGGTCAGCCGGATCGCCTTGATCAGCGTGCCGCGCTTGAGCGTCTGCCCGGCGCCCTTGACGGTGAGATCTTTGATCAGCGTGACCTGATCGCCGTCCGCGAGCACGTTGCCGACCGAATCGCGGACGACGACGGTATCGTCGGCCGCGGCGGCTGGCGCGTCGGCCGCGGCGACCCATTCGCCGCTGGCTTCGTCATAGATATAGCTGTCGGTGTCGCTCATGTTCAGCTCTTGATCGTGACCATCGGGACAGGCTGGCCCTTGCTGGTCGGGTTCGAGGCATTGGCCTTGGGCGCTTTCTCGGCCTTGGGCTTGCGCACTTCCTTGTTCGATTTCTTTTGGCTCTTCGCCATGACGGTTCCTGACGGGGGCGAAAGGCCCCGCCCGACCCTAGCGCCAAAGCGCGGGGGGACCCGCATCAATTCGGACACGCGCGGGTTGATCGCGTGCGCCACGATCGAGGACGGATCGCGGCGCCTTGTGTGGCGGGCGCCCGTTACCCTGCGGCCGGACGCTGGTCGCCTTTGCGTCCGGCACTCCCCAACAATTGCTCAGTACGACCCCGGGACCTGGCGCTGCCCGGAGTCGGGATGGTCGGGCGTCATCAGTTCGAGCGCGGCGGTATCGGCGCGGAACGAGCGCGCCGCGACGCTGCTCGTCGCGGCAGCGGTGATCGGTGTGCAGCTGCGACCGGCGAGATAATCGAGCGCGGCGCGCGTCGAGCTTTCGAGCGGGCTCCCCATTTGATGGGTGATGTCATCATTTGCCTGGCAGCTGGCCTCGACGATGCTGCGCACGCCATCATAATAGGCGCCCTGGCGGTTGGCATTTTGCAGAGCGAAGGCGATGACGCGGAGCCGATCGTCGCATTGCGGGCGGTCGAGCGCGATCTGCCCGACGGGCTTGCCATAAGTGTTGGTGCCGATCAGCCCGACATTGGCGCGCAGATACGGAATCTGCGCCGCGAGGACGAGCTCGCTTGCCGAGGCGGTGCCCGCGGTCCCGATAAACGCGATTTTGGTCGGCGTGATCGATTGCGGCTGCGGCGCGAAGAACGCGGTCGTGTTGTTCGCGGACTTCTCGGGCCGGAAGGTCATGTAGTCGATCACGTCCGACGTCGCGCGGTTCGCGCCGAGCAGATTGCTCATCAACTCAGCGATCGAGACCAGTCCGCCGCCATTGTAGCGCAGATCGATGATGACGTTGGTGATCCCGGCGGTTCGGAACGACGCGAAGGCCGCCCGCAGCGCGGGGTCGGCGGTCGAGATGAAGGTCCGCAGGTTGATATAGCCGACCTGGCGGCCGCCATCGTTGATGATCTGCGCGCCGTAGCGGCTCGAGACCGGGGTGAGCGCGAAATCGGTCTTGCTGAGCGTCACGGTGCGCGTGCCGCCGGCGTCGTTGATCCGGAGCAGCCGCGTCGTTCCGGCGGTGTTGGGGCCGAGCGCATCGCTTACCCCCGCGCTCCCTTGCGTGGCGATGATCGAATCGACCGTTCGGAGATCCGCCGTTGTCGTACCGATCGCAAGGATTTCGGTTCCGCGATCGATTCCGGCGGCGAGCGCGGGGGTGCCCTCGAAGGTTTCCGCGCTGAACGCGCGTCGCGCGGTCGAATCGATCGCCAGACGGAAGCCGAAGCCGGCGCTGGCGCCGCTGTCGTAAAACGCGGTCTCACTCGCGATCGAGGTGAGGTACGTGAAATAGCGGTCCTTGCGCTGCGCCCGCGCCGTTGCCGTCAGCGCGTCGACATAGTCGCCGACCGTCGCATACGGCGTCGGGTCGAGCACGGCGGGCAGCGTATCGGGGAACAGATACCATTCGCGCAGCTGGGCTGCCGCCCAATCCTGGCGGTCGCGCAGCGAACAGCCCGCGACGGTGGTTGGCGTCGGGGTGGGTGTCGGCGCGGGAGTCGATGCGGTCGGGCTCGAGGTCGACCCGCCTCCGCCGCCACCGCCGCCACTGCAGGCCGAGAGCAAGGCGGCAAGCGCCAGACAATGGGTCACGCTGCGCCGCTTCGTCATCAACAACTCCCCCAAAGAAGAGCAGCTTAAGGGCCTGTATCGACCTTGTCAGTCCGAAAATGCGAGGGCGTCGAAAGACACGCGGTTGCCCGCTCCCGATCAGGCGATCGGGGCGAGCGACACGGCGGTCGAGGCCAGAAGGGCGGTGAGCATGAATGCGGCGACGAGCGAGACGGCGACGCGTTGGAGCGATTCGAAACGGTCGGTCATGATGGAGGTCCCTTCGCAATCTGGCGCTCCGGACCATCCGAAGCGTCGATGCCAAGACCTTTGCATGCGCCGTGCCAGATCAAGAAAATCAGCGAAAACAAAGTAATAGCGTAGTGCTTCGCAAGGTTACCAAAGGTCGTATCGGAAGTTACGCCAAATATGGGCGTAGTTTGCTATGCGAGGCGGACTTGATTCCGGCCGCCGTCCTTTGCTGCGTAGAGCAGCTTGTCGGCGCGCCCGAATACGGCGCCGAGCGGCTCTCCGACGTCGGCCGACGACAGCCCGGCGGAGAAGGTGACTGCGCCAAGCGGCGTGTCGGTCTCGCGCAATCGGTAGCGTTTGGCATCGACGGTGAGTCGCGCCGATTCGAGCGTCGTGTGGGCCTTTGCGAGATCGACGTTCGAGAACAGGATCACGAATTCCTCGCCGCCGTAGCGTGCGACGAAATGGCCGTCGCAGGCCGTGCTCAACGCCTCGGCGATCGCCTTGAGCACGCGGTCGCCGACCGAATGGCCGAACTGATCGTTGACGCGCTTGAAGCGATCGACGTCGCATACCGCGAGGCACAGCCGGGTGCCGCGTTCCATGTGCTCGGCAAACGCCTCTTCAAACGCGCGGCGGTTGGGAAGCCCGGTCAGCGGGTCGCGGCGGGCGTCGCCGCGCGCTTCCTCGAGCTTCTCGCGCAATTGGTCGGCCTCGGACGTCGCGGCCTGCAAGCGCGCTTCGGCCGAGCGCACGCGATCGAGCATCACCGCGGTCAGCCGAACCAAGTCGTCGCTGTTCGCGCCGCCCTGCATCGCCGTGGCGCTCGCGGCGAGATCGCGTCCGAAATCGGCGGTCTCGGCGCGCATCGAGCGGACCATGTCGGTGAAGCCCTCGACCTGCATCTGCGTCTGCGCGACGAGTCCGTCGGACGGAGCGGAATCGTTCGACGATTCGGCGTGGCCGCCGCCAAGCGTCTCGATGTCGCGCGTCGACAAGCGGATGCCGCCCTCGGTCATCGTCCCGACCGACTGGGCGAGCACGCCGGTGGGATTGCACACCACCTCGTGCGCGAACGCGTAATGCGCCGGGTCGGCGCTCAGCCGGTGCAGCGTCAGGAACGCACGGACGCAATCGAAGACCTGCGCAGCACGATCTTCGGCTGCAACGAGCCGTGTGCTCCTCGCTAGACCCATCGCTGTCAAAGCCCCTCAGCATCATGTGCCACACGCGGTGGCCAGTCCTGCCTGTCTACACGCCAACTGCTAAAATTGGGTGACTGGCCGTTCGCACAGAAACGCGGGGCGTCAGCGACGTGATGGCTGGCGAAACCCCGCCAGCCGCTTTAGGCAAATGCGGATGCGCGTTACCGACACCGATCTCGCCCTTGCTGCTGCCCTTGCCGATGCGGCGGGCGCGGCGATCCGACCCTATTACCGTGCCGAATACGGGCTCGAGGCGAAGGACGATGCCTCGCCCGTGACGCTCGCCGATCGCGCCGCCGAGGCGGCGATGCGGGCGCTGATCGAGCGCGCCTTTCCCGCCGACGCGATTATCGGCGAGGAATATGGCACCAAGGAGGGCACGAGCGGCCGCGCCTGGGTGCTCGATCCGATCGACGGGACGCGCGCGTTCATCTCCGGCCGGCCGATCTTCGGGACGCTGATCGCGCTGGTGATCGAGGGCTGGCCGATGATGGGGGTGATCGACCAGCCGATCCTGCGCGAACGCTGGACGGGCGTGATGGGCAAGCCGACGCTGTTCAACGGCAAGCCCGCCGCGACGCGGCGGTGCGCCGATCTCGGCAAGGCGTTGCTCGCGACGACTTCGCCCGCTTTGTTCGACGATTCGCAACTCCATGCCTTCGAGCATCTCGATGGCGCGGTGATGAGCACCGTGCTCGGCGGCGATTGCTACAATTATGGCTGCGTCGCGAGCGGCTGGCTCGACGTGGTGGTCGAGGCGCAGCTGAAGCTGCACGATTTCGCCGCCTTGGTGCCGGTGGTCGAGGGTGCGGGCGGGCGGATGTGCGACTGGCAGGGCGACCCGCTCACCGCCGATTCGGTCGGCGAAGTCGTCGCGGCGGGCGATCCGGCGCGGATCGAGGAGATTCTCGAGGCGCTCGCCTGCCGCGGGCATTGAGGTTGCGATGAACCGAGGGGTGGTTGACTCGATTGACCCCTGGACGGAATTCGAACGGGGGGATCGTTTCTGATTCTGTGCTAATGCGCGAACGGCGGCCCTTCGTCATCCCAGCGCAAGCTGGGATCTCGTGGCGCAGGCCGCGCGCTGGCGGCTCGAGACCCCAGCGTTCGCTGGGGTGACGGGTGTTGGGCAGACGTCTGCGCGCGATCGCGCCACGCGGCACTTCGGTTTTCGACGAGTTCAAAGAGCGGGTTCCACCCTAGCAGATTCGCCGCGTGTAGGACAGCGCGAGCGCATTGCCGCCTTGCGTTTCGCGCGACTCTCGCTTAAGCGCCGCCCCTCCTGCGAGTAAGAGGAACTGCCCGGCCGGTATGGGCTGCCGTGGCCGTTCATAGATCGTCGCATATTTGGAAAGGACGAAAATGCCCAAACTCAAGACGAAGAGCGGCGTCAAGAAGCGCTTCAAGCTCACCGCAACCGGCCTGCTGAAGCACGGCGTCGCCGGCAAGCGTCACCGACTGATGAGCCACAACAGCAAGTACATCCGTCAGAACCGCGGCACCAAGCTGCTGTCCAAGGCCGATACGGCAACCGTCAAGGCGTGGGCGCCTTACGGTCTCGGCTGAGCGGAAGGAATTAGAGAATGGCACGCGTAAAACGGGGTGTAACCACCCACGCAAAGCACAAGCGGATCCTCAATCTGGCGAAGGGCTATTATGGCCGTCGCAAGAACACGATCCGTATCGCCCGTCAGGCGGTCGAAAAGGCCGGCCAGTACGCCTATCGCGATCGCAAGGTTAAGAAGCGCAACTTCCGTGCGCTCTGGATCCAGCGCATCAACGCGGCTGTCCGCGTCGAGGGCCTCACTTACGGCGTGTTCATGCACGGCCTGAAGCTCGCCGGCGTCGAACTCGACCGCAAGGTCCTCGCCGATCTGGCGATGCACGAGGGTGCCGCGTTTAGCGTCATCATCGCGCAGGCAAAGGCGGCTCTGCCCCAGGCCGCCTGAGGCGACCTGCTACGAGACGAGATCGGGGCGTCGGTGGCAACACCGGCGCCCTTTCTTTTTGCGCGCGTTTCCCACTCCCGTTCGGTCGCGGACCGGATCCGGGCCGGATCCGGGATTGTCGAAGCCCTGGTCTTTCTTCTAACGCCACCCTGACGAAGAGCGGTGCTTCGACAGGCTCAGCACGAACGGACAAGCAATGACCGACCTCGACCAGATGAAAACCGACCTGCTCGCCGCGATCGACGCGGCGGCGACGCTCGATGCGCTCGAAGCGGTGCGGGTGCAGGGCCTCGGCAAGCAGGGGAGCGTGACCGCGTTGCTCAAGACGCTCGGCGGCATGTCGCCCGACGAGCGGCAGGTGCAGGGGCCGCGCATCCAGGGGCTGCGCGAGGCGGTCACGACCGCGATCGCGACGCGCAAGGCTGCGCTCGACCGTGCCGAGCTCGACGCGCGGCTCGCCAGCGAAACACTCGACATGACGCTCCCCGCCGACGCCGCGCCGCATGGTTCGGTCCATCCGGTCAGTCAGGTGATGGACGAGCTCGCCGAGATCTTCGCCGATCTGGGCTTCGCCGTCGCGACCGGGCCCGAGATCGAGGACCAGTGGCACAATTTCACCGCGCTCAACATGCCCGAGAGCCATCCGGCGCGCGCGATGCACGACACGTTCTATCTCAACGCCGCCGAGGGTGAAGAGGCGAAGGTGCTGCGCACGCATACCTCGCCGGTGCAGATCCGCACGATGATGAGCCAGGAACCGCCGATCCGCATCATCGCGCCGGGCCGCGTCTATCGCTCGGACTGGGACGCGACGCACACGCCGATGTTCCACCAAATCGAGGGGCTGGTGATCGACAAGGGCATCACGCTCGGCCATCTCAAATGGACGCTCGAGACCTTCCTCAAGGCGTTTTTCGAGCGCGACGACATAGTGCTCCGCCTGCGCCCGAGCTACTTCCCCTTCACCGAACCGTCGGCCGAAGTCGATGTCGGCTATACCACGGTCAAGGGCCGCCGTACGCTCGGCGGTTCGGAAGGCTGGATGGAGCTGCTCGGCAGCGGGATGGTCCATCCCAAGGTGATCGAGGCGTGCGGGCTAGATCCCAAGGAGTGGCAGGGCTTCGCCTTCGGGGTCGGGGTCGATCGGCTGGCGATGCTCAAATACGGGATGGACGATCTGCGTCCCTTCTTCGAGGGCGATGCGCGCTGGTTGAAGCATTATGGTTTCTCGGCACTCGACGTGCCCACGCTGAGCCAGGGAGTCGGCGCATGAAGGTCACCCTCGACTGGCTCAAGCAGCATATCGAAACCGACGCGTCGCTCGACACGATCGTCGAGACGCTGACGCGGATCGGCCTCGAGGTCGAAGGCGTCGAGAATCCGGGTGCCACGCTTGCCGCGTTCAAGGTGGCCAAGGTGCTCAGCGCCGCGCCGCATCCGCAGGCGGACAAGTTGCAGGTGCTCTCGGTCGATGCCGGTGACGGCCCGCTCCAGGTCGTCTGCGGCGCGCCCAACGCGCGCGCCGGGATGCTCGGCGTGTTCGGCCCGTCAGGCGCGACGGTGCCGTCGAACGGCATGGTGTTGAAGGTCACCGCGATCCGCGGGGTCGAATCGAACGGCATGATGTGCTCGACGCGCGATCTCGAGCTCGGCGAGGACCATGACGGCATCATCGAGCTCCCCGCCGATGCGCCGATCGGCATGGCCTATCCCGATTATGCCGGGCTGAACGATCCGGTGATCGACATCAACGTGCTCCCCAACCGCCCCGATTGCATGAGCGTGCGCGGGATCGCGCTCGATCTGGTCGTCGCCGGGTTGGGGACGGCCAAGCCGTTGGCCTATGCCCCGGTCGAGGGCGCGGGCGAGGGCCCCGACGTGCGCACCGACGATGCGGCGGGCTGCCCCGCTTTCTTCGCCCAGAGCGTCAGCGGCCTCACCAATGGCGAGGCGCCCGAGTGGATGCGCCGCCGCCTCACCGCGATCGGCCAGCGGCCGATCTCGACGCTGGTCGACATCACCAATTACGTGATGTTCGATCTCGGGCGGCCGCTCCACGTCTATGACCGCGCCAAGCTCTCGGGCGGGCTCGTCGCGCGCAAGGCGGCGGCGGGCGAGCAGGTCGTCGCACTCAACGGCAAGACCTACAGCCTTGCCGAGACGATGACGGTGATCGCCGACGCGGCGCACGTCCACGACATCGGCGGCATCATGGGCGGCGAGGATTCGGGCGTTTCGGCCGAGACCACCGACGTCATCATCGAATGCGCCTATTTCGACCCCGAGAGCATCGCGCGCACCGGCCAGGCGCTGATGCTGACCTCCGACGCGCGCTCGCGCTTCGAGCGGGGCGTCGATCCGGCGTTCCTCGAGGAGGGGCTGGCGATCGCGACGCGGCTGGTGCTCGATCTGTGCGGCGGCGCCGCGAGCGCGCCGACCTATTCGGGTGCGCCGCCGCTCGAGCGCAAGCGGATCGCTTATGATCCGGCGCTCGCGGAAACGCTCGGCGGCCTCGCGGTTGCCGAGGATCGCCAGCGTGCGATCCTCACCGCGCTCGGCTTCACGGTCGAGGGCGACTGGACCGTGTTGCCGCCGCCGGCGCGGCGCGACGTCGATGGCCCCGCCGATCTGGTCGAGGAAATCATCCGCATCGAGGGGATCGATTCGGTCGCTCCCGTGCCGCTCCCGCGCGCGGCGGGCGTCGCCAAGCCGACCGCGACGCCCGAGCAGCGTCTCGAGAGCCGCGCGCGTCGCGCCGCCGCCGCGCGCGGGCTCAACGAGACGCTGACCTGGAGCTTCCTGTCGGACGCGCAGGCGAGTGCGATCGGTGGCGGCGCCTGGACGCTCGCCAATCCGATCAGCGAGGAACTGAAGGTCATGCGGCCGTCCCTGCTGCCCGGCCTGTTCTCGGCGGCCGAGCGCAACATGAAGCGCGGTGCGGCGGGCGTGCGACTGTTCGAGATCGGGCGTCGCTATTTGGCGGGTGGCGAGCATCCGACGCTTGGTGTCGTGCTTGCGGGCGAGAATCGCGCGCGCGGCTGGCAGGAGGGCAAGGCCAAGCCGTTCGACGCGTTCGACGCCAAGGCCGAGGCGCTCGCGCTGCTCGCCGCGATCGGGGCACCGGTCGAGAATCTGCAGGTGATGGGGGATGCCGGCGCGGCGTGGCATCCGGGGCAGTCGGGCACGCTGCGGCTCGGGCCGAAGACGGTGCTTGCGGCGTTTGGCATGGTCCATCCGTTGACCTTGCGGGCGTTCGATCTCGACGGGCCGGTGGCGGCGGTCGAGCTGTATCTCGACGCGCTTCCGGCGAAGCGCGCGACCGGCTTTGCGCGCGCGCCGTATGCGCCGCCGGCGTTGCAGGCGGTGCGGCGTGACTTCGCGTTTCTGGTACCCGAGGCGCTTGCCGCCGAAGCGCTGGTGCGCGCGGTCAAGGGCGCGGACAAGGCGAGCATCGTCGCGGCGCGGCTGTTCGATGTCTTCACCGGCACGGGCGTCGAGCCGGGGCATAAGAGCCTGGGTGTGGAAGTGACGCTCCAGCCGGGCGAGAAGAGCTTTGCCGAGGCCGATCTCAAGGCGATCGCCGACAAGGTGATTGGCGCGGCGGCTAAGCTGGGGGCAAGTTTGCGCGGCTGATTCCGACTACCGACCGTCACCCCGGCCTTGTGCCGGGGGCCACCGTCGTCCGAGTGCTTCGGGCTGCTGCGTTCGCGGCACGGTGGACCCCGGGACGAGCCCGGGGTGACGGTCAGGGGTTATCTCCTGTCTCATCAAGGATGCTGTCGATGCCTGAAGCTGCCCTGATCGAAATCGGCTCGGCCGACCTCACCGCCGCGATCAACCCATACGGCGCCGAACTCACGCATCTCCGCGACGCCGAGGGCCGCGAACTGATGACCGACGCCAACCCAGCGTTCTGGACCGGCCATGCGCCGATCCTGTTCCCGATCGTCGGCGCGCTCAACGGCGACACGCTGCGGCTCGATGGCGAAAGTTACACGATGGGCAAGCACGGCTTCGCCCGCCGCAGCACTTTTGCGGTGGTCGAGCACAGCGCGACTCGCGCGGTGTTCCTGCTCGAGGACAGCGCCGAGACGCTTGCGGTGTATCCGCGCAAGTTCGCGCTGCGGCTGACCTACGCGATCGAGGGCGCGACGCTGGCGATGACTGCCGAGATCGAGAATCGCGAGCGCGAGCGCACGCTGCCGGCAAGCTTCGGTTTCCACCCGGCGTTCGCGTGGCCGCTGCCGTACGGCGCGCCGCGCGCCGACCACCGTATCGTCTTTGCCGCCGATGAGCCCGAGGCGCTGCGTGCGCTCACCCCCGGCGGGTTGATCGTCGCGCAGCAGCGGCCCACGCCGCTCGAGGGGCGCACGCTCGCGCTGCGCGATGCCCTGTTCGAGCACGACGCGCTGATCTGGGACGCGGTGCGGTCGCAGAGCGTCCGCTATGGCGCGAAGACCGGCCCGCAGCTGCGCGTCGATTTTCCCGATACGCCGATGCTCGGCATTTGGACCAAGCCCGGCGCGGCGTACGTCTGCATCGAGCCGTGGCACGGCATCGCCGACCCCGCGGGCTTCACCGGCGATTTCACCGCCAAGCCCGGCGTGTTCGCGCTCGCACCCGGCGAAACGAAGACCATCGCGATGCACGTGACGCTGGAGCCGTAAAGCGCTATTGCCGCGCAGATGAATCACACGTCCGACCGCCGCACCTTCGCGATCATCTCCCACCCCGACGCCGGCAAGACCACGCTGACCGAAAAGCTGCTGCTGTTCGGCGGCGCGATCCATCTGGCGGGGGAAGTGAAAGCGCGCGGGCAGAACCGCCGTGCGCGCTCCGACTGGATGAAGATCGAGCAGCAGCGCGGCATCTCGGTCACCTCGTCGGTGATGACCTTCGAGCGGAACGGCCTGACCTTCAACTTGCTCGACACGCCGGGCCACGAGGACTTTTCGGAGGACACCTACCGCACGCTGACCGCGGTCGATTCGGCGGTGATGGTGATCGACGCCGCGCGCGGCATCGAGGCGCAGACGCGCAAACTGTTCGAGGTGTGCCGGCTGCGCTCGGTGCCGATCATCACCTTCGTCAACAAGGTCGATCGCGAGGGGCGCCCGCCGTTCGACCTGCTCGACGAGATTGCCGAGATGCTCCAACTCGATGTCACGCCGATGAGCTGGCCGGTCGGCATGGGCAGCGATTTCGAAGGCGTGTACGATCTCCACGCCAACAGCCTCAGCCAGCCCGAAGGGCCGAGCCGCGAGTTCATGGGCAAGGCGTTGAGCTTTACCGGGCTCGACGATCCCGCGCTCGCCAAGACGCTGAGCCCGGCGGGCCTGAAGCTGCTCCAGGACGAATCCGAACTCGCGCTCGGCGGCTATGGCGCGTTCGATGTCGAGGCGTATCGCGGCGGCGACCAGACGCCGGTCTATTTCGGATCGGCGCTCAAGGAATTCGGCGTTGCCGAGCTGATCGACGCGCTCGGCCGCCACGCGCCGGGCCCGCGGCCGCAGCCGGCCGAGCCCGCCGAGGTTTTGCCAGAACGTGCGGACGTCACCGGCTTCGTGTTCAAGGTCCAAGCGAACATGGACCCCAACCACCGCGATCGCATCGCGTTCATGCGGCTGTGCTCGGGCACCTTCAAGCGCGGCATGAAGCTGACGCCGACGGGCCACGGCAAGCCGATCGCGATCCACTCGCCGATCCTGTTCTTCGCACGCGAGCGCGAGCTCGCCGACGAGGCGTTTCCGGGCGACATCATCGGCATTCCCAACCACGGGACGCTGCGGGTGGGGGACACGCTGTCCGAGCGCGCCGATGTGCGCTTCACCGGGCTGCCGAACTTCGCACCCGAAATCCTGCGGCGTGTCGCGCTGAAGGATCCGACCAAGACCAAGCAGTTGCGCAAGGCGCTCGACGACATGGCCGAGGAGGGGGTGACGCAGGTCTTCTATCCCGAGATCGGGTCGAACTGGATCATCGGCGTGGTCGGGCAGCTCCAGCTCGAGGTGCTGCTCAGCCGGCTCGAGGCCGAGTATAAGGTCGATGCGGGGCTCGAGATGGCGCCGTACGACACCGCGCGCTGGGTGTCGGCCGCCGACCCGGCGGACCTCAAGGCGTTCATGGACCTCAACCGTACGGCGATGGCGAAGGATCGCGACAACAACCCGGTCTATCTGGCGAAGACGGCGTGGGACGTCGGCTATGTCGCCGACCGCTACCCCAAGGTGAAATTCGCGGCGACGCGCGAGCGTTAAGCGCGCTCGTCGACCCAGTCGCGGCGCAGCGAGGGGACCGCGAAGAGGACGAGGACGGCCGCCAGGACGTAGAAGCCGAGGCAGCCGACCGCGGCGTAGCGCAGCGATTCGACGCCGCTCGTGGCCTTGAGGTGATCCGACAGGCCACCCATCAGGATCGGCCCGACGCCGAGCCCGATCAGATTGTTGATGAACAGGAAGCTGCCCGACGCGGTCGCGCGCATCGGTGGCGGCACGAGGTGCTGGACCGCCGTCGCGACGGGCCCGAGCCACAAGATGTTGAGCGCGTTGGGGATCAGCAGCAACGGCCACGCCACCCACGGATTGGGCGCGAGCAGCCCGAGCGCGTACATCGGTGCGGTGATCGCCCAGGCGATCGCGGGGAGCCGGGCATACCAGCCGTGATCGCTCCGCCCGAGCCGGTCGGCGAGCCAGCCGCCCGCGAAGACGCCGCCGACACCGCCGATCAGCAGCAGCGATCCCATGAATTGCCCCGTCTCGATCAGGCTGAAATGGAAGCTGCGAATCAGCACCGAGGGCGCCCACAGCGCGAGGCCATAGCCGCACAGCGAGCTGAACGACGCCCCGAAGGCGAGCAGCCAGAAGGCGGGTTTGCGCGCGAGGATGGCGAACACCGCGCTCACCGGCACCGCATCCTGCGCGCTCACCACGGGCCGCGGCACGTCGCGCACCAGCCAGCGGAACAGCGGCGCGATCACGATCCCTGCCACGCCGACCGCGATGAACGCGGTCTGCCAATTGACCAGCGCGGCGATATAACCGCCGAGCAGCACCCCGCCCGCAAGCCCGATCGGAATGCCGAGCGAATAGACCGCGAGCGCACGCGCGCGGCGTTCGGGCGGGAAATAATCGGAGATCAGCGCATAAGACGGCGCGACCCCGCCCGCCTCGCCGACCCCGACGCCGAGCCGGTAGAAGAACAGTTGCCAATAGCCGGTCGCCGTCCCGCACAAAGCGGTGAAGCCGCTCCACACGATCAGCGACCACATCACCACGCCGCTGCGGCTGGTACGGTCTGCAAGGAAGGCGAGGGGGACGCCGAGCACCGAATAGAGGATCGCGAAGGCGAGCCCGCCGACCGCGCCGAACTGCGCGTCGCTCAGATGCAGGTCGGCCTTGATCGGCGTCGCCAGGATGCTGAGGATCTGGCGGTCGAGAAAGTTGAACGTGTAGACCACGAGCAACATCGCGAGGACGAGGCGCGCCCGGGCAGGCGAGGCAGGGCCCGAGGAAGGGCCCGGGGAAGGGGGGGCGGGCGCGGCGGTCATGGTCATATCCCCGAATCATCGCACCGGCCGCGTGCGCAAGGCAAGCGGCCGGTGCGGGATAGTCTGGCGGTCAGAAGCGCGCGGTGATCGTGCCGAACACTTGCCGCGGATTGCCGTAGAAGGCGGTGGCGATGCCTTCCTTGCCGAGCGTCGGCGTATAGCGCCCGGCAGCGTTGAGGATCGGCACCCCGGCGAGCGTCGAGCTGATATATTGGTAGCCCGACGTCTTGTAATGCTTGTCGGTGATGTTCTTGGCGTGGACGCCGATCGAATAGCGCCCCTTGCCGAAGGTGTAGGTCAGGTTCGCGTCCCACAGCGCATAGCCCGGCTGGTCGAGGAACGGGCTCGCGGTCTCGAACTGGTGCGTCAGGCTGCGATACGACAGCGTGGTCGAGGCGTTGATGCGGCCCGGGCCGGTCGGGATGTTGGTCGACAGCGTGCCCGAGGCGGTCCAGTCGGGGGTGTTCTGGAAGACGCGGACATTGGCGACGTCGGTGCCGGTCGGGCCGATGAAACGATCGTATTTGGCGTCGATATACCCGAGCGTTCCGGCGAGCGAGACGTTCGAGCCGGCGCCGGCGAAATCGCGCGCGAGCACGGCGTTCGATTCGAGCTCGATGCCCTTGATCGTCGCCTTGGCGGCGTTGGTGGTGATGCCGCAGAACGACTGCACCCCGCCGATGATGCAGCCGACCGAACCCGGCACCTGGACGTTGCTGTAGTTCGAATAGAAGCCGTCGAGCGCGAAGGTCAGACGCTTGTCGAACACCGAGCCCTTCCAGCCGATCTCGTAGCTCTTCACCACCTCGGGCTTGAACAGCAGGTAGTTGTAGATTTCCTGGTAGCTGCGCACGCCGTCCTGGTTGACGTCGGGCGCCGAGGTGCCCGAGCCGCGCGGATCGAACCCGCCGCCCTTGAAGCCTTCCGAATAGGACGCATAGAGCAAGTGGTCGGCGCTCGGCTTGAAGCTGAGCGAGGCGCGCGGGGTGAAGCGCTTGAACTTGGCGGTGCCGTTGAAATTGGTCGACGGCGCGCCGACGATCGTCGGATTGCCGCCGAATTCCGAGGTCAGGCCGAAATAGCTCGCCTTGAAGATGAACGACCGACGCTCGTCCCAGGTATAGCGCCCGCCGAGCGACAGGCTGAGCTTGGGCGTGAAATCATAGGTGAAGTCCCCGAAGATCGAGTGCGTCTCGGTCCGCACGTCGCCCGCGGTATAGGCGTCGAAATTGGCGAGCGTCGTCGAGAGCAGCACGTCGAACCCGGTCGAGGCCTTCGCGCCGAGATAGTAATAGCCGATCAGCCCGTTCAGCGTGTCGCTCTTGTAGGCCAGCTGGAATTCCTGGCTGGTCTGCTCGTTGCGATAGACCGCGGGCACATCGACATCGACCGCGGGGAGCGCGTCGAAATCGATCGGGGTGAACGAACGATCCTTGCGGAAGGCGCTGATGCTCTTGATGGTGAGGTGGTCGCTCAGTTCGCCGGTCGCGACCATCGACAGGCCGCCCGCCTGGATGTTCTGTTTCGGCGTGTTGAGCCCGGCGCGGGTGTCGAACGGGTTCGACTGAACGGGCGTGTTGGTCAGCAGGCTGGTGATGAGGCGCGAGCCGTTGCGCGCATTCGACTTGTCCTCGGTATAGTCGCCGGTCAGGCGCAGGCTCATCCGGCTGTCGGGCGATTCGAATTCGATCGTGCCGCGGCCTGCCCAGAGGTTCTTGTTGTAATTGTCGATGCCGAGGTTGGTGTTGCGCCCGAACCCGTCGCGCGTCAGCCGCGCGCCGGCCACGCCGACCTTGAACAGCGAACCGATCGGGGTCGACAGGCTGACGATGCCGTCGGCCTGGTTGTACGAGCCGTAGCTCGCCTTGAGGCTCGCCTCGGGGCTGTCGGGCAAGCGCTTGGTGACATATTTCACCGCGCCGCCGATCGTGTTGCGGCCGTAGAGCGTGCCCTGCGGGCCGCGCAGCACTTCGATCCGCTCGACGTCATAGATGTCGAGCACCGCCGCCTGCGGGCGGTTGAGATAGACGTCGTCGAGATAGATGCCGATCCCCGCCTCGAAGCCGGGGACGGGATCCTGCTGGCCGACGCCGCGGATGAAGGCGGCGAGCGTCGAGTTGGTGCCGCGCGCATTCTTGAGCGTGGTATTGGGCGTGACGTTCTGGATGTCGGTGAGATCGACCGCGCCGGTCTTCTCGAGCCGGTCAGCGGAGAAAGCGGTGACTGCGATCGGCACGTTGAGCAGCGTCTCCTCGCGGCGGCGCGCGGTGACGACGATCTCGCCCGACGCGGTCTCGTCGGCCTGCGGCTCGGCGGCGGGGGCAGGTGCAGGCGCGGTCTGGGCGGTGGCGGGGAGGGCGGTCGATCCCGCAAAGGCGGCGCCGGCAAAGAGCAAGGCGCGCACGGACTTCAGGCGTGTCATCAATCATCCCCTCCTGCGGCGCATCCAGATGGCCCGATATCGTCCGGGTTGTGCGCGCGTTACGAAGGCTATACTGAAACCTGAACCGGGTTTCAACTTGAGAAATGACAGGCACCATGGCGGACGCACCCGTCGCTCCGGCGACCAGCCCATCAGCCGCAAGTGAAGGCAAGGCGCCGCGCACCGAACGCGGGCGCAAGACGCTGCGCGCGATCCTCGACGCCGCGGCGGTCGAATTCGGCGAGCGCGGGTTTCACGACGCATCGGTCAGCGGGATCACGCGCCGCGCGGGCGTCGCGCTCGGGAGTTTCTACACCTATTTCGATTCGAAGGACGCGGTGTTCCGTGCGCTGGTGCGCGACATGTCGGATCAAGTGCGCGACCGAGTCGCGCCCGCGATTCGCGCCGCGCCCGACCAGATTGCGGCCGAGCGCGCTGGCTTACGCGAGTTCGTCGCCTTCGTGCGCGGGCACAAGGAGATCTACCGGATCATCGACGAGGCCGAGTTCGTCGATCCGGCGTCGTTCAAGCTGCATTATGCGACGACCGCCGAGCGGATCGCGGCACGGCTCAAGGCGGGCGCGGAGCGCGGCGAGATCCGTAGCGACGTGTCCGAGGTCCATGCCTGGGCGATCATGGGGATGAACGTGTTCCTCGGCCTGCGCTACGGCGTGTGGGAGGAGGATCTGACGCTCGACACGATCGCCGATACGGTTGCCGAGATGCTCGCGCGCGGGCTCGCGCCCTAGCGCGCGCTATCCGCGACGAGCGCTGCCGCAAGCGAATCGCGGACCGCGCGGACCGCATCGCCCGTTGCGCTCGCGGGGCTGTCGGGTACGGCTTCGGCGGTCTTGCGGCCACCTGCGAGCGCTTGTTGCACGCCGCGGATGGTGTAGCCGTCGCGGTTGAGCATCGTCGCGATCCGCTCGACGAGCGCGACATCCTCGGGGCGATAATAGCGGCGGTTGCCCGCGCGCTGGAGCGGGCGCAATTGCGGAAAGCGCGTTTCCCAGTAGCGCAGGATATGCTGCGGCAGCCCGGTATCGCGGGCGAGCTCGCCGATCGTGCGATAGGCACCTGCGGCCTTGTCGCCGGACGCCTTGTCGCCGGACGCCTTCTCT
This sequence comes from Sphingomonas sp. PWP1-2, assembly GCF_049898305.1. Taxonomy (NCBI): domain Bacteria; kingdom Pseudomonadati; phylum Pseudomonadota; class Alphaproteobacteria; order Sphingomonadales; family Sphingomonadaceae; genus Sphingomonas; species Sphingomonas sp. PWP1-2. The sequence goes on from NZ_JAFCXM010000007.1 coordinate 88,673, forward strand.
CCAGTCGCCTGTTCCCCGGCCCGCACGGGCGGCACCGTCATGCGATGGATCAGTCGGCTTCGACGATGCGGTCGCGCATCATCTGGCTGGCGCGGAAGGTCAGCACGCGGCGCGGCGCGATCGGCACTTCAATGCCCGTCTTGGGGTTGCGGCCGATGCGTTCACCCTTGTCGCGCAGCACGAAGGTGCCAAAGCCCGAAATCTTGACATTGTCGCCCTGAGCGAGCGCGCTGCACATGTGATGCAGGATCTGCTCGACCATCTTCGATGAATCGGTACGCGAGAGGCCGACATTGTGATGCAGTGCTTCGGCCAGATCGGCGCGCGTCAAGGTTCCCGCAGCTTCCATCGAAACGTTCCCACAAAAACACCAAGACCCTTACGCTATCATAACAAAGCAGGTGGGAAAAGGTCTTTGCCCCCGATGTTTAACAATTATCAGAACCGAACGACCGCTGCCCCCCAGGTAAAACCGCCGCCCATCGCCTCGAGGACGATCACGTCACCTTGCGCAATTCGTCCGTCCTTGACTGCGGTGTCGAGCGCGAGCGGTACGGACGCTGCCGAAGTGTTGGCATGCTGATCGACCGTCACGATGACCTTCTCCGGCGCGAGATGAAGCTTGCGTGCCGTAGCGTCGAGGATGCGCGCATTGGCCTGATGCGGCACGACCCAATCGACGTCGGCGGCGGTCAGCCCGGCGCGCTCGAGCGTCTCGGTCATCACCGAGGCGAGGTTGACGACGGCGTGGCGGAACACCTCGCGGCCCTTCATCCGGACCTTGCCGACCGTTCCGGTCGTGGAGGGACCGCCATCGACATAGAGCATCTCGTTGTGGCGGCCATCGGCGTGCAGCCGCATCGCGAGGATGCCGCGCCCTTCGTTCCCGGTGTCGCCATTTTCCTGCGCCTCGAGCACCACCGCGCCGGCGCCATCGCCGAACAGTACGCACGTCGCGCGGTCTTCCCAGTCGAGGATCCGGCTGAAGGTTTCCGCGCCGATCACCAGCGCGCGCTTGGCAGCGCCGCTGCGCAGCATGCTGTCGGCGACCTGGAGCGCGTAAAGGAAGCCCGAGCAGACCGCCGCCACGTCGAAGGCGACGCAATCGTCGATCCCGAGCATCGCCTGCACCTTGGTGGCGCTCGACGGGAAGGTCTGGTCGGGGGTCGCCGTCGCGAGCACGATCAGGTCGATCTCGTGTGCCGAGATCCCGGCCGCGCCGAGCGCTGCACGGCACGCGTCGGCGGCGAGCGTTGCCGTCGTCTCGTCAGGCCCGGCGATGTGGCGGAAGCGGATGCCGGTGCGCTCGACGATCCATTCGTCCGAAGTGTCGACGGTTTCGGCCAGTTCGGCATTGGAGACGCGGCGCGCTGGCAGCGCCGATCCGGTCCCGATGATGACGCTACGCACTGACATAGGGGGCATTACGCTGCCTTTTTCTCGAAATCGCCTAGATCCTCGGCGATGCGCCGGGTCAGATCGTCGCGTACCATTTTCGCCGCCGCCGCGATCGCGGTGCACACGCCGATCTCGTTGGCGCCGCCATGGCTCTTTACCACCAACCCATTGAGCCCGAGAAACACGGCACCATTATGGTTGTTCGGGTCGAGATGATGGCGCAGCAATTCGGTCGCCGGGCGCGAGATCAGGAAACCGATCTTCGAGCGTGTCGACGAACGGAACGCGCGCTTGAGCAGATCGGCGACGAAGCGCGCGGTCCCCTCGGCGGTCTTGAGCGCGATATTGCCCGAGAAACCGTCGCACACGATCACGTCGACATCGCCGCGCGAGAGCTTGTCGCCCTCGATAAAGCCGGTGAAATCGAGCGGGAGGTGCGTCGCGGCGCGCAAGGCGGTCGCGGCGTCGCGAATCGTCTCGGTCCCCTTCTGGTCCTCGCTGCCGATGTTGAGCAGCGCGACGCGTGGGCGTGCGAGGTCGAGCGTGGTGCGGGCGTACGCCGCGCCCATCACCGCGAACTGGATGAGATTGCGCGAATCGCACTCGGTATTGGCGCCGAGATCGAGCACGACGGTGTCGTTGGCACCGAGCGAGGGCATCAGCCCAGCGAGCGCGGGGCGGTCGATCCCGGGGATCATCCGCAGCGACAGCTTCGACATCGCCATCAGCGCGCCGGTATTGCCGCTCGACACGCACGCGGCGGCACGGCCCTGCTTGACCATGTCGATCGCGATTCCCATCGACGTGGTCTTGGCACGGCGCAGCGCCTGGCTCGGCTTCTCAGCCGAGCCGATCACGTCGGATGCATGGACGATCTCGGAATGCGCGCTGAGGTTGGGGTGATCCTTCAGCCCAGCCGCGATCGCGCTTTCGTCACCGACGAGAATGAAGCGCATGTCCTCGAACCGGCGGCGCGCACGCGCAACGCCGGCGAGCATCACCGCCAGGCCTTCATCGCCGCCCATCGCATCGATTGCGATCCGGGAGCTGTTCGTCACGCTGGTCGCTCCCTGTTCAACTAGACGGGCGATGCGTCGAATCAGCCTTCGACCGAGAGAATCTCGCGGCCGTTATAGTGTCCGCACGACGGGCACAGATTGTGCGGGCGCTTCAGTTCGCCGCAGTTCGGGCATTCCTGGAACGACGCAACCGTCAGCGAATCGTGGCTGCGACGCATGCCGCGCTTGGACGGCGTGGTTTTTCTTTTGGGGACGGCCATTTTGGCGAAACCTTATACGTGTCTGACAGGTGCGATACGCCCGGTCCGGGCTCTTACGCAACCAACGCCTGAGGCTGGCCGCGCGAGCGGCACCGATGCCAGACAGATCGCGAAGATCGCGGCCTATAGCGATTCCCCACGGCGTTGCAAGCTTGTGCATGGGGTGCCAGGGTCTCCGCCGAGATGGTTTAGTGACTTTTGGGGGTATCGATGGGACCAATTCTTTTGCCGATCGCACTGGTAAGCGCCGGCGCCGCGGCGATTCTCAACCTGTGGCTGGCGATGCGCACCGGGGCGATTCGCCGCCAGACCAAGGTCAGCATCGGCGATGGCGGAAACGAGGCGCTGATTCGCCGGATGCGCGCGCACGCCAATTTCATCGAATCGGCGCCGTTCATCCTCATCCTGATCGCGCTGATCGAATTCACCAACGGCACGAGCCTGTGGCTGTGGGTGGCAAGCGTGCTGTTCGTGCTCGCCCGCGTGGCGCATGCGCTCGGCATGGACGGGATGCGGCTCGGGCGCGAGCTGGGCACGCTGGTGACCTTCGCCTTGCTGCTCGGGCTCGGCGGGTACGCCGTGACGCTGCCGTTCGTGGCGCCTGCGATGCATGGCGTGCCGGCGGTCAGCGCGGTGCCAGCGGGGTAAGCCGCGGCCTAGCGTCGCGGTACGGGATGTACGCAGCAGCATCCTCACCGGATGTTTACCGATGTTCGTGCATTGCGGTGCCCTCACCCGGGGGGATCCGACCACGATGACCGAAATGCCGAGCGCACATGCCTTCGCGCCCAACGCCGTAACCGCGACAGCGCCTTGTATCGGCATGGTGTTCGAAATCGCCGGGTCGAGCAGCCTGGTGATGCTCGATGCGCTGGCGCTCGACGCGACGGTGGGCAGTGCCGATCCGGTGATTGCCACCGCCGGGTCGGTCGGCAGCCAGATCAAGATGCGCGTCGGCGGGACGTGGCTGATCGCCAATATCCGCTCGCTCAAGCTGATCGACGGGCATGACGACCGGATCGCCGCGACGGTCGACTTCCTCGGCGAGGGCGACGAGGAGAAGCTCACCGGCAAGCTCTACAAGTTCCGCCGCGGCGTGACGCGCTATCCGACTCCGGGCTGCGCGGTATACCCGGTCTCGACCACCGACCTGCGACAGATCTATTCGGCCGACGACCGCGCGAATATCGAGATCGGCACGGTCTATCCGACCAAGGACATCCGCGCCGCGCTCTATGTCGATGCGATGCTCGGCAAGCATTTCGCGCTGCTCGGCAGCACCGGCACGGGCAAGTCGACCAGCGCCGCGCTGATCCTCCACCGCATCTGCGAGCTCAGCCCGCAGGGGCATATCGTGATGATCGATCCGCACGGCGAATATGCCGCGGCGTTCAAGGGCAATGGCGCGATCTACGACGTGTCGAATCTGCAAATGCCGTATTGGCTGATGAACTTCGAGGAACATTGCGAGGTGTTCGTCACCTCGTCGGGGTCGGAGAAGCAGATCGACGCCGACATCCTCGCCAAATGCCTGCTGATGGCGCGCGCCAAGGGGCGGCTGGGCCAGGAGATCGGCAAGCTGACGGTCGATGCCCCGGTGCCGTATCTGTTGAGCGACCTGACCAATCTGATCGGCCTCGAAATGGGCAAGATGGACCGCGCGGGCGATACCGCGCCGTATCTGCGGCTGCGCACCAAGATCGACGAGATCAAGGCCGATCCGCGCTACGGCTTCATGTTCTCCGGCATGCTCGTCGCCGATACGATGGCGGGGTTCATCGAACGCGTGTTCCGCTTGCCGGGCGACGGCAAGCCGATTTCGATCATCGACGTGTCGGGCGTGCCGAGCGAGATCACCTCGGTGGTGGTCGCGGTGCTCAGCCGGATGGTGTTCGATTTCGCGATCTGGTCGCGCGGCGAGCCGCAGCGGCCGATCCTGCTCGTCTGCGAGGAAGCGCATCGCTACATCCCCGCCGGCAATGGCGACGGATCGAGCGTCGGGCGGATCCTCTCGCGAATCGCCAAGGAGGGGCGCAAATACGGCGTCTCGCTCGGACTGATCACGCAGCGGCCGTCGGATCTGGCCGAGGGTGTGCTCTCGCAATGCGGTACGATCATCGCGATGCGGCTCAACAACGATCGCGACCAGGCGTTCGTCCGCGCGGCGATGCCCGAGGGCGCGCGCGGCTTCCTCGATTCGATCCCGGCCTTGCGCAACCGCGAGTGCATCATCTGCGGCGAGGGCGTCGCGATCCCGATCCGCGTCTCGTTCGATTCGCTTGCCGACGACAAGCGCCCGGCGTCGGACGATCCGCTCTTCTCGCAATTGTGGCGCCAGACCGGCGGCGAAGGCGAGATCATCGCGCGGACCTTGAAGCGCTGGCGCGCGCAGGGGCGGTAAGCGGCTGCGTCATGCCGGACGTGATCCGGCATCCAGGCGTGCGATCGGTGTTACAGGGCCCGGCTGGCGGCTCGTACGGACCCCGGATCGAATCCGGGTGACGCGGCTTACGCGCCCGGTTTGACCGCGAGCAGGCTTGCGACCTTCGCCTTGAACGCGCGCAATTGCTCGCCCGACAGCGTCGCGACGCTCGAGAAGGAGAAGCCGCGCGGATTGACCGCGACGCCGCCGCGCAGCACTTCCCAGTGGAGATGCGGGCCGGTCGACATGCCGCTATTGCCCGAATAGCCGATCACCTCGCCGCGCGACACATGCTGCCCGGGGCGCGTCGCGAAGCGGCTGAGATGGCCGTAATGCGTCTCGATCCCGCCGCCATGCGACAGCTTGATGAAATTGCCATACCCGCCGCTGCGCCCGGCAAAGGTGATCGTGCCGTCGGCAGGGGCATGGATCGGCGTGCCCCACGCGGTGCCGATGTCGATGCCCTTGTGCATCCGCGTGAAGCCGAGCAGCGGGTGGAAGCGCATGCCAAAGCTCGAGGTGATCCGCGCCATCGATACCGGCATCGTGAACATGCCCTGCCGCTCGGACTGGCCGCTCGCTTCGTACCAGGTGCCGTCGGTCCATTGCACGAGCTGCGTCTTGGCGGCGCCGTGATCGAGCCCGGCGAACAGCAGATTGCCGAGCTGCGTTTCGCCCGTCGCGGCACGCTTGCGCTCGATCACCAGGTCGTACGAATCGTCGCGCCCGACGCGGCCGATCGCGAACTTGCTCGCGATCGCCTTGATGTACGTCTCGACCAGCTTGACGGGAACGCCGGCGGCGCGCGCCGAGCGGTACAGGCTGCTGCCGACCGGGCCCTGGATGCGCAGCGGGGTCGTGTCGATCGCGATCGATTGCTTGGTCAGCACGAGCTGGTCGCCGACGCGCTTGAGCGTCAGCTGCTCGTCGAAGCGGGCGCGCAAGGCGAGCGCCTCGAGCGGGCGTGCGACGCTGCGATTGGGGCGGCGGCCGAGCGTCATCGGGACTTGCGTGCCGGGTTTCAGATCGCCGAGCGGGACCGAGCTCGCGATCAGCGCGACGGCGTTTTGCGCATCGCGTTCGGATACGCCGGCGCGCTGGAGCATGTCGCCGAAACTGTCACCCTGGCCGACGGTCGCGGTGCGGTCCTCGACCGGGCGTTCGGGGGCTTCGGCAAGCGGGACGACCAGGTCGTTCGACGCCATGTGCCGCCCGCTGTTCGCGCCGAGCGCGAGCGGCAGGATCGCTTGCGCGCGGGCTTCGTCACGGTCGGCGCCGGTCAGCGGAGCGGGGATCGCGCCCAGGATCGGGCGAGTGATCGGCGGGGCGATCACGATCGCGGTGGCGCACAGAGCGGCGCAGGTCGCCGCACCGCGCCACCAGTCGAGCGAGCCGATCCGCGATCCGAGATCGGGAACCCAATCGATGTGCAATGCGGCGGCGCGCAGCTTTTCGACGCGGGTGAGCTCGGCATTGGGCACGAGCGCGCGACCAAAGGAAATGGCGGCGGTGCCGCCAGCCTGGTCGAGCCCATGATCGTTACGCAAGAACAAGGATTCGCGCCCCCGAAAAATCGATACACGCTGCTCGTTCCGCCCCGCAGCATGGAGCCAAATGACTGTGGTGCCAAAACCCTAAAGTCAAATTAACCCCGCCCTTGGAAAGCGCGCAGAACGCCGATGCGTTGCCGCGCTGCGACGAGATGGAGAAACGCTGTGTTGGGCAGGGCTTTAGCGTGGTTAACGCGGCCGCTGCAGATCGTATTTTTGCCTAGTGGTTGCACTTAGGTGCCCGGCACGCGATGTTGCACGCGTCATGCAGCGTACCGCAGAACATGCCGTCACGGCGGTGCTCGGACCGACCAATACCGGCAAGACCCATCTCGCGGTCGAGCGGATGTGTGGGCATTCGAGCGGGATGATCGGCTTCCCGCTGCGGCTGCTGGCGCGCGAGGTCTATGACCGCGTCGTCAAGCTCAAGGGCGAGAACCGCGTCGCGCTGATCACCGGCGAGGAGAAGATCGTCCCGAAGGACGCGCGCTGGTTCCTGTGCACCGCTGAATCGATGCCGCTCGACAAGGATCTGGCGTTCGTCGCACTCGACGAGGCGCAATTGGGGGCCGATCCCGAGCGTGGCCACGTCTTTACCGACCGCATCTTACGCGCACGCGGGCGTGAGGAGACAATGCTGCTCGGCTCGGAGTCGCTGCGGCCGATGCTCAAGGCGCTGGTGCCGGGCATCGAGATCATCAATCGCCCGCGCTTCTCGACGCTGAGCTATGCCGGCGCGAAGAAGATCAGCCGCCTGCCCAAGCGCTCGGCGATCGTCGCGTTCAGCGCCGAGGAAGTGTATGCCGTCGCCGAGATGCTGCGGCGCTTGCGCGGCGGAGCGGCGGTGGTGATGGGCGCGCTCAGCCCGCGCACGCGCAACGCGCAGGTCGCGATGTTCCAGGCGGGTGAGGTCGATTATCTCGTCGCGACCGACGCGATCGGCATGGGGCTCAACATGGACGTGGCGCACGTCGCCTTTGCCAGCCTCAACAAGTTCGACGGCCATCGCCAGCGCCGGCTGCGCGTCGCCGAGATGGCGCAGATCGCCGGGCGCGCCGGGCGGCACCAGCGCGATGGCACCTTCGGCGCGCTGGTCGAGGAAGGGCCGGGGGCGTTCACGCCCGAGGAAGTGTTCGCGATCGAGGAGCATCGCTTCCCGCCGCTCGAGCAGCTCTATTGGCGGCAGGGCGAGCCCGATTATGCGAGTGTCGATGCGCTGATCGAAAGCCTCGAGCAGCGGCCTGCGCACCGCGTGCTGTGGGCGGCGCCGCAGTCGACCGATCTCGCGGTGTTGAAGCGGATGGCGGAGGAGCCCGGCGTGCGCGGGCGGTGTCGCTCGCCGGCGATGGTCGCGCGGTTGTGGGCGGCGTGTGGCGTTCCCGATTTTCGCAAGCTCGGGGTCGATCCGCATACGCGCTTCGTGGCAAGGCTGTTCGGCTATCTGAGCGAGGGGCACGGGCATATCCCGCACGACTGGTTCGCAGCCGAAATCGCGCGGCTCGACAATGTCGCGGGCGATGTCGAGACGCTGGCGGGTCGGATCGCGGCGGCGCGGAGTTGGTCGTACATCGCCAACCGCGCCGACTGGCTCGCCGATCCGGCGCATTGGTCGGCACGCGCGGGCGCGGTCGAGGAGCGGCTCTCGGATGCGCTCCATGTGAGTCTCACGCAGCGCTTCGTCGACAAGCGCACGACGCTGCTGATGCGCCAGATCGGCGCCGATCCGCGCGCGCTGCCCGTCACGATCGGCGCGCAGGGCGAGGTGATGGTCGAGGATCATGCGATCGGCCGGCTCGATGGCTTTCGCTTCGTCGTCGCGCCCGATGCGCGTGCGACGGACAAACGGCTGCTGCTCGCCGCTGCCGAACGCCGGCTCGGCGACGAACGCGCGCGGCGCGGTGTGGCGCTCGCCGAGGCGGAGGATCACGCGCTGGCGCTGTCGGCCGAGGTTGGCGCGGTGCCGACTTTGCTGTGGGGCGAGCTTGCGGTCGCGACGCTCGCGCCGGGGCCGACGCTGTTGCGCCCGCGCGTGTTGCTCGACCGCGCGCTCGATTGCCTGAGCGTCGAGGCGCGTGGGAAGATCGAGGCGCGGCTGAAGCTGTGGCTGGGCGGGCAGCTCAAGCGGAGCGTGCCGGGGCTGGTCGTGCTCGACGGCGTCCAGCGCGATCCGGCGGCCAGCCCGGCGTCGCGCGCCGTTGCGGCGGCACTCGTTGCGCATGGCGGGATCGTCGCGCGCGCCGACATCGCGGTGGCGGTCGACGGGCTCGACCCGGTGGCGCGCAAAGCGTTTCGCGGGGCGGGGTTCACGATCGGCGCGCTCGACCTGTTCGATCCGCGGTTGCTCAAGCCGGGCGCGGCGCGCTGGCGGCGCGTCCTGCTCGCCGCACGCAATACGCAGCCGGTGGGCGCAGGGCCGCGCGAAGGGGCGACGGTGCTCGACCGTGCCGCGCCCGGCGCGACGCTGGCGCATGGCTATCGCCCGGTCGGCGCGCAGGCGGTGCGGATCGACTTGATCGAACGCATCGCGCGGGCGGCGCATGACGAGCGCGGTAGCCAGGGGCGCAAACCGTTCGTGCTCGATCCGGCGCTTGCGCTCTCGATGGGGCTGACGCGCGCGACGCTCGAGCAATTGATGGGGGGCTTCGGCTTTCGCCCTGCGCCGAGCGCCGACGATACGCTGCGCTGGAGCTGGCGCGGCCGCCCGCCGGTGCGCCCCGCGCCGCCGCCGCGCGACACCGCGATGGCAGGGGCGATGGCAGGGGCGATGGCGGGCGCGTTCGCCGCGCTCGGCGGACAGGCGGAGTAACGCTTGGGCGAATCGACGCACACGATGCGGCTCGACCGCTTTCTATGGTTCGCGCGGATCGTCAAAACCCGCGCGATCGCGCAGACCATGGCGGCGAGCGGTCATGTCCGCGTCGATGGTCGCGCGGTCGACAAGCCCGCGACGCTGGTGCGGATCGGCAGCGTCATCGCCTTTGCGACCCCCGCCGGCCGGGTTCGCGCGCTCCGCCTCCTCGTGCTGCCGCAGCGCCGTGGTCCGCCCGAGGAGGGCCGCGCGTGCTACGACGAGTTGCTCGAAAATACGCGTCCGACGCGCGCAAGCGTTGACGGCGGTGACGCTCGGGCATAGCAGCACAAGCGTTCGTACTCCGGGAGTGTTTTAATGACCTACGTCGTCACCGATGCCTGCATCAAGTGCAAGTACATGGACTGCGTCGAGGTGTGCCCGGTCGACTGCTTCTACGAAGGCGAGAACATGCTGGTGATCAATCCCAGCGAGTGCATCGATTGCGGCGTGTGCGAGCCCGAATGCCCCGCCGAGGCCATTCTCCCGGACACCGAATCGGGTCTCGAGCAGTGGCTCGAGCTCAACACGACCTTCTCGGGCCAGTGGCCCAACGTCACGCGCAACGCCAACCAGACGCCGGCCGATGCCGATGCGTGGAAGGGCAAGCCGGGCAAGATGGAGTTCTTCTCGCCCGAGCCGGGCGCGGGCGACTGAAGTGTCGCGGATCGGGGCAGAACTCGGCCTCGATCCGCGATTGCACGCAAAAGCAATGCGCAATGACGTCGCGAGTGCGACGTTTAGCTGGTAATTTTATTACGACTCTGTTAAAAGGACAGGGACGCAAGCGCCATCGCGCGCGCTTTCGGCACGGAGACGTACAACAACACCCACATCCGCACGTGCTCTGCAGCTTTTCTGCCGCGGATGCGTTGCACCGGATACCCGGTCCACAGAAAGGTCTTACGGAATGGCTGCCAAGGCGCTGTCCTTCGACGTCGGCGATTATGTCGTTTATCCCAAGCACGGTGTCGGCCGTGTGATCGAGCTCCAACGGCAGGAAATCGCCGGGATGCAGCTCGAACTCTATGTTCTGCGGTTCGAAAAAGAGCGCATGACGCTACGCGTGCCCACCAACAAGGCGGAAAGCGTCGGGATGCGCAAGCTCTCGAGCGACAAGACGCTGCGCGAGGCGCTCGATACGCTGACCGGCAAGCCGCGCGTCAAGCGCACCATGTGGTCGCGTCGCGCGCAGGAATATGAAGCCAAGATCAATTCGGGCGACCTCGTGTCGATCGCCGAAGTGGTGCGCGATCTGTTCCGGGCCGACGATCAGCCCGAGCAGAGCTATTCCGAGCGCCAGATCTTCGAAGGCGCGACCAGCCGCCTCGCGCGCGAACTCGCCGCGATGGAGCAGGTCGACGAGCCGACCGCACAGGAAAAGATCCTCGAGATCCTGCGCAAGGCCGCCGCGATCCACAACAAGGACAAGGCTCCGGCTTGATCCTTCGCACCATCGACGTGCCATCAGGGGGCGGCCGGCGACGGCTGCCCCTTTTTTGTTGCGCGGCCGGTTCGTCAGTGTATTGTTGTTGCAACACACAGGAGTTCCGTCATGCGCGTCCTTCCGTTTCTCATCGCCGTCCCGCTCGCAGCGTGCTCGTTCAACAGCGACGCATCGCCCCCGGGTGACTCGGGCCCGCGTGCGACGCGCAGCTTCGCGATCGCCGATTTCACCGGCGTCGCGCTGCGTGGGTCGGACGATGTCGACGTGCGCGTCGGGTCGGGCTTTTCGGTGCGCGCGCAGGGGCCCCGCAGCGCGCTCGACAAGCTCGAGATCGTGCGCGAGGGCGACACGCTCCGCGTCGGGCGCAAGAAAAACCTCGGTGGCTTCAGCTGGGGCTCGAAGCAAGACCGCGTGAAGATCTTCGTGACGATGCCGCGTATCGTCGCGGCGCAGATTGCCGGGTCGGGCAATATGGCGATCGACCGCGTCGCGGGCGCGCGCTTCGACGCCGATGCCGCGGGCTCGGGCGATCTCTCGATCGGCGCGCTTGCCGTGCCGCAGGCCAAGCTGGCGGTCGCGGGATCGGGCAATATCACCGCCAAGGGTGCGGTCGAGCGGTTGGCGATCGATGTCGCCGGCTCGGGCAATGTTTCCGCGCGCGGACTCAAGGCGCGCGGCGCGACGGTGTCGATCGCCGGATCGGGCGACGTGACCGCCGATGTCAGCGGCGAGGCGCGGGTTTCGATGGTCGGTTCGGGCAATGTCGATCTCGGGCAGGCGGCGCATTGCACGACCACCAAGGTCGGCTCGGGCGAGGTGCGCTGCGGAGGCTGATCGGGGGCGGCTGATCGGGGGCGGCTGATCGGGGTCGGCCGATCGGGGTCGGCTGATCGCGCTTGCGCGGCGCGGCACTTGCGCGGATGGTCGCGGCGATGCTGCGCTTCCTGACCCTTGCCATGCTCGTCTCGGTTGCGCCGGCGCGCGCCGCCGAACGCAGCTATTTCATCGGGGATTTCGATCGAATCCGCGTCGAGGGGCCGTTCGATGTGCGGCTCGCGACGCGCGGCACGCCTGCCGCGCGCGTGACTGGCGCGACCGACGGGCTCGACGTGCATGTCGATGCTCGGGTGCTGACGATCCGCGGGACGGCGCGCGATTCGGACGGTCCGTCCAAGGCGGGCGCCGCCGACCCGCCGACGATCTATGTGCGGACGACCGATCTCCACGCTGCGGCGGTGATCGGCGGGGGCAAGCTCGTCATTGCCGGGCCAGTGCGCGGGACCCGCGTCGACCTGCAGATTTCCGGCAGCGGATCGATCACCGCGCCCGAGCTCGCCGCCGATCAAGTCTCGGTGACGCTCGTCGGCGCGGGTGCGATGACGCTTGGCGGGCGGACCGCGCGATTGCGCGTGCTCAGCACCGGGGCGGGGTCGATCGATGCGAGCGCGTTGCTCGCCAACGAAGCGCTGTTGCGGCTCGACGGATCGGGCGCGACGCAAGCCAATGCGCGCTATGTCGCCGATGTCGTGACGACCGGGCTCGGTGCGGTAACGGTTTCGGGCAGCCCGAAATGCAAGGTCAAGGCGCCCGCCGGTGCGCCGGTGACGTGCGGCGGCAGCGCGCCGTAAGCGGCGCTAGACCAATCCCAGCGCCGACAATTTGGCGAGCAACGCGGTCGGCATGACATCGCCCGCGACCATCCCCGCGCCGAGATCGGCGGGCGCGTCGCCTGCCTCGAGATAGCGCCAGCCCTGGTGTGCGCGCTTCGGCCGGCCCTCGGTCAGCACCAGCGCGGGGTCGATATGGATCGCGACGCGCCCGCCCTCGGCCTCGCCGAAGCCGAGGATCGGCGAGCGCGCGACGAGCGTATGCTTGATGATCCAGTAGAGCGAGCCGCCGGGCGTTCCGACGATCTCCTCATGCCGTTTGGGCAGATAGCGCGTCGTCAGGAACACGGGCCCCTCGGCACCGCGCTGGCGCAGGCGTTCGTCGAGATGATCGAGACTGGTCGCGCCGAACGCGACCTTGGTGAGATGAAGCGGCACACGTCGCAGATGGGGCAGCGCGCGCTCTGCGCCAACCCCGAAAGGCTCAATTCTCGCGATCGGCGGCGTAATGGCTCACGACGAGCGCGACGAGCACCGACCCGGCGATCGCCACCGCGGTTTCGCTGAGCGAGTGGGCGTTCCAGTCCCACACTTCGAGCCCGGCATAGCCCGGCATGTTGGCGCGTCGCCCGGCGCCGAATTGCTCGATCCACTGATATTCGCGCTGCGTGCGCGCATGATGCACACCGCCGACCCCGCGAAGCAGCCGAGCCAGAGCGCGCCGCGGGTCGGTACCGCGAGCCAGCGGCCCAATGCCCAGCAGAGCAGCTGAACCCCGATCGACACCGGCAGGTGATTCCACATGCGCCTAGCTGCCGAGCCCGAACAGCGTCGCAAGGCCGAGGAACGAGAAGAAGCCCATCACATCGGTCATCATCGTCACGAACACCGCCGACGAGACGGCGGGATCGATATCGAGCCGGTCGAGCGTCACCGGGATCAGCACCCCCGACAGGCCCGCGATCAGATTGTTGATCACCATCGCCATCGCAATGACGATCGCCAAATGCATGTTGCCGAAGATCAAGAACGTCCCGATCCCGATCAGCGTGCCGAGCATCGCGCCATTGGCGGCGGCGATGCGGAATTCGCGATAGATCATCCGGCCGGTGTTCGAACTCGTCAGCTGGTTGGTGGCGAGCGCGCGGACCATTACCGCGAGCGTCTGCGTGCCGGCATTGCCGCCCATGCCGGAAACGATCGGCATCAGCACCGCGAGCAGCGCGAAACGCCCGATCTCGCCCTGGAACAGCCCGACGACCGAAGCGGCGAGCATCGCGGTGCCGAGATTGACGACGAGCCAGGTGATTCGCGTCCGCACCGTGAGATGGATCGGCTCGTTGATGTCGCCGTCGCCCGCGCCCGACAGGCGGAGGATATCCTCGCCGGCTTCTTCGGAAATGATGTGGACGATGTCGTCGACGGTGATCATGCCGACCAGCCGCCCGACCGGATCGACCACCGCGGCCGAGATGAGCGCATATTTCTGGAAGCGCAAGGCGACTTCTTCCTGGTCCATGTCGACCGTGATCAGCGTCTGTTCGCGCTGCATCACGTCGCCGATCGCGATGCCGCGCGGCGTGCGCAGGATCCACGACAGCGCAACCGTGCCGACGGGCTTGTGCGCGGGGTCGACGACGAAGATTTCCCAGAAGTCGGTGGTCAGCTCGTCATGCTGGCGCAGATAGTCGAGCACATCGCCGACCGACCAGTGTTCGGGCACCGCGATCAGCTCGCGCTGCATCAAGCGACCGGCGGTCTCCTCGTCGTAACTCAGCGCCTCTTCGATCGCGGCGCGATCGTCGGGGTCGAGCGCGCGGAGCACTTCGCGCTGGTCGGCGGGCTCCATGTCCTCGATGATCGCGACGGCGTCGTCGGTATCGAGCTCGGAGGCGATGTCGGCCACCTGCGTCGCCGACAGCGCGTCGATCAGATCCTCGCGGACATAATCGTTCATCTCGGCGAAGACGTCGCCGTCGAGCAAGTCGGTGATCGCGGTCGCGAGCGCGGCACGGTCCTCGTGCGGTGTCAGCTCGAACAGATCGGCAATATCGGCGGGGTGGAGCGGCTCGACCAGCGCGCGCGCCGCCGCGGCGTCGCCCGACTCGACTGCATCGCGCACCGCGCTGACAAAGGCGGGCTTCAATCGGTCGTCTTCGTCGAGTTGGGCGGTATCGAGCTCGGGCTCGGTCAGGTCGGTCTCGCTCACCATGGACCTCCTTGGCCTGTAGTCCTGGCGGTCTAGCGGCGTGCGGCAACAAAGCCAACGCCGCTTCGTTGGGCTGTGCGGCGGCGGGCGATTTGCCAGCCGTGCGCAGCCTCGCTAGGGCGGCGCATCCCCCATTTCCAGGAGTCCTCCGATGGCCGATCTTCCCGAAACCCTCACGTTGACCCTCGATAGCGGCGGCGACGTCGTGATCAAGCTGCGCGGCGATCTCGCGCCGCAGCACGTTGCGCGGATCGCCGAGCTCGCCAATGCCGGCTTCTATGATGGCGTCGTGTTTCACCGCGTGATCCCGGGCTTCATGGCGCAGGGCGGCGATCCCACGGGCACCGGCATGCACGGCTCGAAGAACCACCCGAACCTGCCCGCCGAATTCTCGAAGGAGCCGCATGTCCGCGGCACCGCGTCGATGGCGCGTGCGCAGGACCCGAACTCGGCGAACAGCCAGTTCTTCATCTGCTTCGACGATGCGCGCTTCCTCGACAACCAGTACACCGTCTGGGGTCAGGTCACGTCGGGCATGGAGCATGTCGACGCGCTGCCGAAGGGCGAGCCGCCGCGTAGCCCGGGCAAGATCCTGAAGGCGCACGCCGAGTAACGAACGCACCAGCAAAGCCCTCTCCCGCCTTTGCGGGAGAGGGTTGGGTGAGGGCCTTCTTCGAAAAGCAGCAGACCCTCACCGACTACGACTAGGGCCGCGTAAAGAACGCGACCCAAGTCTTCGTAGCCTCTCCCGCGAAGCGGGAGAGGGCGAAGGTTTCAAACCCCCGGATCGGCGATCGTCGCGATCAGCCAGTCGTGGAACAGCCGCACCGGCTTCTGCGTCAGCGCGCGCGGGCGGCACGCGAACCAATAGCTGTACGGGCTTTCGACCGGGATATCGAACAGCCGCACGATCCGATCGTCGCGTGCTTCCTCGAAATGGCTGGCGTGCATGAAGGCGATGCCGAGCCCCTGCGCCGCCGCCTCGAGCATCAGTGCGCCCGAATCGAAATGGTCGATCGCGAGCGGCTCGAGGTCGGTCAGCCCGGCTGCCGCGCGCCACGCGCTGAACGTATCGGGCATGTCGCGGTGGACCAACGCGGTCAGCCCGGCGAGTTGGTCGGGGCTGGTGATCGGGTTCGGCCCCTCGATCAGCGCCCGCGCGCCGATGACATAGACCTGGTTGCGATCGAGTCGCTTGGCATAGAGCGCCGGGTCGATGTCGCGTGCGAGTGCGATCACCGCATCGAGCCCTTCGCCGAGCCGCGACAGCAGATGCGCCGCGGTGTCGATGTCGAGGTGGAGTTCGGGATGCTGCGTGCGCAGCTCGCCGAGCCGCGGGAACAGCTTCTGCGACGCCCAAAGCGGGAGCAGCCCGAGTCGCAGCCGCAACACGTCGGTATTGCTCGTCATCACTTCGACCGCGTCCGACAATTGGTCGAGCGCGGGCGCGATCTGTTGCAGCAGCCGGTCGCCATCGGCGTTGAGCACGACCGCCTGGTGGCGGCGCTCGAACAGCGGGCGGCCGATAAAGCGCTCGAGCGCCTGGATCCGCCGACTGAGCGCGGGCGGCGACAAGGCAAGCTCCTGCGACGCCGCCTTGATCGAACCGGTGCGGGCGACCTGCACGAACGCTTCGATCGCGGTAAGGGGCGGCAGTCTGCGCATCGTCGGCTCGTTCCTCCGTGACCTATGACATCGCTATCTTGTGCGACGCACCAAGATACCGTTCGCTCTAACCCCACCATTCCCCGTGGCGGGGAAGATTGCAACGATTGCAGAAACGACAATCGCAATCAGTTCTTTCGCACTTGCAACATAATCGGTCGTGCTGCATTTAGACGGTGCCTTTCAGGCATCCTCTCCTAAAACTTTCAAGGCCGATCCCTCCGGGGGTCGGCCCTTTTTTTTGTCCAGCGCACGCCGCAGTGCCGCTCTCGTATTCGCGGAACCGCATGCCTATCTCGCGCGCTCACCGGGTTTACGCGAGGAACAGATAGCATGGCGGACGTCGAGACGCCGATTCGGAAATTGCAGGTCGCCAATGCGCGGCCCGAGGATAGCGGGCGCGGGCTCGCGCATGTGCCGCGCGCGATGCTTGCCGCGCTCGGGCTGGGCGAGGGCGATGTCATCGAGATCGTCGGCAAATCGTCGACTCCGGCGCGCGCGGTCGCGCCGTATGCCGAGGACGAAGGGCTCGACATCATCCGCATCGATGGTCTGCAGCGCGCCAATGCGGGCGTCGGCTCGGGCGATTTCGTCGAGATCCGCGCGGTCGAATCGAAGGCCGCGACGCGCGTGATCTTCGCGCCGGCGCAGCAGAATTTGCGGCTGCAGGGCTCGTCGAACGCGCTGAAACGCACCTTCTTCGGCCGCCCGCTGACGCAGGGCGACGTCGTCGCGACCGCCGGGCAACAGCGCGTCGACAACATGCCGCCGGGCGTCCAGAACATGCTGCGCGCGCCGGCCTATGCGCTGCAGGAGATCCGCCTCGCGGTGATTGCGACCGTGCCTAAGGGCGTGGTGCATGTCGACGAGACGACCGAGATCGAGCTGCGCCCCGAATATGAGGAGCCCAAGGAAGCGCGCCGCGCCGACGTCACCTATGACGATATCGGCGGGATGGGCCCGACGATCGACCAGCTGCGCGAGATGGTCGAGCTGCCGCTGCGTTACCCCGAGCTGTTCCAGCGTCTGGGCGTCGATCCGCCCAAGGGCGTGTTGCTGCATGGGCCGCCCGGCACCGGCAAGACGCGGCTCGCGCGCGCCGTCGCCAACGAATCGGCGGCCGAGTTCTTCCTGATCAACGGGCCCGAGATCATGGGCTCGGCGTACGGCGAATCGGAGAGCAAGCTGCGCCAGGTGTTCGAGGAAGCCGCCAAGGCCGCGCCCTCGATCGTCTTCATCGACGAGATCGATTCGATCGCGCCCAAGCGCGGGCAAGTGTCGGGCGAGGCCGAGAAGCGGCTCGTCGCGCAGCTGCTGACGCTGATGGACGGGTTGGAAGCGCGCGCCAATGTTGTGGTGATTGCCGCGACCAATCGCCCCGAGGCGATCGACGAGGCGCTGCGTCGGCCGGGCCGGTTCGATCGCGAGATCGTCGTCGGCGTTCCCGACGAGCGTGGGCGCCGCGAGATTCTCGGGATCCACACGCGCGGCATGCCGCTCGGCGACCGGGTCGATCTGGATGAGCTGTCGCGCACGACCTACGGGTTCGTCGGGGCCGATCTCGCCGCGCTCGCACGCGAGGCGGCGATCGAGGCGGTGCGCAAGCTGATGCCGCGGCTCAACCTCTCGGAAGGGACCATCCCGCCCGAGATCCTCGATACGCTGGCCGTGACTCGCGAAGATTTCGTCGATGCGTTGAAGCGCGTCCAGCCGAGCGCGATGCGCGAAGTGATGGTCGAGGCGCCGCGCGTCCGCTGGGACGATGTCGGCGGGCTCGACGATGCGCAGATGCGGTTGAAGGAGGGCGTCGAGCTCCCGTTGAAGGACCCCGATGCGTTCCGCCGGCTCGGCATCCGTCCGGCGAAGGGCTTCCTGCTCTATGGCCCGCCGGGTACTGGCAAGACCTTGCTGGCGAAAGCGGTCGCGCGCGAGGCGCAGGCCAACTTCATCGCGACCAAGTCGAGCGATCTGCTCAGCAAATGGTATGGCGAGAGCGAGCAGCAGATCGCCAAGCTGTTCGCGCGCGCCCGCCAGGTCGCGCCATGCGTGATCTTCATCGACGAGCTCGATTCGCTCGTTCCCACGCGCGGTAGCGGGATGGGCGAGCCGCAAGTCACCGAGCGCGTCGTCAACACGATCCTCGCCGAGATGGACGGGCTCGAGGAGCTGCAGTCGGTCGTCGTGATCGGCGCGACCAACCGGCCCAATCTGATCGACCCGGCGCTGTTGCGCCCGGGCCGGTTCGACGAGCTGATCTATGTCGGCGTGCCGAGCCGCGATGGGCGCGCGCGGATCCTCGCGATCCAGACCGCCAAGATGCCGATCGCCGAGGATGTCGATCTCGACGTGCTCGCGGGCCGGACCGATCGCTTCACCGGTGCCGATCTCGAGGATCTGGTGCGGCGTGCGGGGCTTACCGCGCTGCGCGAATCGCTCGAGGTTCGCGAAGTGACGATGGCGCATTTCGAAACCGCGCTCGGCGATTCGCGCGCCTCGGTCACGCCTGAGCTCGAGCGTGAGTATGAGACGATGAAAGCGCGGTTGAAGCAGGACGCGACCTCGCTCCAGCCGATCGGCTTCGCGTTTCCGCCGCGCGCGAAGGAAGGCTGACCTGCTTCCCCCCTCCCTTCGAGGGAGGGGGGAAGGTTAGCGCGCCTCGCGCAACTTCGCCCAGGCATAGCCGAACAACGCCATCATCGCTGCGCCCGCGACGAGATACGGCAGCGAGTGCTGGAGTTCGTACAGGCCGACCCCGATCGACGGGCCGAGCACGAACGCCGCGCCGTTGACCGAAGTGACCTTCCCCGCGACCGCACCTTGCGCGGCATGATCGACCGCAAGCGAC
This sequence comes from Sphingomonas sp. PWP1-2, assembly GCF_049898305.1. Taxonomy (NCBI): domain Bacteria; kingdom Pseudomonadati; phylum Pseudomonadota; class Alphaproteobacteria; order Sphingomonadales; family Sphingomonadaceae; genus Sphingomonas; species Sphingomonas sp. PWP1-2. The sequence goes on from NZ_JAFCXM010000007.1 coordinate 107,943, forward strand.
GCGCCCGCGGTGAACGCCGGGCGGGTAAAGCCGAAGCCGACGCTCGCCAGCGCATAGGCGCAGGCGATCGTATAGAGCGACGTCGCGACCCCGGTCAGCGCACACCCCAGCGCCGCGATTACCAGCCCAGCCAGCATCATCCGTCGCGGGCGCAGATTGAGGTTGGGGATGATCCCCCATTGCACGAGCAACGCCGCGCCTGCGCCGATCATCAGCACGATCCCGGTCGGTTGCAGCGCTTGCGCTGGGGCGAGGTGCAGGCGGTCGATCACGAGAAAGCCGATCGCTTGCCCGGTCATCGCCTGGCCGTGGCCCGAAACGAGGCCGGCGATCATCCAGCCGCGGATCCGCGGATCGGCATAGCCGACCGGTTCGCTGTGCGGTTCGGTCGCGGCGGTAATGCTCGCGCCCGAACTTTGCCCGCCGATCGAGGGATAGGCGTTGGCGGCGCCGTGGAAAGCACCCGGGTCGTCGCTCTGCGTCGGGCGATCGTCGGCGAGCATGCGGTGCACCGCAAACGACACGCCGAGCCCGAACAGCGCGAACAGGAAGGCGGGGCCGGCGAGCCCGATCTCGACCCCGCCGAGCGATCCGAGCACGAGGAACGGCGCGAGCGTGGGCCCGAGGATCGTGCCGAGCCCGAACGCCGAGCCGAGCAGCGTCAGCGCCTTGGTGCGCTCGGCGCGCGTCGTGTTGCCCGCGACGAGCGCTTGCACCGCCGGCGGCGCCGCCGATCCGAACGTGCCGTAGATCAGCCGACCGGCGATGAAGCACAGGAACGCCGCGGTTCCGCTGATCCAGCCGTTGATCCCCGCGGCGAGGAACACCCCGCACGTCACCAGCGACACCGAGAAGCCGCCCATGCCGAGCAGGATCATCGCGCGCCGGCCGTGGACGTCGGAGCGCTTCGCCCAGAACGGCGCGGCGATCACCCAGAGCAGCGCCGAGACCGAAAAGGCCGCGGCGACCGCGCTGTCGGGGACTTTCAACGATCGGCCAAGCGCCGGGAGCACCGACTGCATCGCGGTATTGCCCGCAGCGATCGTCAGCATCACCGTAAACAGCAGCGCGAAGTCGCGATCGATCCGCGCGGCCGACTTCACTTCTCGCGTCCGAAATTGAGCTGCTTGGTGATGTTATAGTCGAGCACCGTCATCACGAAGAACGCCGCAAACTGGCGCGTGCGCGTCCACCAGTCGGTGTTTTCGCGATAGGCTTGCGCGGTGATCCGCTCCGATTCGCCGACCTCGCCATCGACATAGCCGCGGACATGCGCCGCGAACGCCGGATCGTCGATCCGCAGCATCATCTCGAGATTGAGGAACAGGCTGCGAATGTCGTAATTGGCCGAGCCGATATAGACGACGTCGTCGATCAGGAAGAGCTTGGTGTGGAGCTTGGTCGGCTGATATTCGTAGATCTGCACGCGTTTGCGCAAGAGGCCCGCATAGGTGAAGCGCGACGCCCAGATCGCCGCGCCATGATCGTTCTTCGATGCCAGCACGATCCGCACCCTCCCGCGCAAGCCAGCGCGGTCGAGCCGGCGCAGCATCCCCGGATTGGGCGCGAAATAGGCCGAGATCAAATCGACCTTGGCGGCGCGCTCGAGATCGCGCTTTACCGCCCGCGCCCACGGCGACAGCCGCCGCGTCGGCCCGCCAAACAGCCAGCGCACTTGGCCTTCGGGCTCGCTCCACGCCTTCAACGCGCGGCGCAGCGCGCGCAGCGGTGGCTTGGGCTGCTTCGACCAGTTGGACAGCGCGTCGAAATAGCCGGTGATCCGCTGCGCCGCCGGCCCTTCGATGAGCAATCCGAGATCGCGCCACGCTTGCTCGGCGGGGGTGCCGAAATAGGCGTCTTCGACATTGAACCCGCCGATGATCGCGCGCGCCTCGCTGCTTTCGCCATCGGCAAGCGCGAGCTTCTGGTGGTTGCGCAGCAGATAGCGCCGGCCCCAGCGCGGCACGAAGCGGCACACTTCGACGTTCGCGTCGCGCAGCGGCTCGAAGAAATGGTGGCTCTCGGCGACTTCGCTGCCGAGCCCGTCGACGACCAGCGCGACCTTCACCCCTCGCTCGGCGGCGCGGATCATCGCGGCCCGCACCTGCGCACCGGCATCGTCGTCGACATAGATGTAATAGATGATGCGCAGCGTCGCCTTCGCGGCGTCGATCAGCGCGATCAACGTGTCGAGCCGGCGCGGGCCGGTGTCGAGCATCGTCAGGCGATTGCCGGCGACGGTGAAACTGGGTTGCGGGGCGGGCTCGGACATGTGCGCCGTGGTGATGCGAATGCCGGGTTTGCGCAAGTCGTTGACCGCATCTCACGCTCCCGACTAGGCAGATCGCCTAACACGAAGGTCGCCGATGCTGCTCGCTTTTGCTCTCCAGGCCGCTGTCGCTGTGACCCCGCCCGGGCCGCCACCAGAGGCCGATTCGTTCGGGGAGCGCGCCTTCGCGCATTTCTCGCGCGAGCCCGTCGCGTCGCACGTCAGCGAGAGCGTCGATGCGGCGTTCTCGACCGAGCCGCGCCCGGATGCTCCGATCGGCTATGCCCTGCGGCTCACGCGACGCGAGCCGTCGCATCCCGCGACGATCGTCTGGGCGGAAAGCCGTACGTGTCCGGCGGTCCGTCCGGCGCTGATGGCGATGCGCGCCGTCGCTACGCCGCATCCTTATGTGCTGGGGATCGACCCACCGGGCGCGATGGTCCTCGACGGGACCGAATATCGGCTGCGCGCGGAGGCGGGATATGCGCACGGACGTCCGGCCTGGATCGATATCGGCAGCAATCGCGATACGCCGCTGGCCGCCTGGGTCGATCACAGCCTTGCGGCACTCGCGCGGTGCTGGTCGCCAGTGCCGCCGGGCCCGGCCCCCCGCGTTTTCTTGACTCCGTAGGGCTTTCCTCTTAGGGCAACGCCTTTCCGACCCTCGTCGTACAAGTAAGGAAGCCGTTCATGGCGCGCGTCACTGTCGAAGATTGCGTCGACAAGATTCCCAACCGCTTCGATCTCGTCCTGTTCGCCGCCCAGCGCGCGCGGCAGATTTCGGGCGGTGCCGAGATCACGATCGATCGCGATCGCGACAAGAACCCGGTCGTCGCGCTGCGCGAGATCGCCGAGGAAATGGTGCATCCGCCGACGCTCAAGGAATCGGTGATCCAGAGCCTGCAGCGCGTCCAGGTCGACGAAGACGACGTCGCCGATGCGGTCGGTTCACTCGCGGCCTCGGCCGAGGCGCTGCGCCTGACGGCTGCTGCCCCGCCGCGCAACCAGAACCTCGGCGCTGATTACGAAGGCTGAGGCCCACGGCTGACGCGAAAGCGTTAGCTGCGGATCGCCGAATCCCCGAGCGCAGGGCCTCGGAGCCGACCGGCGACGTGGCGTTGCCACGCGCTGTGCGGCCCCCTAGTTCGCCTGTTCCCGCAAGACCGTCGCCAGCGCCGCCTTTCTCAGCGCGGCGACGTCCTCATGCGGATCGCGATACCCGCCATGCACCAGTCGTGCGACGCGCTGCAGCAGCGGTTGCGGCGCGCCGCTGCCTCGCGCCGCTGCGGTAAAGGCATTTTCGTCCCATGGCGCGCCTGCCTTGACGCGCGCGAACAGCGTCTTGTTGACGGCGTGCAACCCGTCGCTTTTTTCAGCCCGCAGCGACTCGTCCAGCGCCAGCCAGATCAGCATTCCGCACTGATACTGCAGATCGAAATTGCCGTTCGCGGTGGCGCGATCGAGCGGAGCGCTCACCAGCCCTGTCGCGCAAGCGGTCTCGGCACTGCGCACCCGGCTTGCGACATATCCGCGCTCCTCCTTCCCGCGCTGCGTCAGAACGAGCGCGGCCATCGCATCGGCGCCACCTTCGTGGATCCACGCCGCAGTTTCATCACCCGCGAGCTTGCCGACCCTGTCCTGTTGGAAGAGGTGCGCCGCTTCATGCGCGAAAAACCAGTCGAGCCAGAAAGGTGCCTGGGCCGTTACCCGTTCGCGCGCGTTGGCGCCGTCGAAATGCATGAAGATCTGACCCGGTAGTGTTCCGCCCTGGGTCGAGGCATGGCCGTCTTTGCGGGGGCGGGCGTCCATGGAAACATAGAGCTCCGGACGGAAGGACAGTGCGCCGTAGATGCGCGCAAACGCGTTCATCGCGCGGGGCAGCGACTGTCGCAAATGGTCGCGCGCGGCGGTGGGCAGGCCGGGATCGATGATCGCGACAAAGCCGTCCGCCTCTTCCGGCATCAGGTTTCCGACAAAAATGTTGGTGCCGTCGTCGCGGCTGACGAAGCGGGTCTGATCGGCAACGCGCCGCCCTTCGACGCCGATCGTCTTTCCGGGTGCGGCAATGGTGATCGGCAAAGCGTCAGTGCCGGCGCACGGGATGCGCAGGCAGGCATGAAACTGGCCCGAATGGATCAGGACACCGCCGTCGCTGAACGGCGAGAAGGGCGCATAACTCTTTGGCAAAGCGCGGTACCGCGCGGGAAGGGTGAAGCGCACGACGCGGAAAGGGCCACCGTTCAAAGCGCGGTACCGCGCGGGAAGGGTGAAGCGCACGACGCGGAAAGGGCCACCGTCAAAGCGCTCGATCCGCTCGCCGGTGCCGTCCTGGATCCAGCGGAAACCGGCCGATTGCGGATGCCAATCCTCCGGCCGATATCCGCCCAATGCCTGCGCGAAATGCAGCGCCTTAGTCGCGGCTGCCATGCGATACGTTGCGACGACGGTCTCATCGGGCTGACTGGCGAGGTCTAATGCGATCGGCGCGCCGGCATCTGGGGTGAAGCGGCTGGTCGAGACACACGATGGCAGCGCAAGGCAGAGAAGCAGTACCGCCAGGGCGGCTTTCGGGGATGCCGGCATTGTGCACCTCGGGCCGAAGCGGATGTGGCGTGAGCATCCGTTCTAGACCGCGGATTAGCAACCGCTAATCCGCTGCGCGACCCTTGAAGCCTTGAGCGACGACGTACCATTCGCTCGACGCCTTGCGGCTCGCTGGTGGCTTGGCGTGCTTCACGGTCGTGAAGTTGCGCTTCATCTCCGCCACCAGCGCGGTATCCGCGCCGCCCGCAAACACCTTGCCGACGAACGCCCCGCCGGGCGCGAGCACGTCGATCGCGAATGCCAGCGCCGCCTCGACGAGCCCCATCGTGCGCAAGGCGTCGGTCTGCGGATGCCCGACGGTGTTGGCCGCCATGTCCGACAGCACCAGATCGGGCGTGCCGCCGAGCCCCGCCATCAGCCGCTCGGGCGCGACATCGTCCATGAAATCGAGCTGGAGGATCGTCACCCCCTCGATCGGATCGACCGGGAGCAGATCGATTCCGACGATCGCCGCCTTGGGCACTTGGCGGCGGACGACCTGCGCCCAGCCGCCCGGTGCGAGCCCGAGATCGACGACGCGGCGCTTGCCCTTCAAGAAGCCGAACCGCTCGTCGAGCTCGGTCAGCTTGTACGCCGCGCGGCTGCGGAAGCCGTCGGCCTTGGCACGTTTCACATAGGGGTCGTTGAGCTGGCGTTCGAGCCAGCGCGTCGATTGCGCGGTGCGCTTGCGCGCGGTCTTGACGCGGACGCGCAGTCCGCCGCCGTCGTTGCTCATGCCGTACTTCCCATCAATCGCCGGAGAATGCCTTCGCGGATTCCGCGATCGGCGATGCCGAGCCGTTCGGCCGGCCATAAATCCATGATCGTCTCGAGGATCGCGCACCCCGCGACGACGAGATCGGCGCGCTCGGTGCCGATGCACGGCAATTGCGCGCGCTGGCGCAAGTCCATGCCGGCGAGATCGCGGCTGATCCGTCGCATCGCGGTGGCGGGCACGATCAGCCCGTCGACTTGCGCGCGGTCGTAATGCGTCAGCTCGAGATGGACGCTCGCAAGCGTCGTTACCGTGCCCGACGTGCCGAGCAGCCGCGGTACCGCAATTCCGCGCGGCAGCCGCGCGGCGAACGGCGCCATGCTCTCGGCGACGAGGCTGCGCATCTTGGCATAAGCCGCGGCGCGGCCCTCGGCGCCGCCATCCTGCCCCGGCGGACCGTGCCCGGCGCTCTCGGTCAGCGACACGACGCCCCATGGCGCGCTGTGCCAGTCGAGCACGCGCGGCGTCTCGGCGCGCGTGTCGACGAGCACCAATTCGGTCGATCCGCCGCCGATGTCGAACACCAAAGCCGGGTCCTCGCCCGGCTCGATCAGCGCATGGCATCCCAGGACCGCAAGCCGCGCCTCTTCCTCGGCGGTGATGATGTCGAGCAGGATCCCCGTCTCTGCATAAGCGCGCGCGATGAAATCGGCGCCGTTGCTCGCGCGGCGGCACGCCTCGGTCGCGACCGCGCGCGACAGGGTGACGTTGCGGCGGCGCAATTTGTCGGCGCAGATCTTCAGCGCGGCGATCGTCCGCTCGATCGCGGCATCGCTCAGCCGTCCCGATCCGGCGAGCCCTTCGCCGAGCCGGACGATTCGCGAAAAGGCATCGACCACCGCGAACCCGTCGCCCTGTGGCCGCGCGATGAGCAGGCGGCAATTGTTGGTGCCGAGGTCGAGTGCGGCAAAATGCCGCGGTTCGCGACCACGCGTCGCGCCGCCCCGCGCCGGGGGAGTCCTGGCGACCTGCGGCTTGGCGGGCGGCGGCCTGCCGGGGGGCTTTCCGTTGGACGGCGCCGAACGGGCAGGTTTCGCCTGCCGGTACGGCACATCCGGCGATCGATCCGCCATGCCGTGATACTCGCTTATTCTGTTCTGCCGTCGCGGCTCGCCGGATGGCGCGCCGTTCGGTGCTTGACGGCGATCCTAGCTCAAGCCCCGAGATGCGGCAAGCGATGCGCGGGCGAGTTCACGCGATCGGTTGACAGCCACCGCACACCCCCGTAGATCGCGGCCCGGCGTTGCCCCGTCGTCTAATGGTAAGACTGCGGTTTCTGATACCGCCTATTGAGGTTCGAATCCTCACGGGGCATCCAGCCACTGGCTCCTAAGAGCTTGATAAGACGCCATATTCTTGTGTCGTCGACCAAACCGATCCCACACTTACTACCACACTCCGTTGCGAACGGTGACGGTTGTTGGCGTTCAGTCGCGATCTTAGAACTGCGCGAGTCATCAATTTTTCGTTCAGTTGACGATACCGACTTTCGCTTATTCCCGATGCGGACATAATGCCGGCCACCGGAGAAGCTCATATGGTTCGTACTGATCTCATCAGGTTTTTGGCAGATCAATATCCCGATCTGTCGGCGCGCGACATCGAGAAAATCGTTTCCGCCTTCTTCGATACGATCACGAAGCGGCTGGCTGACGGCGGACGCGCCGAGATCCGCGGCTTCGGTTCGTTCTCAACCCGAACGCGCCAAGCTCGTACAGGTCGGAACCCGCGTACTGGAGAGTCCGTCGAATTGAGCGATCGGCGCGTTCCTTGGTTCAAGGCGGGGAAAGATTTGTGCGAGTTGATAAACGGCGGCGACCCGACCGTGCCTGGCAAAAAGGGTATGGCCGCGAACGCGGCAATCGAGACGCAGCCCGCGCCGAACTTCTCGACCGAGGACCGGGAGTAGGGGACGCGCAGGGCCCGAGCGGCACGCTCGATCGTGGGCACTAGTTCGAGCGAGTCAGGTTAGCGGATCGACCTGAAACTCATGCTACTAACGAGGTCGCGACACGGCGTGATGGTCGGCAGCTCTTTTTAGCAGAGGGGCAGGGCGGGCTCGTCCGATTTACCTCGAAGAGGACTCATTTGGTTGTTAACGCCTCGTCCCTAACCATGGACACCGCAATCAATGTGTGATTCAAATACGAACCTCCAATCTGGTGTACGACGGTGATCCTGCCTTCCAAGCTAACGCCAGATATGATCCATGAAGCGCTTTTTGAGGTGCGGTTCGAGCACGCGGAACTCGTGCAGCTCATCGTTGGTAGGCTTGCGTCCAAATTCCAAGCAGAAGGCTGGACCGCAGTGCGGCTGCCCGTCGCAGAAATCCCCGATCAAATCCGCGAAGCCGACACGGCGCTTCGTATCCTTGCGACCGTCGAACTCTGTTCCGGCGATCGCTCGGAAATCATTCGGATCGGTCCGCACGTGGTCTCGCACCACATCGTCGGTGGCTATATTGGGTGGGATCGCTTCCTGCCGAAGCTGCTGCAGACCGTTGCGAGCGTGCAAGAGGCGGTTTCTTCAGTGGCCCCGGTCCGCCTCGGACTGCGTTATATCAACGCACCCACGGCCGCACATAATGTGCATTCGGCGTGGGATCTCAATCTCAAGGTCGAGGTCGCGGGTAGCGAACCCAGCTCGGACATGCAGCTCGTTTACCGCGTCGTTGAGGGCGGCGATCTTGAGGGACTTGTTCGAATTGTAACCCCAAGTTTCGTCGAGGGCATCGTTATTCCTGGCGCCGTGGCCGTGATAGACATTGACATGTTCACGCCAGATTCTACGGCGCATGTTTCTATGGCTTCTGTCGGAACTTGGCTCGAGAAAGCTCACGCTGCAGAAAAGCGTACCTTTTTCGGTTTGCTGAGAGAGCAAACTGTAACCGCATTGAGGGAGAGCTGACATGTGGATGTCATCCGGAATGACGCTCGCCGGCGCACTTGCGTCTGGTTGCGCTATGCAAGTCGCGACACGGCCCGCGGTTGCCCCGATCCTTCTTTCGGACTCACTTCCCGCTGCCAGGGTCTTTCCCCGAAAGGCATTAGCTGAGGTGACTCGCGAGATTGACGGCGCGCTACGGCAGGCGCTCGCGCAATCGACGACGCTTGTGACCTTGCTCTGATATATCGATGCAGGCTCGCACGGCGTTTGACATAGCTACGGCTAATCCTTCGCCGAGCGCGGGCCGCTTTTACGGTGCGGTTAACGACGCGGCGGTCGGCGCGGGTATGCTGATCGATAATGTTGAGTATCCGGCTTACGTCGCCAGCGAAAGCCGGTTCGGGGTCCTGCGGGGTCTGGTCTTGGTGCTCACGCATGAATGCGATCTCGAGCAAGATAACTCCCGAGTGATGAATGACGCAGCGATTATATGCCCAGTTATCCCACTTGAAGCGTTTGTCGAAAATCTTGAGGGGGTCCTTGACGATAATGCGGCGGGTCAACTGCTGAGCCATGTCACGGCAAGAAACGTAAACAGGCTCGTCTATATTCCAGTGATAGCCGATTTTTTGCCGATGGGTGGTTATCTGTACTTGAACCTCCTGTCTCATACCCACCTTTCGAAGCTAATTGGCGACAATGTCACCCGAGTGTGTATGACGAGCCCTGAAGGACTTCGAGAGATTGACCTTGCATTAGAGCGACATCTTCGTCGGCCAAAGGACGATCGGATGCCATTCCAACCGTACGCACCGGCACCCGCGGTCTGACGAACCCACCTCCGAGGGGGGGACATGCATAAGCGAGATCGGATGGCACTAGAGCATTTCGCCATCAATTCACCCTGTGGAATGCCTAAGGGCGCTGCGATCCAAACCCGCACGAACTTTCTCGTTCGAGGATGGATTGTCCGCACCGAACGCCTGGTCGACTTCGGCCCTGAGCTTTATTCCATGACCGCCAAAGGATGGAGCGCACTTCAGGAAGTGCGAAGTGGCGGCTAACCGACCGCGCGGCATCGGGGGCATCAACTTACAAACATCGCCTCCACGATCGCCTGCATAAGCACCCCGCGCGGTACCGGCACGCTGACCGTCGTGTAACCGCGGTTCTGCGCCCTCCGCTGACCGTAAAGCCCAATCCACTGCCGCCCGTGCTGGCGCCACGCACGCTGCAGCGCTGGCACTGGCAGCAGCACGCATGTTGCGGCCGGCGCATATGCGTAGGCGATGAAGTCGCAGGCGAGAGGTTTTTGCACCCAGCCGGGCATCTGGCGCTTCTCGTCCGACCACCGCTCAAGCAGCACGTCGGGCCAATCCTGCGTGCGTATCTTCTCATCGACTGTAAAGGTGCGACCACAAGCCAGGGTTAGCAGGCGATCGATTCCCGCTCGTTGCGCCCAGCCGTCCTGCTCGATCGCGACGGCCGACATGAGCGTGGGGAAGGCGCGTCGGTATAGCGGTATCCACCAGTCCGGTCCGTAGCTCGCGGCCAGCGCGTGGCTGTCCTCGAAGCGGTGCACACGCTCAAAACCCGCCACCCGCTTGTGACGGGCGACGGGCTGGTGAAGCGGCAACCGAGTTTGCGCTGGCTGCCATGTGGCGGGACTACTCGTAAGCCTCCTCCTGTTCTCGGTCGTGTGGGTCTTCGTCGTCGTCGCGGAGATCCTCGAGATCGGGATCGCCGTCGATCTCGTCCATTCGGTCGATTATCAGCATGGTCAGCCGAGCGAGGGCTGATCGGGGCAGTGACGGGATTCGAGCGAGCAGCGTATTCGCGTGCCGCGGGTCGTTGGGACGTATCCACGGCCGGTGGCGTGTTCGGCTCAGTGACCCGCGCCGATGCCCCCATTTATGGACCGTGTGGACGGGATGGCCCATCACAGTACCTCACCGGCTTGCCGGCGTTCGATCGTCCAGCGCACAGCCTCGACGCGTTCCGGCTGGCCGACGATATGCGACATGACCGTGGTCAGCTCGTCGGCAGGGCAATCCTGCACCACGAACCAGAGCTTGCGGCCCGAAGCGAGAGCATAGCCACCGCCGATCGCCACCAATGCCGACAGCCACGCGGCGGGATCGAAGGCGGGTTGCATCTGCGTTCCCATGGTCAGCGGCCCCCCTTGTTCGGCATCCGGCCGAAGAACAGAGAGAACGACAATCCGAACCCTTCGAACGCGAGGCAGTGGCAAGGCCCCTCGCCTTTACCGTCCCAACGCTCGAGGCCGTGGCGATCGTATTGGTAGGAGATAGCCGGGGCCATTTCCTCCCAAAACGCGGCGAGCTGCGCGCCGATCTGGCGGACGGCGGCGGCGGTCACGACGGCATCGCCACGAATGCGAGGGCGAACAGTGCCCAAAGGCCGGGCGCCACCGTCAGGGACGCCGCAGCGCCCCCAAAGGTAAGACCGCTCCCTAGGAACGGGCGGGAGAGTAGCGCCTTCATGCTGCCCCTCCCCGCGCTAGGACGCGCTTAGCGTCGGAGAATATCATCAGAACCTCTTCGGGCGGGATTTCGCAATCTTCCGACCATACCGCCAGCGCGTTCAGTTTCTCGACGGTCGCGCGGAGGTCGGGGGCCGGCGTTGCCATCAAGTTGTCGTATGCACGCCCGGCTGCGCTGCAAGCCGCGTCGATCTCACTGTCGCTGCAACATGCGGTGTTAGAGAGGCGCCAGAAAGCCGCATTGGCGCGCTTGAACGCCTCGAGCCGTTCATTGAAGGTTGAGGCCTCCAAGGTCGGCGCGGCGTGAACCGAACTGGCAGCGAGCGCGGGGAGCGCGATAGCGGCACCGAGAACGGCCCGGCGCGTTGCGGTGGCGGGATGATTGTCCATCGCTCAACCCTCCATCGCTGCGAGGTGGCGCACGTCAGCCATGTAGGAGGCGAGCACGTCCGCACGCCAGGAATAGCTATCCTGCCCCTTGTCGGTCGTTTCGCCGAAGAGATATTCCGCCTTCCACAGCAAAGCCGCGTTGTCCGGCGCCGGGGTCTCCAGCAATTCAAAGATAGCCTCTGCGTACCGCTCGTCGGCCGCTTCCGCCGCGTCGCTATTGGCATCCTCGAAGGCCTCGGCGCTGGCCTTTGCCGCTTCCATCGCCGCGAAAGCCGCATCCCAAGCAGCGCCACCGTTCGCGAGGCGGGCGTCCTGCTTGTCGGTCGCGATGCGCTGCAGATCCTCGATCGCGCCCCAAAACATGCGGGTGTAGAGGCCCGCCACCGCAAGACCTTCGGCGAAGGCCGGGGGGCGATCATCGAACACGGCGAAGTCTGACCACAGCTCCCCGGCAGTGCCGAGGAACACGCGCCGCAGCTTCATTAGGGCGCCGGGGATCGTGCGCGCTGGTTCGGCATTAAGCGCGTGGTCGGCAACGTCCATCACCGCATAAAGCTTGGCGTCTTCCTCCCCGCTCATGGTGGCCTCGGGGTCATTCCGCATCACGCGGGCGGCGGCGCGATACCGTTCGAACGCCGCGACAAGAGCGGGGTTTTCGCCGGCCGTGCGGATCGCGTCCGGTGACGCGAGGCGCAGCACGTCGGTAATGATCGCCTCGCAGTCGCCGCCGTCTAGGTGCATCGCATCCGGATACTCGGCTTTAACAAGCGCGCACTTTTCGGCGAGCTGCGTGAGCGTCGTGACGGGGCACGCGGTGACAGCGCGAAGCGCCTTGCCCGCACGATCGACCAGTTTTTCCCACGTGGATTCTTGCGTTGCGTCGTTCCAATCGTTGGGGGAAGCGGCGTCACGCTCGGAAGCCGCAGAGCGATATGCTGAAACGACAGCATTCCAATCGACCGTCTTGGTCGGACGCACGGGTGCCGTTATGTTGTTCGTAGCCATTATTCGTCTCCCAAATAGACGGTGGTGGTCAGGTCGGATCGGGAGGGCTCAATCTCCCGGTTCGGCCAACTGGTATATTATCTACCAGTATTCGTGGGCGTGCGCAATAGCCCGTGGCCGTTCGCGCCGCGCGGATGCTATGACACCCTATGGCCATCACAATCAGTCAGTGTCGCGCAGCAAGGGCCATGCTCGGGTGGTCCGCGGCCGATCTGGCGAATGGCGCCGTGGTTGGTGTCATGACCGTGCACAGGTTTGAAGGTGGCGAAACTGTGCGGCAGAGTTCGATCGATAAGATTCGCCGCGCTTTCGAAGCTGCGGGAGTCGAGTTCATTCCAACGGGCGCCGCATCACAAGATGGAGGAGAAGGCCTACGTCTTCGCGGAGGCTGATCCGCCAGGCATACGCGCCCAGCGGACCTGCCCCGATCAACCCGCCAGCTTGGCCGGAAAGTTCGCCTCGATCTCGTCATCCACCAGCGACCAGTCGCAGTAGCGGCGGAAGAGAGCGTCGGCGTAACCGGCGTCACCATGTTCGCCCAGGGCCGCGATGAACCCCTCCAGCATGACCGTCGCGAACCCGGCCTGTTGGTCGGTCGGAGTGACCAGATGGGAGGCGTATCGCCGACATGCATCCTGCGCGGGCAGGTTCAGCTCCGGCGCGATGACGATGAACCGTCCTTCAGTGAAGTCGCCGCGCATAATCGACGCCTGGGCAAGGACATGCTCTCGCATGAACTGCTGCAGCGGCGGCTTGCGGAGCGCCGCGGCGGTGGGATCGATGTATAGGCCGGTGGCTGGCATCAGCTCGGCGTACCGCTCGCGCAGCTCCTTCTGCTGCTCCCATGCGCTCTCGCTGTATTTCAGCTCAATCGCCACAAAACCGATCTTGCCCGTGCCGCGGACATAGATGATCACAGCATCCCAGGCCGTACGGTCGCCGGTCAGATCCGGGACCCGCCGCCCTGGCGAATGCTCGAAGGCAACCGATTGGACGTCGGCGTCGCCCAGGTCGGGGCAGATGGCGCGAAGCACCTTCGTGGCGAGCGAGAGGTCGAGCCGGAGCGGGCCGAGCGCATTGAACACCAACGGGTGCGACGACAGCAGGTTGGTCCACAGGCGCTCTTCGTCGACCATCGCACCGGGCTCGCGGTAGGCATGTTCGCGCCAAGCGAGGCGAGCGATTTCGGGCGTCATGAAGTTGCGCCCGGACGCGCCGACGGTGCTGCTGATGCGTGAGCCGAGCTTGCGGCTGGTGCCATCGGCGGCGGCGTGCGTGCCGATCGGGATCTCATTTTCGGCACGCCACAGGGCCTGCAGTAGGCGCGCGGCGGCGCGGAAGCGGTTATCGAAGCTTTCGAGCACGCGGTGGCGCCGCAGCACCTCAGCCGGCACGAGCGGAAGATGGGTTCGTTTCAAAGTGTCTTTCCGTGCCCGACGGGATGACGGGCAGGGAGAATTCATCTGTGACGCGCGCCTGTTTACCGAGAAGTCGGATTTGATCGGTAATTCAGACGTTGCCAGCTGATCCTGAGCTGAGAAGGAGCGCCCGCGTTGGCCGATTGGATTACCCCTACCCTGGAAGATGACCCAGAAGGTGACGAAGCCTTTGGGGCGGCATTGGTGTGGCAACGGCCACATACATTCGTTCACAAACGGCGGAGGCGTTGGGGCGCTGGGAAGCAGATTTCGCGCCCGGGGACAGCCCGAGACATTACCGTCGCAGAATTTGAATCGGTCTATTCGGCGGCAGATTTTGCACTGGCCTCCGGATTGTCACTCGATATGCACGTCACGATACACTTCGGGCTCATGGGGTTTCATGATCCAGTCGACGTTCAATTTCAGCTTGATCGGTTCATCAAATGTTACGGCGCCTATGCCCGGGGGAAGTTTCCGGCAGCATGGATCTACTCGATTGAAATGGGACAACGCGACGGTGTCTTAAGTTACCATGCACATGTGGCTTTGCATGTGCCGGGCAAAACCCGCGACGACGATAAAGACCCGCCCCGCCGCGATTTTAGACGGTGGGCAACTGGGTACACTGCTCGCCAGATTGGAAGGCATGTGCCACGAGCGATCGCAGCTAAAGGGGGTCTGGCTGCCAGCCCTCGCGCGCACTGGTTGGTTGTCACATATCTGCTGAAAGGGTGCGATCAGTTTGCTCTAGTGCAGTCGCGACGGTCGTCGCCGGACGGTCTCGACCTGCAACTGCGCGATCTCATGCCTTGGCCTTATGGAGATCCTGGCCCTGTGGCGACTAGGCGACGGGTTCGAGCCTCGCACAACCTCGGACCCCAACGACGGTTATTTGGTGCTCCCGACGGTCTTGAGCACATCTTGCCGCAAAGGTTTAACGCGCTTTTGATCGACGTGGACGGAACGAGACCAGCGATCACCGATGAGGAACTCGCGGCCAACGGCACCGTGCCTGTGCCTACACCGTTTCGATCGAAGTTCGAGGACGGTGTGCGGGATGTGCGGGAGCTTTATTCCCACGATTTCTACACATTCATGACCCGCCGTGAGCCATATCCGCAACAGTCTGCACCCGCCGGCGAAAGCGACTGCCTTACCTGCCAGCTCCGTGCGATGACAGACGCCCAGGATCGCGAGGACAGAAAGTGGAGCACTTCTCGTGGCTTGCTGGGCTACGGAGTTGACTGAAGGTGCTATAGACCGAACCCAAAATCCCTGCGTTATGATGCTCGATCGGCTCAGGTATCGTTCGATATGCTCAAGGCAATGTACGCCGGGTCGGCGGGATCGTAGGTGGTGTGCCCATCGTCGCTTAGCCAGTCTTCCAAGTCCACCCGCTTGATCCAATGTCGCCCGCCTGCGACATAGGCGTCGATAAAACCCGCATCCACTAGGGCATGCACGCCTGCCCGATAGAGTGGCGGCAGTAGCGACACCAGCAGATCGAACGGTGGCGGAGCAACGCCGGCCTCGTGATCAACGCACGCCATCGGGTGCGGGGGCGGCATGGAGAAATCGACTTGCTTGAACAATGGTTCTCTCCCGAGCGGCAGGGGAAGGCAGGGTTTGTATAGGGGTAGGTAAAGGCATTAAGGTAAGGGGTGTAAGCAGTAAGGTGTTGATATAAATAGGCGTTTAGACACGCGCTCGACATCCGCATCGACACCCAACTCCCCCAGCGTTTAGTCGATTGCCGGAAGCTCTCGGCGGAGCGCATTCTCGAGGGTCGTTTTCAGACCGGCTAAGCCGCGCACCGGTTCGCGTCGGCAGTTGTCGAAATTGATCGTTCCCGTGGATGGGTAGAAAGAGAGTGAGCCGATTTTCAGCTGGATTGCTGACGCCCGATAAACGGGGATGCGCGATTTGATCAGCCACGTGATTGCCGCAGTCATTTCGCGGGGATCACCTTCTTCAGAAAGCTGATTTGCGGGCTGGAACCGAGCAGTGCGCAGCTCCAGCAGGGGCGGACGGCCGGTCACAAACGGTTTGCCGTGATTTTATTGGGCTCCTGCGCCGGCTGCTGTAGCCGATCAAGCCATGCTTCGGCATCGACGCGCCGGATCAGGGTTCGGCGGCCGAGCTTGAAGCACTTCAGCGCCCCGGAGTTAAACTCCTCATAGATCCGGGTGCGACCTAGGCGCGCCCATCGGCTGAAGTCTTGAACCGTCATAACGGCGGGTTGGAAATGGTCGGGCAATGTCGTCTCCTGTGGCTGGAGCGGCATATGCGTGGTGGCGGCTCTCCCCATGCAGGGCGGCGCGGCGGCGATCAAATCCAACTGCCCCAGAGATCAAATCGGTACGCGAATGTCACCAAGCGCGGGACTAGCCGCGCCGCGCGGCTTGGAGCCTTCCGACCCTAAGTGAGAGGTGTTTGTACATCTTGTGGCCGCGGCGTATGACAGCGGCGCCTATCCCACCGCCCGCGCTTGAGAAATTGCGCTCACAGGACATCAATCGCGTCGATGCAGGAATTCAACTTTTACATCGACGACTCGGGGACGCGGAACCCAGATCGAAAGCCTGGCCCTTCTCACTTTGGCGGAGATTGGTTCGCGCTGGGCGGGATTCTCGTGGCAAGCGAAGACGAGGCTTCAATTCGCCAGCGGTACGCTGATTTCTGCCAGCGCTGGGAAATCACCTACCCATTGCACTCGGTCCGTATTCGACATCGAAGCGAGAATTTCGCTTGGATTGGGCAGCTCGAGAAGGCGGACCAGCATCGATTCTACGGCGATCTGGAAGACTTGCTTGTCGGATCGCCTATTATAGCACTGGCCTGCGTCATCCATCGGCCGGGTTATAATGCCCGATATACGCCAATTTACGGAACCGAGCGCTGGTCTCTCTGCAAGACGGCGTTTCCTATTATTGCCGAACGGGCGGCTAAGTTTGCCGTCGCGCACGATCGCAGGGTCAGGCTTTATGTCGAGCGCTCCGACAAGGCTTCCGAGAAGTTGCTCAAGGGGTACTTCGACGAGATGCGGATGGAGGGAATGCCCTTCGCCGCCGGCGGCAATCCGAAGTACCGTCCGTTAGACGGAGCCGTCATGAAGTCGAAGCTCTATGACCTGAAATTCAAGCGTAAGACATCGCCGATGGTCCAGCTTGCCGACCTAATGCTGTACCCTCTTTGCAAGGGAGCCTACGATGGCTCCTACCGTCCGTACGCCGCTTTGCGCGACGCGGGGAAGCTTATCGAAGCTCATTTGCCGGAGGACCAGCGGTCGGTTGGTGGCATCAAATACAGCTGTTTCGACGGGTTCACGACCCATACGCAATAGGGCCGCACCTTTCGATGCGGCCCTATGCAGCCTCCTACGGAGACCTCGTGGGCTAGGCCCGTTGGAAGATATGCTGTTCCACCGCATTTTTGTCAAATGTCGCTTGACTTTCGCCGAACCGGAGCAATCGACATTACGGTCATAGGTACGTTAGGAAGCTCAATAGGGGGCTAGTGGACCTTTGTGGGGGTCGATGGGGTAAAAATAATTTTTGCGCGCCCTGCGCCATCCTGAGCCGCCGCATGGGGGTATTCCGAGCGTGAGGGTGGGAAACTCCCTGCAAAACGTCGTAAATGGTGGGTGACCGATGGAGGACGGCTCCGCAAGGCAGGCAGCTTGGTCAGTTGTCCTGGAACCACGGCCTTGGTGGCGTATTAATTTGAGAGAACGGCAGGCCGTAGTCGCGCGGGGTCCAACCATCGATGCGCTTGGCCGGCTGAGTGAACAGGCGGTAATCGCTACCCCGTAAAGCATCAGGCTCCGGGTCGAGAAGCGCTCGGTTGCCCCGTATCTCGCGAATAACTGCATATCCTTGCGAGCCGCGGCCTGACCAGAAAAAGACTCGGTCGCCGACGGCATAAGGCACTTTGCGGGCGTTCATGGTGCCGTCTCCGTTGCGCTGACAAAGCGATGTTCGAAGAGAATTCATTCCAGACCGAAAGTTCTATACGCCCAGACGCCCAAGCCTACGGCTCGAGCGTCTTCAGCCAGGCAGGTCCTAGTTGCGCGAGCAACTCGGGATGTTTGCGACCATTATCCACCATCTCGAACGCCGCTTGGACAGCTTCGTCAAGCGGCTTGCCGGCGGGGTAGCGAAGGCCGGGCGCAAGCGCCGAAACCATTTCCGCAGTTTCATCTAAGGTAATCTCGGGGTGCCGCGAAAGGAACCAGATTTGGTAGACCAACATCGACCAGGTCCTGGTCTTATAAATATGAACGTAATCGAGCACCCCTCCGAACAAAGTCCAAGTGGTCGACTCAGGCGTAAAATCTGTGATTACACCTTCAGGATCGCGATCCGCATGCTTAAAATAGTTGTAGTGCTCCTTAAGTATATTGCGCCAATATCTTAGAAACTCGGGCTTAATTCGGTCCTCCAGCTGGCCGCTAAAAGTGTCCACACCTCGGGCTTTGGCGACACCTCGCAACATCTCCACCGCTGACCAAGCCAGCACATTAGCGGACACCGCATCGCCGATGCCCAGAACAAGGTCAATTGCCGTGGTGAGCTGGCGTCGAGCGGCATCCTGCCGTGTCACTATTTCTTGAGGGAACTCGTTGCCATGCTTCCTCGAATGGATAGGCTTAGCACCCGCAGTTTCGCGTTCTTCCAAGGCTACACCCTCCGCCGCGCGGAAAACTCCCTCGCCGCAAGGCATATGGGTATCTGCACGGCCGAGTGATACCCTTCGCCGCGGAACGAATGAAGTGGAGCGAGGACTTGATCATCGAGGGCTCGGCCGTAGCGTTCACCATCGACTACCAGGGACCATCCGAATAGTCTCGCTTGCCGACGCAACGGCGGAAGTTTTTTGGGGGAGCTGATGGCGAAGGCTGAGTGGTCATGCGACGAGTGCGGAGACATCTATCCCGCCGATCAATTTGCCAAGGTCACGATCCGGGAGGTGTCGAGCACAAGCAGCTCGACCAGAGTCTATCGGGGCACGAAAGGCGGCTTAGGTGTCGGTGGGGGCAGCAGCACGCGTTATCGCCACGTGAAAATGAAGCTCTGCTACGCAAACTGCTATCCCGCATACCTTGAAATGCTTCGGCGCCAGCGCGCTCGGGCAATCAGGACCGGAATCGCTACGATCGCGATCATCTGCGCTGTGATCTATTTTGTTTTGAGGTTGCCTACGCCTGCGCCTCTGGCAGCAGGCAACGAAACCGCAGCCATTGATTCGAACGGGGCGGAAGCTCTGCCGCTACGGTCCAGCGAAGACGCGTTCAACAGCGCCGAACCGACCCAAGGCGACGCCGACCTGGATACGCGGCCTATGGCGGAGACGCCTCAGAAAGAAGTCGAAGGAGGCCGAGCTCCCATCGCAGAAGAGCCGCGGACGACACCTTCTCCGAGTGAGGATGACCGTCGACCAGCCTCGGGGTCGAACAACATTGGCGGCGCGATCGCTATTGCACGGATCGACGCGCTCGAAGCGGGAAAAGCGATAGCTTGGCGCGCGGATGGGGAACGAGGCTTCGCGGTCGTCAGCTCGCCCACGACGACCGGAGATCGGACATGCCGCAATGTTTACATAACGAATGACTCGGCTGCACGGTCTGCGACGGAGGCTTGGTGTCGGGCCGGCGACGGCGAATGGGAGCGCCAGCCGGGTTGATCACCGGTCGCCTTATTTTCCGCCAAGCTCGCCTCCGGCCGGGTGACCGTAACGCAAACCTTGCGCGAGGCGCCCTAAGTGGCAAGAGCACCGCATGCGCATTCTGATCGCTCTAGCCGTCCTTGTCTCCGCATTCCCCGGGCCCGCATCCGCCTGGGGTTACAAGGGCCATCAAGTCGTCGCCGACATCGCGCGCGCGGAACTGACGCCCGCTGTTCGCGCAAAGGTCGACGCAATCCTGGCAGGCGATACCGACCCACTCACCGGCCACGACATGGCGGCCGAGGCGACATGGGCGGACGCGTTCCGCTCGCACGGTCATCGTGAGACGGCGCAATGGCACTTCGTCGACACCGAGTTAGATCATCCCGATGTCGATGCTGCGTGCTTCGGCCATCCCACCGCCAATAGCCCCGCAAGCGCAGGGCCGGAGCGGGATTGCGTAATAGACAAGGTGCGCGAGTTCGAAAGCGAACTGGGGGCGCTGGGCACGAGCCCAGGCGAACGGCTACTTTCGTTGAAGTTCCTGCTCCACTTCGCCGGAGATTTGCACCAGCCCCTGCACGCATCCGACAATCACGACCGCGGCGGCAACTGCGTCCTGCTGTCGCTCGGTGGTGTTCGTACCCAGAACCTACATGCGTATTGGGACACGACTGTGGTCGAAGCGCTCGGGTCCGATCCTGCGGCAATCGCGATGATGCTGCGCGGCAGGATCACACCTGCGCAGCGAGCGCTGTGGCAGGCAGCCGACGCGCAAGCGTGGGCGCAGGAAGCGTTCATTGTGGCGCGCTCGGTCGTTTACACGATCGGGTCACCGCCCGGATGCGATAGCGGCGCGCCCGTTGCGCTCCCTGACGGCTACGACACCAGGGCACAAGCTGCTGCCGCGCTTCAACTCGAGCGGGCCGGCGTCCGGCTCGGCGAGATGCTGAACCTTGCGCTGGCGCGGGTGCAGATCTCGACCACGGGCATTATCCCCGCGGTGACCGCACCCGTCGCCGGGGCATCGGATCGCGCCGCCGAGAGCGGCCGCACTCCGGCATCGCTGGAATGTTCAGCAGAAGCCGATCAGCGCGGACTCCACGGGAAAGAACGCCAGCGGTTTCGACGCAAATGCATCAGGCTGGCAAGATAGAAGCTCAGCCTGGACGCGCGCCGGGCGTTCCACACTTCACAAACCGACCGTGCGCTTCTCGACAACGAACCGGCTTTGCGCGCTTGGGCGGGCACTTCATGAACTTGCCGTGGCCGTCGCGGCAGGGTGCAGCCAGAGCGGGCGTCGCGAGCATTGAGACGGCGGCGAGCGCAAGGGTCAGGCGGAGCATCAGCGGTCCTTTCGATTCGGATTCAGTATCATCCGCTCGGCTGCCGCAGTTGGTCAAGCAGCGCTGCGATCGTTTGCAACCGGGCAATTCCATCTTCGTCACCTTGATGCGCTAGCGCCCCAATGCGATCCGCTATCCAGCGCGGCGCATCGGCGCCATGCGTCTTTTCAATGAGAAGCGCCTCGGCCCAGCGTTCGTGCTGCGGCGTCACCAAGTCTTGATCTCGGCGACAATCCCGCACGCGAGACCGACAGCAAGCAGGGCGCCGATCAGGATCGCTTCTGCCCGAGCTAGCGCGATCCTCCATCCCGGCTGAGGAGGCATTAGGTTGGCCCAGAGGTTCGGCATCGCTCAGGTTGGGCGTTGGGTCAGTAGAACTGCGCGACGCCCTGGTGACGCGAGCATGTACCGGACCGGTGTGCCGAGAAGCTCATCGTTCCGTCGCGGCATTTCGCGGTCGCACCGTTCGGACCTGCGGGATTGGTGTTCTGGCCGGCAACAGGCGCCCGAACCGCTGGGGCCGTCGGCGCGGGGCGTGCGGCCGGTGCGGCGACCGGGGCCGACTGAGGCGCTTGAGCTGGCACGACCGAGGCGACGGCTCCCTTGCATGCCGTCTTGTTCGCATTTCCAGCCTTCGAGCAGTCATAGTGTCGAGCGGCAGGCGCAGCCATTGGCGCGGCTGGTGCAGCTTTCGCCACTACCGGGGGCGGTGTCGCACCCTTGCAAGCGGCCTTCGTGGCGTTGCCCGCCTTGGAACAATCATAGTGGCGCGCGGACGTCGCTACGGGCGCCATCGGCATCGCTGCAGGCTTGGCAGCGGGAGCAGCGACCGCGCCTTTGCAGACAGTCTTGTTGGCGTTGCCGGCCTTCGTGCAGTCGTAATGCCGGGCGGCCTGCGCGTGGGCTGGCGCGGCGGTGAGTGCGAGGGGGGCCACAAGGCCTGCGACGGCCAAAAGAATGCGCTTCACATCAATCTCCCCGGTTATCGATCGTAGTCTGCCTTGATAAGCCTGACGGTGCAATCACGCTTCTCGCTATGCATTCTCGGCCCGAATGTCCTTCAACTTACGGATCACCTCGGTCCAAACAACCTTCTGCCCTGTGTCGTCCTCTGCCTCGGCAACGCGAAGACGCTCCGCCGCTTCCTCCTCGGCCTGATCCCCATGGGTGCCGATCAGAATCGTAGCGAGCGACCAGAATTCCCAAGGTGCTACCGTCATGATTTGCTGCCGCACTGCACGCTGCGATACCTTAAAGCCAACGGCCGACCCCGCCGTGGTGCGAGCACGTTCCGCGGTGATTTTCACTGAAACTCCAGCTACCGTCGCCGCACTTTGCCGTCGCGCCACTTGGCGCACTAGAGGATTGGACAGGGCGGTGCACGCTGTGCCCGCTGACGTTGGTGTAATAATCGTGACCACCGCCCCCGCGATAGGAGCCGTAGGTGTGGTGGGTCCGATGCGTATAGTGTCGCGCGTCGGCAATGCCCGCCGTGAGCGACAGGACCATCATTCCTGTTGCGATAAAGTTCAGTAGTTTTGGCATGATCCCTCCGACCATTGTGACGGACGCCAGTTGCCTTGGGCGCAGGTCAACCCGCGCCCAAGCCGGCTCTTACTTAGGGTCTTCGTCCCCCGGCTTCGTGCCAGCTTCACCGGTGTGAGGATTGACGTTACCGATCCTGGAGTAGTTGTCATTCCGGGTTGCGTTCGGGTTGGTTGAGTAGTGACCCTGCACGTAGGTGCCAGTCTTCGTCGTATGCCCCGTCGTCCAATGCTCGCCGGTGCTTCCAGTTGAGCGCACGGAAGTGGAATGGCTCGAATGTCCTCCGCCGTGTCCCGGGCCACCCTTAGCCTGCGCTGAAGCCGACAAAGCCGCGACGAGAATAATAGCTACGATTCGTTTCATGATCTTCCCCTGTTCAGCGGTCGAGTCGCCGCGTGGCCGAAGTTCACGCTGATTCAGCAACTTGGTCAACTACTAAGAGGCGGGAAACCGGACTGCCCTCGCACCTTAAAAACGGACATTAATCCCGTGCGGATAATTGAAACGCGCCACCGGGTCCGCCTCGGTCCCCCGCGCTAAGATGACTGTGTCAGCCGGGTGCATGTCCTGTTGCGCCCACCCGTCCCAAACTGTGTGGATGAAGTCGACCTTGCAGCAGATCTTCACGGCGGAATTGTACTCGTTGCCGCGGAAACCTACGAAGTGGAGGGCGGGGGCCTTCCGTTCTACCGATGGCTAAACCCAAAGTCGCGGTGGTGTCCGGGACGGTTGCCTAACCCACTGAATGCTCCAATAAACATGCCATGCCGGGTGTGATCGTGCGGCGGCCGTTCGATCCGATCGCGGACGGGTGGGCCGCGATGCCCGCTAACCACGCCAGGCATTCCAGCCAAAAGTATTGCGAGCGTCGCCTCCACCGCGATCAGTTTCATGTTCCCCCTCCGCGCGACCCGTTCGCCGCACTTCGATAATGCGGCTAGCAGGTTATCCGGTCAATCGGGTTGGGCGACGGGCATCACCGGCATTCGCCCATATGATAGCGGACCCAATATTTGTTCCATCGAACGGCGGCACGGTCGCATCGCTCCACGACGCCCCCTCTGAATAGGGGAGCTTGCAGGATGGTTGATCAAGCGAGGCACCCGGGTACATACGAACCGCCCCTGACACTAGTGAAGGCCGCGTTATGTATTTTTTCGCAATGCTTATCGCAGCCCAAACGCCCGGCGACGCCAACGCTTGGAAATTGGTTGTGCAATGGGGTGAAGGAGTAGCCGTTACTGGCTATTCGACAGAAAGCCGATGCCAACTGGCCGTTCGCGCGATCAACGCCGAAAGCGCACGACGGATCGCGGATGCGCGACGTAACAATCCACCCCCTGCAATCATCACAAGCTATAATGTTCCTCAGGCCTTCTGCATCCCGGGCTAGGCTGGCGCTGAAGAACAAATCGGCTACAACCGCTTCATGACCGCACTCGAGATCGCGGGCGCTTGCGCCTTAAAGGCTGTGATTGTTGGGCTATGGCCAAGGAGAAGGGCGGCTTCGTCAATTCGACGCGCCGCCCGAGGCAACCCATCCCCCGCCGGCAGCGCCGAGCGGAGCCCCAAAGCGAGTGTTGTTAGCCCGGATGTAATCCTTGTAGAGCTGAGACGCGTTCGCGAGGTCGGCAAGCGTAGCCGCTGATGCTGCTGGGTCAGGGTTGAGCAACAACTCAGCGATGCGGCTTGCCTTCTGCGTGGCGCCTTCGCCCAAGCCCATGGCGATGCGGTCTCGCAAGCCCGCACCAGCCACACGCGCGGCGGTGCCGGGAATCGACGCACCGTGTGTTGCCACGGCGGCGCCAGCGTGCAGCGCGCCCTCTACGATCGGATTAGCAAAGTCCTGGTCGGCGATAACGCGCCCTGCGGTCTGCGATCCGCCAAGGACAGCCGTGTTGGTGCGGGCAAGCTGCCCCTCCAGATCGCGCTGGCGCAGAAGGTCGGCGATGCTTGGCATATCCGGGTGGAGTGCTGCCAATCGCTGTTCTGCGGCCGGCGTGCCTAGCGTCGCATCGAATGGGTTTGTCGAATACCGGACTGCGTTAGCCTTGCTCATCAACGCGTCTCTATACCCAAGCTGCATCTGAGCAAGATGCTCGGGCGTCTGCCCAGCGACCTGCATACCAAGCTCGTCCGGGTTCAGCGAAAACGCGTCCTGCCCGCGCGCCATCGCGTCGCGGGCCTGAACCGGTCCAGCATATGCGCCGCGCGCATCAGCGTAAGCCGGGTTCAGTCGATCGACTTCCCCGAGGAATTGGTTCTTGACCTGATTCTGGGCACGGCCAGCCTCGTCCAACACAAGGCGTCCTGTGATTGGGTTACGATGCTGCTCGAGCACGTCATCCATGCCGCGCTTTACATAGTCGAGCGTCTGCGTGGTATAGTTGGGCACGCTGGCTGCCGCGGAAGGATCGGGAGCGCCCGCTAGACCACCTTCTGCGCGGCGCAGCGCTTCCCGCGCCATGACGACGCGCTGCTGTGCTTGGCCCATGTCGCCGGCACCGTTGCGTGCCATGCGATAGGCGTTCTGCGCGTCATCCAGTTCCGCACGCGCTGCCAAATGGTCAGCGATCTGCTGGTTCGGCTGTGGGTTGAGGATCGTGTTGCCCTCGGCATCTTGGAAAAAGCCAAGTTCGCTGGGCGCGCGCCGTTCATTGGCCGCGATCGTCTGCGCTCGGCCAAGCGCTTGCCGCCCGAACGGTGTGTTGAGCGTGGCGCCAAGTTCCGGCGTGCTGGGCACAGGGTTGGCGTAAGCAGCATCGTATAGCGGCCCCGCTGCGGCACGCGCCTGCGCAGTCATATCCGCGCTGATTTGCGGGATATTGCCGATAGGCCCAAGGTCCCGCTCTACGGCGTTCCCGAACCGGTCAATCTGGCCTCGAGCGCGCGGCAATAGCGCGCCTTCCGCGGTGGCCGCAGCGTCAGGCGAGCGGCGCACCGCGGCACCCGACAGCGAGGTCAGCGCCGGGTGCGTGTCAGCGAGCGCCAGCGGCACCCCCAGGCGCTGCGCCTCGGCTAGCTGAGCTGCGATGCCATCGACACCGGCATTGCCCGCCTTTTTCATAATCAGCGCCTCGGCAACGGACGGCTTGGGCGGCGCGACCGTTGGCACGACTTCCGGAAGGTTGAGCGCGCGCCGGCCTGCGTTGCCGACTTCGTTTGCTGCCCCGGTGACGGCCTTTCCTGCGCTGGTACGAGCAAGCGCCGCCGCGACAGGCGAGACGACGTTGCGGCCGATCGTGCCACCGCCAGCGCCCGCAATCGAGCCAAACAAAGCGCCCGCAACTCGATTGTCGGGGCTGCTACCGGCGCCTGCGTATGCGCCGCCCACTAGATCCGAGGTAACAGGCTTTGCGAGCAAGGCCGCGACCCTCGAGCCGCCGACGCCGCGCGCCGCCAAGCCAGCAAGGCCAGCCTCTGCGCCCGCGAAAGCCGGAAGGGTGCCGATAAGCTGCCCCAAGCCCTTGGCGATCGGGTGGACTTCGCCCGCAGCGTACGCGGCAAGCTCAGACTGCCCCGGCTTGCCAGAGAGGTAATCGGCCGCTTCGCCCATCTTGCCGAACGTCAGCGAGTTCAAGCCGTCGTATGCTCCGATCGCGCCGGAGCCCAAGGTGCTAAGCCCGATCTCGTTGCCAGCACGGGTGTTTGTCCCCTGCTCAACGTAGTGCATCGCATCGCCGTAACTGCCCTTGTAGCTCGGGTTGTTCCGGTGATGCTCCTGCGCCAGCGTTACGGATTTCTGGTCCACGCCAGGATAGCCCAGCGGCTGCAAAACGCTGTTGATTTCCGCGGCCGACTTGCCCGCGCGGACCATGCCGTCGATCTGCTGCGCAACCTTCCGGTCTGACTGGTTGAGAAACTGCGCATTGGTCGCAACCATGCTGCCCTCTTCTCGAGGCGCTTGCGGCGAGCCGCCGCCATTGTCGCGCCACGGGTGCGAGGGGTCATTGCCGCCCGGCTTGCCGCCAGTTGCGAGCGCCACGAAAGCGGGGTCAACGTCCTTCGGGATCGGCCCTTCGCTTCCGTCCTCTTGCAGTCGCATCATATGCAGCAACTGCGCCGCCTGCTCCTGCGAAAGCGCGTTGGGGATATGCGTGCCCATCGTCCGCATGAAGCCCTGGTCTGCGTCACGGTACTTCTGGTAATTCTGGATAGCGCCGATGCGCAGCGCTGCCCGCTGGGCATCGATCGGCATATCTGCGGAGATAGCCCGCTCAGCGTCTTGGCGATCCGCCAGCGCGCTACCGCCACCGGCCGAGCCGACATTGCCCACGATGCTCTTGACCTGTTCGCCCGAATAGACGCGGTTTGCCTGGTCGAATGCCGCCCCAGCCGGGCCACCCTTGTTGACGAAATAGTTATGGAGCGCGGCACCGCCCCAGCGGCCATAGAGGCCACCGGGATTGTTGAGACGCTCGATTGCGGCCTCTTCCTCGCGCGAGTGATCGATATTGGCCGCGAGCGACGTGAGATAGCCGCCCGTCGATTTCATATCCGCAAGCTGCTTGGTCGCGGCGGCTCGAGCTGGGAACGTGGCCGCGCTAAAGTTAGGATCTACGTTGATCGCCATTTGCAGATACGGCAGCATTTTGGGCGACGTGACAGACCGAGCGCCTACGGGGAGGTTGCCCAATAGCATCGCTTGCACGATCGGGCGCGCGGCCGGGGGCAGATCCTCAAGCCGCATTTTGCCCGTTGGCTTCATCGTTGACGCCGCAGCGTCCGCCGCGGCTTCCGCATTGGCGCGCTCGATCGCGTCCGCCTGAGCGTTCTTGATACGCGCGTCAGCCGCCTGGATAGTCGGCGCGCTCCTAGCGTCCGCTTCGGCCTTCGTCGCGTTCGCCGCCGCCGTGCGCTTGTCGTAAGGCGTGCGGGCGTTGTCGGCGCGCGCGTTGTCGAGCCGTTCCTTCTCGATCTGCGCGGCATAGGGATCGGCCTGCCCGATCGTGAAGCTACCCCTTGGGCCTGCGGCTTGCGTGCGATACTTGTCCCAAGGGCCGGCCATTATCGTGTTCCATTCTTGCCGAAGAGGGGCACGCGCCCATAGCCGGGCAGCGTGACGTGAACGTGATTGCCTTCGTCTAGGAAGCGGGCAGGCGTCCCAGCATAGTAGCGCTCGAGGTCGTGAAGGCTCGCGCCGGCGTAATCGACCGCATCGCCATCCAAATGGTGGCTATGCGGAGCGCCGCCGACCGCCGCGTTCCCCGCTACGGTCCTGCGCCCGCTGGTGACAGTGCCGGGGGCTTTCATCGGGTCAGGCCAGCTAGCGAAAGGTGGCGGTCCCGCTGGGGGCCGCACCTCCCGGCGCCACGGCTTGCCAGTTGCTTGCGTCCGCAGGATCTCCACCTAGGAATCGGTGGCCGTCCTCCACAGTGCCGACCGGTGGTGCCACCGCCGCGGCGCCGGGTGCGCCCATGCCGCTCGCCGACAACGGACCATTAGGACCGACCGGGATAATCGTTTTGGTGTGATCGGGATTGTCCGCAGTGATCCAATTGATCTTAGGCGTCGGGTCCTGATAGACGATAGCGGGCTTGCCATCGGCCCCGACCATGCCGAGCGATCCGTTATTGGTTTCCCAATAGTGCGGCGCGGTGGCTTTCGGGTGGCCAAAGTCAAAGACCTTCCCGCCCAGCTCGGCGAGGTCCTTATTGCCGGTGGCATAGGCGGCGCTGATCGCGGCGTTGCCGCCCGTTCCGTCTAGCAGGGCCTGAGCAACCGCCGACTGTTGCGCCTGCTGCGCCACGGCTTCCTTTTTGTTTGCCCGCGTGTCGATCGCCCCACGCACGTTGTCCACGATGCGGCCGAGGCCCTGCCATACGGACGAAACCGGGGAATAGTCGGGCTGCGAGAGCTGCGCAGCCTGCTGCTGCCGTAGGAGCAACTGCGCCGGTGTCAGCTTTGCGCCTCCCTGCCCCCAAACGAACGGTGTAGGAGCGGCTGCGGGCTGCGCCGGTGCCGGTGGCATCCCGGCGAGCTGGTCTTGCCCCATGTACCCTGTAAAATCGCCCTGGAGGCCGGGATTGATGCGGCCGAAGAAAGAACCCATCCCTGCCATCACTTCGATTCCCGCTTTTCGAGAGGGCCAGCCAGCCCGATCATTCCCCCAGGCGTCGGCAAGGGGGTTCGGAACAATTCGGCCGAAGGGTGTTGCGCGAGCAATTCCGCCACCGTCTTAATGGACGGCGCGGAGGCAAGTGGGGACCGGTTCGGCTCCATCTGTTTTCCCCTGGAGAGAGTAATTCTTAGCCATGGCGACCACCTCGACGGGGATAGATGCCATAATCCCCTTTGCTGTCTCGACCGCCTCCGCATTACCCGCAGCGCCAAGGCGCTCGTAAAGGCTCAGCGCTTCTGCAACGCACTCCCAACCGATTGAGAACCGGCCCCGATCGCGGAACCGAAGCCCGACGTTGAACAAGAGCATTGCCAGCGTGTTAGCGTCCGTCGCATCGCCATGCGCGGCACACAGCCGAGCCATAAGCAGCCCGCCAGCGTCCCTAAGATCGGAATCGGGGCCTTCCCGTTCCGGCGCGTAAAGGTTGGCGGACCAATCATCGCGGATATAGCGTTGCGCGCTCAGGTCGCCGGTAGCTGAACCGAGCAAGGCCAGCGAGGCCACAAGCCCTACGCCGGCATTGGCATCGAATGGCGGCACCTCGAGGCCGTCAACGCCGTCGATCGTGGTGCCAGCGTGCGCGCCGGCCATCTCAGTTGCTGCCATGGGAAAGCTCGCGCCGAAGCGCGCCGCGCATCAATTCCGACAGGCTCATCCCTTCCCGATCGGCTTTCGCGCGGGCTGCCGTGAGCAACCTGACATTCGCCCGGAACTGGATGGGAACGTTTTGAACAGAGGCACGCATTTCGCCTACTTCCTAGCTTTCGAAGGAAGCGTTCGGCATGGATGCAGGCTGCGAGATAACTTCAGCGCTCACAAGACTGACCACAATAACGCTCCAACTGGTGGAGCGCGTGAAGCCGAAGTCAGCCGCGCTGTATCGGGACTATCATAACACACTTATATCTGGGACCAAGTGCTAATTACATTTGTCGGACGATGTGTTGCTATGCGCCGAGCGGTACGACGGCATCGGTGTATGCCCAAAGCGTAGAGCTGTCGGCCACCGTCTTGATAAAGATGTATTCAATCTGAACTGGTTGCATCGTCGAGGTCAGAGGTGGCCGCCTTGAGGTCGTCCTTGGCTGAACCAACATCGTCACTCGCCGATTTCACGTCGCCGACGACGTCTTTCCAGTTTTCGCTATCCAGTCGCGCCGTCTGGGATTGCAGATCATCACTTGCGCTCTCCACCGCATCCGCATGAGATTTCACTTCCTCAGCTGCCTCTGTAGTCGTTTCGATTTTCTGCTGCAGCTCGCTGATCTGATCCCTTAGTTCCTGATTTTCGCGCTCGAGAACGGTGACGCGGGACTCGCCGCATCCGGCCAAACACAGAGCCAGCATTCCCAAGACAAGACGATGACCCGACCGCATGAACCGCCCCCTAATTTTGCATCCGATGCAGCTGGTCTTGGCAAAATTCAACGACTTCGGCGCGCCGGCTGGTCGGGGCGAACAGGCCCATGTTCAGGCCAGCTGGGAAGAGTACGTGCCGCACGGCATTGTCCTTGTCGAATTTCGTTACCCGTTCATCTCGTCAAACAACGCTCTGGCAAATGCAGATCGCACCGTATCGGATCGGCGATGGTCGTCTAGCGATACGATGTGATCGGTTGGATTGTCCTCAAGGCCCTTCAGATAGGCGCTGAGTTCCTTGACAGTACCGCAGGCCGCGGCCGCATTCCTGATTGTCTGCATTGCATCAGCAGGAATGCCGGGCGGCCTGGTTACGATGGTTTCGCCTCGCCGCTTCTGCTCGAGCTTCGCGATACGATTTTCGATAGCTGACATCATCAATCTCCTGTGATTGGTTGGCGATTAATCGCGTGGAGCGGCCACCGCGCGACCGTCGATCATCACCCACGGGTCAGGGTGTCGGTCGCCAAAGCGTTCTATGGAGATGATCAGATCCTGAGCGGTCGTGGAAATGCCGAAGGAATGGAGATACCCTTCCAATTCCGGGTCGGTCATGTCGGCTGGACGCGAACAGACGATAAGGCGCCCGTCAGGGCCAAGCTCATCCTCGAGCTTTCGGATTCGGGTCGATATGGACATCATGCTCTCCTTCGGTTGATTGGGGTACTGGCGGCAGCTTCCAGCGCGGCGAGGCGCTCGGCATGGTCGCTGGTCTCGATGATCGCGCGATGCGCGGTCAGCAGGGTCATCACGCGGCCGGCTTCGTCCGGGCTGATCTCGCCAGCGCCGACGGCGCTAAGCACCGCAGCCGAAGCGCTGACGACATCCGCCGCGGTCGTGACTGGGGGGAGATCGAAAACGATTGGCGAGTCTTTTCGGGGCGGGACAAGCCGCTCGAGGCAAAGGCGAAGCGCCACCGTATCCCCTTCAAGGCCAAGTTCGATCGCCTTACGGGTCAATGCCTCGGCGTCACCGTCCAGCATCGCGGCCGCGGCCACAGTCGCCCGGTTGCGGCTACCTGGCACGCGGCCGGGATTGCCTGGCGCGAACGGCTTCCCGCGCGTTCCTGCGTGAGTTTTACGTGGCTGGGTCATCCCAAAATCCCGAATAGAACTAGCTTAAAGATCGACATCGTCGCCCCCTTCGCCGGGCGCTAAAATCATCCTGGAATTAGCGGGCGCGGTGGCCCGTGAGGCCGCGCCGCTATCCCCTTTAGGGGAGGGTGTGTTTGGGGTGTCGGTCGGGGGTACTGGTCGGGGGCGGTCGGGGAGCGTGGTCGGGGGGCGGTCGGGGTGGTCGGTCGGGGAAGTTTCGGCCACCTCGCGCAGACCCGAAACGTCACGCGATTTCGCCTTGTCCCGCCATAGGATTGCCTTCTCGATCCGGTTGATCCGGAACAGCCGTTCCATTGCAGCCTTCATCCGATCGTTGCCGATATTGCGCCCCTCGGGCATCTCCGCGAACACCGCCGGCGCATAGTTCGTGCCTGATCCATCGGACACTGCCCGGCCCTGTCGCGTGCGTTCTGCCAGGCACGCGAGGAAGGCGGCATTGTCCGCGGTGGCCTGGATCGTGGCGGCCAGCACGCGGCGCTGATCTTCGGGCAGGTCGGAATTCAGGATCAGTGCGAAATCGTGCCAGCGACATTCCACGGACTCGCCCTGACGCGCATAGTTCGCCTTGCCAAGTGACAGCCGGCGGGCGTCCGGGTCGTCCTTGTTGTGACGTTCCATAAGGAGCTGCGACCGCACCGCGTTGAGCCACGCCGTGCTGCCCGAGTAGGAATCGCCAGCCTTGTTGCGGTGCGCGATCAGCAGGATGGTGACGCCTAGATCGCCGCAGATCTGGTACAGCAGGTTCACGAATGCAGTGACGTGGCTGCGGTCGTTCTCGTTGCCGGCGAACAGGTGAGCAACGTTGTCGAGGGTGACTAGCTTGGCGCCGGTGTGCTCGATCGTGGCGCGCAGCGTCTTGTATGCGGGCGACGCACGCAACTTCCCCTCGCTGTCGAAAGTCGCCAGCTCATTGTTCATCCGGCCACGGAGGCTGACAATGTGCAACCGGCCGATAAGGCGGTCGACGGTTGTGCCGATGGTGTTGGCGATCTTGTCGAGCCGCCAATGGTTCTCGCGCTGGTCGTCCTCGGCGGTGATGTAGAGCGCGGGGCCGGGCACGACGTCCATGCCGAGCAACCGCTTCCCGGCCGCTGCGCAGGCACTGATCTGCAGCGCGAGCGTCGATTTGTTGGTCCCGCCGTCGCCGGTGATGATCACGACATCATCGCGTGGAATGAACGGCGCCATGATGAACGCCTTTGGGGTCGGCGCAGTGCGTGCCCATACCGCCAGGTCGGCGATGTCGAATATGTCGGCCTTCGCCACAGGCGCGGTCAAGGCGCCCTCTGCCAACTGCGTCAAATCAAACACGCGGTTCGAACCTATGCTGCTCTTGGTGTCGAGCCAGTCGCTGACGTCACCCTTCGGCGGCAAGTCGGGGAGCTTAAGCGCCGCCGCTTGGCCGGCGACACCGGCAAGCACCTTCAGCACCGCGGCAACATGGGCTGCGCCTGGCGCGTCATTATCCTCGAGCGCCACGACACGACGCCCGGCGAGATGGACGGCTAGATCTGCGGTAAACTTGCCAGCGCCGCCCGGATTGGTGGTCGCGACCAGTCCTTCGCGCGTGAGGCGGTCGACGTCCTTCTCGCCCTCGCAGACGTAGACGATCGCCGCAGGATCGGCCGCCAGAAGCTCGGGCAAGCGATAGGGCACGCGAGCCACGCCCTGCATGCACCCGCGGGCGGAATGGAAGCCCCCGCGCCCGTCCGGACCGTGCTGCAGGAACGGCGGTGACATGTCTTTGCCGCGCCGCTCGACGCGGAACAGAACGGTCCCATCAGGCCCGCGATAATCGTAGAACTTTCTGGCGATCGTCCCAGCGACCACGGGGGTGCGATCCTTCAAGCCCTGATCCTCGAGCCAACGCAGCGCGCCTGCTCGGTCGCAGCGCTGGCGATGCTGGATCAGGTCTAGAACGCCACCGCGCGCACTGCGGTCACCGTCCGACTCGTGGTTGCAAAACCAACCTTCGTCAGTGTCGATTTCCATCGATCCGTGCGTGCCAAAGCGGAGGCGGGAGCCTTTCGACATGCGTTCGTTGGGCGTGCCGAGCAGGCGGGTCGCGACCTGGGGCATCAGTTGCGCGAAGTCGAGCGGCTCGGGCAGGCTTGCTGCGGTCGCCATCATGCGGCCCTCTCGATTGTATTATCGGATGAACGAGCGGCGGCATGGATCGGTGGCTCGTTGAGGTTGCGGAAGAACGGACGCATGTTGCGTTCACCGTGGTAAGCCCACAGCAGCGGGAGCCGGTGCTGGTCCCAGGCATCGAGCGCGGCCTTCCGCGCATCGGGCAGAGTGCTCCATCCGCATAGCCAGGTCGGCGGCTTCCAGATGCCAAAGCGCCATTCATGGATGCCGACGATCCACGATCCATTCGCACCCTGCCGAAGCAGGATAGCACGGCGAACCGCGAGGCGAGGGGCCTTTCCGCGGCTTGCGCGAAGGTCCCGGGCGCGCTTCCATGCAGCGCCCCAATAGATGCGCGCGCTCAATGCACGGCTCCGCTCGGAACGGCGGCGGGGACCGCGGCCCGAACGGCATGACGATCGAGCAAGATCGACAGCCACCTGATCTGCTTTTCCGTCAGCGGCCCGAAATCGAAAGCGCAACCGCCGAGGAACTGCCCCTCTTTCCGACTGAGGACCGCGCCGCTCGTGAGGACTGCCATCGCCGCCTCGCGATGGTTGGCGAACTCGTGGGTCATGATCCGCCCCCCGCGACCCATACGATCGCAAACTTGCCGCTGAAATTATGCCGCCGGCCGCCGCTGTCCCGGATCAAGCCGCGCTTCCGCAATTCCGACGTGCGGGGTTGCATGGTATCGCGGTGTATGTTGACCCGCGCCGCCAGCTCGTGCGTGGTAAGCCCGCGTCCGCCCGCCTCGCGAATAGCGACAAGAGCGATGCGCTGGAGGCGACTGACTCCAACGTCGAGCGATCTTGCCGCCCGACGCGAAGTGTCGGTGGCGCCATCTGCCGCACCATGGGGGTAAGACTGCATGTTCATGCGAACGCCTCGCCCCAGGCCAAGCCTGCGATGAGGTGCGCGCGGTTCCCGTTAACCCCGCAACGGGTATTCAAATGTTGAAGGCGAATGGTCGCGGTGCTATCTGGTCGATCGTTGCTGTTGATGAAATCCGTGAGAGGCCGCCCCGGCACAGGGCGGCCTTTCTGCTTACAGGGCTGCGGCGCCCCGACCGATGTCGCGAGCATCAATCACGCAGCTTCGCCGACGAGGGCGCGAATGCTGTCGGTGCTAACCAATGTGCGGCGGCCGATTTTCACAGTCTTAAGGCGACCGTTACCGATCAGCTCATAAAGCTTCGTGCGCCCCAGGCCGGTGACACGCTGCGTGTCGGCGATGGTTACAGTGATAGGTTCCATATTGCCGTACTCCGATGGACCAGCACGGTCGCTGGCGGACGGCAAATCAGTTATGGCAGGGCGGAAGCGGGGACCACCTATCGCATTTCAGTGCGGTATCCCAACTGCTCGATCAGCTTGGCGTTGTACTGCGTGAACGCACTGCCCACGGGGGCAGCGTCCATTTCATGGTGAAACTTCTCGAGCCCATCTCGCCCCAGATCTGCACCTTGCGGGCTGAGTATCGCGGTTTCCACCCAGCGGCTCGCACGTTGATAATAGCCTAGCGCCTTTTTGCATTTTCCTTCGCTAATCGGTGCTCCGTCGCTACCGGTGAAGTTCTCAACGGCGCGCCATATGGCCTCTTCGTAGGTCCCACCTTCGGCGTGACGGGCTTCTATCCAGCGCCCAATCCGCATCCAGTCGTGACGGCTGGCAACCTTGTCAAAGTGGTCGCTTTTCGGCTTCAGGTTTCGAAGATCGAGCCGAGGTCCGGGCCCAGATTGGTTTGCGACAGCAGCAGCTAGCGCTTGCCGAAACATCGGTTCTATCTTTTCGTCCGATCGCAGCAGAGCCAGGACGTCTGCGCGCCAGTCTAAGCTTGCTCCCGCTAAGGCAAGGCACGCGCGGAGGTTAAGCTTTCTAGGGTCGCTAATCGTCATCAGCGAAGCCCGACGCTCTGTAGTGCGATAACGTACAGCCCCCAAGCATCCAACAGCTCGCGCCGCATCTCGATGAACTTGGTCCGCTTGTACGCGCGGATCACTTTGTCAGGCACCAGATGGGACATCGCTGCTTCCACGACAGGATCAGGCATGGCCGGCATCTTCTCGGCGGCCCAATCGCGAAACGAACTGCGAAAACCGTGCGCGTCGTAGGGCTGCTTTGCAGTCTTCAGCGCGGCAGTAAGGGTCATGTCGGATAGCGGGCTGCCACCGCGGCCGGGGAAAATCAGATCGTCCGGCTTCGGCGATCGTTCGTCCTTTAAGCGCTTAAGCAGCGCTATCGCCGGCGCATTCAGCGTAATGGTGTGAGCCTTCTTGTTCTTCATCATCTCCGCGGGGCGGCTCCACTCGCGCTTATCGAAATTGATATGCTTCCACCGTGCATGCCGGGCTTCTCCGGGGCGGGCAGGGGCAAAGATGACAAGCAACAAGGCCAGCCTGCCGTTGGTGTCGGGTTTCGACATCAAATCGGCCACGAATGCCGGCACCTCGGCGTAGGGCATGGCGTCGAAGTTTCCGCCCTCGGGTTGGTTTGGGAGGCCAACGCTGACCGATTTGCTCGGCGCCTCGCTATCACGCCAGCTCTTCGACTTAGCGTAGTTGAGCACGGTGGCGATATGCTGCCGCACCTTCCGCGCCATGGCAGGCTTGCTCAGCCATATCGCCTTAAGAGCGTCTTGAATCTCACCGCTATCGATCTCGTCGACCGGCACCTTGCCGAGCAGAGGATAGGCGTGAGTCTCAAGTCGCGAAAGGAAGGCGGCGGCGTTCTTCGCCTCCCATCCATCTTTGAGCGCGGCGTGCGCAAGCTCCGCCGCTTTCTTGAAATCGGGTGTGGCCGCACGATCTCGATCACGCTCGGCGATGGGATCACGGCCCGACTTGGCGAACTTCCGAAGCTCGTCCGCCTTCTCCCGCGCCTCGGCGAGCGTCAGATCGCGCCGTAATAAGATGGACATCTTCTCGGACTCACGCCGGTCCTCGGGCGAGCGCGCTGACAAGTCGAGGGAGCCGAGGCCTATATCCTGGCGTTTGCCGCCGTGTTGGATGCGCAGCACCCAAGACTTGCCGCCGGACGGCTTCACGATCAGACATAGCCCCTTGCCGTCTCCGTGACGGCCCGGCTTGGCGCTCTTCACGAAGGCGACGGTCAACTTACCCATATTGGCCCCACATCCGATACCACACTTTAGCGCGGTTGCCGGCGAACACTAGCGGAACATGGCGAAAGATCAAACCGGAACCCAGAGAGAACGCTCAGGGCATTCGCGGGCAGTAGCGAATGTCGGCGAACATTTACTTATAGTCCTCACGGGGCATCCAGCCATTGTCCGCTCGGTCTAGCGGAGCACATTCCAGCATAGCAAATCGACCGCTGGAGAAGCCTCTGTCCGGGCTTGCGCGCGTATTTCGTGGGTGCAGGCTCGGCGCGGGACTGTGGAAGCGGAGCGTGTTTGTCGCGACGCGCGTGCAGCAATTCCCCTAGAAGGAACGGCAGGTGGCGAAAGGCGCACCTTTTCTCCAGTATCCGACTGTCGTTTCCCGGAATTACGCGTGTTAATAATATGCTTGTGGAAATACCGATAAAATAAGTGTTTAGGTGCGGGCTGTGGGTGTGATAAACATTCTCTTGCTTTGTACAGTGCGTACGCTCGTCTTTGCGGGGGGATTATGCGCGGCACTGTTAGAAATCTCTGCGTCTGGCTCGTCGTGGTGCTGTTGGCGGGTGCCACCCCGGCGTTCGCGCAGGCGACGCGGACTTGGGTTTCCGGGGTCGGCTACGATGCCAATCCATGCTCGCGCACGGCGCCGTGCAAAACCTTCGCCGGGGCGATCTCCAAGACCGCAGCGGGCGGCGAAATCAATGTCATCGATTCGGGCGGTTTCGGTGGCGTGACGATCACCAAGTCGATCACGCTGCGCGCGGTCGGCGTGGAAGCCGGGGTGCTGGTCGCCGGTACGAACGGTATCGTCATCAACGCTGCGGCGACCGACAAGGTCGTCCTCGAAGGGCTCGACCTCGAAGGGCTCAAGAATGCCGGTTCGGTGCCGCCTTTGTCGGGGGTGTTGGTCACGCGGGCGGCGGAAGTCCTCATCCGCGACTGCGATATCCGCAATTTCGATACCGGCATCCTGGTCCAGACCGTCGACCAGTCGCGAGTGACCGTCGATCAGAGCCTGCTGACCGGAAGCCTCAATGGCATCATCGTGAACTCCACGCCGGGCTTCGGCCATGTGAAGCTGTTCAATTCGCTGCTGGTTGGGAATACCACCGACGGGGTCAAGGTCACCGGTGCGGGCAACGACGTGTTCATCGCGAACGACCAGATCCTGGGAAGCGTCAAGTCGCTGGATATCCTGTCGGGCGGTGTGGTTCGCTCGTTCGGCAACAACGTCATTCCGACCGGCGATCCGCCGACCACGACGACGCCGCTGCAATAAGCGGCGACGCTGGCCCGCGACCGATCGCGGCGCGCGGTGGAGGCAGGCGGGTTGCGGCTCAATACGCGATATGACTCAGCGTCGAGGCAAAGGCCTGCAGGATCCGATTGCGTATCGCCGCATCCGCCATGACCTCGGCAAAGCTCGGGATATCGTCGCGGCGAAAGCCGGTCTTCTCGCGGGCCGTGAGCGGGCGATGGCGAAGCCCCGTCCGGTCCGAGATGTCGATCAGGCTCTGGTCCAGTTCCTCGTAGCGATAGAGGCGGTCGACGATCAGTGTGCCATCGTCATCGGTGTAAAGGCCGTCGTCGACCGGGAATTCGCCTTGATCGACATAGTCGCGCCAGCTTTGCGGTCCGGTCGCGCTGTAATGGTGCGGCGAGTGGCGCAGCATCGCGTAGTAGGACAGTGATTTGT
The DNA here is from genome assembly GCF_049898305.1 of Sphingomonas sp. PWP1-2. NCBI lineage: Bacteria > Pseudomonadati > Pseudomonadota > Alphaproteobacteria > Sphingomonadales > Sphingomonadaceae > Sphingomonas > Sphingomonas sp. PWP1-2. Next base: position 145,934 of record NZ_JAFCXM010000007.1, read on the forward strand.
CGACAGGATGCCGCTCGAAGGCGAATTTATAGGCGGAGACGAATCGCTCCGGCTGCGCGACCCGGATCTCACGAGCCGGCATGTGATTATAGTAATGCGTCCAGTTGCGTGGCGCGTGAAGTGGGTTGGCGGGATAGATTGGCGTGACGATCGCAGTCGGACCGCACGCTTCCGCGAGATGCACCTCGAGCGAAGTTCCGGCGGTTTTCCGAGTTTTGATGAAGATGAAATTCGGCTCGAAGGAAACAATTGCCACTGCCCACCTCGCGATCATGATGGTTTTTCGAACTGATTCTCGCAAAAACCGATTTTCAAACCCTGCATATTCCCGATCGGTGACGATCGCGCCACTATTGTTCCAAAAAGTAATCGATAAAGTATCTGAACGTCTTAGGTTAGTATCCGAGTAAGGAGGGATCGTATTATATTTCGATATTGCGGTTTGTTATTTTCAGGTCGTCGGACGGCACCGAATTCGACAAAGCTTCGACGCGCTCGGTGGCGCAATCGCACACCTCAACGTACCGAGCGCCAGCGCGATCGCTTGCGAGCGGTAGCGTCGCGCAATAGGGATAGCGGGTGACCGACAGTGTACCAGGCGCAGCGGCGGTTGCGGACGCTTCCCTTCCCCGCCGCGGCCGCTGGCGCTGGATAAGCGGTGCGGTCCTTGTGTTTCTCGCGATGCTCGGCGCAGCGTGGCTCGCGCGCAAACCCGTGGCGGAGCATTTCATCGACGATGCGCTCGCCGCGCGCGGCATTCCGGCGCGCTATGAGATCGCGCAGATCGGGTTTCGCACGCAGCGGCTGACCAATGTCCGCATCGGCGATCCGCGCCATCCCGATCTGCTGGCCGACTGGATCGAGGTCGACACCAGCCTGTGGGTTTCGGGCGCGAGCGTCACTGCGATCCGCGTCGGGCGTGTGACGATGCGCGCAACGCTTGCCGACGGGAAGGTGTCGTTCGGGACGATCGATCGCCTGCTGCCCGCGCCGTCGGGCAAGCCGTTCGCGCTTCCAGCGATCAAGGCCGAGATCGCCGATGGCCGCATCGCGCTTGCGACCCCGTACGGCCCGGTCGCGCTGCACGTGGTCGGGGCGGGGCGCCTCGACGACGGTTTTGCCGGAACGCTCGGTGCGAAAGCGGCGGCGTTCGAGCTCGGCGACTGCCGTCTCGCTACGCTCGATGCGGTGCTGCAAATCCAGGTGCGCGCGGCGCAACCGAGCTTGACCGGCCCCGTCACGCTCGCGCGCGGTGACTGCGGCGGCGCCCGAATCACCACGGCGCGCGCCGATTTGACGGCGACGCTTGCCGCCAAGCTCGACAGCGGGCGCGGATCGGCGCGGCTGGCGATCGCCGCACTCGATGGCGGCGGCGCTGAGCTGCGCGGGCTGGCGGGGTCGGTCGATTTCGTCGGCTCGGCGCGTGATGTTTCGGGCGATCTCGATCTGCGCTCGGGGCCTGCCGCGGCGGCGGGCGTCGCGGCGCTGCGGACCGCGCTCGCCGGGCGCTATCGCTACGCCGACGGCGGTTTCGCGTTCGATGGGCGCGCGCAGGCGACGCGCGCGCGGCTGCCAGCAGCGTGGCGCGCGCGGCTCGACCCGCTGCGTGAGGTGGGCGCCGGAACTCCGATCGGGCCGATCGTCGCGCAAGCGGTCGCTGCGCTGCAGGCCGCGGGCCGATCGGGCGATGTCGATGCGCGCGTCTCGACGATCCTCAATGCCGGGCGCGGGCAAGTGATCGTCTCGCGGCTCGCCTTTGCGGCGGCGTCGGGTGCGCGGGCAACGCTCGCTGGCGGGAACGGCCTGCTCTACCGCTGGCCCGGCGGCGTGCGGATCGACAGCACCGTTACGCTCGGCGGCGGTGGGTTGCCCGACGCCAGCGTCCGCGTGCGCCAGGCGGGGTTCGGCGCGCCGCTGGTTGGGCGAGCGATCGTCGCGCCATATGCCGCCGGCGCTGCGCGGCTCGCACTGACCCCGATCGACTTTAGCGCGACCACCGGCGGCGCGACGCATATCACGACTCGTGCCGCGCTCAGCGGGCCGCTCGGCACTGGCCAGGTCACCGCGCTCAGCCTCCCGCTCGACGCGCGCTGGGACGGGCGCGCCGGGCTGACGCTCAATCCGGTCTGCGCGCCGCTGGCGTTCGAGCGGCTCGCGCTCGGCGGGCTCGATCTGCCGCGCTCGAGCGTGACGTTGTGCCCGCGCGACGGCGCGCTGCTGCGGCTCGAGCAGGGCGCGGTGCGCGGCGGCGGCACGATCGGTCCGATCCGCCTCGCCGGGCGGCTCGGTTTCGCGCCGATCGGCGTGACGCTGCAGCACGGCGAATGGCTGTTCGGCGCACGGCGCTTTGCGGCGACGGGGCTCGGCGTCCGATTGGGCGCGCCCGAACGGGTGACGCGGCTCGATGTCGCGACGCTCGGCGGAAGCCTCGCGGCTGGAGGCCTCGCGGGGACGTTCGATGGGGCGAGCGGACAGATCGGCGCGGTGCCGTTGCTGCTGTCCGCGGCGACCGGGCGCTGGCGCTTTGCCGCGAACGTGTTGGCGCTCGATGGGGGCCTGATCGTCGCGGACAGCGCGACCGATCCGCGCTTCCATCCGCTCGCCGCGCGCGGTGTCGCGCTGACGCTCGCCGACAACCGGATCGCGGCACGCGGCACGCTGTTCGAGCCGAGCAAGAGCGTCAAGGTCGCCGATGTCACGATCGCGCACGATCTGGGCGCCGGGGCAGGGCATGCCGATCTCACTGTCCCCGGCATCGTCTTCGGTCCGCAATTCCAGCCCGATGCGCTGACGCGGCTGACCTATGGCGTGATCGCCAACGTCGTCGGGTCGGTGAATGGCGAGGGGCATATCCGCTGGACGCCGCAGGGCGTGACGAGCGACGGCGTGTTCCGCACCCCCGGCACCGATCTCGCCGCGGCGTTCGGCCCGGCGACGGGGATCAAGGGCGAAGTCCGTTTCACCGATCTGCTCGCGCTCGAAAGCGCGCCGGGCCAAGTCGCGACGATCAAGACGCTCAACCCGGGGATCGCGGTCAATGACGGCGTGGTGCGCTATCAATTGCTGCGCGGCACGCGGATCGCGGTCGAGCAGGGGCGCTGGCCGTTTGCGGGGGGCACGCTGACGCTCGAGCCGACCTTGCTCGATTTCGACAAGGCGCAGGAGCGGCGGATGACCTTCCGCGTCGACGGAATGCGCGCCGACCAGTTCCTCCAGCAATTCGACTTCAAGAACCTCAACGCCACCGGCATCTTCGACGGCGCGCTGCCGATGGTGTTCGATTCGACCGGCGGGCGGATCGCGCAGGGCAGGCTCACCGTGCGGCCCGGTGGCGGCACGGTCGCCTATGTCGGCGAGGTGACGCAGAAGGATGTCGGCTTCTGGGGCAATTTCGCGTTCCAGGCGCTCAAATCGCTGCGCTATCGCAGCCTCGAGATCGTGATGAACGGGCCGCTCGCCGGCGAGATGATTACCGAGGTGCGCTTTGCCGGGATCGGGCAGGGGGCGGGCGCCAAGCGCAATTTCCTGTTCGACCGGCTGCAAAAGCTGCCGCTGATCTTCAACGTGCGGATCAGCGCGCCCTTCCGCCAGCTGATCGATTCGGCGCAGAGCTTCTACGACCCGCGCCGGCTGATCGAACGCAACCTGCCGACGCTGCTCGAGGAGCAGACCAAGCGGGCCAAGCCGCCTACCCCCATTCAGCCTTCCGACAGCAGGATCGTGCCATGAACGAAACAGCATTGACGAAGACCAAGGATCGACCGACCACGCGCATGATGACGAGGACGATGACGATGGCCGCGATAGTGGTGGCCGCTTTGGCGCAGAGCGCGTGCGTAACCGTGAGCGCGCCCGACAAGCCGATCGTGATCAACCTCAACATCAGCGTCACGCAGGAAGTCGTCTACCGTCTCGACGGTCAGGCCAAGAGTTTGATCCAGGCACAACCGGGGATTTTCTGATGACACGCATTTTCACCAGCCTTGCCGCCCCGCTTGCCGCCATCGCCCTGATCGGCACCGCGACCGCGGCGCTGGCGCAGCGCAGCCCGGCCTATCAGGCGGCGCGCGCCGCAGGTGAGGTCGGCGAGCAGCCCGACGGCTATCTCGGCGTGGTCGGCAGCGTCAGCGCCGAAGTGCGCGCGATGGTCAACAGCATCAATATCCAGCGCAAGGCGGCCTATACGCAGCAGAGCGCGAGCTCGGGTGCGACGGTCGAGCAGTTCGCCTTCACCAGCGGCTGCAATCTGATCGGCCAGACCGCGCCGGGCGAGAAGTACAAGGGTCCTGATGGCCAGTGGAAGACGCGCGGCGCCGCTGCCCCCGAGCGCGATTCGCGCTGCATCTGAGGCGCGACGACAGGGTTTCAGTCGCGCTCGACCATCACCCCGTTCGCCCTGGGCCTGTCGAAGGGCTGCTCCCGCCAGGGGGCGCCCTGTCTATTGCGAGCAGGCTTCGACATGCTCAGCCCGAACGGCGTGGGGTGATTACGTCGAGGCGCAGTGGGTCGTAGCGCCGCTTATTTCGCCTCGGCGAGCGCCGCCTTGGCGACAGCGCTGGTCCAGTCCATCCCGCCGGTGCTGCGCCACACTTCCTTGCCGGCCGAATCGAACAGGATGCTCATCGGCAGGCTGGCGTTATAGGCCAGGCTGAAGCCGAGCTCCTTGTCGAGATACGGCTGGAGTCGCGTGAACTTTTCCTTGGCGAAGAAGGCGGCGACGGTCGGGCGGTCCTTGTCCTGGCTGATCGTCGCGACGACGATGCTTGCGGCGGCCTGGTCGAGCGTCGGCATTTCCTTGACGCACGGGCCGCACCACGTCGCCCACAGGTTGACGAGCACGGGCTTGCCCTTGAACGCGGCGAGCGTCGTCTTCTTGCCCGCGGGATCCTCGAAGCCGAGCGTCGGCGCGGCCTCGCCCTTGTGGCTTCGGTCGATCTTGCTGGTCTCGGCGGGGGCCGTAGCGGCGGCGGTTGCGGTGCTGTTCGCGGCGACCTCTGCTTGCCCGTTGGACGAGACTTGCTTATCGCACCCGGCTAGCACGAGCAGCAGGACCGAAGCGATCACCGAGCGAAACAACATGGGCACGTCCAATGCGATGTGGGGTGGGCGCTTCGCCGAGGGTCCGGCCGCGGTCATGCGGTCGATAAATGCCTCGATCCCGTTCGACAAGCGGCTCTGGCGGCAGGACATCGCCGGGTCGAAGGCGCATGTCGCTATGCTGGGTGCCACGGGTATCGTTTCGCCTGCCGATGCATCCACGATTTCCGCGGGTCTCGACGGGGTTGCGGCGCATTACGAGGCGCACGGCGTCGCCGAGGACATGGCGCTCGAAGATATTCACATGCAGAGCGAGTCGCGGCTCGCCGCGGCGATCGGCCCGGTCGCTGGGCGGCTCCACACCGCGCGCTCGCGCAACGATCAGGTCGCGACCGATTTCAAGCTGTGGGTGCGTGACGCGATCGACGAGGTCGAGGCCGCGCTCGCCGCGTTCCAGGACGCACTGCTGACGCGCGCCGAAGAGCATGCCGACAGCGTCATGCCCGGCTTCACGCATCTCCAGAGCGCGCAGCCCGTGACGCTCGGCCATCATCTGATGGCGTATCACGAGATGATCGCGCGCGACCGCAGCCGCTTCGCCGATGCGCGCAAGCGGATGAACCTGTCGCCGCTCGGCTCGGCGGCGCTCGCGGGCACCGGCTTCCCGATCGACCGCGAGATGACCGCGGCAGCGCTCGGCTTCGATGGGCCGACGCGCAACTCGCTTGACGGCGTCTCGGATCGCGACTTTGCGATCGAGTATCTGACCTGCGCGACGCAATGCTCGCTGCACCTCTCGCGGCTCGCCGAGGAATTCGTGCTATGGGCGTCGCAGCCGTTCGGCTTCGTCGCTTTGTCGGATCAATGGTCGACCGGCAGCTCGATCATGCCGCAGAAGCGCAACCCCGATGCCGCCGAGCTGGTGCGCGGGCATTCAGGGCGCATCCTCGGCTGCATGACAGCGCTGATGGTGACGATGAAGGGCCTGCCGCTCGCCTATTCGAAGGACATGCAGGACGACAAGCCGCCGGTGTTCGAGGCGCACGACCTGCTCGGCCTGTCGATCGTCGCGATGACCGGGATGGTCGAGAGCGCGACATTCCGTACGCCGCGGATGCGCGAAGTGGCGGAGGCGGGTTTCGCCACCGCGACCGATCTCGCCGACTGGCTGGTGCGCGAAGCGGGCGTGCCGTTCCGCGAGGCGCATCACATCACCGGCCAGGCAGTGGCACGCGCCGAGGCGCTCGGGCTCAAGCTCGATGCGCTGCCGCTGACCGCATTGCAGGCGATCGACAGCCGAATCGACGAGCGCGTCTACGACGTGCTGTCGGTCGATGCCTCGGTCGCCAGCCGCGTGAGTTTCGGCGGCACCGCGCCGGTCCGCGTCCGCGCAGCGATCGCCGCCGCACGATCGGGAGAGACGGCATGAAGCACGGTCTGGCTCTGGGGTTCTGCGCGGCGCTGCTGCTCGCCGGGTGTGGCGCTGCGTCGGGGTTGAAACCGGCCGAGGGGAGATCGCTCCCCGTCGCGCCATATGGCGCGAAAGAGACGCCGACTCCCGCCGAGCTGCTCAAACCGACCAATCAGGAACGGCCGATGCGCAGCGACGAGGTGCTCACCAATTCCGCGGAACGCCGGAGCGACGAGTTCAGCCTTCCGCCTCCCAACTGACAGGCTTTCATTCGATGGATCATTTTTCGCTCGTCGACGGCGCGCTGCACTGCGAGGGCGTGCCGCTCGCGGCGATCGCCGAAGCGGTCGGCACACCCGTCTATGTCTATTCGACCGCGACCTTCGAGCGCCATGCGCGCGTGTTTCGCGAAGGGCTGGCGCCGGCGGGGGATGTCCACCTCGCCTACGCGATCAAGGCCAACCCCAACCTTGCCGTGCTCCGCGTGCTCGCGCGCGAGGGCTATGGTGCCGATGTCGTGTCGGGCGGCGAGCTGGCGCGCGCGCTGGCGGCGGGGATCCCGGCGAAGGACGTGGTGTTTTCGGGCGTCGGCAAGACCATCGGCGAATTGTCGACCGCGCTCGATGTCGGGCTCGGCCAGTTCAATCTCGAGCTTGAAGAGGAAGGCGTCGTGCTCGCTGGGCTCGCCGCCGCGCGTGGGATGCGCGCCGATGCGACGCTGCGCGTCAATCCCGACGTCGATGCCGGGACGCACGCGAAGATCTCGACCGGCAAGCGCGAGAACAAGTTCGGCGTGCCGATCGACCAGGCCCCGGCGATCTTCGCGCGGCTCGCCGGATTGCCGGGGCTCGCGCTGCGCGGCGTGGCGATCCATATCGGCAGCCAGCTGAGCGAGCTCGCCCCGCTCGAGGCGGCCTATGCGCGGATCGGCGCGCTCGTCGCCGAGCTGCGTGCGGCGGGACATCCGATCGAGCGCGTCGATCTCGGCGGTGGGCTCGGCGTGCCATACCGCGGGGGCGAGGTGTTCCCGAGCCCGGCCGAATATGGCGCGATGGTCGCGCGCGTCACCAAGGGGTGGGGCGTGCGGCTGATGTTCGAGCCCGGCCGCGTGATTGCAGGGAACGCCGGCGTGCTGCTGACCAAGGTGATCTGGGTCAAGCCCGGCGCGATCAACCCCTATGTCATCGTCGACGCCGCGATGAACGATCTCGCGCGCCCGGCGATGTACGATGCGTGGCACGATTTCGAGGCGGTCGAGCCGACGGGCGCGCGGATGACCGCCAACATCGCCGGCCCGGTGTGCGAAAGCGGCGACACCTTCGCGATGGCGCGCGACATCGATACGGTGAAGAGCGGCGATCTCGCGATCTTCCGCACCGCCGGCGCGTACGGCGCGACGATGGCGTCGACCTATAACAGCCGCGCGCTGGTGCCCGAAGTGCTCGTCGATGGTGATCGCTTCGCGGTCGTCGCCGACCGAATCCTGCCCGAGACGATCCTCGCCGCCGAGCGCATTCCGGACTGGTTGAAGGCGTGAGCCTGCACAGCCTGCCGCTGTTCGTGCGGCTGGCGGGCCGCCCGGTGATGCTGCTCGGCGAGGGCGAGCCCGCCGATGCGAAACGGCGACTGCTCGAACGCGCGGGCGCGGTGATCGTCGGCGAGGAAGCGAGCGCCGCCCTGGCGATCGTCGCGATCGAGGACGAAGCGCAAGCGCAGGCGGCGATCGCGCGGCTTCAAGCGCGCGGTGTGCTCGTCAACGCGGTCGACCGGCCCGACCAATGCGATTTCACGCTGCCCGCGATCATCGATCGCAGCCCGGTGCTGATCGCGATCGGCACCGGCGGTGCATCGGCTGGCCTCGCAGCGGCGCTGCGGCAACGCCTCGAGGGGCTGCTCCCGGCGACGCTCGGGCCGCTCGCCGACCGGCTCTATGCCTTGCGCGCCGCGATCCGGCTGGCGTTGCCCGCGCTCGACACACGACGGCGCGCGCTCGGCGCGGCGTTTGCGCAAGGCGGTGCGCTCGATCCGCTCGCGGCGGGGCCCGATGCCGTCGAGACGTGGCTGACGGCGCCCGCCGCGCCGACCGATCGGCTCGTCACGCTGCGGGTGCGCTCGGCCGACCCCGACGATCTGACACTCGGCGAAGCGCGCGCGCTCGCGCTCGCCGACCGGATTTACGCGCCGCCCCACGCGCCCGCGGCGATCCTCGATCGATCGCGCGCCGACGCCGTGCGGATCGTTTCGGACGCGCCGCCCGTTACGCGCGAACCAGGACTGACGCTGTGGGTGGAGATGGAATGAGCGGGTTTGCGTACCGGGTGGCCGACGGCACGGCCGAACGCGTCGATATCCAGAACGCGCTCGAGACGCCGAGCGATCTGGTCTGGGTGCATCTCACCAGCAATAACGAGCAAGCTAAGGCATGGCTGGGCGACGTCGCCAAGCTTCCCGACTATGTCGTCGAGGCGTTGACCACGAGCGAATCGCGGCCGCGCTGCGAGGCACTCGGCGATGGCGCGATCCTCAATTTGCGCGGCCGCTCGAACGAGGCGATGACGACATCGGACCCGCTTGCCTCGCTGCGCATCTGGGCGACGGCGGGGCGGGTGATCTCGGTGACGCGGCGCTCTTTGACTGCCGTCGACGACGTGACCAAACAGATCGAAGGCGGCACGATCCGCGACCCGGGCGACCTCATCGCCGAATTCGCGGTGGCGATTACCGAGGAGCTCGACCCCGAAGTCGCCGATCTCGGCGACAGCCTCGATGATTGCGAGGCCGATCTCGACGCCGACAAGGTGTTCGTCCTGCGCCGCAACGTCACCAAGGTGCGCGTCGCCGCGATCGGCTATCGCCGCTTCCTCACGCCGCAGCGCGCCGCGCTCGAGAAGCTGGCATCGCTGCCGTGCGACTGGCTGCAGGATGACGACCGGCTGCATCTCGCCTCCGCCGCCGATCGCGCCGCGCGCATGGCCGAGGAACTCGAATCGATCCGCGAGCGCTCGGCGCTGATGCACGAGGCGCTGACCGATTTGCGCGCCGAACAGATCGATTCGCGCTCGCTGCTGATTTCGATCGTCGCGTTGATCTTCCTCCCGCTGACCTTCCTCACCGGCCTGTACGGGATGAATGTCGAGGGACTGCCCTTCGCCAAGGAGCCTTGGGCGTTCGATGTGATCGGCGGGATCTGCATCGCGATCACCGTCGGCATCATCGGCTATTTCTCGGTAAAGCGCTGGTTCGGCTGACGGATCAGGCCGCGCGCACCGCGCGCCACGCCTGGCCGATTTCGTCGAGCGTGTCGGCAACATCGCGGAACGGCCGCGGATCCTGGCCGATCGCGGCGGTGACGACGGTGTGCCGCGCCCCGCCGTACAATTTGGCGAGCGCCGGGGCGACGGTGCCGCCCGCGGTGAAATCGAGCCCGGCCTCGAGCGCGAAGAGGATTGCAGTGGCGCGCGTCACCTTGTCGCTCTTCATCGCGTAATTGCCGTGCTCGGCTGCCCAGGCCGCGCCGCGCAAGGCCCGGATCGCTTCGTCATAGAGCAATTGGACCAACGCCGGCCCATCGGCCTCGGCGGTTTGCCCGGCAAGCTCGATCTGGCGATACGTCGCCTCGGGATTGCGGCCGAAGGCCGTGGCATAAGCGACGCTCATCCGCCGGTCTTGTTCCACTGGTCGATCTGGGACTGCAGCGCCTTGGCACTCGCCTTATAGGCTGCGACCATCGCGTCGGAAGCGGCATATTGCTTGGTCAGGCGGTCTTGATACGCGGCGGTATCGGTCGTCACCTGTGCTTCTGCGTCGTTCACCTTGGCGAGCTTGGCGGTGTAGAGCGCAGTGCTGCCGACGAGGCCGGTGCTCTGGGCCTGGCCGTTGACGATCACCTTGTTGTTGGTCGCCGCGCTGGTGATCGCGTTGAGCGCGGCGGCGAGGCCGCCGCCGGTCGCGCCGGTGCCGTTGGCGAACAGCGCCTCGACCGCGGCCGGGGTCTTGAGCAAGGCGGTGTTGAGCTTGGTCGAATCGACGCTGAGCGTGCCGTCCTTGTTGGTCGCGACACCAATCGAGGCGAGATTGACCGGATCGCCCGCCGCGCCCCCGCTCGACAGCGGCGTCACGGTGAGGCCCCGCAGCGAGCGCAGCAAGTTGGTCGCGTTATAATCGCTGCGCAACGGGCCCGTCGCCGGGTCGGTTTCGGTCTTCAGCTCGGCGAGCACTTGGTTGTAGGTCGTGACGAAATCGGTGACCGCTTGCGCGATCCCGTCGCGCGGCGTCGTGCTGCCGAGCGAGACGGGCTTGGCGACCGAAGTGGTGCCGCTGGACGTCGTCGTGCTGGTCCTGGGGGAGACGCCGGTGAGCGTCAATTTCACCCCGGCGACAAGGTCGCTGATCGTGTTGCTCGTGCGGTCGACGCTCACGCCGTCGACGGTCAGATTGGCATTGCCGGCATTGCTGTTGATGCTCGCGGCGGCGGTGCCGCTGCCGCCGCCGACGTTCAACTGCGACAGGTTGCCAGTGCCGCTCAACGTGAAGGCCTGTGCGGTTCCGGTCGGCCCCTTCATCGACAGATATGCCGCGCCGTTGACGTCGGTCACCACGCTCGCGGTGAGACCCTTGCCGCTCGTATTGATCGCCGCGGCGACATCGGTGAGCTTGGCGCCCTGGGCGATCGCAATCTGGATCGGAGCGGACGGTGTGGTGAGCGAGGAGACCGCGCTGTCGGCCGCCGTGCCGAAGGTGAGCGTCAGCGTGCCCGCGTCGAAGGTCGGCGCGCCGCTTGGAAAACCCGCGATCGCGGTCTGGGCGGTGGCGAGCGCGTTGACGGTCACCTGCGTCGACAGACCAGCCAGCTTTGCGCCGGGCAGCGCGGTTGCCGTCAGCACCGACGCGTCCGAGCTGGTCGGCTGCGATGCGAGCGATCCGCCGGTGACGAGCGAGGTCAGCGCCGAGGCAAAGCTGGTGATCGCGCTCTGTACCTTGGCGACCGAGGAAATCTGTGCGGTGAGCGCGGTGTCCTGCGCGCTGAGCGAGGCGTTCTTCGCGGCGAATTGTGCGCTCACCAGCGACTTGATCAGACTCGCCGTATCGACCCCCGATCCGGCACCGAGCGAGGTCAGGATCGACGAGCCCGACACCGTGGCGGTCGAGGTCGTCGGAGTGGTCGCGGTGGTCGTCACCATATCATCGTCCCGGAAAAGCGCTCAGTTGGAAGAACGACGAAACGCCTCGAAAATTTAGCTTTGTTTCACGCCATTCTCGTCGAAGCGCGCGCTTGGCGGAACCTGGACCGACGGCGGCACTGCCGCGGCGCCCGCCTGGCTGTTGAGCCCGAAGACGAAGGCGAGAATCGTCGCGAGCGCGACGTAGAGATCGTCGCGGACCTCCTGGCCCTCGCGGCTGGTGTAATAGACCGCGCGAGCGAGCGAGGGATATTCGAGCACGGGCACGCGCGCCTCGGCACCGAGCTCGCGGATCGCGAGCGCGATCACGCCGCGGCCCTTGGCGACGACGACGGGGACTTGGTCGGTCTCGCGATTGTAGCGCAGCGCGACCGCGAAATGCGTCGGGTTGGTGAGGATGACGTGCGCTTCGCTCACCGCGCTGCGCATCGAGCGTTTCGACATCTCGCGCTGGCGCTGGCGCATCGCGCCCTTGGCTTCGGGCGAGCCTTCGCTCTCCTTATGCTCGTCGCGCAGATCCTGTTTCGACATCCGCAACTTGCGCAGCAGCTGGAAGATCTGCAGCGGCACGTCGATCCCGGCGATCACGACGAGCCCGCCCGCCATCGCGAACAGCACGCCGGTAAACGTGCTGCCGAGCACGCCGACCGCGGTGCCGATATTGGTCGAGGCGAGCCCGATCGTCGCATGCGCGACTTGATCGAGCATGTGCCAGCCGATCGCGCCGAGCAGTACGACCTTGAGCAGCGACTTGCCAAGCTCGATCCAGCCCTGCGGCCCGACAATCCGTTTCAATCCCGCGCCGGGGTTGATCCGCGACGCCTTGGGGGCGAGCAGCGATCCGTTGAAGCTGAGATGCCCGAGCCCCGCCTGGCTGACGATCGCCGCGACGATCGTCATCGCGAGCAGCGAGATCAACGACGGCGCGAGCTTCCAGCCGCTCTGGACGAGCGGGCGGAAGGGCGAGAAATCCTCGATGTCGCGGTGATCGAACGCGAAGCTCGCGGTCATCACGTCCTTGCACGCGCCGACCAGCGAGGGACCCATGAAGGCGAGCCAACCGCAGCCGGCGAGCATCATCAGCGCCGTCGCGAGTTCGCGCGACTTGAGGACGTCGCCCTTTTCGGCCGCGTCGCGTTTGCGCTTGGCGGTTGGTGCTTCTGTCTTTTCGCCGAATTCGTCTGCCATCAGCCGAGCACCAGCGATTGTGTCGCGGCCAGGCCTTCATCGATGATGACGAGCAGGTAATCGCCCATCGCCGGAAAGCCGAGCGCGAGCGCGACGACGCCGACCGCAAGGCTGGCCGGCAGCCCGACCGCGAACAGGTTGAGCGACGGTGCCGAACGCGAGATCATTCCGACGACGAGGTTGAGGCAGAGCAGCAGGAAGCCGACCGGGAGTGCGAGCAGGAGCCCGGCGAGGAAGGTGTAGCCGCCGAAAAAGGCGATGTTCTCGAGCTGCTGCGGTTTCAGCCAGGCGCCGCCGGGCGGGAGCGCGACATAGCTTTTCACGATCATCTCGACGAGAATCAGGTGGCCGTTTACGCTGAGGAACAGCAGCGTGAGCATCATCGAGAAGAACTGGCCGAGCGCCGGGGTCGACTTGCCGTTCTGCGGGTCGATGGCGGAGGCGAAGCCGATCCCCATCGACGTGCCGATCAGCTCGCTCGCGATCATCGGCGCGGCAAACGCAATCTGCAGCACGAAGCCGAGCGCGAGCCCGACCAGTGCTTCCGCGGCGACCGAAAGGATCGTGGCCAGCGCGAAGACGTGTTCGGGCGGGGCGATCGGGTGGACGCTCAGCACGAGCACACCGATCGCGCCCGACAGCGTGACGCGCACGACAAGCGGGATCGCGACGGCGCTGAACACGGGCGCGGCGACGAAGGCAGCACCGACGCGGACCATCACGAAGATCAACGCCCAGAGCTGCGGTTCGATCGACAGGCCGAAGCCTAAGGGACTCAAATCCCCCTCCCGCTTGCGAGTTCGAGGTCGGTCATGCCCCCGGCATGACCTGAACGATGCGGGGCATCGTTCACCTCGAACTGGGTTGGGGGAGGGAATGACCTGGAAGCGTGCGAAGCGCTTGTGACAGGCCCTCCCCCAGCCCCTCCCGCAAGCGGGAGGGGAGCAGAAGAGCGCCCCCCCACGGTGATCATCGCACCAGGTCCGGGATCCGCTCGAAGATCCCGAGCGTGAAATCGCACAGCAGCCCGATGATCAAGCTCCCGAACACCAGCAGCGAAACCGCCACCACCAGCAGCTTGGGCACGAACGACAAGGTCTGCTCGTTGATCGACGTCGCCGCCTGGATCATGCCGGTGATCAGCCCAGCCAACAAAGCGGGAATGAGGATCGGCGCCGAGGCGAGCGCGAGCACCCACATCGTCTGGTTGGCGATCGTCAGGAAATAATCCGCGTCCATCGCGCTAGTTCACAAAACTGTTGGCAAGCGAGCCCATCGTCAGCGCCCAGCCATCGACCAGCACGAACAGGAGCAGCTTGAACGGCATCGAGATGATCGTCGGCGACAGCATCATCATGCCGAGCGACATCAGCACCGTCGCGACGACGAGATCGATCACGATGAAGGGCAGGAACACGAGAAACCCGATCTGGAACGCGGTCTTGAGCTCGCTCGTCACGAACGCCGGCAGCAGCACCGAGAACGGAATCTGCTCGGCATTCTGATACGGCCCGCTCTTGGCGATGCCGGCGAACATCGTGATGTCCTTCTTGCGCGTCTGCTTGGTCATGAAGGCGTGCAAGGGAACGCCCGCCGCCTTAATCATGTCGGTCGCGCCGATCTTGTTGGCGGCATAAGGCTGGATCGCGCTTGCGTTGATCTGGTTGATCGTCGGCGCCATCACGAAGAACGACAGGAACAATGCGAGCCCGATCAGCACCTGGTTCGGCGGGGTCTGCTGGAGCCCCATCGCCTGGCGGACGATCGACAGCACGATGATGATCCGCGTGAAGCTTGTCATCATCAGCAGGATGCCGGGCAGGATCGTCAGCAGCCCCATGACGATGAGCAGCTGCAGCGACAGCGCGAGCGGCGCATTGCCGCCGCCGAGATCCTTCAGCGCGCGGTCCGCCGCGTCACCTGCGCCGGGCGCGGGCGCGGGCGGCGTGGCAAGCGGTGCGGCCTGCGCGAAGGCAGGATGCGCGACGATCAGCGCGAACAGGATGCCGAGCACGACGAGCGCGATCTTGCCCCACGGCGCGACGCGCGGCGCAGGCGTGCGGATCAGCGCTGGCCCCGAGCCCTTGCGGACGACGCGCACGCTCATTTGCCGTCGCCGCGATCGAGCAGCGCAACGCCGGTGCGGCTGACCGAGACGAGCAGCTTGCGCCCCTCGAAATCGAGCACCGCGACGCGCACGCTCGGCGAGATCATCATCGTCTCGACGACTTTCAGCATCCGGTTGGACGGCTGGCCCGGCATGCGCGCCTCGAGCTTGCGCCACGCATAGAGGCACCCGATCATCAGCCCGCAGACGAGCGGCAGCAGCACGATAAGCTTGAGGATGTACGACCACATCATGGCGTCAGCCCCGCTTTTCGGGGCTGACCAGCTCGGTCATGCGCACACCGAAATGGTCGCCGACCATCACCACCTCGCCGCGCCCGATCAGCGTACCGTTGACCAGCACGTCGAGCAGTTCGTTGGCCTGACGGTCGAGCTCGATCACGCTCGTCTCGCCCAAAGCGAGCAATTCGCGCAGCGTCAGCGAGGTCGAGCCGATCTCGACGGTCAATTTGACGTCGACATCCTGCAGCAGCCGAAAATTGGCCGCCAGGCTGGTATCGACGGGGAAACCGCCGCTCATCTCGCTCATTGCAGTCCACCCCTGAGATCACGTTCTAAATCGTTCGAAATTGTCGTCAGCCGGATCGCGGCCTTGCCGTTCGACGTGCCGACCGTCCCCGCCCCGAGCCGGTCGCCGCCGATCATCACCGGCACGTCCTGGCCGACGGTGATCGGGATCACGTCGCCGGCCTTGAGGTCCATCAGCAGCTGGAGCGAGACCATCGGCTCGGCGAGCACCGAGCGGACCTCGAAGCGCACGTCCATCACCGCGCGGGTGAGACTGTTGCGCCACGCGGGATCGGGCTCGGCGGTCTTGTGGACCTTGCCGGTGAGCGACGGGCCGTGCGGCTTCAACGCCGCAACCGGATAGAGCAGGTCGAGAAACACCGGCTTAGCCGTCCCGACCGCGATCCCGAAGCGCGTGATCACCACGGCATCCTCGACATCGAGTTCGGGGATCAGCGACGGGTTCGCCTCGACGCGGCCGGGGGTGAACTCGATCCGCGCGAGCGGTTCCCACGCCGCCTGCATCGGCAGCGCGAGCATCGCGCCGAGCCGGGTCATCATCGCCTCGGCGGCGGGCGTGAATTCGCTGCCGATATCGCCGGCCACCGCGCCGGTGCCGCCGAAGAACAGATCGAGCAGTTCGAGCACGAAGCGCCCGTCGAGCACCGCGAGCGCCTGGCCCGAGGGCAGCGCGCCCGCCGACGCCATCGTCAGCGGCAGCCATGCGGTCAGCCCGTCGGGGCGTTCCGCGCGGTAATCGGCGAGCCGCTGGACGACGAGCGGCTCGGCCCAGGTGCGGCATTCGCGGCGCAGCAGCGGCTCGAACACGGCACGGACCCCGCGCGCGAGCCGCGCCGAGAGATGTTGCACCGTATGCAGATCGCCGAACGGGTTGAGATTGGCGGCCCCGAGCGTCGCATGCGCGGCCTCGCGGCGCGGACGTTCGCGCCGGTCGCTTGGTGCGTGCTGAAGGCCTTCGTTAACCATGCCTCACTGAACAACAAAATTGGTAAAGTAAACGTTACCAACGCCTCCGAAACCTTCCTTTTGCTTGAGCGTGTCGTTGATCGCCTTGGCGATGCGACGCTGGAGCAACTGCTTGCCAGTGCTCGAAAAAACCTGCTCCTCGGTAGTGTCGCCAAGCGCCATCAGGATCGCCGAGCGGACGGCGATTTCATTGGTCTTGATGTTTTCGACGACGGTATCGTCGTACGGAGTCGACACCGCGATGCCGACCTGGACGAAGTGCACGCTGTCCTGGAGGTTCGAGGTGAACTCCTTGTCCATCGCGTAATAATTGGAGGCATATTTGTCGCCGCCGGTGCCCGTGGGGGGCTTGTGGCCGCCTTCCTTGGCCTCGCCGCCTTCGCCCGATCCGGCGCGCTTCTGCTCGGTCTTGGGGACGAGCCGCGGGCCGCTCGGTTCGGCGGCGCCCTTGCCACCGCCGATCAGTCCGGCGTTCATCGCGTACAGCGCGCCGCCAACGCCGCCGCCGACGAGCACGAGCGCGCCGACCACGAGCAGGATGATCTTTATCATTCCGCCCTTCTTCTTCTTGGGGGTTTCCGTGACGGTCTCACTCATGATCTGACTCCTTCAAAGCTTATGCGACGCGAGCGTCGGATGGGGTTTGGGTCTCTTCAGCCAGCGCGCGCGGCGCTGGCGTGATGGATGGGGCGGGGCGCGGCTGTGGCGCGCCGCCGGTGCCGCTGCCCGAATCGGCCGACACGCTGGTGTCGCCGATCCGCACGCCGCGCGCGGCGGCGAGTTCGCTCAGTCGCGGCTGCGCATCGGCGATCAGCGCACGCGTCGCCTCCTGCGCGGCGGTGAAGTGGACATGGACGCGGTCGCCGACCTGCCGCACCGCGACATCGACGCTGCCCAGGGCATCGGGGACGAGCCGTATCCGCGTGTCGCGCGCGTCGGCATCGTCGCGCAGCGTCTCGATATGCTCGATCATGCGCTGCAGCCCGGTGTCGCGGGTGAGATCGAGCCCGGCCTGGCTGGCATTTCCCGCAGCCGGTACGCTCGCCGCGTCGCCCGCGTGCGTCGGCGCGCCGACGCCTGGCGTCATCGTATCGGCGGATGCCTCGGGATCGCCACTGCGCTGGGCGCGATCGCGCCAGGCGGTGGCGAGCGCGGCGGCGAACACGCGCCCGGCGGGTTGTGGCACGGCGCTCGCGATGACCGCCGCGTCGGCCGGCCCCGACGAAGCGAGTGCGAGCGGTTGGGGGGCGTCGGCGGTGGCGGGAGCGGGCGACGCCGCGTCCTGTCGCGCCACCGCCGCGCGCGTCAGCGCAGTGTCGAGCGCGGCGGTGATCGCCGGATCGAGCGGTGGCAGAACGAGCCGCGCGTCTTGGTTGGTGGGTGCGCCGGTTGCCGCGAGCGTGCCGGATAGCTCGGGCATATCCGCCAGCGCCGGCAGGGGCCGAGGCTGGCTGCCGGTCCGCGGGCTCGACCACGCAGCGGTGGTGTGCGGCGTGGAGGCTGGCGGCGTCAGCGCGACGATCGCGCCGGTGCTGTCGGCGATTGTCTGCGCGGGTGGTCCCGCGGCTGCAGATGGCGGGACTGGGGTCGGCGTCGGCGCCGCCGAGCTTATGCCGCCGACGAGCTGGCCGTCAGCAGGTGGCGCGAGCTCGGCTATCACGACGGGCGCGGAAAGCGGGGACGGCGCCACCGGCGGCGCCATCCAGATCGGAGGCGTGACGTCGGCTGAAGCGGTCTTGCTCGGCAAGGCGTTGCCGTCGGCGGCAGTGTCGTGCCGGTCGTCCTCGCGCGGTGTGCCGGCACCGCGATCGTGCGTGGCGGCTCGCGAATCGAGGAAGGACGCGAGCGTTTGCCCGAATCGCGCTGGATGCGCGCGCGCTGCCGCCTTGGCCGCACTGGCGGTCGGGCCGATAGCAACGGGGGAGGGCAAAGCGGGCAGAGGATCGATCATCGGAACTCCGGGCAGGCCGCAAACGGCCGTTACCCGGTGATCAGCAAGGATCGTGCCGGTTCTTGCGGCCGGCCGGCGCGGCTTCGAGTGCGCGGATTTCGCGGAGCACTTCGAGCGCATCGGCGCGCGCGATCAGCTTTTCGACCGCGCTCTGGTCGCGACGCGCCTCGCGCGTTGCTTCGACTGCGCGCTCGGCGGTGGCTTGCGCTGCGCGCAGGCGGCCCTCGGCGGCGTGCGCCGATTGATGAAGGCGCTCGCGAAAATGCGCTGCGGCGACGAGCGAGAAGCCCGCAACGGGCTCGGGCGTGGGGGCGACACCGGCAACAAGCTGCGCAATGCGGCCCTTGAGCGCCGTTTCGCTCGCTGTGCGATCATGCGCGCGCGCTTCCTCGGCCTGGACGAGGCCCAGCTGGAGCGTCCGGACGCGCAGGATGCGCTCGAGCTTGGTCGGCTTGGCCATCTCAGTCGGCGCCGAACACACCGATCAGTTCCGCCGCCGCATCGGGCAACGAAACCTGCTCGTCGGGGTCCTGCTTGATATATTCCATCACCGCCGGGTGGCACGCGATCGCGGTGTCGATCGCCGGATCGGCGCCCGCGCGATATGCGCCCATCAGCACGAGATCGCGATTTTCCTCATACGTCGCGAGGTGGCGGCGCAGCGTGCGCGCGGCTTTCAGGTGCGGCTTGTCGACGATGTCGGTCATCACGCGGCTGACCGACGGGCCGATGTCGATCGCCGGATAGACGCCGCGCTCGGCGAGCTGGCGCGACAGCACGATATGCCCGTCGAGGATCGAGCGCGCCGAGTCTACGACGGGGTCGTTGCCGTCGTCGCCATCGGCGAGCACGGTGTAGATCGCGGTGATCGATCCGCCCGAATGGACGTCGGTCCCGGCGCGTTCGATCAGATTGGGGAGCATCGCGATGGCCGACGGCGGATAGCCGCGGGCACTCGCGGGTTCGCCGAGCGCCAGGCCGATCTCGCGCCCGGCGTGCGCGACGCGGGTGAGCGAATCCATGATCAGCAGGACTTTCTTGCCCTCGGCGCGGAAGGCTTCCGCGATCGCATGGACGCGCAGCGCGCCGCGGATGCGCAGCACGGGGGAATGGTTGGCGGGCACAGCCACGACGACGGCGCGCTTGCGCGCGTCGCCCGCGACCTTGGTTTCGAGGAAGTCGGCGACTTCGCGGCTGCGCTCGCCGATCAGGCCGATGACGATCACGTCGGCCTCGGCGGCGCGCACGATCATGCCGAGCAGCACCGATTTGCCGACGCCAGAGCCCGCCATGATGCCGATACGCTGGCCTTGGCCGACGGTAAGCAAGCCGTTGATCGCGCGCACGCCGACGTCGAGCGGCGCGAGTACGCGGCCGCGATCGAGCGGCGACTGCAATTTTCCCGCAAGCGGCCAGCGACCTGCGCCGCGGATCGGGCCGAGCCCGTCGATCGGCTTTCCCGCGCCATCGACGACGCGGCCGAGCAGGGCTGCGCCGACTTCGGCCTCGCCGGGGGCGCCGGCCGGGCGGACCGGGGCTTGCGGGAGCAAAGCGGCGGGGCCGCCGAGGTTCATCAGCAGCGTGCGGCCGTTGCGGAAGCCGATCACCTCGGCCTCGACCCCCGAGTGGCGATCGCCGACTTGGCAGACCGTGCCGACCGGGACGGTGAGCCCGACCGCTTCCATCAGCAGTCCGTCGAACGAAGCGAGCCGGCCCGCGACCTTGGGCGCAGGCGCGAAGTCGGCGATGCCGAGCGATTCGAGGTATGAGTCGGTGAAGCGGTTCAGCATGACGAGGTGCCACCGTCACCCCGGCCTTGTGCCGGGGCCCACCGGGACGCGCGTGCTGCGACCGATGGCTGTGCATCACGGTGGACCCCGCCAAAGGGCGGGGGTGACGGATGGGACGCAGGAAGAGGGGACATCATGCCGCCGGCACCGCGACGCGATCGATCGCGTGCGCCAATTGTTCGAGCCACAGCTCGGGTCCGTCCTCGACGATCGTCGACGCGCTTTCGAGCTGGAACGAACCGCGCGCCAGGCTCGCATCGCCGACCGCGAAGATCTGGCGCGGCAATTTGCCCTCGAGCAGCGCGACATCGTCGGGATGGACATGGAGGATCGCCGATTCGGCGGCATCGCTCAGCAGATCGACCGCGGCCTCGATGCGGCGCGCGAGCAAGTCGGGCTCGACGCCGATTTCGCCGACGAGGCGGGTGACAAGAAACAAGACCGTCTGGCGCAACCGCTGCGCCACTGCGTCGCGATCGATGCGATCATCCGACTTGAGCGCTTGCGCGAGCGAGGCGAGCAGCGTCCGGTCACGTTCGCCCGTTACCGCCATCTCGGCCTGCGCGGCGGCGACGCCCTCCGCATAGCCAGCGGAATGCGCCGCCTCGATCGGATCGACGAACGGCGTCGCGGCGGCGGCCGCCTCGAACGGGTCCCACCCCTCGGTCGGGTTGGTGTCGGGATCGGCGGGGGTGAAGTGGCGCGGGCCGGCCTCGCCTGCCGCTTGCGGTGCGAACGAGACGGGGCCGCGTGCAACGCGGTCGCGCAGATCGGCGGGCGCAAAGCCCGCGACGCGCGGCGCGAACGCTGCCGTGAGTGCCTCGGCCACGCCCTGGCCGCGCGCGGAAAAACCTGCGGTGAACTCAGACATAATCGTCTTCGCCTGCACCCATTTGGATCGTGCCGTCCTTGGCGAGGTTGCGCGCGATCTGGATGATCACCTTTTGCGCCTCGAGCACTTCGGAGAGCTTCATCGGCCCGCGCGCCTCCATCTCGTCGCGAATGCCATCGGCGGCGCGGCTCGACATGCAGCCGAGGAAGCGGGCGCGGATGCTCTCGTCGACGCCCTTCAAGGCACGCGTGAGGATGTCGCTGTCGATGTTGCGGATCAGCGTGCCGAGGTTTTTGTCGTCGAGCTCGAGCAGATTGTCGAACACGAACATCGCTTCCTCGATCGCCTTCGCCACGTCGCGGTCGATCTTGAACAATTTGGGCATGACGCGCAGCTCGGTCGCCTTGCGCCCGCTCGACAGGATCTTGGCGGCGTCCTTGGTCCCGCCGAGCGTGACGCCGGCCGAGGCTTGTGATGTACCAGTGCGGTTCGCAAGCATCGTTTTGAGCGTCTCGACCGCTTCGGGCGTGATCGGCCCAAGCCGCGCGAGCCGGTGGAGGATATCCGGCTGGACCGCATCGGGCATCAGCTCGAGCACCTGTGCGCCGACCGTCGGATCGAGATTGGCGATCAGGACCGCGGCGATCTGCGGATGCTCCTTCTCGATCATCGCGGCGATCTCGCCCGCGTCGAGCCAGTCGAGCAAGTCGAGCTGGCACGATTCCTGGGCGGGCACGATGCGGGCGAGCACGCTGTCGGCTTTCTCCTGGCCGAGCGCACGCGTCATCACCGCCTCGATCCGCGGGCGCGGGTCGAAGCCGATCGCGGTCCGTTCGCGCGCCTTGCCGACGAAATCGTCGAGCACGCCCTCGACCTCGATCTCGCTGACATCGGCGACCGCGAACATTGCCTTGCCGAGCTGGCGGACTTCCTCGGGATCGAGCTTCTGCAGGATCGCGGCGGCTTCCTCCTCGCCGACGAGCATCATCAGCACGGCGGCGCGTTCGACGCCGGTATAAATGCGGGTGGGAGCGTTCATGACTTGATCATGTCCCGTACGGCGAGCGCGGCGCGCGCCGGATTGTCGCGGGTGAAGCCGCGCACCATGCCGATCCGGTCGTCATAGTTGCGCGCATTCTCGAGCGCATCGATGCTGACCGGCTGGTCGGTCCGCGGCGGCGGGATCTGGCCGCCTTCATAGCCGTCGGGCGCGCCGATCTCGCGGCCGAGCGCGGCGCGCGGCTGCGCGGCGCTGTCGTCGCGCTTCTTGAGCAGCGCCGTCGCGAGCGGACGGACACCGAGGAACAGCACGAGCAGCGCAATGACGAGTGCCGTCACGTTGCGCGCCACCACCGGGAGCCAGCCGGCCTCATACCATGGCTGCTTGTCGTCGAGCGCGGTGGCGCCGGCGAACTTGCGACTGATAACCGTGACCTGGTCGCCGCGCGGCTGGCTGTAGCCGACCGCGGTCTGGACGAGCTGGGTGATCTGCTGGATCTCGAGCTGGCTGCGCGGCTTGCCCGTTTCCGGGTCGCGCAGCAGCACCGCAACCGACAGGCGCGTGATCGTGCCGGGCGCCGTGCGGCTGACCGAGACTTCCTTGCCGAGATCGTAAGCGCGCGAATATTGGTCGCTCGCCTTCAGCGCATCGCTGACCGCACCGGCGGCCGCCGCGACGACCGGGCCGGTGGCACCCGGCGTCGATGCGACGGGAGTCGCGCCCGGGGCAGGGGTCGGCGCTGGGGTCGGCTGCGGCGCGCTCAGCGTCGAGGCCGGCGGCGGGGTGTTCGACAGCGCGCCGGGGATTCCGCCGGGCGCTTGCCCGTCCTTGCCGTTGCCGGTCCACTGGCCCTGCTCGACGCGCAGCACGCCTTGCTTGTCATAGCTTTCCTTGGTCGCCTGCGTTTCGTTGAGGTCGACATCGGCCTGGACTTCGGTGGTGAAATTCCCCGCGCCGATCAGCGGCGTGAGCATCTGCACGACCTGCGCACGATATTTCTCCTCGATCCGGCGCTGGAAGGCGACGCGTTCGTCGCTTGCCGCCCCCAGCGCGCTCTGGTTCGCGCCCTTGGTCAGCAAGCCACCCATCTGGTCGACGATCGTCACGCCTTCGGGTTTCATCCCCGGGACCGACGAGGCGACGAGGTTGATGATCGACGACACCTGCGCGTCGCCGAGCGAGCGGCCCGGCTGCAATTTGACGATGACCGAGGCCGACGGTGCGGCGGAATCGCGCACGAACACCGATTGTTCGGGGGTCGCGAGATGGACGCGCGCTTCGGCGACCGCGTCGATCTCCTGGATGGACCGCGCGAGTTCGGTTTCGCGCGCCTGGCGCAGCCGTTCGCCCTCGACCGCGCGCGATACGCCCATCGGGAGGTTGTCGAGGATCGCGTAGCCGCCGGGTGCCGCCTTGGGCAGCCCCTGGCCGGCGAGCAGGATGCGCGCGCGCGAATAATCGTCTTCATTGACGGTCAGCGATCCGGTCGCCGCGTCGATCTTGGACGTGATGTTGGCGGCCTGCAGCGCGGCGGTGACCGAGGCCTTGTCGGCATCGGCGAGGCCGGCGAACAACACCTTCTGGTTCGGCGTCGCGAGCATCATCCAGGCGAGGGCTGCGGCGCCGATCAAGCCGACGAGCAGCGCCATCGGCAGGCTGCGGCGCACCGCCGGCTGCGCGAACAGGCCCTGGAGCTGGCTGAGCGGGTTGGCGAAGCGTTCGGGCACCATTGCGGCGAGCCCGGAGCCAGACGACCCTTGCGGAGCGGGGGTGAGAGCGTTGCTCATCGATTATACCGGCATGCTCATAATGTCCTTGTAAGCGGACAGGAGTTTGTTGCGGACTTGCAGCGTCGCTTCGAAGCCGACCGACGCCTGCTGACGCGCCAGCATCACCTTGGCGATGTCGATCGTCTCGCCGCGCTCATAGCTTTCGGAGAGCTTGCTCGCCTCGACTTGACCCTGGTTCACGCTTTTCAGCGCGTCTTCCATCGTCGAGGCAAAGCTGGTCGGCTTGGCTTCAGTCGCCGGAGCAGCTGGCCCCGACGTCCCGGCGCGCGCGAGCGCCTGGTTGCGTTCGAGGATCTGCGCCCGCAGCGCCATCACCCGGTCGACGCCCATCGCGCCGCCACCGATCGCGTCGATGCTCATGCGACACCCATGGCGTACTGGGCCACCCGGCCGACGGCAGAGACGATGTCGTCACCCTGTTCACGCGCCTTGGCGAGACGGTAGCGCAAGGTGCGCTCCGAAATGCCGAGCCGCCGCGCGGTTTCGATCCGGCTGCCGTTGCACGCGGCGAGCGTTTCGCGGATCGCCTGGAATTCGTGCATCTGGACGATGTTGCCCAAAGTGACAGGGGGCGTCGCGGGTTGCGCGGGCTCGTCGTTCGCTGCGCCGGCGGCGCGTGCGCTCGGGCGGTCGAAGACGATGTGCTCGGCCGAGATCGTGTCACCGCCGGCAAAGAGCAGCGCGCGCTGGACGACGTTTTCGAGCTCGCGGACATTGCCCGGCCAGTCGTGGCGCAGCAGCAGGTCGATCGCCGACATATCGGGCCAGGGAACGGTCTGGCGATTGCCGGCGTGGCGCAGGATCATCGTCGCGGCGAGCGCGGGGATATCCTGCGGTCGCTCGGCGAGCAGCTTGGTCGTGAGCGGGAAGACCGAGAGGCGGTAATACAGATCGGCGCGGAAGCGGCCCGCGGCGACCTCGTCCTGCAGGTCGCGGTTGGCGCAGGCGATGACCCGCACGTCGATCGACTGCGGCGTGGTCGCACCGATCGGGACGATCTCGCGCTCCTGCAGCGCGCGGAGCAGCTTGGCCTGGAGCTGGAGCGGCAGTTCGGCGACTTCGTCGAGCAGCAACGTGCCGCCATGTGCTGCACGGAAGAAGCCTTCGCCGCCCGACGAGGCACCGGTGAAGGCGCCCTTCTGGTGGCCGAACAGCAGCGCCTCGAGCATCGTCTCGGGAAGCGCGGCACAGTTGATCGCGATGAACGGGCCGGCGGCGCGCGCCGACTTGAGATGGATCGAGCGCGCGAGCACTTCCTTGCCGGTGCCGGTCGGGCCGTTGATCAGCACGGTGATGTCGGCGGCGGCGACGCGATCGGCGAGCGCGTGGAGCGCGAGGCTCTCGGGGTCGGCGGCGGTCGGCATTTCGGGTTCGGCGAGCAAGGCGCGGACGAAGCCCACACCGACTGCGGCATCGGCGCTTTCGAAGGCGACCCGCGCCGGACCACCGTCGTGCGACGGAATGACGTAGCGTCCCTCGCTGGCGAGCACTACGGTGCGTGCGGCGGCGGGCGGGGTCTCGCCCTCTGCAATGAGGAACAGCGCGTCGCGCGGTGCCTTGCCGTCTTCGCAGGCGGCGATCGCGAAGCCTTGCGCGCGGAGTGCGGACACCAGCGCGTAGTGCTGGCGAAGAATCGCGGCTGACGGAACGATGGATCGCATGACGGGCCCCCTTGAACGAGCCTTGCAATGCTGCATTTCTGGTAAATGAATGGTTAAGGATGTTGCCGGGGCGGCAAAGTCTGACCGTTTGCCGCGATTTTTGCCGGTAAATTCAGGCAAAATCGGCAAAAGCGCAGCGGGTTTGCAAAAGTGCTTAATCCGCGGCGGATGCGGTCGTTAGCACTGTTGGCGGCTCGGCTCTCCGATGGGGGACGGCGGGATTGCCGGACCCAATGGAGATTTTCACCATGACCGTTATCGGAACCAACGTCGCCGCACTCAAGGCGACCAACGCATCGAACTCGGCGAGCATGGCGCTCGCCACCAGCATCGAGCGCCTGTCGACCGGCAAGCGCATCAACTCGGCCAAGGACGATGCCGCCGGTCTCGCGATCGCCTCGTCGCTGACCTCGCAGATCAAGGGCCAGAACCAGGCGATCCGCAATGCGAACGACGGCATCGCGCTGTCGCAGACCGCCGACAGCGCGCTCGGCGAAGCGACCAACATCCTGCAGCGCGTCCGCGAACTCGCCGTCCAGTCGGCGTCGGGCACCTATGGCGCAGACGATCGCGCAAACATGCAGACTGAAGTTACCGAATTGACCTCGCAGCTCTCGACGACGCTCGGCGCCAAGTTCAACGGCGTCAGCCTGTTCAAGGTCACCACCGCAACGCCCGTCCCTGCGACCGACGACATCAAGATCAAGATCCAGACCGGCTCCGGATCCGACGCGACCGCCAACACGGTGAACCTCAACATCGCGGCGATCGATGGCACCAAGGTCGACGCGACGGCACTCGACGTCACCAGCGTCACCAATGCGGGCACCACGCTCGACAACATCGATGCGGCGCTGAAGTCGATCAACACCACGCGCGCTTCGATCGGTGCTGGCCAGAGCCGACTCTCCTCGGCGGTCAACACGCTGACCTCGAACGTCGCCAACCTGACCGACGCGAAGAGCCGGATCGAAGACGTCGATTTCTCGACCGAGACGACCAGCCTCGCCAAGGCGCAGATCCTCAGCCAGGCATCGACCGCGCTGCTCGCCCAGGCGAACCAGTCGCAGCAGGGCGTGCTCAAGCTGCTCGGCTAAGCGGCCTCGGCCCTGGTGCCCGACCCCCCATAAAGGGTGTCGGGGCCGACCGGGTCGTTCGCTTGGCGATCTATGTGGACGGCCTGCGAAGACCCCGGCTCCCGTCATGGGCGCCGGGGTTTTTCGGCGTCGTGCGCAGTGCGTCTCAAAACGCGCGCGTGTGCAATCTCTTGTTAAGCGACACCGCTCCAAGACCTGCCGATGGCTTTGGAAACTGTAAGAGTAAGCGTACCCGCCTGGTCGATGCGCGTCATGCTGGGGAGTCTGGCGCTCGTTTCGGGCTTGGTGGCGCAGCCGTCGCAGGCACGCGGTGTGTCGCGACGACCTGTTGCGGAGGTGCTCGTCACCGCGTCGAGCGGCCGGGTGATCTTCGCCAATCTGCCCGACGCGCCGCGTCGTCCGGCATCGCTGACCAAGATGATGACGCTCTACTTGCTGTTCGATGCGCTCGATTCGGGGCGGGTGCGGATCAGCGAATCGATTCCCGTATCGCATCGGGCCGCGCGTCAGCCGGCGTCGCGACTCGGCCTGACCGCCGGCACATCATTGCCGCTGCGTACCGCGATCCAGGCGATGGCGGTCCATTCCGCCAACGATGTGAGCGTCGCGATCGCCGAGCGGCTCGCCGGTAGCGAACGCGATTTCGCTGGCCTGATGAACGCCAAGGCACGCGAGCTTGGCATGACCCGGACCAGCTTTGCCAACGCGACCGGGCTGACCGACACGGGCAACCAGACGACGGCACGCGACATGGCGACGCTCGCGCGGGCGTTGCTGCGCGATCACGCGCGCGAATATCGCGTGTTCGCGACGCGCTCGATCACGTGGCGATCGCGGCGCTATGCGAATCATGACCATCTGCTCGGCAAGGTCGGCGGGGTCGACGGGATCAAGACCGGCTACACGCTCGACGCGGGGTATAACATCGCGACCTCGGCCAAGCGGGGTGGCGTGCGCGTCATCGCGGTCGTGCTTGGGGAAAAATCGGCCCAGGCGCGCGACGTGCGCGTCGCAAATCTCGTCGAGCTCGGCTTCACGCCGCCGGCGCACCATCGACGCGGCGCCTTCTAGCACCGGGCCGGCCGTCACACTTTGGCGGAATAGATCATCCGGCCTTCGCCGAGTCGCGCGAAGACTTGCTGGAGATCGCCTTCGCTGACCGCAAAGCATCCCTGGCTGCGGCCGAGCTGGCCGTGCGTGCGCAGCATGTCGGGATTGGCGTACCATGCGGCATGGACGACGAGCGCGCGCGACAGCGCATTCGAATTGGTCGGATCGAGCCCGATCAGCCGCTGCGACAGGCCGTGCTTGCCGACATAATAATCCGAGGCAACGAAGGCGCCTTCGCTCGACGCGTTCGAGCCCTCGGCGTTCGAGAAGCGCTGGAGGAATCCGGTATGCGCCGGATCGCTCCCGCTGCCATGTGCGACGAGCAGCGTCGTCGTCATCCCGCTCGCCATGTCGATGAGGTAGAAGCGCGGTTGCGACGACGGCTGGGAGAAATCGGCGATTGCGATGCGATCGCGGCGTGCGATCTGCGCGCCATGGCGATGGAACGCGCTCATCGCGCGGCGAAGCAGTTCTGGGCGAACCACGCGCGTCGAGGCGAGCGGTTGGACGGTGGCGGGCACTTGCGCGGCGGCGATGCGCGGGAGCGCGGCTGCGCCAAGGAGGGCGATCCCGGCTTTGCCGAGGTTGCGACGCGACAGGGCGGGTAATGAGTGTTGCACGATTTGCGACATGTCCCTCGGAAACAGTGGAGGAGCAGTACCACGAAATCGCTGAGGAAATTGGGCGCCATCGCCACATGTTCCGGGATTCGGCGCTGCTTGTCGCACCGCATGCCCCGCTCGCCGCAATCCAGCCGCAAACGCGTGTCGACGTGTCGCTTGGTCAAAAATCGTGAGGTCGCGTTTTCTCGACGTTCCAGCCATATTCGCGTCGATCCGGCGCGATCGTGCAGAGTTCGCTATGGTGTGCAGGCGCCTGCGTGCGAATTCCAGTCACCCGCGATGCGCTTGACGATAGGATGTCGGAGTCGGCCGTCGCAATTCGGTGCCTGCCGAGGTCGACGTGACAGTAGTCACGAACCAATAGCCGCGGGCTTGCGGCGGGCAGCATCGCGGCTTGGTGCAGGCGCTTGGTCGCCTATGCCGCTTAGCGCCGTTTGGTCGCGACTTCGGTCCCGAAAACCCGATCCCAGAAGATCGCGGTGATCGAAAAATTGCCTTCCTCGCGCGCATAATGATGACGGATATGGTGGCGCTTCAAACGACCGAGCATGCCGTGGCGCAGCGGGAATTGATGCACCGCGTAATGCACGCTGTCATAGATCACATAGCCGATGCCGAAGCCGATGAAGATGACCGAGCTGATCGGACCCACGACGAGATACAAGAGCAGCCATACCGTCCCGTTGATCGCAATGCTGATGAGCGGCGGCATGAGATTGCGCAACGCATCGTTGGGCTGGGTGTGGTGGTTGCCGTGCGACAGGAAGAGGAAGGCGCGGCCGAGATTTGAGGTGAGCTTCATGTGAAACACGAAGCGATGCATCGCATATTCGAACAGCGACCAGAGGAAGAGGCCCAGCAAAGCGAGGCCCACCGACTCGATGAAGCTCATCAAGCCCCAGCTCGCGTAAACCGCAAGCGCCAGCATGCCGAGCCAAGTGATCCCGAACGCGATCGGCGAAACCGTCGTCGTCCGCTCGAGAAAGTCGTTACGGAACAGCCGAATACGCTGCTCCTCACCGCTATCGCCTTTATGTCGCGTTCCAGTGATCGGCATGGTCATCCTACGGCAGACTGATCAACGGGCTTAGCTGCAGTGCAGCGAAGCTGTTACACGCACCGAAAGACGTGATCAATTCGCAATAGCGCAATTCCAGATACCGTGCTGACACTTTCGAAAAGCGAGTGGCCCGGCGTTGATTTTGGGCAACACAGCAGCCGCCTTTGTCGCGCGCCGACGCGAACCAGAGCGCAGCAGGGCTGATCGCAAGGCCCTGGGACGACCCTGTGCCCAGCGTCAATTCGACCAAAGTCGGCGCAACGGTGAGGCGCGGGCAGCGCGGGCGCTCTCGGCTGCCAAGCGCGCCGCTTCGAGTTCGGCGAGCGTGGCGGCAAGTTTATCGCGCTCCTCCGCCACTTCCGAGAGGCGGCAGATTGCAGCGTCGCGCGCGTCCGCGGTCTCGGTCAGTTCGGTCGCGATTCGGTCGCGTTCGTTTTGCAGGGTCACCACGCTTTCGTCCGCGCCCGCCTTCGCGGCGCTAATATCAGACAAAGCTGCGGAGATCCGATGGCACTCGGCTTCGAACGCGGTAATGGCGGTGCCCGCTTCGGCCTTGGCCGCCTCCGCCGCGGTCAAGGCCGCGCGGAGCTCGCCGCGCTCGGCGTCGAGTTCGGCAACGGTAGTGTTGGCAGCATCCTTGGCGGCCGCGGTTTCGGCGAGGGTTGCGGCGATACGATCGCGCTCGGCTTCGAGTTCGGCGACGTGGTGGTCGGCGGCGACCTTGGCGGCTGCAGTCTCGGCAAGGGTTGCGGCGATGCTATCACGCTCGGCTTCGAGTTCGGCGACGTGGTGGTCGGCGGCGTCCTTGGCGGCTGCAGTCTCGGCAAGCGCTCCGGCGATACGATCGCGCTCGGCTTCGAGTTCGGCGACGTGGTGGTCGGCGGCGACCTTGGCGGCTGCAGTCTCGGCAAGCGTTGCGGCGATGCTATCACGCTCGGTTTCGAGTTCGGCGACGTGGTGGTCGGCGGCGTCCTTGGCGGCTGCAGTCTCGGCAAGCGCTCCGGCGATACGATCGCGCTCGGTTTCGAGTTCGGCGACGTGGTGGTCGGCGGCGTCCTTGGCGGCCGCGGTGTCGGCAAGCGCTCCGGCGATACGATCGCGCTCGGCTTCGAGTTCGGCGACGTTGCGGTCGGCGGCGTCCTTCGCGGCTGCAGTCTCGGCAAGCGCTCCGGCAATGCGATTACGCTCGGCTTCGTGTTCAGCGACGTTGCGGTCGGCGGCGTCCTTGGCGGCTGCAGTCTCGGCAAGCGTTGCGGCGATGCTATCACGCTCGGCTTCGAGTTCGGCGAAGTGGTGGTCGGCGGCGTCCTTGGCGGCCGCGGTGTCGGCAAGCGCTCCGGCGGCGATACGATCGCGCTCAGCTTCGAGTTCGTCGACGTTGCGGTCGGCGGCGTCCTTGGCGGCTGCAGTCTCGGCAAGCGTTGCGGCGATGCTATCACGCTCGGCTTCGAGTTCGTCGACGTGGTGGTCGGCGGCGTCCTTGGCGGCTGCAGTCTCGGCAAGGGTTGCGGCGATGCTATCACGCTCGGCTTCGAGTTTGGCGACGTGGTGGTCGGCGGCGTCCTTGGCAGCTGCAGTCTCGGCAAGCGTTGCGGCGATGCTATCACGCTCGGCTTCGAGTTCAGCGACGTTGCGGTCGGCGGCGTCCTTGGCGGCTGCAGTCTCGGCAAGCGTTGCGGCGATGCTATCATGCTCGGCTTCGAGTTCGGCGACGTGGTGGTCGGCGGCGTCCTTGGCGGCTGCAGTCTCGGCAAGGGTTGCGGCGATGCGATCACGCTCGGCTTCGAATTCGGCGACGTGGTGGTCGGCGGCGTCCTTGGCGGCTGCAGTCTCGGCAAGCGCTCCGGCGATGCGATCACGCTCGGCTACGAGTTCGGCGGTGCGATGATCGGCAGCGTCCTTGGCTGCTGTGGTCCCGGCGAGGGTCGCGGCGACGCTGTCGCAGTCCGCGCTGAGCGCCTCATTCGCCTTTTCGACAAGCGACCGCGAGGCCAAGGCCTCGGTTAACGCAGCGGCAAGGCTGTCACGTTCTGCCGCAACGGCGCTCAGCGTGGCCTCGGCATCGGTGCGCGCCTGCGCCGCTTCCACAAGTGACGCAGCGAGCCGTTCGTGGTCGGCAGTCGCTGTCGCGATAGCCTCTTCGGTCGCAATCCTCGCGGCGTCGGCTTCCGCGAGCCTTGCGGCGATCCGATCGCGGTCCTCGGTGATGGTAATTGTGGTTTCGTCGGCCGCTGCCTTAGCGGCGGCCATGGACGCAAGGGACGTGGCAAGGCGATCGCGCTCCGCGCCGAGCGCGTTCATCGCTGCGTCCGCGGCATCCCGGGCGACGGTCGTCTCGTCGAGCGCCGCGGCCATTCGATCGCGTTCCGCCTCGAACGCAGCCGCGGCGTCTTGCGCCACGGTTCGCGCTGCCGCAGTCTCGGCATGGGTGGCCGCGATTGCATCGCGTTCGGCCGTCACCGTCGCCAATGCCGTGTCGGCCGTGATGCGGGCCGCCTCGATATTTTCTAGTGTGGCAACGGCATCGTCGCGCTCGCCGCCAACCGCGGCGACCTGGGACTCGATCGCGGCCTGGGCGCGCACATGCTCGTCGTTCTTGTGCTGCAGCTCTGTCGTCAGGCCGTCATACCAAGTCGTTGCGCCGCGCGTCAGCCTGTCATGGAGGTCCCACTGTGCGAGCGTCTCGTCTTTCAGTTTGAACGCGAAAGCGGCCGCTTCCTCGCTCGCGCAAGTCGATGCGATGATCTTGACGAATTGCTCGATGGTATCGATAAATTGCTGGCGATCGCGCACCAGCACGATCGAGGTGTCGAAGTTGGATTTTGCATCAGACAGATCGACGGGGGCGCAGACGAGGCTGGACAATTGGGCTTCGACCGAGCGTCGCAACGCGGGATCGGTCGTCAGCGCGCTAGTATCGATCACCACATCGGCAGATTCGATTGACTGAGCATAAAGATAGATATGCATCAGGATAAACAGAAGGAACGTCTGCTCGTCCTTGGGTGACGAGACGCGATTCGATAGGGCTTCGTTGAGCCCATTCAGAAACCTATCGTTGTAGAATGACGCCGCTGTGTGATCGATTGTGTCAAAGAAGAAGCGATTGCCCCGCAAGAATTGTCCGGAGTAAGATGACCACTGTTCGAATATATTGCGATGTAGCAAGACATTCTGTACCGGCATGAAACGTTTGATTGCCGCCATCCGCCCGATGCTGCGCGTGCAGCTCAGGAGTGGGACCTTCCGACTTCGATACGCGTGCTCCACGAGGATGTTGAGATACGCCTGTTCTTCGAGCGAAAGCTCCCCGTCCATCCCGCCCTGAGGGATGAAGCGTTCAAGCGCCATGCTGGCGTCGAAGCCGATCACACCCCCACCTTTCTTTAAAAGGGGGAGATATTCAAGAAAATAAGGCGCCTGCGCTGGATGACGCGAATCCCATGTCGAGCATGTCGTGCTAATTATGGATTTTTCGCTAATATCTGCGAGCATTCCGTTAAATATTTCGTAATAAGCAACCACGTTCGGGAGCCTTCTGAGGCTTGTCCAAAGCCATGTGCTCGACGTACGAAAACTGGAATGCAAAAAGACCGGTAGCGGACGCGATTTACTGCCCCCCAAATTGGTCATGTCATAGGATTTGGCTCGGACAATCTCTCGACCATTCGCCGGACGGATATTCGCGGAATCGCTGGAGCGACGCTTGTTTGGTCGCGAGCGGTCTGCGGGACCTTGTTCCGGCTTCGAAACCAATTACTATCACCTTCTAAAGCGCGGGTAGAACGGTGACCGTATACAACCAATAATCGACGGAACTGAACCCCATATTTGTCGCGCGCGCGGCGAGACATCGCACTATGCGCCCATGGCACCCGGAGGCGCGCCCCGGGCGACGAGCGGTCGCCACCAATCCTCATGCGCGAGATACCAAGCGAGCGTCGCGGCAAACCCGCCAGCAAAATCGCGAGCGGGGGCGTATCCAAGCGCGTGTCGGATTTTGCTTTCGTCGATCGCGTAGCGGCGATCGTGCCCCTTCCGGTCTTCGACAAAGGTCTTCAGTTCGGCAGTCGGGCGCCCGTGTGCGGCCGGCGCGCGAGGAAAGCGATGCGCGAGCGTCGCATCGCGTGCAAACGCCAGGTCGACCCCGTGGCAAATTGCGTCAATCACTGCATGGTTGGGCAATTCCTGCCCACCCCCGATATTATACGTTTCGCCGACCCGCCCGCCGCGCAGCACCAGTTTGATCCCGTGGCAATGATCCGCGACGTGCAGCCAGTCGCGGACGTTCATCCCGTCGCCATAGATCGGCAGCGGCCGACCCGACAGCGCGTTGAGGATAAACAGCGGAATCAGCTTTTCGGGGAATTGGAACGGCCCGTAATTGTTTGAGCAATTGCTCGTCGTCGTCTCAAGCCCATAGGTATGGTGATAGGCGCGGACGAGGTGGTCCGAGCCAGCCTTCGACGCCGAATAAGGCGAATTCGGCGCATACGCGGTGGTCTCGCCAAAGGCCGCGTCTTCCGGCCCCAGCGAGCCGTAGACCTCGTCGGTCGAGACATGGTGGAAGCGATGCGGCACTCCGCTCCCGCGATCGAGCCAGGCAGCCTTCGCCGCCTTGAGCAGGCTGTGCGTGCCGACGATATTGGTGGTGATGAATGCATCGGGGCCGGTGATCGACCGGTCGACATGCGTCTCCGCGGCGAAATGTACGATCGTGTCGATGCGGCGATCGGCGATCGTCCGCGCCACCAGATCGGTATCGCAGATATCCCCGACGATCAGCTCGACGCCGGCAAACCCGTCGAGATTGGCGCGATTGCCGGCATAGGTCAGCAGGTCGAGCACGACGATCGCATCGTCGGGGGCCGCCGTGCGCCAATGATGGACGAAATTGGCGCCGATAAAGCCGGCGCCGCCGGTGACCATCAGATTAGCCATTGCGCGCGGTCCCCAAAGGATGGGTGAGGCGGCGCGGAAACGCCATCGTCGGCATGGTCATTGCTGCACCATCGAAAGCGCGGCCCGGCCATCGAGCAGGCCGAGGAGATACTCGCCATAGCCGCTCTTGCGCAGCGGCGCTGCGAGGCGTTCGAGTTGCGCGTCGTCGATAAAGCCCTGCCGCCACGCAATCTCTTCGGGGCAGCAGATCTTGAGCCCCTGGCGCTCCTCGATGATCCGCACATAAAGCGCCGCATCGAGCAGCGAGGCGTGCGTGCCCGTGTCGAGCCAGGCGAAACCACGGCCCAATATCTCGACCGAAAGCTGCCCCTTCTCGAGATACAGCCGGTTGAGGTCGGTGATTTCGAGTTCGCCGCGCACCGAGGGTTTGAGCCCGCGCGCCAGTTCGACCGCGCGGCCGTCATAGAAATAGAGCCCGGTCACGGCATAATGCGATTTCGGGGCGGTCGGCTTTTCCTCGATCGTCTCGGCCTTGCCCGAGGCGTCGAGCGACACCACGCCGTAGGCCGAGGCGTCCTTCACGTAATAGCCGAACACCGTCGCGCCCTCGGTCGTTGCGGAGGCGCGCGAGAGCGTGTCGATCAGGCCGTGGCCGTAGAAGATATTATCTCCAAGGATCAGCGCGGAAGGTCGGTCCGCGACAAAATCGGCCGCGATGTGATAGGCCTGCGCGAGCCCCGCGGGTTCGGCTTGCACCGCATAGTCGAGCCGGATGCCGAGCGCGCTGCCATCGCCGAGCAGCGCCTTGAACGCCGGTTGGTCGTGTGGCGTGGTGATCACCATGATCTCGCGGATCCCCGCCAGCAGAAGCGTCGACAGCGAATAATAGATCATCGGCTTGTCGTAGATGGCCATCAACTGCTTCGAGACGCCCTTGGTGAGCGGATAGAGTCGCGTGCCCGATCCGCCGGCAAGGATGATCCCCCTGCGGGGAGAAGTGTTTGTCCGGGGATTGCTGTTCACGACCACATCTTCCGCATCCGGCAGTCTTGCCCACCGCTGTCGGGCTTAAGGCCAGCACCTTAAGACAGTGCAAACCGGAGCGCAGATCATTTTATCGGGGCTGACGCCGTTGTGGCCCCGTCGGCTCGGGCAACAATTGGCTTGCCAAGGATGCGCACGCTGCGCAAAGACTTCGGGCATTGTGTCCATCGGCCCTTCAGGCCCTAGTTTTCAGAGACCCGGCGTATGAAAAAACTGGTTGCCTTCGACCTCGACGGAACACTGGCCGAGAGCAAGCAGCCGCTGCAAGAGCCGATGCAGCAAGCGCTGACCGATCTGCTCGGCGTGGCGCATGTCGCGGTGATCTCGGGCGGCGACTGGCCGCAGTTCGAGAAGCAGGTCGCCTCGCGCCTGCCCGAAGGCGCCGACCGCAGCAAATTGTGGCTGATGCCGACCACCGGCACCAAGCTCTATACTTTCAAGGACGGCGCCTGGTCGGCGGTCTTCGCCGAACTGTTCGACGATGCGACCAAGGCCAAGATCCTCACCGAATTCGACGCCGCGCTGGTCGCGACGGGCTTCGTTCCCGAGCAGACCTGGGGCGAGCGGATCGAGGATCGCGGCAGCCAGATCACCTTCTCGGCACTCGGCCAGCAAGCGCCGCTCGATGCCAAGGAGCATTGGGATCCCGATTTCGCCAAGCGCAAGATCATCCAGGCCGATCTGCGCAAGCGTCTGCCGGGGCTGTCGATCAACATGGGCGGCGCGACCTCGATCGACATCACCCGCGAAGGCGTCGACAAGGCGTACGGCCTCAAGAAGCTGCGCGACGCGAGCGGCATCGCGCTCGACGAGATGATGTTCATCGGCGACGCGATCTTCCCGGGCGGCAACGATTATCCAGCGAAGGAACTCGGGCTCGACACGGTCCGCGTTCGTGATCCGAAGGAAACCGTCGCGGTGATCGAGGGTATCGTCGCCTGCCTCAAATAAGCGGTACCGCCGCTGGCGGTCAGCCGCCGGCGGCG
Source organism: Sphingomonas sp. PWP1-2 (assembly GCF_049898305.1). Lineage (NCBI taxonomy): Bacteria > Pseudomonadati > Pseudomonadota > Alphaproteobacteria > Sphingomonadales > Sphingomonadaceae > Sphingomonas > Sphingomonas sp. PWP1-2. Next base: position 182,217 of record NZ_JAFCXM010000007.1, read on the forward strand.
TACGACGTCGCGTCTCGTGCGATCGCGTGACCGATCGCCGTAATCGTCGCGGCGAGCGCGACGATTACACCGCCGCGGGCGGCCTGAGGCAGTCGAGCACGGCGTGATGCAGATCGGCGGGCGTCAGGTCGACCCGGCCGTTGCCCGCAATCGTGTTCCCCGTCCCGTCGAAGCGCAGCATGACATAGGGCGTGTGCCGCGCACCGCCGGGTTCGAGAATGCCGGGAATGCTCGGCCGATGATCGCCGAAGAACACGAGCAGCGCCGGGCGTTCATCGGCGGCGATGCGAGTGCACAGCGCGGTCAGCATCGCATCGCTGCTGCGCAGATGCCGCAGATAGGCGTCGAGCCCGATTGCCGCGCCGGGCTCGCGATGCTTGTCCCAAGGGCCGTGGTTTTCCATCGTCACCACATAGATCAGCGCCGTTTCGGGCGATTGGTCGACCAGCGCGGCGAGCGCGTCGCCCAATGTCCGGTCATCGACATACCGCCCGCCGCCTTCCAGCGTAGGCGCAAAGCCCTCCGCGCCGATCAACCTGTCGAACCCGACCGCCGGCATCAGGCGGTTGCGGCCATAGAAGCGCAGATCGTGCGGATGGACGAAGGTCGTGCGATAGCCGATCGCGCCGAGCTGCGCTGACAGCGCATAGCTCGCCTCGCCGTGCGCGCTGAGAAACGGATCGTAGCGCCGGAAACCAAGCGCTGCTTCGTTGCGGCCGAACAGCACGCCATATTCGGTGCGCATCGTGTAGGCGCCAAAGCCGCTCACCTCGAGCTCGCCATATTGCCAGGCGGCGGCGCGGGCGCGGTCGAGCCCGGGCAGCGCGCGCGACGGGTCGCCCGTCATGGCGACCGGATCGGCAAACGATTCGCACTGCACGATGACGATCACTTGCGGCGCGGCGATCCCGGCCGCGGCACGCGGCGCGGGCAAGGGCGGTTGCGGCGGCGGGTCGGCGGTTTCGCGCCAGCGTAGCCAATACAGCGCCGCGGTCGCGATCAGCCCGAAGCGCGCGAGATCCGCCTCGAGCCCCGGCCGCAGCGCCTCCGCCGCGAACCAGCGTCCGCGCAGCAGCGCACCCATCGCGCCACCCGCGCCAATCATCACCGCCAAGCCCGCCGCATGCGCGAGCGGCGCAGGCTCGAACAGCGCCATCAACGTCAGAACGGCGAGGAGCAGCGCGATCGCCCCGAGCCAGCGCTGACGCGGCGGGATCGCGGTGAAATAGAATCGCGGGTGACGCACGACGGCGACGAGCAACGCGAGGTCGGAAAATACCAGCGGCTCGCCGAGCATTGTGAATTTCGCGTTGGAGGCGACGACGAACAACGCCAGCAGCGCGATCGTCAGCAGTGCCGCGACCGGCGCATTGCCCGAGAGCGCGAGGCCGAAACCGAACAAAGCGGTCATCGCCAGGGCATGCAGCGCCAGCCCCCGTGTTGCGCGAAAGCGGACGGGGCGCGGCCTCACACTAGCGTCAAGCAAGATCGACGCGATCAGCATAGCAATAAAGACGATCACATCATCCGCCACAAATGCGCGCTTCGAACGGGCGCGTCGTCTGCCTCGACCGAACCTTGCCTGCGCACTTGCTGCAAGGAGAAGCGGCTGCGCTATAGCGTCCGTGGACAAGGCTGTCACGATCGCGCGCGCGCGCTGCCCTCCTTGGAAAGTTCTGCAACGCTCTGTATGAGCGCGTTTTGGTACGATGGCGTATGGGGCACAGCCATTGCCGGGTGAAGACAAGGAAGACCAGATGCCCGAACACTCTACCGGCGCGCCGGTCCTGATGCCGCAGGTCGCGGCGCCGGGCGTGCCGGCCGCGTTCGAGCGGCGCAACATCCTGTTGCTGCAGGGGCTGATGGGGCCGCTCTTTCGCAAGGTCGGGCAAGCGCTGCGGCGCGACGGGTACGGCGTCTACAAGGTCAATTTCAACGGCGGCGACCGGCTGTTCTGGCGCTTGTCGAACGGGATCGACTATCGCGGCACCCCGGCGGAATGGCCGGGGGCGCTGGAGCGTATCATCGCCGATCGCGGCATTACCGACGTCGTGCTGTTCGGCGACTGCCGCCCGCTGCACATCGCCGCGATCGCGCTGTGCCGCAATCTCCACATTCCGGTCCATGTCTTCGAAGAAGGCTATATCCGGCCCGATTGGGTGACGCTCGAGCTCGGCGGCGTGAATGGCCATTCGACGCTGCCGCGCGATGCCGCCTGGTATCGCGCCGAGGCCGCGACGCTGCCGCCGGTGCCGCCACAGTATCCCTTCCCCTCGTCGTTTCGCCGCCGCGCGGTGGAGGGCATTCTCTACAATCTCGCCGACGTGCTGACGCGCTGGCATTATCCGTTCTGGGAAAACCACCGCCCGTTCCACCCGGTGGTCGAGGGCATCGGCTGGGCCCGTCGATTAATGCGCCGCAAGGAAGCGCGCGAACGCGCCGATGCGGTTCTTGCCCGGCTCGCGGTGACGACCGAACCCTATATGGTGTTTCCGCTCCAGCTCGATTCGGATGCGCAGATCCGCTTCCATTCGTCTTTCGCGGGTGTCGCCGATGCGTTGCTGATGGTGATCACGTCGTTCGCCAGCCATGCGCCGAAGGATATGCGATTGGTAGTGAAGGAGCATCCGCTCGACAATGGCGTGCGCGACTGGCGCGACGAGGCGATGATGCTGGCCGCATTGCACGGCGTGGCGGACCGGATCGATTATCTCGAGATGGGCGACATCGTTCCCGTAACGCAGCGCTCGAAGGGAATGGTGACGATCAACAGCACCAGCGGTACGCTGGCGATCGCGCTCGATATTCCGGTGATCGCGCTGGGCCAGGCGGTTTACGACATCGAGGGCGTTACCTATCAGGGGCGGCTCGACGATTTCTGGCGCGATCCGGGCAAGCCCGATGCCGAAACCTTCGCGGCATTCCGGCGCGTGCTGATCGACCGCTGTCTGGTGGCCGGCGGATTCTTCTCGGACGAGGCGCTCGACAAGGTGATTGAAGGGGTCGTAGCCAGGCTCGAGGCGGCAAGTCCATTGAAGGTTGCAATTCCACAGGTACGCAAGCCGACCGTGCCAGCGACGGCCGTCTGGCAACCTCCCGAGATCGGCGATCAGCATCATCCGCGATAGCTCCCGTTTGGCGGCCGTTGCCTAGGTGCTGCAACGCAGCAATCGCCGTTCTGGAAACCGAACTTAAGACTGTACCGGGAAAAAAAGCCTGCTAATGGCCGAGGGGCAGTTTTGGAGTGCGTGGCCCAAGGTGGGTGAGGGCGCGCGCCTCAAAGGTGTTTGGGGGCATCGCGTCTGAGCGTTTGTCGGCGCAATGAGAGATTGAGAGGCGATTTATGAAAACCGTTGTTATAACAGGTATTTCGGGCCAGGATGGCGCGTATCTTGCACAAATGCTTCTGGCAAAGAACTACCGCGTCTATGGCACGTATCGCCGTACCAGTTCGGTCAATTTTTGGCGTATCGAAGAACTGGGGATCCTCAACGACCCGAACCTCCACTTGGTCGAGCATGACCTGACCGATCTTTCCTCGTCGATCCGCCTGCTGCAGACATCCGAGGCGACCGAAGTCTACAACCTCGCCGCGCAGAGCTTCGTCGGGGTGTCGTTCGACCAGCCCGCGACGACTGCGGAGATCACCGGCATCGGCGCGCTCAACATGCTCGAGGCGATCCGCTGCGTGAACCCCAAGATCCGATTCTACCAGGCGAGCACGTCGGAGATGTTCGGCAAGGTGCAGGCCGTGCCGCAGAAGGAAGACACGCCGTTCTGGCCGCGCAGTCCGTATGGCGTCGCGAAGCTCTACGCGCACTGGATCACGATCAACTACCGCGAGAGCTACGGCATCTTCGGCAGCAGCGGCATCCTGTTCAACCATGAGAGCCCGCTGCGCGGCCGCGAGTTCGTCACGCGCAAAATCACCGACACCGTCGCCAAGATCAAGCTCGGCAAGGCCGAAGTGCTAGAGCTCGGCAACATGGACGCCAAGCGCGACTGGGGATTCGCCAAGGAATATGTCGAGGGTATGTATGCGATGCTGCAGGCCGACGAGCCCGATACGTTCGTGCTCGCGACCAACCGCACCGAGACCGTCCGCGATTTCGTTCGGATGGCGTTCAAAGCCGCCGATATTGATCTCGAGTTCCGTGGCGCCGACGACCATGAGACCGCGGTCGATGTTGCGACCGGCAAGGAAGTCGTTCGCGTCAATCCGCGCTTCCATCGCCCGGCCGAGGTCGATCTGTTGATCGGCGACGCTAGCAAGGCGGAGCGCGTGCTCGGCTGGAAGCCCAAGACCACGCTCGAGGAGCTCTGCCGTTTAATGGTGGATGCCGATCTGCGCCGCAACCAGTACGGCATGTCGTTCTGATCATGCGGACTCCGGAGCGTGCTGCCGCCGCGATGGGGCGGCCGCGGCAGACAGTCGCGAGGGATCATGGTCGCGCCGGGCTGCGGCCATGACCAAGACCCTCGTCACCGGAATCAACGGCTTCACTGGCTATTATATGGCGCAGCGTCTTCATGCGGCTGGTCATGAGGTTCATGGTCTGGTGCGCGATGCCGATCGGGTAGATCGCGATGCAGCGACGGTGCTGCATACCAGCGATCTCCTCGACCAGGAGCGGATGTCGGCGATAATCGCCGACATCCGTCCGGACTACATCGTCCATCTGGCGGGCGTCGCCTTCGTGGCGCATGACGATCTTGCGGAAATGTATCGCACCAACGTTCTTGGTACGCGCGCCTTGCTCGAGGCCAGCGCGAACGTTGCCGCGCAACCGCGCGCAGTCCTCATCGCCAGCAGTGCCAATGTCTATGGTAATGCCAGCGAGGGAACGCTGACCGAAGACGCGCCGGTCCGTCCGGCGAATGACTATGCGATCACCAAGGTTGCGGTCGAAAATCTGGCTGCCATTTATGGTGCGCGCGTGCCGGTCATCGTTGCACGGCCGTTCAATTACACCGGAGTCGGGCAGAGCGATTCGTTTCTGATCCCGAAGATTGTCAGCTACATCAAACGCAAGGCGCCGGTAATCGAACTCGGGAATCTGGATGTCGCGCGCGATTTCTCGGACGTCCGTGCCGTTGTCGATGCGTATCTCCGCTTGATCGAGGCGCCGCAAGCTGTTGGCGTGACGTGCAACGTCTGCTCTGGTGAAGCGGCGTCGCTTCGGGAGGTCGTCGCCCAAGCATGCCGGATCGCGGGCCATGAGATCGACGTACGAGTCAATCCCGCCTTCGTCCGCTCGAACGAAGTGAAGCTGCTCCAGGGCTCGCGCGCAAAGCTCGAACGCGTAATCGGCCCGCTCGCGATGCCGTCGCTTGACGACACGCTGCGGTGGATGATCGAGTCATAGGCATGCGTGTTGGCATTACGATCGATGCGCTCTCCACGAATTTGACCGGCATCGGCCGTTATACCTGGGAGTTGTGCCAGGGACTGCAAAATAATCCGCTGATCGATGATCTGACGTTCTTCCTGGGGGAGCACTGGCATGCGAACCCAGCCGGGCTCCTTACCGGGCAAGCCCGGCGCCGCTCGCGCGTGCCAAAGGTGATCCGCCGATGGAGTACCAACGTCGGCTTCAAGTCCCGCTTGATTCACGGAACGAATTATTTTCTTCCGCCGCTTGCCGAGGCGGGGGTCATCACCGTCCACGATCTTTCCATCTACCTGTATCCGGAAACGCATCCGGTCGAGCGCATACGAGATTTCGAGAAACGGTTCGCAAGCTCGCTCGAGCGCACGACCCACGTCATCACCGACTCCGAAGCAACTCGGGTCGACCTAATCCGCCACTTTTCCTATGCAGCTGCGAAGGTGACAACGGTCCATCTCGGGGTTTCGGACGCGTTTTCTCCGTGCGATGCGAGCGCGCTCGTTGCACATAGAGAGAAGATCTTCGATCGTCCTATCGGCGACTACATCCTGTCGGTTGCGACTTTCGAGCCGCGCAAACGCATCGAATCCGCGATCCTGGCGCATGCTCGTTATTGTGACCGTACAGGGCGGGATATTCCCCTTGTCCTGGTCGGGGCCAAGGGCTGGGGCAATGACAGTCTGCACGCCTTGATCGAGCATGAGCAACGGAAGGGGCGGTTGATCATGCTTGGCTTCGTCGGCGAAGGCGATCTTCCGATGCTCTATGCTGGTGCCAAGCTGTTTCTATACCCGTCGGTTTACGAGGGGTTCGGACTCCCGCCGATCGAAGCGATGGCCAGTGGAGTGCCCACGATTGTCTCGAATCGCTCCTGTCTTCCTGAGGTTACACGGGGGGCCGCGATGCTAATCGATTCAGATGACCTAGATCAGTTCGAGCGGGCCATCGAACAGGGTTTGGATGATGACAATTGGCGGGAGCGCGCTATACGGGCGGGCCTGGCGGTAGCTAACCATTACAGCTGGGGCCGATGCGTGGACGAAACCGTCGATGTGTACCGTGCTTGTAGCGGTAGCGTCGGTTGAAGGAACGAAATGACGATTTCACAGCTGGGCCGGTTTTCCGGTACATTTGGTCGGGTGATGTTGACGTGCGCAATCGGTGTGCCCCTTTCAGGGTGCGCGATCATGTCTGCGGCTGGGCCCTCGTCACGCGCCGTCAACCGGGCCGATCGCATGGTCATGACCAACAACGCCTCGATCAAGATCATTGATGTATCGGATGCCGTCGCGCGGCGGGTAATCGCGGCACAGCATCAGAGTCTCTTTTCTGAGTCGCTCGGCGACGGCTATGCCGCCGGATCGATCATCGGGCGTGGCGATGTGCTTGATATCGCGATCTGGGAAGCGCCGCCCGCTGCTCTGTTCGGCGCGGCCGGTGGGGACTCTCGCCTGACCACTTCGAGCAGTACAGCGCGCGGGACAACCTTGCCCGAGCAGATGGTCAGCAGCGAGGGCCGAATCAATATTCCTTTCGTTGGCTCGGTTGTCGCTGCCGGGCGCACATCGTCGCAGATCGAGCGTGAAATCACCAAGCGGCTTGCCGGCAAGGCGCATCTGCCGCAGGTGATCGTTCGAATGGTGCGGAACTCGAGTTCGAACGTTACGGTCGTTGGTGACGTCACTTCGAGCGCGCGAGTTCCCGTCACCGCCAAGGGCGAGCGCTTGCTCGACGTTCTTGCGTCGGTGGGTGGTGTTCGTCAGCCAATCGGCAAAATGACGATCCAGATCACGCGCGGTCAGAAAATCGCGTCGATGCCTCTCGGTGCCGTGATCCGGGATCCGCGCCAGAATATCCGCCTTCAGCCGGACGATGTCGTGACGGCGCTCTTTCAGCCTTTCAGTTTCACGGCGCTGGGGGCCGCCGGGCGTAATGACGAGCTTCCCCTCGAAGGCACTGGCGTGACCCTCGCCCAAGCACTTGGCAGGGTTGCGGGCATTCAGGATCAGCGGGCCGACGTGAAGGGCGTGTTCATCTTCCGACTGGAAGATCTTGCAGCGCTCGATCCGACGTTGCTACAGAGCGTGCAGCAGACGCCGGACGGCAAGGTTGCGGTCATCTATCGCGTCAACCTTAAGGATCCATCGACGTTCTTCGTAGCGCAGAGCTTCCCGATTCGAGACAAGGATGTCGTCTATGTGTCGAACGCGCCGCTGGCGGATATCCAGAAGTTTGTGAGCGTCATTTCGTCGACGGTGTTCCCGATCGCGACGGTGTCCAACGCGGTCCCCTAAGCGTCCTGTGGGTTCGCCCTTCTCAACCGATCGCAGCGCGCGGTTGATCGGGGCGGAGGCGGGCTCGATTACGCCCGGTGGGTGGCTTTGCGGTTGCAAAATCCGCCTTCTATGCGCATTAGATCGTTGAAATCGGTCGCGCCAGACAGAGACGGAATGCGGGAAGATATGCAGAACACGATGTTTCACCGGCTGGCGAAAATTGACCGAGTGTTGATGATAACCGTCATTATTCCGACTATTCTTGCAGTTGTCTACTTCGGACTTCTCGCCTCTGACGTCTACATTTCCGAGTCACGATTTGTTGTACGCAGTCCTGATAAGTCCTCGTCGACCGGATTGGGTGTTTTGCTGAAGTCTACCGGATTTTCTAATGGTGGTGATGAGGTCTACGCGGCTGAAAGCTTTATCCTGTCGCGAGATGCTCTGGTTGCGCTTAATAAGCACGATGCGTACCGCAAGGCCTATAGCGATCCCTCCATTTCGTTTGTTGACCGTCTCGACGGATTTGGTTCTAGTGGCAGCTTCGAAAAGCTATATCGCTACTATAAGAGCAAGATCTCGGTCGAGCATGAGTCGGCCGCCTCGATCACTACCCTAACCGTTAGAGCCTATACGCCGGAAGAGGCCTATCGTGTCAACTCGCAGCTTCTTGGCATGGCGGAGGTGACCGTCAATCATTTGAATGAGCGTGGTCGGCAAGACTTGATCCATTTTGCGACGGTTGAGGTGGACGAAGCTAAGAACAAGGCTCGCGCCACTGCGCTGGCTCTTTCATCTTTCCGTAACAGTCAAGGTGTCGTTGATCCCGAAAAGCAGGCGACGGTCCAGCTGCAAATGGTGTCGAAGATCCAGGACGAGATCATCGCCGCGCGCTCCGAGCTACTCCAGTTGCGCTCGTTTGCGCCGCAAAACCCGCAGATCGATGTGCTCGAGACGAGGATCAGGGGGCTTGAGAACGAGATGCGGAACCAAGTGTCGGCAGTTGCCGGCGGTAGCAAGTCGCTTTCGTCGAGTGCCGCGCAGTATCAACGGCTTTCGCTCGAGAGCCAGTTCGCCGACAAGCAGCTTGCCGCTGCCATGTCCTCGCTGCAAGATGCGTCCAACGAAGCGCGCAGGAAGCAAGCTTATCTCGAACGCATCGTCGAACCAAGCAAGCCCGACGAGCCGCTAGAGCCGCGCCGGCTTCGCGGCATCTTTTCGACCGTGGTGCTTGGGTTCGTCGCGTGGGGGATCATGACGATGCTGCTCGCTGGCGTTCAAGAGCATAAGGACTGAATTGTGGCTACGAGCCGCTCGCTAAAATCTCTTTCCTCGTCTTGGGCGATTCAGCAACGCGTCATCTGGGCTTTGCTGCTCCGTGAAATGCTCACGCGCTACGGTCGACATAATATCGGGTTTTTATGGCTTTTCGTCGAGCCGATGCTGTTTACCCTAGGCGTGACAACCTTGTGGGCGCTCACGAAGTCGGCGCATGGGTCTGATTTGCCGATCGTTTCTTTCGCGCTAACGGGCTATTCCACCGTCTTGTTGTGGCGAAACATGCCCGCGCGCAGTATCGGGGCGATCAAGCCGAACCTGTCGCTGATGTATCATCGGCAGGTGAAGGTCTTGGACGTACTTATGGCGCGCTTATTGCTCGAGGGTGCGGGCGCTACTATCTCGTTCGTCGTATTGTCAGTCGTGTTCATCTCGATCGGTTGGATTCCTCCACCCGAGGATGTGTTGCAGGTTATCGGCGGCTGGCTGGTGCTGGCTTGGTTCGGTATGTCTACGGCGCTGCTTCTGGCGGCCTGGGGTGAGCAATCCGAACTTGTCGACAAGCTGTGGCACCCGGCGTCCTATCTGCTGTTTCCGCTGTCGGGGGCCGCTTTTTTAGTCGACGTTCTGCCGGTCCAGGCACAACAGGTCGTCCTTATTCTGCCGATGGTCCATTGCACCGAGTACGTTCGAGAAGGCTATTTCGGGAGCAAGTTTCACGCGCATCATGATATGGCATATGCGATTGTAATCTGCGCTGGTCTGACCGTTTTGGCACTTGCCCAGTTGCGCAAGATAAGTCGTGAAGTGATTCCCGAATGATCGAGCTCTCCAATGTCAACAAATTCTATTCCACGCGCCGCGGCCCTCGGCAGATCTTAAAGTCGGTCAACCTGACGGTCGGTCCCGGTGACAAAGTCGGAATTCTGGGCCGGAATGGCGCTGGTAAATCGACCCTTATCCGCATCATTAGCGGCGCGGAACATCCGACGGACGGCGTTATTCGCCGAGAGATGAGCACCTCGTGGCCGCTCGCCTATACCGGGGCCTTCCAGTCGGCGCTCACCGGGATCGACAACATCAAGTTCATCTGTCGCATTTATGGCGTGAGCGTTGAAGAGCGCATCCCCTTTATCCAGCAATTCTCCGATCTGGGGGATTATCTGTATGAACCGATCAATACCTACTCGGCGGGGATGCGGGCGCGGCTCGGTTTTGCGGTGTCGATGAGCATCGAATTCGACTGCTTCCTGATCGACGAAGTCGTCAATGTCGGCGATTCCCGGTTCCATGAAAAGTGCCGTGTCGAATTGTTCGAGAAGCGCGCGGATCGAGCGCTGGTCATCGTGTCGCACGATGCCGGGTATGTGCGCGCCCATTGTGATCGGGCCGCTGTTCTCGTCCGGGGCGAGCTGCACAATTTCGACAACACTGAAGAGGCGTTCGAGTTCTACACCAATTCGCTTTCCTGAAGGACTATGCGCCGCAAACGGCGCTGCGCTGGCGTAGACCGGACGGTGTCTGGAGTTGCATACGATGTGGTGGACGCTCCGTTTCCTGCTGCCGATCATATCGCAGGCGTGGCTCGAGCGCGCACGCATCCGATTCGCACGGCGGTTTGCTCGTAGATCCGCATTGATCGGCATAGCAACGGCACGGATGTTTGTCGATGTCACCGCAATCGCGCGGAATGATATCAGTACCGGCATCCAGCGAGTCGTGCGCTCGCTGACAACCTATTTGATGACCGATCCTCAAGGGTGGGACGTCGTGCCCGTCCGGTATGCGCGCACTGGCTTCAGGCTTACGCCGTGGCCCGCCGCAGATAGGGCGGACCGGCCTGCGATGGTGCCAGCACCTGGTGACGTCTTCCTCGGGCTTGATCTTTCGTTCGACGCCATCCGGCGCAACCGGCGCGTGCTGCGCCGGCTAAAGCGCGAAGGAACGGCCTTTTGGTTTGTGGTTTACGATCTCCTTCCGTTTCACACACCACAGTACTTTTCCGCGAAGGTTGTGGTGCGCTTTCGATGGTGGCTGGTTGCGACGGCACAGCTTGCGAACGGCTATATCTGCATATCGCCACACGTAGCCGACGAGATGCGCGCCTTGCTCGCAACCCGCTTCAAGCTCGATGAGTCTGTCGATATCCGCGTCATCCCGATGGGGTTCGATATGCCGCTGGCCCGGGCCGGCTGCGCAGCGATAGATTCGCAAAGGCGTCTTGCCCCGTCGCAACCGTTTGTCCTTGCGGTGGGAACGGTCGAGCCGCGCAAGGGGTATCACCTGCTCTTGGAGGCATTTCAAATCTTGTGGGACGACGGTTGGGAGACGAGGCTCGTCATTGTTGGCGCTTCTGGCTGGAGGACAGACGCCCTTCAGCGCTCGATCCGCGACCACGCGGAATTTGGGACGCGGCTCTTCTGGTTCACCGGCCTGGACGACCACGACCTGACCGATCTGTACGATCGCGCAATCCTGCTCGTCGCTGCATCTTACGCAGAAGGCTTCGGACTCCCGGTCCTTGAAGCAATCGCTCGATCATGCCCGGTTCTTGCGCGTGACATACCGGCCTTTCGCGCACATGCTCAGTATGGATTGCGCTATTTTCCCGCCGACGCCGACGCCTGTCAATTGTCCAAGAGCCTCGTCGGCGCCGTCAAGGATGCCGGGGGGGCGGACACTCCGCCCCCGGCACACCAACTGACCTCATGGAAGGACAGCGCGCGCGCGGTTCAAGCCATCTTGAAAAACGACCAAAACCGCAGGTCTAGCGCCAGGCGCGAATAATCGTTCGGTGGTTGGCCTTCTTGCGCGCGTTTGTCTCAAACCCCCAGCCGCGCGGCCGGCTTAGCGGGTGGTCTTGCGTCACTGGGGATGGAATAGCCTCAACCCGAGAGAAGCCGAATGTGTTGAGCATCAACTTGAGCGCAGGAACGTTGGGCGCCCAGAAATTCGTCGGATCCCCGCCCAATTCGCCGGGTTTGTAAAGCCGCATGGCCGGAAGCGCTTCAAAATGCAGGGCCGTCACGGTTTCGATGATCAGCTGATCGGAGCACATGCGTGCCGCAGCCTCCAGCGACCCGTAGGGATCCTTCACATGATAAAGGACTCCTAGGAAGAGAACGACATCGAATTGGCCTAGGGCCGCAGGTTCAAGAGACGGGACATCGATGTCGAGGCTTTCGACGTTCGAATCGAGTGCACGGTGCGCGAAGTCGAACCCATCACGCGTTCCCCAACCGGGCCCCGACCAACAGAAGTGGTCGGTTGCCAAAACGCGAGCCGCGCCCCGTCGTTCGGCCTCGAACGAAAAGAATCCGTCCCAAGCGCCAATATCCAGCACCGATTTGCCCGCGAGGTCGCTCTCGAAGAAAAGATCCGCCTCGGCGCGTTGGATCTCGAGAGACTTGATGCCATCGACGGTGCTTCCATCCGGGAACGCGAACGAATGGAACCAGTGAATATCGCTTTCGCTTCCACGGTCAGTGGAATCCGATGATTTGTCAGCCATTTATGTAATCCACATTGTAAAATCAGTCTGGTGAAGTTCGAACACCGCGCAATGCTTATCGGTCGTTGGACCTAGCGAGAAATCGATACGGTCACAAGGAACCGTGGCGCGCAATGTGGGCGGGTCGGTCGATCGGGCAAATGCGGCGTGTAAAGGGTGTGTGCTTCGCCTTGCCTGGCCCGTCGCCGATACGGGTCTCTAGGCCAAGCCTTCTCTGACCGCGGCTGTGGGGAGCAGGTCAAAGCAATCGGCATGGGCGGTGAAGATCGGCGGAAATCCGGTCTGACTTGGCGCTCGTCACAGGGAAGGGGGCCGCGGAAGCGGTATAGCGTTTGATTCGGAATGTGGATCGTTTCGTACAGCTAGACAAAAATACGTTTGGGGGTAATGGAGGTACTCGGATTGCGAAATAAGAGCTCGAATCTTCTGTTTGGGGCTGGTGTAACGCGTTGTGGCGTGCCTGGCTCAGAATCGCGGCGTCGGGGGACGCAGATACGAGTTGAAGTGTGCGAGCCAGGTCTGCACCGCAGGCATGGCGTTATCTTGATCCTCGCACCGGGGGGGGTCTCGGGCCGGATTGGTAAAAGGCAGTCTTATGCAAGTCGAAACGCTTCAGGAGCTGTTATCGCTCGATGATGTTCCGTTCATCCGAGCGGCCTACCAAACTCTGCTCGCACGCGAGGCTGATCATGGAGGACTAAATTTTTATAGCCACAGGCTCCGCGCCGGCGTGAGCAAGATTATCATCCTTGGCGAGTTGCGCGCCTCCGCAGAAGGGCGGTCTCAAAACACCGATATCCCGGGGCTGGACGATACAATCCGGCGTGCGCACTCGGCGCGCAAACCCGTCATCGGCCATTTTGTACGATGGGTCTGCAGCGTCGAGGGCGATACACCCGTCGAGTGCGCGCTTAGGGTGCTGTCAAACGACATAGCGCGCTTGCGACAGGAGGTCGCCGATCTTCGGGAAGCGAACCACGGTCTGCAACATGCCGTCTCGTCCTGCCTGGCCGCAGACGCGGCGCTGAATTCGGGCTCGGTCGCGCAATCGCAAGAGACGCCGGATCATCCTGCGACATCGCGATCATCGTCTCGTCGCGGCGCCGTGCCCGGAGTAATGGAGCGCTTTTTCGCCCAAACTGGATGGAAAGTGGAATGAAAAGGCTCTTGGTACTTGGCTTTTTCCCAGCGTTCGTGCCTCCATCAAGTGGCGGTGAGGCGCGATTGTTCAATGTCTACCGCGAACTGTCCCGGCATTACAAGATCACGCTGGTAACGTCGTCGCATATGAATGTTCCGCTCGAGGTCATCGAGCATACGGACCATTTCAGGGAAATTCGCGTCCCGAAATCGAATGCGTTTGCGAATGCTTGGGCGGCATTGGCCGATCATGCGGGGGCGGGCGATCTGTCGGCTCCGGCATTGGCGTTAAGTGCCAAGAGCTTTGGTCAGATGCACGAGATCTATCTTCAGGAATATCCCGCCGCGGATGTCATCATCCACGAGAATCCGTTCCTCATCGACTGCGACCTCTTTCTGGGATGGGACTCGAAGCCTCGCCTATACAATGCGTATAACGTGGAAGCCGATCTATATCAGGTGATGCACCGTAACGAGGACACCGAGGTCTCAAACCTCGTCCGCGATTGCGAAGAGCGCGTCCTTCGCCAGATCAACGACGTCTTGGTGTGTTCCAGCGAAGATGCCAAAAGATTTGCGACGCTCTACCCTTACGACAATCGCTTTTCGCTGATCCCCAACGGGATTTCGGCGTTTCGGCTCGATCCGCTGCCGCCCCGTGCGCGATCAGGAATGGTGTTTTTGGGCAGCGGACATCTTCCCAACGTCCAGGCCGCCGACCTCGTCGTGAAGGAGATCGCGCCGCGCTTTCCCAACATTCGATTCGATATCCTTGGCACCTGCCTGAAAGCGGGCGCGTACGGCCCCAACGTCGTCGCGCACGGACGCGTCAGCGACGTTGATCGCGACACCTTTCTGCAGAACGCAGCATTCGCGATAAACCCCATGTTGATGGGGGGCGGGTCGAGCCTGAAGATCGCCGATTTTGCAGCGCACGGCTTGCCGATTATCTCGACAAAGCTTGGCGTCAGGGGGTTCGATTTCGAGGCTGGACAAGAGTATTTTCTGCTGGACGCCGACGACATCGAGGTCTCCATCAATGCGGCGCTTCGTGACCCTACAGCGGCCGCTGCGGTCGGCTCCTCGGCGCGCACGCACATCCATGGAAATTTCACCTGGGACCATATCGCGGATAAGATGGCCGTAGCGATCGAGCGGTCGCTCGAAGCGCGGCCGAGTAAGCCGACCTACCTGATCCTCAACGATTATGACCCGTCCAGCAATATCGGCGGCGGCGGCACGAGGATCAGGGAAATGTCCCGCGCTCTCGCGGAAACCGCAGACATTCTGGTCTTGTGCTTTACCGATGGTCCCGACCTCAAAAAAGCGCGATTCGGCGGCGTCTCGATGCTGGGCGTCCCGAAGACGCAAAGCCATATCGAATACGATAAGCGGACGGCCGGGGAATTCTACATCGCGGTCTCGGATATCGTCGCGAGCGAAGAGGTCGCCCGTAACAGTGTCATGACGCAGATCTACGACAGTGCTTCCCAAGTTGCGGACTTGGTGATCTGCGAGCATCCCTACATGGTCGCGCTACCCCGTCGGAATGGCGACCGGTTCGTCTATTCATCGCAGAATTTCGAACTCGGCCTGAAACGACAGATGTTGCGGTGGCATCCATCGCGAGAGCCGCTCCTGTCCAGTCTGGCACAGACGGAGAGTTTCGCTGTCGCCTGCTCGGCGCTGATCATCGCGGTGTCGGACCAGGATGCGGCCGCGATCGGCGAGGCGTACCCGGTTTCCGCGCCGATCGTGGTCATTGCAAACGGCGCAAGCGAACCGGCGTCGTTCGAGCTTGACGACCATCCGGACGTGATAGAGGCGATCGGCCCGCGCGCCGTGCTGTTCCTGGGCTCAGGACACGTGCCGAACGTGGAGGCGGTTCAATACATCTTCGAAACGCTGATGCCGCAGTTGCCCGATGTCGAGTTTCACATCGTCGGATCGGTCTGCCAGTCCTTCGAGGGAAAACCGCAACGCAATCTCAAGCTTTGGGGTATCGTCGACGACGCGCGAAAAGCCGCTATCTGTTCGCGCTGCACGCTGGCGATCAATCCGATGTTGAGCGGCAGTGGCTCCAACGTTAAGATGGCAGACTATATCAAAAACGGGCTGCACGTTGTCTCGACGACGTTCGGCGCGCGTGGATATGAATTGCAGGGGGAGCAAGACCTAACGATCGTCGACATTGACGGGTTTGCCGATTGTCTCGCCGATCTGCTGGACGATCCGCGGTGCGCCCTCACGGCACGGGGCGAGCGCAGTCGTCGACTGATCGACAAGCTTTCGATGTTCGCCAACGGACGGACCTATGCGGCGTTGTTGCTCGACCTTCTGAAAAAGCGTCGGCCACGCGCGCTCTACGTAACCTATCGATATAATTATCCCCGCCGCGGTGGTGGTGAGGTCTATGTTAATCGTCTGATCGAAGGGTTGGCCGATAGCGGCTATGATGTGGACGTCGTAGCGCCTGCGATCGTCGAAATCGAGGATTGGCTCCGCTTCGCGTCAGCGTACACGGCGAAAGAAGGGGCGGGACCGATTCCGGTTGGCCTGCCGCGGGTAAGAACCGCGCGCTTCCCGCTCGACACCACGCCGACCGATACCACGGCGCTTGCAAAGATCTGGAAGTCGCAGGCACGGTACGATCACGAGTTGGTGAAGGCGCTGGCGCTGATACCGCCGCAGTCTTCGCTCGGCTGGGGTTGGGGCGGCTTGGAGGGCGGCGGTCGCTGGACGCATCGCAGCTTCGGCTTCTACGTGACACACCAATGCGAGGTGACGCTATCGGGGAAGCTGAATTTCCCGCAAAATCTCTACATCCGATCCAAACAGGATGGGGTTTTGGTAGACCGGGAGTTTAGCGACTTTTTCAGCGTTACCCTTAGACCGAGTGACGGCTGGGTTGAACTCGAGCTCTACCAATGTTCCAGTTCGACCGTTGCCGATCTGCGTCCACTTGGGGCGTTCATCTTCGCCCTAGAAGCCGGTGGTGACAACGTGCTTGCGACGGTGCCGATGAGCGTGACGCGGCAGGCTAGCCCGCAGGCGTTGTTCAGCGCCCATCATGCCGCGTATTCGAGAACGCGGCATGTCGAGAAGCTCTCATTGACAGAGTTGCGCGGCCCGCACAGCGCCGCACTCTCGCACTACCTTCATCAGAATATGAAGAGTTATGATCTTCTCATCACGCACAATGCGGTGTTCAAGACGGCTACCGAACCCCTTGCAATCGCAAGAACGAATGGGGTCAAATCCATCCTGATACCGCACACGCACTTGGAGGACGATTATTATCATTTCGATGATATCTACCAAGCCTATCACGATGCCGACGCAGTCCTGACTTCGCCGACGAGCGCGGTAGACTTTTTGAAGCAAATAGGTGTGTTGGGGGCGACGTATCATGCGCCGGGCGTCGACACCGACGAACGCTTCAGCGACGCCGACATCGTTGCGTTTCGATCGGTCTATCACGACAACGCGCCGTTTTTTCTCGTGTTGGGGCGAAAGGCCGGGGCGAAAGGGTATTCCGATGTCATCGCGGCGTGTGAACGCCTGCCCAAGGCTTTGGGCGCCAAAATTGTTATGATTGGTCCCGACGACGACAAGATGCCGGTCACAGGTGATTGCGTCACCTATCTCGGCATTCAGGACCGCGCAGTCGTCAGGGGCGCGCTCATGACGTGCGCGGCCTTGGTGAACATGAGCCAGAGCGAAAGCTTCGGCATCGTTGTCCTCGAAGCCGGGTTGGCCGAAGCTGCGGTCCTGGCGAACAGTGCTTGTCCAGCTTTCGCCGATGTTATCGAAGACAACGTTAATGGCTTCCTAGTAACCAGCGACTCGTTGTCAGAGTTCATGGCGAAGATCCTGCGGGAATCAGGTTTGCGAAAGGCGCTGGGGCGCGCCGGTCGAAAGATGGCGCTAAAGCGAGATTGGTCGCACTCGATTAGTCAATTTGTCGACGAATGTAATCTATTGGTAGAAAACCGATTGGAATAATCTAATGTCGTATAGAGAGATAGATGACTTCTCGGAGAAAGATACGGTCGTCGAATATATGAAAGATTGTCTTGGTGAGTCTTTCGAAACTCTTTCGCAGCGGAATGGCCTCGAGATCGGTGGGAGCGGCGGCATTTTGGCCGGTCTCTTGTCGGCGCATCTCAAATCCCTGATTTCTACCGATATTGCCGATATCGCGGTGACCTATGACGGGAAATACCCGCATCTTCTCAGGGAAAAGTTCAAGCGCAATGGCCGTGATCTCGATTTAGCAAAATTGCAGTTTCTATGGGCGGACGCGCAAAACTTGCCATTTCGAGATAATTGGTTCGATTTTGTCGTATCGCTCAACGCTTTCGAGCATATTCCCGACCCCGCTGCCGCGCTTTCGGAGATCATGCGGGTGACTGCGCCGAATGGCTTGATCTACATTCGCTTCGATCCGGTGTGGACCGCCGACAGCGGAAGCCACTTCCTCGATCGGATTGGGGCGCCGTGGCAGCACCTCATTTCTGATGATGCCGAGATTGGGACCATGATGGCGGCAAACGGCGCTTCGGATTATGAAATCGCCTCCTACAAAAGCCACATGAATCGGCTCCCGGTAGGCTTTTATCGCGACATGCTGCCAAGAGTGATTGAGCGCGGACGTGGCACAATCTTGTGGTACAACAGCTATGGCGGATGCGTCGACGAGATCTACCCGTCTCATCCCAACCTAGCGTCGGCCGCAGCAAAATTGGCGTGCGATCCGGCCGATTTGCTGCTCAGGGGATTTGAGCTCGTGATCAAGCGCGATGCCGACTAGTTCAGTCCGGTGCGGCGGGCGTTCGGGTCTGTAGGTCCTTGACCCATTTGGAGACGGTGGGACTTAGCTCGCGCCGCTCGAGTGAGTGTAGGACATGCTCTGTACTATCGTTCGCGAGTGCGTTGGCAACGGAGGAACTCATCTGTCGCGCAATTCCCGCGGCTACTGACCGATCATGATAGCATAAGCGCTCGCGACAGGTTGTACAGGTCTGTCCACACCGTCGGGCCGGTGGCGGTACCTCCGGGTCCCGACACTACGTGCACCGGTGTTCCCGCGTGGCGAGACGCTCCGCGGCCAACCCAAGGTCGTATCGGAACAGCCGAAATGAAGCCGCGCCATACTATATCTGCGATCCTGCAAGGACTCCTTGCAGCCACCGTAATCCTGCTCTCCGCATCCTCGACGGCGAGAACTGGCGAAGGCCGTGCCGTTCGCGGGGTCGATCTCACCGGATTTGGCTACAATATCGACGATTCGTTAATCAATCCCACTGAGCCGGGCCGATCCGAAGGCGAATTGACCGAGCAGATTTCCGGCATATTGCACACCGTCAAAATCGACGGTGGGCGTACGGTACGCTGGTTTGTCACGGGCGCGTGGCCGCAATATGCTTGTGCGCGCGACCCCGAAAATCAGACGAACGGCGACCTCGATCCCGCGTGGTTCACGATCAGCCGTATTTTGCTGCAACAGGCTCAAAAACTCGGTATTTCCGTTGTTGTGGTGATGGCGGACACTGCGGATGGCACCTTTGCGAGCTTGCCACGTGGCGAACGCGAACGTGCCGCAGTGATTGCCGGTTGGCAGCGTCATCGGTCGACGCAAACGCCCACCGTCGCAGTCGCCACGTGCAAGAAGAGCTTTCAGAGTGGCTATTACGGCCGCATCACATCCAAGGCGATCTTCGAAGATCCAGAAACGCAATCGAGATTCGCAACGCGTTTCCTGAAAATGGCGCGCTTCCTCCGCAGATACCCGGCGCTGGCGGGGCTCGAAATGTTCAACGAGCCCGAGTTTGCCGAAACCGAGCGCCCCGAGTTCGGGCGCGCCATCGTCAGAATCCGATCGCTGCTCTATCGGTACGATCCGTCGCTCCGCGCGATCCCGATCTCGTCGGGCGTAGCTGCCTGGAACACGGCGATAGTGGAGGGACTGGCGGCTGCGGGCGCGCTGGCCCAGGAGCCATATATTAACATTCATTATTACCCAAATGCCGCAGAGGGAGCATTGGTCGTCCGCGAGAAGACCGACGCTTTGATTGCGTATCTTCGACGCATTATCCCGGGACGTCCGATCATCATATCGGAAGCGGGGGCGGGCGACTCGGTCTACACCATGCAAGGCCACGCGGCATTCGTCGATGCCATCCTGTCCGCCAAGCGGGCTGGAAAGGTCGGCCTGTGGATGTGGGGTACCTATGCGAACGATCTCGTCGCTCGGCCGGATTTCAAATGGGAATTCGCTTCATCTGCGTTGTCGGGGGGATCTCTCCGCTCCGTTTTGGCCGCGGTCTCGGTCGAAGACGGATACCGGTATGGGCGCACAGTCGAGTTCGCCATGGCGTCCACGCCTTCGAACCTCTCCCAACTTGTCGCGATCAGGCAGATCGACGCGCGGGATCAAAACCCCCTGTGGCGCCTCCGCTGGCAAATCATCGTGGGCGGCGACCGTTTCATAGGCATTTCTCGTGCTGGCATTCTCCTCCGCGTCGCCCCGGCGTTCGTCGGCGTCCTGTCAGAACCGGCCCCCAGCGTCGCGATCTCGACGGACCAAGCGAAGTGGGCGGAAGTCTCTCGAGAGGGAAGCGGGTGGCGTGTGAACGTCTTTCAATGCCTCGCCGGTTCGAGAAAACTCGCTTCCATTACAGCGCCTTACGTAAGAAATTACGCAAAGAGACTGGGGCTGCGCGCTTTAGACGCCTGTTATCAATCGACACGTGTTGCAAGTGGTATGCTTTCATAGAACGTGCCTATTGGCACACGTGCCTCGCTTTGCCCGTTACCCCTTCACCAGCGCATCGATTGCCACCAGCCGCTCGAGCAGCGGCTCGAGCTGGTCGAGCGGCCAGCTGTTCGGCCCGTCGGACAGCGCCTGGTCGGGATCGGGATGCGTTTCGAGGAACAACCCTGCCACCCCCGCCGCGACGGCCGCGCGCGCGAGGACGGGCACGAACTCTCGCTGACCACCCGAGCGGTCGCCTTGCCCGCCCGGCAGCTGGACCGAGTGGGTCGCGTCGAACACCACCGGGCAGCCGGTACCCTGCATGATCGCCAGGCTGCGCATGTCCGAGACGAGGTTGTTGTAGCCAAAGCTCGCGCCGCGCTCGCACACCATGATGTTGCCGTCCGAAACACCGGCGCTTGTCGCGGCGGCACGCGCCTTGGCGACGACGTGCGTCATGTCGCCGGGGGCCATGAACTGCGCCTTCTTGATGTTGACCGGCTTACCGCAAGCGGCAACCGCCGAAATGAAATCGGTTTGCCGCGCGAGGAAGGCGGGCGTCTGGAGGACGTCGACGACCGCGGCCACCATCTTCACCTGGTCCTCGGTATGGACGTCGGTCAGCACCGGAAGCCCGGTTTCGGCGCGCACTTTTTCGAGGATGCGCAAGCCTTCTTCGATCCCCGGGCCGCGGAACGACGTGCCCGAGCTGCGGTTCGCCTTGTCGAACGAGCTCTTGTAGATCAGCAGCACGCCGAGCCGGTCGGCGATCGCGCGAAGCTGGGTCGCGATCGCCAGCGACTGGGCCTCGCTTTCGATGACGCACGGCCCTGCGATGAAGAAAATCTGGTGGTCCGGGCCGACCGCTTGTCCGCACAGCTGCATGGTCACGCTTTCTCTGATGGTTTTGCCCCTATGGCTTTTTGCGTAAGGGAGCGCGTATATAGCGACCTGCGCTCGAGCAGCGGTGGAAGTCAATTGGATACCGGGCCATGGCATCCATGCCGGCCGTAAAGGCATGGCAGAAGGGGATTTTATGAAAGCGATCGCGCTTAGCAGCTCGCAACATCCTGGTTTGCTCTCGGCACTGCGCACCACGCGAATCCAGATGGCGGCGCTTCAGGCGCTGTCGCTCGCGCTCAACGAATTCCCGTTGCGCGACCGATTCCTCGAAGCCGTCGATACGATCGCCGCAAATACGGGGCGACTCGTCGTAACCGGCATGGGAAAGAGCGGGATCGTCGCGCGCAAGATCGCCGCGACGATGCGGTCGACCGGGACGCCGTCGCTGTTCCTCCATCCCAGCGAAGCGAGCCATGGCGATCTCGGCATGATCGGGCGTGAGGACATCGTGTTCGCGCTCAGCTGGTCGGGCGAAACCACCGAGCTTGGCGATATCATCGCCTATTGCCGCCGATTCGGCATCCGCCTGATCGTCGCGACCGCGTTTGCCGAGAGCACCGCCGGACGCGCTGCCGATCTCTGCCTCACCTTGCCGCAAGTGCGCGAGGCGTGCCCCAACGAACTCGCGCCGACGTCGTCGACCACGGTGCAAGTCGTGCTCGGTGACGCATTGGCAGTCGCGTTGATCGAGCGGCGCGGCTTCACGCGTTCGGATTTCCTCGCTTTCCACCCGGGCGGCCGTCTTGGCGCGCGTCTCGCAACCGCGGCGCAGTTGATGGCAAAGGGTGACGACATCCCCGTGGTCAAGGTCGGCGCGAGCTTGATCGAGGCGACGATCGAGATGAGCCGCAAGCGCTGCGGCTGCACTGCGGTAGTCGACGAGGGTGGGCGACTGCTCGGCGTCTTCACCGATGGCGATTTGCGCCGCGCGGTCAGCGGCGATCACATGCATGCCGATATTCGCGACCATATGACGCTCAAGCCGATTACCGTCGGACCCGAGATCCTTGCCTCGGACGCGCTGCGGATCCTCAATGAAAAGGCGGTGTCTGTGCTGTTCGTCGTCAGTGGCGAAAAGCTCGTCGGGCTGATCCACTTGCACGACATTCTGCGCGCGGGCGTTGCCTGACGCTGCAATGCCCGACTTGATCGTAATTCCAGCGCGCTATGGCTCGACGCGGTTGCCGGGCAAGCCGCTGGTCGAGATCGCCGGGAAAACGCTGTTGTCGCGCGTCGTCGCCGTCGCTCGCGAGGGCGCGCGGCGGGCGGGCAATGCCGAGATCGTCGTGGCGACCGACGATGCCCGTATCCTCGATCACGCGCACGCGCTCGGCTGCGACGCGGTGCTGACCGCAAGCGCGATCACGTCGGGTTCGGGGCGGGCCTGGGCGGCGGCGCGCGATCGCGCGCCCGAGATCGTCGTCAATTTGCAGGGCGATGCGCCGTTCGTCGATCCGGGGATGATCGCCGCGCTGATCGGCGCCTTGCGCGACTCGAGCAGCGCGGTCGCGACGCCGGTGGTGCAGCTCGACTGGGATGCGCTCGACGCGATGCGCGCGCACAAGCAGACCTCGCCGTTCAGCGGCACGACATGCGTGCGCGATAGCGAGGGCCGCGCATTGTGGTTTTCCAAGACCATCCTTCCGGCGATGCGCAACGAGGTCACGCTGCGCGAGGCGGGCGGACTGTCGCCGGTGTTTCGCCATATCGGCCTCTACGCCTATCGCTTCGCTGCGTTGCGCGAATTCGAGGCAACCCCGCCGACGCCCTACGAGCAGCTCGAGGGGCTCGAGCAATTGCGCTTTCTCGAATCGGGGGTCGAGATCCGGACCGTCACGGTCGCGCCGCCGCGCCATGCCATGTCGGGGATCGACACTCCGGCAGACGTCGCGCTTGCCGAGCGGCTGATCGCCCAGTTCGGCGAGCCAGAGCACGCATGGCGCTGAGGGTCACGATCGTCCGTCACGGCGACACGTTCGAGCCGGGCGTCGCGCCGCGGCGGATCGGCGCGCGGACCGACTTGCCGCTCGTCGCGAGCGGGCGGGCGCAAGCGCAGGCGCTGGGCGCCGCCTTCGCGGCAGGCGGGCAGCGCTTCGATCGCGCGCTGACCGCGCCGCTTGCGCGCAGTCGCGAGACGCTCGCGCTGATCCTCGCCGCGCAAGCCGCGCCGCCGCCGGTCGAGACCGCCGACTGGCTCACCGAAATCGACCATGGGCCCGATGAGGACATGCCCGAGAGCGCCGTGCTCGCGCGGATCGGCGCGGCGGCGATCGAGGCGTGGGATCATGCCGCGCACGCCCCCGATGGCTGGAGCGTCGACCCTGCGCAGCGCGTCGCCGGGTGGAAGGCGCTCTGGGCATCGGGGTCGGGCAACATCCTCCTCGTCACGAGCAATGGCGCGGCGCGGTTCGCCTTGCTTTCGGACGCAGGACTGCACGAACAGGCTGCTCCGTTGCTGACGCTCAAGCTGCGGACGGGCGCCTTCGGTACGATCGTTCGCGACGCGGGCGGGCTGCGATTGGGCGATTGGAACCGTCGGCCGTAAGCTTTCGCCCGGTCGCACAAGCCCTTGCATCGCCAGGGGGATTGCTGGAAAGCCACGCGATGCGCCTTCCCTTGCTTCGATTTCCGGCATTTCCGGGCGCTGCTGCGGCCGTCATCGACACGACGAGCGCGCTCTGCGAGCAGGTACTAGCGCCCGAAACGATCGTATCGCTGTTCGCTGCGATCCGTGCGGCGCGCGTCGGCGGAGCGTTTTGGGCGCCGGCGAGCGCGGTCCAGGGCGCGCCGACCATCGTGCGTCTGCGGACGCGCGAAGATATCGACAGCGTACCCGCAGCGCTCGCGCCAGCGGCTTTATGGTCGATGCCCGCGGCATTGGTGCGCGACGCCGCGGTGCAGGCTCGCATCGATGCCGCGCGGATCGTCGCGACCGAGATCGATCTATGGTCGGTGCTCGATCGTGCCACAACGCTCGTTGCGCACGGTGACGACGAATGGGTCGCGCTCGCGGCGATCGCTGGTTGCGCGGTCCATTTGCTCTCGGCTGGCCGCTTCGGCGCGCCCGGCGACGATGCCGCCACGCTCGAAGCGCGCGTCGCGAGCGACCTCGCGCAGACCGCCTGTCTCGACCCGTTCACTGGCCAGACCGCCGACAGCGGCGCAATGATCGCGTGGCTCGGCGACCTGCGGCAGAGTTTTGCGGCAAATCACGGGCTCGTCGCGGCGTGCGGCTTCAGCTGGTGGAAGCGGCACGAGATCGCGCGCTTCCTGTGGACGCCCGCGCACCCGTTGCGCTTCTTCTGGTCGGAGCAGCGCGCGATCGCGCATGCCGCGCGGATGGGCGGCGCGATTGCGGTGTGGCCGTCGCGCGTTTCGGCCGGGTTGGCAGCGGCGGCCGCGGCGCGGGGCGTCGCGCTGGTCCGTGTCGAGGATGGCTTCGTGCGGTCGGTCGGGCTCGGCAGCAATCTCGTACCCCCGTCGTCGATCGCGATCGACCGGCGTGGCATCCATTACGACCCGACGCGCGCGAGCGATCTCGAGGTGCTGCTGGCCGAGGGGGAATTCCCGCCCGCCTTGCTCGAGCGCGCGCAGCGGTTGAGCGCGACGATCCTGGCCGCCGGAATCAGCAAATATGGCGGCGATGCCGCGCACAGCTTTCCCGAACGCGTCGTCGGCAAGCGGCTGGTGCTTGTCGCGGGGCAAGTCGAGGACGACCAGTCCGTGCTGCTCGGCGGGGCGGGGCTGACGAGCAATCTCGAGGTGCTGCGCCGTGCGCGCGTGCTCGAGCCCGATGCCGAGATCTGGTTCCGTCCGCACCCCGATGTCGATGCCGGGCATCGCAAGGGCGCGGTGCGTGATGACGACGCCCTGGCGCACGCCGACCGGATCGTGCGCGGCGGGACGATGGCGCGGCTGCTCGATCTGGTCGATGCCGTCCATGTGCTGACCTCGCTCACTGGGTTCGAAGCGCTGCTGCGCGGGCGGGCGGTCACCTGCCACGGCGTGCCGTTCTACGCCGGCTGGGGCCTGACGCGCGATCTCGCGCCGATCCCCGATCGCCGGGGGCGGCGATTGGGGCTGGCGGAACTCGTTGCCGCGGTGTTGATTGTCTACCCGCGCTATCTCGATCCGGTTACGGGATTGCCCTGTCCGCCCGAGGTGCTGATCGCGCGCATGGCGAGCGGCAATGCGACGAACAGATTGGCCTGGGTGACGAAGTTGAAGCAAGTGCAGGGACGTTTGACGATGGGGTGGCTATGAGCGCGGGCGAGGTCATCCTCGACGTCTCGCGCTTGCTGTCGCGCGCGCGGCACCAGACTCCGTCGGGCGTCGATCGCGTCGAGATGGCGTATGCGCGCGGCTTGCAGGCGCGGCTCGGCGAGCGCTTGGGCTTTGCCGCGGTGCATCCGTTCGGCAATTACGGCCGTCTTTCGCGCGCGCGAACGCTAGCGTTTCTCGACGCGACCGAGGCGCGCTGGGCGAGCGCGCGCGGCAAGGGCGGGCCGCGGCCGATCGCCGAAGTGATGCCGACGCTGCTCAACCTGCTGCCGACGCGGCCGCGGCCCGGCCCCAACGCCGTCTATGTCCAATCGTCGCCGCACCATCTGACCAAGCCCGATCTGGTGAAACGGATCCTCGCGCACGAACAGGCGCGCTTCCTGTGCTTCGTCCACGATCTGATCCCGATCGAATATCCCGAATATGCCCGACCCGACGGGGCGCGGCTGCATCAGCAACGCGTCGACACGATCACGCGCTTTGCCGACAGTGTGATCGTGAATTCGGTATCGACCGCCAAATCGCTCAAGCCGTTCCTCTTGGCGGCTTGGCGCTCGGTCGACGTGCGCGTGGCGCTGCTCGGCACCGAGGAGATCCCGCACGTCGCGCCGCTGCCGAGTGCGGCGGCGGAACGGCCGTATTTCCTGTGTCTCGGCACGATCGAGCCGCGCAAGAACCATTTGCTGCTGCTCAACCTGTGGCGCGCGATGGCGCAGCAGATGGATCCGGCGGCGATCCCGCGGCTGATCATCGTCGGGCGTCGCGGCTGGGAGAATGAGCAAGTCGTCGACATGCTCGAGCGCTGCCCCGGGCTCAAAGGCCATGTCGAGGAACTCAACGGCTGTTCGGACGAGCGGATGCACGCGCTGCTGCGTGGTGCGCGCGCGCTTGTGCTGCCGTCGTTCGCCGAAGGCTATGGCATGCCGGTGGCCGAAGCGCTGTCGGTCGGCACGCCGGTGATCTGCAGCGATCTGCCCGCGCTCCACGAGGCCGGTGGCGCCGCGCCGGATTTCCTCGATCCGCTCGATGGGCTCGGTTGGGAGGCGGCGATCCTCGATCATGCGCGTGCCGGGCCGATGCATCATGCGCAGCGCGAGCGGATGCGCGGCTGGAATCCGCCGACCTGGCACGATCATATCTCGATCCTGTGCGACGCGATCGAGGCGCTTCAACGCTAGGCGCGTGACGGCGTGCGGGATCGCACTGGGCGGCGACGCGTTTGTCGGCGCGAAGGAGTTCCCGCATGCCCGACCTCGATAGCACCACGCCCGCAACCGCCAACCGCGCGGTGCGCATCACCCATTTCGGCGGCCCCGAGGTGATCGAGGTCACCACGATCGACACGCCCTATCCGGCGGCCGACGAAGTGCTCGTCCGCGTCCATTCGGCGAGCGTCAATCCGGTCGACTGGAAGACCGCCGAGGGCAAATATCCGCCGGTCGGCGAGGATGCGCTGCCGATCGTGCTCGGGCGCGATCTGGCGGGCACGATCGCGCAAGTCGCGGATTCGGACTGGAGCGTCGGCGACCGCGTCTTCGCCTTTATCGGGCAGGATCGCGGTGCGCAGAGCGACTTCGTCTGCGTCAAGACGCGCGAACTCGTCGCGATGCCGGACGCGATCGACTTCGACGCTGCCGCCGGATCGGCGCTTGCGGTGATGACCGCATGGCAGGGGCTGTTCGATCATGGCGGGCTGACCGCCGGGCAGCGCGTGCTGATCCATGGCGGCGCGGGCGGGGTCGGGCACATGGCGGTGCAGCTCGCGCGCTGGAAAGGCGCGACGGTGTTCGCGACCGCATCCGAGCATGACCTCGATTTCGTCCGTAGCCTCGGCGCCGATACGGTGATCGATTACAAGAACGCGCGGTTCGAGGATATCGCGACCGATCTCGACATGGTGTTCGATACGCAAGGCGGCGAAACGCAGGCGCGTTCGTTCCGCGTGATCCGCGAGGGCGGCATCCTCGTCTCGACGCTCGATCCCGATGCGGCCAAGGCGGCCGAGCACAAGGTGCGCATCGTGCCGCGCTGGCATGCCGAGCCGGATGCCGCCACGCTCGGCCAAGTCGCCGACTTGCTCGCGTCGGGCGCGCTCAAGGTGACGGTGGCCAAGACCTTCCCGCTCGAGGACGTCCGCGCGGCGCACGCCTTCGCCCAGGACGCGCATCCGCGCGGCAAGGTCGTGCTGCGTCTGGTCTGACGCAGCACGACGGCGCGGGCTCAGCCGAGCCCGCGCCCGAGCACGCGCGTCAGCCGCGCCGAGAACGCGCGCGGATCGACCGGCAGCTCGCCATCGGCGATGCGCGCTTCGTCGAACAGCAGGTGCGCGGCGTCCTCGCGCAGCGCCGGATCCGCGCCCTCTGCGCCGAGCTTTTCGATCAGCGGATGGCGCGGGTTGATCTCGAGCACGGGCTTGGCGGCGGTCTCGAGCCGGCCCGCGCCCGCCAGCAGCTTCTCGAGCTGGCGGTCCATCCCGGTATCGGGCGCGACGAGGCACACTGCGCTTTCGGTCAGGCGCTCGGACACGCGCACGTCGGACACCGCATCACCGAGCGTCGTCTTCACGAAGGCGATGAAGTCGTTGACCGTATCCGATGCGGGCGGCGTCGGCTCGGTGCCTTCGGGAAGCGCGATCAGGCTGAGATCGGCCAACCCTTGCGTCACCGACTTGAACGGCTTGCCGTCGAAATCCATGCCCGCGGCGGCCCAGAAGCTGTCGACATGATCGGTGAGCAGCAGCACCTCGATCCCGCGCGCGCGGAAGCCCTCGAGCTGCGGCGACGAGGCGAGCCGGTCGAGAACGGGCCCGAGCGCGTAATAGACCGCGGTCTGGTTGTCCTTGAGGCCGGCGGCATAGTCCTTGAGCGAACGCCATTCGCCGTTCGAAGTGGTCGTCTTGAAACGTGCAAGGCCGAGCAGCGTGTCGCGCCGCGCATAATCCTCGTACAGGCCTTCCTTGAGCACCGCGCCGAACGTATCCCACAGCTTGAGATAGCGCTCGGTGTCGTTCGCCGCGAGCTTGTCGAGTTCGCTCAGCACGCGGTTCGACACGCCCTTCTGGATCGCGGCGAGCACCGGGCTGTCCTGGATCATCTCGCGCGAGACGTTGAGCGGCAGGTCGCTCGAATCGACGAGCCCGCGCACGAAGCGCAGATAGCGCGGCAGGATCTCGGCCTCGTCGGTGATGAAGACGCGGCGGACATAGAGCTTCATCCGCCCGGCGCGGTCGGGATCGAACAGGTCGAACGGCTTGGTCTCGGGGATGAAGGCGAGCACGGTATATTCGTGCACGCCTTCGGCACGGTAATGCAGCGTCAGCGCAGGCGCGTCGAACTGGCCCGCCACGCTGCGGTAGAAATCGGTATAGTCCTCGGGGCTGATCTCGGCCTTGGGCTTGGTCCAGAGCGCGGCGCCGTCGGCGATCTGCTTGGGCTCGGAGTCGGGTGTGTCCTTGAGGAAGATCGGCACGGGGACGTGGCCCGACTGCGCCTTGATCGTCCGCTCGATCGTGAAGGCGTCGGTATAGCTGGTCGCGTCGTCCTTGAGCTGGAGCAGCACGCGCGTGCCGCGCGCAGGCGCTTGGGCGATGTCGACGGGTTCGATCGTATAGGTGCCCTGGCCGTCGGACGACCACAAGGCCGCGGTTTCGGCGCCGGCTCGGCGCGAGGTTACTTCGACCTGATCGGCGACCATGAACGCCGAATAGAAACCGACGCCGAACTGGCCGATCAACTGGCTGCCCTCGGCATCCTTTGCGCCCGCGATGCGATCCATGAACGCCTTGGTGCCCGAGCGCGCGATCGTGCCGAGCGCTTCGCCGAGCTCGTCCTCGCTCATGCCGATGCCGTTATCCTCGATCGTCAGGCGACGCGCTTCGGCGTCGAGCGTGACGGTGATGCGCGGCTGGCCGTCATCGCCGAGCAGGCTTGCGTTGCTGAGCCCTTCGTAGCGCAATTTCTCGCACGCATCGGCGGCGTTCGAGATGAGTTCGCGCAGAAAAACGTCTTTGTCCGAATAGACCGAGTGCACCATCATATGCAGCAGCTTGGCGACATCGGCTTCGAAGGAACGCGGGGTGGTGGTGGTGGTCGTCGTCATGGGGCCACGGTCTCTCCGGTTGATGAAGGCTGCGACATGGACGTCGCGCCGAGGCGTTTCAAGATCGCGCCGACCGACCGCGACATGCCTGTCGCCCGTCGCGACTTCGGCAATGCGTTCCGATGGTTGCGCCAACGTCTCGCGCTGGATTTGCAGATAGCGCCACCATAAGGCGCTCGGGCACGTTGAGCGATCGGATCCAGGGCTTTCTCGCGGGGGAGGGGATCGACCGCTTTGCCGATCGCGACACGCTTGCGGCGACCGCGGTGGCTGGTTTCGCCGCCACGCCGGGGCCGAACGCGAAGGCGTTTCTGCGGGCGCTGTGGGATATGCCGGTGCCGACCGGCGAGCAGTGCTATTTCGACGGAATGCTCCAATTGCTCAGCCTGATGCATTGCAGCGGCCATTTCCGCGTGATCGACGGGCGTGAGGGGGCGGTGCGGGGGTAGCGCCGCAATCGCGATGCTGCGTTCGACGTACGTTGACGTCGCGACTTTGCGATTATAGTCAGACAATATAATTGAAAATGCAAGGCCTCGCGCGGGCCGTGCCGGGGGGAGGGGGATGCGGGTCATGGCGACGACGACGACCGAATCCGACCGGCGCACGCGCCCGTCGCTGGACGCCGTGCCAGCCCTCGACCGCGCGCCGTGCGGACTCGCGCCGACAACCCCTCCCGTCTCTCCGCGAAGGAAACCCCGATGACCCGTCGTGCCGGATTTGCGCTCTCTCTCGCCACGGTGCTGCTCGCGTCGACCGCGGCAGTCGCCCATGATGCCGCCAGCGACGCCACCGCGTCCGCCACGGTCCATGCCGACCGCCCCGGCCCGGTAATGGCGCGCCAGGTGTTCGGCCAGTTCGCCGAGCATCTCGGCCACGGCATCTATGGCGGCATTTGGGTCGGCGAAGGATCGAAGATCCCCAACGACCATGGCTATCGCCGCGACGTGATCGACGCCTTGCGCGCGATCAAGGTGCCGACGGTGCGCTGGCCCGGGGGCTGTTTCGCCGATGAATATCACTGGCGCGACGGCGTCGGCGCGCGCGGCAAGCGTCCGGTCAAGATCAACACCAATTGGGGCGGCGTCAACGAGGACAACGCCTTCGGTACGCCCGAGTTCATGGGCTTTGTCGAGCGGCTCGGCGCCGAGGCCTATGTCTCTGCCAATGTCGGCAGCGCGCCGCCGAGCGAGACCGCGCAGTGGGTCGAATACATGACCTCGCCCAATGGCTCGAGCCTCGCCAAGGAGCGCGCGGCGGACGGGCATCCCGCGCCGTTCAAGGTGCCCTATCTCGGCATCGGCAACGAATTGTGGGGCTGCGGCGGCAACATGCGCGCCGAATATGCCGCCGATCTGACCAACCGCTATGCCGCCTTCGCCAAATCGGGATCGGGCAAGATGCGCAAGATCGCCAGCGGCCCGAGCGATTCGAACTACGAATGGACCGACACGCTGATGCGGCTGTCGGGCAAGCATATCGACGGCCTGTCGCTGCATTATTATACGCGCCCGCGCGACGTGCACTGGAACGACAAGGGTGCAGCGCTCGGCTTCCCCGAGAGCGAGTGGGCGAGCACGATGGCGCACACGCTCCAGATGGAGGAGTTCGTCACCAAGCATTCGGCGATCATGGACAAATACGATCCCGCCAAGAAGGTCTGGCTGGTCGTCGATGAATGGGGCACCTGGTACGATCCGGCGCCGGGCAGCAACCCCGGCTTCCTCGTCCAGCAGAACAGCGTGCGCGATGCGGTCGTCGCCGGGCTCAATCTCAACATCTTCGCGCACCATGCCGACCGCGTGAAGATGGCGGCGGTGGCGCAGATGGTGAACGTGCTGCAGGCGATGCTGCTCACCGACGGCGCCAAGATGGTCAAGACGCCGACCTATTGGGTGTTCGACCTCTATCTGCCGTGGATGGACGCGACGACCTTGCCGATCGAGGTCACGTCGCCCTGGTATCACAAGGATGCGGTGGCGGTGCCGGCGATCAGCGCATCGGCGGTGCGCGATACCGCGGGCCAGGTGCATGTCGCTCTGGTCAATCTCGATCCCAATCGGCCGATCCCGCTGTCCATGGCGCTCGCGGGGGTGAGCGCGACCAGCGTTACGGGCCGGATCGTCACCGGCGCGACGATGGATGCGCATAACAGCTTCGAGCAGCCCGATGCAGTGAAGCCCGTGGCGTTCACGGCGGCGCAAGTCGCGGGGGGCACGCTAACCGCGACGATCCCGGCCAAGTCGGTGGTGGTGCTCGACTTGCGCTGAGCGGGAGCGGCGCGTCGCCGGCGCTGGGTCGGCGGTGACGCGTGTTCTCGAGGAGACGGGGATGCGCGCGACGATCCACCGCTGCGCAATGCCTTCGGCGCGTAGCAGGCGATAGCAGTCCAGCCGACCACGAATCAGGTCGCGCGATTGCAGGCGGCGCCAAGGTGTCGCGCTGGAGCGCCAGCCCGGGGATGCCAAGAGCGCCGTCACCCCGGACTTGATCCGGGTCCATGCGAGACGGCCGCCATGCTCGACCGGGTCGCATCGATGCCGGATCAAGTCCGGCATGGCGCGTTAGACTGCCATCACGCTTTGCGTGTCCTCGAGCGCCAATTCGACCAGCCGCCGCATTGCCGCAGTCGCACCCTCGACATCGGCGGCGACGATCGCGTCATAGACGAGCACGTGATCGGGGATCGGATTGCGCGGCAGCGCGCGCATCCGCTGCTTGAACTGCGTCGTCCAGGCGACTGCGGCGCCGATCGAGGCGCTCATCACCACCAGCGCATCGTTGCGCGTCGCGCGCAGGATCGCGTCGTGGAACTGGCGATCGGCCGTTCGGCCCGGCTCGGTCGCGAGCGAATGGCGGCGCATCGCGGCAAGCGCGTCCTTCATCCGCTTGATATCGTCGCGGTCGCGCTTGGCAGCGGCGATCCCGGCGGCGGCGGGCTCGATGATCAGCCGCAGCTCGAACAGGCTGCGCACCAGCTGCGGATCGGGTTCGCCCGCAAACGCCCAGGCGAGCACGTCGGGGTCGAGCAGATTCCAGCGGTCGCGCGGCAGGACGCGCGTGCCGGTCTTGGGGCGGCTCTCGACCAGGCCCTTGGCGATCAGCCCCTGGATCCCCTCGCGATACGCGCTGCGCGACACGTCGAGCGTCTCGGCAAAGACGGTCTCGCTCGACAGCGTTTCGCCGGGGGCATATTCGCCCGACAGGATCGCGACGCCAAGCTTGTGGGCAATGGCGCCGCGCAGGCGTCTGCCCTTGCCGCGCGGCTGGCGTGCCAGAGGGGGGGAACCGTCTCCGGCGTCGGCATCGTCTGGCGCGATGATGGGGGCTTTAATCGTCACAGCCTTTCCCTCTAGCAGCGACGGCGCGCTTCGGAAACTGCGCCCATCACAGCGTGTCCGGCATCGTGTCAGCATGTTTACGGATAATCCAGCCTTTCGGTCAAAACGGCGCCCCGCGCACCGCCGCCGGGCGCAGGCGCGATCGTCCAGAGCTGGCGCGGGCGGATCATGGAATCGCCGAGGTCGACCGCGATCGGCCCCTTGGGCCAGCTTGCGGGCGGTGGTGCCGCTTCCTGCATCGCGCGGGCCGATCGCGGCGGCGCTGGAAGATGCGGCGCTGAACGGGCAGGGAGGCCCTGCCTCAGCGGCCGCCGAAGCAAAGAGCGCGCAATGGCGATCGACACCTGGCCGGGTCATCCCATCTCTCCCGAGACGGCTGCGCTTAGTGGCGGGTCGTGGTGGTGCATCGTGCAACCGGCGTTGCGGGACGCTTCCGGGGCTCGACTGCAGAAAAGGGTCCTGCAGTCTGGCTTGGCGTCAATAGTCCGACAACAGAACCTGGTTTTGCGGCGCGCAGCGCTCGAAGCGAGTTGCGGCAAGTTTCTGAATCCAAGTGAACTGAAAACGAAGGGAGCTGTTTAGGCTCGATGGTGGCGGTAGCGTTACGCTCGGACACTTCAGGTCTGACGCCGGCGGGCGCTCGGTCCGTGTGAGCAGGAGCGTATGATGACGGCGAAGGGAGTGGCGGACGCCGGTACGCAGCTCGGCCCCGACAAGAATGGACGGCGTCGGTGATCCTTGGGAACGGCGCCACCTGGGGCATTTGCGCGGCCGCCACCGGCGCTGTCATCACGCGCCCTTTCCGCTTGCCCGAGGCGATCTGGGCGGTGGCCGGCGCGGTGCTGCTCGTCGTGTTCGGGCTGATGCCCGTTCCGGCGGCGGTCGCGGCGATCGGCAAGGGGCTCGACGTCTATCTGTTCCTGATCGGCATGATGCTGCTCAGCGAAACCGCGCGCGAGCAAGGCCTGTTCGACTGGCTCGCGGCGACCGCGGCGATCAACGCCAAGGGCTCTTCCGCACGGCTTTTCCTGCTCGTCTATGCGACCGGGATCGTGACGACGACCTTCCTGTCGAACGATGCGACCGCAGTCGTGCTCACCCCCGCGGTCTATGCCGCGGCGCGCAAGGCCAAGGCCGAACCGTTGCCGCTGCTGTTCGCGTGCGCGCTGATCGCCAATGCGGCGAGCTTCGTGCTGCCGATCTCCAACCCCGCCAACCTCGTGCTCTATGGTGGGAAGATGCCGCCGCTCGGCCAGTGGTTCGGCTCGTTCGCGCTGCCCTCGCTCGCGGCGATCGTCGTGACCTATGCGGCGCTCCGCTGGATCGAGCGCAAGAGCCTCGCGGGATCGTGCGAATCCGATGTCGAGCGCACTCCGCTCTCGGTAGGTGGCAAGGCGGCACTCGCCGGGATCGTCGCGACCGCCGGAGTGCTGATCGGCATGTCGGCGTTCAACCTGTCGCTCGGCCTGCCGACCTGCGTTGCCGGGTTCGCGACGACGCTCGGCGTGTGCGCCCTGGCGAAGAGCTCGCCGCTCGCGCTTGCGGGGCAGGTGTCGTGGAGCGTGCTCGCGCTCGTCGCGGGGCTGTTCGTGCTGGTCGAAGCGCTCGATCGCACCGGTGTGATCGCGCAGGTCGCCGCGGCGCTGCACGCGGCGGCGGCGAACCCCGTACAGGGTGCGGCGCTGTCGGGGACGATCCTCGCCGTCGCGTCGAACCTGATGAACAACCTTCCCGCCGGCTTGGTGGCGAGCACCGCGGTGGCGCAAGTCCATCCGCCGCGGCTGATCGTCGATGCGCTGCTGATCGGGGTCGATCTCGGGCCCAATCTGTCGATCACCGGCTCGCTCGCGACGATCCTGTGGCTCCAGGCGATCCGCCGCGAGGGCGAGGATGTCGGCTTCTGGCGCTTCCTCAAGGTCGGCGCGGTGACGATGGCCCCCGCGCTCGCCGCCGCGCTCGGCGCGCGGCTGCTGATCGGCTAGCTCAGAACCGGAAGCTCAGCCAGCCGGCGAGGAAGTCCGAGCTGGCATAGCCGGCCTTCGTCAACGATGGCCCTGCTGCGAGATGCTCGTAGCGCCCGGTGAACGACAGCCGCGACGCGATCGACCAGACCGCCTGCACGCGCGCGACATTGCCGATCTTGCGGTCGGCGACGTTTTGCGTGCCCGCAAACGGCTGGCCGTTCGCGCGGTACACCGCGTCGCGCGCATCGTC
This sequence comes from Sphingomonas sp. PWP1-2, assembly GCF_049898305.1. NCBI lineage: Bacteria > Pseudomonadati > Pseudomonadota > Alphaproteobacteria > Sphingomonadales > Sphingomonadaceae > Sphingomonas > Sphingomonas sp. PWP1-2. The sequence continues at coordinate 217,406 of NZ_JAFCXM010000007.1, forward strand.
GCGCCACGTCAGCTGATATTCGGCACTGACGCGCAGCTTCTTGACCGGCGTGAAGCTCACCGTCGGCGCGACCGCGATCAGGTTCGAGGGCGTGAGCGACAATTGATAGCTGTAATAGACGTTGTTGCCGAACGGCGCATAGGCGTTGCGCAGCGTGCGCCCGCCATAGCCGCCACCGCCGCTCGCATAATCGGCATGGAAGCCGATCCGCGGCGCGGCGGGGCTCTTCCCGACGCGATAGGTCTGCGCAAAGAAGCCGTGCCACGCATCGATCCGCTGCTCGATGAAATTGCCCCATTGATGGTTGAGCGTCCAGTCGATCGTCACGGGGCCGGCATCGCCCCAGACATGCACGCCGCCGTAGAAGCGCCGTCCCGGCCCGATCCGCCCGCCCCAGGTGCCGACCGAATTGCGCCGCCGCCACAGGAACGGATCGACATAGAGCTTCGACCCGCCGAACCACTGCGTCGGGACGACCAGGCCGAGCGTCACGCCCGAGAAGCGGCGCGCCGGATCGCTGATATCGTCCTCGACACCGAGATCGCCGTACGCCGTCGGCTTGAGGTCGAACACGTCGAGGCGGAAGCGGCCGGTGCGCGCCCAGGCGCGGATGCCGTTGAGCGTATAGCGGATCGTGTTGTTGTCGCGCTGCGAGACGAGCAGATTGGGGCCGTCGGTGAATTCCTGGCGGCCATAGCGGGCCCCGAGCGCGACGCCGCCGACATCGGCGGTCGCTTCGGCGAAATATTGCTGCAGCGTCAGCGCGTTGCGCAGCGTCGCCGCGGGCGCGCCGAGTTCACGCCCGCCGATCCCGCCATGCGCGACTTCGCCGTAGAGGCGCAGATGCGGCCCGAGATGGAGATCGGCGCCCGCGGTCAGCCGGCGGATGTCCTGCCGCTGGTGCGGTGTCTCGCGCAAGTTCGGGTTGCTCGTCATGTTGATGCGCAACCGCGCCTCGCCCGACAGCGTGAGATAGACTTGCCCGTCGTCGGCGATCGGGATGAACTTGATCCGATCGATCGGATCGTCGCGCTTGGCGGGATCGCGTAGCACGCGCCAATCCTCGGCCCAGCGCGACAGATTATAGCCGTTGGTGGTGGCGCCATCGCCCGCCGCCGCCGCGGGATATTCGGTCGCGGCGGGGCTTGCGGCAGGCGCTGCGGTCGCTTGCGCCAGTGCTGGCGTGGAAAGCAGCAGGGCAAGCGGGGTGGTGGCACGCAGCGCGCGCATCGGGTTCGGCTTGCGCATGTTATTCGGCCGGAACGGCGTCGGCCGCCATCTCGTCGACGCGCACGCTGCGCCCGGCGATCGCGCTGCGGAACTGCTCCATGTCGAGCTTGCCCTCCCAGCGCGACACGACGACGGTCGCGACCGCATTGCCGATGAAGTTGGTGAGACTGCGACACTCGCTCATGAAGCGATCGACCCCGAGGATCAGCGCCATCCCGGCGATCGGCACGCTCGGCACGATCGACAGCGTCGCGGCCAGGGTGATGAAGCCAGCGCCGGTCACCCCCGCGGCGCCCTTCGACGACAGCATCGCCACGCCGAGCAGCAGCAATTGCTGGCCAAGCGACAGATCGACATTGCACGCCTGCGCGATGAACAAAGCTGCGAGCGTCATATAGATGTTGGTGCCGTCGAGATTGAACGAATAGCCGGTCGGCACGACCAGCCCGACCACCGATTTGGGGCAGCCGGCGCGTTCCATCTTCTCGATCAGGCTCGGCAGCGCGCTTTCCGAACTCGACGTGCCGAGCACGAGTAGCAGTTCGTCCTTGAGATAGCCGATCAGCGTGAAGATCGAGAACCCCGCCCAGCGCGCGACCAGCCCGAGCACGACGATGACGAACAGCAAAGAGGTCGCATAAAAGGTGCCGACGAGCATCGCGAGATTGGCAAGCGTCCCCGCGCCATATTTGCCGATGGTGAACGCCATCGCGCCGAACGCGCCGATCGGCGCGGCCTTCATCACGATCGCGACGACCTTGAACACCGCGACCGATATATCCTCAAGCGCGCCGAGCAGCTTGGTCCCGCGATCGCCGATCATCGCCAGGCCGATGCCGAACAGCACCGCGACGAACAGCGTCTGCAGGATGTTGCCCTCGGTCAGCGCCGACAGGAAGGTGTTGGGGATGATCCCGGTCAAGAAACCGACCATCGTCGTTGCATGCGCCTTGCTGGCATATTCGGCGACCTTGGTCGTATCGAGCGTGGTCGGATCGATATTGAGCCCCGCGCCCGGCCGGACGACATTGGCGACGATCAACCCGATGATCAAAGCGAGCGTCGAGAAGAAGAAGAAATACGCGAACGCCTTGCCGACGACGCGCCCGACCGAGCCGAGATCGCGCATCCCGGCGATGCCGGTGACGATCGTCAGGAAGATCACCGGCGCGATGATCATCTTGACCAGCTTGATGAAGGCATCGGCCAGCGGCTGGAGCGACTCACCCGTCGCCGGATAGAAATGCCCGAGCAGCACGCCAGCGACGATCGCGATCAGCACCTGCGCATAGGTGTGGCGATACCAGGAGCGGCGCGGAGCGGCCGGTATCTCGGCGGCGGGGTTTTGCGAAATCGGGATCACGGCCTTCTCGTCCTCATCCAGGGGGAGCGCCTCTGACGGGCGGTTGACTATGCGAACAGTGTGCGGCGGTGGCGACTGCGGATGGCGCACAATTCGTTATTTTAGCACAAGACATTGAAATATAATCGCTTCTCTCTGGCTGAATGGCTGTGAACGCCCGATCGATATGCAATAATCGGGACAGAGGCTGGCGACATTGTGCCGAAAGTTGCACATTGGTGTGCCACGCCCGCAACCGCAGCGTGTCGAAGCTGTTGTCCCATCGCCCGCTTGCTATGGCAGATCGATCGACCATGACCTGCGCTGCCCTTCGAAGCTTACCGCATCGTGCCGCGCCCGCCCGCCGGGCCGGCGGATGACGGCGCGCACGGCACTGGCGGCAGTCGGGCGCTCGATCGGGGTGCGCTGGGGGATCGTCGCGGCGATTTTGGCGATCGCGGCGGCGTGGGGCGCCGGGCGCCTTGCCGAGCAGCGCGTCGTCACGGCGCTGCACCAGCAAGTCGAGAGCGATGCCCGGCTCCGCGCCGCGCTGCTCAACGGCGAACTCGCGCGGTTCCGCTTGCTCCCGCTGACGCTCGCGGACGATCGCGACGTGATCGCCGCGATCGGCGGGAGTGCGGCGGCAAAGCGTGCGCTCGACATCAAGCTCGAAGCGCTGTCGCGCGTGACGGGCGCGCCCGCCATCTATGTGATCGGCTCGGATGGCATCACGATCTCGGCGAGCAATTGGCGATCGGCGCAGAGCTTCGTCGGCGCCGACTATCGCTTCCGGCCGTATTTCCGCGATGCGCTCGCGCGCGGCGAGGCGAGCCAATATGCGCTGGGAACGGTTTCCGGGCACCCGGGCCTCTATCTCTCGCGCCGAATCGCCAATCGCGGCGTCATCGTCATCAAGCTCGAGTTCGACCGGATCGAACGCGTCTGGGCGAGCGCCGGCGGGATCACGCTCGTCCGCAACCCGCTCGGCGTCGTGCTGGTGACGAGCCGGCCGGCCTGGCGCTTCGCCGCGACGCGGCCGCTCTCCGCGCGCGACGAAGCGCAGTTCCGCGGCGAGGCGCGCGTCACGCCAGCCGCACTCGCGCCTTTGCCGGTCGCGGCGGTCGATGGCGAGGATCGCTTTGTCGGGCTGGGCACGACCTTTCTCGCGCGCGCCGTGGTGACCGCGCAGCCGGGCTGGCAATTGCTCCTGCTGCAGCCGATCGACGCAGCGGTCGCGGCCGCGCGCCGTGCCGCGTCGGTCAGCGCGGCGCTCGCCACGATCGCGCTCGCCGCGCTTGCCTGGGCGTGGCGCCAACGCGTTACGCTGTCGCGCCGCCGGACCGAGGAACTCGAACGGGCGGTCGCGCGGCAGACCGCCGATCTGCGGCGCGAAATGGACGAGCGCGCCGAAAGCGAAGCGCGTGCCGCCGAACTGCGCGAAGCGCTGCGCCAGGCCAACCGGCTCGCTGCGCTGGGGCAGATCACCGCGAGCGTCGCGCACGAGACCGCGCAGCCGGTCGCCGCGATCCGCACTTATGCCGCCTCGGGTGCGACCTTGCTCGATCGCGGCGCGATGGCGGAGGCGCGCGAGAATTTCGTCAGGATCGGCGGGCTGGCGGAGCGGATCGGCGCGGTCACCGCGCAGCTCCGCGGCTTTGCGCGCCGCCAGACCGGGGAGGTGCGGCCGGTCGACATCGCCGAGGTGATCGACGGCGCGCTGCTGATCCTCAGGCAGCAGCTGCGCGGCGTCACGCTCGATCTCCCGACGGTCGCGCCGCACCTCGCGGTGATCGGCGGCAAGGTCCGGCTCGAGCAAGTGCTCGTGATCCTGATGCAGAATGCGGTGGAAGCGATGGCGACGTGCGAGACACGGCAGATCGCGCTGACCCTGACGAGCGACGCCACGCACGTCCGGCTGGTCGTCGCGGATACAGGGCCGGGCGTGTCGGCCGAAATCGCGGAGCGCCTGTTCACCCCGTTCGTGACGTCGCGGCCGCAAGGATTGGGGTTGGGGCTGGTGATCGCGCACGACATCATGGTCGAACTCGGCGGAACGCTTCGGCTGCTGCCGGGTGAGGGCGAGGGCGGGGGTGGGAGCGGGGCGCGTTTCGAGATCGGGATGCGGCGCGCGTGAGAGAGACCTCGGCCCCGCTCGAGGTCGCGCTGGTCGACGACGATGACGATCTGCGCGCGGCGACGACGCAGTTGCTCGAGCTGGAGGGGTTCAGCGTACGCGCCTTCGCCAATGCGGCGAGTGCGCTTGCGGCCATCGGCGCGGATTATCCCGGCGTCGTCATCACCGATGTGCGGATGCCGGGTATGTCGGGGATCGAATTGTTCGGCGTGTTGAACGCGCGCGATCCCGAATTGCCCGTCGTGCTGATCACCGGGCATGGCGACGTCGAGATGGCTGTCGGCGCGATCAAGGCAGGGGCATGGGATTTCCTGACCAAGCCGTTCGATCCCGAAGGGCTGCTGGCGGCGGCGACGCGCGCGGCGAAGGCGCGGGCTGTGCTCCTCGAGAACCGGCAGCTCCGCGCCGCGGCCGATGCCGAAGCGGGGAATGCGTTGATCGGAGCGACACCCGCGATCGTCCGGCTGCGCGGGATGATCCCGGTCCTGGCCGATGCCGCGCTCGATATCGTGATCGAGGGGGAGCTCGGCACCGGCAAGGAGCATTTCGCGCGGCTCGTCCACCGCGCAGGCCGGCGCGCGCGACATCGCTTCCTTAAGATCGACTGTGCGACGGTGACGCCGGCGCTGATCGAGCGCGAGCTGTTCGTGCGCAACGGCGTCGTGGCGCGCGCCGACCGGGGCACGCTGTTTCTCCATAACCTCGAATGGGCGAGCGACGACTTCCAGAACCGGCTCGTCCGGCTCGCCGAGACGCGGGCGGTCGCACTCGAGGCGCGCGATCCCGATCCAGTCGATATCCGGATCATCGCGGCGGTGCAGGAGGGCGAACGCGACCGCGTGTTGCCGGCCTTGTTCCATTTGCTGGCTGGCGTTCCTCTGCGCATGCCGCCCTTGGCCGAGCGCAGCGCCGACATCCCGCTGCTGTTCGCGCATTTCCTGGCCCGCGCGGCGCGGACGCATGGCTGCGCGATGCCCACTGTGGCGGATCATGCCCATCGCCTTGCCGGACACAGCTGGGCGGGCAACGTCCTCGAACTCGAGAAGACCGCCGAGCGGATGTGTCTGGGCCTCGATGAAAGCGGGGGGGAGCCCGACATGGCGCTGGCACCCTTGCCGGCCCGGCTCGATGCGTTCGAGCGCGCGGCGATCATCGATGCCGTCACCGCCGCCGATGGCGAGATCGCGCTCGCGATCGAGCGCCTGCAGCTGCCGCGCAAGACCTTCTACTACCGGGTGAAGCGGCTCGGCATCGATCTGCGAGCCCTGCGGCGACAGTCCGGCAGCTGATTCAGGGCCGGGAGGGGGCGGTCCGAATCAGCGGGTGGCCGGTTGTCCTGCGACGGATGCGTGGCGAAGCAAGGCCGAACCCGAGCATTTCTGCGGGATTGACGCGGGATTGCAAGAAAAGTGCAAAAAAGGGTTTGACCGAATCAGGGCGTGGACCTAGAGGGGTGTCACCGCAGCGACGGACCGGACGGTTCGCTTCTGCAGTC
>NZ_JAFCXM010000008.1:0-81943 GCF_049898305.1 Sphingomonas sp. PWP1-2
ACGCCAAACATCCCCGGCCGCTCCTAAAAGAAGCAGCCTTACCAACGGCTGGATTTTACTCCGCCACGCTCAGCACCGCGCCGGCGTTCCGATGGCCTGCTTTGTCACCGGCGCATCCACCAATTGTACGCGTGCGGCAGCGGCGCTGGTTTCGGCATGGTCCGGGTCGATCACCGCAAGGCAGAAATCAAGCGGTGAAACATAGGTCTTGAGGATTGCACCACGATCCCGCCGAAGGGTCGATAGCAACTTGAGAACGTGTTGGCGTGGATCGGGAGAGCCAGCCGCGAGATCCGGCAACGTAACTTCCTCGTGATCGCACGCCGGCAAGGTCTGCGTTAGGGCAGCATAGTCCGTCATGTTCGAGCGAAGGCGAGCAAGAGGCCAATATCATGAGCGTCAGCAGCTCTGAGCGCATCGACATATGCGTGGCGCATTGCGCCGATATCGCCGAGATTGCCGCCACCCCAGCTGAACGGATTGCCACCGAGACGCTCGATCAGGAGGTCGGCCATCAGGCGTGCATGACGTCCGTTGCCATTGGGAAATGGGTGGATGGCAACGAGGCGGTGATGAAATCGGATCGCGATTTCGTCTGCTGGATAAGTTCTATGCTCGATCCAGTAATTGACGTCGGCCAGTAGCGCATGAAGGTCTGTTTGGATGCGGTAAGCATTAATGCCGATATTGCGCTCCGTCCGCCGGAACCTCCCCGCCCAGCTCCAGACATCTCCGAGCATCCGCTTGTGGAGTTCTCGCACGAAGCCTTCGGTTAGAATGTCGCCGCGCCGGCTTAGCGCCCAGCCCGCACCGATATCAATGTTGGCCTGCTCGGCCTCGTTGAGATCGGAGCGAGTTGTAATCCAGGTCTGCAGCAGTCCCTCGCGTTCGCCTGGCTCCAAGGGGGTGGCGTCATCGGGCTCGGCAAAAAGATCGGTCACGGCTTGTTCCAAATGTCTCGTTGCCGCAGGCTCGTCGCGATGTAGCGCTGAATTCGAGCTTCATCCTCCGTGTCGGCTACGCGCTGGTCTTCGAGTGCCATCGAATGCGATACGCGGCGTAGGGCTTCGATCGCGATAGCGCGTTCCCGCTGCTCCATCGTCCTCGCGAGGCTGCTTTTGGGGATCAAGGCATAGACGAGGACGCAGTCCATCGCCTCGGCCGCCTTGCGCAGAGTGTTGAGCTGCACTGTGCCGCTGACTTCAGACGTCTCCAGATTTTGGACGCTCTGGGCGGTAATACCGATGCGCTGACCGAGCTGTGATCCGCTCATGCCCAGTGCATCGCGAATGGCTCTAATCCAGCCACGCGGAGGCACGGCGAAACGCTCTGCTGGACCCAATGCCGTCAGACGTTCGTCGAGGCGCTTGCGCGCTCGGTCTGTAATTTCCTTTTTCATCAGGTTACAGTCTTATGATTAGGTCATCTACATCAGGTTATGTGCTGATATCATAAAAATAATGATAAGGCTATAGCCTGATAAAGATCACATATTTATCAGGCCATAGCCAGATATTTCGTAGGGCGATCTGCATATCGCGCCATTCGCATCGAGACGCGAAGCAGCCGATTGAGACACTAATACCCTTCTGCTATGATGCGTGATGACTGATGCATAGGCGGCATGATGCGAACTACGCTAGCGATAGATGATGACGTACTGGAAGCGGCGAAAGCGATCGCGGGTCAGAGCCATCGGACCGTTGGCGACGTCATCTCCGATCTCGCCCGGCGCGCCTTGAGGCGGCCCGATCAGCCACAACAGCGAAATGGCATCCCCCTCCTGCCAGCGCGGGAAGGTGTCGTCGTCACCCAGGCGGCCGTGAATGCTTTGCGCGACGAATTGCCGTGAGGTTCCTGCTGGACGTCAATGTACTCATTGCCCTCATCGACCCCGCCCATGTCGGGCATGACGCTGCGCATCGGTGGTTCCAAGCGGAAGGCCAGCTTAATTGGGCGACATGCCCGATGACCGAAAACGGCGTAATCCGAATCGTCGGTCATCCCAAATATCCGAATTCACCAGGCTCGCCGGCGATCGTCGCTGATGTCGTCCAGCGGCTTCGCGAACTGCCGGGCCACCGCTTTTGGCGTGACGACATGAGCCTCGTCGGATCGGATCGCGTCGATCCGACCCAGTTGCTTACCTCGGCTCAGGTAACCGACAGCTATCTCCTGGCCCTGGCCGCCGAAAATGGCGGCAAGCTTGCCACTTTCGACCGACGACTGTCGCCCAAGGCGGTAAAGGACGGTAAGGCCTTCTTGCATGTCATCGACGGAGCCTGAACGCGTGCGCCGCGACCTCGACCATCTTCCGGCGGCTCAGCAAGGTGAGCTTGAGCGCGTCGTCGCAATCCTGATGCGCGATTTTGAGGCGGCGATCTCTGGAGCCACCCAGCCGTGGAAGCGAAACGGCAAGGTCCTGAAGGTCATCCTGTTCGGGAGCTACAGCCGCAACGATTGGGTCGATGAGCCGGAGAATGGATACCAATCAGACTTCGATCTCCTCGTCATCGTCAATCATGCGGACCTGACCGACATCGCAGATTACTGGTATGTCGCGGAGGATCGTATCCAGCGCGATCCCACGATCGGGCGACAGGTCAACATCATCGTCCACAGCCTCGATGAGGTGAACAACGCGCTGAGGCGAGGTGAGTATTTCTGGACCGACATCGCGCGGGACGGGATTGCCCTCTATGAGCTGCCCCAACACTCTCTCGCCAGCCCGATTCCGCTTACAGCCGCAGACGCCTATCGGATGGCTGAAGAGTATTTTTCTCAGAACGTCGCGAAGATCGACAGCGCCCTAAAGATCGCGAAATTCGCCATCCAAGAAGGTGAGCGCAATGACGCGGCGTTCATGCTTCATCAGGCGACGGAACGCGCTTATGCGTGCATGCTCCTAACATGCACTTTCTACTTTCCACGGTCTCACAATATCAAATTCCTGCGCTCCCTGGCTGAGGACAAGGAACCCCGTCTCGTTGAGGCTTGGCCACGGGCGACGAAGCAGGAGCGGCGGCGTTTCGAGCTCCTCAAACGGGCCTATGTCGAAGCCCGCTACTCGCCCAATTTCACCATCGAAATGGCTGACCTCGAGACACTCGCTGACGCTGTCCGGAAGCTGCGGGCGATCGTCGAGGCGGTCTGTCTGGAGCGGCTCGATGTGCTGAAGGCGGAGGCCGGGATTTAGCTCCAAAGTGACGGAATCGCTGTTTATTTCCGATCCCTTGCGTTTGGTGATCCACTCGTTCTAGACTCGATCCGCGCCGCTCAAATGGTGGTGCCGAGGCGTGAGAACCTCGCATGGTGATATTGATCTGGCTCTCGGTTGCCCGGGTGGCCGACGCGCATGTTCAGGCCGCTTGCGGCTAAAGGCGTCGGCGCATGTGTTTCCCATGCATGTTCTCAACACCCGGCTTCGAGCCGGGTCCGTCTCGCTGTCTGGAGACGGATTATGGGCTGGGCTTGGGCGCCTGATCGATTGGTACGCTACCTGCGGGGTCGGGTGGAATTCGCTGCGCCCGGGCGTCTTTCGGTTTGCGCGCGATGAGGCGCGGCGTTGCCCGTGCTGACGGTCGGGAGGATCAATCGCCGCAGCCTGAAACGCTGCCGACCACGATGGAACTCGATGTCCTCTATCGCAATGAGCAGCATTCGCTCGTGCGCTTCTTCACGCGCTACCGCGCCAGCCCTGAAGATGCCCGGGACCTGGTTCAGGAGGCCTTTCTTCGCCTTTCGCGCATCGATCTGCGCCGTTCCGGTTCCATTTCCCGGCCTGCCGAGTATCTTCGGCAGATTGCCCGTAACCTGTTGAAGGACCGTGCCAAAGCGGCGCGGCGGCATGCTGTGGATGCCCATGTAAATGCCGACGATTGCGACCTTGTTGGCATCGATGAACTGCGTCGGCTTGAGGCGCGCGATAGTCTTGTACGCCTCGAAGCTGCTATAAAGTCTTTGAAACCAAAGACTCGGGAGATTTTCATGGCGCACCGCCTGGAGGGCCTCAGCTATGCGGAGATTGCCGAGCGGACCGGCCTCTCGGTCTCGGGCGTCGAGAAGCAGCTCGGTCGCGCAGTTGACCAGATCGACAGGTTGATGGGCCGCCCCTGATGGCGTTGTTCGGCGGCGGCAACAGTGCCGCAGATGTGACTGGCCGCGAGGCATCGGCCTGGTTCGCGCGGATGCGCGGATCGGACGCCGAGATGTCTCGACTTGAGTTCGAGCGGTGGCGCGCAAGCGATCCGCGAAACCGGGCCGCCTATACCCGGATCGAGCGGCGCTGGCAGCTTGCGGCGGGCTTAGCCGGTTCTCCTCTCGCTCAGGAGCATCTCGCCGCCGTCAACCGCAGGCCTTTCTATGCAATGTCGGGCCCACGTGTCGCATTCGCGAGCGTGATTGTCGCGTTGTTGATCGGTGGCGGCGCCGTCTTTCTGTGGCGAGGCGACGGGCCTCGCCCGGTGGCGGTGGCTCAAGCCAGCACGCCGTTCGCAACCCGTGTCGGCGAGATCCGCACCATGCGGCTGGCTGACGGCACGACTGTCACGCTCGACACCGACAGCGCAATCGAGCCGATGTTTACTGGCCAGGTTCGGCTCGTCCGCCTGTCGCGCGGACGGGCCCGGTTCGACGTCGCGCATGAGGCTGGGCGGCCGTTCATGGTTGAGGCGGCCGGCCGGACTATCATTGACCGCGGCACGCTGTTCGACGTCGTCCTCGGCCGGGAGGGAGTGAAGGTGGTTCTGTTGCGGGGCGCGATCGAGATTCGTGACCGCAAGGCGCACGGGACCGGCGGCGCGCCGATCGCGCGGCTCGTGCCCGGCCAGGTCTTCGCCGACGCGCCCGCCGCCGGTGTGGCGCAGGTGTCCGCGGCGCCCGGCGGCAGCGATCAATGGGTCAGGGGTATGCTCAGCTTTGACGGCGCGCCGCTCGAGGACGTGGTCGCCGCGGCAAATCGCTACTCGGCGCACAAGATTCGGCTCGGCGAGCCGGCGCTTGCCGGGCTGCGCGTGACCGGGACTTTCCACGCTACACCGACCGACGCGTTGGCCGCGATCCTTGCTGCGACCTTCAATCTTCGCGTCGAGCATGATGCTCAGGGTGATTTCATTCTTCACGCCCGCTGACGTGGGCTATCACGCGTTCTGATCGACCTTCGCAGGGGCGGGTTTCCTAGTCGCCACGTGCGCCTTTCGCGGCGCCTTGGTGATCGGCGTTGGCGCATCGCCGGACGGTATCACCACGCCGAGTTTCGGCCGTCCCGCCTTCTTCTTGCGTCCCAGGCCGATCTTCACGGCCATCGCCTTGCGCATCTCCGAATAGGCCGGCGCGGTCATGGGATAGTCGGCCGGGAGATTGTAGCGCGTGCGATACTCCGCAGGCGTCAGGCCCTGCGTCGTCAGGTGCCGCTTGAGGACGGCATAGGATTTGCCGTCAATCATCGAAATGATCTTGGTCGGGTCTGCAAGGCTTTTCCTAAGCGTGACGGCCGGGACGTATTCGGGCGCCGCCGGTGCGGGCGGTTGGCCAAGGTCAGCCAGCGCACCATGGACTGACGCGATCATGGTGCCGATATCGCCGACCGCTACCCGGTTGTTGGTCACGAAACTGGCTGCGATCTCGGCTGTCATCGCGATCAGGGTATCGGGTTCTTCCACGCGGGTAATCTCCATTTAGCTGCCCTGAAGGGTCGTGCCCGGGCGGACGTGGCAGCTTTATTCAACGCACGTTGGTCGGACAGCAAGCCCAAGTCTCCCGATTTATTTTGGGCGGGTTCCCGAGCCGGCGTCGTCTTGCCCCTTTGACAGCCGCCAGATCGGCGTCGAGCTAAGGGGAAGAACGAATGCGTTTGGGAAAATTCGCGGGCTTTGCGGCCTGCACGACGGTCATGCTGCTCGCGTCACCGATTGCCGAAGGCCAGACCGCTGACGCCCGTGACTATGATCTGCCGGCGCAGGATCTGGGCGCCGCGCTGCGGCAGGTCACTTCCCTGTCAGGCCGGCCCGTCATCGTTGCAACTGACCTTGTCGCCGGCCTGCAGGCGCCTGCGCTCAAGGGGCGGTTCTCGTCGGATGAAGCTGTCGACCAGTTGCTGCGCGGCACTGGCCTGCATGCGGTGCCGGTCGGCGAGACCCTTGTCGTTCGCCGGGTTTCGGATGGCGGGAGCGCGGACGCCGGCGGTGTCAGCGATATTCTCGTGACCGGCACCCGGATCCGCGGCAAGGCCCCGGTTGGGTCGCCGCTCGTCGTCATCGACCGCAAGGCGATCGAGCAAGGCGGCTTCGCGACGACGCAGCAGATCGCGCAGTCGATTCCGCAGAATTTCGGGGGCGGGCTGAACGAGGCAACGGCGGTGGGCGGAACTGTCAGCCAGAACACCGGCAACAACGGAACGCGCGGCTCGAGCATCAATCTGCGCGGACTCGGACCCACCTCGACTCTCGTGCTGCTCAATGGCGAGCGCCCGCCGCTCGGCGGGTTCGCGGGCGCCTTTGCCGATATCTCGATGATCCCCGCCTCGGCGATCGAGCGGATCGAAATCGTTCCCGACGGGACATCGGCAATCTACGGCTCGGACGCGGTCGCAGGTGTCGTCAACATCGTGCCGCGGCTCGACTTCACCGGCATCGAGGCGAGCGGGCGCATCGGCACCGCCGATGGGGATAGCCAGGAATATCAGGCCAGCCTGCTGCTCGGCACGCGCTGGTCCAGCGGTCACGCCATGATCGCCTATGAATATTACGACCGCGACCGGCTGAGCGCGGCGGACCGGCCGTTCGCGACCGACGACCTCAGGCCCTTTGGCGGGCTGGATCACCGTGTAGCCTATGCCAATCCCGGCACTATCTATGCCGGCGGCACCAGCTTCGCGATCCCGGCCGGGCAGAACGGAATCGGGCTCACCGCCGCGAAGCTGACGCCCGGCACGGTCAATCTCGCCGACAGCTGGACCGGCGCCGATATGCTGCCGCAGCAGCGCCGCCATTCCCTCTTCGCGGCCATCAGTCAGGATCTCGGCGACACCCTGCGCCTCCACGCCAACGGGCTGATGACGATCCGCACCTTCGATGAGGCGGACCGCCCCAATACGAATGTGCGCCGCACCGTGCCGGTGACCAACGCCTTCTATGTCGATCCGATCGGCACGCATCAGCCCGTCGGCGTCCAGTACAGTTTTCAGCGCGACCTTGGCAACGAGTCCCGCCGCGGCATCGCCAGCGCCTATGGCGGGACCGCCGGGCTCGAAGCGAAAGTCGGAGCCTGGTCGGCGAACGCAGCGGTTACCTATGGGCGTGATTACGAACGCTATACCGGCTACAATCTGGTCAACACCGCTCGCCTGGCGCTCGCGCTCGCCGATCCCAACCCGGCAACTGCCTATAATCTGTTCGGCGATGGCCGGTCGACGAACCCGGCGACGATCGCCGCCATTCGCGGCTGGTACGACTCGACCAATGTCAACTCGGTATGGTCGGCGACACTGCGGGCCGATGGCCCCCTGTTCGCACTGCCGGCCGGCGACGTGCGGCTGGCGGTCGGTGGTGAATATCGCGAGGAGCGTTATGTCGATGAAGGCGGGACAAACTACACCTCGACGCTGACGCCGCAATTTAGGGTGCCGATCGCGCTCAGCGCGCCGCGTCATGTCAGGGCCGGTTATGCCGAGCTGCTCGTGCCGGTGTTCGGCGGCGACGCGACGGTTCCAGGATTTCATCGTCTCGACCTGTCGGCGGCGGTCCGCACCGAGCGTTACAGTGACTTTGGCACGACCACCAATCCCAAGCTGGGGGTCGCCTGGGAGCCGTTCGCGGGCCTTACCATCCGTGGCAGCTATGGTACGTCGTTCCGCGCGCCGACTTTCTCGGACCTGCGCCAGGATCCCGCTAACCAGCTGATCTTCTCCTATACGATCCCCGACCCGCAGGCGCCATCGGGCCAGTCCAATGTGATTGTGCTGCGGGGCAATGATCCCAATCTGAAGCCGGAGCGCGCCACGACCTGGACGCTAGGCGCTGACCTCAAGCCGGGCTTCCTTCCCGGCGCGCATGCCAGCCTGACCTGGTTCAATGTCGATTATCGCGACCGCATTGCCTCGCCCTCGACCCAGCTGTTCAGCTTCCTGGTCAACCGCAATGTCTATGCAGGCATCACCGAACCCAATCCAAGCGCGGCGCGGGTCGCCGAGCTCTATGCCTCGCCCTTTTTCAGCAACTTCCTGAACATCCCGGTGACCGCCGCCTTTGCGGCCGTGGTCGATGCGCGACTGCAGAACCTGTCGGTGGTCAAACAGTCCGGCCTCGACATGGACTTGGGTTATGGCTTTGCGCTGGCGGGTGGCCGCGCCGATATCGGCGCGGCCGGCACCTACATCTTCCACATCCGTCAGGCATTGACGCCGACCGCTCCGGTCTCCGATGTCGTCGGCGTGCTGGGCAATCCGGTCGACTTCCGGGCGCGGGCGCACCTCAGCTGGTCGCGGGGCGGGTTCGATGCCGCGCTGTTCACCAACTATGTCGATGGCTACACCAACAAGCTGAACGCCACGCCCCAACATGTCGACGCCTGGACGACCTTCGACCTGCAGCTTAGCTATCGTTTCCAGGCGGCGCGGGGTGCGTTCAAAGGTCTCAGGGTCTCGCTCGGCGCGAACAATCTGTTCGATCGCGATCCGCCCTATGCCGCCTATTTCATCGGCCCATCCACAGCCGGCTATGATCCCGAAAATGCCAGCGCGATCGGGCGCGTCGTCTCGCTGCAGGTCACCAGGGCGTGGTGAATCGACCAGTGTTTGCCTGTGCCGTAGGCGCGGCCCTTTCATGGACGGCGCCGGCGTACGCCGCAGCGGAATCCTGTGCCGAGCGGCTGAACCCTGCAGCTTCGGCGGTGCCGGGCCGGGAACTGACCGCACAGGCTCTGGTCGAGCTGCGGGACTTCGGGCGAGCCGACAGCGGCCCGTCCGGCGCGGCGCCCTTCAGCGTCTCGCCCGACGGCACCTGGGCAGTGATGGCGATGCGTCGCGCGGACGCGGACCGTGACAGTTACTGTGTCGGCATCATGCTGGTGTCGCTCGACGGACGCACCGCGCCGCGCCTGCTCGACGTTGGCGGCGATTTCATCGCGATGACGCATGACGTTCGCGATGCGCCGGACATCGTCAACGGTTCGCCCGATCCCGGCACGCCGTCCTGGTCTCCCGACGGAAGCCGTATTGCGTATCTTCGGCGCGATGGCGGCGGCACCCAGGTCTGGACGGTTGGGCTCGGCGGTGAGGCGGCAAGGCAGGTGACCAAGTTCGCGACGGATGTCGTCGCCTTCAGCTGGTCGGAGGATGGTCGGGCGATCCTTGCCCGGACGCGGCCAGGTCTGGTCCCAGCGTGGGCCGCAATCGATGCAGAGGGCCGATCCGGATTTCTGTTCGACAAAAGGTTCTGGACGCTGACCGATGATCGCCCGAGGCCGGCTCTGCCCGTGCCGGTCGTGTCGGTTGCGGTCGATGCCATGTCCGGCCTTGTCGTCGACGACGCCGCGGTCAGGGACGGGGTAGAAACGGCTGGGCCACGGGGCGCCCAATTCTTTGCCCGCTCGGAAAGCGGTGCAACGGCATGGGTCGGGCGTGACGATCCTTTAATGATCTTCGGCCCGACCCCGCTTCACGTCGACATCGGCGGGCGATCACTGGCCTGCCCTGCGGCAATCTGTGCCGACCATGTCGCCGGCCTGTGGTGGTTTGGGCCGAACGAGCTGCTGTTCATGCGCGGGGGCAGTCCTGACAATGGCGGGCGGACCGTGATCTATCGCTGGCGGATCGGACACGAGGCGACGCCCGTCCGGTTGCTCGGGACGATCGACGCGCTGTTCGGCTGCCAGGCCGCGTCGCGCCGCCTCGTCTGCGCTTACGAGTCGGCTATTCACCCTCGAACCCTGGTGTCGTTTGATCCGGTCGCGGGAAAGCAAAGGACGCTTTTCGATCCCAATCCCGATTTTCCCATAGCGTCGCTCGGGCGCGTGCAGCGTCTTGTCTGGAGCCGCGACGGCGCGACCACCTACGGCGATCTCGTCCTGCCGCCGGGCCATCATGAGGGCGAGCGGCATCCTCTGGTCGTGGTGCAATATGCCAGCCGCGGCTTCCTGCGCGGAGGTACCGGCGACGATGTGCCGATCCACCTGCTTGCCGCGCACGGCTTTGCCGTCCTCAGCTTCCAGCGGCCGCCGCTGCTGCCGGCAACGGCGACGGCGCGCAGCCTGACCGAGGTCCAGCACATCAACATTCCGGGATGGGCCGAGCGGCGCTCGATCTTCGACGCGCTCGATGCCGGAGTCGATGCGGCCGTGGCGACTGGCGCGATCGACCCGGACCGGATAGGCATCACCGGCCTCAGCGATGGCGCCTCGACGGTGCAATATGCGCTGCTTCACTCCAGCCGCTTCAAGGCTGCGGCGATGAGCAGCTGCTGCGAGGACCCGGGCAGTACGATGGTCGATGCGGGTCTCAGCTACCGCGACTTTCTGATCGCATCGGGCTATCCCAAGCCCGGCGAACCGGGCGACGCGTTCTGGCGCCCTTATTCGCTCGCGATGAACGCCGACCGGCTCAGGACGCCACTGCTGATCCAGGTGCCGGATGGAGAGTATCGGCTCGCGCTGGAAAGCTACTCGGCACTGCAGTTCCACGGTGCGCCCGTCGAAATGTATGTCTTTCCCGACGAACATCACGTCAAATGGCATCCGGCGCACCGGCTGGCGATCTACGAGCGGGACGTCGCCTGGTTCGATTTCTGGCTGAAGGACAAGGTGTCCGGCGACCCTGCGCGCCTCCCCGAAATCCGACGATGGGAAGCGCTCAAGGCCGCGCCGCCGCCGGCCGATCGGCATTAGACCGAGCCTCCCAGCCATGCACCCAGGCTGCGACGTCGGCCAGCGCCAGGAGGCGCAGCGTATCGAGGCCGGCCGGCACGGCTGCCTCCAGCGCCAGCCGGATCGCGGGAAGATCGAGCAGGCCCTCGCGTGCGAGCGCACCGTCGAGAAGGAGATCGCGCAGCTGAACCTTATTGGCGATCGCCGCCTGCGTGCAGAGGCTGTCGAATGCACCCTTGCTCTGACGCCCCACGGCAATCGGCGGCAGCAACGGCTCAAAGGCGGCACGGGCGACGGCGCGGTTGCGGCCACCGGCGCACCATAGCCAGCTCGGGATAGCGAGGCAGGTTTCCATCAGCGGCTGCGACAGGAGTGGAAAGATGATCGGGGCGTGTGCCTGACGTCCGTGCCCGTCGAGATGATTCTGCACGCGGATGAGCGCCATGACATGCGCACGCTTTCCCGGGAGAGTCCCGTTCGGCACCGGCAGCCACGGATGGCCCGCCGGCCATGGTAGATCGGCCACCGCCGTTCGCGCCAGAAACTGATAGCTGGTGGCCCAGGCCTGGACTGGCCGGCGGCGCAGCGCTCTGCGCGCCGTTCGGAACGCCACATTCAAGGGGCTGGTTTCTCCGAGATCAGCCATGTCGCCAATGGTTTCCAGCACGCCCCGGCCCAATCCCTGTCGCCGCAACCGGTCGAAAATGGGCGCAAGCGAGCGCTGATAGCTGAAGACATTGTCACCGCCCCCGCCGCTGAAATAGGCGTCGGCACCCACTTCTTCGGCATGCCGACGTTCAGGCCGATCGAGTGCCTGAGCAAAGCTTCTGGCATTGGCGCGCGCAAGACCATTCGATGCGCTGCGCTCGAGATCGATGGCTGTGATATCCGGGTCGACGGTCGCCAGATCGATCCCAAGGTGATCAGCGATGGCCCGCGCATAAGGCGTCTCGTCCATATCGCCGGCGACCGCCCGGAATGTGATGCCGCGCGGTCTGGCATTTCCCTGCGACAGGACCGCGGCGACGATCGCTGAGTCGAGGCCGCCCGATATCTCGACCAGGGGCCGCCGAAAGCAGCTGGCCCAGCTCAAGACCGATTTCGTCGCTGCCTGACGCACGGCTTCGATGGCTTCTTGCGGATCCGACATCTCGCGATCCCGCGCGGTGAAGGTCCAGGGCGACCAGGCGCATTCGATCGTCGGGCCGGGCGGCAGGATGCGCATGGCAACGCCTGGTTGCACCTCATCGATCCCTCGCAGCGCGGTGCGCGCGGGCCTGAGGTCGCGGTAAACCAGCGCCTGGCTCACGATCGTCCAGTCGATCTCGGCAGCGACCAGGCCAAGATCGACCAGCAGAGACGGTTCAGCCGCAAGAAGGTGCACGTCGTCGAGCTCGAGATGATAGCAGGGCACGCTACCGGACGGGTCACGCAGTGCCTCAGCGGCGGCGTGGCGGGTTCGGAGCGCCAGATAACCGCCCCAGTAGAGCTCAACAAATTTTACCGGCGGCTGGTCGAGCCCGGAGGTCGCGCCCGCGAGACAGTTCGTCCCGCCGTCACGCTCGAACAGATGGCCGAGAATGATGCCGCTGCCGTCCGGCACAACGACATGAGGCAGCGTCGCCGGCGCGAGCACCGTGAGCGTCGGGCTTTCGTAGAGGGGGATGAGCCCGTGTTCGGACTGGGCTCGCTCGATGGCGCCGGCGACCCTGTCCGAGGCCGCGCGTCCGGTTCGTCGGAGCATGGCGAGATAGCGGATGCCGCTCACGAGGCGTAAATCGGCGTAAACTTCGAGACCCGGTCGTAGTGATCGTTCAGGATCGCGTGATCGTCCTGCAGCCAGCAATGCGCGGCGAAGGGGGTCGCCGCCACGCCGAACACGACCCGGCAGGCATGGCGCCCGGCAGACAGCCACCGGGCCAGTGCGAGCGAGTCGAGCAGGCAGTTTCTGGATATCGGATTGAGCCGTCGTGCCTGCTGAAAGCTGGATAGCCGCTCGCTCAGCTGATCACTGTTGGGAGTCGAGCTTCTGGGGTTGCACGCCATATGGCGATCGAGCTGCACGCGCAGTGGTGTCGTACGCAGGCCGAGCCAGGTCGCCGCGATGATCCCGTCGATTCGGGCATGTTGTACCAGACCGATCGGCCGCCGCCGCTCGGGCGTTTCAAGTGTCATGGGTATCGCGAGATCGCAGCGCTGTTGTGCCGGTGCCGGATCGCCCGGCTTCCAGATGGCGCTGCGCTCAAGCATGGCGACCAGACCGGATGGAGCGGGGCACGCGGCCGCGCTGGACAGCCATGCCGCCACTGGTCCGGTGATCGCCGCCGGCACGAGCAGGTAGCGATCCTGCCGCACGTCGAGCAGAATGATGCGGTCGGCGGCAATGCATGCCGAAGTGTGCGGCAGAATCTGCCAGAACATGCCGAACTGTACCCCTTGCCGCTTGGCCGGCGCGGCGCGAGCCGCGCCGGCACGCTGGATCAGTCGTCGCTGAGGCCGGCGAGATTCTGGCTGTCGATGAAGTCCGGGACCTGGGTGCCGTTGCCCTGGGTCTCGACACTGGCGACGCCGAGATCGATGAGGTCGATTGCTTCGTTGGTTTCGGGGTTCATTGTCCGTCTCCTTGCTCGTCGCGGATGGTGCGACAGGGAAAGGATCGGCGCGTCATCCGGTTATAAAAAGTTTATAATCGGATTATAATCGAGAGGCTTGATTCAGGCCTCGCCGCGCTCGCGCAGCAAGTCGGGAACCGCGCGCATCCGTCGCAGATGATAGCGGCGGATAGCATGGGGCTGGTCGGATCCACGGGTGATGAGCTGTTCGAGCTCGCCCTCGACTCGCTCCAGAATTCGTTGTTCGACGATCCGGAAGGGATGAAGGCGGTCATTCGCGGCGGCGATCGCATCGCCGATCTCGTGGTTCGGCGCGGCTGCCGCGATCCGGGCGAACAGCGCGGCGATGCGATCGGCGCCGGCCGGCACCTCCCACAGCGGTGCGATTGGCTTTTCTTCCTCGCCCGGCCGCTTTGTTCGCGCCGCCATGATGAGCAATGCCGAATTCCACTCATAGAGATCGCGCAGCATTGCCTCGGTGAAACGCGGGACGTGGAACCCTTCCCGGCTGTTTGCCTCCACCAGTCGCTCGCCAGCCAGCCGGTGCAGGACGTCGCGCACCGGCGTCATGCTCACGCCAAGCTCATCGGCGAGCCGGATCGCCTCGAGCCGCGTTCCCGGCGCGAAGGCGCCTTCTCGCAGCATCTGCTTCAGCGTCGCATAGCTGCGCTCCATCGCCTGGGCCGGGCTCATGCGCCATCCCCGTTCCCCGACTGCGCCTGGCGGTGCGCCGCGACCGCCTCCCGCTGATCCGGGCGCAGCGCATCCACCGCGCCGAGATGTGTCGGGATATCGTCGCCCAGCAGGATCGATGGGCAGACGCCTTCATAATTGCCGAGATTGGGTCGGTGCTGCCGGTATCCGACCAGGCCGGCCAGTTCGGGATCGAAGGTGCGGGCGACCGAGGGTGGATAGGCGAGCCACTGATTTTCATAGGGCTTGAGCCATCCAAGGCAGTAGCTGACGATCATGCCTCGCCGGGTCTCGATCGTCAGATTGGCGCCGGCACCGTGCAGGGTCGAGCCGAGAAAGACGAGGGCAGTACCCGGGCAGCAGGAAGCGACGAGCGGCTCGCCTGGCCCTTCATCTACAAGTGCCAGCCGGCCGTGAGTGCCAGGATAGATCAGCGTTGCGCCGTTCGCCCGCGTGAAGCTCGTCAGTGGCCACATCACGTTGACGAGATATTCGAGCTCGCCCTTCGGCGCCGGCCACATGTCCTGGTCGCGGTGCGGAAACTGCAGCGGTGCGCCGGGGTGGATCTCGATCGCCTGGGTGAGGTTGAGCTGGATCGTGTCGCACCACGGCCCGAGTGCATCGTCTACCAGGGCCTTGATCAGCGGATGCTGGACAAACGCGGCAGTGTGCCGTGATCGCTTCAACAGGCCGCCGAAGCGCTTGGTGCGCCCGCCATAGAAATCGCCCTCGCAAAAAGGCGTCGCCTCGAAGACCGGATCGAAGTCTGCGGTGAGCGCGGCGACCTGCTCCTTCGGGAGCATGCCGGGGAGCAGGCACCAGCCCTGGTTGCGCAGTGCATCCGAAGCTGCATCGAATCCGTCGGGTCTGGGTGGGATCGCATCGATGTCCATGTCGCTCACCCTCTCGCGCCGATCGCGCGCCTTTCCTGAAGTCCGGGCGTGGCGGTCGGCGACCAGATGCCGGCGCGAGCCAGGTTCAGCGGCGTATCGGGCTCGATCGCGATCCTGAGCGCGCAGAGCATGGAGCCTTCATGCTCGATCGGCAGGCCGAGCGGCCGGCAATCCCAGCCAAAGCTCAGGATCTGCTGGAACCAGCCCATCTCGGCAACGCCGGTATAGGTTGTGATGCCGTGCTCGATCGCATGCTCGACGATCGCGGTGACGAGCTGGTCGCGTACCCGACGCCGGTCGATCGCGCGCAGGCTGCGGTCGAGACAAAAGCGGGTGATCTCCATGGTGCGCGAACCGCGTGGCAGGGGATGCTCGCAAAGGTTCGGGAAGAGCGTGTCGAGAATGTGCGGCCGGGTGGTTGGCAGCAGCCGGGTTGAGGCAAGGTGACGGCCGTCATCTGTGAGCAGGATCAGATACCGGGCGTGATCGTCGTCGAACTGGTCGATTTCGTGGCAGCCGTCGCGGACCGGGATGTTCCATCTGAGCAGATCGACGAACACGCTCTTGCGCGCGGCGAACATCAGGTTGAGCGTGGCGTCACCCGCGTCTTTCAGAGTGGTATCAAGCAGTTGGACCATCGGAGGCCTCCATCTGGAAGGGACCTCCAACCTCGCGACAGTTACCGGCGTCGCCTATACCAAGAACTTGGTATGGCTATCGCCGCAGGCCAAGTTCAGAAAAGGCGATCAGGCCACCCTGCAAAGCCCTGACTGACAGTTCGGCCTTGTTATGGACGTCGTAACGCTCGCGAGCATGTTTCAGATGCTGGATCACCGTTCCCTTGCTGATGCCGAGGATCGTTCCCGTCTCCCAGTCGGTCTTGCCGCGGGTGGACCAGAGTATGCAGTCGCGCTGGCGCACGGTGAGCGGTCGCTCGATTGGGGGCCAGATCTCGCGGATCCTCGTGATCCGCCGGGCCGCGTCAAACGCGATGCCGCCGAGAATCTGGGCGACCGAATACAGATCTCGGGGAAAGGGCTCTCCCGCGCCCATGGCGAAGGAGCAGGATCCGGTGAACTCGCCAGGAACATGAGCGGGGACGGTGTATCCGTCACCGATTCCGACGATCCGTGCCTGGGCAAAGACGCTGAGATCGGCCGGGGTGAGCGTGATCATGCCCGGTATCGCCGACCAGGGAAATCCGTAGTTGGCGAGCTGGCTGGCACGGTGGACCGGATCGGAACGCCCCAGGCGGTTTTCGTCGAACCAGTGCTGCCAGGCCAGCGGGTAGTTGTGAAGCCTGATCGCGGGTGCCGCATCGACCCCGAAATCGATGTGATGTACCAGCGCGAAATATCGGATGCCCATCGCGTTGCAGCACTCGGAGAGCAGGTCGAACAGTTCGTCCTCACTCGAAGCTGCGCGGGCATTGTCGACGAACGCATCAGCGACCGCCAGTTTTGGCATAACGACCCGAACCGATCGCAAGGGCGTTCCCACCGCTTGACTTGCGAATCGTCCTATCTGCGCGCCTCGCATATTCGCTTCTCACGGCGACCGCTCGGACCAATGTGTTCCCGGACGAACTTTCTTCCAAATTAGTTAGTTTATGTCAAATAGATGACGCAGTTAACGAGAAAAATAATTGCCTCCATTTTGGTCCATTTCTGTCGGGCGCCGCGATGTTGTTCCCCAGTGTAAAGACTTGCTTGCGCGTCGTCAGGCAACGCGTGATTTTTTAGTGATGATCAGGCCGTAGCGGCATCAGCGCTCGGCAAGACGGTCGATGATCGGGCAATCCGGCCGGGAATTGCCATGACACTTTGATGCGAGGTCGAGCAGCGCCACCTGCATGGCGCCGAGCGCGGCTGCCTTGCGCCCAAGCTCTTCGGCCCGCGCTGTCGCCAGGGCCTTCACTTCAGCGTTCGATCGACCGGCATCCCGCCACAACCCCAGCAGGTCGCCAATCTCGGCGATGGGGAACCCCAGATCGCGCGCGTTGGCGATGAACCGCAGGCGGTGGACATCCGCATCGCAATAGTCGCGATACCCACTCTCGCGCCGTGGCGGCGGCGGGATCAGGCCGATTGCCTCATAGTGGCGGATCATTCTTTGCGAGACGCCGCTCGCGTTCGAAGCCTGGCCAATGTTCACGTCGGACTCCTCACCTTTGATCAGGCAACCGCGCGCTGAGCGTCGCGCAATCCGGGCGACCGGATAAGGCCTGATTTCAGTCGCCGCCTCCGCGCGCCGATGCCGCGCCGCGCCCTTCTCGTTCAGAGCTTTACTCTATTCAGGCGCAGCGCATTGAGCACCACCGTGAATGACGACAGCGCCATGGCAGCGCCCGCGAACATCGGCGACAGCAGGATTCCCGCGACGGGGTAAAGGACACCCGCAGCGATCGGCACCCCGACACCGTTGAACACGAACGAGAAGAACAAATTCTGCCTGATGTTGCGCATCGTGGCACGGGCGAGGCGCCGCGCGCGGACCATCGCCGCAAGATCGCCCTTGGTGAGGGTCATGCCGGCACTCTCGATCGCGACGTCGGTGCCGGTGCCCATTGCCACCCCGACATCCGCCGCAGCGAGCGCCGGTGCGTCATTTACCCCGTCGCCTGCCATCGCGACCCTGGCGCCGGAGGCCTTCAGTTCGCCGACGATCCTCGCCTTGTCCTCCGGCCTCAGATCGGCGCGCACCTCGTCGATGCCGCCGATCTGCCGCGCAACCGCGTCCGCCGTTGCCTGGCTGTCGCCCGTCAGCATGACAATGCGCAGCCCTTCGGCATGCAGTGCCGCAATCGCGTCGCGCGCGGATTCCTTGATCGGGTCGGCCACTGCGAGCAGGCCGGCGAGCTTGCCGTCCACCGCAACGAGCATGATGCCGGCGCCCTCGGCGCGACGCTGATCGGCAGAGGTTTCGATCGGCGCCGGGTCGATCCCGACACGCCGCATCTGCGCGGCATTCCCGACAACGACCTCGTGGCCGCCGACCCGGCCGGTGACACCAAGCCCGGTCTGTGACTGGAAGTCGACTACCGGCTCCACCGCGAGGCCGGCGTCCCTGGCGCCCGCCACGATCGCCTGGGCGAGCGGGTGTTCGGACTGGGCCTCCAGTGCGGCAACGAGCGCCAGCATTGCGTTTGCGTCGCGGCCGTCCAATGGCTCGGTAGCGACGAGTTTCGGGCGCCCTTCGGTCAGCGTGCCGGTCTTGTCGATGACAAGCGTATCGACCTGTTCGAGCGCCTGCAGCGCTTCCGCGTTCTTGACGAGCACGCCGGCATGCGCGCCGCGTCCTGTACCGACCATGATCGACATCGACGTGGCGAGGCCAAGCGCGCAAGGGCAGGCGATGATCAATACTGCGATCGCATTCAGCAGGGCGTGGCCGAAGCGCGGTTCTGGACCTGCCAGGTTCCAGACGATGAAGGTGGCGACCGCGATAGCCACCACCAGCGGCACGAACCATCCCGAAATCCGGTCGGCAACCGCCTGGATCGGGGCCCGGCTGCGTTGCGCTTCGGCAACCATCCTCACGATGCGCGCGAGCACGGTGTCGGAGCCGACCGCACGTGCCTCCATGAGCAGGCTGCCGGTGCCATTCACCGTGCCGCCGGTGACCTGGGCCTGCGCTTCCTTCAGGACAGGGGCGGGCTCGCCGGTCAGCATCGACTCGTCGACCGCCGAGCGGCCCTCCAGGACGATGCCGTCGACCGGCACTGCCTCGCCTGGCCGCACGCGCAGACGATCGCCGGCCGCGATGTCGGCGAGCGGTACCTCTTGCTCGGCCCCATCGGCGCCGAGGCGCCGTGCGGTCTTGGGAGCGAGGTTCATCAGCGCCCGGATCGCCCGGCCCGTCGCGGCGCGAGCGCGCAACTCGAGCACCTGGCCGAGCAGAACGAGAGTGACGACGACGCCGGCTGCCTCGTAATAGACAGGCACGACGCTGTGCATCCGGAACGACGCGGGAAAGAGACCGGGCGCGAGCGTCGCCACGACGCTGTAAGCGAACGCGGCCCCGACGCCGATCGAGACCAGGGTGAACATATTGAGGTGCCAGGTTCGGATCGAGGTCCAGCCGCGCTCGAAAAATGGCCATCCCGCCCAGAGGACGATTGGCGCCGTCAGAGCAAGCTGAACCCAGGGGGATACAGCCGGCGGGAGGAAATCGACGCCAAGCATCTCGGCGAGCATCGAGATGGCAAGAAGCGGAACCGACAGTGCGCCGGCGACCCAGGTTCGCCGGGTGAAATCCACGAGTTCGGGGTTGGGACGATCGTCGAGCGACGGGGCCTCGGGCTCGAGTGCCATCCCGCAGATCGGACACGTCCCGGGCCCTTCCTGACGGATCTGCGGGTGCATCGGACAGGTCCATATTTCGCCACCGGTCACCATCGGCTCGGCGGCTGGCTTATCGCCAAGGTAGGCGTCCGGTTTCGCCACGAATTTCGCGCGGCACCCGGCACTGCAGAAATGATAGGCATGACCGCCATGCTCGGCATGGTGCGTCGTCGTCGCCGGATTCACGGTCATCCCGCATACCGGATCGATTGCGCTGGTTGCCGCCGAGGGCGCCTTGGCGGAGCAGCATTCGTGGTCGTGGTGGGCATCGGTCATGGGAATAATCCTCCTGGCCCGACACCAGATGGGGTCTGACATTGTGTTAAGGTCAAGGGCAGTATCGCGCCCGCCGAACTATTGCCTCGCAGTGCCTACGCGCTCCGGCATCGCATCCCTCGCCCACGCCGGAATTTCCCGACGCGGCGGTCTGCGCGATCACGTCGAACCAACGTCGGTACGATCGGTCGCGCGCGGAGTTCGGGACCAAGGTCACAGCACCTTCAACGCTAACGCTTTCCGGCTCATGACGGCTCCAAGCTTAGCTGCGCGCAATCTACGTGAATATTGGCTGGCACTTGCGATCACTGCCCGTTCAGCGGACGCCGCCTACTTAGGAATTCTCTCATGGAGGAGGATGACATGCGTAACATTGTACTTGCCGCAGCCAGCGCGGTCGCGCTTCTGGCCTTTTCGGCGCCCGCGACGGCCCAGGATTGGCAAGGTCGGCACGACTGGCAACATGACCGGCTCGACCAGCGCCATGACGACGTCCACGATCAGCTCGACGAAGAACATGACGAGGCCCACGAACAGGGTATCAGTCCCTGGGAGCATCGCGAGCTCCATCGCGATCTTCAATATCAGCATGACGAGGCCGACTACCGACTTGAGCGCCAGCACCGGCGGGAGCATCAGCGCGAATGGCAGCGGCGCCACCGCTACGGAAATTATGGCTATAACGGCTATTATCGTTACTGACCGCGGACGGGCCCGCCGCTTCGACATCGGGCGGCGGGCGTGATAAACGTCCATTGAAATCGGGACTTGCTAGGAGGCTCTTGCGTGCGCTGTGCATGCCCCGATTGGCACCGCCTTGTGGTATGCAAGTTGACCAGCGCGCGTCTGACGGCGCAGAAGCTAGGACGGCGGCTCGAGCGTTCCCAGCCAGGCCACCAGCGCGAGGATTACGGTCGCGCACCCGCACTCCAGCATTAGGCTACGCCGCATGGCACCGAGCGCTTGCCGATGATCGCCCGCCGCGATCGCCGCCTCCAGGGCCGGAACAAGCTTGAAGCGGTTGGCCCCCGCCAGCCCAAGCATCGCCACGAACAATACCACTTTGGTCAGCAGCAGCTGGCCATAGAGCGACGCCGGCAGGTCGATGATATGGGCGGGTCCCACGATCAGCCATGAGTTGACGATGCCGGTGACCAGAATCAGGCCCACCAGCACCGTTCCCATGCCTGAGAACCGCTCAAGTCCGCGGTGGGCGAGGGAGAGGCTCGGCAGACCGGCCGCGACGGACGGGCGCAGGAGCACCAGCAGCGCAGCGATTGCGCCGAGCCAGCCGCCTGCTGCGAGAAGATGAATCACGTCGGCGCCGAGGTGGATCCAGCCCAGTCGCCCCTCGTCCATCGCGCCGTGCCCGGTCCAGGCGAGCGTTGCGACCGCGATCCCGGACGAAACGACGGCGAGTCCAAGCATCAGGGACGGACGACGCGGCAGGAAGATCGCGGCGAGACCGACCAGGGCGAGCGCCGCCATGCGCGCGAGCCATGCGTATCCGACAGCGCTTCCCGCAATCAGGTCGATGAGCGTTTGCCTGTCCAGGTCGAGCATGGCGACACCCGCCATTGCTGAGGCCATTGCGATGATCTGAACGGCGGATGCCACCAGACCTAAAGCTGCCAGCCCGGCAAGCAGCGCCGGAAGGCGCAGCAAAGTGACGATGCTGCGCTCAACCGGCCGCGCCGGCAACATGCCGAACACCGCCAGCCCGAAGGCCGACAGGAGCACGGCGTAGACCGTGCCCCTCAGGCCGACGACTAGCAGACCGGCATCCACCTAGCTGATGCGGAAGACGAGGGTACCCGTGACGCGGTGCGTGTCCACCGAGACGACGTGATAGTCTACACGATAGGTCCCCTTCGGAAGCGGCTTGGCCGGAAGCACGAACAGGGTCTTGCCGTCGGCGCCGACCGTGGCGGTTCCAGCCATCTTCATGGGGGTCTTCATCGCCATACCCGGCATGGAAGTCATTGCGAGATCGGCACCCGACAGCTTCGCCATGAGGCCTTCCGAGAAATGCAGCTCGATCCGCCGCGGTGCCGCACCGGTCGATTTGGCCGCCGGCGTGGAAGAAAGCAGCTTCGGATGTGCCTGGGCGACCCCTGCGAAAAGCGTGGCGGCGGCAAACAAGGCAACGGCGGTCTTGCGGTACATGTTGATCTCCTCGACGTCGACGCAACCATCGACTCCTGCCAATACGCAGTGCCGATCAATATCCCTCGTTTCGATGTCGGCGAGGGATGCCGCCGGCGAGCGCGTAATGGTTTCGGACGGGGTGGAGGAATCGACATGCAGGATGATCTGGACAGGGCGCTCGCCCGGCTTGCGGCGGCACCGGTGCATGCGCGCCTCGCCGACCTCGACGCCGGCGTGCTGATCCGGCTCGCGGGCGATGCCGGCGAAGCGCGGCGGGGTTACGGCATCGGGGCCGTGTCGGCAGTCGGCGCGCTGATCATGGGGATCGCCACGTCTACCTTGCTGGCCGCGCCTGAACCGGCACGCGCAGGCGCGCTGGCACCATTTGCCTCTTCCGCGCCGTTCGCACCGTCTACCTTGCTGGAGGGCGACCGGTGACTGCGACCCGCCGGACCCTGCTGATCATCGCGGGCGCATTCCTGGCGGCGCTTGCCGGCGTTTTCCTCGGGCACCGGCTAGTCGTGCAGCGCGAGGCGCCAAGCGCCGAACTGCATGCGGTGCTCCACGATCGGCTCGATCTCGATGCGGGCCAGAAGGCCCGACTGGAGACGCTCGAGCGCCAGTTCGCGGTCCGCCGCAAGGCGATCGAGCTCGAGCTTCGGGCCGATAATGCGCTCCTCGCAGAAGCGATCGAGACCGAGCATGGCTATGGCCCGAAAGTAGCAGCCGCGGTTGACCGCTCGCACGAGGGGATGGGGAGGCTTCAGAAGGAGACGCTGTCGCACGTGTTCGCGATGCGGCAATTGCTGCGATCGGACCAGGCTTCGCGGTTCGACGCAGCGGTGACAAAGGCTCTGACCGACGAAGGTCGGTGAGCCTGGACCTCTCCACTCTCGCCGATGGCGAGCTGGCAGCGCTCAGCATCGCGCGCCGCGATGCCGCGTTCGCCGAAATCGTACGCCGGCACCGCGATGCGCTCTACCGCCTGGCGCTGGCGAGCCTCGCGGACCCCGACGACGCTCTGGACGTGGTCCAGGAAACCTTCGTCGCTGCGCACGGGGCGCTACGCCGGTTCGACCCCGCGCGGGCCATGCGGCCATGGCTGGCACGGATTGCGCTAAACCGGTGCCGCGACCGCCTTCGCCGGCGCAGGGTTCGCCGAATCCTCATGCCGTTCGGGACGGCCGACCACCCTGCCGAGCTGATTGCGGATGACGCACCTGGCCACGACATCGTCGCGGCCGACCGCCAGGAGCTCGCCCGGACAATGCTGGCGATATCCAAGCTACCGGCTGCGATCCGCGAACCGATTCTGCTCCGGACGATCGAGGGCTTGAGTCAGTCCGAGACGGCCGACGCGCTCGGCATCAGCGAGAAAGCAGTTGAGACGCGGCTCCGCCGCGCGCGCGATAAGCTGAGGCAGGTGCTGACTACCGGCTGACCCGGAAGTTCGGTGCGGGGGCTTGACCCTCACATGATGTCAAAGCCCATTTCTCTATCCTGCAAGAAAAATAGTGCTTGCAACGAGGGATCGGCGGCCGGCCCGCGTAAACCGAATACGGCCAGCATGCCGCCGGCGACGGAGCAGCAATGAACGACCTATTCGACCGCCGCCAACTGCTTCGCGGGGCCTCGCTCGCGGGCGGCGCAGCCGCGTTGGCGGCGTGGATGCCCGCCTGGGCACGGCCCGTGTCCGAAGGGCTGGCCACGACGCTGCCCGTCGTATCGGGCGAGGACATCACGCTCAGGATCGCGCGCCAGACGATGATGATCGACGGGAGACCCTCGCGGGCAATCGGGATCAACGGCACTGTTCCGGCGCCGCTGATCCGCTTGCGAGAAGGGCAGAATGTGCGCCTGCACGTCGTCAACGACCTCGACGAGGAGAGCTCGATCCACTGGCACGGCCTCCTTGTGCCGACCCAGTTCGACGGTGTGCCTGGCGTCTCCTTCCCAGGCATCAAACCGCGATCCACCTTCACCTACGAATTCCCGATCCGGCAGTCGGGCACCTATTGGTATCACAGCCATTCCGGGATGCAGGAGCAGCTCGGCCACTACGGCCCGATCGTGATCGATCCGGCGGGCGTCGATCCGATCCAGTCGGACCGGGAACATGTCATCGTGCTGTCCGACCACAGCCAGATGTCGCCAGAGGCGATCTATCGCAAGATGAAGGTTGATCCCGGGCACTTCAATTTTCAGCGGCAGACGCTCGCCGGCCTTCTCTCAGGGCGCGACCAGACCCTGAAGGACCGGCTCGACTGGGGCCGCATGCGCATGGACCCGACCGATATCTCGGACGCGACCGGGCCTGCTTATACCTATCTCGTCAATGGTCACGGGCCGGTGGACAACTGGACAGCACTCTACACGCCAGGCCAGCGCGTTCGGCTTCGGGTCATCAACGCGTCGTCGATGACGACCTTCAATGTGAGGCTTCCCGGCCTCAGGCTGACGATCGTCCAGGCCGACGGCCAGAATGTCATGCCGGTCACGGTCGACGAGTTCCAGATCGGCGTCGCCGAGACCTATGACGTTATCGTCACGCCGACCGAGGACCGCGCCTATACGCTGGTCGGCGAGGCGATCGACCGCTCCGGCATGGCGCGTGCAACGCTGAGCCCTCGTGCCGGCATGACCGCCGAAGTGCCGCCGCTGCGCAAGCGCCCGGTCGCGACGATGAAGGACATGGGCATGGACATGGCGAACATGCCCGGGATGGAGGGCATGGACATGTCGGGCGGCATGACGGGCATGCGCGGCGTCGATCCGACCGCGGAGCAGAACCCGTCAGCACGGCTCGCCACCGCAGGCGCCATGGCGATGAACGCTGCGACCCCCCCGTCGATGCCGCCGATGGACCAGGGGGCGATGCCGGGCATGGCTGGTATGCCACCGGCCGGCGGCCAGATGGCCGGAATGGACCACGGCGCCACCGCCGGAGCGCCCGCTCCAGGCGGGGCGACGTCGGCGATGGACATGGGTTCGATGAAGATGCGCGACTTCTCGGCGGCGCCGCAGGTCGACAAGAATCCCGGTGTCCAGACGATCGCGCCGATGCCGATGGACCGTACCGGCGAGCCCGGACAGGGCCTCGAGGATGCCGGCCACCGGGTCCTGGTCTACAAGGATTTGATGGCGCTGGAGCGCAATCCCGACGTCCGCGCGCCCGAACGGTCGCTCGACGTCCACCTCACCGGCAACATGGAACGGTTCATGTGGTCGTTCGACGGGGTGAAGATGTCGGACACGATGGAGCCGTTCCCTTTCGTGCTCGGCGAGCGGGTGCGCGTGAACCTCATCAACGACACGATGATGGGCCATCCAATCCACATCCATGGTCACTTCTTCGAACTTGTCACCGGGCACGGCGATCACGCGCCGCGCAAGCATACCGTCATCGTGCAGCCGGGCGGCAAGGTAACGTTCGATTTCACGGCTGACGCGGTCGGCGACTGGGCGTTCCACTGCCACCTGCTTTATCACATGATGGCGGGAATGATGCGCGTCGTAAGCGTGCGGCCCAAGGGAGGCCAGGCATGAGCCGGCTCCTGATCACGCTCGCGGCGGGGACCGCGCTCGGGCTCACCGTTCCTGCCTCAGCGTCAGCACAGTCGATGCAGGGTATGGACATGCCGGGCATGAAGATGCCCATGCCTGCCAAGAAGCCGCCCGCCCGAAAACCCACAGTCAAGCGACCACCGGCCGCGACCCCGGCAGCCAGAAAGCGCTCCGCGCGCAAGCCGGCGGCGAAACCCGTCGCAAAGCATTCCGCCCCAGCCGCTGTCCCTGCGGCGGGGCACGCCGGCCATGATGCGATGCCGGGAATGGATCATGGATCCATGCCGGGCATGGATATGTCGGGCGACAAACCCGCGCCGGCCCAGGACGGCATGGCCGGAATGCCGGGGATGGAGGGCAGCGCCGGCCAGACCGCCAGGCCCATGGACTCCATGCCCGGTATGGCGATGCCCGGTTCGGCCACGCCCGGCATGCCGATGTACGGCATGGAAATGACCGGCACAGCGCTTGCTGCGGGCAACGCGCCTGCACCCGCAGCGCCGATGGACCATTATTCCGATCGGTTCTTCCCCCCGAACGAGATGGGCCGGTCCCGCTCCATGATGATGCGCGAGCAGGGTGGGCAGAATTTCCACCAGGTCATGTTCAACCTGGCCGAGGTCCAGTTCCGCAACGGCAGGGACGGCTATCGCTGGGACGGCGAGGCGTGGTTCGGCGGTGACATCAATCGGCTGACGCTCAAGACCGAGGGCGAGGGCGTCGAGAGCGCCGAGCTCCAGGCGCTCTACAGCCGTGCGGTCGGGCCCTATTTCAACCTGCAGGCGGGCGTGAAGCACGACTTCCAGCCGTCGCCGACCCGGACCTATGCGACGATCGGGTTCGAGGGGCTCGCGCCCTATATGTTCGAGGTCGGAGGTGCCCTGTTCCTGTCGGACAAGGGAGAGCTGCTCGGCCGGCTTGAGGGCTATTACGATCAGCGCATCACGCAGCGGGTGATCCTCCAGCCGCGCGTGGAGTTGAACCTCGCGGCGCAGGATGTGCCCGAGACCCGCACCGGATCCGGGCTGTCGAACGCTGAGCTGGGCCTCAGGCTGCGCTACGAGATAACCCGCCAGTTCGCCCCCTATGTCGGTGTCTCGTGGGATCGCAAGGTCGGGCAAACCGCGCGCTATGCGCGGCTCGACGGCCGGGACGCCGGGGCCACCAACCTCGTGGCCGGCATTCGGTTCTGGTTCTGAGGCGTGAGCACGAAATGACCGATCGCCTGATCGGCCGGGGCTTGGATGATCAAGGGAGATGGCAATGAACCGGGACAGACTTCGCTACCATCTGCCGAGCCTGTCATTTGTGGCGGCACTGGCGGTTATGCTTGTGATCGCCGCGAGCGGCTTTCTCTGGTTCGGCGTCTATAATATCGGCGCCGACGCACCGCATACGCGCGGTGTCTATGCACTTCTGCAATCCCTGCGTGACCGCTCGATCGCCGTGCGCGCCAGGGATATCACACCGCCGGCAGATCTTGCTTCCCCGGCACGGATCTCGGTCGGCGCCGGTCTCTATGCCAATATGTGCTCGGGATGCCATCTCGGACCAGGCGTCGAGCGGAGCGAGATCAGCCAGGGTCTCTATCCGCAGGCGCCCGAACTCGCCAGGACGAACGATCTCAACCCGCAGCAGCAGTTCTGGATCATCAAGCACGGCGTCAAGCTGAGCGCGATGCCCGCCTGGGGAAAGACCCATCCCGACCCGCTGATCTGGGACATGGTCGCCTTCATCCGGAAGCTGCCCTCACTGTCGCCCGACGCCTATCGAAAGGCCGTCGCGAGTGCGCCGGCTGACCATGACGAGATGATGAAGGACATGCCGGGGATGAAGTGAGGCATCTGACCGCACCGGCACCGGGGTGCCATGTTGCGCGATCGGTGAGGAATGGAACCGAAAGGACCGGAGCGATGATGAAAAACGCCTATGCAAGCCTCGCACTCCAGACGCTCGTCGGCGGTGCGATCATGTACCTGGTCATGTTCGTCATGATCGACGGGCTTGGCAGCTTCTACAACAACCTCAACATGTTCTACATGACGCTGATGATGGTGGCGCCGATGGTGGTGCTGATGGTCCTCGCGATGCGGCACATGTTCCCCTCCAGGGCGGTCAACGCGGCGCTACTCGCTGGATCGGTCGCGATATTCCTCGGCTGCTTCACGCTGATCCGCACCCAGACGACGATCGGCGATTCCGAGTTCCTCCGTTCGATGATCCCTCATCATTCGGGCGCGATCCTGATGTGCCGGGAAGCCTCGCTCAGCGACCCGGAAGTGAAGACGCTGTGCGACGGAATCATCCGGTCGCAGCGCCAGGAGATCGACCAGATGAAAGCGATCCTCGCTCGCAGATAATGGTGGCGCGCCGGGACCGGCGAACGACAATGGACAAGTTGCCTCTCTGCCCCGCAGTTCGGGCGGGAGTGTAAAACGACAAAGGGAATCAGCATGACCAGTCTCAGAACGATCGCTGCCGCATTTGCGATGGCGCTTCCAGCCGCGGCGATTGCCGGGACCCCGATTGCCGTGCACCGCGATCCCGGATGCGGGTGCTGCGAGAAATGGGCAGCGCAGGTGCGTGCCCAGTTCGGGCGGCAGGTGCAGATCATCGACGACGCCGCACGAGCCGCGTTCAGCAGGCGCGCGGGCGTGCCCGCCGACCTCGTGTCGTGCCACACGGCCATTATTGATGGCATGACCTTCGAGGGGCACGTGCCCCTCGCCGACATGAAGCGCGTGCTCGCCCAGCATCCAAAGGGCGTCACCGGCCTTGCCGTGGCCGGCATGCCGATGGGGTCGCCGGGCATGGAGATGGCGGGGATGAAGGTGCAAGCCTATGACGTCATCGCCTTTGGGCCGGGCGTGCGCCGGGTCTTCGCGCACCATGGCTGAGCGGCCGTCATCGGCGCCGCGCTGACCAACAGGCGGCTTGCCGGTGATCCGGCCCTCGCCCCTTGGTCGGCATCAGGCCGGCTTGCGTCCGGTGTAGAGCGAGATCGAGCCCGTCGGCGTCTGGACGACGCGAACTTCCGCGACCTTGTCGAAGCCGGCGTCGGCGATGAGCTGTGGCAGGATGCCCTTCGCGTTGAGGCCGGTGCGCTCCCAGCCGTCCAGCGCCTGAACCTGACGGAAAAGCAATTTCATCAGCAAGGTCCGCTGCAGACCATAATCCGCGATTGCCAGGAGGCCGCCCGGGCGGAGCGTTCGCGCCATTGCCTGCAGGATCGCCGATTTCACCGGGAGGTCGCATTGATGCAGGACCAGGCTGGAGAGCAGCTTGTCGGCTGGGACATCGACGAGGACATCGACCTTGTCGCCAAAGCCCTGGATCCATTCGATCTCCACGTCCGCGACTCTGGCCTTGTCTCGCGCCAGCGCAAGGACGGCGGGATCCGGATCGATCCCGATCACGCGCGCGCCCGGCGCCATCTGTTTGATCGCGATCGCCTGGGAGCCGGTGCCGGCACCGACATCGACGATCACTTCGCCCGCTGCCGGCGCGACGAGACCAAGCAACGCGGCGCGCCACCGGCGCTCGCGTGTCATCACCGCAATCACCCGGTCATAGTCCCGGG
This sequence comes from Sphingomonas sp. PWP1-2, assembly GCF_049898305.1. NCBI lineage: Bacteria > Pseudomonadati > Pseudomonadota > Alphaproteobacteria > Sphingomonadales > Sphingomonadaceae > Sphingomonas > Sphingomonas sp. PWP1-2. The sequence goes on from NZ_JAFCXM010000008.1 coordinate 28,967, forward strand.
TAAGTCCGGAACGACCCAGCGCGGGCACGAAGTCGGGTTCGTCAGCCATAGCCTGTCTCCAAGGCCCTCATGCGGTCAGCGGCCCTGTCTGTCTTGAACGGTTCGCTTGCCCCGGGCTTTTCGGGCAGAGTGCGACGGGCGATGCGTGCTGACTTCGATCATGCCTGGTCCGGCGAGACTCGCCTCGGTGACGGCTGGGCGTGGTTCGAGGGACGCTGCGGAGATGTCAGGCCCCATCGTCATCTTGCCGCCCAGATGATCGTCGGAATCTCGAAGCCGGTCGAGGTCGATGGGCCTGCCGGCGCGCGCATCGGGCCGGCGATCCTGATCCCCGCCGGCCTGCTTCATGCCGTCCGGCCCACCGGTGCGCCGGTGCGCGTGATCTACATCCAGTCCTTCAGCCCCCTCGGCCGCGCCTGGGCCGATTTCGGTCGCGAAGACCTCATCCTCCCGCCGACGGCGCTGTCCGCGCACCTCCGCGATACCACTGACCTCGGCGAGACCCTTGCCCGGCTCGCCGCCGATTGCTCTCCTCCGCCGCTCGACGCACGCCTTCGGGATGCGTTGCGCATCCTGGCCCATGGGCCAGCCGACCGGGCCGGTATTGCCGCAGCCGGCGAGGCTGTCGGCCTGTCCGGACCCAGGCTGCGGGCGCTGGCTGCAGTCCAGCTCGGCGCGCCTCTGGCGCAGTGGCGGCTGTGGTTCATGCTTGAGTCTGCCCTGCGTTCACTGAGCGAAGGCCAATCCATCGCCGCCGCCGCGATGTTCGCGGGGTTCAGCGATCAGGCGCATCTCGGCCGGACCATGAGGCGTTTCATGGGCGTGACACCGAAGACCGTTGCGGGAACGATGGTGGCCGCCGCTGTAAGGCCTTTACCCCCTCCCCCCTAGGGGGTAGGGGGGTGCATGTCACACGCATCCGATCCGGAGGTCCGTCGCGGCCTCAATCAGGCCCAGGGCCATCTCGCTTCGATCCTGACAATGCTGACGGACGGGCGGTCCTGCCTCGATCTCGCGCAGCAATTGCAGGCGGTCGAGAGCACGATCCGGACAGTGAAGCGGGCACTTATCCACGACCATATGGAGCATTGCATCGCCGATGCAGTTGCCGATGGCGGCATGAGCGCGGAGCAGGCGCTTCGCGAGTTCAAGTCGCTCACCAAATATCTCTGAGGACCAGTACGCTATGACCACCCTTCGCGACTGGCTCGGCTTCGGAGACCAATCAACTTCTGGCGACCGAAATCATGGCCATCACCACGGCGGTGCCGAGGGTCATGGTCACACGCACGGCGTGATCGATCCGTCGCTTACCACGTCGGACCGCGGCATCTGGGCCATCAAATGGTCGTTCGTGATCCTGGCTATCACCGCGAGCCTGCAGTTGAGCGTCGTCCTGCTATCGGGGTCCGTCGCCCTTCTCGCCGACACGATCCACAACATCGCAGATGCCACGACGGCGATCCCGCTCTGGGTCGCCTTCGTGCTCGCGCGACGCAAGCCCTCGAAGACGTTCACCTATGGGCTCGGTCGCGTTGAGGACCTGGCTGGGATCCTGATCGTCCTCATCATTCTCTTCAGTGCGGTCGTCGCGGGCTATCAGGCGGTCGAGCGGCTGATTCATCCTCATCCAGTCAGTCATCTCGGCTGGCTGGTCGCGGCCGGGCTGGTCGGCTTCGCTGGTAATGAGATCGTCGCGGTGTTTCGCATCCGAGTCGGGCGTCAAATGAACAGCGCTGCCCTGATCGCAGACGGCTATCACGCGCGCACCGACGGCCTCACCTCCCTCGCGGTCGTGCTGGGCGCCATCGGCGTCTGGTTCGGCTACCCGCTCGCTGATCCCATCATCGGCCTCCTGATCACCATCGCAATTCTCGGAATCGTCTGGCAGTCGGCGCGGGCCGTGATCACGCGCACGCTGGATGGGGTGGACCCTGGCGTCACCGAGGAGATCCGCCACGCCGCCGAACATGTGGCCGGCATCACCAGAGTAACTGACGCGCGGGCGCGCTGGATCGGGCACAGGCTCCATTCCGACGTCGCCATCGTCGTCGACGACGGCCTCAACCTTTCTGAAGCGATGGAGATCGCACGAAGTCTCAAGCGCGAACTTCTGGAGCACATGCCGGCGCTGCGCACCGCCAATGTCACGTTCGAAACCTCCGACCTGGCGGCAACCGCCGCGATCGAATCCTCTGCACATCACCACGCACCGGAGCCATTCCGCTTTCGAAGCGATCTGGCGGAGGGTGTTCTCACGATCGTGGACACGCCGCAAGGCGAGCGCATGCGCCTCACACTTGCGCATGCCGTCCCGGGCCTCAAGGCAAGCGTGACGATCCAGCGCCCGGGCTCAGGGGATGAGGAATTGTGGCTCGATCCGGCTTCGGGGGAGGCGCTGCGGTTCGACAGCAAGACCGCGCCCGCCGAGCCGCACGAATTCGATGCCGTGTTGCACCTGATCCTTGGCGATCGTGCCGATGCACTGCAGTTCCGGATGAATGAACCCGCCGGCCACGCTCACTGAGCGGCGGCGGTGTCCGGAATGGCCGCGCGGTTTTGCGACAAATGGGACGCATACGCACCCGAAACGGACGGGGCAGGCGGCGGCGCTGCCGGCGCGAATTGACTTGTCACCCCGCGACTATATTTTGGCCGATGTGATCCGCTTCCTGCGCCTTCTTCTGCTGACGTTCGCCATGGTCGGCCTTGCCGGCCAGTCAACGGCAATGGCGATGGCGCCGGTGATGTCCAGCCCAGCGGCAAAGCAGGCGGCGATGGCGGGAATGGACTGCAAGGACATGGCAACGAAGCCGTCTTCGGACGGCGCGCCGTGCAAGAAGCTGACCTGGCAGTGCATCGCCGCGATGGGCTGCCTCACTGCAAGTGCACTTGAACCCGCGATGCTCGCGATCACCGTACATCCATTCGTTCGCGCCGCACCAGCACCGCGAGACGTCACACGCCTCGTCGGTCGCTCCTACGGTCCCGAACCAGACCCTCCCAGTTTCCTGATCTGACACCCGGAATCCGTCGATTCGCCGCTTCGTAAGCGCGCGATCGATCATCCAGTTCATATCAAGGAAATCATCATGTCGAATCGTCTCGTTGCGGCCGCCCTTGGCGTCGCCGCCATTCTTTCCGCCACTCCCGCCCTCGCCTCGACCTCCCAGGCAACAACAGCCGGCGCGGGTCATTTCGAATGGCGCGCCGGAACCCAGGCGGGTCCGCGCGCACCGTTGAACCCACCCCGGCGGGTCTGGGTCGGGTCCGACGCTGATCGGATGGCATCGTGCGACTGCGCGATGATGCGAATCCAGCCCGAGGCGTGCGGCTCACCGCGCGCTTCGTGATCGTCGGATCGTAGCGACCGGCCGGCGGGGTTCGCCCCGCCGGCCAACCGACCGCTCAGACGGTCGCGATCGGGGGAACCCAGTATGAAACTCTTCGTCTTTTGCGTCGCGCTGGTCGCGTCCGCATCGTTCGGGGCCCCGGCCCTGGCCGGCCCTCTCACCTTCGACGAGGCGCTCGCCCGTGCCCGCGCCAACGCGCCATCGCTTCATGCCAAGGCGCTCGGTGCCGATGCCAGCCGTGCTGCGCGCGGTGCCGCCGGCGCGCTGCCCGACCCCAAATTGTCGGTCGGCGTCGACAGCTTTCCGGTGTCGGGTCCGCTCGCGTTCGAGCCGTCTCGGGACGATTTCAACGCGGTGCGCGTGGGCGTGTCGCAGGACTTTCCCAACCTCGCCAAGCGCCATGCGCAGCAGGCGCGTGCCGACAGCGATATCGTGGCCGCGGATGCAGAGACCGTGGCCGAGGCGCGGACTGTCGAAGTCGAAACGGCTGTTGCCTGGATCACCCTCGCCTATGCCGAGCGGCGCCTGGCGGCGCTCGACGGGGTGCGCGCTCATCTCGGCCGGTTGGTCGACACCACGCCGGCTGCAGTTGCTTCAGGCGGGGCGCGGCCGGCGCAGGTGCTGGCCGGGCGCCAGGCGCTTGCAGCACTCGACGACCGGCGCGACGAGCTTGTCTCTGCCGTTGCGCGGGCTCGGGCCGATCTCACCCGCTGGACCGGAGATGCGGCGCCGGCCGTTGAGGGGTCGGTGCCGGACTTTGCAGTGGACGGCGCGCGGCTTCATGCCGCGCTCGACACCAACCCTTCGATTGCAATGATCAGGGCGAGAATCGGCCAGGCAGAGGCTGATGTACGGCTCGCCCAGGCGGAGCGACGCCCCGACTTTGGCGTCGATGTCAGCTATTCGCGCCGCGACCCGCGGTTCGGCGATTATGTGTCGGCCGGCGTGACGATCGGGCTGCCGTTGTTCAAGCGACACCGGCAGGAGCCGATGATCGCCGCGCGCCAGGCGGAAGCAGAACGGGTTCGGGCCGAACAGCAGGATGCCTCGCGCGGACTGGTCGCCGCGCTCGACGCCGCCCTTGCCGATCATGCGATGCATCACGCGCAGTGGATGCGATCGCGCGAAACGCTTGAGCCGCTGGCGCGCGAGCGGGTCGATCTCGAGACCGCGAGCTACGGCGCGGGACGGGCAAGCCTGGTCGATGTCGTCGACGCGCATACCGCTCTTGTCGATGCGACACTGGCGACCCTCGATCGCGAAGCGCTGGTCGCGATCGACGGCGCGCGCCTCACTCTTACCTATCGGAGCGAAGCGCGATGACCCCGAGAAATATGATCCCGCGGACTGCAGCCGGGCGTGCGGTTGTGCTGGCGATCATCGCCAGCGGCGCCATCGGGTTCGGCGTAGCGCGGCTGACTGCACCATCATCCACTTCCGCGTCGTCCACGGCACCGTCGTCCGCCGGCAAGAAGATACTCTACTGGTATGATCCGATGATCCCGGCCGAGCACCATGACGGGCCCGGCCTGTCGTCGATGGGGATGCAGACCATCCCCAAATATGCCGATGAGGGAACCTCGGGTGGGGCGCCGGGGGTCAGGGTCGATCCGGCGGCAGTGCAGAACCTCGGCATCCGTCTGGTGTCGGTTGAACGCGGTGCGCTTGGGTCCGACCTCACCGTCACCGGCGCGATCGACTTCAACCAGCGCGATGTCGCGATCGTCCAGGCGCGGGCGGCCGGGTTCGTCCAGCGAGTCTATGCGCGCGCACCCGGCGACGTCATCGCCGCCGGTGCGCCGCTCGCCGACATTCTGGTGCCCGAGTGGGGCGGCGCCCAGACGGAGTTGCGGGCTGTGGCCCGGACCGGGGATGCGGCGCTGATCGCCGCCTCGCGGGAGCGGCTGCGTCTGCTCGGCGCACAGGGCGCGAGCGGGCGGGGCATGACGACGGTGCGCAGTCCGATCGGCGGCGTGATCCAGACGCTCGACGTGCGCGCCGGAATGACCCTGGCGGCGGGACAGACTCTTGCTCAGGTGTCGGGGCTCGGCACCGTATGGCTCAACGCTGCGGTGCCCGAGGCGCAGGCCGGGCTGGTCCGGCTTGGGCGGTCGGTCACCGCCGAGTTGACCGCATTGCCGGGCGAAAGCGTGACCGGGCGCGTGATCGCGATCCTGCCGACCGCACAGGCCGACAGCCGCACGCTGACGGTGCGGATCGAGCTTCCTAATCGCGGCGGGCGGCTGCGCCCGGGCATGTTCGCGACCGTCCATCTCGGCGGCGACAGCGGCGCCGGCCTGCTCGTCCCGAGCGAGGCGGTCATTCGCACCGGCAAGCGCGATCTTATCATGGTCGCCGGGACAGGCGGTCATTACCGGCCGGCCGAGGTACGGATCGGCCGGGAAGCGGGAGGAAAGACGGAGATCCTCGCCGGGCTCGCCGAGGGCGACAGGATCGTCGTATCGGGTCAGTTCCTGCTCGATTCGGAAGCGAGTCTGTCGGGCATTGAAACGCAGCCGATCGGCAGCCGTACGCCTGCACCAAAGGCGAAGGCAGGGGCCGCGCTCTACGAGACTGTCGGCAAGATCGAGCAGATCACCGCCACTTCGGTGACGCTGAGCCACGAGCCGGTGCCCGCCATCGGTTGGCCCGCGATGACGATGACCTTCCAGCTCCCCGATGCGGGCGTAGCTCGGGGTTTGAAGACGGGAGACCGCGTCCGCTTCGGCTTCGACCAGCCGCCGGCAGGACCGACGATCCGGCGTATGGCGAAAGTGGCGGGCCAATGATCGCCCATCTCATCCGCTGGTCGGTCCGCAATCGCTTCTTTGTCCTGATCGGTGTGGTGATGCTTACCGCCGCGGGCCTGTGGGCGGTGCGATCGACGGCGATCGACGCCTTACCCGACCTGTCGGACGTCCAGGTCGTGATCCGCACTTCCTATCCCGGCCAGGCGCCGCAGATCGTCGAGAACCAGGTCACCTATCCCCTCACCACCACCATGTTGTCGGTCCCAGGGGCGAAGACGGTGCGCGGCTATTCCTTCTTCGGGGACAGCTTCGTCTATGTGATCTTCGAGGACGGCACCGACCTTTATTGGGCGCGCAGCCGCGTGCTCGAATATCTCAACCAGGTGCAGGGGCGCTTGCCGGCGAGTGCTCGCAGTGCGCTCGGTCCTGACGCCACCGGCGTGGGCTGGGTCTACGAGTATGCGCTGGTCGACCGGAGCGGCCGGCATGACTTGTCGCAGCTCCGCGGGCTTCAGGACTGGTTCCTGCGCTACGAGCTGAAGACGGTAACCGGCGTCGCCGAGGTCGCCAGCATTGGCGGTATGGTGAAGCAGTATCAGGTGCTGCTCGATCCGGTGAAGCTCGCCGCCTACGGCGTCACCCACGCCCAGGCGGTCCAGGCGATCCAGAAGGCTAATCAGGAATCGGGTGGCTCGGTGCTGGAGATGGCCGAGGCAGAATATATGGTCCGCGCCTCGGGCTATCTGAAGACGCTCGACGATTTCCGGGCGATTCCGCTCAGGACCGCTGCCCGCGGTGTGCCCGTCCGTCTCGGCGAGGTCGCCACGATCCAGATCGGCCCCGAGATGCGGCGCGGGATCGCCGAGCTGAACGGCGAGGGCGAAGTGGCGGGCGGCGTGGTGATCCTGCGCTCGGGCAAGAACGCGCGCGAGACGATCGCCGCGGTCAAGGACAAGCTCGCCGATCTCAAAAAGAGCCTGCCTCCAGGCGTTGAGGTGGTGACGGTCTATGATCGCTCTCAGCTCATCGATCGTGCGGTGGAGAATCTCACCCATAAGCTGATCGAGGAGTTCATCGTCGTCGCGATCGTCTGCGGCCTGTTCCTCTGGCACGTCCGCTCGGCACTGGTTGCTATCCTGACCCTGCCATTGGGCGTGCTCGCCGCGTTCGTCGTGATGCGGTTCCAGGGGGTGAACGCCAACATCATGTCGTTGGGGGGCATCGCCATCGCCATCGGCGCGATGGTCGATGCGGCCGTGGTCATGATCGAGAATGCTCATAAGAAGATCGAACGCTGGGAGCAGGAGCATCCCGGCCAGCATCTTGAGGGCGAGATGCGCTGGATCGTCATCACCGAAGCCGCCGCCGAAGTCGGGCCGGCCCTGTTCTTCAGCCTGCTGATCATCACGCTCTCCTTCATTCCGGTGTTCACGTTGGAGGCGCAGGAAGGCCGGCTGTTCGCGCCGCTCGCCTTCACCAAGACCTATGCGATGGCGTCGGCGGCGATCCTGTCGGTGACCTTGGTGCCGATCCTGATGGGCTGGCTGATCCGTGGCCGCATTCCCGCCGAGCAGGCCAATCCGATCAATCGCTGGCTGACTAACCTCTACCGCCCCGCGATCGACTGGACGATGCGGCGGCCCAAGACAGTGCTGCTGATCGCGGCTTTAGTGTTCGCGACCACGGCCTGGCCACTCACCCGGCTCGGCGGCGAGTTCATGCCCAACCTCGATGAGGGCGATCTGCTTTACATGCCCTCGGCGCTACCTGGCCTGTCGGCTGCGAAGGCGTCTGAACTGCTCCAGCAGACCGACCGGCTGATCAAGACCGTGCCCGAGGTCGAGAGCGTGTTCGGCAAGGCCGGTCGCGCCGAGACCGCGACCGATCCCGCGCCACTGGAGATGTTCGAGACCACCATCCAGTTCAAGCCGCGCGACCAGTGGCGGCCGGGCATGACGCCCGACAAGCTGGTCGAGGAACTCGACCGCACGGTGAAGCTCCCCGGTCTCGCCAATGTCTGGGTGCCGCCGATCCGCAACCGCATCGACATGCTGGCGACGGGCATCAAGAGTCCGATCGGGGTCAAGGTATCGGGCGCCGATCTCGCCCAGCTCGACCGCATCGCGCACGATGTCGAGACGGTGGCCAAGACGGTGCCAGGCGTCAGCTCGGCACTCGCGGAGCGATTGACCGGCGGGCGCTATGTCGATGTCGATATCGACCGCGCCGCAGCGGCGCGGTTCGGACTCAACATCACCGATGTGCAGTCGATCGTCTCGGGTGCGATTGGCGGCGAGACGATCGGTGAAACGGTCGAGGGCCTCGCCCGCTATCCGATCAGCGTGCGCTACCCGCGCGAGCTGCGCGACAGCCTCGAAGGGTTGCGCGCGCTGCCGGTCCTGACCCCTTCGGGCCAGCAGATCACTCTGGGGACGGTGGCAAATATCTCGATCGCCGAAGGGCCGCCGATGCTCAAGACCGAGAATGCCCGGCCCTCGACCTGGGTCTATGTAGACGTGCGCGGGCGCGATCTCGCCTCGGTCGTCGGTGACCTGCAGCGGGCGGTGGCGAAACAGGTCAGGCTCTTGCCCGGCGTCAGCATCGCCTACTCCGGCCAGTTCGAATATCTCCAGCGGGCAGTCGACAAGCTGAAGCTGGTCGTACCGGCGACGCTGCTGATCATCTTCGTGCTGCTCTACATGATCTTCGGCCGGTTCGACGACGCGGCACTCATCATGGGCACGCTGCCGTTCGCGCTCACCGGCGGCATTTGGACGCTCTACCTGCTCGGTTTCAACCAGTCGGTCGCGACTGGCGTCGGGTTCATCGCGCTAGCCGGCGTCTCGGCCGAGTTCGGCGTGGTGATGCTGATCTACCTCAAGAATGCGCTGGAGGAGCGCGACGCCGATCCGGACGCCGCCGAGGTCGAGGCGGCAGTGCGCGAAGGCGCGCTGCTGCGCGTCCGGCCCAAAGCGATGACGGTCGCGGTGATCCTCACGGGTCTGTTGCCGATCCTGCTCGGCTCGGGTGCCGGCTCCGAAGTGATGAGCCGGATCGCCGCCCCCATGATCGGCGGCATGCTGACCGCGCCGCTGCTCTCCATGTTCGTCCTGCCCGCAGCCTATCTGCTGCTGCGCCGGCCGAAGACCAAGCCAATTGCTCAACCCGTTTAACCTGCAAGGAGAAGACCATGCACTATGTACGACTGACCATCGCCCTCGGCCTCGTCGCCCTGACCGCTGCGTGCGGCAAGAAGGCGGAGACTTCGGTCGCGGCCGAGGCCAACCAGGCGGTGCCCACCGCCGCCATGAGCGGCGAAGTGGGCAATATGGCAATGGCACCTACCGCCAAGACCGCAATCAAGGCCAAGGGCCACGGCACGGTCACAGCGATCGACAAGACGGCGGGCACGATCACGCTCGATCATGGCCCGATCCCCGAAGCCAAATGGCCGGCGATGACCATGACGTTCAAGGCCGCCCCCGCGATCACCGATCCGGCGAAGGTCGGTGAGAAGGTGGATTTCGACGTCACGCTGACAGGCAGCGCGGACGAAGTCACCGCGATCCACAAGCAGTAATTTTGACCGATGCTAGCTCGCGAGGAGGCTGACATGCGTCCGAACAGCTGACGACAAATTTCGGCTTGGGCAAGGTGCCGGGAATGGCGGTGTTTGATCAAAACACCGCCATTCCCGCAGGCCAGTCGCGATCAGTTGGCGCGGGCGCCAAGTGCCTCGACGATCCGGCAGTCGTCGACCGTGCCACCGTCACAGCTGGCGACTAGGCCTGCGACCTCACGCCGTAGTGCCTTGAGATCCGCGATCTTGCGATCGATCTCGGCGAGATGGTCCTTGGTGACCGCGTCTACCGAGGCGCAGTCGCGGCTGCGGTCGGCGGCGATGTCGAGCAGCGCCCTGACCCGGTCGAGCGTGAAGCCGAGCTCTCGTGCCCGGCGGATGAACTTGAGCCGGGCGAGATCGTCCGATCCATAGACGCGGTAGTTGCCGCTGCTTCGCGCCGGCGCGGCCATCAGCCCGTCCTGCTCGTACCAGCGCACGGTTTCCGGAGTGGTGCCGGCGGCGCGGGCCAGTCGTCCGATCGTCAGTGCTTCCATCGCCCTTGACCCTGTAGTGGCTTCAAGGTCCATATGGGGCGCGAACGCTATTAGTCGAGGTCATTTCGTGGTTTGCAGCAGCTGTGCCTCCGACACTATCGATGCCTTGGCCGACAACAGGTGGAGGCGAGTCCTGTGGGTTGCGCTGGCGATAAATTTAGCGATGTTCGCTGGCGAGATCGTCGCCGGGGTCGCTTCGGGCTCGCGATCGCTTCAGGCCGACGCGCTCGATTTTCTGGGTGATAGCGCGAACTACGCGATCAGCCTCGGTGTTGCCGGCATGGCTCTGCAATGGCGGTCTCGCGCGGCAGTCCTCAAGGGCGGGACGATTCTTTTCTTCGGCATCTATGTGCTGGTCACGACGGTAGTCGGCGCGCTGGGCGACGGCGTGCCGCGTGCGGGAACCATGGGGGCGGTCGGCCTGCTCGCTCTGCTCGCGAATGGCGGCGTCGCCCTGATGCTCTACCGCTACCGCAGTGGAGACGCGAATATGCGATCGGTCTGGATCTGCTCCCGCAACGACGCGATCGGCAACCTTGCGGTCCTCGCTGCCGCCGCCGGGGTGGTCGGGACTGGCACCCAGTGGCCCGATCTCATCGTCGCAGCAATTATGGCGACGCTCGGCATCGTCGGCGGAACTCAAATCCTTCGCCAGGCGCTCAGCGAGCTGGGGCAGCGAAATTCTGTCAGGTCAGAAGTGTCCCTGCAGGAAGTCGCGAACCTCCCAAACTGATGTGACGGGACTGCCGAACATCGCTGCGTGGCAGCGGCGATGGTGCGTTGACTATCCTCTCGATCAGAAAGCGATCGGCACCGGAACATGATGACGGCACTTCCCTATACGATCATGCCGGTGGTGGCCGTGTTCATCGGCGCCGTCGTCGCCGTGCTGCGCAAGCCCGGGCCGGCGCTCACCAGTGCCATTCAGCACCTGGCGGCAGGGGTCGTGTTCGCGGCTGCCGCCGTCGAGATCCTGCCGCAGGAGATGCACGGCGCATCCCCGCTCGCGACGCTCATCGGCGGCGCGCTCGGCGTCGTCGCCATGCTCTCGCTCAAGTCGATCGAGGGTCGAATTGGGGGACCGCTCGGGATGCTTGGTGCGGTTGGCACCGATATCCTCATCGACGGCCTGGTTCTTGGACTCGCCTTCATCGCTGGCGCCAAGGCAGGGCTGCTGCTCACGATCGCGCTGACGCTCGAAGTGCTTTTCCTCGGCGTGACCGTCACCGAGGGCCTTGGCGAGTCGGTGCAATCGAAGGTGAAGGTCGTCGCCATCACCACGGCAATCGGACTTCTGATGCCGCTGGGTGCGTTATTGGCTACGCCCGTTGCGCTGTTTCCGCCGGTGGTGATTACGGGGTTTCTCAGTTTTGGCCTGATCGCGCTCCTCTATCTGGTGACCGAGGAGCTGCTGGTCGAAGCGCACCAGAAGCCGGACAGCCCGCTCATCAGCGCCATGTTCTTTGTCGGCTTCCTATCCTTGCTGCTGCTTGAGGAAGTGATCGCCTGATCGTCCCGAGCCGGTAAAATTATGACCAGTTGGGGATGACGCCGGCGGAACACGCTAATGCGAATCTGTAGCGAGAAACTGCTTGACCCTATAGTCGCTAGAGACTGTATCGCGTCGCACATGATCATGGCCTTACACTTGCGTGCGGCGCCGGGCGCCGATTGCTCCAGGGTTGCGCGCCGACGGCCAACTTTCCGCGCCGCCACCACGGTCGCGCTTGCGCTCATTGCTCTGTTCATCGCGCTGTTCGGCGCTGTCGCGCCCGCCAGTGCGCAAGTAGATGACGTCCAGACCGCCTGGCGCCTGCTCGACTATATGGCTGTCGATTATGGCGGCGCCGTCGGCGATGGCAGGATCAAGAGCGCCTCCGAATATGCCGAGATGACCGAATTCGCTGCCTCGGTGACAACCCGAATGTCCGGGCTTGCGCAGGGCCCTAAACGGGCCGGACTGATCGAGGCGGCGAAGAATCTGCAGCAGGCCGTGGCGCGCAAGGCGTCGCCGGCCGAGATCGCGCGCCTGGCGCATGGCATCGCCGCCGACCTTCTCGTTGCCTATCCCGTGCCGCTCGCGCCCAATACCGCACCAGACGTGGCGCGCGGCGAGGCGCTTTTCACAACGAATTGCGCCGCCTGTCACGGCGCGGCGGGCGACGGCCACGGCCCGAACGCAGCGAAGCTCGCAACCCCGCCCATTGCGTTCACCGATCTCGGCCGCGCACGGCAGCGCAGCCCGTTCGCGCTGTATCAGGTCATCACCCAGGGCCTCGATGGTACGGCGATGCAGAGCTTCGCCGGCCTGCCTGACCCGGACCGCTGGGCACTCGCCTTTCGCGCGGGCGGGTTCGCCTTCACTGAGGCCCAGGCACGGGAAGGCGAGCGACTATGGAAAGGCGAGCCGGCACTTCGCGGCGCTGTTCCAGACCTGAAGACACTTACTTCCCTGACGCCGACCGCCCTCGCCGCCCGGATTGGCGAAGCGAAAGCCGATGCGGTGATCGCCTATCTGCGCCGGCGCCCGGAAGCGGTCGTTCGACAGGCGCCGGGCTCGCTGCTCGTTGCGCGTGACAAGCTCGCCGCGAGCCTTGCCGCGTATCGGACCGGGGACCGTAAGCAGGCTCGTGAGCTTGCCCTTTCGGCCTATCTGGATGGGTTCGAACCTATCGAACCGACACTGACCGCGCGCGACGCGACGCTGATGAACCGGATCGAGGGTGCGATGGGTGAGTATCGCGCAGCGGTCGATCACGGGGCGCCGTCGAGCGATCTGGCAACCCGCATCCAGGTCCTTGGCGGGTTGTTTGACGATGCCGAGGCGGCGCTGGCTCCGTCAGCTTCAAGCAGCGCATCGACCTTCTTCGGCGCGTTCACAATCCTCCTGCGCGAGGGTCTGGAGGCGCTGCTGATCGTGGTCGCCATGATCGCATTCCTTCGCAAGGCCGAGCGCAACGCCGATCTTCCCTATGTTCATGCCGGGTGGGTCGGTGCGCTCCTCGCCGGCGCGCTTACCTGGGCGGTCGCGACCTTCGCGATCGGCATCAGCGGCGCCAGCCGCGAACTGACCGAAGGGTTCGGTTCGCTGTTCGCGGCAGTCGTTCTGCTGTCGGTCGGCATCTGGATGCACGGCAAGTCGCAGGCGGATCGGTGGCAGCGATACATTCACGAGAAGATGTCGCGCGCGGTCCCCGGCAACTCGGGGTGGTTCCTGTTCGGATTGGCGTTTGTGGTCGTCTACCGCGAAGTCTTTGAGACGATCCTCTTCTATGCGGCGCTATGGACCCAGGGCAATGGCGGTGTGCTTCTCGCGGGCGCCGGATCAGCCTGCCTGATGCTGACGGCGATTGCCTGGGCCATGTTGCGATACAGCCGGACTTTGCCGGTCGCGCAGTTCTTTCGCTACAGCGCCTGGCTGATGGCGATCCTGACCGTCGTACTGGCCGGTAAGGGCGTGGCCGCGCTCCAGGAGGCCGGCGTCATCGACATCGCGCCATTGGTGAGCGCGCCCAGGATCTCGATGCTCGGCGTCTTTCCGACATGGCAGTCCCTCTCGGCTCAGCTGGTGATGCTGGCGGCGATCGTTGCCGGGTTCGCGTGGAACCGCCGCCCGCACATGCGCGCCGACGCCTGAGCGGAACGCGTTTCCTTCGAAGCTTGCACGTTATGGCGCCGGCGGCCTTCCACCTGCAGTATCTACGAACGCCTGGAGCAACTGACGCTTAGACGGAGCGGATAGCGGCAGGGCGGCGGCTACACGGTTCGCAGTCAACGGCATTGATCATTTCCATAGTTCCGCTATTCCAGAATCATTGGTTGGATTTGCCGACTGGTGATGGGGAGGACATAATATGCGGAACTTGAACATGCTGCTTCTGACAGCGGCGCTCGTGGCCGGTCCGGCTTGCGCCGTTGGCGCGCCGAGCGACGTAAGCACCGTGTCTGCGACCGGTGAGGGAAACTGGGAGATCATCTGCCACGTCAGCACGTTCGGTGGCGACGACACGCCGCGGATACTGAGCAACGGCAAGAGCAGCTTGTCCCTGGCGGGCATGCGCAGCGCTTCCTGCAGCTTTCACAAGCCGCCCAAGAACCCGCTTACGGTGACTATTGAGTCGGCAACGCTGCTCTGTCCCTTCAAGTCTGCTGCACCGGATGCGTGCAAGCAGACCTTCGAGAAGGGCCCTGCGGGGTCGTTCGAGATCAAACAAAAGCCGAGGAGGTAGGAGCAGGGGCGCGGCTGCGGGGTGGTCGGTGGGCGCTGCTTGTCGGCCACATCATTTCCGCTAGAGGAGAAGTATGGAAATGAAAACTGCCGTGGCTGCCCTCTCTGCGCTGGCTCACCAGGGCCGACTCTCGGCCTTTCGAATGCTGGTTCAGGCGGGACGCGAGGGTATTCCGGCGGGCGAGATCGCCCGCCACCTCGACGTTCCCGCAAACACGCTGTCTGCGAACCTCAACATTCTCGCAAATGCCGGCCTTATCGAGAACCGGCGCGAAGGCCGCTCGATCATCTACACTGCACGCTACGGGGACATGGCTGAGTTGCTGGAATATCTCATGCAGGATTGCTGTGGCGGTTCGCCCGAAATCTGCGCGTCGCTTGCCGAGGTCGTCCTTCGCAGCCACTGTGATGTTACGGGCACGGCATGAGCACTGACACGACCAATGTGCTGATACTCTGCACCGGCAACAGCGCCCGCTCGATTCTCGGTGAGGCGATCGTTAATCGGCTCGGTGGAGGGCGCTTTTGCGGCTTTTCGGCTGGTTCCTTTCCCAAGGGCCAGGTCCATCCCGGCGCGATGCGCTTGCTCGAACGCCATGGCTATCCGATCGAGGGTTTGCGCTCGAAGAGTTGGGACGAATTCACGGGCCCGGACGCGGCCCGGATCGATGTGGTGGTTACCGTATGCGACAACGCAGCTGGTGAGACTTGCCCGATCTGGCCGGGTCATCCGGTCAAGGCACATTGGGGGCTTCCCGATCCGGCGGGGGTGGACGGCGGAGAAGCCGCCGAGGATGCGGCGTTCGAAGCCGTGCACGACGCATTGTCGCGGCGCATCGGCAAGCTCGTGGAGTTGCCGATCCGCGACCGCGAAGTTCCTGCCCTGGCGATACGGCAACGTCTCCAGGCCATCCATGACGAATTGGCTGCCACCGAAGCGGAGACGGTGGAGGGGCAGTCGTGAAGCGCTCGCGCGCATGGCATGAAGCCAGGGCAAGGGCGTGAGCGATACCTGCTTTTATTCAGTTCCCCCCGGCGCCAACGACATCTTGCGCACTGCACTCGAAGCGGCGGCATTGCCGACTGCGGGCATCGATGGCCCGGGCCTTCTGCTGTTCGGGCTCTCAGACGAGATCGGGTTGATCGGGTATATCGGTCTTGAAGGGCCGGGGCCGGACCGCCTGCTCCGGTCCATGGTCGTGCTGCCGAGCCGCCGCAGGCAGGGTTTCGGCCGAACGCTGGTTGAGCACCTCGAAACCACCGCCCGTGGCGAGGTCGAGCGCCTGCATCTGCTCACCACCACGGCGGCGCGCTTCTTTGGCGGGCTCGGCTATCAGGAGGCCGATCGGGCAACAGCGCCGCCAGCGATTGCGGGGACGGCGGAATTCTCCACTCTCTGTCCGGCAAGCGCCACCTACATGATCAAATCTTTGAGCATCACATGACCCGCATCCGCGACCTTCCCGATCCAGATCATATGCCTGCGTTCGAGCCGGGCTTCGCCTACCGGCGACCGGCGGCCGACATCGGCGCCGATCAACCACCGCCCCGCATATTGCTGCTCTACGGCTCGCTGCGCGAACGCTCCTTCTCACGGTTCGCTGTGGAGGAGGCCGCCCGTCTGTTGCGCTTCTTCGGCGCGGAGACGCGAATATTCGATCCGTCCGACCTGCCGCTTCCTGACCAGGTGCCAGGCGACGATCATCCCGCAATCCACGAGCTTCGGGAGCTGTCCTTGTGGTCGGAAGGCCAGGTGTGGTGCAGCCCGGAACGGCACGGTCAAGTCACCGGCATCATGAAGGCTCAGATCGACCACCTCCCGTTGGAGCTGAAGGGCAAGCGGCCGACACAGGGCCGCACGCTGGCGGTGATGCAGGTATCGGGCGGCTCTCAATCGTTCAACGCGGTCAACACGCTGCGCCTGCTCGGCCGATGGATGCGGATGTTCACCATTCCCAACCAGTCGTCGGTTGCGATGGCTTACAACGAGTTTGACGAGAACGGCCGCATGAGGCCGTCGAGCTATTACGATCGCATTGTCGACGTGATGGAGGAACTGGTGCGCATCACGGTGCTGATGCGCCCTCACGCTGCGGAACTGGTTGATCGCTATTCCGAAAGAAAGGCCACCGGCAGGCAGGTCGAAGGTGACGATCACGCAGCGGCCGCGATCGCCCGATAACCATCCGTTCACAGGAGTCGCCGCTGCGGCAACCGAGCGAAGTAACGTCATCGCAGAACCTGCCACTGAATCCGGGCTCACTCGAGTCGCTTGACCTACCCAGAAGGGAGCAAACGGATCGGTGTCCAGGCGCGTCAGGCCGCCCGTTTGCCCTTCGCTGGGCTCGATTGACCGGCAAGCGCGGCCGCGAGCTTCTTGCCGACCCGATTGGCTGCCTTCAGCGAGGGGTCGAGCTGCACGTGAGCATAGCGCATCGTCGAGCGCAGATTGACGTGCCCGAGGATCGCTCCGGTCAGCGCCAGCGCCTCGCCGGATGAGGTCGACATCGCGCCCATCGTGTGGCGCAGGGTGTGGGGCGTGACGCCGACCAGGCCGGCTCTCTTCACGATTTTCGGCCATAAGACCTTGGTGCCCTGGAAATGCTTCTCTCCGGTTGCCGCCGGGAAGACAAAATTGCTGCCATCCTCGCGCTCGATGGCCTTAAGCAGGACAATCGCCGCCGTAGCCAGCGGGCGGATCGAACGCCCGGTCTTGCTGTCATCGAGCGCCAGCACGCCGCGGTCGAAATCAACCTCGTGCCATTTGAGTCCGGCAATCTCATCGCGTCGACACCCGGTCAGGACCCATAGCCGTGTAATGTTCAGGGCCTTGACGTTGGTGCCCTCCGCTTCGAGCGCATCGCAGGCCGCACCGAGTTGCCCGAGCTCCTTGAGCGTAAGATACCGTTCGTTGGCGCCGTCGGTCTTCTGGACGACCGCCTTGTGGCAAAGGTTGGAAGGAATGATACCGCGCCGCTCGGCGAAGCTGAACATTGCGGAAAGGTCACGGAATGCCTTCCGCGCGGCACCGGGCCCACCGCGTACAATGACGCGCCTCCGGTGGCCGAGCTTCACGTCGTTGGCGCTCTTGCCGTTGGTGACGTCGGCGAAGAATCGCTCGATGTGACCGACTTTCACCTCAGTCACTTTCATGTGGCCGAGCAACGGCACGACATGGTGGCGCAAGCGCGCAACCAGATACTGCTTCGATCGAGCCTTCATCGGCTCACCCATCCGCTTACCCCGCTGAATGAAGCAGCCTTCGGCTTCATAGAGATCGACGAGCGCGCTCATCTTCATTTCCAGGCGCTTGGCTTTCCGTTCGGCAGCAGGATCGTCGCCGATGGTAGCGGCGGCGAGGAGCTCCTTGGCCTTCTTGCGGCCCTGCTCGACCGTGAGTGCACCAAACCGGCCGACCGTCACGTAGCGCCGGGGCGCCTCGCGACCGCCGCCTTCCGCTCGGTAGCGGATCACGAAGGTCTTGCTTCCGCTGACGCCGACCCGGATACCAAATCCGGTCACGTCGCTGTCCCAGATCTCGTAGCGCTTCGCCTCTGGCTTGGCCGCTTCGATGAGCCTTTTCGTCAACACTACCGACTGTGAAATTGCCATGACAATCGCCTGCTATTCGACCCCAACCTTGGGTTTCCGGGCGTCCACCGGGCGTCCACCAGAACGGAATTCGCCGGTTATCCCTCGGATATCTCTAGCGTAAGGCTCCTCGATATTCCAGTTATAATTCAGCAAGATAAGGCTAGAATAGAGGGCTGTGGCGAAGCCCCGAAAAGGGCCTCCGGCAATTTTGCCAAGGTTGGGGTCGAGGGTTCGAATCCCTTCGCCCGCTCCAGTTTTTCCTAATGTTTTCATACAATTAGAGCGGTCCTTCGGGGCCGCTTTTTGCTTCCCCGACCGCCCTCGAAAATCGGGGAAGCACGGGGGAAGCAGTCTGCGGCAAGTTCCAGCGTACATATGGCGGCATCCGCGATGTGTCGAGTTTGTCGGTGCACGCCGCATTATGGATTCGGCCGCGACGGGTTGTTGCGGGATTCGGAAACGGCGCCAGTTGGGCGCAGCAGATTTCGGTCGTCCCCCGTGCTGCGCGCGGTCTCGGCGGCGCACGGAGCCAGAGAGGGAGAGATTGCAAGCAGTTTCGTGACGGGATGAAAGCCGAGAGAGAGTTTCTCGGGTTGCTCGTCATGAAGGTATCTCATGATCACGACTGTTCTTCCCTCTGCCCCTCCCGTGTCGGGGCAGTCGGCTCCGCGAGCCTATACCGGTTACAAGGTCGATATCAGCCGTGGTGAGCGCATCGGGCGAGTCTCGTCCGAGTGGTTTTCGCGTCCTGATGACGAGCGGTTTCTCTCCCTCGGCGCGCTGCATGCGTCAGTGCGGTCTCGAGCTGAACGTGCGACCGCTCGTACTGTCGAAACCAAGTCGCTTCGTGTCGAAGCCAGTCGCGACAATGCCGAACATCTAGCGCTGATAGTGCCCGGCCAGGACGCGCCCGTCGCTCCCACCCATTGGTCGTACGGCCAGCTCTGCAGCCTGGTAGGTGCCCCCGCCAGTTACATGCGCCAGCTGCCCGCGCCGCTTGCCGGCATCAACCTCCAGCACGGCTTGCTCTCGCACCGCGGAGAACTGGTCAAGACGCTCGAAGCTGACGACGGCCGGATCGAGCTGCGCGCGGTGACCGGGCCAGACTATGGCCGCATCTGGGACCATGAACTGGTGGAAGCGGTGATGCGCATCGCCGGGGACGGTACTGGCGACACGCGCTGGAAGGTGCCGGGTCTGCTCGACTGGTCGACGATGACGCACAACCCGTTTGTCGAAGTGACCAAGGACACGACGACGCTGTACGCTTCGGACCGAGACGTCTTCCTGTTTCTGGTCGACGACGCCCACCCGATCGAAGCGGGACGTCTACCGAATGGCGACGCCGACCTCTACTTCCGAGGCTTCTATTGCTGGAACAGCGAGGTCGGGTCGAAGACGCTCGGGATGGCGAGCTTCTATCTCCGCGCGGTCTGCATGAACCGCAACATCTGGGGCGCCGAAGGCTTCGAGGAGATCAGCATCCGGCATAGCAAGTTCGCCAGCCACCGCTTTGCCCATCAAGCGGCACCGGCGCTGGAGCGGTTCGCCACGTCGTCGCCAGCGCCCTTCATGGTCGGCATCCGCGCTGCGCGCGAAGCGATCGTCGCGCGAAAGGACGAAGACCGCGAGACCTTCCTGCGCAAACGCGGCTTCTCTCGCCCCGAGACCGAAAAGATCATTGCCAGGGTGCTGGCGGAGGAAGGCCGCCCGCCCGAGTCGATCTTCGATTTCGTGCAGGGGATCACCGCGCTCGCTCGTGACAAACCGCATCAGGATGCGCGTCTTGAGCTTGAGGGCAAAGCCGCCAAGCTTTTGGCGAGCGTTAAATAAGGTCGCGCTCATCTCACTCACCTTCGGCGCAGTTCCCCCCCTGTAGAGGGAGAGGGCTGCGCCTCTCTTCGTGACGGGTTGAGGGTCAGGAGAGAGGCTCCCGGCCGCCCGTCATGGAGAAGACCCATGACCAGATCGGTCCAGAAGATCACGTTGTCGTCGTCGCGGGACATTCCGTTCGACAAACTCGTGCTGAGCCAGTCCAACGTCCGCCACATCAAGGCGGGCATTTCGATCGACGAACTGGCGGAGGACATCGCCCGCCGTACGCTCCTGCAAAGCATCATGGTGCGACCGGTTCGCGATGCCGACGGCGTCGAGACCGGCATGTACGAGATCCCGGCTGGCGGTCGCCGTTACCGGGCACTCGCGTTGCTGGTGAAACAGCGCCGGCTCGCCAAGACTGCCCCAGTGCCGTGCGTGCTCCGCGATGCCGGCACACCCGAAGAGGACAGCCTGGCGGAAAACGTCCAGCGTGCGCCGCTGCATCCGCTCGACCAGTTTCGCGCCTTCCTCGCGCTGCGCGAGAAGGGCCAGTCGGAGGAGGAGATTGCGGCGGCGCAGTTCGTGGCGGTCGCCGTCGTCAAGCAGCGCCTACGGCTTGCCGCGGTCAGCCCGAAGCTGCTGGACGTCTATGCCGAGGACGGCATGACGCTCGACCAGTTGATGGCATTCACGGTCAACGCCGACCACGCGCGCCAGGAGCAGGTGTTCGAGCGCATCGCGGGAAGCTACGACAAGCAGCCTTACGCCATCCGACGGATGCTGACAGAAGGGGCGGTCAAGGCAACCGACAAGCGCGCCTTGTTCATCGGCCTCGACGCCTATGCCGAGGCCGGTGGCACCATCTTGCGCGATCTGTTCGAACAGGATCACGGCGGATGGCTGCAGGATGCCGGGCTGCTCGACATGCTCGTTGCCGAGAAGCTGCGCGAGGATGCGGAGCCGATTAGCGCGGAGGGCTGGAAGTGGACCGAGGTCGCTCCCGACTTCGCGTACGGACATACCTATGGTTTGTGCCGGCTGTTCGGCGAGCAGGTTGCGCTCACCGACGAGGAGCAGGCGACGCGCGACGCGTTGCAGGCCGAGCTCGACGGGCTGGAGGATACCTATTCCGGCACCGACGAGGACCTACCCGAAGAGATCGATGCACGCTTGGCCGAAATCGAAACGGCGATTGCCGCACTCGACGAGCGACCGTTCGTGTTCGATTCGGCAGAAGTGGCGCGGGCCGGTGCGTATGTCAGCATCGATAGCGCTGGCGTGCTTCGCATTGATCGCGGCTATGTCCGGGCGGAGGATGAACTACCAATCGAACTCGAAGAGGATGACGGCAACGAGGGCGGAGCCACCGACACCGCCGATCAGTCCCATCGCGATGATCCGACCACCGACGATGAACCATCGGCGCCGGAGCCGGAAGAGGATGGGCTGAAGCCGATCCCCGATCGGTTGGTGAGCGAACTCACCGCTTATCGTACTCTGGCGTTGCGACATGCGCTTAGCGGCCGACCCGAGATCGCATTCCTTGCCGCACTTCATGCGCTTTGCCTGCGGATATTCTACCGCTACGCGCAGGACACCTGCCTCGAGCTCGACCTGAAGAGCGTCGGGTTCGCGGCGCAGGCAGCAGGCCTTGCGGACAGCGTCTTGGCGACAGCCTATGACGAACTGCATGCCGAATGGGCGAAGATGCTGCCCAAGGACGCGATTGACCTGTGGGACGCGCTTGGCCGGTTCGACTTTGGCACCCGCTACGCGCTGTTCGCCCATTGCGTGTCGCTGTCGGTCAACGCGATCTACGAGCCGTACAATCGCCGACCGAAGGCTCTCGCTCACGCCGATCGGTTCGCTGACGCGCTCGACCTCGACATGGTGTCGGCCGGCTGGGTGCCGACCATCGACACCTATTTCGGTCGGGTGACCAAGGCACGCATCATGGGCGCGGTTCGCGAGGCGAAAGGCGAACAAGCCGCCGACCGTATCGCGCACCTGAAGAAGCCGGAGATGGCAGCGGAAGCGCAAACCCTGCTCGCCGACTCGGGTTGGCTGCCCGAGCCGCTGCGTACGCCGGGCCGCACGCTGTTCGCGGTCGTGCCGGCTGCCGAGCCGGACCTTGCAGTCGCGAGCGACGAACCGGCGGCGATCGGCGGTGAACAGGTCGTTGACGATGTGGTCGAACACGCCGAAGATGAACCGGTCGAGGAATATCAGGCCATCGCCGCCGAATAACGGCCCACCACCTACCGGCCCGCCGTCGACCTCACCGACGGCGGGCTATTTCTTTGCTCGAAGGATCACGCCGATGCAGGACCGTGCCACGGACATTGCGCAGCGCCTCGCCGAGCAGGCTGAGGCGGTGTGCCGCCATTATCTTTCCAGCGGACGTCGCGAGGGTCGCTACTGGCTGGTTGGCGATGCTGACAACACGCCCGGCCGCAGCCTGTTTCTTAGGCTGAGATCACTCGAACCGGCAAAGCCGGCGGATAAATGGACCGATGCTGCGACCGGCGAGCATGGCGATCTGCTCGACATAATCGCTCGGCGCGAGCGTCTGACGACCTTGCGCGATACACTAGATGAAGCCCGTCGCTTTCTTGCGCTCCCTCGAACCGAACCGACCGATAATGGGCACCGTCATATGCCGGCACCCACCGGCTCGCCGGAAGCGGCGCGCCGCTTGTTTGCCATGTCGAAGCCCATCGTCGGCACGCTTGCGGAAACTTACCTGCGTGAGCGCGGCATCAGTAACACCCGGACGTGCACAGCGCTCCGTTTCCATCCCCGCAGCTGGTATCGCTGCGACAGCGATGACCCCGCAGACCATGTCCGCGACAGCTGGCCGGCACTGATCGCAGCAGTGACCGACAATACCGGTGCTATTACGGGCGCGGACCGCACATGGCTCGACGCAACAGGCACGACAAAGGCACCGATATCGACTCCACGTCGCGCCATGGGATTTCTTCTCGGCAACGGCGTCAGGTTCGGTCGGGCAACGGATATTCTGGCGGCTGGCGAAGGCATCGAGACGATGCTGTCGCTCCGATGCGTTATGCCGGCCATGCCAATGATGGCTGCGCTTTCCGCCAATCACCTCGCCGCTCTGGTCCTGCCGAACAGCCTGCGACGGCTCTATATTGCTCGCGACAACGATCCGGCCGGACGGCACGCCACAGAAACCTTGGCCGAACGCGCATACGATGCCGGGATCGAGGCGCTACCGCTTATACCGGCGCTCGGCGACTTCAACGACGATCTGCGTCAGCTCGGGCTGCCCGCACTGGCGGACGGGGTCCGTCTCCAGCTCGACCGCGCGGATGCCGAGCAGTTTCTGATCTCGCACAAGTCCAGCGAAGCGGCGTGATCGGTTTTCGTCCGGGATCATCATTACTGCACTGCCTACTTGGCGGAAGAGCCGCGCCCACGGCCTTCTGAGGGGGCGTGTCGGACCGGAACCCATCCGGGCCGGCAACGGCTGCGCCGGACTATTTTCCGCCGCCGGGCTGCACCCGACTTTGCATCGCGAACCAAAATAGCCCGGCTTCGCCGTCCTTCGCTGCGCTGTGGCCGCTTGTGGCTCCGCCTCAGCGGTGCAGGCCCGACCGCGTCCCGCTCTTCGACGCCTGCGAAGGCCGCGATGGGCGCGGCTGTCAGCTCAAGGGCAAGTCACCATGACGAACGATCCCGACCACGAACCGCACCACGCTACCTCGCCGACTGGCCATATTCTCGAAGAACTCGCGCTTTATGGCCACCGCCCGTTCGATGACGAACCCGATGCCCGGCCATTGCCCGAAGCGCATCACATTACCGGCGCCATCGTCGATATCTTCGATGCGCTCGTAGTGACGATGCAGGACACCCGCCTCGAACCCGATCTCGAGACCCTGCTCTGGGGCCAGGTCAATCTGTTCCACCGCACGGTCGACCGGATCGAACGCGAACTCGACGACAACGAGCAGGCGCAGAAGCGCGCGCAGCGCGAGCAGGACGGCTCTGAGGTGAAATCGGTCGAACTGGAACGTTTGCTCGCCGAAGGGATGACACTGATCGAGCGCCGCAACGCCTTCGAGCTGATGCGCGACCTTTCCGCCGAACAGTTCGAAACCCACACCCGTCACGCCTGGCGTCCGCACGCGGGATCTGTGGTCAATCGCAAGGCCTTGACCTCGGCGATGATCGACAGCCGCGACTTCATTGCCGCCCGCAAACGCGCCGAAACCGAGGTGATGTTGCCGACAGGACCGAAGATTGCCTTCACCGGTGGGCTGGACATCACCGATCACCGGCTGGTGTGGGACACGCTCGACAAGGTCCACGTTAAGCATCCCGGCATGGTGCTGATGCATGGCGGTTCGCCCAAAGGCGCTGAAGTGATCGCATCGCGCTGGGCCGATAGCCGCAAGGTCGCACAGGTCGCATTCAAGCCCGACTGGTCCAGGCATGCCAAAGCTGCACCGTTCAAACGTAACGATGCGATGCTCGATATCCTGCCGATCGGGGTGATCGTGTTCGCTGGCACCGGGATCCAGGACAACCTCGCCGACAAGGCACGCAAGCTTGGAATTCCCTTGTTCGACTTGCGGCCGAAGTCACCCGGCGGGTGACTGGCTGCCCAAAATGTCGGTATCGTCGAGGCGACAGAGCCGTTCGGGCATATCGAGCAGCTTAAGCGCGGCTGCGGTGATCGCTTCGCCGATCGTTGGATAGGTCTCGGCTGAACTTATCCCGACACCGTCCCCGAAGCTGACTGTTGACTGATATCCATTGTCCTTGGGCGTCGCGGAAAGCGTGACGGAGTTCATCGTCATGGGATCAAACCTCCACGGCTATCTGCGCGTCATCCTACCCCAAATGTTGTTGGCGTGACACTGGTTTGCGATCCCGGCCCCTGTCCGAAACAAGGCCCACCCCACTCTTTGAGGCCTAACCCTTGGTCCATCGGATGGCCTGACGCCATCAACCCGTAAAGGGTCCGCTACGCGAGCGTGCGGCCGCGTGGGCTACGCCTCTCGCGGTGATTGCAGCCATCCGCCAGACACTTCGGGCGCCTGTCGAGCGGGGATGGTCCTCGCTCCCGGACAGGAGCCACCCACATGACCCTCAGTCTCGCACAATCTTTCGGTTGGAACCTCGCACGGACGATGATGTCCTGCATCGTCATCTTCAAAACCGGCGACCAGAAGTTCGGTGTTGCCGAAGCCCGCGAATATGACGGCGACCCCGCCCAGATCGTTCGCGAATATGACCCGTTCGCTCGCTGAAGCGATCACTCGCGCAAGCGCTCGGGAAGGCCATTTGGTCTTTCCAGGGCGCCTTTTCTGTTGCTATTATCGTCGGACATCGTGCGCTGTGGTGGTGGTGGAGAGCGCGTCCGACGACCTGTTTCGTCAAGGAGGACGCTCGTGATTTTTGCTATTCCGATCCTGATCGCCGTCGCATTTTTTCTATGCTGGTGCCTCATTAAGCTCACCGTGCACGCGCTGCCGTTTTTCGCTGCGATGACGATGGTGCTGTTGCTCCTTCATGCTGGCTTTGGGCTCGCCACCGCTCTCATCTGCGGCGGCGCGGTTGCACTCTTTGTCCTGATCGGCGGCAGAATGATCGTTGCTTCGGCCGCTTCGCCGGTCATGCGGTTGGGAATTTTGGTCGCGTTTACGGCACCTGCGTCGATCGCCGCCTATCATGCCGTCATGGGCCTTACCGCACCGGTCGTTTCCTCTGATGCAGTGCGCACCATAGCAGCGATGCTTGTCGCCATCCTCGTCGGAGGGGCGGCGTGG
Source organism: Sphingomonas sp. PWP1-2 (assembly GCF_049898305.1). Lineage (NCBI taxonomy): Bacteria > Pseudomonadati > Pseudomonadota > Alphaproteobacteria > Sphingomonadales > Sphingomonadaceae > Sphingomonas > Sphingomonas sp. PWP1-2. Next base: position 54,627 of record NZ_JAFCXM010000008.1, read on the forward strand.
CGTAACGTTTCTGGCGCACGGGAGCATATTGCTTGAGCGTGATGTAGCGCAATTCCGAGGTCATCAGGCGGCCTGCTTTGGTTTTCCGGCGATCGCGCGGTGGGTGGGTCGCATCAATGTCCGTGGGGTGGATCGGGGCCAATGGCGGCACGGCCTCACTCTACGGAAAGACCGCGCGAACGCCACAAGCCGACCTGGAAGCCGCAGTTTGCCGGGTCCATTCCTTTGAGGATCAAGCCCGCTCCAACGGCCTCTTCAATGGCTGAGCTAGCCGGGTGACGGCTTCGCCTCGATACGCCTAAGCCGCAACCGCGTACCGGGCAGTTTCTTCCCCTGGGCTTCGCCCATTCCTCGCGACGCCAAGAAACCGCCCGTCCCGCAGTCCTCCGCTTACGCTGCGGGCTGACGCTGCGGCGGCGATCGCACCCGTCCTTTGCACGCCATCGAGGCCGCATGGGGCGGGCTCGAAATCACGAAGGAATATCATCATGGCAAATATCGGCAGCTTCAAGAAGGTCGGCTTGGACTATCAGGGCGAGATCGTTACCCTCAGCGTTCAGGCCAAGGGCGTCCGCATCGTGGCCGAAACCAACCGCTCGAACGACGCAGCACCGACCCACCGCGTGTTCGTCGGCCGCGCCGAAATCGGGGCCGCCTGGACGAAGACCTCGGCCGAGCAGCGCGAATATCTCTCGGTCAAGCTCGACGATCCCAGCTTCACCGCACCGATCTTCGCCAACCTCTTCGACGACGAAGGCGAAGACACCAGCAGCCTCATCTGGTCGCGCCCGCGCAAGGCAAGCAACGACTGATGCGGCAAGGAGGCCCCGCCCGGCAACGCCGGGCGGGGCTCTTTCTCGCGAACGCCGCAAACGCTGGATGATACTCCCGTCACCGTCAGGGCAAGTGGTCGAGCGCACCTAACCGAGCGTCGATCTGCTCTCCTCTCGAGAGCATAGTTGCCTCCACAGTGGCGCACAGCCCAATTGCCCAAATTGCCCGCTTCCTATCGGGCATCCCCTCATGGGAAGCGAGGCGCGTCGCTTTCGGTGCCTTTTGGGACGGCGGCGGTTGGCCTCGATGAAGGCCATCGGCAGCACGTCGCCGGGTCTTCTGAGCATAGCCTAAAACCCTCCAAGGTCTGCGGGAGATGGAGCGCGCTGGCGAATAGCGCCGCGCCGACGCTGGAGACGCCGAAATGACTGCAACACCACCGGAAGCCCCGAAACGTTATCTGCGCACGCCCGACGCGGCGTTGATCCTCGGGCTGTCCGCTCGGACGCTCGAAAAGCATCGCTGCTATGGGACAGGTCCGGCCTATCACAAGCTGGGCGGGCGGGTGGTCTATGCCGCCGAAGACATCCAACGCTGGGCCGAGCAAGGCATCCGACGCTCGACGTCCGACCCTGGCCATGGCATCGTGCTGCCCGCAAAGCGGCAGCCGGAGATCGCTGGATACACTGGCCCGATCCGGCGCTGACGTGACCTACCGTCAGAACATACAAGTCGCAGAACTCGGCGATCGGCAGCTTGATCTGTTCCGCGCTGTGCCGGGCAATCTCGCGCCGCGCGACGCGCAGGATTTGATGTCCTGGCCGTTCTTCAGCCTCGCAAAATCGCGCCGTGTGAAGCCGATCAACTTCAATTTGGGCGACGTTTCGATCAGCGTGGAGGCGACGGCCGAACACGGCATGGCGACCATCTGGGACGCCGACATCCTGATCTGGGCAGCAAGCCAGATCGTCGAGGCGCGCGACCGCGGTCGATCAACCTCGCGGCTTATGGCAACGACACCGCACGCGATCCTGACCTTCGTCGATCGCGGAGTGTCACTGCGCGATTACGAGCGGCTGAAGGCAGCGCTCGACCGGCTGCAATCGACCACAGTCGCAACCACGATCCGCCAGCCGCAACAGCGGCGGCGGCACCGCTTCTCCTGGATCAACGAGTGGAAGGAGCGGCTCGACGCCTGCGGTCGACCGCTCGGAATCGAGATGATCCTGCCCGACTGGTTCTACGAAGGTGTGCTCGATCAAGCACTCGTGCTGACGATTGACCGCGACTATTTTGCGCTCTCGGGCGGTCTCGAGCGCTGGCTTTACCGCATCGTCCGCAAGCATGGCGGCCGCCAGGTCGGCGGCTGGAGCTTCGATCTTTCCCACCTCTATCTGAAGTCCGGCGTCCTCTCGCCGCGCAAGCAGTTTGCCTTTGCGCTGCGCGATATCGTCCGCCGCCAGCCGCTTCCCGGATACCGGTTGAAGCTCGAAATCGCGCTCGGCCGGGAGCGGCTCGCCTTTGCGGCACTCCCGCGTGATCCGTTCGATGTCGCGATGCGCCGGGTCGGCAACAAGGCTGTGGACAAGTGAGCGCCGAGGTCGTGCTATCGTTGACCGGGTCGCTCGTGCTTTCGAAAACCGAAAGCTCGTGCCATCAAAAACCCAAACAGGCCTTAACACGCTGTTCTGGCGTTGTTTTCGGCGATGCTAACTGTGCTAACATAGAATCCTACGGATTCTTTCTAACGCTAGGCGATAGCCGCGCGGCCCAGTCGGCCGCTCGGTTCGGAAACTCGTCATGATCGTGGACAGGACGCCAGCGACTTTGCTCGCAAGTCCGGGCGCGGCAGCTTCTGCCGCCATCGCTCAGCGGCCGTTCGGCGACAGCATGACGCACGTTCGCCTCGTGTGGATCGAAGGCGAGATCGAGCATTGGATTCGCTTTGGCCGCATCACGCAGGAGCGCATCGTCGATCGTCGAACGCGGGTAGTCGGCTTCCGCCCAAACGCTGTTTTCGCCCTCATTCGCTGGGCATCTAACGCGCACGGCACGATCCTGTCGCGAATCCATATCGTCCTAACGGTCGGCAAGGACACGGCGTATGCGACGCTGCCCAGCGTCGAGCCGGGTGGCGACATCCTCCTCCAGATCAACGGCTGGCCGCGCGTCGAGCGCGTCCTCCAAACGATCGATCAGATTGAGGCGCTGGGCGTCGATCCCTGCGACGCGGCGCCTGATTATTGGCGCCATCTCCACAACCGCACGACCGCTGGCCTTCCGGCCCGGCCCTATTCCCTTGAACGCCATCGCGCCTGGCTACGGCGCAAGGAGCTCCAGCCATGACCCGCTTTGGCTATGTGATGACGACCTATTTCGCGATGATGGCGACGGCCGCGACCGGCTTCATCCACCCCTCGGCCCGCCTTGTCTGGAACGCGAGCGCGAGCGTGCCGATTGGCCTGTACCGCGCTCATCCAGGAGCGGCCATCAACGTCGGCGATCTGGTCTCCGTTACGCCGCCGTCGGTACTCGAGGCGTACCTGGCCAAGCGCCATTATCTGCCGCTCAGGGTGCCCTTGTTGAAGCCCGTCGCAGCGATGGCCGGGCAGACCGTCTGCCGCTTTGGTTCCAGAGTTTCCGTGGACGGGAGGCATCTCGGCAACGCCTTGGCCAACGATCGGCGTGGTCGACCGCTGCCGCGATGGGCTGGCTGTCGGCGGCTCGGTGCCGATCAGGTTTTCCTGATGAGCAGCGCGGTTCGCGACAGTTTCGACGGCCGATATTTCGGGCCTCTTCCCGTCTCCACAGTGCGTGCGACGCTGACACCGCTTTGGATCGCCAAACCTGCGCTGCCGCACTGAGCTGCCTTTAGCTCCTTCTCAATCGCTCACCCCAAAGGAACTCCATCATGCCACAGATTGGTCTCTTCACCCGGACGTCGGATGGCTTCTCGGGCATCGTCAGTACAGTGTCTCTTGAAGTAGAACTTGCGCTGCTGCCCGCAGACAATTTCGATGCCGATAATGCGCCGGATTTCCGTGTGCATCTGGGAGCCGATGGCGGCGGTCCTGAAGTAGGTGCTGCATGGTGCCGGACGGGCGAACGGGCTGGCGCCTATCTCTCATTGATGATCGACGACCCGAGCTTTGCCGGGCCGATCCATGCCAATCTTTTCCAGTCGAACGATGGGAATGACACGTATCATCTCGTCTGGACGCGCGAGCCGCGACGTGACGGTCGCGCCTGAACTGCCATGCGAACTTCGCTCAATTACCTCCTGTTGGCCTTTGTCATCGAGCTATTTGCCACAGGCTTTCCGGTGCCGCTTCGCGCAGCCGAAAGCGATCGATCGGTGGTCTCGATCTCAGCGTACGTCACCGAGGCGGCAAAGCGTTTCGCCATTCCCGAAGCGTGGATTTACGCAGTCATGCGCGTGGAAAGCTCGAACAATCCGCGCGCCGTATCGCCCAAGGGCGCTACAGGCCTGATGCAGATCATGCCTGCGACCTGGCGCTATCTGCGCGCCCGCTATGGCCTTGCCGATAACGTTTACGACCCTCGCGGGAACATTTTCGCTGGTGCCGCCTATATGCGCGAACTCTACGATCGCTACGGCGCGCCGGGGTTTCTCGCCGCCTACAATGCCGGCCCAGCTCGTTATGAGGCCTATGTCAGCAGAGGTCGACCACTCCCAGCTGAAACCATCGGCTATGTCGCGAAGTTGGCACCGATCACAACCGGGGCGCCCACCGCTATCGGAGCAGCAGAGCGCTTCGACCCATCTGCCTGGACGCGCTCCACGATCTTCGTGAGCGGCTCGAAAAGCGCTTCCGTTGCGATGGAAACGAAGCCTGTGGAGCGTGCAGACGCCGCTTCGGACGTGACCCAACCGCCACCCTCTGGCCTCTTCGTCGCACTTTCCGGCCAGCATCCGCAATGACGCTGCTGGTCGCATTGTCGCTTCCTCTGGCGCAGCATGGCGCAGGATCGGGGGTAGATGCCTTTGAGATTGCAGAAGGTGAGAAGCGATGGCGAGATAAAAGCGCTGCCGTACGGCCACGCTTATGTGGTTGGTCGGTAGGGAGAATTTCGTCTGGCAGCCTTTGTAGGCGGCTGGCACATTCTGCAGTTTCTTCAAGATATTCAGTACTTTATCGGCTGGCACCATATTCGGCCTGGGACGGCTGACCGTGAAGCGCGACGATCGCGACTTCACGATACGTCCCGGCAAGGTGGGCGACGGTGGCGCGCGCTCCGGTAGCCGGGCGAAGAGCCTTGCCGCGCAGGTTCGTCGCGCCGCCGCGAAGGCGGGTCATGCGCGGCGCTCGGCCAGGCCGGGAACAGGAGGGACAGGGCATCTGGGTCGCGGGCGAAGTGCTGCCCTCAATGCCCGGTTCAACCGGACCAATCGCCGGGTCGTGATCAAGGCGCGCGTCGTGCGGCATCACGGCGCGCGCTACCGCGCTGCCCCACTCGCGCGGCACGTCGCGTATCTCGAACGAGACGGCGTCACCCGAGATGGCCGCGACGCCAATCTGTTCGATCGCACCAGCGAGGTCGCAGACGGCGATGCATTCGCCGAGCGCTGCGACGGCGACCGTCACCATTTCCGCTTCATCGTGTCGCCCGAGGACGCCTCCCAAATGACCGACCTGCGCGCGTTCACGCGCGAGTTGATGCACGACATGGCGCGTGATCTTGGAACCGACCTGGATTGGGTCGCCGTTGATCATTGGAACACCGACAATCCGCATATCCATGTTCTGGTCCGCGGGCGTGCGACCGACGGCTCGGACCTCGTCATCGACCGCGACTATATTCGCGAAGGGATGCGCGCTCGCGCAGAAGCGAGGGCGACCCTCGAACTCGGGCCCCGGAGCGAGCGCGAGATCGAGGCTGCGCTCGGTCGCGAGGTCGGCGCCCAGCGCTTCACCAATCTTGATCGCCAGCTTGTTCGGACGGCGGATGAAAACGGGGGGATCGTCGATCTTCGCCCGGGAGTACCCGGGCCTGAGACGTACCGCCGCATCCTGCTGCTTGGCCGGGCGGCGGAACTGCAGCGGCTTGGTCTGGCGGACCCTGTCGCACCCGCCACCTGGACGCTTCGATCCGACCTTGAGCCCACCTTGCGAGATCTGTCGATCCGCACCGACATTATCAAGACGATGCACCGCGCGATGGCAGGGTCCGATCGCGCCGCCGATCCATCAAGCTTTGCGCTTCAAGGGGACGCCGCTGCCGACCCAATTATCGGGCGGCTGGTCGAGCGGGGACTTCACGACGAATTATCGGGCTCGGCCTACGCCGTGATCGACGGTGCCGACGGTCGCGTCCACTATGTCCGGTTCGCCGATCTTGAAACGACCGGCGATGCGGCGCCCGGCGCGATCGTGGAGGTGCGTCATTGGAACGGACCGCATGGCGATACGCGACTGTCGCTGGCAGTCCGCTCCGACCTTTCGCTCGAACAGCAGATAGAAGCGCGCGGTACGACATGGCTCGACCGGCAGCTTGTCAGCCAATCGCCCACACCCACCGCCGGAGGGTTTGGCCGGTACATCCGTGACGCGCTGGAAAAACGCGAAGCCCGTCTCGTGGAAGAGGGCTTGGCGCGCCGTGTCGGCAGCGGGGTTTCGATCCAGCGCGGCTTGATCGAAACATTGAAGGCACGCGAGCTGGAAGACGCCGTGTTGCGTAAGGTGGGGCAGACCGGCCTTGCTCACAGCCCGTCGGCGCCCGGCGATTATGTCAGCGGCATCTACCGCGAGCGGGTCACGCTCTCATCGGGTCGCTTCGCGATGATCGATGACGGCCTCGGCTTCCAGCTCGTCCCCTGGCGCCCGGCACTCGACGCGCATCTTGGTCAGCACATCACTGGCACGATGGGTCCCGGCGGCGCGGTCGACTGGTCACTCGGTCGCACCCGTGGACTCGGTCGGTGATCGCCCCTTCTCCTTCATCCTCGGAGCCAGTCTGATGTCCGCAACCAAAATCCTGTGGGGCCAAGTTACCACGGTGTTGCTAATCGTACTGCTGACGCTCTGGGGCGCGACGCAATGGACTGCCCACGCGCTCGGCTATCAGCCGCAGCTGCAGCCGGTCTGGTTCACACTGTGGCGCACGCCGATCTACCCGCCGCCCGCCTTCTTCTAGTGGTGGTTCAGTTACGACGCCTATGCACCGGCGGTCTTCCTGCGCGGGGCGGCGATCGCGGCATCTGGTGGGATTTTGTCGATCGTGGTTGCGATCGGCATGTCGGTCTGGCGCGCGCGTGAGCAAAAGAATGCGCTGACGTTCGGGTCGGCGCGCTGGGCGACGCCCCAAGAAGTGAAGGCCGGCGGTATGCTGGGCGATGCCGGCGTCGTGCTCGGTCGGTTGAGCGGCTCGTATCTGCGGCACGATGGCCCTGAGCATGTCCTCTGCTTCGCGCCGACGAGATCGGGCAAGGGTGTGGGTTTGGTGGTGCCGACACTGCTGACTTGGCCAGGCAGCTGCATCGTCCATGACATCAAGGGCGAGAACTGGACGCTCACCGCAGGCTTTCGCGCACGGATCGGGCGCGTGCTGTTGTTCGATCCGACCAACGTAGCGGCGTCGCGCTACAATCCGCTTTTGGAAGTTCGCAAAGGCGAATGGGAAGTACGCGACGTACAAAATGTTGCCGATGTTCTCGTCGATCCCGAAGGCAGTCTCGAGAAGCGCAACCATTGGGAGAAGACCAGCCACTCGCTGCTGGTCGGCGCGATCCTGCATGTCCTCTACGCGGAGCAGGACAAAACACTCGCTGGTGTGGCTGCGTTTCTCTCCGACCCCAAACGACCAATCAAGTCGGCGCTCCGGGCAATGATGACCACGCCCCATCTGGGCGCGGCAGGCGTTCATCCAGTCATCGCATCGGCTGCGCAGGAATTGCTCAACAAGTCCGAGAACGAAATGTCTGGCGTGCTGTCGACTGCGATGTCGTTCCTCGGTCTTTATCGCGATCCAGTCGTCGCACAGGTCACGGGCGCCTGCGACTGGCGCATTGCCGATCTTGTCACCGCCACGCGGCCGGCCAGCCTCTACCTCGTCGTTCCGCCTTCCGACATCTCTCGTACCAAGCCCCTGATCCGCTTGATCCTCAACCAGATCGGAAGGCGGCTGACGGAGGATCTGAATACCAAATCCAAGCGGCAGCGGGTGCTGCTGATGCTCGACGAATTCCCGGCGCTCGGGCGGTTAGATTTTTTCGAAAGCGCGCTCGCCTTCATGGCAGGCTACGGCATCAAGGGCTTCCTCATCGCGCAGAGCCTCAACCAGATCGAGAAAGCGTACGGTCCCAACAACGCCATCCTCGATAATTGCCATGTTCGAGTGTCGTTCGCGACCAACGATGAGCGGACCGCCAAGCGCATTTCGGACGCGCTGGGAACGGCTACCGAGATGCGCGCGATGCGCAACTATGCCGGGCACCGGTTGTCGCCTTGGCTGGGCCATCTCATGGTATCGCGCAGCGAGACGGCACGACCGTTGCTCACCCCTGGAGAGGTGATGCAGCTTCCGCCCGACGATGAGATCGTCATGGCGGCGGGTGTTGCGCCGATCCGCGCCACCAAGGCGCGCTATTTCGCGGACCGCCAGTTCGACCCGCGGCTTCTGCCGCCGCCCGATCCGCTGGCCAGCCGTCCAGCCGAACTGCCCGCTGACGATTGGACGGGCGCACCGCCCGTTGCTGCGCCTGCTATCGCCTCACCGCCGCCGACGCCAGCGGACATCGTAAAGGAAGAAGCTGTGGTGACGCCACCGGACGAGGGAGAAATGGAGGTTATCCGAGACATCACTCCGACGGCCGATCCCGCGAATGCAGGCATCCGGCGCGAACCCGATTTGCCGGTGCAGGAAGAGATCGTGCCGCGACCTAAGGCGCCGCAAAGCGAATTCGAATTCGGGATCCAGGCGAACCCGGAAGAAGAAATCGCGCGACGCCAGTTACAGGACCGGGCCGCCGGATTGGCGCGTCAGGCGTCGCTCGATCCCAGTGACGGCATCGCGCTATGACGATCAAGCCGCGCGTGAAGCTGACATTCCGCTTGCCGGTACAACTCGGCCGTGACCTTGCCGAACAGGCTCGGATGCGGAAGGTGCCACAAGGAGCGATCCTCGAAGCGGCGCTGACCTCGTTTCTGTCGCCCGATGGTGCCGATCGGCTCGAAGCAGCATTGGCCCGGCGCTTGGATCGGCTGACCCGTCAGGCCGAGCGGCTTGAGTGGAATGTCGAGCTGACCAACGAAACGCTCGCTCTTTTCATCCGGTTTTGGCTGACTAACAATGCTCCGCTCCCGGACACCGCGCTGGCGGCCGCCCAGGCGATGGGGAAAGAACGCTGGGAGCGCTTCGTCGAATCGCTTGCGCGGAAAATGGAAAACGGCCCCCGTCTCAGCAGGGAGGTTTCGCGCGATGTGCCTGGGCGCTGAATGGAGCATGGAGCAGCTGCGTAAGGGGGCGCTGTCCGAATCGGATTTATGGCTTCATGGACGTGCAGAAGCGGTCGCGTCATAACATCCGAAACGCGTTTCTCGCCGGGCACTTGGGCGCGCGTGAAAGCGTGATCCGTGCCGATCTTCCGAGGCGAAGGCGGCGCTCTAGTTCGCATGATGTTGTGAACCCGAAAGCAAATAGCCAATGGCAGCATACGACCCTCATTGTTCGGTGAAGCTGCGTTCGCGAACCGCCATGGTGCTCGCGATTCGGGGTCCGCAAAAGCCGACAGTCGAGGTAGGTCTGCTGCTATGACTATCCAAGCGACTCGCCTTCCATGGCCCGCCGATTTCCCAGATGTGGTAGTCCACACGACCGTTCTGAAGCGCGACGGCCATCCATCTTATGCGAGCGCCAAGTCAGGCGATCCGGAAGCCGCGTTGACGCTCGCCAGCGACCTTCTCGATATGAAATCTGTCGAGGTCTTGCGCTCGCTCATTAGTCTTCGCGAGGCGCTTCTCCTGCCGGTAATCGCCGATGAAACCCATGGTTTCAACGCCATCCCCGACGCGATGGCGCAGGTGCTCGGCCGCAGCTTCAACCTGCCAGTGGTCGCCGGCGAGATCGTGCAGACCAACAAGGTCGGCCATACCCGCGCCCCGGCGTTTCAAAGGCTGGTCACGCCCGCCGTCTTTGACGGCGACGTGCAGAGCGGTGCGGCCTACGTGCTGGTAGATGATCACGTCGGGCTGGGCGGCACACTGGCCAATCTGCGCGGCCACGTGGAGGCGCATGGAGGGAAGGTCATCGCGATCACCACGCTGACCGAAAGCCGCGATGCTCGACGCATTTCGTTGAGACCTGAGACGCGCGATCTGCTATGGGAGCGGCATGGCGAAGAACTCGATCAACTCTGGCGAGCCCAGTTCGGGCACGGGATCGACTGTCTCACCGAAGTCGAAGCCCTCCAGCTATGTCGTCAGCCATCCGTTGCCGGCATCGAGAATTTTCTGGCTAAGGCAGCAGTCGAAGCACGTAGCCGCGGTCTCGCACCAGCGGTTTAGCCAGCCGTCTCAAGGTTAGCTCGGCTTTCTTCGACATTCGCCGCGACGCGCGGAGCGTGCGTGAAATCGGGAAAGCGTGGCCCTAGCCAGAGCCGGTATTCACCGTCTGTGCTTAACGTCCGATATGGGACGCAAACCGACTGTGTCAGGGTCGCAGCGTCGAACGCCAGCGATCTATCTTCGCAGGAATCGGCATTCGGCAGCGTCCGGCGCCAACCGCTGAAATGACCTGAAGTGGATCGGGACCGTGAAACCGGCTCGCGAGTACGGCGCCGATTGCAAGTCGTTTTACGCTACGCCGCGACGCTCCGACTTTGCTGTTGAGTATCGGCCCTTTCTGTCTCTCTTAATCATCCCCGTCAGCCGCACCGCATGGGTGTGGCCATTTCTCGGGGTGCTCCGTGGCCGTTCTTCCAATCCGATCCGAAGCCGGTTTGCGTGGTGCCAGGATGCTGCGCACAGCGCTCGGACCCGCCATCACCGCGTGGCTCGACGACCGCCAGGTCATCGAAGTCATGCTCAACCCCGACGGCCGATTGTGGATCGATCGGCTCGGCGAAGGGGTCAGCGATAGCGGCGTAACCATGGGCAATGCGGACGGCGAGCGCATCGTGCGCCTTGTCGCGCACCATGTCGGTGTCGATGTCCACGCCGGTAACCCGCGCGTCTCGGCGGAATTGCCGGAAGGGGGAGAGCGGTTCGAGGGTCTGCTACCGCCCGTCGTCGCGGCACCTGCCTTCGCAATCCGCAAGCCAGCCGTCGCGGTCTTCACGCTCGACGATTATGTCGAAGCCGGGATCATGGCGATCGGTCAAGCGGAGGTGTTCCGCGCGGCGGTCCCGGCGCGCCTGAACATCCTCGTCGCCGGCGGCACAGGCACCGGCAAGACCACGCTCATCAACGCGTTACTCGCTGAGATCGCGAAGACCGACGACCGGATCGTGCTGATCGAGGATACGCGCGAGCTTCAATGCGCCAGCCCCAATCTGGTCGCGTTGCGCACCAAGGACGGCGTTGCCTCGCTCTCCGATCTGGTCCGCTCGTCGCTACGGCTGCGCCCCGACCGCATTCCCATCGGTGAGGTGCGCGGTGCCGAAGCGCTCGATCTCCTGAAAGCGTGGGGGACCGGCCACCCGGGCGGCGTGGGGACAATCCACGCCGGCACCGCGCTCGGCGCGATGCGCCGCATGGAGCAGCTCATCCAGGAAGCCGTCGTCACCGTCCCGCGCGCCTTGCTCGCGGAAACGATCGACCTGGTTGCGGTTCTCGTCCGCGATGGTCGCGGTCGGCGCCTCGCCGAACTCGCTCGGGTCGATGGGCTCGACGCTGATGGAAACTACAGAATTTCCCCCGCCGTCCTCGGCCAAATTGGAGCACAAGCATGATCTTCCGCCTTCCTCTCGCGACACCGCGCAAGCTCCAGCCTTTGCTTTGCGGCGTCGCAGCCGCGTTTTTGACGCTGCCGGCCTATGCCGCCGGGTCGTCCATGCCGTGGGAAGCACCGCTGCAGTCGATCCTCGAAAGCATCGAGGGACCGGTAGCCAAGATCGTCGCGGTGATCATCATCATCGTAACTGGCTTGACGCTCGCGTTCGGTGACACGTCGGGCGGCTCGCGGAAGTTGATCCAGATTGTGTTCGGCCTGTCGATTGCGTTTGCCGCCAGCTCCTTCTTCCTGAGCTTCTTCAGCTTCGGTGGCGGGGCGTTGATCTGATGGACGCCGATCCGGCCATCCAGGGGTTCTACGCACCGGTCCACCGTGCGCTTACTGAGCAGATCTTGCTCGGCGGGGCACCGCGCGCCGTTGCGATCGCGAACGGCACGCTGGCCGGTGCCCTCGGTCTAGGGCTGCGGCTGTGGCTCGTGGGCCTACTTGTCTGGGGCATCGGTCATACGGCGGCGGTCTGGGCCGCGAAGCGCGATGCACAGTTCGTCGACGTGGTTCGCCGCCACCTTCGCTACCCCAATTTCCTGCGCGCGTGAGGCCGGTCCGATGATGTCCTTACGCGAATATCGCGGCCGCGCCGCCAACCTTGCCGACTTCCTGCCCTGGGCGGCGTTGGTCGCGCCCGGCGTCATCCTCAACAAGGATGGCAGTTTCCAGCGCACCGCGCGCTTTCGCGGTCCCGACCTCGACTCCGCAACGTCGGCCGAACTGGTCGCGACGACGGGACGGCTCAACAATGCGCTACGTCGGCTCGGCTCGGGCTGGGCCGTCTTCGTCGAGGCGCAGCGCCTCGCCGCCCAGCATTATCCGGTAGGCGTATTTCCCGATGTTGCATCAGCGCTGGTCGATCGCGAACGGGCCGAGCAATTCGCCGAGGAAGGCGCGCATTTCGAAAGCCGCTACTTCCTGACGCTCGCCTGGATGCCGCCGGCCGAAGATGCCGCGCGCGCCGAGGGTTGGCTTTATGAAGGGCGGGCGGGGACCGGCGTCGATCCATGGGAATTGCTGTCCGGCTTTATCGACCGCTGCGACCGCGTCCTGCGCTTGGTCGAGGGCTTCTTTCCCGAAGTCGCCTGGCTCGATGATCCCGAGACGCTGACCTATCTGCACAGTACCGTCTCGACCAAGGTACAGCGCGTCCGCGTGCCCGCGACGCCAATGTATCTCGACGCGCTGCTCGCCGACGAGCCCATCACCGGCGGCCTCGAGCCGCGGCTCGGCACGCAGCATCTGCGTGTCCTGTCGATCACGGGGTTCCCGACCGCGACCTTCCCTGGCCTGCTCGACGATCTCAATCGGCTGCCCTTTCCGTACCGCTGGTCGACCCGCGCGATCATGCTCGACAAGACCGATGCGACCAAGCTGCTGACCCGCATTCGCCGCCAGTGGTTCGCCAAGCGCAAGTCGGTCGCCGCGATCCTCAAGGAGGTGATGACCAACGAGGCGTCGACGCTGCTCGATAGCGATGCGTCGAACAAGGCGGCGGATGCCGACCAAGCGCTGCAGGAACTTGGCAGCGACATGATCGGCCAGGCCTATGTAACGGCGACCGTTACCGTCTGGGACGCCAATCCCGCCATCGCTGCCGAGAAACTGCGCTTGGTCGAGAAGACCATTCAGGGCCGCGATTTCACCGCCATCTCCGAAAGCATGAACGCGCTCGAGGCATGGCTCGGCAGCTTGCCAGGACACCTCTATGCGAACGTCCGGCAACCGCCCATCTCTACGCTCAATCTTGCACATATGATTCCGCTCTCGGCAGTCTGGGCCGGGCCGGAGCGCGATGAGCATTTCGACGCCGCGCCGCTGTTCTACGCACGAACCGAAGGGTCCACGCCGTTTCGCTTCTCGCTCCATGTCGGCGATGTCGGTCACACGCTGATCGTCGGTCCGACCGGTGCGGGCAAGTCCGTGCTGCTCGGCCTGATGGCGATGCAGTTCCGGCGCTATGACCGCGCCCAGGTCTTCGCTTTCGACTTTGGCGGTTCGATCCGGGCCGCCACGCTCGCCATGGGCGGCGAGTGGCAAGACCTTGGCGGTGGCTTGCACGATGACGGCCCCGGTGGCGTGTCGCTCCAGCCCCTCGCGCGCGTCGATGACCCGGCCGAGCGCAACTGGGCGGCGGAGTGGCTCGCCGCGATCCTCGCGGGCGAAGGGATCACGGTCGATCCACAGGTGAAGGAGCATCTCTGGTCGGCGCTCGGTTCCCTGGGATCAGCACCGGTGGGTGAGCGCACTATCACTGGCCTCACGGTATTGCTGCAATCGCGCGCGTTGAAGCAGGCGCTCGCGCCCTATTGCGTCGGCGGGCCTTACGGGAATCTGCTCGATGCCGAGAAGGAGCAGATCGGTGATGGCCGCGTCCAGGCATTCGAGACCGAGGGGCTGACCGGCTCCGGCGCGGCCCCGGCAGTGCTCTCTTATCTGTTTCACCGAGTCGAGGGGCGGCTTGACGGGTCGCCGACGCTCATCATTATCGACGAGGGCTGGCTCGTGCTCGACAGCCCCGCTTTCGCGCAGCAGCTTCGTGAATGGCTGAAGACGTTGCGCAAGAAGAATGCGAGCGTCATCTTCGCCACGCAGAGCCTCGCCGATATCGAGACCAGCGCGATTGCGCCGGCGATCGTCGAGAGCTGCCCCACCCGCATCTTCCTGCCCAACGAGCGCGCGGTCGAGCCGCAAATTTCGTCCATCTATCGGCGGTTCGGGTTGAACGATCGGCAGATAGAGATCCTTGCCCGGGCCACCCCCAAGCGCGATTATTACTGCCAGTCGCGCCGCGGCAATCGCTTGTTCGATCTGGGTCTCGGCGAGGTCGCGCTCGCCTTCGTCGCCGCATCTTCGAAAACCGACCAGCTCCAGATTGCGCAGCTGCTCGAGCAGCACGGGCGCGACGGTTTTGCGGCGGCGTGGCTGCGGGCGCGTGGCGCGGGCTGGGCTGCCGACCTTCTTCCCAATGTCCATCAGGAGACTGTGTCGTGAAGCGTTCGCTTTTATCCCGCGTCGTCGTGTCGAGCCTCGCCGTCGCGCTGACGGTCGCAAGCGTGCCGGCCGACGCGCAGTTCGGCGGGATCGTCTACGACCCGAGCAACTATGCGCAGAACGTGCTGACGGCTGCGCGCTCGCTCCAACAGATCAACAACCAGATCCAGCAGCTGCAGGGTCAGGCGACATCGCTGATCAATGAGGCGCGCAATCTCGCCTCGCTACCCTTCTCGTCGCTCGCGCAGCTGCAGGCGCAGGTCCAGCGGACCCAGCAGCTGCTCAACAGTGCGCAGAAGATCGCCTATGATGTTCAGTCGATCGATCAGGTATTCAGCACCAAATATCGCGGCGTCAGCATGTCGGCGAGCGATCAGGCGCTGGTCGATGGCGCCAAGGACCGCTGGGAAAACTCGGTAGGGGCATTCGAAGACGCCCTGAAGGTGCAGGCCGGTGTCGTCGGCAACATCGACGGCGCCAAGACAACGATGGACCAGTTGGTCACGTCCAGCCAGTCGGCGAGCGGCGCGCTGCAAGCGACCCAGGCGGGCAACCAGCTCTTGGCGTTGCAGTCGCAGCAGCTCTCCGACTTGACCGCATTGCTCGCCGCGCAAGGCCGAGCGCAGTCGCTCGATGCCGCTCAGCGTGCCGCCGCGCAGGACCAGGCGCGCGAACAGCTTCGGCGCTTCCTGACCCCGGGGACGGGCTATCAGCGCGGCGCTGTTTCCATGTTCCATAACTGAGGCGAGCATCATGGACGGCAAGACACTTCCGCGCACCGTCGCTATCGCGTTCGTCGCGATCGCAATCACTGTCGCCGTGATCGACATGCGGCGAGCGCCCGGTAGCGAGGCCGTAGCAGCACCGGTCGTCACCGTGGCCTCGAGCGATCCGTGGCGCGCCGAACTGATACACTGCCAGTCGATCGGGCAGGCCGGTGCAAGCGACGCGGGCTGTCTGCGTGCTTGGTCCGAGAACCGGCGGCGCTTCATTGCACCCGGTGCGCCGACAGCGCTGAACCTAACGATCGCCACGGCTACGGCCCCGGCGTCCGAAACGCCAAATGTGATGATCAATGATGGCGCAGCAGCACTCCCGTCCGAAGCGGGAGCGCGCTGACATGGGCGGCACCGGCGTCATCGACCGCTTCCTCGAGGTCTTCACCTCCTACATCGATTCGGGCTTCGGTCTGCTCGGCGGAGAAGTCGCGTTCATCGCGACCACCCTGATCGTCATCGACGTGACGCTCGCCGCCTTGTTCTGGACCTGGGGCGAGGGCGACGACATCATCGCCCGGCTCGTTAAGAAGACGCTGTTTGTCGGCGTGTTTGCTTATATCATCGGCAACTGGAATTCGCTCGCCAAGATCGTCTTCAACAGCTTTGCCGGGCTCGGCATCAAAGCATCCGGCGCCGGGTTCAGCGCAGACGATTTGCTCCACCCCGGCAAGGTTGCGCAGGTCGGTCTCGATGCGGGGCGGCCGATCCTGGACTCGATCTCGGGACTGATGGGCTATGTCAGCTTCTTCGAGAATTTCATCCAGATAGCAGTGCTGCTGTTCGCCTGGGTGATCGTGCTGCTCGCCTTCTTCGTGCTGGCGATCCAACTTTTCATCACGCTGATCGAGTTCAAGCTCGCGACCTTGTGCGGCTTCGTGCTGATCCCGTTCGGGCTGTTCGGCAAGACCGCCTTTATGGCCGAGCGTGTCCTCGGCAACGTCATTTCGTCCGGCATCAAGGTGCTCGTGCTGGCAGTGATCATCGGTATTGGTTCGACCTTGTTCAGCCAGTTCACTTCGGTCACCAATGCCCAGCCGACGATCGAGGATGCGATGGCGATCGTTCTCGCTTCCCTTTCGCTATTGGGTCTCGGGATCTTCGGTCCGGGCATCGCCAACGGCATCGTTGCCGGCGGCCCGCAACTCGGCGCAGGTGCGGCCGCTGGCACCGCACTCGGCGCAGCCGGTGTCGTTGGTGGTGCGGCCGCTGCGACCGCCCTAGCGGCCGGAACCGCGACGGGCGGGATCGGCGCGGCCGCCTCGGCTGGCGCGCGCGCCGCCAGCGGTGCCGCCTCTGCCTATAAGGCTGGCTCAGCCGGAAAGTCCGGTGCGGCGAGCGTGGCTGGCGGCCTGTCTGGCGTCGGCAAGGCCGCTATGAGCGCTGCGACCTCTCCGCTTCGCAAAGCCGCCGAGGCCGCGAAGCAAAGTGGGGCCGGTGCTGGCGACAGTGCGTCAGGCGGTGGTGCTGGCGCATCTGCACAGCCCGCTTGGGCAACCGCCATGAAGCGGCGTCAGACGGTCGGCCAAGCCGCGACCGTTGCCGCGCACACCGTACGCGCCGGTGACGGCGGCGGTGCGGGCTCCTCCATCGATCTCAACAAGAAGGATTGATCCATGTTTAAGCGCCCCTCGATCAGCTATGGGCAAACGCCCGAGCCGGTCACTCCCTATCAGCGCGCCGGCCAGGCCTGGGACGACCGGATCGGCTCGGCCCGCGTGCAGGCCCGCAACTGGCGTCTCGCTTGCTTCGGCGCGCTCGCACTATCAGGCGCACTGACCGGTGGGCTGCTTTGGCAGAACGCACGCGGGACGATCGTTCCCTGGGTCGTCGAGGTCGACAAGCTCGGAGATGCGACATCCGTCGCACCCGCTACCGCCGACTATAAGCCGACCGATCCGCAGGTCGCCTTCCATCTGGCGGCCTTTATCGAAGACGTGCGCGGCATCGCTGCCGATCCCGTGATCGTACGGCAGAACTGGCTCAAGGCCTATGATTTCACGACCGAGAAGGGCGCGCTCGCGCTCAACGATTATGCGCGGACCAACGACCCGTTCGCGCAGATCGGCAAGGCGCAAGTGGCGGTCGATGTGTCGAGCGTTGTGCGCGCCTCCGCCGACAGCTTCCGGGTCGGCTGGACGGAGCGCCATTATCAGGACGGAAGTCTCGCGCGCACCGAACGCTGGTCGGCGATCGTAACGGTCGTGGTCCAGCCGCCCCACTCCGCCGACGCGCTGCGCAAGAACCCGCTCGGCTTGTTCGTCAACGCCATCAACTGGTCGAAGGAACTCAGCCAATGACCCGAGCGCATTTTTGCTTTCCTCACCGGCGCATAGTGCTGGCGTCGACCTCCCTGTTGACCGGTCTCTCCTTCTCTCCGGCCCAGGCGCAGTCGGTAGATCTTTCGACCGGGATATCGGCGCAGCGGGTTACCGAGCCTGTCGGCCAACGCGATATCGTCGCCATACCAGTCCCGTTGCCGCTACCCGGCCAGTTGAAACCGCTGCCTGTTCGTGGTGCCAGAATGAACGAGCCGGATCCCAAGATTCGCGTCGTGGTCGCCAATGCCGCCGCGCGGGTGCAGCCCGCAAGCGGCGGGTTCCTCAACGCGATCCAGCAATATCCTTGGACCGAGGGCGCGCTGTATCAGCTCTACACCGCGCCCGGACAAGTCACCGACATCGCGTTGCAGGAAGGCGAGCAGCTTGTTGGAGCCGGGCCGGTTGCAGCCGGTGATACAGTGCGCTGGATTATCGGCGACACGACCAGTGGTGCTGGCGCGTCAAGCCGGGTCCATATTCTCGTGAAGCCGACGCGCGGCGACCTCACCACCAATCTCGTGATCAACACTGACCGGCGGACCTATCACCTCGAGCTGCGCGCGACGCCGGCCACCTATATGGCCTCGGTCTCCTGGACCTATCCGCAAGACCAATTGATCGCCTTGCGTCGGCAAAACGCGGTCGCGGCGGCAGCGGTCCCGATCGCTGCCGGTCTCGATATCGGCGCGCTTGAATTCGGCTACGCGATCGACGGCGATCGTCCCACTTGGCGACCGCTGCGCGCGTTCGACGATGGCCAGCAAGTTTTCATCGAATTCCCCGCCAGCATCGCGCAGGGCGAGATGCCGCCGCTGTTCGTCGTCGGCACAAGCGGTGCCGGCGAACTCGTCAATTACCGGGTGCGGGATCGCTTTATGATCGTCGATCGCCTGTTCGCCGCCGCCGAATTGCGCATGGGCGGGAAGAAGGGCGCGGAGACGGTGCGCATCGTGCGCGCCGCCGACACCGGCCGAAAGGGCAGGAAGTGACCGAGCCCGTCGCAGAGGCGGCGCTCCCGCCGCCGCCCAACCTCCAGCTTCGCGGCGACCCGCCGCGCGTCATGCGTCTCTCGCGCAAAGCCTTGTCGATCCTCGGGCTTCTCGCCGGAACCGCGGTCGGTGGCGCGCTCATCTACGCGCTGCAGCCAGCGACGAAGCAGGCGCCGTCCGAACTCTACAAGACCGAAAGCTATTCGACCGCCGACAGTCTGGCGAGTGCCCCCAAAGATTATGGGCAAATCCCGAAGCTTGGGCCACCCCTACCGGGTGACCTTGGTCGGCCGATACTATCCGCCCAACAGCGCGGTGTGGATGTTCAGTCACCGGCGGTCGGCGCGCCACCTTCCGGGCCGCGAGTTGCGGATGCCAATGCGGCACAGGCCGCGCGTCAGCGCGTTGGGCAGGAGCGCGATGCGGCGCGAATCAGTAAACTGTTCCTTGGCTCGGGTGCCGGGAGCGAGGGCGCGAGTATCGGGGCTTCTTCAGTCCCAAGCCTGCTGAGTCCGACGTCCGGGGCAGCGAGCCAGGCTGCGGCCGCTCCGCCGTCCGCTAGCGACGATGACCAGAGCCGCAAGCGCGCCTTTCTCGCAGCGGAGATTGATCGGCGGACGGCGAGCACGCAGCGGCTGGAGCCATTGTCGTCGCCCTACACGCTGCAGGCCGGCAGAGTGATCTCCGCTGCCCTCGTCACCGGCATTCGCTCGGATTTGCCCGGACAGATTACTGCCCAGGTTACGGCCAATGTCTATGATAGCCCGACCGGCCGGCTGTTGTTGATCCCGCAAGGCTCCAAGCTGGTTGGCGAATACGATTCGCAAGTGTCGTTCGGACAAAACCGCGTATTGCTGGCATGGACGCGGCTAATCTTGCCTGACGGCAGCTCTGTCATCCTCGAGCGCCAGCCCGGTGCCGATGCGGCGGGATATGCCGGTTTACAGGACAGCACCAATTATCATTGGGGCGGGATCGCCAAGGCGGCCCTGCTATCGACTATACTCGGTGTCGGAGCGCAGGCCGGCGGTAGCGGCGACAGCGATTTGGTGCGCGCGGTGCGCCAGGGCACCTCCGACACGGTCAGCCAGACCGGGCAGCAAATTGTGCGGCGTCAGTTGAATATCCAGCCGACGCTGACGATCCGCCCGGGTTATCCCTTTCGGGTCATCGTTACGTACGACCTAGTGCTGGCACCGCCCCAGAGTGGAGAGAAATGATGGGTAAGCTGAAACTTGGGGCGCTAGTCGAGGACAAGCCGGTCAAGATTTCCGTTGAGCTACCGGCGGCCATCTACCGCGATTTGGTTGCCTACGCGGCCGCCCATGGGGCCGAGAATGAGCAGCCGAACCAACCGCCCGAAAAGCTCGTCGCTCCGATTCTGGCGATGTTTATTGGCGCGGATCGGGAGTTTGCCAAAGCGCGCCGAGATGTTCCTGCGCCGTGAAATTGACTTGAGAAGCGTGCCGGAAAGCTGGCGGGTGACGTCGCCGCGCTTGGCGCGGCCATGCTCTACGCCGCTGGCGCGTCGCCGAGCCGCAGTTCGCGTCTCGGCCCATACGGGTCGCGATCATTGACGTGGCGCTTGTGACAAATGTGCCGATCGGAACGGGTACAAGTTGTTTCTCGACTGTGCAGAGACTCCGCCATGTTGCTAGAATACGCTGATGCGTGACCTGCTCGACCATTTACCCCAATCGAAACAGCGTGAGCTGGCGCATGTCGTCCGGGTGCTGTTTGAAGAATTTGAGGCGGTTCACGCGCGCGGCAATTCGAAATGGGCTAAGCAGGGGCGCATCTTCAAGATCGTCCTCTACGGCTCTTATGCGCGTGGCGATTGGGTCGATGACCCGATCGGAGGCTACAAGTCGGATTACGATATTCTGATCGTCGTCAGCGACGACCGGTTGGGCGATTTTGAATTCTGGTCGCCGGCCGAGGATCGGCTTATGCGCGATCTGACGATCAATGATGCCCTTACGGCTCCGGTAAATTTCATCGTTCATACCCTTAACGACGTTAACGCCCAATTGAAGCGCGGGCGGCCGTTTTTTATCGACATCGTTGAGCAGGGAGTGGCGCTCTACGAGGCCGAAGGGTTTCCGTTCGCGCAACCGCGTAAGTTGCCACCTGAAGAGGCGCTCGCCGAATCGCGAGCCTACTTCGAAAAGTGGTTTCCAAGCGCTGTGATGTTCACCCAGACCGCCGATTTTGCGATCTCCAAAGGCGGTCGTAACGAGGCAGCATTCCTCCTCCACCAAGCCACCGAGCGCTTATACCACAGCATACTTTTGACGCTGACGCTGTACAGTCCGAAGTCTCACCGCCTCAACTTCCTACGATCGCACTGCGAGGAGATAGCGCCGGAATTGATTGCAGCGTGGCCCCGCGATGACAAGTTCAGCCGACGTTGCTTCGATCTGTTGCGCCAAGCCTATGTCAATGCGCGCTATTCGCCACATTATGAGATTAGCGCCGAAGAGTTGCGATGGCTGGGCAAGCGGGTAGGCACGTTGCAAGCGCTTGTGCGCGAGGTTTGCGAACGCCGAATAGCCTCGCCGGAGTGGAAGGAATGATGCACAATCGTCTCTGCTGACGATTTTGCCGAACGAATGCCGCGGAATTCGATGGCAAAACTGATGGATTTCGGCCCGCCCGCTATGGGGCAACGAAACAGGTAAACGGCCGTTCGTTAATGATGCCGGATGCAGCTACGTGCCACAATTTTCGCCGTTCACCGTTCGATCGGCATCCCAAAAGCTGCTCGGTGAATCGCTGACAGAGCGCTGGCCAAGAAGGGAGGCGCCCGCTACCCGCACTGGCCGAAGCCGTTATGTCCGCTGGACATACGGTAACGTATATGTTACTAGACGGATAATTGGATGATCGTTCAAGAATATATTCGGGAGGATGGTTCAAATCCGTTCGGGTCCTGGTTTGGCGATCTCGATCCGCAAGCGGCGGCGAAAGTCGCCACGGTGACATTGCGATTGGAGATGGGCAACACCTCGAACGTCAAATGGATCGGCGGCGGGCTGGGCGAATATCGGATCGATTGGGGACCAGGCTATCGCCTCTACCTCGCGCAGGACAGTGATGCCCTCATTATCCTGTTCGTGGGTGGAACGAAAAAGCGGCAACAGGCCGATATCGACCGGGCCGGTGCGCTGCTGGCAGAATACAAAGCCCGAAAGGCGGCTGCGAAGCCATCGGGCAGGAGATGACGATATGGAACTGACCCGCGATTTCAAGGAGACGGTGAAGGAGCGCGCGGCGCGTGATCCTGCCTTCGCGAAAGCCATGCTCGATGAAGCGGCGACGCTGTTTCTCAACGGCGAGCCCCATACCGCGCGCCTGATCCTGCGGGATTTGGTGAACGCTTCGGTGGGCTTCGAAACACTTGCCGTCGAGACCAAC
Source organism: Sphingomonas sp. PWP1-2 (assembly GCF_049898305.1). Lineage (NCBI taxonomy): Bacteria > Pseudomonadati > Pseudomonadota > Alphaproteobacteria > Sphingomonadales > Sphingomonadaceae > Sphingomonas > Sphingomonas sp. PWP1-2. The sequence continues at coordinate 76,857 of NZ_JAFCXM010000008.1, forward strand.
AAGCCCAGCAAGAGTCTTCATCGGATGCTCTCCGAAAAAGGCAATCCGAGCATGGATAACCTTGCTGCGATCTTCGGTGCCGTCCGCAAGCGGCTTGGCGTTGATATCCAGGCTCACGCGGTTGAAGCGGCATGAACCTCGCCCATTCAAAGTGTTCCCATTATGTTCCGAGTGATGTAAAGGCGGCGCAACTGGCAATCGGCGCACGAATCCGGGCCCGGACGGTGCAGCGAGAACGGCATGGCTGAAACGCAGATTGAATGGACGGACGCCACTTGGAATCCAGTCGCCGGCTGCTCGGTCATCAGCGCCGGATGCACGAACTGCTACGCGATGGAGATGGCGAAACGGCTCGAAGCGATGCGGATGGAGAAATATGCCGGGCTGACCCGGCAAAGTGGCAAACGCACCATCTGGAGCGGCGTCGTCCGGGAAGATCCGGCTTCGCTCACCATTCCTCACCGCTGGAAGAAGTCGCGCAAAATATTCGTCAATTCAATGAGCGACCTGTTCCACGAACAGGTGAGCGATGCCTTCATCCTCGAGGTGTGGCGAGTCATGCGCGAGACTCCGCACCACAATTACCAGATCCTCACCAAACGCCCTGAGCGCATGGCGTCCATCGTCTCGACCCAGATCAAAGATGTCCTGTCCAATGTATGGTTGGGCACCAGCGTCGAAGATGCTGACGTTGTGAGCCGGATCGATCATCTTCGAACGGTGCCGGCAGCCATTCGCTTTCTGTCATTCGAACCACTGATCGGTCCCGTTGGAGATGTCGATCTGTCCGATATCCATTGGGCAATCGTGGGCGGAGAGAGCGGTCGGTCGGCTCGGCCGATCCGGGAGGAGTGGATCGACCAGATCCACCACCAATGCACAGAATACGAAACTGCTTTTTTCTTCAAGCAGTGGGGAACGTGGGGCAAAGACAACAAGCGCCGGTCGAAGAAGGCCAACGGCAGAGAATATCGCGGACAAACCTGGGATGAAATGCCGTCCGCCTTTGCGGGCGCCGTGTAGTCACAAGGGGAATGGCGTTGCTAAGGGGGCAGCATGGCGGAAAAGCCGTATGAGTGGGCTGATGGTGCGACGCTGGAGGATCATTCGCGGCGCAAGCACAAGATACTTCGGGAGTATTTCTCCGAATATCTGACGGTCCGCTGCCAACTTCCCAAACAAGAACGGTTCCGGTTGGCGATCGTCGACGGGTTTGCCGGTGGCGGTCGCTATCAGTGCGGCACCGCCGGCTCGCCTCTGATCTTCGTTGAGGAACTGAAGCGGGCGATCGAGACCGTTAATATCCAGCGCGCGGCGCAGGGCCTGGGGCTTATCGAAATCGAATGCCTGCTGATCCTGAACGATCACAATCGAGACGCGATCGAGGCGTTGAAGAGAAATATCGCGCCTTTGCAGGCGGAGATCGTGGAAAATGTCCCCAAACTGCATCTGCGTATTGCGTATCTGACCGAGGCGTTCGAGGTGGTTTATCCGCAGATGAAGGCGCTGCTCGACCAAGGCCGCTATCGCAACGTCCTCTTCAACCTGGACCAGTGCGGCCACAGCCACGTTCAGCGCCAGACGCTGCTCGATATCATGCGATCCTATCACTCGGTCGAGATATTCTACACCTTCGCGATCGAGGCCCTGGTGTCTTTCCTGCAGAAGTCGGACCCGGTCCAGCTCTCAGCTCAGCTCCGCCCGTTCGACATCGATGCCACTAATCTGGGCACGCTCAATGGCGCGATGAGCAAGAGTAATTGGCTCGGTGCAGCCGAGCGACTGGTTTTCGAAACCTTCCGGACTTGCGCGCCCTTCGTCAGCCCATTCTCGATCAATAATCCCGATGGGTGGCGATATTGGCTGATCCACTTCGGCAATTTCTACCGGGCGCGTCAGGTCTACAACAACATCCTGCACGAAAACAGCAGTGCCCAGGCGCATTTCGGCCGCTCGGGTCTCAACATGCTGAGCTACGACCCGAGCCACGAAGATGGATCGCTATACCTTTTCGATCTCTCCGGCCGCGAGGCCGCAAAGACTCAGCTTCTAACGGACATTCCCAAGCTGATTTCTGGGTCCGGCGACGTCATTGGCGTGGGCGATTTTTACGAGAGCATCTACAACACGACGCCGGCGCATACGGATGACGTGCATAGCGCGATCATCGAGAATCCCGATGTCGAGGTCATAACACCTGCAGGGGGTGAGCGTCGCAAGGCGAACACCATCGCCATAGGGGACGTGCTCAAGCTCAAACCGCAAACAAGCTTCTACCCGATGTTCCTCAGAGAGCCGCGGAAATGAGGACGGCTTCATGACAAGCATCATCGCCCCCACTGAGCAACAGGCAACCTGACATAAGTCGGGATGCGGTCTTTAGAAACGCCAGCCCCGATGGATATGTCTCGATCACATAGCCCACTTTGCGCAGCATAAAGCCGACCGACTGGCGGATCGCTTCGTCGTCGTCGACTAAAATGGATAATATGAAATGGATTAAGGCCTGCCGTGGACGGCTTCGGGGTGACGGTTTCACCGCTCATCGCTTGTGTTTCTCACTGCATCCCGCGTTCGAAGTACAACATGGCAAGTCGAGCATGCACTATGGCCGCCTCTGGTCGCTGCGCCCGCTGGGCCAGGTCCATTTCTACCTCGATCCCGCTCATAATAGCGAGCGTCGTTTTCTGTTTCCCACAATGCCGGCATGATAAACCATCAGCACACGTTGAAAGTTGGTGCATGTTAAGTCGTCGGATAAGAAAGTGGATGATAGAAGACATTTACCACCATGCTTGGCTGGAACCGGCTGATGATTTAATTGTTACCGATATCTAATCCTGGGTTGAGTTCTTCCCGTTGGATGTGAGAATTACCGAACGCAAGTGCCTGATTGGTAGCCCGATAATTCTAAAGTTCTGGGCGCTGCAGACATTTTCCGACTCTGTCGGATCATTGTACCGGCGTGTTTGACCTTCTTCGCATCGAGCGGACTATGCTACTATACCGCTCGCAATCTTAAGTGAACCGATGCCATGGAATATGCCGGCTCCGCACAGCCTCTCCACGATCCGATCAAGGCAAGCCTCACAATGGCGGACGATCGCGTCCGGCTCAACCACTGGATGCCGCCGCAGTCGGGCATCGTTCCTCGTATTCGCTTCAGGAAACGTTGGTACAGCGTGCTCTGGGCGCTACCTATCGCCTTTATCCTTCTCGTCGCCGGCGTTGCCGTGGCGCAAGCGTTGCGAGCAATTCCTGAAGTCCAGGCGTTTCTGGTCCGTTATCCTGGCGCGCCGCCTGGTGCCGGCGTTGTCACATCAGGCTTTCCAATCTGGCTTCGTATCAGCCACTTTTTGAACCTCTTTTTCATGACGTTCATCATTCGAGCCGGCGTGCAGATATTGGCCGATCACCCCCGGCTGTACTGGCACCGCGACTGCACGCCGGGCACCGATTGGTTCCGCTTTCAGAAAGCCGTTCCAACCGGCCGGGTCTGGACCGCCAAGGACGATTCAGTGACGATCCCGAGCTGGCTCGGCATCCCAGGTATTCGCCATTCGATCGGACTGGCCCGCTGGTGGCATTTTTCGGTCAACGCGTTGTGGATGCTGAACGGCATCGCGATCTACATCCTCCTGTTCGCTACGGATCAATGGCAAAGGATCGTGCCGACGACCTGGGCAGTATTCCCGAACGCCCTCTCGACCGCGCTGCAATATTTGTCGCTGACGTTTCCGGCTGACCACAGCTGGACGTACTACAATAGCCTGCAACAGCTCGCCTATTTCGCGACGGTCTTCATCGCAGCACCGACGTCGATCGTAACAGGGTTCATGCAAAGTCCTGCGCTGTCGAACCACCTCGGCTGGTTTGGCCGCGTCCTAAATCGGCAGCGCGCACGCTCGATCCACTTTCTCGCCCTTTGGTGGTTCCTGCTGTTCATCCTGGCGCACGTCACGCTGGTGTTCATTACCGGAGCACGAACCAACCTAAATATGATGTGGGCGGGCGTGCACGATGCGTCCTGGAGCGGTTTCGCGGTATTTGTCCCCCTAATCACGCTGGTCGCTGTCGCTTGGTGGGCGGCTTCGCCTTTCACGATCCGGCATGCCAGGCTGGTGCAGCGGATCGGACGTTTCTTGATCGGACCGATCAAGGGCTGGGCGGAGTGGTGGGACCCAAAAAGCGAGCTTACCGAGAAGGACATCTCCCCGTACTTCTGGCCCAATGGCACGATGCCGTCCTCGACCGAGTTCGAGGCGTTGGTCGGGAACGGCTTCGCGGACTATCGACTGCGTGTAGGTGGACTGGTCGAGCGACCATGCGAGTTCTCCTTGGCCGAGTTGCGTGCGATGCCGCAACAAGAACAGATCACGACGCACTTCTGCATTCAAGGCTGGTCCGGGGTAGCGAAGTGGGGCGGCGTGCCGATGCGCCAGATTCTCGATCTGGTGAAGCCGAATGCCGATGCCCACTATGTGGTATTTTATTCCCTAGCCGATGGAGCGGACGGTGGTCGCTACTATGATGTGCACCGGATCGAAAACATGCGACATGCTTTGACGTTGTTGGCCATGGATATGAATGGCGAACCAGTGAGCGTTCTCCATGGTGCTCCAGTGCGGTTACGTTGCGAGAACGAGCTAGGCTTCAAAATGGTTAAGTGGGTCGCGGCCATCGAGTTCGTGCATGACTTTGCCGATCTTGGATCGGGACAAGGTGGTTACAATGAGGACCATGAGTTCTACGGCTATCGGATGCCAATTTGATTACAGCGTCTCCGCCTGCGACTTGGCGACGACGGCTTGAAAATCGGTCCGGCCTTGTACGTGGGTTGGGCGACATTCGTCATCACGGGAATTGTAGGGGGATGTGGATTGGCTTTCCAGCAATCCTGGCTTTTTCCTAGTCTCGGACCGACGATATTCATCCATATTGTCACCCCGAATGCCGAGGCGGCTCGCCTGGATGCGCCGGTGACAAAGCAGGCCATCGGAACGCCGGCGCGGTGCTGAGCGTGGCGGAGTAAAATCCAGCCGTTGGTAAGGCTGCTTCTTTTAGGAGCGGCCGGGGATGTTTGGCGT
>NZ_JAFCXM010000009.1:0-39085 GCF_049898305.1 Sphingomonas sp. PWP1-2
CGTTGCACAAGCAGTAGTTGCCGGACTGATGGACGTGTTTGCTGGCGAAGACCGGGTCGATGCGCGGCGAGTTAATGATCCGTCGCGTACCATTCCAGCTGATGTAAACGTCCGCCGGAAGGAAGAAACGGGTTGGGAGCGTGCGTTTGAGGTGCGCGATAAGCCGGTCACGCGCGAGGATCTCTATCTGCTGGTCGGCAAATGCGTGTTGGCCGAAGTCGATGAAGCGGTTATGGTTGCGATCGCGCCCAGCCCTCCGATCGCTTTGTTGGCCGAGGCACGCGCTTGGGCCGCCGAGCGCGGAGTTGCCGTGACCGTCTATAGCGACTGGAACAGTCTCGTGCAGCAAGCACTGCACTGGGCACCGCTCGCTACGCTGGTCGGCGCCTCTCGACTCCCGTCCCGGATCGAGCAGCGCCTCATCGAAGCGGAAGCGTCAGCCGAAGCTCTTGCGTTGTGGAACACGCTCGTGAGCGTGAGGGCCAGCCAGCAAAACTGATCACGTCAGTTTCTAACCTAAGATGGTAGCGACGTTATGGCTGAGGACACGACACGCGTCTCCTTTCGCGCGACGCGACTGAGGCTTTCGTAACCTCAACTCACGTTCGCTTGGCTTGGCTTGGCTTGGCTTGGCTTGGCTTGGCTTGGCTTGGCAACCAAAAAAGACGGCAACATCGCACTTGGTTCACGCCCTAATCGCAGGCAGCATCCGCTGCCGCTGCACCGCCCAGAGCGGATCGATCGCGTCAGTGGCCGTCAGGCTCGATCCATCGACACCCGGCAGCAGCGCGCCTTTAAGGACTGCATCGACCACCGCCGGCGCCAAAAACGCGAGCCGCAGCACGCGTGTGATGTACGCCGGCTGCACCCCCTCGATCTCGCCAAGCGTCTTGATATCCACGTCACCTATCCGCAGCCGGGCCCACCAGCGCCGCGCTTTCAGCACCAGCTTGATCAGCGAGAGGTTTGGCGGTGAGACAATGGCAGCACCGTCCTGTCCGACCAGTCGCATCGCCCTGCCCGTCCGCGTCAGCCGGACATCTGCGGTGAGCGTGAACACGTCCGAACTGTCGTCCTCCCGCTGTGCGCCGATCGCCTCGGCGAGGACGCTGGCGGAGCAGTCAACCTCGAGGCTGCTGCGATGGATGCGCACCTGCTGCACCAGATCCTGGAACAGCGCGGAGCTCCGCATGGCGACCTCCGCCCCTACCTCGACCGACCGCGCCATAAGGGTGGCGATATCGCTGGGCGTGACGATCAGCCTTGCTTTGGCGCTTAGTGCCAGTCCGTCGTCGAACAGTGAAGCGAAGCGCTTCAACACCACGGCTTCGATCTCGCGCGCGGGCACCCGCATGCCGCCTTCGCCGGTGCGATCGTGCAGTGTGCGACTAGTGTAATAGCGGTAGCGCACCTTGCCCTTGTTGGCATGCGTTGAGATCAGCGGCTCGCCCTGCTCATCGACCAGCTTGCCCGCGAGCATGGCCGGGTGCGCGGCACGGACGCCGCTGCGTTCACCCTGCAAGTTGCCGGCGAGAATTGCCTGGGCAGTGTCCCACGTCTCGCGTGTGATGATCGCATCGTGCAGGCCCGGATAGATTTGTCCCTTATGGTGGATCTCCCCAATATAGATGCCGCATTTGAGGATCGAATAGATCTGACCCCGGCTAAGCGGCACACCGCCATGGGTTCTTCCAGTGCCCGTCGTTCGGACCGGCGAGCGGTGTCCGTCGCGCTCGAGCTGCTCGGCGACCGACCGCACGTTGCGACGCTCGATATATAGGTCAAAAATCGTCCGGATGAGTTTTGCGTGCGGTTCGACGATGGCGAGGCTGCGACCATTGGGGGCATATCCGAGCGGCGGGGTTCCGCCCATCCACATGCCCTTGGCCTTGGACGCAGCGATCTTGTCACGGATACGCTCGGCGGTGACCTCGCGCTCGAATTGGGCGAAGCTGAGCAGCATGTTGAGGGTCAGCCGCCCCATGCTGGTGGTGGTGTTGAACGACTGGGTTACCGAGACGAACGACGTACCCGCCGCATCGAACGCTTCCACCAGCTTGGAGAAGTCGAGCAGCGAGCGCGTCAGTCGGTCGACCTTGTACACGACGATGATTTCGATGCGGCCTGCCTTTACCTCGGCCAGCAGCCGCTGGAGCGCAGGACGCTCCAGCGTGCCGCCCGACAGACCGCCATCGTCATAGATGTCGGGGGATGCCACCCAGCCTTCGCTGGCCTGGCTCTTGATGTACGCGGCACACGCCTCGCGCTGCGCGTCGAGCGAGTTGAACGCCTGCTCCAGCCCCTCCTCGCTCGACTTGCGGGTATAGATCGCGCAGCGGATCTGCTTCATGCCGCGAGCTTTCGCTTGAGGCCGAAGAATGCGGGCCCCGACCAGCGTGTGCCGGTGATCTCGCGCGCTACCTCCGACAGGCTCTGCCACTCGCGCTCGTTCCAGCGGATCACCTTGTCGTCACCGATGGTGACGACATGCGCCTTGCCGCCCCACTCGCGCACCAGCCGCATCCCCGGCGACACCGCGCTGGTCTTGGTCTTGGCCGCAGCCAGCTGATCGAGCTTGCGGGTGGTCTCGCGCGACAGCCCGCCGATCGCGCGGGCCTGGATCTCGTATGCTAGCGCTAAGCGCAGCAGGCTTGGGCTGATCCGCGGCACCGGTGACGCGGTTAGCCGGGTCCATGTTTCGCGCAGGTCGGCTGACGACAGCGTCGTCAGCCGGGCGATCTGTTCTTCCACGGTCATCACCATGGTCAACCCGCCGCCACGATGCGGTAGCAGGTCGCGTCGTGGCGCTTGCTTCGCTCAATTGTACGCCCTTTCTTGCGCAGGCCGGTCAGCACCGCCCGCGTCGTATGCGGCAGCCAGCCAGTCGTAGCGATCAGCTCCGTCAGCGTTGCACCTTGCTCACGCTGCAGCAGCGCAATTACCATAGCCGCCTTAGTCTGGCGTTCGGGCTTGGGCTGCGCGGGCATCGGCGGCGTGACGTCCGAACCAGCCCCCTCCCCTTCGCCCAGGCCGATCGCCGCTAGCCCCGCCGGGGTGATGAAGACGCCGTAGCCCAGATCACCGTCCTCGCGGGCGACACTTACCGCATCGTGAGTCTCGCGATCTTCCATGAGATTGCGCTTGATCAGCGCCGCAATCGCCTTACTTGCGCGGTCATGCGCGTTCGCCAGCGTGTCGGGCAGCGGGTAGACGCTGCCGTTGTCGCGCTGGCCTGCGGTGGACAGCAGGATGCTCTGAATATCATTTAACTTCGTCATGGCTGGTCTCCGGGTCGGAGAGCGGCATCAGCGCCGCTTCCACCAGCCTCAGCCCCGCCGATCACATCGGCAGGGCAGGTCGCGCCCGCATCAGGGCTGCGACTCAACGATTACGGTGTTCGCTCTGGTCGCAACGCAAGTCGAATGGATTGTCACGAAATGACCAGCCTCGAAGAGTTTCGGTCCAGATTCAGGATTGTGGCAGCCCGGTCGATGTCATTTCTGTCCTATCAGGTTCTGGATCCGGCGGACGGACTTCAGAAATCGTATGCAAATTGCCCTGATGAGACGCGATCGGTGTCTAATCTATGTAACGCACCAGGGGATGCCCATTTTGACGGCAGCAGCGTTCCCATAACTCCCTCTTCGAATCGTGGTTCTGGGAAAATGATTTCGGGAACGGTTTTAGAGAAAATGGAGATCCTGGGAGCTTCAGTTATGCTGATGATCACCCAGCCCGACACATCGTTCCTGAGCGACGTTCGTTTGTGGGAAGGCATGGCGGAAACCGATGGTATCCGCTGATATCAGTTGGATGATGGTCCGTGATGTGCTGACACCGACGCCAAGGCGAGCCCGCGATGCTCGCGGAGGCACCGGGGAGCCTTTTCGCAAATGCCAGATTACGTCAATCGTCCGTCTCTTTGTGTACTATCTTATGTGCACAGTACGGCGGATCGACACGCGTTCAGTTTGGCTTCTTATTACATAACCTACCCTATGCAGTAACAGTCGTCGTTTTCTGGGCTCACCTTCCAGGGATGACGAGCAATTTTCCCTTAGGCGAGCCTATCTTCTCGAGCGCGATGATCGCCGGAACTGCCTCAGTCAGAGGAACAGTTCGACCGATCTTGGCCGTGAGCTTGCCTCGCAGGGCGGCATCGACAATGCCAGCCATACCCTCCGGCGTTGCTGTTCCAAACACCGTCTGATGGCGTGAGGATATGAGGCTTCGGATAATCTTGGCGGGCGTCGCGACGATGTGTAAGGCGACGCCGCCACGCTTCAACATCGTATCGCATTCCCGCATCTTCAGGGTGCCCGCCGTGTCTAAAACAACATCGAATTGATGACGCAGAGAGCGGACGTCGAGGGCGCGGTAGTCGAACACCTCGCCCACCCCCAAGGTTAAAGCCTCCTCCCGTGCGGAGGCGCTACGACTGCCCGCAACCTTCGCGCCATGCGCAAGAGCCAACTGTACCGCCGCTCGGCCCACTTCGCCGAGGCAACCTGTTATGAACACAGACTGCCCCGCTTTCAGCTTGGCCTTGTCGAACAGGGCAGTCCAAGCGGTGATGCCAACGATCGGCAATGCGCCGGCGACTTCAAACGGGAGGGCCGCTGGCTTGATGAAGGCGTTCTTGGCGTCTGTGACGACAGCTTCTGCGAACGTGCCTGCCTCTTTCAACGTCGTGAAGCCGAACACATCATCTCCAATTTTAAGCCCCCTCACCCCGGGTCCAACCGCTTCGACCACCCCCGCGAAGTCGTGCCCTAATCCCCGAGGGAAATTGGAGCCCGTCATCATCTTCACTTTGCCCTGCCTGATCACCCAATCCATCGGGTTAGCCGACGCTGCCATCACCCGTATACGAACCTGACCCTGGTCTGGTTTTTGGGTGTCGATATCAACCAGGCGCAGCTCCTCGGGTCCGCCGTATCGATTATATTGAATGCTCTTCATCACAAACTCCACAGGCTAGACATCGACGGCCAGACGATCCGTCGTAATTGTGATTACTCGTAATGACTCAGGTCAGCCGTATGCACCGCTGTACTGTCGGTGACCGTCCGATAACTGTAGTCCGCGCAGTCGCGAAAAGTCGCCACGCTGAACTTACGTTTGGAACGCTGGAGAGAGCCTTTGGACGGACCGTCAGAATAGATGCCAGCGCGGTGGACGATCCATTCCAGATCGTTCGCCTCCGTCGCAAAAAAGGCCATGACCGCCTCATTATCAAGGTGCTGTCCGATGAACGATCGGGCAATCGTATTGCGGATGAGCCAGAGGGAGGGCGAGAGATGGCCGCCATAAGGCCGGCTCAAACCGCCAGCTTGGTACAAGATGCGCCTGACGCCCTGTCCACGCATCGCGGGTATCAGGCGCCGCATGAAGGCGGTGTTGATCTTGGCGTGTCGCTGTACGGCTTTGTCACCCAGCATCACGACGACGTACTCCACGCCTGCGACCAGCGCATCGGTATCGATCGGGTCGGTGATCGAGCCGTGCACGACCTCGAGTCTTTCGCTGTTCGATGCGAGCTTGGCCGGTGTGCGAACCAGTGCGCGCACCCGGTGCCCGTCCGCCAGGGCTTGGGCCGTGAAATGCTTGCCTGTGGCCCCGGTCGCTCCGAGCACAAGAAAGGTGGATCGCTGAACCATAATCTAGCTCCGGTTGGTTAAGGGCGCGGTACCGATGGCCAGCCACGCCTCGGGAAATGTGGGACGGAAAAGCAGTGTCAACGTGATGACCGAATAACCCAGCGTACCAGCCACCAGCAGCAGCGCGGCCGCTTGGCCCGCTACTCGCAAAGCCAGGAAGGCAATCAATGGGATCGCCTGCATGGCGTGTATGCCGCAAAAATGGGCCAGGCGCAGCCGAAGGCCTGTCCGGCGTCGCTCGTCCCGCGTTATCCTCGCTCCACTAGAACCGACCGTTGCTGTGCCAAGCCGTGCCATGGCCGATCCGGTCAACGCCCCGAAGACAAAGGTCAGCACCAGCCCGGCGACAATTGCTGTCGCCATCAATGGCGCAGCGTCCGCGCGTGGCCGCGCTGCGATTTCCCATGCCAGCGGCAGCACCATGCCGACGAACAGGATCGCCGAGACCCCCATCAATGTCGAAATGGCCGCGTCGATCGGTGTCGCGCTGTTGAAGTGGGAGCGGCGCCCGCGTGCCGCCTGACCAACGATGCACATAAACTCGACCGTCGCTCCGATCAACAGCCCCCAGGTGGCGAGCTGGACCAAGCCTGACTCAAGTCGTGCGGGGCGAACATAGTGCAGCATCCAGGCGGCGGTCAGCAGGTAAACCGCGATAGAGAGCGCGAACTTGGTCGGCTTGATCGCCACCCGTTCATGGCCGACGCGGCGCGTGTCGAGTAGCGCCCAGAGCACGCCCAACGGAACAAGCGCCAGCATCCCGAGGCCGATCGTTACCGCGTATACCGGATTGAGCAGCAGAAAATCATTATGCGCCATTATGGGTGCCCGTGATTATACGTCGCTTGAGGTAGAGCGAGAGCACTGGACGGGGTATCCTTGAACGTCCGCAATGCTGTAGCGATCGTCCAGAATGACAGCCGACCCGCTTTCCGACGTCCTTCAACTGATGAGGCCGCGAGCCTATGGCTTTCGCGGCCTTGATATCGGCGGCGACTGGTCGCTTTGCTTGCCACCCCAACCTGTCGTTCGCTGCTATGCCTTGCGAACGGGCGCGTGCGGGCTTTGGCTGGACGGCGTTGCGCCGGTCCAGCTCGCAGCGGGCGACTTCGTTCTCTTGCCGCAGGGCCAGGGCCTGGTCATGGGAAGCAGGCCCGACGCCCCGAGAATCGACCTCGAACGCTTTTTCACAACTGCGTCGGGAGATACGGCTATCTTCGAAGAAGGCGGCGATTGCCGCGGTCTCGGCGGCTATTTCGAAATGACGGGTATGGCGGCCGACCAGTTGTTGCGAGCGCTTCCGCCTGTGGTGCGGCTGGGAGCGGGCGCGGAGGCGTCGGGGCTCCTGTGGCTGGTCGACCGCCTTATGGCCGAGCTGCGTACGCCTCGACCGGGCGGGCGTCTCATTGCCGAGCATCTCTCGCAGACGCTGCTCGTGGAGGCACTTCGGCTGCATGTGGCGACAACGGCCCAGCGGACCGGGACTTGGCTCGCAGCGCTCGCAGACCCGCAGCTCGCGCGGGCGATCGAGGCCATGCACGCCTACCCGGGCGAGCGCTGGACGTTGGATGCACTAGCCAAACTTTCTGGCATGTCTCGATCCGGCTTCGCCCAGCGCTTCTCCGATGCCTGTGGAGAGCCGGCGATCAGCTACCTTGCTCGTTGGCGGATGATGCTCGCCAGTGACCGACTAGCGCTAGGTATTCCGACCTCGATCGTCGCATTCGAGCTTGGTTATGGATCGGAAAGCGCGTTCGGCGCGGCATTCCGCCGTATCACAGGAATGTCGCCGGGCCGGTTTCGCAGCGCCTGAGCACTTTCCCCAGCCATTCCCAAAACTCGATCGTTGGCGGGAACGGCTTTGGGCAATCACCGCGCCGCTTCTTCCAAAATGCGATCAAGACGGCGACGGCTAAAGCGATCCAACCGACGCAAAGGAGCGGGAACCATTTCAACGCGGCGGGGTCGGTCATGGCCCTGATAGAACCACGTCCGCTATCCGATACCAAGCCTCAAAAGGTGTCGGTCAGCAGTCCACCACATTGCGACGTTCAGCCGCTACGAACGCCACCACCGTTCCCGGAAGCCGACCGGCAGCTATCGGGCGGCGGAGCGGACGGACCGGAAGCGCCCAATAGCGAACATTTCGCAGATCAGCGGCGTTGCATCGGCAAGCTTAGATCGTCAGTCTGCCAAAGTGAGTAATCAAGCATCCCATCCAGCGGAGCAGAGTGTCCGACAAGCGGTGGAGGCGCTCTACCGCACCTTTGAGTTTCCAGCGCCAGTCGCCATCGAAGGCTGCCCATGCTGCATATCAACGCGCGGGACTGATGTCCTGCTCACGACCCCGCTCCGCCAAATCACAGGGCAGTCGCTCTGGCGCTACGTGTCTGGCGTATTCCTAACTATTGGGGACCAGCCAGACTTTCGTTACCTACTGCCTCGTATCCTCGAGGCGTCGGTCTACGATCCGGGCAACGCCCACGACCCCGAGATCGTGCTGGGTAAACTCGCTCTTGCCGACTGGCGATCATGGGAGTTGGACCAACAGCGTGCGCTCGAAAGTTTTGTCGATGCGTGGTTTGAAAAGGCGCTCGAAAATGATCTGGCCGAAGCGGACGAGGGCTATATAGGAATGAGTGCGGAGAGTGTGCTCTTTGGCGCGGCGCGGGCCGCGATGCCGCTGCGCCGGTGGCTATTCCGATTATCCGCGCCGGACGCAGCCCCGGTGCTGGCCGATATGCAACAACGCTTTTCCGGCGATATGTCGCCCTTTTGGGAGTTCGCACGGGAAGGCTTGAAGGAGATGTCCACAATCCTTTCGCAAGAGCGCGCTTAGGTCCGCTTTCAGCCGGTTCAAACCGAAAGCGGACTGCTCCAAGATCTTCAGGTTTTTACCGCAGCGTTACCGCCATCGGTCCACAAAGCGGAGCCCGTAACGAAGCTTGCCATATCGCTTGCCAGAAACAATTCCGAGTGGGCTATTTCTTCAGGTTCAGCAATCCGCTTCATCGCATGAAGGCCCGCAGCCCATTCACGCTGGGCAGCGTCACCTGCCATCTCGGTCGCGGTGCCACCCGGCAAGAGAGCGTTCGCACGGATGCCGACTGCGCCATAATCCGCAGCTATGCCGCGAACCAATCCCATCAGCCCGGCTTTTGCTGTCGCATAGGCACTCATGCCCGGCAGTCCCACGCTGTTCCCGACGAAGCTGCCCGTAAACACAATAGCACCCGCTCCCTGCTCCAGCATCGCCGGAATTTGCGCGCGGGCTCTGTCAGACCAACCAGGCGTTCGCTACCGTGGCCCAATGAGTATCAAATCGAGAGCCCTGCCCCCCAGCCCGTTCCGCCGCTTCAACTCGTCACTCGAGGTGATCCGGCTGGTCGTGATGATGTATGTCCGCTTCCCGCTGTCGCTGCGGAACGTCGAGGATCTCCTGTTCGAACGCGGGATCGACATTTGCCATGAGACAGTGCGGCAATGGTGGGGGCGGTTCGGCCCGATCTTCGCCGGCGACATCCGGCGACATCCGGCGGCAGCGGGTCAACCGGATGCGCGGCTTCCGACACTGGCGCTGGCATCTCGACGAGATGTACGTGAAGCTCAATGGCGAGATGGTTTACCTCTGGCGCGCGGTCGATCACGAAGGCGAGATCCTCGAAAGCTTTGTCACCAGGACGCGCGACAAAGCAGCTGCGCTAACTTTCATGAAAAAGACGCTGAAGCGCCATGGCTCGCCGGAGGCGATCAGGACCGATGGCCTTCGCTCCTATCGCGCAGCGATGAAGGATCTTGGGAACGAGGAGAAGCAGGAGGTCGCTCGCTGGGCCAATAACAGGGTGGAAAACGGCCACCTGCCCTTCCGACGACGAGAGCGGGCGATGCTTAGGTTCAGGCAGATGAAGACCCTACAAAAGTTCGCCAGCGTACATGCAAACGTTCACAACCACTTTAATCTCGAACGCCATCTCGTTGACCGCAAAACCTACAAACAACGCCGCTCAGCCGCCGAGGCCGAGTGGCAGTCGGTCATGGGTTAGACTCCCATTACATAAGCCCGACCTGCATCGTGGAGAAAGCGGTTCGCGTTAGACCGACAGCACCTCGCGATGACGTCACGATAAAGATCAAGGTTGCGTGTCTCCGGGTTAATATGAACCGACGGACGTTCAGTTCACCAAACACTTCGCCGCGCACAGCTTTCAGCATCGCGGGACGCCCGGGCGGATCGCGAAAAGCGCCGGCGGGCTCGAAGATTTTAGTCGCAGGGTGCAGGTTTCGTGGCCGATCTCACCACACGGCGATTGGGCGAATCGATCTGCCGGGCGCGCGTTACAAATGTTGGAAGAAAGAAAGAAAGAAAGAGAGAGAGAGAGAGAGCGAAGCGCACGACATTCGTCGTCCTGACACCCATATGCCCTACCTTGTGTGTCGTTGCAGTAACCCGCCATTCGGATGCCGACGGCATTGATGTCGCCAAATCGCCTACCCAGCATCATCCGACGCCACGCGTCTTCGGTAATAACCTCGAGCTTTTGTCTGACGACGCTGGAACAATATTCGCATGATCGATACAAGTCGGTCGCCTTCGCCGACGCTCGGCAATGCTGAAGAGGCTTTGGGATGGAGGGCGTTACCATGAAGGACACCTTGTCCGCGCTGCTCGCGCTATCGCTCTCGTTCGCCTGCCCCGTCCTAGCCGCGCCGCACCAATATCAGAGTTCTCCCGATCGACGCGTCGTGGTCGATCAGGACTGGGGTCCGTGGCTCGGCCCGTTTCGTGCCAAGCTGATCCCAAGTCTGATGCAGGATTTCGGCGAACGCTATCTCTACCAAAGTGCTAATGCCGCGCTCCCCCCGCCGCGCGTCGGCGAGCGGCGCGTGGTCTTCCTGGGCGATTCTATCACCGACCGGTGGGACCTGGCGGCGAGCTTCCCAGGACGCCCCTATGTCAATCGCGGCATTGGTAGCCAGGTGACCGCGCAGATGGTGTTGCGCTTCCATCAGGACGTGGTCGCGCTCCAACCCGCTGCGGTCGTGATTCTCGCCGGTGTCAACGACGTGCAGGGCTTTCTGCAGCACGAGAGCGCAGTGCAGATCGAGTCCAATTGGGAGACTTTGGCCGATCTCGCCGACCAGCATCACATTGCGGTGGTGTTCGGTGCATTGCTCCCGGTCGACAATTATACCGATGCCGCGGGCGACGTCGTCAAGAAACGCGACCCGGCCGAACTCCGCCGGCTGAACACCTGGCTCCGCGCCTTTTGCGCGCGACGGCATTACGCTTATGCCGACTATTATGCGGCGCTGGTCGATCCACATGGTCTTATGACCGCGCGCTACACCGCCGACGGGATCCATCCACTCGAACAAGGCTATGCGCGCATGGCGCCCGTCGCCGCAAAGGCGATCGCTGAGGCGCTCTCGCGACGAAGCCACAACACCCTGGAAGGTAATAATGATGAGTGACGTGATGCCGACACGTCGAACACTTTTGGTTGGCGGCGCGATGCTGGCGGCGGCTCGCGCCGCTACGGTTGGCGCGCAGCTCCTTCCGAGCGACGAGGTCGTGCCGCTTTGGCCGGGCGCGATGCCGGGCGATCGCCATGCCGCGATCGTGCGCAAGGTCGCCGATCAGTCGCACGACCCGCTGCATCCCGATCGCTGGATCAGCGGGATCGCGGAACCGGTGCTGGTGGTGCGCCGTCCGGCTCGGCCCAACGGCGCGGCGGTGCTGATCATGCCGGGCGGCGGCTATGGCTTCCTATCGTATGACAATGAGGGGACGTCGCAGGCACAGTGGCTGAACGATCGCGGTATTACGGCCTTCATCCTGCTGTACCGCTTGCCCAGCGAGGGTTGGACCGATCGGCCGCACGTGCCGCTGCAGGACGCGCAGCGCGCGCTGCGGCTGATCCGTGCCAAGGCGACGCGGTTCAGGGTAGATCCGCACAGGATCGCTGCTCTGGGCTTCTCGGCCGGCGGCCATCTTGCCGGGTCGCTCGCGACCCGTTTCGGCGAAGCCGTCTATGCGCCGGTCGACCGGATCGACACGGTGTCGGCGCGACCCGATCTGGTCGGCTTGGTCTACCCGGTGGTGAGTCTGGAGGCGCCGTTCACGCATGGCGGGTCACGCGACATGCTGCTCGGCGCCGATGCGCCCGCCGCACTGCGCCACGCCGGGTCGGTCGAGACGGGCGTGACCGCCGATACGCCGCCGACCTTTCTGGTCCATGCCGCCGATGACGATCTGGTGCCGGTCGCCAACAGCATCGGGCTGTTCACGGCGCTCATCGCGCTCAAGCGCCCGAGCGAACTCCACGTGTTCGACGCGGGCGGGCATGGCTTCGGCGTGCGCCTGCCGCGCAGCATGCCGGGATCGGCATGGCCCGACCTCTTCCAAGCTTTCGGAGTAAGCAAAGGGGTCTTTGCCATCTGACGCACAGAAATCCGCTTCAGCTATGCGAGACCCCTGTGCATATATAAAATTGCACTTTATAGATGCACCGATAAATCGGTTATGCCACGCATTCGCTCCGCGGCCGCGCAGGACACAGCCGGCATGGAGAGGATCACGCTATGGCTCGACGCTTACTCTGGACGCTGCCGCTGCTGGCGACATTGGCGCCGGCCGCGCACGCGCAGACCAATGTGCCGGGCGACCCCTATGCAGGCGATCCGGTCGGCATCGTGGCGCAACCATGTCGGCAACACCCCCGCCCGACCGACGGCGCCGGCTGGCAAGTATGGAACCTGCACATGCTGACGCGCGACTTCAGCCAGTCGTGCCGCTACGCCGCCGACAATAAAGCGCTCGCGGCCAGCCGGGCGCCGGTCCGCGTGGTCTTCATGGGCGATTCGATCACCGACAATTGGATCTACTCCGACTCGGCGCTCTTCTCGGGCGGAGTGGTCGATCGCGGGATCAGAGGGCAGACGACGCCGCAGATGCTGGCGCGGTTCCGAGATGACGTGATCGCGCTGAAACCGCGGGCAGTGCACATTATGGCCGGCACCAACGACGTTGCCGGCAATACCGGTGCGGCGACGCTCGAGACAGTCGAGGGTAATATCGCCAGCATGGCCGAACTCGCGCGCGCACATGGCATCAAGGTGATTCTCGCCTCGATCCCGCCCGCCGCCGCCTTCCCTTGGAGCCCGTCGAAGCATCCGGTTCAGCAGATCGCCACGCTCAACGCCTGGCTGCGCGCCTACGCTAAGGCAAACGGCTTCGTGTACGTCGATTATTTCGCCGCGCTCGCAGCGCCCAACGGCGCGATGAAACCGGGCCTCGCCAGCGACGGCGTTCACCCGACGCCGCAAGGCTATGCCATCATGCACCCGCTTGCGCTCGCCGCGATCGCCACGACTCTGAGCAATCGAGGCAGCAAATGACCTTCTCCCGGCGCTCGATCCTTGCCGGCATGGCGGCGCTCCCGATGGCGCGCGGCGCGCTCGCTCAAAGCCCAATGGGGCTGGCGCGCGGACCGGTCCAGCCCAACTGGCCGTCGCTCGTCTCCAACTATCGATATCCCGACTGGTTTCGCGACGCCAAGCTCGGCCTGTGGGCGCACTGGGGCCCGCAATCGGTGCCCGAGCGAGGCGATTGGTACGGCCGCTTCCTGTATATGCAGGGCCACCCGATGTACGAGCATCACTGCAAGACCTACGGCCATCCGACCGTGGCGGGGATGAAGGACGTCCAGAACCTATGGACCGCCGAACGCTGGGATCCCGACGCGCTAATCGCACGCTACAAGAAGGTCGGCGCGCGCTATTTCATGGCGCTGGCCAACCATCACGACAACCTCGATTGTTTCGACAGCCGCTATCATGCGTGGAACTCGCTGCGCGTCGGGCCGAGGCGCGACGTGGTTGGCACCTGGGAGAAGGTGGCGCGCAAGGCGGGCCTCAAGTTCGGCGTGTCGAACCATTCGGCGCACAGCTGGCACTGGTATCAGACCGGATATGGCTATGACGCGACCGGTCCGAATAAAGGCGAGCGCTACGATGCGTTCAAGCTGACCAAGGCGGATGGTCGCGGCCAATGGTGGGACGGGCTCGATCCACGCGAACTCTATACCGGCGGTCATATGGTGATGCCCGACGGGATCGACAACATTGCGGGCATGAACGCCTGGCACGACAAACATGACGGCCAGTGGATCGAGACCGGCCCGACCGACGATCCGGCCTATGTCACCCGCTGGCTGTTGCGCCAGACCGACCTGGTCGAAAAGTACAAGCCGGACCTGATCTATTTCGACAATTACGGCCTACCGTTCGGCTCGATCGGACTCGAAGCGGCGGCCGATTATTACAACCGCTCGATCCAATGGTCGGGCAAGATCGACGTCGCGCTGTTCGCCAAGCAGTTGAAGCCCAACGAGCGCTTCGGCGTGGTGCAGGATGTCGAGCGCGGTTTCACGGACCATCTGTGGGAGGAGCCGTGGCAGACTGACACGTGCCTCGGCGACTGGTTCTACAATGTCGCGCGGCTAAACGACAAAAGCTATAAGACCGCCGAACAGGTCACGCAGCGCCTGGCGGACGTCGTGTCGAAGAACGGCAATTTGCTGCTGTCGGTGCCGCAACCGGGGCATGGCGCGATTGACAGCGAGGAGGAGAAGATCCTCGACCGGCTGGGCGAATGGACCGCGATCAACGACGAAGCGATCTTCGGTTCGCGCCCGTGGCGCAGCTATGGCGAGGGTCCGACGAAGCTCACCCCCGGGATGCAGAACGAGGCGGGCGCTGGCGCGTTCACGCCACGCGACGTGCGCTTCACCACCAACAAGGGCGCGCTATACGTGCTGTTTCTCGGCTGGCCGAGCGGGACCGCCTCGGTCGCGTCGCTCGCGCGCGGACGCTTGGACGGCGTGATCGAATGCGCGACCTTGCTCGGCGGCGGGCCGGTGCCGTATCGCCAGGATGCGGCGGGGCTGCATTTCGATCTGCCGCGCAAGCCCGATGGCGGGTTCGTGCCGGTGATCCGGCTCGATGGGCGAGGGCTGGTATGAACGCGCCCCTCGCACCGCCGCGCGGCATGAGCGCCGCGCGCGTCGTGCCGACAGTCCTGATTGTCGCTTTGTTCTTCCTGTGGGGCGTGGCGAACAATCTCAACGACGTGCTGATCACGCACTTCAAGGGTCTGTTCAGCCTGGGCGACTTCGGCGCCGGGCTGGTGCAATCGGCTTTCTATCTCGGCTATTTCTGCCTCGCGATTCCGGCGGCATTGTTCATGCGCGCTTATGGCTATCGCGCTGCGGTGCTGCTCGGGCTCGGGCTGTACGGCGCGGGAGCCTTGCTGTTCTGGCCGGCGGCGAGCGCGCTCAGCTATCCCGCGTTCCTCACCGCCTTGTTCGTCATCGCGAGCGGCCTCGCCTTTCTCGAAACCTCGGCCAATCCGCTAATAGCGCGGCTCGGCAGCGCGGCGACCGCATCGCGCCGGCTGAACTTTGCGCAGGCGTTCAATCCGCTCGGATCGATTACCGGGGTGCTGATCGGACGCGCCTTCATCCTGTCCGATGCGCCGCCGGGGATCGATCGCGCAGGCCAGGCCGCGGCGGTGCAGATCCCGTATCTGGTGATCGGGCTTGGCGTACTATTCTGGGCGTTGCTGATCCGGCTCGCCCCCTTCCCCGCGATCGCGACCGCGCCCGATGCTGACGAGGGCGTGGGCGTTGCCGCGGACTTCGCTGAGCTGGCGCGCATGCCGCGCTTCCTGGTCGGCGTGCTCGCTCAGTTTTTCTATGTCGGCGCGCAAGTCGGCGTGTGGAGCTTCATGATCCGCTACACCATCGTCGCGCTTCCCGGCACGCCCGCGACGCAGGCGGCGGGCTATCTCACCGCCTCTCTGGTGGTGTTCATGGTCGGCCGCTTCGTCGGTGCCGGCCTGATGGGCCGAATTCGTCCGCTCCCGCTGTTATCGGTGTTCGCCGCGGCTGGTGCAGCCTGTTGCGGCTTCGCCGCGTTGGCCGGAGGCATGGCGGGCGTGGTTGCGCTGGTCGCCAGCAGCTTCTTCATGTCGATCATGTACCCGACGATCTTCGCCGAAGCGGTCGATGGTCTCGGCACGCGCACCAAGGCGGCTTCGGCCTTGCTCGTAATGGCGATCATCGGCGGCGCAGTGTTCCCGGCGGTGATGGGATCTGTGTCGGATTCGACTGGCTCGATCGTGCGCGCGATGCTGGTGCCGGCGGTGTGCTTCCTTGTCGTCCTTTTGTTCGGCCTGTTTAGCGCGCGGCGGTCGGCATGATCGACGCGCACGTCCACGTCTGGCGGATCGGCGCCAATGGCTGCACATGGCCGACCGCAGAGCTGACCGCAATCCATCGCGATTTCGACCTCGACGACTATCGCGCAATCGCGCGCGGAATCGACGGCGTGATCCTGGTGCAGAGCCAGGAAAACGCGATCGATACCGACTGGCTGCTCGACCTCGCGGCGCAGGACTCCTTTGTCGCGGGCGTCGTCGGATGGTGCGACCTGCATGCATCCAATGCGGCTGAGCGCATCACCGAACTCTCCGCCCGGCCCAAGCTGCGCGGGCTCCGGCCGATGGTGCAGGATCGCGCGGCGGACTGGTATGACGACCCGGCGCTGGATGCCGCGTTCGCGGTGATGACGACGGCGGGGCTGGTGCTCGATGCGCTCGTCCGCCCGCAGCATCTGCCGGCGCTCGCCCGGCTGGCGCAGCGTCATCCCGATTTGCGGATCGTTGTCGATCATGCCGGCAAGCCGGACCTAGGCGCGCTCGGTGCATGGAGCGAAGCGCTACGGACACTCGCGGCGTTTCCGAAAACATGGTGCAAGCTCTCGGGCCTGCTGAACGAGGTCGTCGCCGGCCAAGAGGATGCGCGCATCGCCGAGATCGTCGCCGCGGTGCAAGCGGCCTTTGGGCCCGATCGCATCCTATGGGGCAGCGACTGGCCGGTACTGCACCTCGCCGCCAGCCACGCCGAATGGCTCGCCAAGGCGCGCGACCTGGTTCCAGTCGTGCAACATCGGGCGGTGTTCCGCGAGACGGCTGCTTTCGTTTATGGATTAGCCGCATGATCGCGCTTCCCACGCTCGGCATGGGCTGTGCCGGAATCGGCAATCTGTATCGCCCGGTCGACGATCGTGTCGCCGGCGAGACCGTTGCTGCGGCGCTGGCCGCGGGCATCGGCTATTTCGACGTCGCGCCACATTACGGCTTCGGCCTCGGCGAAACGCGCCTGGGCGCTGCGCTCGCCGAGCACGATCCACAGGCGCGCGCGCTGGTTTCGACCAAGGTCGGCCGCTTGCTCGAGCCGACCGACAGTGACGCGGCAGAGCGCCATGGCTTCGTCGATGCGCCGCCACTCGAGCCGGTGTTCGACTATACGCACGATGCGGTGCTGCGCAGCATCGACGCCAGCCGGGCGCGGTTGCGGCGCGAGCGGATCGACCTGCTGTTCGCGCACGATCTGGGCGCGATGGTACACGGTAACGACGCTGCACGGCACATGGCCGACTTTCTCGCCGGCGGGTATCTCGCACTGCGCCGGTTGCGCGACGCGGGCGAGGTTGCCGGGATCGGCGTCGGGGTCAACGAGATCGCGGTGTGTCACGTGTTGCTCGACCGGGTCGAACTCGACGTCATCCTGCTTGCCGGGCGCTATACCCTGCTCGAACAGGATGCGGCGGCGGCGCTGATCGAACGCTGCCGCGCGACTGGCACGCAGTTGGTGATCGGCGGACCCTATAATAGCGGCATCCTGGTCGAGGGCAGCCGCACCGCCAGCCACTTCGACTATGCGCCCCCGCCCGCCTCGGTCGTGGCGCGCGTCGCCGAGCTCGAGCGCGCGTGCGCGCGGTTCGACGTACCGCTTCCCGCCGCCGCGCTGCAATTCCCGCTGCGCGAGGCGGCGGTCGCCTGCGTGATTCCGGGTCTGGTCGGTGCGGAGCAGGTCACCGCTACGCTGCAATATGCCGAATGGCCAATACCGGACGCATTGTGGGACGCCGTCGGCGTGCCCTCCCCACATGAGCACGCCGCATGAGCGCGATCCTCCTCCACCCCGACGACAACATCCTCGTTGTCACCGCTGCCGTCGCGCCGGGCGATCTCGTCGCGATCGACGGTGCCCCGATCGCGATGCGGTCGCGCGTCGAAGTCGGGCACAAGATCGCGCGGGCAGCCCTGGTCGCAGGCGACACCGTAATCAAATACGGCGCGCCGATCGGATCGATTACCGCGCCTGCCGACCGGGGCGAACACGTTCACCTGCACAATATGAAGAGCGACTATATCGCGACGCA
Source organism: Sphingomonas sp. PWP1-2 (assembly GCF_049898305.1). NCBI lineage: Bacteria > Pseudomonadati > Pseudomonadota > Alphaproteobacteria > Sphingomonadales > Sphingomonadaceae > Sphingomonas > Sphingomonas sp. PWP1-2. The sequence goes on from NZ_JAFCXM010000009.1 coordinate 17,949, forward strand.
CATGCGCGATACGCTCGAACGGAGCACATCATGATTTCCGCCTGGGCTCGCGCCGATGGCCGCAAGGGCATCCGCAACGTCATCGCCGTCGCCTATCTCGTCGAATGCGCACATCACGTGGCGCGCAAGATCGTCGATAAGACCGACGACCCCGACGTCCATCTGATCGGCTTTCCCGGCTGCTATCCTAATAGCTACGCCGACAAAGTGATGAAGGCGATCGCCACGCACCCGAATGTCGGCGGGCTGGTGATCCTGTCGCTCGGCTGTGAGAGCTTCAACCGCGAAGGCCTTGCCGCTGTAGTCAAAGCCAGCGGCCGTCCGGTCGAGACACTGGTGATCCAGGAGAATGGCGGCACCGCGGCGACGATCGCCGCAGGCATGGAAGCCGTCGCGCGCTCCAAGGCGATCGCCGATGCCGGCGCGCGCGTGGCGATGGCGCCGAGCGAACTGGTCATCGGCACGATCTGCGGCGGATCGGACGGGACCAGCGGGATCACCGCCAACCCCGCGGTCGGCCGTGCGTTCGATCGCTTCGTCGCCGAGGGCGCGACCTGCATCTTCGAGGAGACCGGCGAACTGGTCGGCTGCGAGAACATCATGGCCGACCGTGCGCTCACTCCCGAACTCGGCGCCGAACTCGTCGCCAGCATCGAGAAGGCCGAACGCTATTATACCATCCTCGGCTTCGGCAGCTTCGCGCCGGGTAATGCCGAGGGCGGACTTACCACTCAGGAGGAAAAATCGATGGGCGCCTATTCCAAGTCGGGGAGCTCTCCGATTTCGGGGATCGTCAAACCCGGCGACCTGCCCCCCTCGCCCGGCCTGTATTTGCTTGACGTCGTTCCGGACGGCGAGCCGCGCTTCGGCTTCCCAAACATCTCGGACAATGCCGAGATCGTCGAGCTGATCGCATGCGGCGCGCACATCAACCTATTCACCACCGGGCGCGGATCTGTGGTCGGATCGGCGATCTCGCCGGTCATCAAGATCTGCGCCAATCCCGAGACGGCGCGCAAACTGGCGGGAGATATGGACATCAATGCAGGACGCATTCTCGAGGGCAATGCGACAATCGGGGCCGTTGGCGACGAAATTTACGAACGCACTCTCGCGGTCGCGGGGGGCGAGCGCAGCGTGTCGGAAGAACTTGGCCACCGCGAATTCATCCTGACGTACAAGACGTTCGAGCCAGTAGGCCCTGCCTGCTTGCCGCGGAGCCACGCAGCGTGAGCGGCCGTCTCAGCGGCAAGACCGTACTCGTCACGGCCGCCGGTCAGGGCATCGGTCGCGCATGTGCCGAGCTCTTCGTCGCCGAAGGCGCGCGCGTCATCGCGACGGACATCGATGCAGTGAAACTTGACGGTCTTGCCTGCGACATGCTGGCGCTCGACGTGTGCGATCCGGCTGCGGTCGCATCCATTCCGGCGCGGACCGGGCCGATCGACGTGCTGATGAACTGCGCGGGCGCTGTGTATAGCGGCACGATCCTCGACTGCGACGAACAGGCCTGGTCTTTTTCTAACGACCTCAACGTCACTGCGATCTATCGCACGATCCGCGCCTATTTGCCGGGAATGCTCACGGCCGGAGGCGGCAGCATCGTCAATGTCGCATCGGTCGCCAGTTCGATCAAGGGTGTGCCCAACCGCTTTGCGTACGGCGCGACCAAGGCGGCTGTGATCGGCCTGACCAAGGCGGTCGCGGCCGACTTCGTGGCGCAGGGCGTGCGCTGTAACGCGATCTGCCCGGGCACGGTCGATTCGCCCTCGCTGCAGCAGCGGCTGCGCGATACGGGGGATTACGAGCAGGCTCGCCGGGATTTCACCGCGCGCCAACCGATGGGACGGCTCGGCCGGCCCGAAGAGATTGCCGCGCTGGCGCTGTATCTGGCGAGCGACGAATCCGCCTTTACGACCGGCCAGGCGCATATCATCGATGGCGGCTGGATCAACTGAAGAACGGCCTACGCATGACCGGTTCCGCGACGCAGGTGCTGTTGCTCGATCTGAAGGACGAGCCTGCGGCGATCGCAGCCTATGATGGCTGGCACGCGGCGGGCGCGGTGCCTGCTGCGGTCGTCGCCAGCATTCGTGCTGCGGGGATCCGCGACATGCGCATCTTCCGCGCCGGCGCCCGGTTGGTGATGCTGCTCGACACCGATGCCGGCTTCGATCCTGCCGCCAAGGCGGCGAGCGATTCGGCCGACCCCGAAATCCAGGCGTGGGAGCGGATGATGGACGGCTTCCAGCAACCGATTCCCGGCGGCGACCCGACGGCGAAATGGACCGCCGCGACTCGGATTTTTGGACTTTCCGAACAGCCCTGACGACCGCCCGTCCCCGCGTCGCCGCTTGCAGCGCATATCCGTGTCACAAGTAAAAATCCGCCCGAACGACAATGCCAAAGCGATGCATCCGGGCGGTCAGGGGGAGGAAACGAGGGAGGGCCGCCCGTTGCCGGATGATGTCAGATCAGTTGCGCATCCGGAAGGTGATGCCGAAACGACGATCGTTCAGCTCGTAGTTACGCGGGTCCTGCGCAAAATACTGATAGCTGTTGTACTTCGCACGAAGCAGGTTTGTCGCATCGATCGTCATTGAAACCTTCGGGGTGAAGTTGAACGCGATCGAAGTGTCAAGCTGACCGTAGGGACGGTACAGGATCGGTACGGCGCCGGTGCCATTGCTCGAGATCGAGTCGACATAGCTGCTGCGCCAATTGTAGGCAGCGCGGGCACTGACGCCGTACTTTTCGTACAGGCCGACCACGTTGTAGCTCCACTTCGACAGGCCCTGCAGCTGGGTCGGCGCAGCCGTGCCGTCGAACAGCGTGCCCGCGGAACCCGGCGCGCTGCTGTCGACATACGTCACGTTGGCCTGGACGCCGAAACCAGCGAGCGGTCCGGGTAGGAAATCGAAGAAGGTGTTACCGCCGAGTTCGGCGCCCTTGACCTTGCCGTCGGTGCCGTTGACGAGCGCGGTGTAGGACACGGTCTGCGCGGTGCCGCCCGGCGGCGTGACGGACTGGTTGAAGACTTGGGTCGTCGTGAAGTTCTTGAGCTTCTTGTAGAAGATCGTGCCGTACAGGAAGGTGGTACGGCCGGCGTTCCATTCGAGCGCGAGATCCGCCTGGTCGGTGGTCAGCGGCTTGAGCAATGGATTGCCGCCGTTACCGGTGCCACCATTCGGTACATAGCTGAGGATCTGGTTGGTCACCGGATCGCGGACCGCATTATAATTGATCGATACCGAGCGGATGGCACGAAGATCGGCGAAGTTGGGACGCGACAGCCCTTCCGAAGCCGCGGCGCGCAACTGCAACTTGCTCGTAATGTGCGCACGCAGGTTCAGGCTCGGCAGGACCTTGGTGTAGTTCTGGCTCGCCGAATAGGGCGTGAAGATGGTGACCGCGCCGACGTCGGGCGTGGTCCCGATCAGGCTGGTACGATAGCTCAACTGGGTCGTGCCGATCGCGTCGTTGGTGGTCTTGACCACGCGCACGGCGATGTTGCCGTCGATCGGCAGCCCGGCCTGAACCTTGAAATACGCGGTAAGATAGCCGGCATAGGTCTTCTCTCGCTGCGTGTTGACGTCCAGCGGGCCGAAGTGGATGAGCGAACGCCCTCCCAGCGTCTGAAACGCAGCAGCAGGATTGTTGAAGACGGCGGCATCGACATAGGGAACCGCACCAACAATGTTGGTACCCTGCCCGCCGAACAGCGTTCCGTACGGCGCCAGCACGCCTGAGGACGCCGGGCTGGCGAGCGTCAGATTCTGGCCGCCGGCATAGGTCCAATTGTACGGCGTACTGCGGTTGATCGCGCTGCGATCGGTATAGCGAATACCGCCCTGGATTGACTGTAGGATGCTGTTGTCGAAGTCCCAGGTGAGGTCGAGGCGCCCCGCTTTCTGCGTAGCGACGCTGTCCTCAAGATGATCCATCACGGCATTGACTACATAGGACGACAAATCGGTGTTGGACGCCCCGCCGGGTGCGCTCTGGAAGCTGATCGTCGGCAGACTGCCACTCAGATCGATCTGATAGCCGGCCAGCGCCTTTTGGGCGAACGCGGTGTAGCTATTGTTGGTTGCCGTCGCGCGCTCATACTGCCCGTCAAGCGTGGCATGCAGCCGCGGTGAAATCGACCACTTCACGCCACCGGCATAATCGGTGGTGACGGTGCGCGTGAAGCTGACCTGAGTGTTGGTCGCCAGGTTCAGCGCAGTGTTCTGATACTGCGTAAAATCAGGGAAGCCCGGAGTGATGCCAGAATAGGCTGGAATGAAGCCGTTATAGCCGCCCGAGACGAACGTGCCATCGGACGCAAACTTGAATCTGCTGGCGGCGTTCGGCGAAAGATAGCGCAGCTGATCGGTGCTCGTGCCGTTGGTCACAAACGCCGAATAGTTCGGTGTCGAGATGTCGTATTGCGACCGGAAATAGGTGCCATAGACTTCGACGTTGCTCGCGGGCTTCCACTGGAGCGCAGCATAGATGCCTTTGCGCGCGCGGTCGCCTTGAGTGACCTGGATACCTGCACCGTCGGGAACGTACATGGTCTTGCCGACATAGCCGGGGACCGTCGTGGTCGGCACGTACGGCTCGATCGTCGCTTGATCGCGGCGGAACGAGGACTCGTAGTAGGACAAATCTACCAGCACGCCGATCTCGCCGATGGGGGTGTTCTGCCAAGTCTTGCTAGCAAGGATCGAACCGTTGAAACGTGCCTGCTTCGACAAATCGAAATAGTTCGCGCCCATGGTTGTAGAGACGACGAAGCCCTTCTCGTCGAACGGCATACGCGTGCGCAGGTTGATCATGCCGCCGATGCCGCCCTCGATCTCCTTGGCGGACGGATCCTTGTAGACGTCGACGCCGCCGAGCAGTTCGGACGGAACGTCCTCGAAACCAAGCGAGCGCCCACCGCTACCGCCGAACACGTCACGACCGTTGAGTTCGGTCTTAACCTGCGTCAGGCCGCGGATCGCAACCGACGAGCCTTCGCCATAATTACGGGTGATCTGAACACCCGAGATACGCTGCAGCGCTTCAGCAACGTTCTTGTCGGGGAGCTTCCCGATGTCGGTCGCTGTGATCGAATCGACGAACTGATCGGCGTTGAATTTGATTGCCTGCGCTGTCGCCAAGCTCTTGCGGAAGCCGGTTACGACGATGTCCTGATCCGCCGCATCGGCTGCCGGCGCCGCCGTATCTTTGTTGTCGGCGCTGCGCGGCAACGACCGATTTTCGGGGGTCGGCGCAGTCGGACGGGTGGTGGACAGTGCCGGTGTCTGGCTGTCCTGCGCTAGCGCGGGACTAGCAATCGCTAAGAACGGAAGCAGCGACGCACTCAATAGCAGCGACTTCGCGATGCCCGAACGATTGGCGCCTTCAACAGCAGACATTCGCATTCCCTTTTCAAAAGCATCCACGCCCCGTGCTCGCGCGCGGGACGTCAGTTTGTTCGAGAAGGTTGCGGTCATGCCCACTGCGCCTCCCCCTACGGCCTCCCTCGATTCATCGCTCGATGCAGGGAAGGTCCGCGTTGGACGCATCGCTACTCGCACAGTGTCTGCCGGTCAACAGATTTGTGGATAGGTGATTTCATGTTTCATAGGTGAACGCTGGTCTGGCTAACAAGACCGCGCTATTGCGACATCGAGGAGAGCGTGATGACGGAAGGCCAGCAGGCAAAACCAGTTCGCAAAATTCTGATCGTCGGGGGCGGGTCGGCGGGGTGGATGACCGCTGCGGCATTGGCGCGTTCGCTCCCGCGTGAGCAATGCCGGATCACGCTTCTAGAGTCGGACGAGATCGGGACGGTCGGTGTCGGCGAGGCAACGATCCCGCCGATTCGCCAGTTCAATACGCTGCTTGGTATCGACGAAAATGACTTTGTGCGCGCGACGCAGGCAACCTTCAAACTGGGTATCGCGTTCGAGAATTGGAGCGCGTTGGGCAGTCGCTATCTGCATCCCTTCGGCCGCTTCGGTGCCGATATCGGGCCGCTGCCATTCCCAAGCTATTGGCACGCGCTGGCCCGCGCAAATCCGGCGGCGGCCGGGTCGCTGAGCGAATACAGCCTACCCGCAATGGCAGCAGCGTCGGGCAAATTCTGTCGGCCGAGTCCGGATCCGCGGAACACGCTCAACAACATCAGCTACGCCTTTCATTTCGACGCCGGGCGCTACGCACGCTTTCTGCGGGGACGCGCGGAAGACGATGGCGTCGTGCGCATCGAGGGGCGTGTGGTCGAAGTGCCAATCGACGCGAGCGGCGATGTTGCGGGCGTGATGCTCGCCGACGGGCGGCGGATCGACGCCGACTTTTTCGTTGATTGCTCGGGCTTTCGCGGCATGCTGATCGAGGGCGCGCTCGGCACCGGTTATGACGACTGGCGACACTGGTTGCCGTGCGACAGAGCAGTCGCACTCCCGACTGAGCGCGTCGGCTCCCCCCTGCCCTATACGCGCTCGATCGCGGGGAGCGCAGGATGGCAGTGGCGCATTCCATTGCAGCATCGCTCGGGCAACGGCCATGTGTTCTGCAGCGAGTTCCTCGGCGCCGACCAAGCCGAGGCGGAGCTGCGCGCCGGCGTCGAAGGCAAGCCCTTGGCGGACGCTCGGTTGCTGCGCTTCACCACGGGCAAGCGCAAGAAGGTGTGGAACCGCAATGTGCTCGCGGTCGGTCTCGCCGCCGGTTTCCTTGAGCCGCTCGAATCGACCAGCCTGCATCTTGTCCAGTCGGCGATCACCCGACTGCTCGCTCTGTTCCCGGATCGATCGTTCGCCCAGCCCGATATTGACTATTACAACGCGACCACCGCTACCGAATACGAGCGGATCCGCGATTTCCTGGTGCTACACTATCATGCAACGACGCGCGACGACTCGCCCTTCTGGCGTCATTGCGCAGAGATGCCGATCCCCGATACACTGGCTGAAAGGCTCGCACTGTATCGCAGTCGCGGGCGCTTCTTCCCAGTCGCACTCGACCTGTTCCTCGAGCCGAGCTGGGTCGCGGTGATGGAAGGTCAAGGCGTGACGCCGGGGCAGAGCGACCCGATGGCGGGACTTCAGTTCGACACGATGGCGGCGCTTTTGCCGCGCATCCGTGGCGCAGTGGCGCAGGCCGTAAAGGCGATGCCGACGCATGCCGACTTCATCCGTACCACCTGCGCAGCGCCGGCGGCTGACCGATAATCAAGGTGCACTTGGCATCGAGCGGGGGGGGTTACCCGTACCGCCCCGTCGTCACGCGCAGCAACACCGGGTTATCGATGAAGTTCAGCCCGTAATCGGTCTGGTCGCCGTTCCACACGCGATCGACGACGAACGCGCCCTTGACTAATCGCCCCTCCTCGACCCGGAGGATCATCGCGTTTTTCGGAGCGCCGGCTGCCGGCGCGAAGTCGAGCCGGACATGGTCACCCGCGACCAGATATTGATCGGGCGCGATTTGTGCGGCGACCGCGCCACCGACGGCCTCGTTCGCCCAGGATGGCGGCTGGGACTTGATCCAAGTGTCGACGCGGTGGCCGAACTGCCATTCGCCGTAACTCGCAGTGATCGTCCAATCCCCCAACGTGGTCGATTGCGGCTTGCCGTCGTCGCCCTTGGCGGTGCCCCAGGTCGGACGCTCGAAAGCGATCTTCGCCCACTCGCGCTGCATGTCGGCGAACAGACGATAGGGCGCGGCGAACGTCTCGATCGTGTGATCGTCGAGCGTCTTGGCGCCGAGCGGGTAGTTGTAATAGCCCGTCGCATCCATGCCGAACGGCGCGAAGCCGATCGCGCCGCGCCCAAGCGCCGCCCAGAAGAAGCGCGCATATTCGGCGGCGTTGCCGATCTCGGGCACCGCCAGCGCATTGTCGGGTCGGCGAAACGCATCGAGATAGGCGAATACGTCGGCGCTCTTGCGGTCGTAGATATCGGGCGCCTGATAATCGATCGCAGGCGCCGCCGCCTTCCAGATGTCGAGCACGTCCTGTTGTGGTCCGCCGCTCGAGACGGCGGTCGGCTCCGGAATCTTGAAGGCATCGGCAAGCGAGGCGTTGACGTACATCGGCAGCGGCTTGATCGCCTTGCCCGCCGCGGCGAGCTCTCCGCAATACGCCGCGGTGTACCACGTATTGAAAGCACGATCGGCTTGCGCGCCGTATGCCTGGGTCCACGTCCCCGCCTTACCGAGCGCTGCGGGAACCGGGCCGACGAAGAGTTTCTGCGCCTCGGGGCCGTAATCGCGGGGGCTGCGATAGCTGCCGGTCTCGTTCTCGACTTGCACCAGGATCGTGGTGTTCTGGCGGTCATGGTCGCGCAGATAGGTGATCAGCTTGAGGAACGCGCGCTTGTCGGCCTCGAGCGTGGTGCGCGCGTTGGGCGAGAGGACGTAATGATCGGTGCCGTCGCGCAGCTTCATCCGCGGAAAGCGGCGATTGTCCTGCTTGACCCAGTCGGGCGCGTAGCTCGGCCCGGTATTCTTGTACGTGCCGAACCAGAGCAGGACGAGCCGCTTGTCGTGCGCGCGCGCTTGATCGAGCAGCGTCTGGAGGAAACTGTAATCGAAGCGGCCTTCGGTCGGCTCGAGCTGCTGCCACGCAATCGGCACTTCGACGGTATTGGCGTGAAGCCGGTCGAGCATCGGCCATACCGACGTGAGCGCCGCAGCATAATTGCTCGAATTGTTGACTTGCGCGCCGAGCATCAGGAACGGCGCGCCGTCGACGATCAGCGCATGATGGCCGTTGCGCGAGACGATGTGCGGGACTTCGCCGGATTGCGCGAGCGCCGGGGCGGCCGCAGCGAGCGCTGTGAATACCGTCCAGATATGTAATATCGTTTTCATGATGATCCTCTCCCGTACTTGGCATTCTTGCTTGCGCCAGTGAAACGAATGCTCATAGGTGAACAGCAGTGACCGGCGACCGCGAGTGCGTCAACCAGCGGCAACACAGAATTGGATGAGCGACATGGCAATGGTATCCCGCAAGCGCGCGCTCGCGAAATGGGCAGGCGCCGCCGCCATCGCTCTGATCCCGCTTTCCGCACAGGCCGAGCCGCTCGCCTCGCTCGACCGTAATGGCAGCCGCGTCGCGATCGAACCCTATGCGCCCAACATCGTCCGCGTGACGATCGCGCTCGACCGCGATCTCGCCGATGCCGCGCCCGGACCGGGGCCGAACGCCAAGTCGGATGCCAGCGGCTGGTCGCATCGCAGCGATGCCTCGGGCGACGTGTTCGCCTCGTCCGCAGTGTCGCTGACGGTCAATGCTCAGCCTTGGCCAAAGGCGCCGACGCAGATGGAGCGCTATTTCGCGCCGTCGCTTCCCCCCGTGTCGATCACGGTGAAGGGCACCGACGGCCACCTCATCACGCAGATGAACGGCTGGGAAATGGCGCCGCACACCGTCGCGGGCGAAAAGACCTTCAAGATCGGAGCGAGCTTCGCCGCGCCGCTCGACGAGCATTATTATGGGCTCGGCCAGAACCAGGAGGGCAAACTCGATCTGCGTGGCCGCACGATCGATTGCCGCCACAATTACGACGCCCCCGCCGGCGAAACGGTCTGCGTGCCGTTCATGGTCACCAACAAGGGCTATGGGATCGTCTGGGACAATCCCTCGACCACCACCGTGTCGCCGGGGCTGCACAGCAGCACGCACTGGCAGTCCGAGGTCGGCGAGCGCGTGTCCTTCTTCGTCATCACCGGCGACACGACTGACGACCTTTATGCGGGCTTTGCCAAGCTGACCGGCAAGACCCCGCTCCCGCCGAAAGCCGCGTTCGGGCTCATCCAGAGCAAGGCGCGTTACGAGACGCAGGCCGAACTGCTCGGCGTGGCGGAAGGGTATCGCAGCCGCAACTATCCGCTCGACGTAATGGTGCTCGACTGGTTCTACTGGAGCCGGATGGGCCAGCTCGATATCGACCACACCTTCTTCCCCGACCCCGCGGGCCTGAACGCCAAGCTCAAGGGGCTCGGCATGCACAGCATCGTCAGCGTGTGGCCGCGCTTCGAGAAGGAATCGCGCTATTACGACATGCTGTCGGCCAAGGGCTGGCTGCTGCACGACCAGGACGGCTCGGTCGTCGACGGCCTCCCGGTCCGTTCGGACCGCGCGGGCGCGCTGATCGACAGCACGAATCCCGATGCGCGCGCCTGGTACTGGAGTAAGATCCGCGACAACATCGCCAGTCAGGGTTTCGACTGGTTCTGGCTCGACGAGACCGAGCCCGATCTGGTCCCCGATGGTCATGAGTTCGCAATCGGTTCCGGCGACCGCTATCACAACCTCTTCCCGCTGGTGCACACGGCGAGCGTCGCCGATGGATCGGCCAAGGACCGCCCCGATTTCCGCAATCTGATCCTGTGCCGCGCCGCCTATCTCGGCACGCAGCGCAACGGTTGCCTGTTCTGGTCGTCCGACGTCCAGTCGACGTGGGAAGCGCTCAAGCGCCAGGTGCCGACCGGGCTCAATTTCACCGCATCGGGCCTTGCTTACTGGAGCAGCGACACTGGCGGCTGGCAGTATCCCAACGGCCCCAAGGCCGAGCATCCCGTGCTGCTCGATCCCGCCGGCGCCGATGCGATGCCGCCGAGCTATGCCGATTATCCCGAACTGTTCGTCCGCTGGTTCCAGTACAACACCTTCACGCCCACGCTGCGCATCCATGGCCAGCGTCCGGCGACCGCGATCTGGGATTACGGCGAGGCGGCCGAGCCGGTGCTCGCGCAGTATCTGAAGCTGCGTTACGCACTGGTACCGTATCTCTACGCAGCGGCGCATCACACGTATGAGAGCGGCGCGCCGTTCATGCGCGGGCTGTTCATGGATTTCCCGAACGACCCAAAGATCACCGACATGGGCGACGAATATATGTTCGGCCCCGCCTTCCTCGTCGCGCCGGTGACCGAGCAAGGTGCGACCAGCCGCTCGGTCTATCTTCCCGCCGGCGCCGACTGGTACGATTACTGGACTAACGAGAGGCATGCCGGTGGCCAGACGATCACGGCGCAAGCGCCAATCGACAAAATCCCGCTGTTCGTGCGCGGCGGATCGATCGTGCCGATGGGGGCGCAAGTGCCGAGTACCGCGACACGCCAGCCGCTCGAGAGCATTCGCGTCTATCCAGGCCGTTCGACGAGCTTCACGCTGTACGACGATGACGGGGTGAGCAACGCCTATCGTAAGGGCGGCGGCACTGCGACGCTGCGCTGGGACGATGCCAGCGGGCGGCTGACCGCATCGGGCAAGCTGCCGAGCGGGCAGGATGTCGCAGCGTTGGTCAAGGTCGTCGGCCGCTAACGCACAGCGCTTGTGCGCTTTGGTCGCGACCTTCTATGATCGGCGCTGCACGCCGGGGGAAACGATGGACGACATTGAAGACGAGGACCGCCGCTACAAGGCGCCCGCGCTTGAAAAGGGGCTCGACATTCTCGAGCTGCTCGCCGACGCGGCCGAGCCGCTCCCCTTAGCGGCGATCGCCGACCAGCTCGATCGCTCGCGCGGCGAACTGCACCGCATGGTGCAGGTGCTGCAGTTTCGTGGCTATATCGACCAGGATGCCGGCTCGGAAGGCTATCGCTTGACCGACCGCCTGTTCGCGCTCGGCATGCGCCAACCGCGCACGCGCAACCTGGTCGAACTGTCGCTGCCGGTGATGCGGCAGTTGGTGCAGGATTCGGGCGAGTCATGCCACCTCGCCTTTCACAGCCGCGGTGAGATGGTCGTCGTCGCGCGGGTCGAATCGGGCGAACAGGTCGGATTTTCGGTGCGCGTCGGCTATCGCCGGCCGATCCCCAGCACCGCGTCGGGCGCAGTGCTCTACGCGTTTCAATCGGACGCGGTGCGGCAGCGTTGGGAGACCCTGTTCGCGCCGGCGCTCAGCCCGGCGGCACTAAAGGAATTTCGCGCACATGCCGATATCGTGCGCACGCGCCAGGTCGAATTGACGCAAAGCCCGCTGGTGGGTGGCGTCACCGACATCTCCGCACCGATCATGCGCGGCGGCGCGGCCGCGGCGGCGCTGACCGTGCCGTATCTCGAACGGCGCGAACCCGTGCATAGCGCCGAGCAAGTATCGGTCATGGTGCTCGCCGCAGCCGAGCGGATCGCAGAGCAATTGGTGCAAAGCGACGAGCGGCTTTAGCACTTTTGAGTTGCCCCTTGTGCAAGCTGTCGCTGCCCCGGCGAAGACCGGGGCCCAGTAGCGCAGCGTCCAATGCGCAAGCGTAGCGCATATTATCCTCGGCCATCGCTACTGGACCCCGGCCTTCGCCGGGGAAAATAGTTGAAGAGGGGACTACTTAGCGCGCCAAGTCGCCGGCATCGTCTGCGCGGGCAGCGTGACCGTCACCGTCTGGCGGATGTCGCGCGCCGAATCCGCCAGCATCACCTTATAGGCACCGCCCGCGACCTTCCACTGATGCCCCGCTTCGTCCCACGTCGCGAGCAAGCGCCGATCGACCGACATCGACACGGTCTGGCTCGCGCCCGGTGCCAGCGCGACCTTGGCGAAACCGCCGAGGCGCTTGGGCGCCTCCCAGCCGCCAGCATCCGGCGAGACATAAATTTGCGGCACGCTCGCGCCGGCGCGTGCGCCGGTGTTGCGCACGGTGAAGCGCGCGGTCAGCGCACCGTTCGCGGCCACCGCGGTGAGGCCGCCGACGGTGAACCGCGTATAGGAGAGGCCGTGCCCGAACGCGAACAGCGGCGCGATCGCCTTGGCGTCGAACCATTTGTACCCGACCGTCGCGCCCTCGCTATACGCCACGTTGCCGACATGCGGCGCGGCGGGATCGGCCAGTTGATCGACGCTCTTGGCAAAGGTCATCGGCAGGCGCCCCGACGGGTTGACCTTGCCGAACAGCAGGTTCGCGATCGCCGCACCGCCCTGCGTACCGGGATACCAGGCTTCGAGCACCGCGCCGACATGGTCGAGCCACGGCATCGCCACCTGGCTGCCGGTCTCGAGCACCACCACGGTTTTGGAATTGGCGGCGCCGACCGCGTCGATCAGCGCATCCTGCGTACCGTCAAGCGTCATCGGCGTGTCGAACGATTCGCCCTGCCACTGCGTCGCGAACACGATGACGATATCGGCGTCGCGCGCCAGCGCCGCGGCGGCGACGGGATCGCTGCCATCGGCGAAGGTCACGGTCGCTCCCGGGGCGTGACGCTTGATCTCGTCGAGCGGCGACGAGGGATAATACATGATCGGCCCCGGCCAGCCCGTCGGTAGCAATCCCGGCACCGCATTGCCGCCGATCGGATAGACCAGCGACGAGCCTCCACCGGCAAGCACGCCCTTGTCGGCATGTCCGCCGATCACCGCAATGCGCTTGGCGCTGGCGGCCAGCGGGAGCAGATCGTCCTGATTCTTGAGCAAGACCGCACCCGCCTCTGCCGCGGCACGCGTCACCGCGACGTGCGCGGCATAATCGATCGGCCGCTCGATCGCCGGATCCTCAAACACGCCATGCCCGAACATCGATCGCACGATCCGCGTCGTCATCAAATCGAGCCGCGCCGGCGTCACCTCTCCGCGCTCGACCGCCTCGCGCAGCGGCGCCGCGAAAAACGGCTGCGTGTCGAACGGGAAGCCCGAATCCTGGTCGAGCCCGGCATTGGCCGCAATGGCGGTGCTGTGCGTCGCGCCCCAGTCGCTCATCACATAGCCCTTGAAGCCCCAATCGGTGCGCAGGACATCGGTCAGCAGCCAGCTATTCTCGCAGGCATAGGCGCCGTCGACGCGGTTGTACGAACACATGATCGACCCCGGATCGGCGCGCTCGATCGCAAGCTGGAAGGCGAGCAAATCGGACACGCGCGCCGCGCCGTGTCCGATCACCGAATTGCCGGTGTTGCGGTCGGTCTCCTGATCGTTGAAGGCATAATGCTTGATCGTCGAGATGACGTGGTTCGACTGGATGCCGCGGACTTGCTCGGCCACCATCGTGCCGGCGAGCAAGGGATCCTCGCCGCCATATTCGAAGTTGCGGCCGTTGCGCGGTTCACGCAGCAGATCGACCCCGCCGGCGAGCATGACGTTGAAACCCGAGCGATGCGCTTCGTCGCCGATCATCGCGCCGCCGGCATGCGCGACCGCGACATCCCAGCTCGCCGCGATCGCCAGATTCGACGGCAAAGCGGTACGCTCGCGCTTGACCGCAGCGCCGCCCTGCGTCGCGACACCGACACCGGCATCGGTCTGGTGCTGTGCCGGGATGCCGAGGCGGGCGATCGCCGGTACGTAGCCCGCGGATCCGGCATGCGCCTCGACCGGCGCGTGGTAGCGCGACACCGGGAAATCGGTGCCGAAATAGCCGAACACCAAGGTCAGTTTCTCGTCGCGCGTCATCGCCGCGACCAGCGCCTTGGCGCGCAGGTAGGGCGCAAGGCGGGTGTCGTTCCATGCGCCGCGTATCGCCGGCTTGTTCCAGGCGGGGAGCACGGGCGTGCCGGCGACGGGCGCAACCTTCGCGGGCGGCGGCGGAGCGGCCACCTGGGCGGAAGCGGCCGCGCCGACCAGCAGCAGTGGCACTGCCGCGATACGAAGCGTCATGATGAAATCCTCTACCAGCGCGCCTTGCCGTCCATTGCGAACGCGGCGTCGTTACCTATCCGTATATGCGCACATATTTGACAGGTAAACACCCGCAATCGCCATCCGGCACTTCCGAAGCCCAGCAGCCGTCGATCGCATCGCGCCGCGATCAGCGCCCGGCTGGCGCGCTCATGCGCGACTGGCAGAGAGATCGAAGACGACCACGCGCTGACGCTGTTTACCGAGCTTGTCGATGCCGAGGCGCATGGTATCGCCGGCCTTGAGGAAAACTGGGTTGGGCTTTTGACCCTCGCCCACGCCCGGCGGCGTGCCCGTGATCAGCAGGTCGCCGGGCAGCAAAATTATGAAGCGGCTAGGCAATGCATTCTGCAACGGGAAAGATCATCGTCTTGGTGTTGCCGATCTGCATCCGCTGGCCGTTGACATCGAGGAACATTTCGAGCGCCTGCGGATCGCCGATCTCGTCGGGCGTTACCAGCCACGGACCGGTCGGGCCGAACGTGTCGCACCCCTTGCCCTTGTCCCACTGGCTGCCGAGTTCCTTTTGGAAGGCGCGCTCCGACACGTCGTTGACCAGTACGTACCCGGCGACATGATTGAGCGCATCGGCCTGTTCGACTTAGCGGCAGGTCTTGCCGATAATGACGCCGAGTTCGACTTCCCAATCGGTCTTCAATGCGCCCTTCGGAATCATCACGTCGTCGTTCGCTCCGACAAGGCAGGAGATCGCCTTGGTGAAGAATATCGGCTCGGGCGGCACCGGCAGGTTCGCCTCCGCGGCATGGTCCGCATAGTTGAGACCGACCGCGATGAACTTGCCAATGCCAGCCACGGGCACGCCGAAGCGCGGCTCGCCTTCGACCTCCCGCAGGCTGGCGAGATCGGTCGCGCGCAGCCGCTCGATCACGTCAAGCGTCGCCGGCGTGATGTCGTCGACGATTCCGGAGACGTCGCGCAAGACGCCATCGGCATCGACCAGGCCGGGCTTTTACGCGCTAACGGGACCATAGCGGCAGAGCTTCATAGGGAAATACTCAATCTTGACGGGAGCGAAGGCAACGAAACTTCAGGCCGTAATGCGACATGGAAGTCGGCCATGTCGAGCGCGATGGTCTTCAT
Source organism: Sphingomonas sp. PWP1-2 (assembly GCF_049898305.1). Lineage (NCBI taxonomy): Bacteria > Pseudomonadati > Pseudomonadota > Alphaproteobacteria > Sphingomonadales > Sphingomonadaceae > Sphingomonas > Sphingomonas sp. PWP1-2. Next base: position 33,638 of record NZ_JAFCXM010000009.1, read on the forward strand.
TTGCCCACTGACCGGCTTGATCTCGCCGGGCAACCGTTAAGCGAAGATCGGCACCATCTCAGCTGTGCCGTAGTCCACTTTTTCCCGATCCGGGGCTCGCTTCGTGATCTAACGGTGGGACAGTGAAGCGACGGGCGAACAGGAGAAAGTGCATGTTGCCCGCTGGCAGAATGATCCCGGTGACTGGAGCTTCGGCCGGAAGAGAAATCGCTGACGCGATCCGCGTATCGACGTTCGTCCTTGCCGCGCTTCCCCCCGTGTCACCAGCGCCGTACTGGCGGTCGCCGGCGACGCATTCGTGACCCTGCGATGAGGCGGGCGGCCAGTGCACTCGACTATCGCGAGCTCGCACGGCGGCGCCTGCCCGGTTGCTGTTCGGATATATCGACGGCGGCTCGTATGCCGAGGTGACTCTGCGCCGCAACGTCGCCGATCTCGAAGCGGTGGCGCTGCGCCAGCGCGTGCTGCGCGACGTCTAAGCTATCGACGTCTCGACGACGCTGTTCGGCGAACGCTTCGCCCTCCCCGTCGCGCTCGCACCGATCGGCCTGGCGGGCATGAATGCGCGGCGCGGCGAGGTGCAGGCCGCGCGCGCTGCCGAGGCGGCCGGGATCCCCTTCCGCCTGTCGACGGTCTCGGCCTGTCCGATCGCCGAGGTCGCCAAAGGCACGACCAAGCCGTTCTGGTTTGAGCGCTACATGATCCGCGATCGCGCTTCATGCGCGACCTGATGCTGCAAGCGAAAGCGGCCGGCTGCACCACGCTGATCTTCACCGTCGACATGCCGGTGCCGGGTTCGCGCTACCGCAACTATCATTCGGGGCTGGCCGGCGCGCCTGGGCTGGCGGGGGCACTGTGCCGCAGCTGGCAAGGCGCGATGCACCCGAGTTGGGCATGGGATGTCGGGATACATGGCCGCCCGCACAAGCTCGGCAACGTCGCGCCGGTGCTCGGCGACAAGAGCGGGCTCGAGGATTTTTTCGCATGGATGCGGAACAATTTCGACGATACGATCAGTTGGCGCGACCTGCAGTTCATCCGCAAGGTCTGAGATGGCACGCTGATCATCAAGGGCATTCTCGACACCGAAGATGTGCGCGCCGCGGCCGACATCGGCGCCGACAGGATCGTCGTTTCCAACCATGGCGGACGGCAGCTCGACGGCGTACCCTCGACCGCCCGCGTTCTGTCGCCGATCGCCGACGCGGTGGGCGATCGGCTCACCGTCCTGGCCGATGGTGGGGTACGCTTCGGGCTCGACGTGGTGCGCATGCTGGCGCTGGGCGCCAAGGGCGTCCTGCTCGGTCGCGCCTGGGTCTAAGCGCTCGCCGGCGGCGGACAGGCGGGCGTCGCGCCCATGCTGCGCCTGATGGAAGCGGAGATTCGCGTCGCGATGGCGCTCACCGCGCGCACGACAATCGCCGCGATCGACCGGACCGTGCTGTCCGAAGGCGGATGATTTCGCAGCGGCCTAGGTAGCCACGAACCGCGTCACTTGATTGTCACCGGTAAACTGCGATTTCACAGATAGACACTTGTTGCTTTCGCGCTGTGAATGCCTGCGCTACTAGACGTCCATACGGGCAAATGATGAGGAATAGGCGCGGCGATGCGGGCGATCTTGGTTGCAGGTTTGGCCTTCGCATCCTCGTTGGGGAGTGGCGTGTCGGCCCAGCAGCCGCCGCGGCATGTCGATGCCGATCTCGCACAGCCCGGCGCGCCGATCGACCGCTTCTTCGACCTGTCGGTCGGATCGGATTATCCCGGCACGCTGATCCGCGCCGACAGCCAGGCGCAACTCCAGACGACCCAGCGCGAACTCGGCTTCCGCTACATCCGCTTCCACGCGATCTTCCACGACGTGCTCGGCACGGTGAAGATCGTCGACGGCCGCACTGTCTATGACTGGAGCAAGATCGACATGCTGTACGACGCGTTGCTCGCCAAGGGCATCAGGCCGTTTGTCGAACTGGGGTTCACCCCGGATCCGCTGCGCAGTTCCGAGCAGACGATCTTCTATTGGAAGGGCAACACATCGCACCCCAAGCCCGACGGTTGGGTACATTTGATCGACGCCTTCGCGCGCCATCTCCGCCAGCGCTACGGCGCGGCCGAAGTGCGCAGCTGGTATTTCGAGGTGTGGAACGAACCTAACCTTGCCGGCTTCTGGGAAGGCGCCGATCAAAAGGCGTATTTCGACCTCTATGCCCAGACCGCGCGCAAGCTGAAGGCGATCGACCCGGCGCTGCGCGTCGGCGGGCCGTCGACCGCGGGTGCGGCATGGGTTCCGGAATTTCTCGCTTTCGCGCACGCCAATGCTGTGCCGGTCGATTTTGTCACTACGCATACCTACGGCGTCGATGGCGGTTTCCTCGACGAGAAGGGCAAGCAGGACACCAAATTGTCCGCCTCGCCCGATGCGATCGTCGGCGACGTGCGCAAAGTCCGCACTCAGATCGACGTGTCGCCGTATCGCGGCCTGCCGCTCTTCTTCAGCGAGTGGAGCACCAGCTACACCCCGCGCGATTTTGTCCATGACAGCTATGTGAGCGCGCCCTACATTCTGACCAAGCTCAAGCAGAGCCAAGGACTGGTGCAGGGCATGAGCTACTGGACCTACACCGACCTGTTCGAGGAACCGGGGCCGCCGCCGACGCCATTTCATGGCGGCTTCGGCCTGACGAACCGCGAAGGCATCCGCAAACCCGCATATTTCGCCTACAAATACCTCCATGCCTTGCGCGGCCGCACCGTCCCGGTCGCCGACGCGCACACGGTTGTCAGCATCGCGGGAAAGCGTGTCGCGATTCTGCTGTGGGACTGGCACCAGCCGGTGCAGGCTCTGAGCAACAAGCCCTTTTATACCCGGCTCCAGCCGTCGACAGATCAGGCGCCGGTCGCGATGACGCTGCGCCATCTCGCGCCTGGTCGATATACGTTGCGGATCAATCGCACCGGCTATCGTCACAACGATCCGCTCTCGGCCTATATCGACATGGGTCTGCCCGACCGCTTCAGCAGCACGCAGGTCCAGCAGATGCAGGCGCTCACCGCCGACACGCCCGAGGAAACGCGCGTCGTGACGATCGCGGCCGAGGGACGCTTCTCGCGCACGATCACGTTGCGGACCAACGACGTCGTATCGGTGACGTTGGGCCCGCTCAAGCCATAGACCGGCTGCGGCCAGGAGTTCCCCGATGATAGTTCGTTCCGCCATCGCCAGCATCCTCGCGGCCCGCACCTTGCGACGAAATGGCGCGTGGTGCGCCCTCGCGCTTTCGACGAGTGTGCCAATCGTCGCGGCTGAGGTCGTGCCGGCGACGCAGTATGACTGGCGCAACGTCGTGGTTGGCGGCGGCGGGTTCGCACCAGGAATCGTGTTCAGCACGGTAGAACGCGGGCTCGCTTATCTCCGCACCGACATGGGTGGCGCGTATCGCTGGGATGGGCGTGCCAGTCGCTGGATCGCGCTCGAGGACGGCATCGCCGATGCGAGCTATATGGGCGTTGAAAGCGTCGCGGCGGACCCACACGACGCCAATGTCGTCTATCTCGCCGCGGGTGTCGGAGCGCGCGCCGATGCCGCGATCCTGCGCTCAGTCGATCGCGGTACGCATTGGACGATCACACCCGTTCCGTTCGCGATGGGCGGCAACGAGGACGGGCGTGGGCTCGGCGAGCGGCTGGCGATCGATCCGTTCGACACCACCAGCCTGTGGTTCGGGTCGCGCCACGACGGGCTGTGGCACAGCAGCGACCGCGGCACGCACTGGCGCAAAGCCGAGCGCTTCCCGCTCCCCGGGCTCGGCCTGCCCGCCCCGCGCCGGACGACACATGGCGGCTTGAGCTTCGTGCTGTTCGACCCGACAAAGGCCGGTCGCCTGTTCGTGGCGAGCGCCGACCCAGGCGCGCAGCACCTGTTTCGCTCAGAGGATCGCGGCGAGCACTGGCAGGTCGTCGACGGCGGGCCCGATCCCGCGCTCCTGCCGGTCAAGGCAGTGCTGGGCGGCGACGGAGTGCTCACCATCACGTATAGCGATGCGATCGGCCCCAACGGGATAAGCCGCGGCGCAGTCTGGCGCGTCGATGCGACAGGCGCGCACTGGCAGGACGTGACCCCCGACAGGCGCCCCGATGCTCCGGTCGGCGGCTATATGGGTGTGGCCGTTTCGGCGCGCGATCCCCGCGTGGTCGCGGTCAGCACGGTCGATCGCTATCGCCCGGTCGACACGGTTTGGCGCTCGATCGATGCCGGGGCGCATTGGGACGAACTGTATCGCCGCTCGACGCGCGATATCTCGGCATCGCCCTTCCTCGCGCTCGATGGCGGCACGGCGAATTTCGGCCACTGGATCGCCGCGCTCGCGATCGATCCGTTCGACGACGGTCATGTCGCTTATTCCACCGGGGCGACCGTCTACGATACCAAGGCGTTTGCCGTCAGTGGAACGATGCCCTGGGCGACCTGGACGCGCGGGATCGAGCAGACCGCGATCATCACCATGACCAGCCCGACCGGCGGCGCGCCTTTGATCTCGGGCTTTGGCGACATTGGGGGCTTTCGCCATGCCGATCTCACCGTCTCGCCGACGCACGTGCATCGCGATCCGTTTCTCAGCAACACCAATACGCTCGATTATGCCGGCCAGGCGCCGGCGATCGTGGTGCGTAGCGGCACGGCGCACGGCCGCATCGGCGACGGACCGACATTGGCCTGGTCGGCGGACGGCGGCGAGAACTGGCAGCCGCTCGCGCCGCACAGCGCGGCGCCCGCCGCTGGACATCCCGCGCCCGAAGTGACCGGTGACGCCGCGATCACGGTGTCGGCGAATGGCGCGACCTTCGTCGCCGGCACCGCGGGGCCGCAATGGACACGCGACCGCGGCAGGACCTGGCATCCTGTGGCCGGGCTGTCGAGCGGCAGCCGGATCGTCGCAGACAAGGCCGATCCGAACCTATTCTATGCGCTCGATTTCGCCACTGCGCGCTTCGCCCGCAGCGACGATGGCGGCGCCAGCTTCCACGCAGTGGCAGCCCATGGTCTGTTAGCCGGTCTGTCGAGCGCGCACGCGACCAACCGCGAAGTCGCGAGCGCGTTAATCGCCACCCCCGATCGCGCCGGCGCGCTGTGGCTGCTGCTGAACGGCGGGCTGTATCGCAGCCGCGATGCGGGAGAGACCTGGGCCCATACGACCGGAACCATCGCGATCGATGGCTTCGGCCTCGGCAAGCCCCTTCCCGGCGCGGCCTTCCCGGCGCTGTACGCGCTCGGTCGAAACGCCGGACAGGCCGGCGTGTGGCGCTCGGTCGATGGCGGCGCGCGCTGGACCCGGATCAACGATGCCGGCCACCAATGGGGCTTACGCTTTCGCGCCATCACCGGCGACCCGCGCCGTTTCGGACGCGTGTATGTCGCAACTGACGGACGTGGGATCGTCTATGGCGACC
>NZ_JAFCXM010000010.1:0-36080 GCF_049898305.1 Sphingomonas sp. PWP1-2
AGGCATTTCGGTCGTGATGGTTCTGGCTGACATCGGAGCTGTTCATCGGTTATGGAAAAGAGAATAGAAAGCCTGCGAAGTGCATTACGACACCGGGTAGCTATCGTCAAAATCCTGCTCTTGATGGCGTTCCGAAGGACCTTGCCAGTTTCGGGGTGTCACATTCACTGTTGGAAAATAACCATTCCTCCGCATCGGCGATATTCATAAAAGCTTGCATGCGGTCGCGAACCATGACTCGTTTGATCTGAATCCAGGCTAGACCTTCGCCCCCAACGAGTGCCAAACGTTTCGATGATAGTCGCGCACTCGCAATAAATGACTGACAGGATTTCACCACCTCTTGTGATTGAAGTTTAAATTCCGAAAGATCGGCAAGGACGAGATGCTCGCCTGTCTTGCCAGCCAGCTTTGCAACAGCGAGCTGCTCAGCCGTCGCAAAAGCTACCACATCGTCGTTCGACCAAAATCCGATCAGCCGTAACCGGAGCAATCGTCGCGCTGCGTCAATTTCGATGCTGAACTTTTCGTTGCCCATGCGAACATCATATCAAATAAAAGATAATAAATTGGGTGCGTTGTTCGTTCATTGATTCGGCTGCAAACACACACTCAGGTGGCACGTCGGATTATCTCTATCGATGTGAGAAATTAGCGGCCCGCTCACCCGCCGATTATCGAGCTTGTGGATAGGCGTCGAAGCGGGACGCCGCCATAATCCAGCTAGGTACTTGTAAAGGCGCCTAGATTTGAGATTGAAGTGGGGTCCAGACCGGCGCCGATCGCCCCCCGAAAAGTAATATTCTTTCGTAATTTCAAATTTTTGTTCCGCTAAGGGATAAGGTCCCGTATGGACGCCTATCCACAGGCTAGGATAGCTTTGTGCCCCGCCATAGCCGCGATAGCGTTGCAGCGCCTCGAGCTGTTGCTAGCCGAGCAGGTAATGGATTGCATCCAGCACCGGCCCGGCATGGGGGCTTCACCGCGACCTTGTCCTGCGGGCGCAGCGCGCCAAAATGAGCGCCGTCAGATCGCGGTGATCGACGCGCAGCTCACCTGATGCCCGCCGACCTTCAGCCCGTCGCGACCCTCCCGAAAGTGATTTGCATTGTGGATCGTCCAGGACGACAGCCAGTGCAGCCGCGTCTCGATCGTCTGCAGCACGGCGACGTTTTCCGGATCGGGCCGGCGTTCGGGGGAAAGCGTGGTCATGTCCATGCGTCCGAGCATATCCGATTGGTGGCGATGCGGGACGCCAATCTGGTCATGGGGTCATTACGTTGCAACGCGCTCTTCCTCGCGCGCGGCGAACCGAGCGATCAACCAGGAGCGTACCAAGCTGATCGTCGGGTCGGCAAGATCCTCGGGCCGCAGTTTGAGGTAATAGCCGAAGCCATCGTCACTCAGCGTGTCATAAGGCACTACAAGCCGGCCGGTCGCGATTTCGGGCGCGAACATGTCGATGTCGTTGAGCGCCACTCCGCTCCCCGCCATCGCGTAACCGACGGCGAGCGACGCAGTGTCGAACGCCAGTCCCCGGTCGACGTCGAGTGCAATTCGTGTCTGGCGCGCATAGAGGCTCCACAAAAGACCTCGCGGCTCTCCGTCGAGCTTGACGTGAAGCAGGTCGGTATCGGCGAGAAACTGCTCGAGCGACTTGCCCGTACTACGTTTCGCCGTTTCGGGTGAACACAGCGGGGCGACACGTACCATCCACAACAGATCGGTCACGCGGTCGTCGATGTTGGGCCGGTCGAACACGATCGCCATGTCGGTCTCGCGCGCCGGCAGGCCGGTGACACCGGAACTCGAAATGTCGATGCGGATATCGGGGTGCTCGACATGAAACGCCTGGATCATCGGCATCACGACATGCTGGAGTAAGGATGGCGGGATGTGCAAGCGGATCGGGCGGCTGGCATTGGGGTTGGAACAGATCGCGTTCATTGTCTGCTCGAGCCGATCGAACGATTTGCTCACCTCAGGCAGCAGCGCCCGGCCCGCCGCTGTCAACGCCAGCGTCTGGCTCGAGCGGTCGAACAGTTTGTGACCGAGCAATTCCTCCAGGCTGATGACATGTCGGCTCACCGCACTTTGGGAGACGTTGAGCGCCTGCGCACCGGCGGTGAAGCTCAGCCGCTGTCCCACCGCATCGAACGCTCGCAATGCGTTGAGCGGTAACCAGCGTCTGTTAACAGGCGACGTGCGTGCTATGGAAGCCCCCCTTCAGAACTGCGAGTTCATGCTCTTTTCCGATACCAAGCGCGTTTTTTCTCGTGATGCAACGGGCCGTGCGGCCGGTCTGCCGCGCTTTCAGCTTTTGGCATGTCGTCATGCACAAATGCGATTTTCACTCCACCTGCCCGGCATGCCAATCACGTGCCCGAGCAATTGGAGATCATGCTTTGGACTTGGGGGACATTTCGGCGCTATTGCGTGCACGCCCGCCCGGCCACTCGCTTCCACAGGGTCTGTATACCGGCGCGGCGGCGTTCGAATTCGACCTGGCGGCGATCTTCGGCAATTCCTGGCTGCTCGCGGGCTTCGAAGCGGAAATCAAGAAGCCGGGGGATTACCTCTCGGTCATGGTCGGGCGCTGGCCCGTCATCATCCTGCACGGTCGCGACGGGGAGTTGCGCGCGTTCCATAACAGCTGCCGCCACCGAGGCTCGATCCTGTGCAAGCCGGGCGAAGGCCATGTTACCCGCCTCGTGTGCCCCTATCATAGCTGGACATACGGGCTGGACGGCCGCTTGCTCGCCGCGAGCCGGATGCCTGAGGATTTCCAGAAGAACGAGCATGGCCTGAAGCCAGTGCATCTCGAACGGATCGCCGGCGCGATCTTCATCTGCATTGCCGGTACGCCACCCGACATTTTCGTGATGCGACGCGATCTGACCCCGCTGCTCGCGCCGCACGATCTGCAGCATGCAAAGCTCGCCTATCAGTCCACCCTGGTCGAAAACGCCAATTGGAAGCTGGTGATGGAGAATGGCCGTGAATGCTATCATTGCGCTTCCGGCCATCCGGAACTCTCGGCCTCCTTCCCGATCAACGCTTCGGCCTATTTCGATTTCGAAGATGACACCGCCGCGCGCTACGAAGCGCGCATGGCCGATCTCGGCATTCCGATCGGTCCGGCCGGCGAGGACTGGTGGCAGGCGATGCGCTTCCCGCTCAACGACGGCACCGTCGCGATGAGCACCAGCGGGCAGTTCAGCGTAAACAAGCTGATGTGCGACCTTGGCGGCGGCGATACCGGATCACTGCGCTGGGCGATCGAGCCGAATAATTTCTGCCATTCGACCAGCGAATATACCTTTGCCTTTACCGCTATCCCAGTTTCGCCGACCGAAACCCATGTCGTATCCAAATGGCTAGTGCATGAGGATGCGGTTGAGGGGGTCGATTACGATCTGGATACCCTGACGCATCTGTGGACGCAGACCAATCTGCAGGACAAGGAATTCGCCGAGAACAACCAGTTGGGCGTAAATTCGCCGGGGTACACGCCAGGTCCGTATAGCCCCGCTGCGGAATCGCTGACGCTGCGCTTTGTCGATTGGTATTGCGCCAAGGCCGCGACCTATCTAAAGCAGCTTGCGGCATGACAGCCGAGGATGTGCCGAACTGGCAGGCCGAAACCCTTGCCGTCCGCGCCGGATACGATCCCGCCAGCGCGGGCAATTCCGCCAAGCCGCCGATTTATATGACCTCGACCTTTGCCTACGCCTCGGCGCGACAGGCAAAGGCGATTCACGAGGCGTATTTTGACGGCACCGGCCCGGAAGTCGGGCGGCCGGGACACATCTATTCGCGGCTTGGCCATCCAGGGCTCGACATGGTCGAGGCGCGGCTCGCGGCGCTCGACGGGGCCGAGGGTGCGGCGGTGTTCAACTCCGGCATGGCCACGCATACCGCTATCGCCGTCGCCCATGTACGACCCGGTGACAGTGTGGTGTTCAGCCGCCCGATCTATGGCGGGACGAACGGACTCTACACCGGACTGATGCCCGAATTCGGCGTCGGCCATGCCGAATTCTGCGATGGCTGCGACCGTGCGAGTATCCAGACCGCGGTGGACGAGGCGCTGGCGCAGGGCCCGCTCAAGCTGATCGTGATTGAGACGCCCGCCAACCCCACCGCCGCGATCGTCGACATCGCCCTGGTGGTGCAGATCGCCGCTACAGTAGGCGCGCAAACCGGCCTGCGACCGCTGGTGGTGGTGGACAATACACTGCTCGGCCCACTGATGCAGCGCCCGATCGAACTCGGCGCGGACCTGTGTATGACCAGCCTCACCAAATATTGCGGCGGGCATAGCGATCTGCTGGCAGGGGGCGTCTCGGGCAAGGAAAAGCTCATCGTCCCGCTCCGATTGCTGCGCACGACGCTTGGCAGCCATCTCGATCCTTATACGAGCTGGCTAATGCTGCGCTCGATGGAGACGGTGCATCTGCGAGTCGAACGCGCGATGACCAATGCACGCACGGTCGCGGAATTCCTACAGGATCATCCCAAGGTCGCCGGCATTACCTATCTCGGCTTCCTCGTCCAAGGCACCCCGCAACGCGCGGTGTACGACCGCCAGTGCAAAGCGGCGGGTTCGACCTTTTCCTTCGCGGTAGTCGGTGGCGAGGCGGAGGCGTTCCGCTTTCTCGACCGGTTACGGTTGCTTCGCTTCGCGGTTAGCCTGGGCGGATCGGAAACGCTCATCACCCACCCCGCGACGACGACCCATTATGCGATCTCGCAGCAAGAACGGGCGGCGGGCGGCATCACCGATGCGACGATGCGCCTCTCGGTCGGGATCGAGCATATCGATGATCTACTGGCGGATCTGGCACAGGCGCTGGCCGCGGTATGATCGACATCCACGCCCTCGACGGGAAAATTGCTGCACCCGATACCCGTTTCGACGTCGTCGTTGTCGGCGCCGGCGCATCCGGTACAGCCGCTGCGATTGCGGCAGCGAAGGGCGGAGCGTCGGTACTGCTACTGGATGAAAATCCCGTTCCCGGCGCGCTGATCGGCACCGACGTTCCGTATTTCTTCGGTGGCCGGATGACGGCGGCGGTGCAGCACCCGCAACGGATGCTTGAGCAGGTATTCGCCAGCAATCCGCTGCTGGCAGTGGCGTTCGAGGCGGGCGTGGACGTGCGGCTCGGCACTTGCGCCTGGGGGCTTTACGTCAATGGCCCAGCGATGCGCGCCTTGCCCGAGCCGCTGCTCGGCATTGCCGATGGCCAAACGGCGGCGATGATAGGCTTCGGTCGGCTGGTGCTCGCGACCGGCGCACGCGATCTCGTGCTCGGCTTCAACGGCTGGAACCAGCCTGGCGTGATGGGCGCGCAAGGGTTCGCCGCGTTGCTGACCCGTTACGATGCGCTGGCGAGCCGGCGCGTGGTGATCCTCGGCTCCAATATGCTCGCGTTGGATACCGCGCTGCTGGCCGTGTCGCGCGGAATCGAAGTGGCGGCGTTGGTTGAGGTCACGGCGGTGGTACAAGGTCCGGCTGCGCTGTTGGAACAGGTGCAGGCAGCGGGCATATCGGTGCTCCTCGGACACACGGTGGCGGAAGCGCGCGGCGGGATTGACGGCGTCGAGAGCATCATTCTCTTGTCAGAACACGAAGAGCCGACCGAAATTGCCTGCGACACGATCGTTCTGGCGATCGGCGCGACTGCCGCAACGGAACTGCTCGACGCAGCCGGGACCACAGCCGGCGACGCCATTATCCTGATTGGCGATGCCGCTACCGTGACGCGCCCCGAAGCCGCTTATCTGCGAGCGTGGTCCGCCGCGCTTGGCCGCGGCGCGACGTCCGATACTGTCGTGTGCCAGTGCGAGAACGTGACCCGCGCCGATTTGCTTGGCGTGCAGCCACCGCAATATCTCACACGGCCCGAAAAGATGGCAAAGCGTTCGCTCTCCTCGCTGCTCAACGATGGTCCGGCACACCCCGACCAGATCAAGCGCCTTACCCGCGCCGGCATGGGCCCGTGTCAGGGTCGCCGTTGCCGTGATCAGGTCGCGTGCCTGCTCGCCGAGCATCAGAAGGTGCCGCTCGTATCAGTGCCCATCGCCAGCTTTCGGGCGCCGGTACGCCCCGTTCAACTTTCCATCCTCGCCGATTGGCAGGCAAACGACGCCATGGCGCGCGGCTGGGATGTGTGGTTCGGCATTCCGACGCAGTGGACGCCTTATGCCGTGATCGGTACTCCACAAGAGGCAGAGCATGTCGCTGGCCTCGGCGGCAACATGCATGTTTGAGGTCGCCCCTCCGAAGGGCGCATCCGTCGTCGTGATCGGCGCGGGCGTGACCGGCCTGTCCGCCGCATGGTGGCTCGCGCGCTCCGGGCTCGATGTCGTGGCGATCGACAAAGGCATCGTCGGCTGGGAAGCTTCGGGCAGGAACGGCGGCGGCGCATCGCATTACCAAAGCCCGCTCTTCGCCGAAGAGCAGCGGATGTGGCCGCAGATGGACGATCTGCTCGGATACCCGACCGAATATGTCCGCGAGCGCATCATCATCCAGCGAGACCCCGAACTGCTCGATCATTACCGTGCAGTCGGGCGGATGTGCAGCGCGATGGGATATCGGGTCGACGATCTGGACGCGAAGCAGGCGCAGGAGATGGTACCGCTGACCGATGCAACCTGCCTCGGCGGCATCCATCTACGCTTCGGCGGGCATGCCAATCCACAGCGCACGGTGCAGGCCTATGCCTGGGCACTGCAGGATCTGGGCGGGCGCATCTTGCAGCATTGCCCTGCCCTTTCGGTCGAGACCGCCGGCGGCAAAGTCGTGGCGGTGCACACTCCGCGCGGGCGGATCGCATGCGATGCCCTGGTCGTCGCGGCCGGACCGCAAACACAGGCACTACTGGCCCCGATCGGCATTCACGTCCCGCTCGCGGCAGCACGCGCAGAGATGATCGTGACCGAACCCGCCCCCCTGATGAAGATCGGTGGCGTCGACGGCAATGGGCTGTACGGACGGCAGACCCTGCGCGGTAATCTCGCTTTCGGGGGCGGACCGCATGAGTGGATTTCCACTGCGCCCGAAGGTCCGCAGTGCCGCCCCACCTCGCCGCTGGTGCGCAACCTCGCACGCCGCGTAGCGGAGATGTTCCCGAAGGCCGCGAACCTCAACGTCATCCGCTCCTGGGCCGGCGTGATCGAGAACACGCCCGATGGCCGCCCGATCCTCGACCGGCCGAGCGACCCTGGCAACCTGACCGTCGCGACCATGTCCGGCGTTGGCTTCGGACTTTCTCCCGCAAGCGGTCATGCGATCCGAGACCTCGTCATCGAGGGCACGTGCTCCTTCGCGGAGATCGGCAAGCTCGGTCTCGCCCGATTCGAGGGTCTGGTACCCGATTGGCGCGAGCATCGCGGGTGGGCGGCGTGAAGCGTTATTCCGCACTCGCATTGCTGAAAGCCGGGCTAACCGGACAACGCGGGTGGGACCGTGCGTGGCGCGACCCGGAACCGCAAAAGCAGTACGACGTCATCATCATCGGCGGTGGCGGGCATGGCCTTTCCACCGCTTACTACCTTGCCAAGATGCACGGCATCCGTCGCGTCGCGGTGCTGGAAAAAGGCTGGATCGGCGGCGGCAATACGGGGCGCAACACAACGATCGTGCGCTCCAACTACCGTCAGAAGCCGCTGCACGACCTTTTCGATTTCGCGCTCAACCTGTGGGAGGGGATGAGCGACGACCTCAATTACAACGTGATGTTTTCCCCGCGCGGCGCGCTGTTCCTCGGTCATTCGGACAGCGACATGACGATGTTGGCGCAGCGCGGCGATGCCTTGCGGTGCGACGGGATCGACGCGGATCTGCTGAGCCGCGAACAGGTGCGCAAACTGGTGCCGTTGCTGGACATGTCGGAGCACGCTCGTTTCCCGGTCCATGGCGGCATGATCCAGAAGCGTGGCGGTACGGCGCGGCACGATGCCGTCGCTTGGGGCTATGCCCGCGCCGCCGATGCGCTGGGCGTCGACGTCATCCAGAATTGCGAGGTCACCGGCTTCACCATGGAAGGCGGCCGCATTACCAGCGTACAAACGACGCGCGGGGCGATCGGCGCGGGCCGGGTCGGCATTTGCGTCGCGGGCAATAGCGGACCGGTCGCGGCGCTGGCCGGGCTAAAACTACCGATCGAGGCGCAGACGCTACAGGCATTCGTGACCGAGCCGGTCAAGCCGATGATCGACACCGTGGTGATGTCGCAATCGCTCCATTGCTACATCAGCCAGTCGGACAAAGGCGGCATCGTGCTCGGGGGCGACCCGGACCAGTTCCCCAGCTATGCCCAGCGTGGCCTGCCCGTGCGGGTCGAGAAGGCGGCCGCCGAAGCCATCGCGCTGGTTCCCGCCCTTTCCCGATTGCGGATGGTGCGATGCTGGGCGGGCACGACCGACATGAGTTTCGACGGATCACCGATCATCTCCGCGTTGCCGGTGGACGGGCTCTATCTCAATGGCGGGTGGTGCTATGGCGGGTTCAAGGCGACGCCGGGATCGGGCTGGTGCTACGCGCATCTGTTGGCGACCGGCGAGAGTCATGGTCTCGCCAAGCCCTTTGCCTTCGACCGGTTCGAGCGCGGCGCGACCATCGACGAAGCGGGGGTCGGCTTTATGCCGCACTTGCGCTGATGATGCAGATCGATTGCCCACATTGCGGCCCGCGCGCGCAAGTCGAGTTCGCATATGAGCGCACGCTGGATTCGGTGGTGACACTGAACATGTCCGCCCAAGAGGCGGTTCAACGCCTCTACGCCCGCGCCAATCCGCGCGGGGAGGATGATGAACTCTGGCGGCACGGCTTCGGCTGTCGGCAATGGCTGGTGTTGCGGCGCCACCGGGTTACGCATGAGATCGGATCCGTCACGGCATTTGATCCGGCGGTGCATCTGTGAGCGGTCCCGCGCGCATCGCGGGCGGCGCGGAGGCTACGCTGCGCTTCACCTTCGACGGTGTGAAATATCGCGCGCGGGCCGGCGATACGTTGGCAGCGGCTTTGCTCGCGAACGGCGTAGGCCTCGTCGCGCGGAGCTTCAAATATCATCGCCCGCGCGGGATCCTGGCGGCGGGTGTCGAGGAACCGAACGCCCTCGTCACGGTCGGCGAAGGTGGGCGCACCGAGCCGAATACGCGTGCTACCGACCTTTACGTCTATGATGGCCTTGTCGCGCGGAGCCAGAATCGCTGGCCGAACCTGACCTTCGACGTCGGGGCCGTGAACGGTCTGGCGGCACGCTTCCTGACGGCGGGCTTCTATTACAAGACCTTTTTCGGGCCGCCTTCGCGCTGGATGGTCTATGAACGGTTCATCCGTCGCGCCGCTGGATTGGGCGCCGCCCCGAGCGAGATCGATCCCGATCGCTACGAGCATCGCGCCGCCTTCTGCGACGTTCTGGTAGTGGGGGGCGGTGCGGCTGGTATCGTCGCCGCTCGCGACGCCGTGGCGGCAGGTGAGCGCGTATTGCTGGTTGAGCAGGATCGCAAGATTGCCGGCCCGGTCGAAGGCGCGCACATCCTCACGCGCACCACCGCATCGGGCATATGGGACCACGGCTTTGTCACGCTGGCCGAGCGACCGGTCGAGCCGGGCGAGCCCCCCGCCCCAGGCACTCCTGTGCAACGCATCTGGCATGTCCGCGCCAAGCGTATCGTGCTGGCTACCGGCGCGATCGAGCGGCCGCTGACTTTTGCCGGGAACGACCGCCCCGGGGTCATGCTATCGCAGGCAGTGCGGACCTATATCGCGCGCCACGCCGTGCTGCCAGGCCAGCGCGTAGTAATCGCGACCAACAACGATGACGCCTACGCGACGGCCGCGGCGGTCGCCGCGGCGGGTGGCGACGTCGTCGCCATCCTCGATAGCCGCGCGACCGCGCCTGCTGCCCGCTTCCCGGTTTTCACCGACGCCGTGCCGTTCTCGACCACGGGCCGCAAGCACCACCTCGCTTCTGTCGCGGCGCGGATCGGCGGCACGATCCGCCACTTCGACGCCGACGTGCTCGCCATGTCGGGCGGGTTCACACCTGTGGTGCATCTCCACAGCCAGGCCGGCGGCAAGCTCGACTGGCGCGAGGATGTGCAGGCATTCGTTCCCGGCGCTTCGCGGCAGGCGGTCACCAGCGTGGGCGCCGCCGCCGGAGACGTGGCTCCTATTGCGCCCATGCCCGCCGACCTGCCCGATCCCAAGCACAGCTTCATCGACTTCCAGAACGACGTGACCGCCGCCGACGTCGATCTGGCGTGGCAGGAAGGCTACCGCTCGGTCGAGCATCTCAAACGCTATACGACGCTCGGTATGGCGACCGATCAGGGCAAGACGAGCAACATGGCTGCTCTCGCGCGCCTCGCGGGCGCGGCGGGCGTGACCATCCCCCAGGCGGGCCTTACCACCTTCCGCGCGCCGTTCACGCCGCTGACACTGGGCGCGATGGCGGGCGCGGATGGTGGCGGTCATGCCGCGCCATCGCGGCGGCTTGCCTTGTACACTCAGCATCAGCGGCTCGCCCCATTGTGGCAACCGCTCGGTTACTGGCACCGCCCGCGTGCCTATCCGGTGAAGGACGAGACGCTGCATCAAGCCGCGATGCGCGAGGCGCGCGCAGTTCGCACCGCCGCCGGCATCGTCGACGTGTCCACGCTGGCGAAGTTCTCGGTCACCGGGCCGGATGCCGCAGCATTCTTGGAAATCGTCTGCGCAACGGGCGTAGCCAAGCTCGCGGTCGGGCGCGGGCGCTACACCTTCATGCTGCGCGAGGACGGTATGGTGATGGACGACGGCACCGTCTGGCGGATCGAGGAACAGCGCTATCTCCTGACCAGTTCGACCGGTGGTGCGGACCGGATGGAGTCGCACCTCAGCTATGCGCGCGCTGTGCTGGCGCCGCATCTGAAAGTTTCGGTCGTCGCGCAGCAGGAGCATCTCGCAGGTATCGCGCTGGCGGGGCCGCTAGCGCGCGAAATCCTTACTGACCTTACCGGGCTGGAGATGCCCGCGCATATGGGCATCACCCACGGTGCGATCGCGGGGTTGCCGGTCCTGATCCTGGCAGCGAGCTATAGCGGCGAGCGGGCGTTCGAAATCTATGCGACCGGACACGCGGCAGGCCCGGTCTGGGACGCGCTGGAGGACTCCACGCGCAAACATGGCGGCTGTCCTTACGGTCTGGAAGCGCTCGAATTTCTGCGTATCGAGAAAGGCCATATCGTGATTGGCGCGGAGGCGGACGGTCGCACCACACCGCACGATCTGCAACTGGAGAGGATGGTGCGCAAGAATGGCGGCTTTATAGGCGCTTCGGGTCTGCACCGCATGGCGTTGTCGGCCGAAAATCGAGTGCAGTTGATCGGCCTGACCAGCGAGACGCCCATCCCCGAAGGCGCAATGCTCATCGCCGCCGAAGGTGCGCCAGTCCAAGGTCATGTCACATCCGCCACTGGTCGTGTGATTGGCGCCGGCGCGGTCGCGCTCGGTCTGCTCGCCGGCGGGCGGGCGCGGATCGGGGAAACGTTGCTCGCCGCCTCGCCCACCCGCGGGCGATCGGCGCGTGTACTCGTGACCACACCGGTTTTCTACGACAC
Source organism: Sphingomonas sp. PWP1-2 (assembly GCF_049898305.1). Taxonomy (NCBI): domain Bacteria; kingdom Pseudomonadati; phylum Pseudomonadota; class Alphaproteobacteria; order Sphingomonadales; family Sphingomonadaceae; genus Sphingomonas; species Sphingomonas sp. PWP1-2. The sequence continues at coordinate 11,614 of NZ_JAFCXM010000010.1, forward strand.
CGAAGGAACGCGCTATCGTGACTGACGCGCCCGTCTCGTTCACGATCACCGCTGCGGACGATGTCGTCGTGCTGGATCTGTGGGAGGGCACTCTGCCTGCCCTCCCGCCAGCGATCCGCGCCTTGCAGGTCGAACCGTGCCGCTGGTGGCTGATCGGTGCCGGGACCGATGCCATCGACCTAGCCGGAAGCGGCGCGCTCGTGCCGGTCGGCGGCGGCCTGATGCGGGCGACGTTCACCGGCGCAGGCTGGCGCTGGTTGCTCTCGGTCAGCGGTTGGCTCGACACCGAAAGCCCCGTTTTGGCTCCCGGACACATCGCAGCCAGCACGATCCACCACGTACCGGTCTGGATCGCACCAGCTGGCGCCGAATCCTGCGAGGTATATGTGCCCGGCAGTTACACAGCCAGTCTGGAAGATCTGTGGAACGATGCGATCGGCACGCCATGAGGCTGGGGTTGTAAGCAAAATTGGGGGGCACACGATGACATCTGGCACACCGAACCTGGCCCAGCCGGAGCTTGCCCAGCCAGCACTGGCAAGGGCGCGCTGGTACGTCGTTATTGTCCTTGGGCTAGTCTATGCGCTGAACATCGCCGACCGTTATGTCGTGTCGACTGTGCTGGAACCGATCCGTAAGGAATTCCATCTTTCCGACACCGGTGTTGCCTGGCTGACCGGGGTGGCGCTGGCATTCTTTTATATCTCGGTCGGGTTGCCGATCGCGAAAGTCGCGGACCGCACAAACCGCCGCAACATCGTGGCGGGTGCGATGATTGTTTGGTCGGCCATGACCGCGTTGCTCGGTCTCACACAAAATTACTGGCAGTTCCTCGTCGCGCGGATCGGCGTCGGCATCGGCGAGGCAGGCGGTACGCCGCCCTCCACCTCGATCATCGCCGACAATTTTCCGCGTGGACGGCGGGCATTCGTGCTCACCATCTATGCGCTGGGCTTGCCGCTAGGCGCCTGGCTCGGCTCGACAGTAGCGGGCTGGGTGGTCGACTATTTCCACAGTTGGCGCGCGGCGTTCATCGCACTCGGCATTCCCGGTGTCATCTTCGGTATTCTCATTCTGCTGACCGTGCGCGAACCGGTGCGCGGGCGCTTCGAATATATAAACGAGAGCAGCGCCCCCGCCGCGACCTTCGTCGAGACGTGCAACTTCCTGTGGACGCAAAGGTCGGCCTGGCACATCAACGCCGCAGGTACCGTGATCTGCCTGTGGGGCTGGGGTCTGTTGTGGTGGACGCAAACCTATTTCGAGCGCGAATATGGCCTGACCACCGCGCAGGCGGGCGAGCGGCTCGGCACCATTTATTTCTGGGCAGGCAGCGGCGCGACGATCGCGACCGGGCTGATCCTTGCCCATCCCTCGATGCAGGATCCCAAGCGCGCGGCATGGATGCTCGCCGGGCTAGTGACGTTCTCCACCATCCCGTCGTTCATCGCCTATCATACCCACTCGCTCGGCGTGGCGACGGCGATGTTGTGGCTCGTGGTGCCGACCGCTTATCTCTATGTCGGGCCAACCATGGCGCTGCTGCTTAACTTTTTGCCGCCATCGATGCGCGCTCAGGGCATGGCGATCAGCCTGCTCACCGCAAACGTCGCCAATTTGATCATCGCGCCAAGCATCGTCGGCTGGATCAGCGACGCGCTTGCGGGCCGGATGGGCAATGCGGAATCGCTGCGCTACGCGCTGATGGCGCTGTCGCTCACCGGCTTCTGGGCCGCCTACCATTATTGGACGAGCGTCCGATCTTATACCGCCGACGATGCGCGCGTGCGCAACTTCGGCAAGCCCGACGCCACGATCACGGAGCCTTGATGCCAACACAATCCTTCATCCTGACGCTGTCCTGTCAGGACCGTTCCGGTATCGTCGCTGCGGTCTCAGCGCACATCTTTGTGTGTCATGGCAACATCACCGATTCGAGCCAATATAACGATGCGGATTCGGGCGGCTTCTTCATGCGCACGGCCTTCGCCATACCCGAAGATGCCGATGCAGGCGTGCTGCGCTCCGGCTTCGAAAGCCTCGCAACGCGCTACGGTATGACGCTCACGCTGCGCCCGGCGGCCGAACGGCAGAAGGTACTGATCCTCGTCTCGAAGTTCGACCATTGCCTGGTCGATCTGCTCTACCGCCGAAGGATCGGCGAGTTGGATATGGATGTGGTGGGTATTATCTCCAACCATCCGATCGAGGCGTTCGGCGCGCTCGATCTGGCGGGCATCCCCTTCCATCACTTGCCGATCACGCCTGCGACCAAGGCACAACAGGAGGCGCGGATCTGGGAAATCCACCAATCGACCAACACCGATCTCGTCGTGCTGGCGCGCTACATGCAGATCTTGTCGGATGACCTTTCGGCGAAGTTCGAGCATCGCTGCATCAACATCCATCACAGCTTCCTGCCCGGTTTCAAGGGCGCCAAGCCATACCATCAGGCCCATCGGCGCGGTGTAAAAGTGATCGGCGCGACGGCGCATTACGTGACCGGCGATCTCGATGAAGGGCCGATCATCGAGCAGGACGTCGAGCGCATCAGCCATGCCGACAGCGCGGACGATCTCGTTCGCAAGGGCCGCGATATCGAGCGACGGGTGCTGTCACGTGCGGTGGGTCTTCACCTGAGTGGGCGCGTACTTGCCAATGGCGCGCGGACCATCGTCTTCCGCGATTGAGGGAGAAACATGAGCGCCTTGCTGATCCTTGCCGCTCTCGTTATGGGCCCAGAAGGTCCGGCGAACACTTATCGCCAGTCCGAGACATGGCTGTGCCGACCGGGCCATTCCGATCTGTGCGGCAGCGATCTCGCCGCGACGGTGGTGACGCCGGACGGCGTGATGCGGGTCGAACCGGCCAGGCGCGCCGCGACGCCCAAAGCCGATTGCTTCTACCTCTACCCCACCACCTCGATGGATCCCGCCCCGCATAGCGACATGATCGCGGGCGACGCCGAGCGCGGGATGGTCGTGTCGCAGGCGGCACCCTTACGGAGCGCGTGTCGCGTGTTCGCGCCGCTCTACCGCCAGGTGACGCTGCCCGCGCTACGTTTGGCGATGAGCAAGGGGACGAAGCTAACGGCGGCGGATTTTGCGCTCCCCTATGCCGATGTGCTGGCGGCGTGGCGCGACTATCTTGTGCATGACAATCATGGCCGGCCATTCGTGCTGGTCGGCCATAGCCAGGGTTCGGCGATGCTGAAGCAATTGCTGGTGGATGAAATCGACGGCAAGCCGATCGCGCGGCAGATGCTCTCCGCGATCCTGCCCGGCACGTCGATCATGGTGCCGCGTGGCAAGGATGTCGGCGGCGATCTCAAGGCGACGCCTCTGTGCCGCGCCGCCGCGCAGACCGGGTGCGTCGTGACCTGGGCCACGTACCGCTACACCAATCCGCCGCCAGTGATCGGCTTGTTCGGCCGCGCCGTCACGATCGGTGCGACGGCATCGGACGATCTCGTCGCGGGTTGCACCAATCCGGCGCGCTTGGAGGGTGGCCCTGCCCCGCTCGATCCACTGCTTGGCTTTCCATGGTGGAAAGGCGGCGTTGCGACCTTCCAGCAACCCAAGGTCTGGACCGCATCGGGCAAACCGGTGACGACGCGCTTCGTGAAGATGCCGGGTCTGCTCTCGGGCGAATGCGTCGTGCGCCGCGGATTCACCTACCTTGCGGTAAAGGTCGCGCCGGGCGCTGCGACCGATTTGATCGCGGCGACGATCGGCCCGGTCGCGGTCGGCGATGCGGCGTGGCCAGACTGGGGCTTCCACGTCGTCGACATGGCGGTGGTCGAGGGCGATCTCGCAACGCTGATTTATCGCCAGAGTGTGGCCTGGGCGCGCCGGTCGCGTACGCGATAGTCGCCGGGGACGAAACGGGGAGCGGTCGCCCGCGCCCCTTCGCACGATTCCAAATCCGAACGGGTCAGAACTTGTACTTTACGCGCGCACCCACCGTGCGCGGGCGGGCCAGGGTGATGCGGTCGCCTGCCTGATAGACCTTGTAATAGGTCGCCCGCCCGACGTTGGTCACCTTCACGCCGTCCGCGAGATTGTTGCCGTAAATGCCGAACTCGAACGGCCCGGTATCGTAAGCGATCGAGGCGCTGAGATTGTGCGTCTCGGGGATGACGGCATAGCTTGAGCTTGGACCGGTCGCGGTCAGCTTGCCGCCCGTGATGGTCGTCGCGAAGTTGTTGAAGGTCGTGTATTGCTGCGACTGGTACTGGTAGCTGCCCTGCAGATGCACGCTACCGGATCCGATATTCGTGTCGTAGAAGATCGTCGCAGCACCCGTCCACGCTGGATAATAAGGCGTCTGGTCGCCGTCGAACGCGCCAACCGTCGGGATGTCGCCGTTCGCCTTGGAACTGTTATAGGATCCGCTCGCCGACACGGTGATCTGCGGGCTGAGTTTGAAGGTCGTTTCCAGCTCGATGCCCTTGCTCGTGATCTTGCCCTTATTGTCGGTGAAGAAATATGAGCAATCCAGCCGCAGCCGCGTCTGCACATCCGACCAATCAATGTAATAGGCGCTGGCATTGATGGTTACCCGGCCGCCGGCCAGCTTGGCCTTTTCGCCGATGGTATAGTTCCAAAGCTTGTCCGGGCCGAAGGTTAGGGGCGCCTGGGCATAGCCATAAGCGGCAAGGTTTTGCGTGCATTGCCCGGCAACGCCGGTCGAACCGAGCGGCACCGGCTGGTTGCCGCCACCATAACGGAAGCCCTTGGCGACCTCACCGTACACCATGAAGTCGTCCGTCACCTTGTACGAGATGTTGCCGCGCGGGTTGACCCCGTTGGACTTCAGTCGCGCATTGGTGGTGAGCGGCACGTGGTTGATGACGCCGTATACGCCCCCTTCGTACAGGTAATATTTCTCGCTGAAGTTGAAATAGCGCAGGCCTGCCGTCAGATCGAGCTTGGGGGTCACGTGCCAAGTGCCGTCGGCATAGGCGGCGAACTGGTGCTCGTTTACGTCCTGGAGACCTGAGAAGATATCATTCGACTGGAACGCGCCGTCGACCGCCTTCGAATCATATAGGCCGCCCGGTGTGTTGAACGGGCCGTAGAAGTAATTCATGTACGACAGGGTATCAAAACCCGGCGTCGGGATGTCCTGCCGCAAATGGCGGTTCTGCTGTTCGTAGAACACACCGACGGTCCAATTGACCGGACCGCCCGGCTTGGACACGAGGCGCGCCTCGCCCATCACGTCCTTCAACTTCTGGTCGATTTGATACAGTTCGGCTGGGATTTTGTTAGTGATCGCCTGGTTGTACGAGTTCGGCGCCTGGAACAGCGGATAGGTCGTGTTGCTGACCGGTTTTCCGCTGCGATAATCCTGGAAGAAATAGCCGATCTGCGGTTCCGGGCTGGCATCGAAGCCGATCGCACGGTCGGTATAGGCACCTGTCACCACGACATTCGCGAAGCCCGCGTCATAATCAGCGCCCAACTGATAGAGGCGGAAGCGGTCGTCTGTTCCCTCCGGTCCATTGGTGGAGACGGTGTAGGGTGCAAGACCGCTAAGCCCCTGGCTCAGTCCGTTAGAGATGCTGCGCTCGTACGTCATGCTGGCATCGACCGTCAGGTCCGGTGACGGAGTCCAGCGCAGCGCGACACGCCCCTGATACGTGCGGTTGGAGTTGACGTTGTTCTTATTATACGCCCCGATATTGTCGATGTAGCCGCCATCGCGCCCGACATAGAAGTTCGCGCGCAGCGCCAGAGCATCGGTGACGAGCGGCACGTTAAGCATGCCGCGGAAATTGTAACTCGCATCGCCGTGTTCGGTCGTTGCGACGCCCGCTTCGGCGGTACCGAACACCTTGTTCATCTGCGGCTTGGCGGTGACGAAGCGGATCGTACCCGCCATCGAGCCGGCGCCGTACAGCGTGCCCTGCGGCCCGCGCAGGATTTCGACGCGCTCCAGATCATACACCTTCAGATCCGGCGTCTGCCCCTGCACCGAGATCGGCGTATCATCGAGATATACGGCGACGAGCGAGCGGTCCGACGTGTCCGACGTCGCGTAACCACCGGTCGAAAGCCCGCGCATATTGAACTTATTGAAGCCGGGCGCGCTCTCCGTGATCGAAAGCGAAGGGGTGAATTTGGCAAGGTCGGACAAATTGCCCTGGCCTGACTTGGTGATCTGATCGACGTTCACGACCGACACCGCGATCGGTACTTTCTGGAGCGATTCGGCGCCCGAGCGGTTTGCCGTGACAACGATGTCGCCAAGCTGGTCGTCGCTGGTCGCCTTTGGCACCTGCGCTGCGGCAGATTGCGCTGCAACAGGTTCGGGGGTAGCGGCGAAAACGATCCCGGGCGCCATGAGCGCCAGCCCTGTGCCGGAGGCGAGCAGCATGGCGAGCGAATGTGCGCGGCGATCTGAATGGCACGTGCGATCGTGAACCTTCGTCATTATTCCCCCTTGTAGAAATACCCCGTCGATATCGTCATTCCATGCAGCGGTTTTTTGGCTCGTTTCCTGAAGCGGCGTTGCTATCGCCCCCTGAATAGGAAGCTCACCTGATTCCCCCGAAGCGGGAAGTGAAATTATCGAATAGGGGCATGCAATATTGGCATCAGGAGAGATCGGGCACGTATCATGCAACCGGTGCCAGCGTACGGATAAGCCGTTCGAGCGGCTTTGTTGCAAAACTGACGTTGGGGACTCACGTAGGGAATCGAGCGGGATAGCTGGGCGTGATGCCCAAACCTGCGGCACCTGTGTATCGCACGACGAACTGGTCTGAGTATAATGCGGCGCTGAAGCGGCGTGGGTCGCTGGAAATATGATTTGATCCAGAGATGCATTGGCTATCGGTGCCTTGGGGTCGTCTTGGCCACCCGATGCGGTTTTCAGACAGCGCGATCGAGCTGTGCCTGACGCTGTGACGTCCCCCCTGTTTTTTAGCCCATTTTGAGTGAGAGTTTTCCGGCCCTGTAGAGCCTGCGGGCAAGGAGCTGGATATGAAGAAGTCGAAGTATACGGACGAGCAGATCGCGTTCGCGCTGAAGCAGGCGGAGACTGGTACGCCGGTGGCGGAGGTGATCCGTCGGATGGGGATTTCGGAGCAGACGTTTTACCGGTGCAAGAAGGTCTATGGCGGGCTCGGCGTGGGCGAGTTGCGGCGCCTGAAGTTGCTCGAGGAGGAGAACCGCAAGCTCAAGCAGCTGGTCGCGGACCTCAGCCTCGACAAGCATATCCTGCAGGATGTTCTGTCAAAAATAGCTCTGACGCCTGGGCGGCGGCGCGAGATCGTCGCGCACGTCCAGGCGTCCCATGGTGTTAGCGAACGGCGCAGTTGTCTGGCGCTGGGCGTCGATCGGTCGTCGGTGCGGTACCAGTCGCACCGGCCCGATCAGGCACCGCTGATGCTGCGCATCCGTGATCTTGCAGCGACGCGGACGCGGTACGGCTACTTCAGGATTTACATCCTGCTGCGCAGGGAAGGATGGTTCGTGAACCACAAGCGTGTCTATCGGCTTTACCGGAACGATGGTCTGAGCCTTCGGCTCAAGAGGCCTCGCCGCAACGTCAGCGCTGCCAACCGGGAGCGACAGCCTGCGGCTTCGGCGGCGAACGAGATGTGGTCGATGGACTTTGTCTCGGACGCACTGTTCGATGGCCGTCGGCTGCGCGCGCTGACCGTCGTTGATGCGTTTACCAGGGAGGCGCTGGCAATCGATGTCGATCAGGGCATCAAGGGCGAGCAGGTCGTCGACGCGATTACGCGCATCACGCTATCCCGTGGTGCGCCCAGGACCATCCGGGTGGACAACGTCCTATGTCGGGAAGCAGCGGCGGGTTTTGGCCAGCAGATATCTGTGCGCCGACTACCGTCGGCGCGTGATGCATTCTGAGCCAGATGGCTTCCACCGTCAACGGGATCGCTCCCTGCCATAGCAAACACAGGATCCAGCGTTGCCGGAGCAGCCGTGGTCCTCACCGTCCTTAAAACGAGATACGCACCCAGGTGGAAGGCCCGAACATTATCTACAGGGTCGCTTTCGCGCCCTCACGGCACTTGCAGAGAGGGGTCCTTCCACCTGGCATCCGACCGTTCGAGGAACGGCCGGTACTGGGTCCCCGTCTTGATGACGGCGTGAGCCACGCGTGCCATCTTGGCGGTGAGCGCCGTCATCGCCTTGCGACGACGATCGGCATCGTCCGCGTGCCCGGCGGTATATCGTCCGAGCTTATCGCGGAAGCTGTTGTCGCGCTGACGCGCGGCGACCTGGGCGGCCATCCAGAAGGTACGACGCAATCGCGCATTGCCGTACTTGGATAGCTTCGTGCGGCCGCGGAACGTGCCGGACTGGCAGGTTGCGAGATGGCTCTGTCAGACCAACGGGGTGTCCGCTACAAATGCGCATGAGCCGTAAATCAAGAGCCCTTCCCCCCAGCCCGTTCCGGCGCTTCAACTCGTCACCCGAGGTGATCCGACTGGTCGTGATGATGTATGTCCGGTTCCCGCTGTCGCTTCGAAATGTCGAGGATTTGCTGTTCGAGCGTGGGATCGACATTTGTCATGAGACTGTGCGGCAATGGTGGGGGCGGTTCGGCCCAATCTTCGCCGGCGACATCCGGCGGCGGCGGGTCAACCGGATGCGCGGCTTCCGACATTGGCGCTGGCATCTCGACGAGATGTACGTGAAGCTCAACGGTGAGATGGTCTATCTTTGGCGCGCGGTCGATCACGAAGGCGAGGTCCTTGAAAGCTTCGTCACCAGGACGCGCGACAAAGCCGCCGCTCTGACCTTCATGAAAAAGACGCTGAAGCGCCATGGCTCGCCGGAGGCGATCGCGACCGATGGCCTTCGCTCCTACCGCGCAGCAATGAAAGACCTTGGGAACGAGGAGAAGCAGGAGGTCGGTCGCTGGGCCAATAATCGAGTGGAAAACAGCCACCTGCCCTTCCGACGACGAGAGCGGGCGATGCTCAGATTCAGGCAGATGAAGACCCTACAAAAGTTCGCCAGCGTGCACGCCAACATCCACAATCACTTCAACCTCGAACGCCATCTCGTCGACCGCAAGACCTACAAGGAACGCCGCTCAGCCGCCCAAGCCGAGTGGCTGTCAGTTATGGGATAAGGCCCGCGCGCAAAAGTCCGATATGCATCGTGGAGAGAGCGGTTCGCGTTAGACTGACAGCACCCTTCGGAGGGGTTCGCCGCGCACATGGCCTGGCGCAATCCGTATGTTGACCCGAACGAGCCGCCGGCTTTCCGCGTACCACGTGACGTGGAAAGCGTCCGCCTGGCCACGGTACAGCTTCAAGCCCGCGCAGTGAAGGACTTCGCAGAGTTCGTCCAAAACGTTGAATACTTCGTAGACGTGGCGGCCGACTACAGGTCCGACTTCGTCGTCTTTCCTGAGCTCTTCACCATGTCCCTACTGTCGTTCGAACAGGAGGATTTGTCGCCGATGGAGGCGATCGATCGTATGACGGAGCATCGCGAGCCAGTTGTCCGGGAGCTCTCTCGGATGGCATTGCGTTACAACATCAATATCATCGGCGGATCGCACCCGACCCGTACGCAAGATGGGAGCATTCAAAATGTCGCCTATGTTTGCCTGCGTGACGGGTCGGTTCATGCGCAGGAGAAAATCCACCCCACGCCAAACGAGGCATATTGGTGGAAGATCAAGGGTGGCAGTTCAGTCGATGTGATCCAGACGGACATCGGACCGATCGGCGTTCTAATATGCTACGATAGCGAATTCCCGGAACTCGCTCGCCGACTTGTCGACGAGGGCGCCCGTATCATCTTTGTGCCCTTCTGCACGGATAATCGGCAAGGTTATATGAGGGTGCGTTACTGTGCGCAGGCACGTGCAATCGAGAACCAATGCTTTGTCGTTCTCTCCGGAAATGTCGGCAATCTTCCAGGTGTTGACAATATGGACGTTCAATATGCGCAGTCGTGCATCCTTACGCCGTGCGACTTCCCATTTGCCCGGGATGGTATCGCAGCGGAAGCTAGCGAGAACATTGAGACGCTTACGATCGCAGACGTTAATCTCGCCGACCTAACTTGGGCGCGCGCGGAAGGTACGGTCCGCAACCTGGCGGACCGACGCTTCGATCTTTACCGGATCGATTGGAACCGCAGCGCGCCACGCGATATAGGACCGCCCGAGGAGAAGCCGCGCGGCTCGAAAGCGCCGGGGGGCGGCTGAGCGCCCGATCCTGGAGGTTGGGAATAAATCCCTTCGACTCCTGATTTTTTGAGAGCATTTTTTATTGATTGTTTACGGTCATGGCTCGAAGATGTGGCGTGAAGGCGCGAGGGCGTTTCGACACGGTAGAAACGCTCATGCTCCTCTGGCTAATCAGAATGGCAGGTAGCAGGGTTCCGAAAGTGCCTCGATTGTCCGCCCCTGTCGAAAGCGCCTCTCGCCATCGGGCCTGCGAACGGCGGTTGCGGCCCACGAGGTGGCGGCACTCGATCCACCCACGTCGTTCCTCGAGTAGCCGATGAATGTCCGCTCGTGCCGAACCCGGACATTCCCTTCCCGCTTCGTGACGGCAACGCCACCAACTTCTACATTCAGAGTGTGGTCAGCAATCAATTCCTGCGCCCTCCGTCAGACGCCTCAAGGCAAAGGTGAAGGAGCAGGAACCGGTGCTATGGTCCGGGAACTTCGAGGACGGAGGCAGTCTCTGTGCTTGCTGAAAAGTGAGCATCTCCGACGCTCGATCACTGCGCCGGCTATCAGGTCGTGACATAGCCGAGGTAGATCGCTGTCATTGCGGACCCGTCGAGCAGCGCGTGTATGACAATTCCCGCCCAGAGGTTACGGCCAGCTATGAGCCAGGTCAGGCCGAGCGCCAGCCCGGTTGCGCCCGCAACGATCATCCCGCCGATACCTTGATAGAAGTGCAGCCCGCCGAAGATGACAGCCTGCACCGTGACAGCAGTCACGTACACCAGCACGCCTGAGCCGCTGCTACACAGCCGTTGCAATGCATAGGTCAGGAAGCCCCTAAACATCAGCTCTTCGCCGAACGCAGCGCTTCCCACCGTGACGGGGAGCACCCAGAATAGATAGTCTTCAAGGCTCCCCTCGATGGGCGCGAACATCGAATAGTTGGGGGTGGGCAGCCCGAACCGAGCAATGATCGCCTGCGCAATCTGGGCGAACACCATCACGATCAACAGACCTGCCGCAAGTGCGATCAGGAGGCGTCGCCGATTGGGCCTGCTCAGGCCGACATCCGACCAGCGAAGTGATCTTCTGCGCATCAGCCAATGCGCGATGGCGACAAGCGCCGCCACCCGGCCCAAAAACGCTAGCTTGACGAAAAATCCTCCGGCTACCGCTTGGCCGGGTGTCACCAACGGAAGGACGATGGCTGCGGCAATGAGGAAGATCGCCAGCTGTGCTCCGACTAAGCGCCTGGTTGCCGGTTCGCTGCTTGAAAGCATCTGGATTCCATTCGTTTATGCGTACTGCAGGTGATGGGCCGAACATCGCCGAGTAAATGGCGGCGATCGAAGGCTCGCATCCTGCAGCTGACGACCCGCTGCGCAGCTAGGGTTTTAGATTGCCCGGTGCGCCCGGATACGATCGGACCAGAGCATGATCGCCGCCGCCATCGACCAGATCGCCTCGAAAATGATGATCTCGGCGAGCACGAGCGGATCGATCGCACGGTCCATCGTACCGAGCATCCCCAGCGGGACAATGGCGAGCAGACCGCCACAGATTCCCGCCCACCGCTGCCATTCAGATGAGAGCGCAAGCGCGACAGACCAACTCAGCAGGGCCAGCGCCTGGAGCGCCAGTGCGATTGTGGTGAAAGCTTGAATCGCTGCCCAGGCGAAGGTCAAGGAGCCGGCAAGGCTGTTGGCGCACTGCGTCGCATCGCCGAAACAGCGCGATCCGAGCAACGGCGTGACAAAGCCATCGATCGTACCGGGGAGGAACATCAGAACCGTCGACAGGCCATAGAAGAGGACGCCGGCTCGCACCAACAGGCGCGACAGGCCAAGGCGCTCGGCAAAGCTGTAGAGCCCAAGCGCCTGGACAGCGACCAGGACAAGAATGAGGCCGTGGAAGATCCTGGTCTCGGACGCGATACGGCCAATGCCGGTTGCTAGAGCAGCGCTGCCCTGCGTATCACCAAGCCGCAGAACAGGGTGGTGCAGCACCATCACGACGGAAAGCATGGCTGGTATGAAGATCAACACTGCGGCTGCGCGGTCGGTAGAGAGGGTCTTGGTCATTGCGTTCCCCTTGCTATGGTTGGTCGTAGCGGGGTTGGTGGCGCAGGTGCCGGACTTCGGCAGGGGTTTGTCCGGAAGGTGAGTGGGTCGGCGGCAAGCATAGGACCTGCTGAGCGGGACCAGCATGATCCTCGTGTGCAACGCACCCGGGCAGCGTTGCGCACCGCATTCAACCGCCTGTTTATCGAACATGGCTACGGCCCGATCACGCCCGCCGCAATCGCGGCCGCCGCCGGCGTGGGACGCTCCACCTTCTACGATCATTATGCAGGGAAGGCGGCGCTCCTTCAGGATACCGTCACAGCCGTGCTTCGGCCGTTGGCCCAGGCGGCGGCTGGAAGCGAAGCGCCGCGCCTCTCGGAAACTCTACAGCACTTCTGGGACAATCGCGCGGTAGCTCGGCGGATGATGACGGGCAGGCCCGCCCTCATCATTCGTACGCGTCTTGCTAGTCTCATCGAAGAAGCGCTGCGGCTCGACGGCATCGCGGGCGAGATCCCTCTCGCTTTGATAGCAACCGGTTCGGCGGCCAGTGCACTCGCTATGATCGAAGCATGGCTCACTGGCCGGCACGCTTGCACTGCCGAAAAGCTTGCACATGCCCTCTCCGGGCAAGGTCGGCCGGCGGGGTCTGCTAGACGCTGTTCCTGACACTAGAGGTAGCGACGACGCCAGCACTCGCGCCAGTCCAGGCTTCGCAAACGGGTACTATTGGTGAGATCCTTATCTCAAACCAGCCAAGCCAAGCCAAGGCCGGCCATGATCCACATGCCCAGCGGTCAGCTTAACGAACCGTCTACGTCAGCTCCCAGCGAGATCAGTCATCCGCCAAGCTGCGTCCCATCGGCGGCTAAGTCCCAGTTCTCGCCGTTCCAGCGTTGCTGAAGGGCGATCACGCACAGCTGAATGAACGTCGGAAGTTGGGGAGGCGACTAGGCGCAGGGAATGGCGGGGATTGGGTCCTCCCTGCCGCAAACCGGCCGGTCGCGTAGCTTGTCCGCCTGGCTCTACGTGTACTTGTTCCCTTCCTACGCGACCAAGTGCCGCTGCGCGCCTATTGGGTCTCCGCTGCTGAGCCGTTCGACTGCGCCCGGGCACCTGTCGCCCCTAAGAAACAGTCTTTGCTGCGTTGCTTAAAAGAGGTCTATCGGTGGATGCCGAGTGGCGCTGAGCGCCGTCGATGCCTCGCGCCGATCAATCGAGCGCGCAACGCCCCCTGTGCTCGTTTAGAAAATAGGCCGAGGCATTGCAGCCCCGGCCTAGTCCCACCACCGCAAAATCAGTTGCCATCTTCTCGGTCGGCGAAGCTGGTATACATCATCTCGAGCTTGCAGCTAGTGGGTAGGCGGGGTTAGCCCCAAGGGACTAGGCGACTTCGCCCTCAACGGCGATCGCGTTGGCCCGCCAAGGCGAGCACGTAGCGCATGAACCCATGTCCGCTTTCCGGAGGCGGCAATCGCACCGTTAACGGCTGGAAGTGGGTCCTGACGGCCGCGGAGCGATCGGCAGGAGTCGACCAACTCAAGCCGTTCGCCTGCAAGCGCTCGGATAGCTGCTTCTGCCGGAACCTGCCATTCCGTTTCCACCAGACGGCCCGGCAGCAGTGCTCCCATGCTCGCTCTTTAAGCTCTCCGTTCGTTTCACCAAGAGCCGCTTTTGCGATATGTGACATCCTGCATCACATTCGGCGCCGTCTGCACCGATTTTGCACGTGCTCTCCATCAAAGCTCCTGAACCGCAGGATCTTCGATCCATTTGTACCGCGTAGATCACCCGCTCCCAGCGCAAGGAGCAGGTCGTGCGGTTCAGTTTTCTCCTCAAGGTCGCGATCGTGGTGGCGCTGGTCGTCCTGTTCGACCGCCTATTCACGTACGACTTCGCAGGTGCGCGGATCGGGTGTTTCGCGGCCGCATGGCTCGCCGCCGTCATTGTTGCACGCCGGGAAGTTCGGAAGAGTCCGCGCGCGTGGATCGCGTTGGGCGCTGCCGCGCTTTTCACCGTCTCGCTAGTCGATGATCCCGGCCTGCTGGCTTGGGTTCTGGTCTGGTGCTCGCTTTCTACCGCCGTTCTGCTGCCAAAGGTCGCCCGATTTGACGACGCGTGGCACTGGGGTGCACGGCTCGGACTTCATGCGGTAATGGGCGTGGCGAAGCCGGTGGGCGACCTTTCACGTATCGTGAGGCTGCGTGGCGAGACCGATCCGCGCGCTGTTGCTGCGACACTCGCGCTGCCAGTGCTAGGCGGCGCTCTGTTTCTGATCTTGTTCTCCGCCGCCAATCCGCTGATCGCACAGGCCTTCGCGGCCATTCGGCTGCCGTCGCTGTGGCAAATGCTGGTTTGGACGTTCGTTGCCTTCTGCGCATGGCCGAGTCTGCGCCCTCATGCCGCCGTCATGCGGCTGGCCGCGCGCGTGCCGGCCCCAGAGCCATCGCTTCCTGGCACCTCGCTCCCTTCGGTGCTCATGGCGCTCGCCTTGTTCAACCTGATCTTTGCAGTGCAAAATGCACTCGACGTTGCCTTTCTGTGGAGCGGCGGCGCGCTGCCCGCCGGGATGACGCAGACGGATTACGTGCATCGCGGTGCCTATCCGTTGATCGCGACGGCGCTGATCGCTGGCGCGATGGCGCTGGCGATGCTTCGCCCCGGTAGTGCAAGCGAGCGCAACCTCTGGGCGCGGCGGCTCGTCACCCTATGGGTCGCACAGAACCTTGTGCTCGTCGCATCGAGTGCGCTCCGCACAATCGACTATATCGAGACGTCGATGCTGACGACCTGGCGCATCGCGGCGCTGTTGTGGATGGGACTGGTAGCGCTCGGGCTGGTCCTGATCTGCTGGCGTATCCTGCGCGGCCGGAGCGCACGGTGGTTGATCAACTGGAACGCGTTCGCCGCGTCGCTCGTGCTTTCGATCTGCAGCTTCCTCGATCTCGGGGCGGCGGCGGCGGACTGGAACGTCCGTGCGGCCGCCCCGAATAAGGTTGATCTTTGCTATCTTAGCCAGCTCGGCGATAGCGGGTTACTACCGCTGATCGCGCTTGAACAGCAGCCGATGGATACGGTCACGCGCGACCGTGTGCGGTATATCCGCGACCGGGCACTTACCGATCTAATCGCACGGCAGGACAGCTCGACCAACTGGACGCCACGTGGTTCGCGTCGGCTTGCTAGAGCGCAAGCGATTCTCGGTGCCCGCCCCGCGCGACCGGTATCAATCGAGCGATCCGCTTGGCGCAATTGCGACGGCACCATCAGGCGACCGTCCGTCGCGCAAGCCCAGCCTTGACTGTGCGAGCAATGACCATGATCCAATGCCCCATGCCCCGTACAATTCTGATCGCCGATGACGACCCGCACATTCGGCAGCTTCTGGTTTTCGCGCTCGCAAAAGCTGGGCTCGATACGATCGAGGCGGAAGATGGCGAAACGACACTGGCGGCGGCAGAGGTGCATGCACCGGACCTGATCGTGCTCGACATCAACATGCCGCGGATGGACGGGATCGAGGTTTGCCGCCGTCTCCGCGCCCAGAACGACGTGCCTATTTTGTTCCTCTCCAGCCGCGATGACGAGATCGACCGGGTGCTCGGGATCGAGCTCGGCGCGGACGATTATGTTACCAAGCCCTTCTCCCCGCGCGAGGTCGTAGCGCGCGTGATGGCGATCTTGCGCCGCGTGGCGAGCCGCCCGCCAGCCGTTGCGGAAGCGGCGAAGTCCTTGCGGTACGGGCGCCTGACGCTCGATGCCGATGGCTGGCAGGCGAGCTGGTCGGGCCAGCCGGTGTCGCTGACCGTAACGGAGTTCGGCATCCTGCGCACGCTAGCCACCATGCCATCCAAGGTGTTCAGCCGCGACGCGATCATCGACCGCCTGCACGGTCCGGGCTTCGCGATCACTGACCGAACGATCGACAGCCATATCGGCAATTTACGTGGCAAGTTCGCGCGCCTTGGAGCGGAGGACCTGATCGAGACCCGCGCCGGCATCGGTTATCGCCTCGGCGCTTGCGGCGCGGGATGATCGAGCCGTTCAAGCGTGTAGTACGGCGCCACTGGCCGCGCCTGCGGTTGCGGACAATCCTGCTGCTCACGTTCGTGTTCGTGGCGACACTGCCGGGGTTCGGTGCACTGTTTTTGCGAGTCTATGAGAACAGTCTAGTCCGCCAGACCGAGGCCGAGCTGGTATCGCAAAGTGCCGCGCTCGCCGCCATCGCCGCTGCCGACTGGCCGGGGCCCGGGCCACAGGCAGCGAGCAACGACGCCAGCACCGAGGCAACGACCGTCGACCTGCGGATGAGTCAGATCCTGCCCGAACTTCCGGCGCCGCATCCCGTCCGTGAGCCAGAGGACGGGGCGACGATTGCATGGGCAAATCGCCTCGCGCCGATCCTGCGAGTGACAGCGCGTACGACCCTCTCGTCGATCCAGCTGCTGGATGCGAATGGCCGCATTCTCGTCGGCCATCAGGCCGGGTTCGTTTACCGGGACATGCCGGAGCTTCGCTCCGTGCGTGCAGGCCGTGCCGCCACCACGCTGCGCCGCAATGATACCTATCGGCGGCATTACGTGCTCGAATGGCTGAGCCGTGCGTCGGACCTCCGCATCCACCACGCCCGACCGGTGATCGTAGACGGACGCGTGATCGGCATCCTGCTGTTGTCGCGCTCGCCACGCGCGCTGTTTGCCGGCATTTATGCGGATCGCGGCAAGATCCTGTTCGGCGTGGCGTTGATCTTCGGGGCGTTGGTGGTGCTGAGCGGATTGCTTTCGCGCGGCATCGTCCGGCCGGTTGAAGCGCTCGGCGAAGCCACGCGTGCGGTCGCCAGTGGGCGGGGCGCGGTGCCGGACCCACCGACCACCGCGGCCGTCGAAATCCAGGCGCTGTACCGCGACTTCGGCCTTATGGCGGAGGCGATCGACCGCCGCTCGCGTTACCTGCGCGACTTCGCCCATGCGGTCAGTCACGAGTTCAAGACGCCGCTGGCGGGGATCGGCGGTGCCGTCGAACTGCTGCAGGACCATGCGGATATGGAACCTGCCGACCGCCAGCGCTTCCTTACCAATATCGGGGCGGATGCGGCGCGGCTTAACTTGCTGGTCAGTCGCCTGCTTGATCTTGCGCGCGCGGACATGGCGGAGGTGGTCGAGGGCGCCGCCGCCGACCTGGCCGAGATCATGCACTGCACGGTGGATGCCTACGACGGAGCCGCGTTCAGTGTCAGCGTGACCACGGCGCCCGACATGCCGAGTGTCGCCGTGCCGCGCGCCGTGCTCGAGACGACGCTGACTGGGCTCATAGAGAACAGCCGTCAGGCTGGGGCTTACGGCGTTTTGATCACTGCCTATGTTATCGACAATCGTGGAATCCTCACGTTGCGGGACGATGGCCCTGGCATTGCGATTGGCGATCGGGAGCGCATCTTCGAGCCCTTTTTCACTAGCCGCCGCGCCTCGGGCGGCACGGGGCTTGGACTGCCGATCATACGGTCCCTGCTTCAGGCACATAAGGGCACGATCGGGCTTGATCAGAGTGTCGGCGGGGCCGCCTTTCTGATTACGCTGCCGCTGTGCGTGCCGTTCGCAACCTAGCGCTGACCAAGTGAGCGACCGTCCCATACAGATCTCCTCGGCGCTCATCGCGGGAACGATCGCATCGGATCTCACCCTGCGGTTGGTCCACGTCGGGTTGCCATTCTTTTTGACGAAATACGGCGGATCGACCCTCTGGGCGTTCATGATCTACTTGATCACCTCGTCGCTGCGACCGCGCTGGAGCGTATATCAAAGCGCATTGGCATCGGGCATTCTCGCGTTGGCCGCCGAGGTTTTCAAACTCTATCACATGCCGGATCTTGATGCTTTTCGCCGGACCCTGTCCGGCGCTCTTCTGCTAGGGCGCGTGTTCTCGACATGGGACTTTATCGCCTATGCGTTGGGGATCGCTCTGGGCGTTTGCGCCGATCGTACCGTTCGACAGGCCAACCCTTCGCGCTGACCGATGCTAAACCCCGTTTCTCCATACGTCGTCGAGCGCCACGATGCCTCGGGGCGAACGGAGCCCTTTCTGGTATAAGGACGACGATCCACCGTTCTGATTGAATCGGTTGTCGCAGGCCGGCGACGAACAGCTGTCAGTCAGTAATCGGCCCATGCTTGCTCGTTACGGACCGTAATGCCGATAGCTCGGCGAATAACTGCTCCTGCCGAAAGGCGTCGTTCGACACAGGGCCTGCGAACGACAACTTCGTCCCAAATTTCGCCACTCCATCGACCCAATATGGCGAATGCGAGCCGATGAATGGATGTCCGGAGTCGGGCAGCGCAGCAAGGACGCTGAATGTCGCTTTTTGGGTCATTTGGGCATCGCCGGCTATGTTCGTATTGGCGGTACGCTCAGTGCTGGTCTCTGCCGCATCGGTTTGGATCTAAATCGACCTGCTTCGCCAGCAATCTCGCGGGCTCCAACCCGGCAGCACGCGACTGATTTCGATAGTGAACTGAACGAAGGCTATGCAGCATGACTGGACGAAAGTCACCTTCCTATAGGCATCACCTTCGGCTATCCCGAGCCATCAATGCAGGCGCTAAGCACTGATTTATAACGGCGAAGTTCGAAGCGCGCTGATAGGAAACCCTGCCAATGCTGGTCCCGTCATTTGCCCTACTCAGCGTCCCCGCGCCTTTGCCCTCGTCTATGACCTCTCGCACGGAGATCGTATCCTTCACACCCGACGCGATGTCCTGCGCCGACGGATCGGTCCAGTCGAGCGGTCTCGTTCGCCCTCTGTCGGTTGTATGGACGCGCTACGCCTCTTCCTCCGACGTTGCGCCTCCACCAACGTACGGGTTCTCGTTCGCAATCGATGCGCAAGGGCGCGTTCGCACAATCCGGCAGGATGTCAGATCGCCGTCGAACTACTATTTCGACGCGAGCGATCTCGCGCCCGCACTTGCTGTATCCCACTTCCCGGTTGGCGCGCCGCATGCAGCGTGCTCGGTCCGTTACAAAGCATCTTTCCGCCCGATTGAGACTGCCGCTATGTCGGACCTCTACGAGCTGGCTAGCCGACCAGAGCTTACGGGAGCGCCGGCAGGGCTCTTTGAGCGGGTCCGTCCCGCAGGATCAACCTGCCCAACCCAGCCTGGTCAGTACCGCCGGCTGAATCTGCCAGCGTTCGAAAAGCTGCCGTCTATCGTTGGTGGTTCGGCTTGGGTGTTCTATACCTTCGACGTTGATAAGAGCGGCAAGCCAAGTCGTGCTCGGGCTCTTGGCTCGTCCGGCGACAGGGCTCTCGATGCTGCAGGGCTCCACGCCTTGCTCGCGAACCGCTATGCACCAGGGCCGGCCTATCGCGGTTGCACCTACCACTTTTATAGAACCGATAGTTCCAATCACGAAGCCCCGGAGCTTCCTTCCGACGCACCGGCAGACATGGGCGACCAGCCTAGTTGTGCAGTCGATCCTAAATCGATTTCTGGATTGCTGAATGGGAGTGCATATCCAAAACCGTTCTCCCGACGCCATATCGAAGGTATCGCAGTAGTCGGTTACGATACGGCGCCATGGGGCGCAGTTGGAAATGTGAAGGTTCTGCTGTCGGAGCCGGACGAGACGTTCGGTAATGTAGCCCGCAACGGAATTTCGAACGCCCGCGTGACGGAGAATGACACAGGCCGCCGCGGCTGCATTCAGCGCATAAGGTTCAAGTTACCGCCAACGCGGATTGCCCGGTAATGTAACCCGGAAAGGTGCCCGTCACCGATAGCCGGCAGCCTGGAGTTCGAACAACTCGTCATAGCGGCCGCCGGCAGCGAGCAGATCACCATGAGTCCCGGATGCCTCCACGCCCACGAAGCTCGTAGCGTCGGTCTGAACGAATGGCGGAAGTTGGCGAGCTGAAAAATCGCCTGCGAACGTCGGATTCTGGGTCGAAACGATCAAGCCGAGATCGATCGATCTCGATCAGTCTCCGCGAGCGTCCAACACGACGCGCAGTCGTTCTGCATCCGCCAACGATGCGGGGTTGTAGATGATCATTCCGAGTTCGGGCCGCCCTTCGACGGCAAATGAAGAAAACTCCATGGCAAGTAGTCCGGCATCTGGGTGATGAATGCGTTTCACCCCCTCGGTGTGCGCGACCACGTCGTTGTCGCGCCACAGCGCCTCGAACTCGGGGCTGATGCGCGACAGTTCGGCGACCAGGTCCGCCGTCGCCGCGCTGTTGTTGGCACCCGCTCGCGCGACATCCGCGCGAAAGGCACCGACGACGTAGCGGGCAATGCCGTCCCAATCCTCGTTCCGGGCGCGGACACGGTCGCTGCCGAACATCAGGCGAAGGATGTTTCGACCTTCGCGCGGCAGTTTGGCATAGTCGGTCAGCAACAGCGCTGCGGCCCGGTTCCAGCCGACGACATCCCACATCGCGGTCTTGATGATCGCCGGGCTCAGCACCATTCCATCGAGCACGCGCTGAAGCCGGGGACTGATTCCATCGACCGGTTGGTAGCGCGCCTCGGGCAGACGACCGAGGCCGAGCATGTAGATATGCTCGCGTTCCGGCTCGGTGAGCATCAGGCCCTTGGCGATGCGGTCGAGCACGTCGGCCGATGGCGCGCCACCACGCCCCTGTTCCAGCCACGTGTACCATGTCGGGCTGATGTTGGCGCGGCTTGCCACTTCTTCGCGGCGTAGGCCCGGGGTACGCCGACGGCCGCCGCCGAACCCGAATGCCACCGGGTCGAGCCGGGTTCGACGATCGCGAAGATAGGTTCCGAGCGGGTTTGGCGCCTCACCGGCCATGATCGATCCTGTTACAAGCTATACCACGATAAGGTCACTACTTTAACACGGTCGAACGGGTCGCGATAGATCGCCTTGGTAACAAGGAGATGTCCCATGCGCGTGTTTCTAACCGGCGCGACCGGTTTTATCGGCTCGCACGTTATTCCCGAACTCCTCGCTCGAGGGCATCGGGTGCTTGGCCTCACTCGCTCCGACGCGGGTGCCCATCGCCTCGAAGCGGCCGGCGTCGAAGTCCATCGTGGCGATCTGGAACAACCCGAAACGCTCGCGAGTGGCGCTGCGGCCGCCGACGCGGTGATCCACTGCGCGTTCGACCACAATTTCACGACCTTCTTCGAGAATACCAGGAAGGACGAACGCAACATCGCCGCAATGGGTGAGGCGCTGGCGGGGACGCACAAGCCGATCCTGATCACCTCGGGCGTGGGCATCGGCACGCCGCTCAACGGCGGCCCGGCGACCGAGGACGTGCTCAACCCGCGCCACGCCAATCCGCGCATCGCGACCGAACTCGCGGGCGCGGCGCTGATCGCCCAGCGCATCGACGTACGCACGATCCGGCTGCCACAGGTGCACGACACCACCAAGGCCGGGTTGATCACGCCGCTGATCGCGGAGGCGCGCCGTGCCGGAGCGATGGTGTATGTCGGCGAGGGCATCACACGCTGGGCTGCAGCACACGTCAGCGACGTCGCCAAGCTCTACGTTCTGGCATTGGAGAAGGGCGAGCCGGGTGCCCGTTACAATGCGTCTGTGGAGGAAGGCGTGACAGCACGCGCCATCGCTGAAGCGATCGGAAAGGGAACTGGGTTGCCTGTCCGTTCGGTCACAGACAACGAAATCGAGCGATATTTCGGCTGGATGGCACCGTTCGCTGCGCTCGACATGATCGCATCGAGTGCCTGGACGCGCGCGCGTCTTGGATGGGAGCCGACGGGACCTGATCTGCTCACGGACCTCGCGGCGATGGACTTTTCGGCGCTCGCTGACGCTTGATAAACCACCCTCGCTCGCTCGCTGCCCAGAGCGCCGAGCGACGTTGGATGTCGTTTCCGGCTTGATAGGACTGCACATGCCGATCCGAGTGGTGACGCCTGTGAGCTACCGAAATGAACGGATGTCCGTTCTTGGGTCGTATGCGAACGGCCGTGAATGTCGCGTTCTGGGTCGAAGTCGCCGCAGGGTTGGTTGGCAGGACAGGTCGGAACCTGCGTGCGACAGAGCAGCAAGCGGCGTGGTTATCCATTTCGGCGAAAGTGACTTGCTCCAAACCATATGACGTCGTCGGCGATGGTCGTGCCTGCAGGAGACAACCTGACCAGGCCCATCGCCTCGTAGAAGCCGTACGCTGATGTGTTCCTAGGATCGACGCCAAGGTGAAATCCTGTGGAACCCATCGCTCCGGCTCGCTCATGCCAGGCGGTTAACAGCCTGCGACCGTGACCCTGGCCTTTAAGGCGCGGCAGAAGGTTGATGTGAAGATGGGAAGGGTAGTCATCTACGAGCCAATCGGGTGACTGGGGCGGATGATGCATGATCTGGATGACGCCAGCGTCGCCGGCCGAACGTCGATCTGAGCCGCTGACGGACGACAACGGATAACGATGTTGCAACGCTGGCCACCACAGTAGATCTAACAGAAGCTCAAATGTTCGGGTGTGCAGTGCGCCCACGCAGTATCCGGCAACTCCGTGCTGATCTTCGATAACCAACGCAAGTTCGGGCTCGAAGATGGCATAAGGAGCAGCGTAGACATCCCCGAGCAATTCAAGGTCGTGGAACTTGTGAGAGGCGTCAGAGCCGCTATCGCCGGTTGCGAGGGCGATGGCGTAGAGCGAGTCGAGGTCGGTCGACGCATAGCTGCGGATGATTGGCATGTGATGGGCGTAGCAGCTGTGTCGAGTTTTTCGAAACCAGCGCGTTAATCCCTCCGTGCGGCGGCGAACGTCGCCGGCCGAATATCAAAACTTCCACTGAGAGCGGCCGTTGCACCGGCATGAACAAGCGGCCGAAGTTGGGAAACCAAAAACAATCGCGAATAGCCGCAATTGGGTCAAAGCCAGCCGAGACCCGCTGGTGCGCATCGAATATTTACGCTGCCTTTGACGTTCGCAGCTGCGCCCGGCGCCCAAGCCCCGTGCCGGGATGATCATCATGATCGTCAATTAGTGCGAGATACGGCCGATCGACTGCCTGAACAAATTCGGGTGCGGGCATGTCGGGGCGAACTGGCGGCATGAGTCGTGGCGGCTTACCGTATCGCCGCCGCCCTAGCAGCTGCACCGCAATAGCGCGCGCCAGTACCTCGCCGAGCAAAGAGGGAACAGCGTTGCCGAGCATGCGCTGAATCTCGTTGCGGCTGGCGTCGAACACCAGCCCATCGGGGAAAGTCTGCAGCCGCGCTAGTTCGCGCGCGGAAAGCTTCCGGTTCGACCAATGGAAAGGACCAGTCGCGGATCCGGGTTGCGCCTGTATCGTCCAGGAAGGACGGTCCTTTGCGAGCTTGAGCAGGAAGTTCCAGTAACGGGTGCGCCAGCCGAACAGTGGCAGCCCCCCACCCCGCTTGGTGTGCCATAGATAGTTAGCACCCTCGGGAATTGTCGGCAGCAGCTTTGCCCATTTCCCACCCGCGACAAGCGCTTCGTCGTTGGGGAGATCTGGCAGGTCGCCGATCGCGTCCCAAGTCGTGCGATACGGCTGCTCATTGGGGAGCAACGCGCCCTGCTCGCCGTGCGTGGCATCTGGGAAGCGAAACTCCGTTCCGTCACGGCTGCCGACGATGAACACGCGTTCGCGTAGCTGGGGGACACCAAACGACGCGGCGTTTAACACCTTCCAGACTGGTTTATAGTTACTACCCGTGCGTTGATTGATTGCCGCAATCCCGCCGAGGATGCGGTTGAGCCCCTCATCCTTGCCGCGGTAAGCGAGCCCGGAGACATTTTCGAGTAGGAACGCTCTGGGCTGTGTCTCCTCCAGTACGCGCAAATAGGCCGACAACGTGTCTGCGCGTGCATCACCCAGCCGCTTCGCGTCACCTGTCACCCAATAGCCCGACTTGGAGAATGGCTGACACGGCGGTCCACCGATTAGTACGTCCACCCCCGCGATCTTAAGGCTAGCCGTCTCCAGCAATCGCTCCGTTGTGACCGCATGGATATCGTCCTCGATCACCGGCCAGTCGCGATTTGAGCGCAAAGCTTCACAGCAAGTCCGGTCAATTTCAATGGCGACCGCGGTATCGAACCCTGCAGCTTCGAACCCAAAGTCCAGGCCGCCGACACCGGTAAACAGGCTGATCGCTTTCATAAGCTCGATTCTTCTACAAATAACGCTAGGGTGCAACCGGCATATCCAACCCTATTGTATTGTCAATACAAGATGAAGATCCGGCTCCGTGAACAGATGGCG
>NZ_JAFCXM010000011.1:0-32801 GCF_049898305.1 Sphingomonas sp. PWP1-2
TCCGCGCGCGAACTAGCGCGGCTGCAGACTTTCCCCGATGGGCTGGTGTTCGACGCCAGCCGCAACGAGATTCAGCGCATGCTCGGCAACGCTGTTCCCTCTTTGCTCGGCGAGGTACTAGCGCGCGCTATTGCGGTGCAGCTGCTAGGGCGGCGGCGATACGGTAAGCCGCCACGACTCATGCCGCCAGTTCGCCCCGACATGCCCGCACCCGAATTCGTTCAGGCAGTCGATCGGCCGTATCTCGCACTAATTGACGATCATGATGATCATCCCGGCACGGGGCTTGGGCGCCGGGCGCAGCTGCGAACGTCAAAGGCAGCGTAAATAATCGATGCGCACCAGCGGGTCTCGGCTGGCTTGACCCATTAATCGACACTCGCGGGCTCCTCCCGCCTTCCCAACTTCGGCCGTTGGTTCATGTCGAGTAGCGCGGGTCGAAACGGCTTGGTTTGGGACGAAGCGGTCGTTCGCTGGCCCGATGCCGAAGGTCAGCTTTCGGCAGGAGCGGATATTCGAGGTGCTTCCGACATTCTGCCCCGAAACGAGAAAGCCTGGCCCTTAGCGGTCGGCAAGTATCGGGAAGTACTCCATCGGAAAGCCGCCTTAAGATCGCCCGCCCGCCCTTTTATGAGCTCATATTAGGGAAGGCGCGGTTCCTAAAGCACGCACAAAATAATCACCGCGGAACGGATAAATGCGCACGGCGCGCTCAATCTCACCACCCCGTCGTTGTGATTTTCGAAGCTGGGTAGCTGGTGCGCCCGAGCCCGACCAGGGCAGAATTCACGCCAACGGCTGCCAGCTTACCTACTTCCGCTCCGGATCTCGATCGACTGTTTGGTCGGTGTTAGGTCGATTGCGAACTGTGTCGAAGGCCATATCGCTGCCGAGCCGTCCTTCCTATCGTCATGTAACGGTCATGCTCATCGTTTAACGATCCGCTTGAGAGTATCGGGGACCTGAAAGGTCGCCACGATGGATCGGGGGACATCATGAAATTGCGTTTAGCGCTGGTAACACTGTGTGCAGCAAGTTTGGCCCTGTCGGGATGTTCCGATGGAAATGCTTCGACGGCAGCTCCCACACCGACACCTACACCCACGCCGACGTCCCCCCCGACGCAGACCGCGACGCGGACGATCGTGATGGTGTGGGATGGCCTGCGCCCCGATGACGTCACCGCGACCGATACGCCCAATCTGCTCGCGCTGCAGACCGCCGGCGTCCAGTTCAGCGACAACCATTCGACCTACCCGACGTTCACGATGATGAACGGCTCGTCCTTCGCGACCGGCTCCTTCCCCAAGACCTCGGGCTTTTACGGCAACACGTTCTGGACCCCGCCGCAGGGCATTTCGAACACCATCCCCGTCGGCAAGTCGGCCGCCGGCACCGCGCAGGACTATGTCAATCCGGTCTTCACCGAAGACTATCAAGTGCTGACGACGCTCAACGATTATTACGGCGGCCAGCTGCTGCTCGTGAAGAGCCTGTTCGCCACCGCACAAGCCGCCGGCATGACCACCGCGACGGTCGGCAAGTCGGGCGCAGCCTATATCCAGGATCTCGACAAGGGTGGCCTGTTCGTCGACGAGAACACCGTCCAGCCGCGCAGCCTCGTCACCGAGCTGCAGGCTGCGAACATTCCGCTGCCGACCAATGTCGTGAACAATTATTCGGGCAGCGACGCGGCCACGCTCTCGGCCACCAACGGCACGCCAACCGCGCGCGCCGGCTATGTCACCTTCAATACCACCGCGTATGCCCCGGCCAGCGCGCAGACGGTCGCCGCGCGCGATTCGAGCGACACGACGCAGGGTGCGCCCGAAGACGCCGCCAACAAGTATATGATGTCGGTGTTCACGTCCTACATCCTGCCCAAGAAGAACCCGATGCTCTCGCTCATCTGGTTCCGCACCCCCGACAATGTCGAGCATGGCTATGGCCCGGGCAGCGCCAACGCGAAGGCCGGCCTGCGCTCGCAGGACGCCCGCCTCGGCGAGCTGATAGCCGCGCTAAAGGCGCAGGGCCTCGACACGACCACCAACATCGTCGTCGTCTCGGATCACGCGCATTCCAGCGTCTCGGGTCCGCTTTCGCTCTATCCGCTGCGGGCTATCGTCGCCGGCGCAGCGCCCAACGGCCCGCTCGTCAACGGCGCGACCAGTGGCACCAGCGGCGCCTCACTCGGCGCGCCGAGCACGACCGGCTACTCATTCTCGGGCGACGTTCGCTCGGCCGATCTGCTGACCTATCGTGGCTTCAAGGCGTATGACGGCTCGGGCTGTTCGACCAGCGCGATGTACGGCCTGACCGCCGGGGGCACCCCCACCGTCCCGCTTAAGGTCGACACGACCGGCGCATTGTGCGGCACCGCCGGCACCAAATATCAGGCGATCAGCTCGACCCTCGCCACCCCGGTCGCTCGCTTTCAGGTGCCCGCACCCGGCAGCCTGCCGACCAACGGCATCGTCGTTGCTGCCAATGGCGGCTCGGATTATTTCTACGTGCCGAGCCATGACCTGACCACCATCCGCAACCTCGTCCGCTTCCTGCAGCAGCGTGAGGAATATGGCGCGATCTTCGTCGACAGCCGCTACGGCTCGCTGCCCGGCACGCTCGCGATGAGCCAGGTCAATCTCGAAAACACCGCGCGCCGCGACAATGGCCAGCCCGACGTGGTCGTGTCGTTCAACTGGGACGACACTGCGACGATCCAAGGCAAGACCGGCATCGAGTTCGAAAGCACCGGGGGCCAGCGCGGCATGCACGGCAGCTTCGGCCCGACCGACGTTCACAACACGCTGATTGCCTCGGGCCCATCGTTCCTCAAGAACGCAAAGGTCACCTTCCCGACCGGCAATGTCGACGTCGCCCCGACCGTAGCTTATCTGCTCAAGCTGGCGATGCCGCAAGCTGACGGCCGCATCATCAATGAAGCGCTGGCCATTCCGGCGAGCAACTCGGCACCGGCGGTCGCTGCATCGGGGGTCACGCCCTCTTCGGGAAGCGCATCCGGCCTTGCGTTCGAGACGCCGCTTGATCCGACCGGCAACACGCGCGACACCGCGCTGCCGCGCGGTACCTATACTATCACGCTGCAGGTCAAGGACCTGACGATCGACGGCAAGACCTACCGCTACTTCGACTATGCCCGGGCGACGCGCCAGTGACGCGACGCACCGGTTTCGGGTTGGTCAGTAGCGTTGCAATCGCCGCACTGCTGCTAGGCGGCGGGAGTCATGCTCTGGCGGCTGCATCGTCTCTGTCGTTCGACCGCGTTTTCACCGCCGCCGGGGAACCGGCGGCGGTCCACTATCAATTATTGTACCGCAGCCATGACGGCGTCCACCGCATGGAAGTGTGGCGCGTCGGCGACCACCAAGTGAAGCGCGTCACCGACAAAGCGGTAATCAGTCTGGCGACGCACAGGACGGGCGAAGCGGGCTACCGTCTTACGATCTTCGATCTAAAACGCCGCATCGCAACCCAGATCGACCGCGCCAATCTGTACCGCGTCGGGAATTTTACCGACTGGTTCGATCTCACGCACGGTCTACGCCATCCTAACGGACCGTACACGCTCGCGGCTGGGCCGGCGCCAGCGGGCATGCCGCGCAGCGTCGCACCGTGCGCGTGGTATCGCCTGGCAGAGGGACCGCGGACCTCGTCGATCTGCTGGGATGCCCGCAGGCGCGTGCCGTTGCTCATCGCTGTCGGCGACAAAGAGCCGATCTGGCGCTTGCTCGAGATCGACACCAAGCCCGCGCCGGCAGGTACCTTCACCGTCGACACGCGCGGCTTCACGATCAACGACGCTAACCACGACATTGAGCGTGACTAGAACATTGCCCATCGAATCGTCAGGCCATAAGTAACGTTTTGTCTGTCGGCAGATGGTATCATGCCTTACAACTCTCGATGACGGCCGCGGTGGCGGAAGTGGCAAGTCGGCCCTTTTTCCTCGGTATCGCGTGGAAGAGTGATCTGGCTGAAGAACCAATGGCAGATTTCGTGAGGATCGGACGCTCATTGGAGCGGATCTGAACAACCGGCTGTGGTCGACTCCGGTCGAAGCGTGGTCGCGCCGAATTGACCCATTCGCGGACGCTCTGGCCGCCCCGCCCGTTCCCCAAAAGCCGCCGCTTATTCATCGTGCCAGACGGCCGCTTCGAGGATGATCATCGCGTTCGCGGAACTAGGCGATAGATGGTGGCCTAGCCGCCTAGATGCTCACTTCGCTAAATGGCAGATGCGCATGCGAAACTGACAAACGCGTCGGCTGCTGCCATTGCGCCTAGATCGGCGCCGAGATTGATCGTGTTGGCGAACACCAACATCGCGACGATGCCGCATAGAAGCGCTCGGGGATAATGCCGCTTCAAATTGCCGGCGATCCCCGGCCTGGTAACGCGGCCGATCCGGGCGCTGATTTCATGAATCGCGCACATCAGCGGCCAACTGAACAGCATCACCCAGCCCAGATCATAGCCGAACTGCGCACCTGCCTGCGAATAGGTGGCGATGCCGCTGGAGTCGTCATCGGATGCTCCAGTGATCAGACCCGGTCCGAGCACTTCAAGCAGGTTGGGTGTTTCCGGCTGCTTTACCGCTTCGTGTGGATTTGGCGCGGGGAGGTCGTTGGGCATGCAGGAGATCCTGTTTAGGACTATCGACTGCGCTCCCGGCCGCGACACGCCCGAACTAGACCGAGACATCTCCTCCGTCACTGCACTTCATGAAATCTGCCAGAATTTAATCGTCGAGAGATGAGCGATCCCGGGACGAATTGGCTGACAGTTTCAAACGCCCGTTATGATAGCAGATGTTTTCGCGTCGAACTCACCCTACGCCTGCCTCAAGATTGTTTCTTACCAACGTGTCCTGAATCCGTTGCGAACTCGGAACGAATGACAATTCGTTCGGTTAGCATCTCACGGTAGGGAATTACGTCGAGGAATTTATGACAAGGTCCGATCGCGCCATGCTGAACAAGGTGCCGCTTGTAACGCTCGCTTTCTGGGTGATCAAAATCCTCGCGACCACGGTCGGCGAAACGGGTGCGGATTTTCTCAATTTTAATTTGCGCTTCGGATTACCGATTACGTCGCTGCTCGCAGCGGCCGTTTTGGCGATCTTCCTCGTCATTCAGATGCGGCAGGATCGCTACGTCCCGTGGATTTATTGGATCACGGTTGTTTTGCTTAGCGTTGTCGGAACGCTCATCACCGACAATCTGAGCGACACGTTCGGGGTCAGCCTGTATATGACCACAATTGCCTTTGCGGTCGCGCTCGCTGCAACCTTCATCGGTTGGTACCGGGCCGAACACACCCTTTCGATCCACGACATCACCTCGCCGCGGCGAGAACGATTTTATTGGCTGGCGATCCTGTTCACCTTCGCGCTGGGCACTGCGGCTGGCGACTTGGTTTCCGAGCAAATGGGCTTGGGCTACGCACTGTCGGGCGCGATCTTCGGAGGACTGATCGTAGTAATCACGCTCGGCTTTTATGCCAAAGTCATCAATCCGGTGCTCGCTTTCTGGTCAGCCTATGTTCTGACCCGGCCGCTCGGCGCATCGATGGGCGATTTCCTGACACAAGCCCCGAAAAACGGCGGGCTGGGATATTCAACGACGGTCGTTAGCGCTGTGTTTCTGATGGTGATCGTCGGGTTGGTTATATACCTTACGACCACGCGTGCTGATGCGCTCGAGGGTTCATCGCAGGCGCGAATCTGAGGATGGCCCGACCGCCACTGGCCGTTTCGTGTTCCTCGATACGAGCGGCTTTATGAAAACCTAGGCCATGGCGGTAAGGACCCACTTTCGGCCGCTCAGAGACTGCGAGGCGCCGCCCGAAACCTGCCGCTCGTTCAGCATCACCGACGGACGATCAACCACATTTCCGAACCGTCGGTTTACCGCGCCTGCGTACGCTCGATTTGCTGGTCCGGCCCGATGGAGATGGTCGATGGGTCACTCGTCGATGGACCCCGCGTTTCACGAACTTCGACCTTGGAATGAAGGCCGGCTTATCGGTGCGAAGCGGGCGCTTAAACAGCAACAGGTCTGGGCTATTCGCTTCTGGCTCGACCAGCATAGACGACTGCGTGACCGAGCGCTGTTCGACTTCGCCATCGACAGCAAGCTGCGCGGCTGTGACGTGGTCACGGTGCGGATCGGCGATGTAGTTTCCGGCGGGCGCGTCCGTGACCACGCCATCGTAGTTCAGCAGAAGACGAAACGACCGGTCCAGTTCGAGCTGATGGACACGGCACGAAAGACGATGCGGGCATGGTTGGAGCGACGCGGCGGGACACTGAACGACTTCGTCTTCCCGAGCCGAAACGACTACATGGCGCACATGAGCACGCGACAATATGCCCGCCTAGTGCACGAGTGGGTGGTCGGTATCGGCCTTCCGGCTCAGGATTACGGGACGCACTCGCTTCGGCGCACGAAAGCATCGATTATCTACAAAGCGACTGGCAACCTCCGCGCTGTTCAGATCCTTCTGGGTCATGCCAAGATCGACAGCACGGTTCGCTACTTGGGCGTTGACGTGGAGGACGCTTTAGAATTTGCCGAACGGACTGAGGTCTGAGCGGACCCATAAGCCGCCGGTAATCGTGCATTTCCAGCTTCCCGAACTCGACCGTTCGTTCATGTTGGCCGAGCGGTCGCTTTGAGCACGATCCTTAAGTCGGAAGACGGCACCTGACGCTCATATTTTCTACTGCCAGGCGGCTTGCCCGCAGCGACATGACAAAGATGATAATGGCTCGCGTTGAAGCTCGCGCCGATACGATCGGAAGAGATTCGAAAAGGGTAACGCGATGGCGAACGGCAGGTGCGTATTGGTGAGCGGCGCTGAGAGTGGGATTGGCGCGGCGTGCGCGATCGCTTTCGGAGCGCTGGGCGACAAGGTGGTGGTGCTGTTCCACGATGCCCATAACGACGGAAGCGACACCGTCGCCAAGGTGAAGGCGGCAGGTGGCGAGGCGATCGCGGTCCAGTGCAACGTTGGCGACGAGGCATCTGTGGAGGCGGCATTCGCGGAAGCGGAGGAGGCGTTCGGGCTCGTGAGCGTGCTGGTCAACTCTGCTGGAATCAACATGGCGGGTGTGCCGGTGCGGCAAATGACGATGCCGCAATGGCAGCGCATGCTCGATACCGACCTGACCGGCGCGTTCCTTACCTCGCGCCGGTTCGTCCGCGACCGGCCCGCGAACATGCCGGGTGCGATCATCCACATATCGTCGATTCACGCCTATGCAGTGCGCGCCGGCGGTGCGGATTATTGCGCGGCCAAGGGCGGCTTGACCAATCTGATCGAGACGCTCGCGATCGAGGAGGCGCCCAACGGCATTCGCGTGAACGCGATCGAGCCAGGTATGATTCTAACGCCGATGAACAAGCGGGCGAGCGCCGATCCTGCCTATCGAAAGACGATGGAACAGAACATCCCGATGGCTCGGGCGGGAAGGCCTGACGAGGTCGGCGATCTCGCGGTGTTCCTGGCCTCGGACAAGGCTTCGTACATCACCGGCGCGCGGATCGTCATCGACGGTGGGCTCTCGCTGATGCAGGCACTCGGCGCATGATGGAGGGCAAGCCCGCGGCCCCTTCGTCGGTGGCCGGCGCCACGAACCAGTCTGAAATCGCGCCCGGCGTCCCGATCGTCCGGTCGCGCCTGCCCGCCGACAGCGTTGCCGGCGACCGCAAGGTTCTGATCTATCCGTCGTCCAATGCGGTCGATTTCAACGTGCAGGAGTTGCAGGACATCCACCTGATAGGGCCGCCGCTACTCATGGCGCGCGACCTCATGAGCCCGTATGTGTGGCTGGAGCCGGACGGTCGCTTCGGCATCATGGTGCGCGCAGTGACGCAGCCCGGCGAGCCGATGACCGACACGGGCATCATCTGGGCCGGCTGGAGCTTTGACGGCGTGCATTTCGCGATGCTCGACCAGCCCTCGATCGTGCCCGGCGCCGCCGGCGAAAAGGATTCGGGCGGGGTCGAAGACCCCACAGTGGTGAAGATGGAGGACGGCAGCTACGTCGTCTATTATACCGGCGTCGAGGCCGACATGGCGCATGGCGAGATGTTCTATGCCACCGGGCCAAGTGTCGACAAACTCGTGAAGACCGGCGTTGCGCTCGCTTCCACAAAGTCGCTCGGCAACACCAAGGAAGCGACCGTCGATCGTGAGAAGGATGGGCGGTGGAGCCTGTTCTACGAATATGCCGCCGACGAGGCGAGCCGTGTCGGCCTGGCGATCGGCCCCAAGGTGGATGGGCCATGGGACGAGCAGCCGACGCCGTTTATGCCGCGCGAGGATGGGTGGGACAATTGGCACCTTTCGACCGGTCCGATGCTGCTCGATGATCCCGAGATGCCGGTGATGTTCTACAACGGCGCAACCCACGACGCGCGCTGGCGGATCGGCTGGGTGGCATTCGACCGAAAGCTGACGCGCGTGATCGACCGCTGCATCGAGCCGTTGATTACCCCGCCGCCGGTACCCGACCGCACGGCGAGCGACATCGCTTTCGCCGCCTCCGTCACCAGTCGAGACGGCGAAATCTGGCTATACTATTCCCTCGAGGACCGGCGTTTGTCGCGAGCGCGGCTGAAGCGTAGCTGAAATCAGTTCGCGGACATGGGAGGAAACGACGTTCGGGGCAACGTTGGAGTGCTCGCCTTATCTTATGACGAGAATGGCGTTCTCGTAGGAGGCAAGCTGGTTGGCCGGATCGCGACGGGTGGCGCTGCGGTGTCGGGACTAGCCCTTCCACTTGACAGTCGGCGGCTTTACGTGACCAGCGAGGTGGCACAGCCCGGCGCACGAGCGGCCAATGGGCGGATGACAGCTCTTGCCCATAGTGGCTGCCGACAGTGCGACGGACCAGCGCAGCCCTTCGGCCTTTTGTCCGTCGTCGATGTTGCGAAAGCCGAGCAAGGCGGTATCGATGTGGTAATCTCGGCCAGCGCGGCGGACTGCTCGCCGGCACGAACGGTGGTCTCACCGGACGGGCGAACGGTATGGGTGGCGGCTCGTGGTGACGATAAGTGCTCGCCTTCTCATCTGCTCTTCTGGAATCCGACCCTGCGCACGCGTTTATTGGTACAAGGGACAGTGGCGGAAAGGCGCCGGTCGGACTGGCGCTGTTCGCAGACGGCAAACGCTTGGCGGTGGCGAACTCTAACCGGTTCGCAGGGGCGAAGGCGACCGGCAACCTCGCTTTGCTCGATTCGTCGCCGAGCGGGTCGGCTCCAACGACAATCTTGGCGGCAACCTTACGTTCCACGCTCAATTAGCGTCGCCGATGGCGATAAAATGCTGTTTCTTACCGACTACAATGGTGGGCAGGTGCAGCTTATCGTGCCTCAATGACGGTTCAACAGGATCCAATCCCGGTCACTGGCAGCGTGCTTTCGGCTTCACAACAGTGGACGTTGGATCATCTGCCAATGATGCTGCCAAACTAACGCAAACCGCCACCCGCTTAGATCCTCGTGTGAATCGCAACGCATTGGTCACTCCGGACGATGGGCTGAGGTTCTACGCTGGTGCCTTTCTCAGAACGCCTGCGGGCATTCCAATCGGGACGGTGTGCGTTCTCGACCGATCGCCTCGCCCGGAGGGGATTACCGCGTTCCAACGTCTGACGCTTGACGTGGACGCCCTTGTCCTGCGGCAGTTCTGCCTCGATGGCATTCAGGAAGCGGATGAACTCCTGATGCCGGTGACGCTGCATGTTGCGGCCGATCACCGACCCATCGAGGACATTGAGGGCTGCGAACAGCGTCGTGGTACCGTTTCGTTTATAATCGTGGGTCATGGTCGCGCCCCGGTCGCGCTTGAGTGGTAGCCCTGGCTGGGTGCGGTCCAACGCCTGGATCTGGCTCTTCTCGTCGACCGACAACACGATCGCGTGCGCGGGCGGTGAGACGTAGAGCCCGACCACATCATGCAGCTTCTCGGCGAACGCCTTGTCGTTGGACAGCTTGAAACTGCGCCAGCGGTGTGGCGCCAAGCCGTGATCGTGCCAGATCTTCACCACCGAGGATGCAGCAATGCCGACCGCCTTTGCCATGGCGCGCACCGTCCAGTGCGTCGCCTCGTGGGCCGGCGGCTCCAGCGTCAGCCTCACGACCTTGTCGACCAACGTGAACCCGAACGGCGCAATCCCGGGAGGCCGGCTCTTGTCACGCAGCAGACCTTCAACCCCTTCTGCCATGAACCGCTTATGCCAGCGCCACACGCAGGTCTTCGACTTGCCTGTCGCTGCCATAATCGCGACGTACCCAGGCCATCGTTGGTCAGCAGCACGATCCGCGCCAGCCACACGTGCTTCTGTGGCGATCCTCGGGCCGCCACCAGAGCTTCGAGCCGGACCCTGTCCGATGCTGTGACGACGATGCTGATCCCGCTGCGCATCCCGCATCGTCGCACACCCACATCGAACAGTGAATCCTCAACCGGACTCTTCCGTCCAATCAATCCAGTAGGTCGTGTTGACATAGTGGATTCCAAAACGGCTTGATCTCTGATTCAAGACTGCCTTTTGGAGGCAGCGTTGGGTCGAGGGGATGGGTCGGACGCGGAATGGGCGATCATCGGGGTGCTGCTGCCCTCGGAGCGCGGGCGCAAAGCCCGGCCATCGCACGACAACCGCCGCTTCCTGAACGGCATGCTCCACGTGTTGCGCGTCGGCTGTCCCTGGAGCGACATGCATGAGCGCTACGTGAAGTGGAACTCGGTCTATGTCCGTTTCCGGCGTTGGGCCGAGCAGGGTGTGTGGGACGCGATGCTCGCCACGCTGGTCGATCTCGGGCTGACCGACGACTGGCAACACATGATCGACAGTACCATCGTCCGCGGCCATTCTCAGGCAGCGGGCGCTAAAGGGGGACCTGTAAGGAAGGCTTTGGTCGAAGCCGCGGCGGCTTTACGAGCAAAATCCACGCCCGTTGTGACGGTCAGGGACGCCCTCTTGGCTTCGTCCTGACAGGCGGCGAGGTGTCGGATTACCGGGCCGTCTCCGCGCTGCTCGACATGCCCGTGGCCAAGCCCAAAGCCCTGCTCGCCGACAAGGGGTATGACGGTGATGCCGTCCGCGAAGACCTGCTTTGGCGCGGTATCCTGCCGATCATTCCGCCCAAGGCGAACCGTCGAGAACCGCCCGCCTGCGACCTCCGACGCTACCGCGATCGAAACCACGTCGAGCGCCTGTTCAACCGACTGAAGCAATCCCGACGCATCGCAACCCGCTACGACAAAACTGCCGCCTCTTTCCTAGGATTCCTCTCGCTCGCTGCCGCCAAGCTCTGGCTCAACGATTATGTCAACAGGACCTAGTTGATCGGCTTGCCACCGGCGTGTTCACGCCGAATCCGTACCACGGTCTCCACCACCAACATCCCGATCTCGCCGCCTGAGAATACCCGGGCCGCTGTCTAAACCGTCGAAATGAGGGGTCCCTTTTGGACGCCGATCACCCCGCCAAGGGGGGGTCCTTTTTGCACGCCGATCCACAAACCTAACAAGCATCTGATAAAACTAGTAAATGTGGGATTATAGGGTCCTGATCGGCGCCGATCGGGGCCCGGAGAACCTTAACTCTGTTCTCCGCCACAATGAATTAGGTGCATCTAGGCTGGGCCTGGTTTCGACGCCTGTTCACAGCCCACCGCCGATGTAGCAGGTCCGCCGAGTGCGACCGCCGGGTAGCCAAGCGCAGCGGCGATCATCGCGCGGTTGGCGACATCGCGCAAAAGCACATTGATAAAAGGTAATGTAACATTTTCGTTACGCCGGAGTTACTTCTTCATCTGAGCTGGGGAAAGCCAGGACTTGCCTTGCCGAGATATCGCAACATGGCCTCGGACGCTCAATGACCTGGCTCTGCTCGGAACCGTTCAGACGAGCGGCCCCTCCGGTTTAGCAACGATGTTAGAGGACAACGGAAATGGCTGAATATCGCGAAGCGAACGGCGACACGACCTATGTCGAGAAGCGGAGCAGCACCGGTCTTGTCATCGGCGGCATAGTGCTTGCCATCCTGATCGTGGTTGGACTGCTTTTCGCAACCGGCTTCTGGAGCGCGAATGTCAAAGGCGGCGCCCTGCCAACCGTGAACGTGAGCGCCAAGAACGGCGCCCTCCCGGACGTGACTGTGCACTCCAAAGAAGTCGTTGTCGGAACCAGCAAGCAAACCGTGACGGTCCCCAAGGTCGAAACGAAAAAGACATCGATCGACGTTCCAACGATCGGCGTCAAAGACGATAGTAAACAATAGCATCCGTGGTCTTCGCATGCGGGGTGGCGCCATGAAATCGACGCCACCTCCGCCGCCCACTGCGTGGTTGAATGCGACTTCCCGGCAGCCAAAGAAATCCCCGCTGTCAGAACGCCGATTGCTTGCAAGAAACGCCGACGCATCAACATCGAGGTGTCGGAATTGGACTATTCCGCAGCAGACCATGAGACATGAACGGCTTCTGTCAGATGCATTCAGTATAGGGCCGAATCAATCGTGTATCGGGGTTCAAGAAGATTAAAGGAGAAGGCTATGTTGAAAAAAATCACCCGCTCGGCAGTTTTGGCAGTCGCAGCCTTGACGACGGCTGGCATCACCACCTTGCCCGACGTGGCACTTGCTCAAACTTATCATCATTATCGTCATCATCGCGCTTATAATGGTGGTGATCGGTATTACCGTAGTAATGCCGACCGCGGTCAATACGACAATCGCCATTGCGGAAGCGGGAACGGTGCGGTTGGCACAATTGCCGGTGGCGCTGGCGGCGCAGTGCTTGGCAACGTGTTGGGTGGCGGAACGCTCGGCACGATTGCGGGCGGCGTCGGGGGCGCACTGCTCGGGCGGACGCTCGACAAAAACAACACCCGGGATCGCAACAGAAACCGCAACGGCTGCTGATTGCAATGCGCCGCCGTTACAATGACATCGTGGCGGCGGCGCATTCTTGAACGATCGGGTCGGTTCTACGCGTTTGCCGCGATATCATGGATCGGCGACCAAATAGGATACTTATTCCAAGCCCGTGATGGTTGCCCATCACCGGGTGTTCATCATCGGCATGTTCAACACCGGCGTCGCAATGCGCCGCTGCGAACGACGAAAAATAACACTGTAGAAACCAGCACCCCAACCGATCCGAAATAAAATTCGCGTAATCGAGAGGAGGTTTTCGTAACCGACGAACCTTCGCTGATATCGCCGAGCAGCAATATTGAAAAGCGAGTAGCCAATGCTGAAACGCCTCAATGAACTTGGGAGTCGTATTTCTGGTCGGACAGCCGATCTCGCGGGCGCACCTCTATCGATCCTGCTCGTCGCAATGTTTTGCGCTGGTTGGTTTTTGAAAGCTGGTGCCGCCGGTGAAAATACGTTGACTCTCATTTTATCTGTAGCATCGATCACTTTGACTCAGATGGTTCTTAACGGCCAGCGGCGGAGCGAGAAGGCGCTACATTTAAAGATGGATGAGTTGGTGATCGCCATGGACGGAGCCCGTAACGAGGTGGCGGGCATAGAATCAAAATCTATCGAACATCTGGAAGCGCTACGGCAGAACAGCAGTGACTTCGCTTAAAGCCTCATTCGAAGGTGTTCGCGAGAGCAATTTCGAAGGCTAGTTGCAATCAGATGGTTGATTCATCGCGCCTTCGTGACGGGCAATGCCCGGTGACCGCGAACGCCGCGACGCTCTTCGCTAGGTCGTAGACTCATAAGCGCGGAGCCAGAGGCGCATTGAGGCGAGTTGGACCATTGCGAGGAAGTTCTCGGCGAGCTTGTCGTATCGGGTGGCGATGCGACGGAAGTGCTTGAGCTTGCTGAAGAAGCGCTCGACCAGATTGCGATCGCGGTAGAGCGCCTTGCTGAAGCAGGGTTTCCATTTGCGATTGGACTTCGCCGGGATGTTGTCCACCGCGCCTTGCGCCTCGATCAGATTGCGGATGCCGTCGGCATCATAGGCCTTGTCGGCCAGAACGATGGTGCGCGGATTGAGGCGATCGAGCAGGCCGAGCGCAGCGGGTCCGTCGTGGGCCTGGCCGGCTGTCAGGCCGAGCCTGACCGGGAGACCTTGGGCATCGACGACGGCGTGGATCTTTGTCGTGAGGCCGCCGCGGGAGCGACCGAGACAATGATCTCGATCCCCCTTTTTGCCGTCGCAGCCTGCTGGTGCGCCCGGATGGAAGTGCTGTCGATCATCTGGATATCGCCGTCATACGCGGCAGTAATGGCGTCCATCAGCCGGTCCCAAACCCCGCCTTTGCGCCACCGGACAAAGCGATTGTAGCAGGTGGTGCGTGGGCCGTAGCGCTCGGGCAGATCGCGTCATGGCGCCCCGGATCGCAGGACCCAGAAGATACCGTTCAGCACCCGGCGATCGTCGACACGCGGCACGCCCCTGGGCTTATTGGGCAAAAGCGGCTCGATCACGCGCCACTCGAAGTCGGTCAGATCATATCGGCTCATGCCGATCCTGAATCAGAAAAGACCGATCCTGGGAATCCCGTTTATGGGTTCACGACCTAAATGATAGCGGTCCGGTGGAAGCGAGCCGCCCGCGCCATGCTCGTGCTTTCGGCGCTGACGGCCCTGCCGTCCGCGGGATTAACTTCGTCCGGGCGCGTCGCGCTTACGTTCGACGACCTGCCGGTCTTCGGAAAATTCGAGTCCGCGGCAGATGGTGCCGAGGTCACTGACCGTCTGCTCGTAGGTATGACGCGGCACCGCTGGAAGGTGACCGGATTCGTCAACGAGATCCAACTCGAAGCCGCCGACCGTCCGCAACCGATCGCGCTGCTACAGCAATGGCTCGACGCCGGCATGGACCTCGGCAACCACATCTTCTCGCACCTGTCTCTGAACACGACACCGGTCGACGCTTACATCGCCGATGTCGCAAGCGGCGAGATGGTTACATCCCCGCTCCTTGCCGCCGAGGGTCGCCGCGAGCGATGGTTCCAATATCCCTATCTGGAGACGGGCACGACCGTGGCGGCACGCGCCACGTTCGAGGACTGGCTACGAAGCCGTAGGTATCGGGTGGCCCCGGTCACGATGGAAAATAGCGACTGGCAGTTCTCGGCACTCTACGATGATGCAGTCGAGCGCGGGGACGCGCGCGGGGCGGCAGCCATAAAGCGCTCATACCTTGCGTTCACGCGGAGGATCGTCGGTTGGTATAGACTGGCAGGCCGCGCGCTGTTCGGGCGCCAGCCCGCGTTCGTGTTTCTGCTCCATGCCAGCCGGCTTAACGCAGCCAGCCTAGAGGGCCTTGCAGGCATCCTGCGTGCCGAGGGGCTGAGGGTTGTGTCGCTGGACGCTGCCATGCGCGACCCCGCCTATCGCACGCCGGATCGATATGTTGGGCGCGACGGCAACGAGTGGCTGGAGCGCTGGTCATCGACCCTACACCGCGACCTGCCATTCGAGAGCATCCCTGAGGTCCCAAGTGCTATTGCCGCGTTCGACATGAGGCTGGAATTCAAGGAGGATCCGCGCGCCGTGTCGCCACTCGGCGGCGACATACCCTTAACGCCGTAGTGCCTTATAGGCGGCCCCTCGCGCCGCGCTCGCGAGATTGCCTCATCGAACAGCTTTCGCGACACGGCGACAATAACGACGATATGCGTCCGGGCGCGCCACCGCGTTCGCGCAGCTTCTGCAGCGACAGCCATATTCGGGACCTCGTCGCCAGCCAATAGGGGATTCGGCTAATTCGACAGTGTGGGGGGGGAGGGGTCGATCATGTTGTGGCTTTGAAACACGAACACGCACCGGAGATTTACCGTCACCACCCGACTCGCGAGTTCAGCGATATTAGGGTATGGGCAAGATGCAGACAGGGAGGGATCCATGAACGCAAACAAGGCACTTTGGGAGAAGGGCGACTTCACGCGGATAGCGGCGAGCATGCGGGATAGCGGCACGGCACTGGCGGCGTCGATCGGGATCAAGAGCGGTCAGAGTGTACTGGATCTCGGCTGCGGAGACGGAACTACCGCGGTACCTGCCGCCAAGCTCGGAGCGGACGTGCTCGGTGTCGATATTTCGAGTAACCTTGTCGCAGCCGGCAACAGGCGGGCCGCAGCCGAAGGGCTGAACAATCTACATTTCCAAGAGGGCGACGCTTCGCACCTCGATGATATCGAGAATGATCGGTTCGACCTCGTCATTAGCATCTTCGGAGCGATGTTTGCGCCGTCGCCCTCAGACGTCGCGAAAGAGATGGTCCGCGTGACTCGGCCGGGCGGAAGGATCGTAATGGGGAACTGGATACCCGGCGATCCGACGCTCGTCGCGCAGGTGCTAAAGATCAGCTCGGCCTACTCGCCACCGCTGCCCGCCGGCTTCGTCAGTCCGATGCTTTGGGGCAAGGAGGACGAGGTTGTCGCACGCTTCCAAGCCGCCGACATCGAACCGAGCTGCATCTCTTGTAGCCGAGATACTTACACCTTCGAATATCCAGGTCCGCCCGCGGCGCTCCTAAACGATTTCATCCAATTCTACGGTCCGACGATTAACGCGGTTGAGTCAGCCGAGAGCAACGGCCACGCCGAGCAGCTGAAGAGTGAGCTCCTCGCGCTGTTCGAACAGCAAAATCACAGCCCCGTCAACGATGTGACGGCGATATCGGCAGCGTTCCTCCGTGTGACCGTGCTGGTCAAATGAGGGCGACCCGTGTGTGCTTGCTACCGGTGACTCGGTAGGCCGCGAGCTCGCTTGCGCTCGCCAAGTTAAGCACTCCCAACCACGAATATTCGGGCTCAAAACCCAATGCGGGTTGGTTGATCAATCAGATCCTTCAGACTGGGATCTCGTCTCACGGCAGCGAGATCGGCAGCATGGCCTTCCAGGGCCGTTGGTCTCGCTCAGAAAACTTGAAGCAACGGAGCCGCCGCGCTGGCTTGGGAGCTAAGAGCGCGGCGGCCCACCCGAACCATCGTCCGTGGTGATCGAAATGTAATCCCATGGGCGATCATGCGCCAGTCCAATGATCGCTTTCCACTTGCTGCCCGCGAAGATTTCAGGAAGATCGAGGACGCATCGACAGATCGGTCGAGCAACTCTCTAGGGGATGCAAATGAACAAGAAACTCGTGCTCGCCGCAGGCTTCTGCCTGCTGTCGCTCACCGCGTGCGGTCACAAAACCGCTG
Organism: Sphingomonas sp. PWP1-2; assembly: GCF_049898305.1. Lineage (NCBI taxonomy): Bacteria > Pseudomonadati > Pseudomonadota > Alphaproteobacteria > Sphingomonadales > Sphingomonadaceae > Sphingomonas > Sphingomonas sp. PWP1-2. The sequence continues at coordinate 17,205 of NZ_JAFCXM010000011.1, forward strand.
CTGCCGACAACGTGGCCGCTGTTACCGACAATGCCGCGGACAAGATGGACGCAAATGCATCTGCAATCCGGGATACCGCCGACGCTATGGGTGGCAACACCGAAGTCGCGATGGACAATCGCGCTGATGCCTTGAACAACAAAGCGGACGCGGTCCGCGAGGCTGGCGAGAACAAGGCTGATGCCATGGACTCGGCCGCCAAAAAATAACGCCGCACCGAGTAGCGATGAGGTGCGAAATCCGCGCTTCATCGCTACCAAGTCGTGGCGAACCACGAGACGATTTGTTTCTTCAGACCTGCTGCCGGGCGGCCACGCCGGGTCCAAGGCCGCATACATACGAACGCTGCGACCCCACTATGGCGCGTATCTCGAAACCGCGGCGCGCGCTACGAAATGTGAGTAAAGCCGCTCTCGAAACAACGTCCTCCCGACCGCTCGTAACCGACTGGGCTCGCAAAGTCGCATTACGGCTAACGGCTCGCTCTTGCCGATGTTGCTGTTCGCTCGACCTCAGAACTTGAACCTAAAGCCAGCCTCATAGCTCTGGTCATAAAATTCGCGCTGCGTCGTCCGGTTGGGCAGGCCTTCATAATAGCGGAGCGGTGAATTGTTGAGGTTTTTCGCGTTGAAATACACGGCCATATGCTGCGTCACCTGATACGACGACGTCAGGTCGAGCTGAGTCCGCTGATCTTCGAAGGTATCGAATCCGGAAGCTCCGCCGACACCGAAGATGGCGCCATCGACATGGCTGAGCGACAGCCGCAGCTGTGCCTTATGCGCTTCGTAGAACAGGCTGAGATTGTAGGTCAGCGGCGACGTGCCCGGCAGACGGCTCGTCTCGCCCGGTCGAATGGCGAACTTCGACCAGACATAGGTCACATTGCCCAGGGCGCCGAAGCCATCAAACGGCGCCGACAAGAAGCTGAACTTCTGGCTGTACTGCGCTTCGATGCCACGGGCGTGTGAGCTGGCGACGTTTGTGTAGGTCGTGATCGTGGTGATGCCATCGGTTATGCCGGGATAGTTGGGATCCCGGGTGACGCCGTTAATAATGTAATTGTTGAACTCCTTGTCGAATGCACCGAACGATAGGATGCCTGAATTGGGCAGATAATATTCGATTTGCCCGTCAAACGCGTTGACCGTCGTTGGCTTGAGGCTCGGGTTACCGACAGAGACCGCACGGTTGCCGACATCCACCGTCGCGCCGGACAGCAGTTGCAGGAAGCCCGGGCGCCCGATCCCGGTCGAGTAGGTTGCACGTGCGACAAAGTTCTTGGCCAAATCGTAGCGAAGCTGAACGGTCGGGAAGAAATTGGTGTAGCTCGACTTGCGTGACGCCGGCGAGAACGAATCAACGCCTAGGGCGCTGGTCGTGCGCGTCGTACCACGATAGGCGCCGTAAGTGTTTTCGACCCGCAGCCCTGCAAGAACGTTCAGCTTGCCGAATTTGCCGGAATATTGGGCATAGGCCGCGGAGATGTTCTCTGTGTCGTTGAAGAATCCGGAGGCATTACGCACCGCGTTGGCGGTGCTGGTAAACTGAATCAGCGGCGCCAAGACGGCGCGAACGCCGGAGATGCTCGGAGCATAACCGACATCGTAGGTCCCGGCATAATAATTGGTGAACGGCCCGTCCCCAAGCACAGCAGATAACGACGTCGCCGACACGCCCGCATAGCTCAGATTGTTCGGCTGATCGATCTTGTCACGAAAACGCAGCTTGCCGCCAACCTTGAACGCTCCGTCACCACCAAGCAAGGTGGTTGGAACCGTCACATTGAGCACCGCTGCATATTCCCGGTCATGAGCGCGCTCGGTCGCGTTGTTCGCGCCGGTAAGGGTGAATTGCGACGGGTCACTCGGATTGAAGCGCGAGGACGACAGCGTCGGATAGAGCAAGCTCGTATTGTCATAGGCAACGGTAAAGCCCGGCTGGCCTGGGCGCGTGAAGGTGGAGTTGCGGTCGTAATCGCGGTGATAGGTCGAAGCCGTATAAGACAGCTGATAGTCGAGAATGACCTTGCCCAGATTGTTCCGGCCGCCCGCCGCCGCGATGAAATTGAGATGAGTCTCCTGTTCGTCGCGCAGCGTAACGTGCGCATCGACGCCCGTTGCAGTGATGACGCTGCCATTGGTGGTCGTAGCGTCCCCCAGGCCCCGATACTGCAGCACCGAACGGTGCACCGACTCGGTATAACCTGCATCGTTTGCGCGAATATAAAAGTGGTTCTGCCCGTCGGGATTCCAGTCGAACTCGCCGCCAAAGCCGAAGCGACGGCGGTTGTAGCTATAGCGCCGCAGGTCGAGCGAATCGAGGACGCGGTCACCCGGAGTTCCGGGCTGCACGGCGTCAAGGAGACCGGGCTCGGCATCGTCAAAGCCGCGCTTGTCGGTGTGAAACGAGCCAGTTAGCACAATTGCGAACTGCTTATCCGGCCCAAAAGCCGTGCCTGCCGCCGCCTCGCCGATGAAGACGTCGCCATTCTTGTGTGCGTTCTGATAACCGCCTCCGATGGTCCCTTCGAAGAACGGCTTCGTCAAACCGACTGCGGTACGCGGTGTGAGTTCGACCGAACCGCCCAGTCCCTCGGCCTCCTGGTCTGGCATGCCGGTCTTGCGCACGACCAACCGGTCGATCGAACCGATCGGTACGGTATCGAGCTCCACGGCGCGACCGCCACCGCCGAAATAGGTGCCGCCAGGCTGCGTGTTGAGCAACGTTACGCCGCCAAACGTGGTGCCGTTCAGATTGCCGTCGATGCCGCGGATGTTGACGAAACGGCCCTCGCCGGTGTCAATCGCTAGGCTGACGCCCGGGATGCGGCCAAGCGCTTCGGCGGCATTGAAGTCGGGATATTTGATGATGTCTTCCGCTGCCTGGACATTCACCATGTTTACTGCAGCTTTCTCCTCGGCGCGCGCAGTTTGCGCTGCTCGAGTCCCGGTGACGACAATATCGCGGCTATCAGTTTGCGCCGCCGGTGCTGGCGCGGGCGCGGTCTGTGCTTGTGCGCTGAGCGGGGCAAGCGCTGCTACCGCCGTCGAGAGAAGCGACAACGTCCGAATCTTCATGATGCTCATCCCAATCTATGCGTACGCTCGCCTTATCGATGGCGCTCTTTGACGCTCCCGGTGACATCGGGGTGGGGATGAATTGTTACAGCAATGGGACTTTGCGGGCTGTTTTTCCAACGTTGGCAAGAATCAATCTTCAGGAGATCAGCGCAAGACCGTTTTGAGATCGCAACATTGCCGCCGAACTCCAAAGCTATACTGTCTACTTCGGCGACTAAGCTTTATGCGTTCGGAACAACCATGCGATGGACCACCAGAACACTGCCCATCCCGACCCGGCGATCCAGCCGGCGACGACGTCAGTCGTCCAATGGACGCCCAGGTATAGGCGCGACAGACCGATCGCCGATGTGAGCGCGACGGCGCAGCACAGGATATAGACGCGAAGGCGCAAAGTCGGCACCGCAAGCGCGACCAGCCCAGCAAGTGTAAGGTATATGACGGCCGAGTTCATCGCATGACCGCTTGGAAAACTCGCGGTACCAAAACTGGCAAGATGCGCTACGACGTCGGGACGGGGGCGATCAAACAAGAGCTTCAGCGCGGTGGTGAGGAGACCGCCGGTTGCAGACGCGGCGACGAGCAGAAGCGCGAGCTGTCTTTGGCGCGCCAGCATGAGGAAACCAGATACCATCGCCACGACGATGACGAGGGTGGCGTTGTCGCCAAGCGCAGTGAGGTCGAGCATCGCTGCCCGCAACGCCGTTTTCCAAGCCGCATCGCCCTCTGTAGCGTGACGGAGGCGCGTGAGGACAGCTATGTCGAAAGCCTTGGTGTCGCCCTCCATCACCTCCGAGCCGAGATAGAAGATGATTAGCAGCGTCAAGGCAGTCAGCGCGAACGCCAGCAGGACGACCAGCTCAGGACGCTCCCTAGCGTACGCGCGTGCCCTGCCGATCACGCCCGCTTTAACACCAGGACGTGAAAAGACCCAGGCAGCATCACAGGTCGGCCACCGGCAGTAGCGGGGGCGCCGAACTTAGCAGTCGGTAGATAGATCGACCCCGTCTTTGGATCGAGCGCTCCGGTCCGTGCGCCGACCTCGGTCTTGACGACTCCGACATGCGTCACTGCGACGCCAGTGAGGGCGAGGATATCGAGAATGCCATCCTTTCCGCAGGGGATGAACGCGAGACCACGGGCTTCATCCATGATCACCGCATCCGGCCCCGAACCGATATCGACCAGCGCCGTCAGCTGCCGCTTGTGCGCATCAACAATGGCGGCCTTGCCGTTGGCGCACGATGCGATCAGCCGGTCATGCGCTTTGTCATAGCCAAGGCCTGTGGGAGCCTTGCAGCCCGGAAGCGCGATCGTCTTGCCAGCAGCCCCGCGCGTGACGTCGACGGTATCGATCTCGTCTTTGTCCTCGTTATTAATGAACAGCGTGCCGTCCGACCCGAACGCTGCATATTCGAGCGCTGGGCTCACCTTTATGGTCTTGGTCACCTTTGCCGCGGCGAGGTCGATCACCGATACGGTACCGCTGTCGGCATTCATGACGAACGCGTGAGTCATCGTGGCGTCGAGGATAGCAGCATCGGGCTTCTTACCGACCGGAATGCTCGCGGATTCCGTGCTCGACCCGGTGTCGAACAACCGCACGGTGCCATCGGTCCCGCTCGTCACGAGGAGCTTGCCCCCGGGCAGCGGCACTACCGCGTGTCCGCGCTGCACATTACCGAGCGAAGAAACCGCGCCTGTCGTCACGTCGATTACCGTGACGGCATTGCTGCGCGCGACATAGACATGGCTGCCGTCATCATCGGCTCTCGCATAATCCCACGACCCATCGGGTCCGGCGATAGCCTGGGCCACCGAATAGGTCGGTGCCGGAGTTGCGGCGATCACGAGCGGCATGGCAGCGGCGGCGAGCAAGGCAGGAAGCGAATGGCGGGGCATTGCGGTCTCCGGGATAATAGCCAGCGCCTTCTGACCCGGCGGGTGCCGCACGTCACGTTAGGGATTGCTAATCTGCTTGGTTTTTTGACGGGCTGGCGCTGTGTTCTAACGCTGGCGGGGACTTGGGAAAGGTTATGCGCACGCGCAGCCCCGGGCTATTATCCAGGAGGTCGATGCGCGCATGATGGAGTGCGGCAATCGCAGCGGCGAGCGACATGCCCAAACCGGTGCCGGGTAGATGACGGCTACGATCAAGTCGGTAAAAGCGGGAAAGAACATTGACGCGTTCCCCCGCCGGAACGCCCGGGCCATCATCGCTGATGGTCGCGATGACACTGTCGTCCATGCGTTCCAGCTTACTGACGATCAGGCTGCCAGCGGGGGTGTGCCGGATTGCGTTGTCGATCAGGTTCGTCAGCATTTGTGCGAGCAATTCCGCGTCTCCCGCGACGACGAGCCCAGGCTCATGCTCCGCCAGCAGGGTCTTGCCGTCATCTTCTGCCACCGGCTGGTGAGTTGCCACCACGTGCCCGATGACCTCGCTCAAATTCACGGGGCGAAAAGGTGCTGTCAGTATAACGCGAACCGCTCTCTCCACGATGCATGTCGGGCTTTTGTAATGGGAGTCTAGCCCATGACCGACTGCCACTCGGCCTGTGCGGCTGAGCGGCGTCGTTTGAAGGTTTTGCGGTCGACGAGATGGCGTTCGAGATTGAAGTGGTTGTGCACGTTTGCATGTACGCTGGCGAACTCTTGTAGGGTCTTCATCTGCCTGAACCTAAGCATCGCCCGCTCTCGTCGTCGGAAGGGCAGGTGGCTGTTTTCCACCCGGTTATTGGCCCAGCGAGCGACCTCCTGCTTCTCCTCGTTCCCAAGATCCTTCATCGCTGCGCGATAGGAGCGAAGGCCATCGGTCCTGATCGCCTCCGGCGAGCCATGGCGTTTCAGCGTCTTTTTCATGAAAGTCAGCGCCGCGGCCTTGTCACGCGTCCTGGTGACGAAGCTTTCGAGGATCTCGCCTTCGTGATCGACCGCGCGCCAGAGGTAAACCATCTCGCCATTGAGCTTCACGTACATCTCGTCGAGATGCCAGCGCCAGTGTTGGAATCCGCGCATCCGGTTGACCCGCTGCCGCCGGATGTCGGCGGCGAAGATCGGGCCGAACCGCCCCCACCATTGCCGCACAGTCTCATGGCAAATGTCGATCCCGCGCTCGAACAAGAGATCCTCGACGTTTCGAAGCGATAGCGGGAACCGCACATACATCATCACCACCAGCCGGATCACCTCGGGTGGGGAATTAAATCGACGGAACGGGCTACGGGGCAGGGCTCTCGATTTGATACTCATTGGGCCACGGTAGCGAACGCCTCGTTGGTCTGACAGAGCCTCAGAAAGCGATCAAGAAGATCGTTGATCACAAACACTACAATCCCCGCATCGTCCAGTTCATGACCGAGGCGGACCGGATCGCTGATACCGATCCGGCAGGGTATCCCAGAGCGTTTCTCGATACGCTAAAGGACCCTGATCTCATCTGGGACAAGGCGTTCCGCACCCATATCACGCGGCGCTCGCAGCACTTGCTGATCGCCCTGTTTCTGACGTCCGAATACGGCTCCGAGGTCGACGATCTCGAGGAAGTGTTCGCCGGCGTTCACCCGGTTCTATGCGCGAAATTCGGCGTGCCATATGACCCGAAGGATTTCGAAGGCGCGCTCCGTACGATCGAGGGGAGCTTCGTCGTGATTTCAGGAACGGTGGTGCGCTTCGTCAACCCGTCAATACGAGACTATCTTGCACGTTACCTGAGTGACAAGGCGTTGTTGTCCGTGCTGGCCGACGGCGTTCCCACGCTACGAAGTGCGCGTAACCTCTTCGACCACTTCATGAAGCAGCCCGGTCCGACCAACGAGGGGATCACCGCCTTCGTTTTCAGATTCGTCCGGCTTTGTGAGCGTTTCGTAACGGTGGAGGTGTGGAAGCGCATTCCGGGAGAAACATACCGCTCTCGGATGTACGAGCTGCCGAATTCGGACCGCATGGACCTTCTCGTGAACTGGTGGCGGCTTTCGAACGCCGCGCCGTTCATCGCGGCTGCGCAGACGATCGCTGACCGGGGTCACGCCGCTCTGTCTGCGTGGGAGAACGGAAGGAAGCTGCCGGAGATTTTAGCTGGGCTGCGTGCAGCACAGGCTTTGGGTGAGCCGACACCGTCCGAACTGATCAACGCGGTTCAGGCCGGCTTATCTGGACTGCTTGCGACCGATCTCGATCCAGACGACATCACCCGGATTCTCGCGGCTTCCGACGAACATGAAGGCAATCTACCGCCAGCACTTGTCGCCGAGATCGGAGGCGCAGCTCGGCGCATGATGGAAGATTTGGAAGACAATCTCGGCCACCTGGATTCGGAATCCACGCTGGAAGACTGGGGCAAGACGATCAACACGCTCGCAGCTCGATTCCATGCCGATCCGCGCATCGTCGAGCGTGCCGATGCCGCCCTCAAACAGCGAACTACACAATTGCGCGAGACAGAGGCTGATGACACTGAAGCGAGCTTTACTGGGTCCGACGATCTACCAAGCGACAAATTCGACGACGCCGCATTGGCAAGCCTATTCGGATCGCTCGGTGCGTCGACCGCAGCCATGCTTCCTTTGGAAGACGACGACGATCTGGGTGATCTCGACGATTTACCGTTCTAGCGCCACTAGACTGTGGAAAGCTCGACACGCCCATCTAGTCCACGATAGATTCAGCCAGGGATCAGGGTGGATGGATGGCAGCGCCCGACACCCGGCCGCCGCCCGGCGCGGCAACGGAATGGACGATCTCGGAGGGATGGCACGCCTAGGCGCCACACAGCCCCCACCTTAGTATATCGTGCTCGTGGTGTGCCTATGTAGCTGCTATTCCCATGTTCAGGGGAATGTTCGATGCTGACACAGATCAGAAGGATAAGGGGCCTGGGCGTCTTCGACGACTACACGTCCGCGGCGAATCAATCACCGTTCGGACGGTACAATGTCATTTACGGCGAAAACGGTGCCGGTAAGACGACGATCTCCCGACTCCTTGGATGCCTCGAGGCGGGTGAACACCCCGACCACCCTGATCTGGAATTCACGATCGACACGCAATCCGGGCAGCTGACGCGCGGTGCCAGCTACGGTCGCCGCGTCAGGGTGTTCAACAGCGACTTCGTCGAAGCTAACATCGGCCGGTTCGACGGCCCCCTCCGGCACATACTCATACTCGGCGAGGAGAATAAGGAGGTTGCGGCGGAGCTGAAGGCCGACATTGCGACCCGGGATCAGCGGCGGCAACGGTTAGGCGAGCTCGGGCCACGAATCGCGAAGACTGAGGCCGACAAGGGCAAGCTGTTCTCCGCCATTGCCAAGACGATCGGTGAGGCGACCAGCGGATCGACGCTTCGAAGCTACCGAAAGCCCGACGCCGAAGCCGCTTACGCCAAACTGCAGGCGACACGGAAGCTCAGCGAGGAGGAGCTGGACGTCCACAGGACGACGGTCCGTCAGGAAGTCATGGCGGCGATCGGAGCCGTGCAAGTGCCGAACGTCATCGGCAAGGACGGCCGGACCATGAGCGCTCTTGCGCACGCAGCCCGCGCCGCAGCGCGCGCACGCGACTTGGCGGGCCGTTCCGCACAATCGACCGTGATCGAGCGCTTGGCCGCCAATCCCGAGATCTCGAGCTGGGTCGAGGAGGGAATCGGCGTCCATGCAGCCCATAGCAGCGGCAGATGCGAGTATTGCGATCAGCCAATGCCCGTCGAGCGGCTGCAGGCGCTAGCCGATCATTTCAGCGCCGAGGACCAGCGTCTCAAGGACGAAATCGAGGTCGAGCGCGCGGACCTACACGCCACCATGGACGCATTGCAGCGCTTCTCACACAAGGAGCAGTCCGCTCTCTACTCCGAACTTCGTGACGAATGGCGCGCTGCGGGCGAACGGCTCGGCTTGGCGGTCGGGCTCCTATGGCATGAAATGCACGCCATAGACGCCGCGCTGGCCGACAAGCTGACGCGGCGCACCCAGGCATACGACCTGGACATCGCATCGGATGCCGCTCCCTGCTTGGCCATTCACGGGGAGATCGCCGAGCTAGCCAGCCGGCACGATTCCAAGACCGCCAGCTTCGACAAGGCGCGTGACGACGCACGGAAGGCGCTCGAGACCCATTACCTTCTCTCGATCAGGGAACAGGTCGCGGAGTTCGATAGAGAGCTGCATCGCCTGAAGGCCGAGATCGACCTGCTGAACGAAGGCGGCGCTGGGCTCGACGATCCCCGCGGTCTCCAGGCGATCGATACCGCCATCATCGAGAACCAGACGAAGGTTTCGAGTTCGCACGCCGGCGGCGAGGGTCTGACGAAGCACCTGAAGCAGTTCCTGGGCCGGACCGATCTCAAGTTCGAGTCCGGCGCCGAGGGTTACAGCGTCCTGCGCCGCGGCAAGCCCGCCAGGCGCCTGAGCGAGGGCGAGAAGACGGCCATCGCCTTCCTCTACTTCCTCGTGCAGCTGAAGGATCAGGACTTCGAGCTCGCCGAGGGGGTGGTCGTGATCGACGATCCTATTTCGAGCCTAGACGCATCTGCGATCTACCAAGCCTTCTCGTTCCTAAAGAACGAGACTCAGGACGCCAAGCAGCTCTTTATCCTGACGCACAACTTCGAGTTCCTGCGCCTGCTGCTGAACTGGTTCAAGAGCACGCCGAGGGCGATTACGAAGAGCTACAGCATGGTGCTGTGCGCCGAGCATGCCGGGGGCCGTTCGGCGAGGCTCGCCCCGCTCGACAGACTTCTCGTGGAACACGCCACCGAATACCACTATCTTTTCAAGGTGCTCCACAACTTCACCTCCGATGGCACCATCCATGGTTGCTACCACATGCCCAACATCGCCCGTAAGGTGCTGGAGACTTTCCTAGACTTCCACGTGCCGTCGAACCGGAGCCTTTACCAGAAGCTGGACGAGACTGCCTTCGACCAGCACAAGCGGACCGCGATCTACAAGTTCGCGAATGATCTTTCGCATCACACCGGCAAAGCATTCGATCCGGCGCTGGTCGCAGAGACGCAGAAGAATGTGACCTATCTCCTCGAGATGATTGAGACGGTCGCACCTCTTCATTTCGCCGGTTTGAAATCGCTTTCTGAAATCTGACAGGCCGGCATCACGTTTGTGCGCCATCTGAACGATACGCGGACGATGTTTTCAGCTCACGTCGCTTTTGCCGAGCCTGAACGAGAGGCGGTTTACGGCGTCTGGACTTTCGAAAGCGGCCGGGCCGTTCTCCACCCGAATTAGCCCAAAAACCGACGGTCAGCTCCTACGCACTCCATCGGCTCGGCGTTTTAAAATCTGTCCGTTCCGCGCCGGCTTCGCGCGCGGCGGCGAGGGTTGGCCAAACGTTTACCGCCATCAGCAGGTCCGCCTCAGCAAGCAGACAGCGCAACACATGAGCGCAGCCGTCTGCGCCACCAAGCGCGAGGCCATAGCTGTATGGCCGGCCAAATCCAACCAGGTCTGCGCCGAGCGCTATCGCTTTGATCACATCGCTGCCCGAGCGTATCCCGCTATCGAACAGCACGGGTATGCGGCCCGCGACCGCCGCCACGACCTCTGGGAGCATGTCGATCGCAGCGATGCCGCCATTGGCCTGGCGGCCACCGTGGTTCGACACGTAAATACCATCGGCACCGGTATCTATCGCGCGTCGCGCGTCATCCGGGTGGCAAATCCCCTTCAGAACGATTGGCAGCTTGGTGAGGCTCCGCAACCACGCCATGTCATCCCACGTCAGCACCTTACCGAAGGTTGCAGCCCAAGTGCCAATCGCGGCGCGCATATCATCCTCGGGCGGCTTGGCGAGCAGCTTTCGAAAGGCGGGATTGGTAAAATAGTTTTGCAGCACGTGCCCGCGAAGTTGCGGAAAGTTCGCGACGTTGAGATCGCGCGGCCGCCAGCCGGTTACCCACGTATCAAGCGTCACGACGATCGCCTTAAACCCCGCCGCCTCGGCGCGCCCGACCGAGCTGGCGGCGACCTCGGGATCGCGCGGCGTGTAAAGCTGGAAGAGCGCCGCTGTGTCGCGGCAAGCAGTGCGTACTGCCTCGAGCGGGTCGTTGGACAGCGTCGACACGATGAGCGGCACGCCGGTCGCTGCACTGGCGCGCGCGGCGGCAAGTTCGCCGTGACCGTCCTGCGTGCACATGCCAGTGACGCCGATCGGCGCCATGAAAAGCGGGCTCTCCAGCTCGATACCGAACACTCGCGTCGAGAGGTCGCGCTTTGAGCAATCGACCATCATGCGCGGCACCATGCCCCAGTGACGGAATGCGTAAGCGTTTTCATCTTGCGTGAACTCGTCGCCGCAGCCGCCCTGCACGTAGTTCAGCACGCTCAGGGGCATCGCGGCCTCGGCGCGCACTTTCAAGGTGGCATAATCGACCGGCCAAGTCAGCTGAACGCCCGCCAGGCCGCCCCCGTAGATCAGATTCTGAAAGTCGCCAAAGGGCGTCATGGTTGATCTCCATGTCCGACGTACCGGAGCCGGTGACGAACGGCGAGAGGCGGGCAAGGCGAGCGGCCGTGGCATGCTTAAATTCCGCGAACGGGCCCAGTTTGCGATATTCCACTTGTCTGCGCGCACGAAGCGAGCAATCTGAATCCGCCTCCCGTGAAAGCCGGGAGGCGGGGCGTGGAAACCCCGATCAACGAACTCGGTCACCGCCAAAGCGGAGGCCGGGTGGCATGCGCGCATGTCCAGCCGGCTTGCCGGTAAAGGCGCATGCGCCTGCTCGTTGATCAGGTTTCCAACATCCGGCTTCGGCCGTCGCCCCGAGAGGACATAGGTGCGACGAGGAAGCCAATCGGTGGACAGCACTCGCACCCACATCGGAGGTGCGACAATGACGCTGGTACTGATACGCGATGACGATGCGCCGACGATCGTCGAGCGCGTGCCTCCAGGCGAAGCACGGCGAGAGCATACGCTGCGCGACCTCATCTACGACAACCCGACCATTCTGCCGGTACGCGACATCGACCCGGGCTATGGGCGGCTGTTCACGGTCGCGCGCGAACTGAACGTTCCTGGCGTCGGGTTTATCGACGTACTGCTGGCAGACGAACACGGCCGCCTCGTGGTGGTCGAATGCAAACTCTGGCGTAACCCGCAAGCGCGCCGGGAGGTGGTGGGCCAGATCCTCGATTATGCCCGCGAGCTTAGCCGCTATGGGTATGAGGATCTGCAGCGCCAGATCACGATCGCGACCCGGCGTCAGGGCAACGTCCTCTACACGCTAGCGCGCGAAGCGGGCGGGGTGCTCGACGAAGCGCAGTTCGTGGACCGCGTATCGCGCGACCTTGCGGCCGGGCGGTTCCTGCTGCTGATTGCCGGCGACGGAATCACAGAGGGCACGCGGCGGATCGGCGAGTATCTGCGTGCACAGCCGGGGCTGGCGTTCGAGTTCGCGCTGATCGAGTTCGCCGAGTATCGGGCGAGCGACGCGAGCGGCGAGAGCCGCACGATCATCCAGCCGCGTGTGCTCGCACAGACGGTCACGATCGAACGTCACGTGATCCGCAGTGAGGTGGCAGGGGTGAGCATCGATGCGGTCGAGGCACGACCGACGCGGCGCACGGGAGCGACCACAACCGAGCCATCGGACTTGAGCCGATCGTGGCAGGCGTTCGTCGATCGGTTCATCGCCGAGACCGTGTTCGATGATCCGGCGCAGCCGCTGGCGCGACGCGGCGGCAACGGCTGGATCCGCGTACCGCTGCCGGGTGCGCTTTACGTCAACCTGTACCGGTCCTCGACGAACCAGCGATGTGGGGCACACGTGCGGTTTGCAGGCCTTGATGGCGCAGCGTGGGAGCTGTGCCGTGCCGACCGGGATGCGATCGATGCCGAATTTACGACAGCAGGTCTGCCGCCGCCCGACTGGACCGAAGACGAGGTGCCGGGGGTGGGACTGGTCATTCCGTCCGCAATCCCTTGGGACGCTGAGGAACAGGACCGCATGCTGCGCTGGATGGGGCGCGCCGCGAATCAGTTCGTGAACAGCTTCCGGCCTCGGCTACAAGGGCTGGAAGCATGAGGTGCGTCATAATGCTTGCGGCGGCGTGTGTGGCGGTCGTTCCCAACCTGGCCGCCGCCGAGACCAAGCGGACGGAGCATTTGTTCGGTCCCCCGCCAACCTGGGAGAGCTATCGACAGGTTGCCGAGGCTACGATTACCGCTGCGTTGTTCGATCCGGAGTCGGCGCGGATCCAGTGGCTGGGCTCGTATCATAAGGGGTTCTTCAAGCCGTTCCTCTCCCCGCGGGTGGAGGGATATCTGGCATGCGGCGTGATCAACGCGCGCAACCGGCTTGGCGGCTATGTCGGTGCACGCGCGTTCGTGGTTGTGATCGACTATGGCCGGGTGCTTTACAGCGAAGTAGATACCTCGACCAACGGCGGGGTGACCAGCCAGTGCGTGCAAGCCAAGCAGGACGGGCTGTTCGCCCCGCTACCGATCGATACCGCGGTAGCGCAAACGCCGAGCGCGGCCGCGCCATCTGCGATATCGGCAACTCCTAGCGGGTTGACGCTGCGCGCGATGCCGGACGGCGCGTATGTCGGCGGCGTAGCGCTCGGCTCGCCTGCGGCGATCGCGGGAATTAAGCCCGGGATGGTAATCGGTTCGGTCAATGCCATCCCGCTCGGCGGCATGGGCGATGCCATGCTCAAAGTGATCGGAGCCGCGGGGGAAACGGCGACCGTGACGATCATCGGCGGCGCTACAATCAAGCTGGGAGCAAAACGATGATGCGGCGGCTCGTCCTCGTCGGCACGACGCTAACTGCGCTGACCCTAAACGCCGCAGCCTTCGCACGTGACGACTATGTCTACGGACCGGTGCCGGACTGGGAGCGATACAAGGCGGTGGCCGAACCCGTGATCCGCGCGAAGCTGCCCGCGGCCAAGTTGGTCGATCCCGGGAACTGGTCGGTCCACTGGCCGAATGGCTACGCCAAGCTCGGTTGGCGCCATAAGGGGCGATACCAGGGGTACTCGACCTGCGGCTATGTCCAGCAGATCGTGCCTAGCGAAGGACGATACCGTCACGTCAACTTCGTGATCGTGATCGACCGCGATCAGGTCCAAACGGTCGATATCAGCAGCCATGAGAGCAATAGCCTTGTCAACGTCATGTGCGACGATTTGGTATCGCGCGGGGTCCTGCCGCCGGAGAGCCTGATGAGTAAGCCGGCCGACCCGGCGAATCCAGTTGATCCGGTGCAAACACCCGGCACGATCGCCTCGCTCGGCCTAACGATCCGGTCGATGCCGGAAGGTGCGTACGTGGTCGCGGCGTCGCCAGGATCTAGCGCTGAACGCGCCGGTCTGAAGCCTGGCATGGTGGTGGCGTGGGTAAACGGCATCCCGCTCGCCGGTCTGGGCGACGCGATGACTGCAGTGCTTGGTGCCGATATCCCTTTACTATCGCTCGAGACCGTAACGGGGCAGCGTATCAACGTGCGCAACGTGTTGTGACCGACCTGGCCACACCGGATGCGTCGGATGCCCCTGCCGTGCCGGTCGAACCGCGACGCCACGGTCTGTCGAAGTCGCGGATTGCGATCTTCGAACAATGTGCGAAGCGACTGTGGCTGTCGGTCCATCGGCGCGAACTTGCGCTGGAGAGCGACGGCACGCGCCGCGCGTTCCAAATCGGGCACGAGGTTGGGGCGGCAGCGTGCGCGCTATATCCGGACGGCATAGAGATCGACGGCAGCCGAGGCCTGGCCGAAGCCGCCGAGGCGACGGCGAGCGAGTTCGGCCGTGACGTCCGCGTGCCGTTGTTCGAGGCAACGTTCATGCACCAGGGCGTGGCAGTTCGGGTCGACCTAATGATTCCGGATGGTGACGGCTGGCAGGTCACCGAGGTGAAAAGCACCACCAGCGTTAAACCCTATCAGCGTGCCGACCTTGCCACCCAGTTGTGGGTGTTAAACGGGTGCGGGGTGAAGGTCACACGCGCATCCGTGCGCGTGCTCGACCGCTTTTTCGTGTTGCAGAGCGAGGGTGACTATCGCGGATTGTTCATCGACGAGCCGGCGGGGGAGGGGCTTACGCCGCTGGTTGCGGCGCGAGGCGATGTCGTAGCTAGCGCGTTGGCGACCCTGGTCGGATATGAGCCCACCATCCAGCCCGGCGAACATTGCTCCGAGCCGTTCGCTTGCTCGTTCGTCGAATATTGCAATCGCGATCTGCCGCCGCCGCCTGCGTGGCCGGTCGCTTTATTGCCGGGCATAGCGGGGAAAACGCTCGCCAGAGCGGTCGCCAAAGACGGGATCGATAATCTGCTGTTGGTCGATGCCGAGCGTCTGACCCAGCCGTTGCTCGCGCGGGTCCATGCGGCGACGGTCAGCGGTGTCCCGTATCATGATGCGGAGTCCATACGGCACGAGATGTCAACGCCGGTCGGATTCCAGGCCAGCGGGGCGGAGTAAAAGCAGGCCATTGTTGATGCGGGCCTGACGATATGAAGAGGGCCCCGATCGGGGCCCTCTTCATATCGTTGTCGTCGT
>NZ_JAFCXM010000012.1:0-31865 GCF_049898305.1 Sphingomonas sp. PWP1-2
GGCGCGGGGCATGTTCGACGGGTTCCGGCCGAAGCCGGCGACCGGGAAGGTGACGTTGCCCGAGCGCGTTGCGCCCGATCGGCCGCTGGCGCCCTCGCAGGCCCGTGCGATCGAACGCTACGCGCGCGCCGGAGCCGATATTGGCCGGATGCTGGAGAAGGGGTTGCCGATGCTGGCGCATCAGGAACAGGCACTCGCGAAGGCGGGCGATGCGCTCGATCAGGTGCGGCCCAATGGCGCACGCGACCTCACCAGCGCGATCGAGCGCGACCCCCGGCTCGCGCGCGACGCGGCCGAGGGCAACACGGGCGGCGCGGCGAAGGCGATGGAGACAGAGCGCCAGGTCCGCACCGACCCGGAGAAGCGCGCTGGCCGATTTGTGGAGCAGTGGCAGGGCATGAAGGAGGCGCGCGCCAGCATGGAGCGCGTCGGCGATCGTGCCGGCGCGGAGAAGCTTGGCAGGCGCATGGAGGGTATCGCGGGTGGGTTGCACCGCGACCCGCAGCTCGAATCCGTGTTGCGCGCCCGCGCGCCCGAGCTGGCTTTGAGCATGGAGCGGGGCCGGTCGATCGGCCAGGAGCTGGCGCAGTCCGTCGCGATCGGGCGCGACCGTGATCGCGGCATGAGCCGGTAAGGGAAATGATGGACGACGATATTCAGGACGGCGACGATCCAGTAGAAGCGTTCGACCGGTTGCGCGCCGTGATAGAAGGCCAAGATCGCGAGCTGGCGTTGCTACGCCGTGCCGTGGAGGGCTTGGCCGTCGAGCGTGGCTCAATCGACGTGCTCGACTACAGCGAGACGCTTGGCGTGCTTCAGCAGGGCGTGGACGGCGCGACCGGGCGGCTCGACCATATCGGCAAGATGCTTGCTGCGGCCCCGGTCATGGCGATGACGCCCGAGCAGATGGCGCAGCGGATTGCGGCAGCGGGCAACGCCGCGCGGCGCGAGGATCAGGCGGCGCTCGCTACCGCGCGCATGGGATTGGAGGAGGTGACGCGGCAGCTCCACGGCCATGTCGTATCGGCGCGGCGAGGCAACGAGCAGAACAAATGGCTCGCTTGGGTAGCGATCAGCGCGACGGTGTTCGGCATTATTGTGTGGGCGGCGTTTGCCGGACCGATCGCGCGCGCCGTGCCAGAGGGCTGGCATTGGCCCGAGCACATGGCGGCGCGGACGCTGGATCGTCCGATGTGGGATGCAGGGCAGCGGATGATGAATATCGCTGCCCCGGAAAGTTGGCGGGCAATCGTCGCCGACGACAAGATTGTGAGCGGGAACCGGGACACGATCGATGGATGCAGCGAGGCGGCGGTGAAAGCGCGTGAGCCGCGGTGATTATTCCGTGGCATTTATAATCCGGGGCCGAGGCGACGCCGCGCAGATCGCGTGGCGAGGGTATGGCGGGTGCCACCATGACGCTCACTCAAATGCGCACCAAGATTCTGAGCGGGGTATCCTGGCGATCATCCCGCCCAAGGCCAATCGCCGTGATCCCGCCCCGTGCGACTTTCGCCGCTATCGCGATCACAACCACGTCGAGCGTCTTTTCAATCGTCTCAAGCAATCGCGCCGCATCGCAACGCGCTATAACAAAATCGCCGCATCGTTCCTCGGCAGGGCTTGCTCGGATCCGATTCATCGGATGGGCGTTAACTCGATGAATTTCGAGAAGGATTGTAGGACATGATAAAAGCGATAGGCTATGCTGCCAAACATTCGTTCAGCCGGCTGAAGGCACTTGAATTTGAACGCGATGAGGCGGGTGCGGACGAAATTGAGATCGAAGTCTTGTATTGCGGCGTTTGCCATTCAGACATCCACCAAGCTGAGAACGACTGGGGCAACACGGTGTACCCGTGTATGCCGGGCCATGAGGTTGTCGGTCGCGTTACGAAGGCTGGTACGAACGTCACCCTCCACAAGGAAGGCGATCTAGTCGGCGTTGGCTGCATGATCGATAGCTGCCGTGCTTGCGAACCATGCCGCGAGCATGAGGAACAATATTGCGAGGGGCCGAACAGTTGGCTGGCCACCTACAATGGTCCGATGAAGCCAGTCGCCCAGGCGAAGACCGGCCAGAACATGTATGGCCGCGACAACACCTATGGCGGTTACTCGAACGTCTTAGTCGTGAAGGCGGACTTCGCTCTCAAAATCCCAGCGTCGATCCCGGTCGAGGCGGCTGCGCCGATCCTGTGCGCCGGCGTAACCACCTATTCGGCGATGAAGCACTGGAACGTGAAAGCCGGACAGAGCGTCGGCGTCGTCGGTTTCGGTGGGCTGGGTGACATGGCGGTCAAGATCGCCAAGGCGATGGGTGCCGAGGTAACGGTGTTCACGACCACCAAGGAGAAGATCGCCGAGGCGCAGAAGCTGGGCGTCCAAGGTGTTGTTGAGGGCGATAAAGATACGTTCGCAGCGCTTGCGGGCAGCTTCGATTTCATTCTTTCAACCATTCCGGAGAAACATGAGGTCGATCCATTCGTGCCGCTGCTGAAGCGGAACGGAGCCTATGTCGCCGTCGGCGCGATAGTGCCTATGGCGGGTTACGACAATCAGCCGCTGATCATGGGTCGCAAGACACTCGGAGGATCGCTGATCGGGTCGATTGCCGAGACGCGGGAGATTCTCGATTTCTGCGCCGAACACGGCATTGCGCCAGAAGTGCAGGTGATCTCCATTCAAGAGATCAACGAGGCCTACAAGCGCGTGAAGGAAGGCGACGTTCGCTTCCGCTACGTCATCGACGTCGCCAGCTTGCGCCAGGAGATGGCGGACGCCTGACGGGCTGCCGGCCCTCAATTAAGACTGGCACGTAATCACGCTCGCAGCGGATCGCGTGCCGTCAGGAGGACTAAACATGGCTGAGAAAATCTGGTTCGTAACGGGCGCGTCGAAGGGTTTCGGACGCATCTGGACCGAAGCTGCACTGAAGCGCGGCGACAAAGTGGCCGCGACCGCGCGTCACATCGGCGATGTGCGGGACTTCGCCGAAACCTATGGCGACCTTGCCCTTCCAATCGCGCTTGATGTGACGAATCGTGACGCGGTATTTGCCGCAATCAAGCAGGCCCATGAACATTTCGGACGGATCGACGTCGTCATTAATAACGCCGGTTACGGCCTGTTCGGCACCATCGAGGAGGTGAGCGAGAAGGAAGCCCGCGCGCAGATCGAGACCAATCTGTTCGGTGCGCTCTGGGTGCTACAGGCGGCGCTGCCGATTATGCGTGCGCAGGAGAGCGGTCATCTCCTGAGCGTATCGAGCATCGGCGGCGTTTCCGCATTTCCGACCGTCGGCCTCTATCACGCGTCGAAATGGG
Source organism: Sphingomonas sp. PWP1-2 (assembly GCF_049898305.1). Lineage (NCBI taxonomy): Bacteria > Pseudomonadati > Pseudomonadota > Alphaproteobacteria > Sphingomonadales > Sphingomonadaceae > Sphingomonas > Sphingomonas sp. PWP1-2. The sequence continues at coordinate 3,327 of NZ_JAFCXM010000012.1, forward strand.
GTCTTGAGGGACTCAACCAGGCCCTGGCACAGGAAGTCGCCGACTTCGGCATCAAGGTAACGCTGATCGAGCCGGCCGGCTATTCGACCGACTGGGGCGGCAAATCAGCCGCGCATGCCAAGGAAATTGCGGCGTATGAGCCGGTCCGCGAAAAGCGCAAGGACATGAACAAGGACCGCAAGCAGGGCGACCCGCACGCGACGCCAGACGCGATCCTCCAAGTGGTCGATGCAGAGAATCCGCCTCTGCGGTTCCTGCTGGGCAGCGTCGGCCTGCCGCTCATCAGGAAGGATTATGAGAACCGTCTTGCCGAATGGGACGATTGGAACGCAGTTTCGTCGAGAGCCGAATAACCGCCTCTATTCCGTGCCCCGGATCACAAGGGAAAACCCGATGGCATACCGCAGTATCAATCCCTTCACCGAAGAACTCGTGAAGGACTATCCCTCTCATACCGCCGAGCAGGTCGAACAGGCGCTGTCGGCGGCCGACGCGGCATTTCGCGCGACCCTAACTGGCGCGGCAACATGGACCGCCGTCTTGGCGTGCTGAGCAAGCTGACTGGCCTGCTGAACGAGCACGCCGACGAGATCGCCACGACCATGGCAATCGAAATGGGCAAGCTGATCGCCCAGGGGCAAGGCGAGGTGAAGCTGTGCGCCGGCATCGCCACCTATTATGCCGAACATGCCAGGAACATGCTTAAGCCGGTTTCTTACCAGTCGCGGGCCGGTGACGCCTGGGTGGAGCACCACCCGATAGGCGTACTGGTGGCGGTCGAACCATGGAATTTCCTCTTCTACCAGCTCATCCGCGTCGCCGCGCCCGCGATCGCGGTCGGCAATTCGGTGCTGATCAAGCCCGCCAGTATCGTGCCCGGTTGTACGACAAACCCTCAAAAACATGTTCTCGCACATCCTACCAAAGCGACAGGGTTTGTCGATCTTTATGAGCCGAGGCGGGTGTGGTTCGGCGAAAGCACAGGCCCGAGGGTGTCGCCTATCATGTATTTTCCGCCGCTCGAACGATGCGATCGGATTTCCGTTTCTCCGTTGAAATCGGCCATTTCAAGAAAATCGAATTGGTAACAGGTTTTGTAGATATCAGCGCTAATTGGCACGGTTCCGGGTTGATCCATGTTCGCGAATATATCACGTTGCTAGTAGGGAATTTTTATCACTTTTCTCCGATAATCGGTCGTATGGAAACCTATTTTCTTCGCGCGTCTGCGGACACTGCTGGCCACCCGTTGCCCTCGATCCAGGATGATCAGGAGCCGTCCGATATTGGGCCCCGAGAAATTATAAGAGCGGCATTTCCGCGTAGTGCGGCGCTGCCGGAGATGGCGACTGCTGTTTTGATCCTCGATGAGGACCAACAGGTGGAATATTGCAACACCAGTGCAGAAGCGCTGTTCACGCCCGTCGATCCAGTCGGTTGCACGCTGATCGCTTTGCTTACCAGCTGTAACGCGACCGGCGGGGAGGATGTCTTTGCAGCAGTCGACGCTGGCGCGGAGCCCGCGCCGACGCGACTACGGTTGGCAGATGATCGGCTGCTCGATTGTACGGTGCGCGCGCTGTCCAGCGGCGGTTTCGTCTTGAGTATGGACGATGTCACGACCTATGTCCGTAATGCCGAATTCGCTGAACGAGATGCGCTGACCGGTCTCGCCAACCGAAAGGCCTTTCGCGAGCGTCTGGTCGAACGGCTTGCCGCTGCCGCGCGAGCCGGCCAGACGACCGCTGTACTCTACGTCGATCTCGATCGCTTCAAGGCTGTGAATGACACGCTGGGGCATCCGGTAGGAGATGCGCTACTGCGCAAGGTCGCCGAACGGCTGACAAGTGCCCTGCGCGCTGGTGATTTGGTGGCACGCCTCGGCGGCGATGAGTTCGCGATCATCCAGTCCGACGCGCTTCAACCGGCCGCAGCGACCGCACTCGCGACCCGCCTCGTTGACCTGATCGGGCGAGCTTATGCGGTCGAAGGTCATGTACTGCATATCGGCGCCAGCGTCGGTATCGCGATCGCGCCCGACGATGGCTACGAGCCAGATATCCTCCTAAAGAACGCAGACCTGGCGCTTTACCGGGCCAAGGCCGAGGGGCGCGGCTGTCATCGTTTCTTTGAGCCAGGAATGAACGAGCGGATGCAGGCTCGCCGATCGATAGAGGTGGACCTGCGGCGTGCTTTGGCACTCAAGCAATTCGAACTCGTCTATCAGCCGCAGTTCGACATCGCTACGAACCGGCTCACCGGCTTCGAGGCTTTGATCCGCTGGCACCACCCCGTCCGTGGCCTCGTATCACCTGGAGACTTCGTTCCGCTTGCCGAGGAAATCGGTATTATTCCCGCGATCGGGGAATGGGTGCTGCGTACCGCGTGTAAGCAGGCGGCGTCTTGGCCGGGCGCGATATCGATCGCCGTCAATCTGTCGCCGTTGCAGTTCCGTGGTGGGAAGATCCTGGAAACGGTGGTCTCGGCCCTCGACCAATCGCAGCTTCCGGCCGAGCGCTTGGAACTCGAGATTACCGAAGGTGCATTGCTGGATAATACAGATGCCGCATGGGACGTGTTGAACAGGCTGCACGGTCTCGGCGTATCGGTATCGATGGACGATTTCGGCACCGGCCATTCGTCGCTCAGCTATCTGCAGAAGTTTCCGTTCGACAAGATCAAGATCGACCAGTGCTTCATCCGCGATATTGATGCCCACGCTGATCGCCGGGCGATCATTCGCGCTGTGAACAGCCTTGCCAAGACGTTGCGCATGAAGACGGTTGCAGAAGGCGTCGAGACCGATGCCGAACTTGCCTGTATTCGCGCCGAAGGCTGCGATGCAGTGCAGGGGTATCTGACCGGCCGGCCAATGTCCGCAGTCGATGCGATGGCGTTGCTGGCGCCCGAGCAAATTGCCCAAGCTTCCTGAGGAATCCCGAGATGTCCGAACCGCTTTATCGCCTGGTCTATTACAGCCGCAACGCCATCGTAGGTGACGAAGCCACGTTGGCAACCGCGATCTCGTCGATCCTGACCAAGAGCCAAGTCAACAATGCGAAAGTCGGTGTTACCGGAGCGCTAATGTTTAACGCCGGCTGTTTTGCGCAGGTACTGGAGGGTTCGCGGTCCGCGGTCGAGCGCGTGTTTGAACGCATCCAACAGGACGAGCGACACGGTGACGTCTCCTTGCTGGCCTTCGATCCAACGCCTTCCCGCGTGTTTGAAAACTGGTCGATGGGTTTCGTCGGTGCGTGCGTGGACCACGCGGTACGCTACGGCACGGTGGGACCACAAAGTGGTTTTGACCCCGCACGTATGACAGGCGATGCACTGTTTGAGGCGCTGCATACACTGGCGCTTGAGGAAGAACGTACGGCGTACTGAAGGCGTGGCGAAGCAATGTAGATGCACGGTGCACATGCTGGCGCGTGACTTTTTGCGATTTCGGAGATCTGACCAATGCGAATGCATCTGCCAACGGATTGGACGAACGATGCAACGGCTGTTCCAGTAGGCTATATCCTCGGCTTCGGCACAGCCTCGTCATATCAACGTGTCGCAGATGAGGCCGCACGTGCGGCGGGCTGCGTTGCCGCGTTCGTATGTCGGATTGAGGATGGCGTGCTCGTGGTGATCGCGCAGGGCGGCGACAGTACTCCGATCGATGCCGTTCCCCGGCTTGGGCCAAGGCCACTTCGTCACCGGTCAGGCGACACGGTAGTGCAGACGATCAGCCCGATCGACGACAAGACGCTGGATGACAATCTCCATTTCTCAGGTTTGGCGGCAACGACGCTGAAGTTCGCAGCGGTTACCGGCATTGTATGTGATGGGGGTGGATTACTCATCGTCGTACATAACGAGCCGCGGCCCCTGCTGAACGCTGCCCAGACCTACGTCTTACGCGCCCACGCTGCGCATCTGGCGACACTGTTCGAGGTCGAGCGGCTGCGCGTCATCGTCGATGGTGCGGACTGTGCCGATCAGCGCGAACGCGTGGAACGCCTGCGGCTGCTGGAGTCTGTTGCAGTACATGCGCGCGATTCCATCGTCATAACCGAAGCCGAACCGGTGAACCTGCCGGGGCCACGCATCCTCTATTGCAATGCCGCCTTTACGCGCGCGACGGGCTACGACCCAGACGAGGTCATCGGGCGGACGCCACGCCTGTTACAGGGCGAAAAAACGGATCCAACGTCGAGAGCCAGGCTTCGTCAGGCGCTCGAAGCCTGGGAGCCGATCGAGATCGAAATGATCAACTACCGCAAGGATGGCACCGAATTCTGGGTCGAATTGAGCATTGTACCTATCGCAGACGAGCGCGGCTGGTTTACCCACTGGGTCTCGGTCCAGCGCGACATCACCGACCGCAAGGATGCCGAGCAGCTCGCATCGCGTATCCGCCTTGCCGAATTCGAAAACGAAGCACTGGCATGTGAGATTAAGGAGCGCAAACGGGTCGAAGCTGAGCTGCTTTATACCGCGTTCCATGACAATTTAACGCGCCTTCGCAACCGCGCGTTCTTCATGGAGCGGTTGGCAGCAGCCCTCGACCGATGGCGAAAATCAGAACACGGTACCTGTTCGGTACTGTTCCTGGACCTCGATCAGTTCAAGGTTGTCAACGACAGCCTTGGCCATATCGCGGGCGACGCACTACTCCAGGAAATCGCACATCGGTTAAAAGGGTGCGTTCGGCCGCAGGATACGCTTGCGCGCATCGGCGGCGATGAGTTTGCGGTGCTGATCGAGGACGCTGACGACTTGGCCACGCCGGTGTCGGTCGCCGAGCGGATCATCGGGGCGCTGCGCCCACCAATCCAATTGGGTCGCCAGAGCGTTTTTCCGTCGTGCAGCATCGGTATCGTCGAAGCCGCTGATAGAGCCGCAGTTCCCGAAGATCTCATCCGAGATGCGGACATCGCGATGTACGAGGCCAAACGCGCAGGATACGGCGATTACGCGATATTCAATGCCTCGATGCACGACAATGCGATCGCGCTCCTAGCGCTTCAGACCGATCTGCGACACGCACTTGACCGGGGCGAGTTCAGCCTCGTCTATCAGCCGATCGTCAATCCGACGACGAAAACGGTGGACAGCTTCGAAGCATTGCTGCGTTGGGAACACCCGGAACGTGGCACGGTATCTCCGACCGATTTTGTACCGGTCGCCGAGCAGATCGGGCTGATCCGGCGGATCGACCGCTGGGTAATGCGCGAAGCGTGCCAACAACTGAAGCTTTGGCAGGTCGAGTTCGCGCAGCCAGATTTGCGTATGAGCGTCAACACATCGGCAGCCGAATTCGTCGATCCCGGTTTCCTTGGCGATCTGGATCTTACTTTGAAAGATTTTGACCTTCGCCCGACCTGCCTGGAGCTTGAGATCACTGAAGGTATTTTCCTCAATCCCTCACCCTACATCGCTGAAACAATCGCGCGCGTGCGCGAATTGGGCGTTCGCATAGCACTCGACGATTTCGGCACCGGCTATTCTTCTCTTAGCTACATCAACCGCTACCCGATCGACACGATCAAGATCGATAAATCATTCATTGACGGATTGTGCGAGGACGCCAGGACCGCTGCGATCGTGGAGTTGATAATCAAGCTGGGCGCCGCTCTTCAGGTTGGGGTCATAGCCGAGGGCGTAGAGACCATGGATCAGGTGGTGATGCTGGCTAAGATTGGCTGCGACGCCGTTCAAGGGTATTACTTCGCTAAGCCACTGCCACAAGCGGAGGCAGAGGCGATTTTGGGTACGCCTCCGGTGAGGGCCGCCTTGCTGGATTGATCTGATATTCGGAGATGGCACCGGTGCAAGCGCTGGTGTTTGCATCGGTACTAGAGACGGTGCGATGGGTCAGGTGACGATAATGTCGGGCGTTGAACGCCGGCGGATGTGGACGGACGAACAGAAGCAGGCACTGGTGATAGCGGCGTTTCAGCCCGGCGCGAACGTTGCCGAGGTTGCCAGGGATGCCGATGTTCGGCCCAGCCAGATTTATCGCTGGCGTCTGCAGATGTTTGGCGCAGGTAAAGGCTTTGCAGCTGTAACCGTCCATCCCGAGCCATCGCCGCCGACAGGGCCGGTGATTGTCGTAGAACTGGGCAGCACGATCGTACGAATATCGGCGGATGCGTCGCCCGACCTGACCGCCGCGGTTTTGCGGTCGCTGCAGCGGTGATCCCGGTCCCGTCGGGCGTTCGGATATGGATTGCGACCGGCCATACCGACATGAGGAAGGGCATGCGATCGTTGGCGCTGCAGGTGCAGCAGAGTTTCAGGCGTGACCCTCATGCTGGTGACCTTTACGTCTTCCGCGGTCGTCGCGGCGATCTGTGCAAGATCCTGTGGCATGACGGCATCGGCATGTCGCTCTATGCCAAGAGGCTTGAACGGGGGAAGTACATCTGGCCCTCTGCGGTGGACGGCGTGATCGCCATTTCCGCATCGCAGCTGGCCTGCATGCTCGAAGCTATCGACTGGCGTAATCCGCAGGCAACATGGCGGCCAACAGTAGCAGGATAAAGGGCCCGGATGGCGTAAAAAGCTAGAGATTCCGGTGCTTTTCTGTTATGCGATCTCCCATGGGGAACGCATCGCAAGCGGATATCCAGAAGCTTCGCGCGGCGCTCACTGCAGCGGTGGCACGCGCGGATCTGATCACCGCCGAGGCTGCCAAGGTCAAGGCCATCAATGCCGATCTCGAAGCCCGCAATGCCCTTCTCGAACTGCAGAACGAGAAGATGCGGCGGGCGCTTTATGGCCAGCGTTCCGAACGCAGCCGGCATTTGCTCGACCAGATGGAGCTGACCTTCGAGGAGTTTGAAGCCTCGGCCAGCGAGGATGAAGCGCTGGCTATGCTGGCAGCAGCAAAGACAAGTGTCGCGCCATTCGAACGCCAGCGCCCGGCACGCAAGCCACTGCCAGCGCATTTGCCGCGTGAGCGTGTTGTCATCCCCGCGCCTCAAAACTGCCCCTGTTGCGGTTCGGGCACCCTGTCGAAGCTGGGCGAGGATATCACCGAGACGCTCGAAGTGATCCCGCGTCAGTGGAAGGTGATCCAGACCGTCCGCGAGAAGTTCTCCTGCCGGTCATGCCAGACGATCACCCAGCCACCGGCACCCTTCCATGTAACCCCGCGTGGCCTGTTCGGCCCCAGCTTCCTGGCGATGATGCTGTTCGAGAAGTTCGGCGCGCATCAGCCGCTCAACCGTCAGCGCGATCGCTATGCGCGAGAGGGCGTCGATCTGAGCCTTTCCACGCTGGCCGATCAGGTTGGTGCCTGCGCCGCTGCCCTGCAGCCGCTGTATCGCCTGATCGAGGCGCATGTCCTTGCCGCACAGCGGCTTCATGGCGACGACACGACCATTCCCGTGCTGGCGCGCGACAAGACCGATACCGGACGGATCTGGACTTATGTCAGGGATGATCGACCGTTTAGTGGACCGGCACCGCCGGCGGCAATCTTCCATTACTCCCGCGATCGACGGGGTGAGCATCCCACGAGCCATCTCCATGACTATGGCGGGATCCTGCAGGCCGACGCCTATGCCGGTTACAACGCGCTGTTCCGTGCCGGTCGAACCCCAGCACCACTGACGCGGGCGCTGTGCTGGGCGCATGCGAGACGCTACTTTTTCGTGCTCGCCGATGCCGCTGCCCAGCTTAAAAAGAGGCGCAGGACGACACCCGTCGTAGCGCCGCTGGCGGTCGAAGCGGTGCGACGTATCGATATGATCTTCGACATCGAGCGTACCATCAATGGCAAGTCAGCCGATGAGCGCCACGCCATCCGCCAAGAGCATAGCGCGCCATTGGTCGGGGATCTCGAGGGCTGGATGCGCAAGCACCGCGCGCAGCTGTCCCGCAACGCCGAGGTCGCCAAGGTCATGGACTATATGCTCCGGGACTGGCCGGCCTTCACCGCCTTCCTCGACGATGGCCGCATCTGTCTGACGAACAATGCAGCAGAGCGCGCCCTGAGAGGTGTCGCCCTTGGAAGAAAGGCCTGGTTATTCGCCGGTTCCGATCGTGGCGGACAGCGTGCCGCCTTCATGTTCAGCCTGATCGCCACAGCCAAGCTCAACGATATCGATCCGCAGGCTTGGCTTGCCGATGTCCTGGCGCGCATCGCTGACATCCCGCAGAACCGCCTCCACGAACTGCTCCCCTGGAACTGGCAGGGTGCCGACTTCCAGCGAAAGGCCGCCTGATCATGGCTGCGCCAGGCTATGTCTTTACCATCGGTTATGTCGCCCGGCAGCTTGCCATCGACGAGGCCACCATCGAAGACATCGCTCTCGAAATGGAGCCCGAAGATGGCTGCCTCAGCATCATCAGCGATGACTCCGGGGAATCCATCACCGCCTTCACTCAGTTCGGCATCGATAATCTACAAGAGCTGCTGGCAGACCGCTGAGGCCGGCGGCCTTCACCGGATGCGTACGATTTTGGCAGAGGCCCTGAACTTTAGCTGACAGTAATCGCCATATTATGACGAAAATAATGGTGCGTGACGCTTTCCATCCGAACCGCTTTTGAGACTGCTATGCAGTCCCCAATCAACGGTCCCATTTGAGAAGGCCGACCCGCCGTCGCGGGCCCATACCGAGCGCGGGCACCGACATCGTCGTAACGGCGCGTCGCGCGTCGCGCGTCGATCCGCTAGAGCGCGTTAACATCAAGTCCTTTGAGGCGATACAAGCGGTTGATAAGGCCGTTATCGGCCCAGTTGCGCTCACCTTCGAGCGTATCGTTCTGAGCTGCTGCCGGTCCCATGGACACCAAGTTAGGCTACATTGGCCTGCTTCTCAAAGTCCATGGGGCTGAGATAGCCCAAGGTCGAGTGGATGGGGCGGTGACAAAGCAGGCCATCGGAACGCCGGCGCGGTGCTGAGCGTGGCGGAGTAAAATCCGGCCGTTGGTAAGGCTGCTTTTTTTGGGAGCGGCCGGATGTGATCGACCTCTACCAGTGTAACGACGCAGGCATTGAGCAGGAAACGGTGCGCTTTTCCCATCGCTAGAATCGGCGACTTCAGCTTTCCGTTCTCGAAGCGGCCATTCCACTCTCCGCCAGGATCGGCTATTCAGCCTGCCTTCGGTACAACCGCGATATTGTCGCCTGATCGACACCTAGCAAAGCGGCAACAGTACGCTGCGTGTCGCCAGCCGCAAGCCGCTGTAGCGCCTCAGTCTGCTGATGACGAGTGAGGGCGGCACGTCGGCCGAACTTCACGCCACGGGTCTTAGCCTGGACCCTGCCGGCAGCGGTGCGCTCGGTGATGCGCTGACGCTCATAGCTCGCCGCGATCCCCAACACGGCAATGACGACCTCGGCAAATTGCGAGGTGGTGTCCACCATCGGCTCCGCGATCGAGCGGAAGCCCGCACCGGCCTCCTTCACCGCATGGAGGATGTTCAACAGGTCGCGGGTGTTGCGCGCAAGGCGATCGGTCGCCGTCACCATCAGCACGTCGCCAGGATCGAGCGCGCCGATCGCGCGCTTAAGCTGGGGCCGCTCGGCCGTCGCGGCGCTAACCTTCTCCCGATAGATCTTCGTGCAGCCGGCCGCGTCGAGCTGAGCGAGTTGCTGCGCCAGGTCCTGCCCGTTGGATGAGACGCGCGCATAGCCGTAAATCATGCTCTATTGTGCATCGGATTTCTGCATCATGGAAGTGCGCGGAATCCCGCCATTTTTAGATTGATGCAAAACCTTTGAATTTTGCATCAACGGATGACCGGGGTTTGGTGGACTGCGGTCGGGCAGCTTTGGGAGATGACTCGGGAAAGCGGCCACTCGCATGAGGCGAGGGGCGAGCCGTTTTGACCTTCAGAGCCACAGCGTATCGCGATCTCGAAAAACTCCAGGCCTGCGCCTTAGAAGGAAAACTGTGCGAAAATTCGCGGGCCTGATCCAGCCCCATCGCCGCGCAGCCGCTGAAGCCAAGCGAGCCCGAGTTCGGCCTGCTTCCCGCCAATCGGCAGCTCGGCGGTCAAGCTCGGCCCGGCATAATGCCGCCCCTCCGGCGCTAATTCGGTTGCGCCGTCCAGCAGCTTGAGCTGTCCCGATGCCTCGATCCCCAGCCACGTCCCACCACCCAGCGATCGCTGGACTGAGGCCGCATAGGCAAGGCTCGTCCCATCGGAACCGTCCTCGCGAGCGTTGCGCAGGATCAGATTGCCCTGCCACCACCAGTCGTCAGCCCGCCGCTCGACCATCGCGCGAGCGTCGACACCCTTGAAGGTGCCGTCGCGTCCGATCGACGCTTGCAACTCGATGCCCAGTCCGACCGGTCGTTCGTCGGGATCAATCGCGCGGTACAGGAGAACGGGGCCGAAGGAATCGAACAAAAGGCGGTCGTGCGGCCCTTGGAACTCAGCCTCTGCGCCCAGCACCAGCGGACCAAACACGCCCACCAGTAGCTGGGCGCTCTGATTGCCTGCTCCGCCGAAGGCACCATAGTATTCGGCCTGCCATTCACCTCTTCCGGGCTCAATTTGCTCGATCTGCTCGGGCCCTCCCTGCGCCCGGGCGGGGCTTGCCACGAATAATATCGCAGCCAGCAGCATCCATACCCCGGCTAGGGGAGCGCACGCGATTATCCTGCGCTCCGCTTCGCCAATTCGGCGCGAGCGTCGTCGTTGACAACCATGCGCGCTGCCTCACTGGCTGGGACGGGCCGCCCGAACAGGAAACCCTGCGCGTGCTCGCATCCGAGCACCCGCAACGCATCTGCTACCTCGGCCGATTCGACCCCTTCCGCCGTCACCGGCATGCCGAGCGCCATGCCTAATCCCGCTACGGCGCTGACGATCTTGCGGCTCTCGGCTGTATTCATCGACTGCACGAACGAACTGTCGATCTTCAGATTGTCGAACTTCAGTTCGCGCAAGTGCGACAAGCTGGAATAGCCTTTGCCAAAATCATCCAGCGCGATGCGTATGCCGATATTCTGCAACGATGCGAACACCGTGGCGGCGTGCTGAATATCGTCGATGATCGCGTTCTCGGTCACCTCGACGATCAGCCGCTGAGGCGCAAAGCCCGTCTCCTGAAGGACCGCGAGCAACCGAGCCGCAAACCAGCTATCCTTGAGTTGAACCGGAGAGATGTTGATCGATAGCGACGTGTCCCAATGCCAGTCACGCGCGGCGATGCAGCCCTCGCGCAGGATTCGGTGCGACAACGCGTCGATCAAACCCAAATCCTCGGCGATGGGGATGAACTCGTCTGGAGAAATCGTGCCGCGCGTCGGGTGGTGCCACCGCGCCAACGCCTCAAACCCGACAATTCGATCGTCGGCGAGCGAGATTACGGGCTGAAAATACGGCGTTATGTCGCCGGTCGTGATTGCCTCGCGCAATTCAGTTTCGAGCATCGCGCGCGCGCGCAAGCGCTGGTCCATGTCAGCGTGGAAGAAGCAGTGGGTGCCCTTACCCGTCCGCTTGGCGTCGTACATCGCGACGTCCGCCACCCGCAGCAGGTCGTCGCCAAGCGTCGCGTCGACCGGCGCGCGCGCGATGCCAACCGTTGCGCCCAATTCGAGCAAGCGCCCGCCAACATCATAGGGTACGCTTAATGCGCGGATGACCTGAATCGCCGTCCGTGCCGGCGCGTCGGTGCCCGGTTCCTGCAGTATCGCCAGTACGAACTCGTCCCCGCCTACTCGTGCTACCAGCCCGTGCGCGCCTGCGGCACGCTGCAGCCGAGACGCCACCTCCACCAGCACCGCGTCCCCGGTATCGTGCCCGTACACGTCGTTGATCGGTTTGAAGTGGTCGAGATCGACCATGAATACCGCGCATTGGCTCGTCGAGCTGCGCGCCTCCTCGAGCAGCGCCGGAAGCTCGTCGTGCAGCACCCGGCGGTTGGCCAGGCCGGTCAGCGGGTCGTGCCGAGCCAGCGACAGCGCGTGCGCCTCTGCCTTCTCTCGCTCAATCATTTCACGCGCGAGGTCGGCCGCACGCCGGATCGCCAGCACCAGCGCACCGATTCCGCCGAAGAACAGCACAAAAAAATATTCGTCTAGCTGCCAGCTTTCGTGTTTCGCAAAAAAAATTGCCATGCGTTCAAACGCGTTGATCCTGTCGAACAAGAGGCCGAGCGCAATGGCCGTGCCGATGCAGATCGCTATTTCAACCGGCTGGATCAAATTAACTCGTCCGATGTACCTCTTCATTAGAAATTCCTGGAAACCAACCTTTATTATTCGCTCTCGACTCTTAAGATATCGTCACTAGGTGTAGCGGCTCGCAATGATGATCGCCTGGAACTGCAATAGAGGGGTCTTTCCCGTTCGAATTGTGTGAGACGCTGGCGATCGGCCAGCGCACGTTCAGTGAGACGCAAATTACATTCGGTGCGACGGACGCGAGATGTTCACCGAGCGGCGCGGGATCGCGAACACAGCGATCAAAAGCGATCAAAGCGGTAATCCTGCCGCGCGCATATCGTCGGTCAGCTCGCGTGCGCGAGCCGGATCGAGGCCGCCCCGGAGCAGTTGGCGGATTTCCGCCGGCTTGGCGTCGAACTGATCCGCCAAGCTCTTCATATCGTAACCGTGGCGGGTAAGCTGGGGTTCGAGGTCATCGATCTGGCGCGATAGCACGCCCTCGACAGTCGCGGCATCGATCGGTTTCACGCTGGCCTCGAACCCGGCTTCGAACGCGCGGACGAGATGACGGCCGATCTGAAGCGGGGTCTTGAGCTTGGCGGCGAGCAGGATCGTGGCGTCTTCAGTCAGCAAGGCATCCGGTTCGATCCCCGGCGACAGCGCAGTTCGCAGCGCCCAGTCGATATAGTCGCGCTGCCGGTCGCGCAGGCCACCGAACTCAAACACAGTGGTCCGATCACCGATTTCCTCCATCAGCGGGCGCTTGAGATCGTTGCGCAATTTGGGATGGCCGACGAGGATCACGGCCAGTTGACCGCCGCCCTCGGTGACAAGCTCGACGAGGCGCTTGAGCGCGGTCAGTGTCTTGGGGTGGAGATCGTGCGCGTCATCGACGAACAATGCGACTGGCCGCTTGGCCTTGCGGAACAGCTCCTGCAGATCGCGTTCGCGACGCTCTGACTGGCTGGGGATCGAGACGGTCTTCTCGGACGACAGGTCGTAGAACAGGGCCGCGACTAGCAGCGGCACCGATATCTTGGCCTTTTCCAGGCTGAGGGCCCGCGACACGATCACGCGCCCCTCGCGCTCCAGTTCTTCGCGCAGTCGCCGTGTCAGGACGGTCTTGCCCGAACCGATGGTGGCGGTGAGCGCGATCAGGCGTCCGCCCGTGATTGCCGTCTTTAGATCATGGGTAAGCTGGGTATGATGCTCGGTCTCGAAGAAGCCGAGATCGACCGAGGGCCGTGCCAGTCCATAATAGCGCATCACCTCGGTCTGCATCAGCCGCTCCGTCTATGACCGGGCGGGAATCGCCTGCGGATTTCATCCATCACCTCTGGCTTGGACAGTGTGCGCGCGAGCAGGGCGCCGATGAAGGCGCGGTCCTCTTCGCAAAGGCCGCCAAGCGGCAGGCGCAACTCCTCGGATATGGCGAAGGTGAGTTCGGCGAACGGGTCGGGATCGGCGAATGGCCGGACCGGCACAGGCGCGATCTCATCAGCAGGCCTGCGGCCGATCACCACGATATCGTCTTCGCCCGTGAGGACCGAGCGGGGAATCCCGATCCTCGTCGCCAGCGCATCGACCCGATCCGCGCGGACCTCGCGCCGGCTCTTGCGATGCTTGCGATAGCGATGCAGTGGCACCGGCCCCCCGACCGGATCGAACGGACCGTACCGCTCCTCGCCATGTTCGACCCATAGCTCCTGGTCGAACAGTCCCCACCAGACAACGACCGTTTCGCCGGCCACTTCGGACGTGACCTCATAGGTGACGCCAGCCACGGTCAGCCGGCAGTCGAGGCCGACCTTGCGGCGTTCGGGCTCCCGCGCGAACGCGCAGTAGCGTTCCCAACTGCACATGGCGCGAATGCCGCCCTCGGGCAGATGGCCGAGCCAGTCGTCGATCCGGGAATGCGGCTCGCGACGATGGTCGCCGCTGTTGTAGGTGGCTATGTAGCGCGCCAGCCAACGATTGGCCTCCTGTTCGCTGGCGGGTTCGTGAAAGTGATACAGCGTCTCGTGCGCTTCCTTGACGGTGCGGAACGGTCGCTCGACCTTGCCCTTGGCGCGCGCGGTTGTGCGGCGTCCATCCGACCCTGCCGGCATGTGCGGGGAGACGGTGATTCCGAGACATTCCATGACCCGCTTGAATACGCTCGATTTGCCGACCGGACCGCCATCGATCTGGATGTTCTCCGGAATGCCCTCGAACGGATTGTCCTCCTTCGGTGCCATCGCACGGAACAGGAAGCGCAACGCCGCCTCGGCATCCTCGCCGTAAACCAGCGCATATTCCTGATAGACGACGCCTGACCGGCATCGACGATCGAGAACAGCATGAGCGTTGGCGCGCCTTGCCGGTCCGGATCGACCCAGGTCGGAACCTTCAACTGCTTGAGGTCGGACGGACTCATGTCGAAATGCCAGAGCATGTTGGCACGTTCGGCCTGGTAGCGCACCGCAGTCGGCTCGCGCGTCATGCGCTCGGTATCGTACCCGCGTTGCCGCACGTGCCGGTTAAGCGTCGAGGCCGCCAATCGCCCTGGCGGCAGCTTCACCAGACCACGATCGGGGGTCTCGACGCCGTGATCGGTGACGATTTCGAGGATACGCTTCGTTGAAAGACGACGCCCCTGCCGGTTGGTCGTGCGGCTCTTCATCGCCGCGACGACCTCACACCACCATTCGATCTCATCGGGAGGCATGGTGCGCGACAGGCCTCGATCGGCGCGATGTGCGTCCTTGGGCCGTCGCTCGCCGCGCAGCAGCCGGTAGAGCGTGGCGCGGCTGATGTCGTAGAGCTCGGCCGTCGATGCCATTAGAGGCTGTCGCTCCGGATGCCTTGCCGGCAGCGCCGCCAACCGACGCCGGAGCATCACGATCGCCTCAATGGGGACCGTGATGCCCGCGCTCATTACGCGGCCTGGCTTTGCAATTGCCGGGTTGGGCCAGCGTCGAGCAACGCCTGTCCCGGTGCCTTGGGGGTGCCGTCGCCGTTGACGTACACATAGAGCGTGGTGGTCGTGATCCCGAGGCGCTTGGCGACATCGGCCGCGACCGCACCCCGATCGGACATTGCCGCCATCGCCATCGTCAGTGTGGCCCGGTTCATCTTCCGCGGCCGACCGCCCATGCGACCACGCGCTCGTGCTGCCGCAAGGCCGGCATGGGTGCGTTCGGCGATCAGCTCGCGCTCGAACTCGGCGAACGCCGCAAAGATGCCGAAAGCGAGACGGCCGTTGGCAGACGTCGTGTCGATTTGCGCGCCCGCACCCGCCAGCACTTTCAACCCGATCCCGCGCGACCGGAGATCCTCGGCCGTCGTCACGAGGTGGCGCAGATCGCGGCCGAGCCGGTCGAGCTTCCAGATGACGAGCGTGTTGCCCGGCTGAAGCGCCTTCAGGCAGGCGAGCAGGCCCGGCCGCGCATCGTGGCGACCCGATGCCATATCCTCATAGATGCGCGACGGATCGATGCCGGCCGCGAGCAGCGCGTCGCGCTGCGGTTCCAGAGTTTGCGTGCCGTCCGACTTGGACACCCGGATATAGCCGATGAGCAATGCATACCCCGCCAGAAAAGACCACCGGCATGGTGCAAGATGGCGCTGGTTTTCGCAACGGGTTTTCTTGCTGTTTTCGGATTGCCAGGACCGGCATTGTCAGACCGCGAGAAAACCGCTCGTTTTCCTTGCGGTATCGCGTGCCTGCATGCTGGCGATGGCCTCATGACCATGCCAAACCGCAAGATCGGTCGAGCGCGTCATATCTAGGAGCGCCTAGCTGGTGTCGCCACGGAGGACGCAGGACAATGAGGGCGGCGCTTCAAAACTACCATGCCCGGATGCAGCGGGCGCTGGATCACATAGACCGGCATCTGGAGCACGATCTGGATTTGGAAGCGGTGAGCGCTGTCGCAGCGTTTTCGAAATACCATTTCCACCGGCAGTTCACGTCGACCTTCGGGTTGTCCGTGCATCGCTATGTCCAGCTCGCCCGCATGAAGCGTGCTTCGTACCGGCTGGCCTACAGGGATGCCCAAAGCGTCACGGATATAGCGATGGATGCTGGTTACGACGCACCGGATGCCTTCGCCCGCGCCTTTCGGCAACGGTTCGGACAATCGCCTTCGTCGTTTCGGAAATCTCCCGACTGGGAGCCGTGGCTTGCGGCCTTCGGGCCTCTCGACAACGCAAGGAGCAAGCTCATGCAGACGACTTTTACCCCAGACGACGTGACTATCCGCGATGTATCCCCGACGCCGGTGGCGATCATGGAGCATCGGGGCGACCCGGCGACCATCGGTGCCACCATCCAGCGGTTCATTGCCTGGCGGAAGGCCACCGGCCTGGCCCCGAAGACAAGCCCCACCTTCAACGTCTTCCATTCTGATCCGCGCACCACGCCTCCGGCCGAATATCGATTGGACCTGTGTGTCGGCACCAACCGGCTCATCGAGCCAAATGGCGAGCGGATCGAGTCTGGTATGATCCCCGGCGGGCGCTGCGCGGTGCTACGTGTCGTCGGGAACACCGACAACCTGGAACCCGCCGCCATGTATCTTTATCGCGATTGGCTTCCGGCCAGCGGCGAGGAAGCGAGGGACTTCCCCCTCTATTGCCAACGCCTCGCCTTCTTCCCGGAAGTGCCCGAGCATGAGGCCATTGCGGAGCTGTTCCTACCGTTAAAATAGTGAACTCGAACGCCGGCTTGTCCCTTCCGATCGCCAGAAGCGGGCAAGCCATCGTCCAGCACTTTTCTCCGTTCATGAGCTATCGGATCATTATTGTGCGTCCGTCGCACCTATTGTGATTTGCGTCTCAGCAAGCGTGCGCCCCCCGCGTTGATCCGTCTCACGTAATATGAGCCGAAAACCACCCTCTATTGCAGTTCCGGGCGATCATCATTGCGAGCCGCTACAGTTAGGGTGCCCAGTGTGTCAGCGGACGGCAAGGCCCCGTTCTACCTTACTAAAATTAGATGATAAGCAAGTTTGATGAAGCAGGATAGCGCCACTCTCGAAGATCGATATGTCCCCGTCGGTCAGCCAAGGCACCTGACCGAAGGGCTGATGCGCAAAATGCTGCGCGCCGCGATCCCGAAAGGGCACGCTTTCGACGTGATAGGGCAAGCCCGCCTCTTCGAGCGCCCAACGCACCCGCAAGTCACGCACATAGCCACGAGGCATTTCGGGAACCCAATCAAAGGTGGTGAGGATCAGTTCGGACATTTGGCGGCTCCGTTCAGACGGGATTTTATAAGACTGCTTTTAGGATGCCTCACGGTAAATGCGAATGTCCGCAACTGGGCGAGCTGACACATGGTCTCCCGAAAACGACCGTTCGCCGGAGAGCCGCGCCGATCGTGACCGAGGCTGCCAAAACAGCCCATTCAGATTCCGAGAACCGTCCCTTGTTTCCTTCTCCGAAATCGAGCTAGGTAGCGTCGAGTTTTCGGAGAAAGCCTTTGCTTGTCGGCTATGCGCGCGTGTCCACCAGGGACCAGTCCCCTGCCCTACAGCTCAATGCGCTTCGCGAAGCCGGTTGCGAGAAGGTGTTCACTGAAAAGGCATCGGGGGCGCAGCGCGATCGGCCGGAGTTGCGGGCGGCGCTTGATTATCTCCGCGCCGGCGACACGCTGGCGGTGTGGAAACTCGATCGGCTCGCGCGCTCCGTCCGGCAGCTCGTGGAAACGGCCGAAGATCTCGCCAAGCGCGAGATCGGCCTTAGGGTGCTCACCCAGGCTATCGATACCACCAGCCCCGGCGGGCGGCTCGTGTTCCACGTCTTCGCGGCCGTCGCCGAGTTCGAGCGCGAGTTAATGCTGGAGCGCACCCATGCCGGGCTTGCCCAGGCCAAGGCGATGGGGCGGCGCGGCGGTCGCAAGCCGGCAATGGGGCCGGCCGAGATCAAGCGCGCCAAGGCGATGCTCGCAGACCCCACTATCACCGTCGAGGAGGTGGCCCAGCAGATCGGTGTGCAACCTTCTACCCTCTATCGACATATCCCAGGCGGGCGTAGCTCGCTCGATCAGGCTCCGGCCCAATCATATCTCGCGGAACAGATTTAATGATGACCAATTCTACAACTCTATTGATCGTCGAAGACGAGATTCTCATTCAGCAGACGGTGGAGGATGCTCTTACGGATGCGGGCTTTACAATCGTTATCGCCAGCAATGGCATCGACGCTATGACCGAGCTTGGCGATGACGCCACCCGCTTTCGTGGCATCATTACGGATATCAGGATTGGCGACGGCCCGAATGGCTGGGACGTTGCCCAGCGCGCCCGGGAACTCGTCCACGATATGCCGATCGTCTATATGAGCGGCGATAGCGGCCACGAATGGACGTCAAAGGGCGTTCCCAACAGCGTTATGATTGGCAAGCCGTTCGCAACCGCTCAGGTCGTCACGGCCGTCGCCACCCTTCTCAACGAGGCCGATAGTCACTGAACGACAAGTTCAGTGATAGCCAAACAGGTCGCCGATCGCGCGCAGCCGGAAGGCATTGAGCCACCGGCGCCGGCGATGTTCGGCCGCGTCGTGGACCATGTGGCAACGCTGGCAGAGCGCGGCGAGGTTGCGTGGCCGGTTGTCGCCGGGATTGTGGTTCAGGTGCGCGCTGGCGAGGACCACGCGCGTGGCGCGCAGATGGGCGGGTGGGTCGATGCCGGCGAACCCGGGTTGCGCCCGCGAGAGATCATCGGGCGATGGCAGACGGCGAAGCCCCTTGCCCTGCCCGTCGCGCCAGCTAGCGGCATCCTCGTCCCACCAGACGCCATCACCCAGATGCAGCACGTCGCGACCGTGCGGGCGACGGCAATGCTCGCAGCGTCCCTTGGCGCGCCGAAACCGAATGAGGTTCGATAGCTCGCGCCAGTCGATCGGATAGAGCCAGCGATGTTCGCGCGCGATCGGCATGACGATTCTATGAGTCAGCCAAGGGTAGAACGAAAGAGGAAACTTCGCGCGCCGGCCAGGATGTTCGATCGTCGGCTACGATCCTCGCTGGGCGTCGGCGACGAACTGGAACCCATGCTTCTGGACCACGCCCAACAGTCGGCGTGCAGGGCCACTGGGGCGCGCCGTGCCGGCCTCCCATCGCTCGACCGTGCGGAGGCTGATGTTCAGCCCCCACGCGAACGTCGCGCGCGTGGCGTGGCTGCTCTCGCGGAGCTGCCTGATCGCCACAGGACTGAACACGGGCGGCGGCGTAGGTTGGTCGGGAACGGTCATGCCGGACTCAGGCGACCAAGGGCGGATCGTCGCCAACCGCTTGGTCGCGTTCGGCCGAGGTCGCCGCGTCGCACAACTCGCCATCCTTCATAGCGGCCGAGTCGATCGACTCGATCGTCATCTCGGCCTGGCGCGCATCGCTGCGCGCGCGGCGCTCGGCACTCCAATCTTTCGTGAGATCGGAAAACGGGCGATGCCCGGTCATTCATCAATTTCCCAAGCCCAGCTTGTTCTTGGCGGCTTTTAAGGGCCACTCGTCCGGTAGCCCTGCGACGGCCGCGATGTTGACCAGCACATCTAGCGGGAACGTGTCGATCTTGCGGCGCAACAGATCGCCCAGTCGCGAGCGCGAGATGCCGAGCCGCGCCGCGGCGGCGTCCGATGGCAGGCTCCAGGTTCGCAAATGCGCGGCGAGCGCCAACATGAGGTCGGAGCGTGCTGTTAGATCGGCGGCTTCAGCCGGGCTGTCGCTGATCGCATCCCAGACGTTCCCGAACGTCTCGATCTTCATAATAGTCCTTCAGCTTCGGAAGCCCAATTCGTATAGCCCGGTCGGAATAGCGTATAAGCGCCTATCATGCTATCATGCTATGTCGATTGTGCTTTGGAGGTTTTATGACGGCTCTCACCCGCTGGACGGTTTCCGTGTCGAAGGACACCGACATTTCGGTGCGCAGCTTCCTCGCGCAGCGCGGCATGAAAAAGGGCGACCTGTCGAAATTCATTGAGGAAGCCGTCAAGTGGCGAGTGCTTGATGAAACCATCGAAGAGGTGCGCTCCAAGTTTGACGACCTACCCGCAGATGAACTTGAAACCCTGATCGACGAGGCTGTTACGGCGGCACGTCGCGACCGCGTTGCGGCTGGCTGACCCGTGCGGCTTGTCCTTGATACGAATATCCTCGTCAGTGCCTTGCTTTCCAGAACATCACTACCGGCTCATTTGGTGGTGTTATGGCGCGAGCGCCGATTCAAATTGGTGACGGCGGCTGACCAGTTTGACGAACTGATCCGGGTGACGCGCTATCCGAAGATTCGTGAGCGCATCACACCGGCATTGGCCGGGCGGCTTATTAACGAGATGCGCGATTTCGCCATCATTGTTTCCAACCTGCCGACAATAACCGCCTGTGCCGATCCCGATGACAATTATCTGCTGGCGATGGCGTCGGTTGGCGCGGCCGATTTCCTAATTACCGGCGATAAAGCCGACCTGTTGAGCATGGGTAGCTACGAGGGAATCAAAATCGCGACCGTGCGCGATTTCCTTACGTCCAGCGATCGGCTGCCAAAGGCATGACTGTGAGAGCCAACTTGACCCCCTGCCCTCGCGCATGGGCGCGCCCTGACGGGCCACGCTCTATCTACGCTGCGCTCCGACCAAGCCGCCGTATCGGCGTCTCGGCGCTGGCGCGTGACGATCGCTCGCGCGAATAGGACGCCGGCATCCCCGGCGGCAAGTCGGGTGCTGCCAACTGCACCCCTTCCCTTCTATGTCGCATACCCGTATACAAATATACGCCTATACAAGTAGGAGTGTAGCATGAAAGTTCTCGCTATCCTGTCGCAGAAGGGCGGCGTCGGAAAAACGACGCTGGCAACATGCCTTGCCGTGGCGGCCGAGCAAGCAGGCAAGGCAGCCGCGATCATCGACCTGGACCCGCAGGCGACGGCTTCGTTCTGGAAAGACGTGCGCCAGCTCGACACGCCTGCCGTCGCTTCGATCCAGCCGGTGCGGCTCGCGGCGATGCTTAAAGCCTGTGCCGACGCCGGCACGGACCTTGTGGTGATTGATGGCGCGGCCGTCGCGCGTGATGTTGCCTATGAGGCGGCGCGGCACGCCGACTTCATCCTCGTGCCGACGAAAACGGCGGTGTTCGACACGATGAGCATGACGCACACGCTCGACGTGGTGCGGCAGCTCGATCGCGCCTTCGCCGTCGTGCTGACATTCGTTCCGCCCCAAGGACAGGAGACCGGCGATGCGATGAAAGCGGTCGAGGAGTTGGGCGCGGCGGTCTGTCCGGTGACGATCGGCAACCGCAAGGCGTTCTTCCGCGCGCAGGCCGTAGGCCAGGCAGTGCAGGAGTTTGAGCCGAACGGCCCGGCCGCAGCGGAAATCAATCGCCTATACGAGTATACGGCTATACGCCTATACGATAAGGTGGAGGTGGCATAATGGCGAAAGGTAACTCGCTTCAGGCGATGCTCGACCGCGCCAAGGTCGGCGATGATTCGCTAGCAACGCCTGACCCGATCGCAGCGTTACCCCGTGGCAAACCCGCACAGGCTGGGCGGCAGGGGACTAAGTTGATCGGCGGACATTTTGCCCCCGAGGTCAGCACGCAGCTCCGCATCCTTGCGGCCGAGGAGGGAGCGACGGTGCAGAGCCTGCTAGGCGAGGCGCTGGACGACCTGTTCGTGAAGAAGGGCAGAGGCCGCGTCGCGCGCGGCGTATAGGAGTATACAAATATACTGCGATACTAGAATTGCCAAAAGTGAGTTTTGGGGTAGCGGCTCACCTTTGCGTAGCGTGCGTGCTGAAATCCACCAGCACGGGCAATTCGGGAATCCCACCACGCAGCTTGGCGCGCCGCACAATGCTGTGCTGGTCGATCAGGTTCTGCGCGTCGCGCTTGCCGCTGGACGTTTTCGGGAACCAGTGGAGCGCCACCCGTTCGACTTTGCGCCCGTTTTTGATCGGGGTAAAATCGACGTAGAAGGGGCAGAGCTTGTTGATTTCCTCGACGGCGACCTTGAGGCAGTATTTATTCAGGTCGGCGAAGCGTTCGAGCTTGCCATTCGGCACGTTGAGCAGACCGCGCAACTCCTCAATCGTGAACTCCTCTTTCTGTTTGTATTCCAAGCCGATGCGGCGCTCAATCATCTCATAGAGGCAGAGAGCGTACTTCGACTCGAAGCAATACATCACCTGCGTTTTGATCCGAGCATAGACCTGACTGTTCCGCAAAATCTCGATCAGTTCTTCCGGAATGCGGTAATGAAGGAAACCGTCCTTTTCGAGACTTTCGTCGCTGGGGCCGAGGAGCTGAACACGGCGCTTGTAGCTCTTGCCGTCCTTGCGGATCGTGACGATCGCGATGGTGCCCATGAGACGCAGCAGCGAGCTTTCCACGCGCTCGTTGCCCTGGTGCGTCCCTTTCAGTCCCGACTTAGCAATGCGGTGGATGATCGGCTCACCAATACGCTCCCAGGCATTGGCGATCAGCAGGTTATAGATACGGCGATCAGCGAGGGTGAGGGGGCTTAGCTCGACAATATCGACCAACTCGCCGGGCTTGACGATTTCCCCGTAATTAGCGGGATCAAAAGGGTTCCCACGCCCCTTTTGCGCCAGTGTGCGGAACGACATATCGACCACGGCAGGTCGGGGCATAGGCTTGACCAATGGTGAGCAAGAGGGGCTTACCGACTCACCTTAACCGCGAAAAGTGAGCTAGGCAAATGCTCCAACTCCCCGGTGGAGTTGCAAGGCCGACACCCCAAAACTCACCGTCATTCCCATTCTGTCGATCGGCTACCCCAAAGCTCACCGGACTCGGCCCGAACACTCACCTTTACCAGCCCCAAAGCTCACCGAAGCCTACCCCGAAACTCACGCGACTCGACCCGAACGCTCACCGGTAGGAGGGTTTTTCCGCAGAAATGGGCGGTTTTCGGACCCCTGAATCTTGAATCAGAAGAATTATAGAATCTGAACCACGAAAGGTGAGCTTTGGGGTAGGCGTACCTGTGGATAACTAGCGTCAGAATACAAATGGAATCGGCCTATGGCCTATATGCTTTTGTTTCGTGCCGCCTTCGGCGTCACAAGGGCGGCGCAAGCGCCGCTGGCTTAGCGAGGAAAAAGTCGGCGAGGTGGCAGTCCGATCGTGCCCCAGCACCACCCAGGAGCGCGGTGAGGGCAGAGAAGCGGCCTTCGACATGTCCGTGGCTACCGATCATCGCGAACGTCGCCAGAGGGGCTTAAATCGGTTATGATATTCCGCTTCATCGTTGCTCAATCGATGCACCAGGCCGTCGCGGCTATGAACCGTGGCGGACCCACCACAAGACGGTGAGGCGCTGCCCCAAAACTCACCTTTCGCCATTCATGCTTTCGGTGACAATCACGCGGGATCAAACCTCCCGGCGAACTCGCGATCGGCATAGTAAAGCAGCTTGGCGGCGACGATCGGGCGCTGTCCGGCGAGGAACAGGAGCTGGCGATCGGGACGCAGTGTGCGGACTTCGTCGGGAGTGAGGAGCGCGCGGCCGACATGCTGCTGCCCGTAGGAAAGGCCGCTTTCTTCCGCGTCGATCGCGCGGCTCATGGTCTCGAACACGACGGTTTCCTGCCCGGCCAGATCGGAGACGAGTTTGGCGCTGTCCTGATCGTTGACCCCGAATACCTGGAGGACGCCCGCGTTCGACAGGAAGGTGCCGGCGCGTTGCCCGTAGAGCGCGCGGAGCTGGTGAACGTCCTGCAGGATCGGCCAGAGCTGGACGCCATAGCCCGCCATCAGCCCCATCGCACGTTCGACCGGTTCGAGACGGCCGAGCGCTGCGAACTCGTCGAGCAGGAACAGCACCGGCCACGGCGGGCGACTGGCGGCGCGGGCCAGTTCGGTGAGGGCCTGGGCGACCATCAGGCGCAGCCAGCGGGCATAGCTGGCGAGGCGGTCGAGCGGCAACACGAGGAACACCGTTGCGGGGGTGTCCTTCAACCCGGCGAACGTGAAGTCCGATGCCCCCAGCACCGTCGTCATGCGCGGGGAATCGAGGAAGTGGGTATGGCGTTGCGCGGCCGACAGCAAGCCGGCGGCTTCGCGATCGGATTTGCCGAGCTGACGGTTGGCGGCACGCGCGATCAGGCCACCTTGCGCCTGCATCGCCGCGAGCTGCGCCGCCAGATCAGCAGGGGCGAGGGTCAGCCGGTCGCGCAGCGTGTCCAGGGTGCGGGTGGCGGGCGGCTCGGTGGTGACGACGTGGAGCAGGATGCCGGCGATTAGTGCCTTGGCTTCCTCGTTCCAATGTGCGTCGCCGGCTTCGCCGGGAGCATCGTGAACCAGCGCGTCGGCGAGCGTCATGCAGTCGTCGGCGAGATCGAGGCCATGCGGGTCGATGCGATCGAGCGGATTGAACGCGGCCGAGGGGAGGCCGGTGACGCCGAACGGATCGAGGACATGGACTGCGCCAAACTTGCCGCGCTGGCGCGCGGCGATGCGGGCGTTCTCGCCTTTTGGGTCGATGCAGACGACCGCAAACGCATATTCGAGCAGGTTGGGGATAATCGTGCCGACGCCCTTGCCGGTGCGGGTGGGCGCGATCGTCAGCAGATGGGCGGGACCGGCATAGCGCATCGGCTTGCCAGTCTTCACGTCGCGGCCGATCAGCAGGCCGTGATCGTCATTGAGCGCCTTGGCTTCCCCGGCGCTGGCGAAGCGGGCCGAGCCGTGCGTGTCGGCGCGATCGTCATAGTCGAACCGGCGGAGCAGCGGCAGAACGAACATCCAGCCTGTCACCAGCACCACGGCACCGCCGATCCCGATAAAGCCGAGCTGGGCGACCACGCCGTTCTTATCCAGCTCGAAAAACCAGATCGACAGCATCAGCAGGCCGAACAGCCCCATGCCGATGATGTGGCGGGCGAACCGGAAGGGGGCGAGCAGGACGCCAAGCAGCGCCCACATGGGATTGGCGCGGGCGGTGCGGGCAAGATTCCGGGTGGCGCGCGCAAGACCCATGCTAGCGGCTTCCCGCTGCCATCATGGGCGTGATCGGCAAGGAGCGATCGGCGTCGGGATGATCGAGCAGCCGCAGGAGGATTTGCGATACGAGGGGAGGGGACACGGCCTCGTCCAGCATCATCTCCCAGAACGCATCCTCGTTCGGCGTCGGGATCATGTTTTCGATGACGTGATTGTGGCGCGAGTCTTCGTAAGCCATGCGCCACTCGGTAACGTCGGCGGGCGTGCCGCGCACGAAATCCATTGCGCGGACTTGCACCCGGATTGCCTCGACATCGAAATCCGCCATCAGCTCGCCTCCATCGTTTCCGCGTCCGCATCAAACGCGCGTTTGCCGCGCCGCTTCCAGAGCGCCATCACGTCGCCGGCATCGTCACCTTGCGCGCGTCCGGCGAGATCGAGCAGCGCACCATAGAGCGTGGCGCGATCGTCGTCGGTCAGATCGACCAGACCGGCTTTCTGGACGAGACCGCCCAGCTCGATCAGGTGGCGCGTTCGTTCGCGGCGTTGCACGACCCAGGCCCTGCTATCCGTTCGCCGTTCCGCCGCTTCCGCTCGCAGCGTCGCCGCCCGGTTCAGCCGCAGCGCCCGATCCGTCGATTGGAGCAGCGCCGCCACCTTTTTTCCCGCGTCGCTGAAAGAAGGCAGCGCCCTTCACACGCCATGCCTCCTTCGCGCCGGCATCCTTCGATTCGATCGCATCGAGCAGCACACCGGCGAGCGTCTCGGCATCGAGCGCATCGGCACCCGTTGCAGCGACGAGCTGGCCAAGCTGTTCGACCCGTTTCGCCTTGAGCGAGCGAGCCTTGTCGTTCAGCGCCTTTAGTTCGGCATCGTAATCGCGAACCTTCCGCATCGCTCTGTACCCTTCCGCGTATCGACCAGCGTCACCTTAGCGCACCCAGAACAAGGGTAAAGCCGGAACGACCGAGAAGCGCCAGCAAGTCAGGAACGAGAAGCGGAGCGTGTTGTGAGTGCGCGCTTATACATCGTTGCCGACGTTCGCTAAGAAGTGCAATAAGCGGGGCGTCATGGCGATCTACCACTTCTCCGCCAAAGTTGTGAGCCGCGCGAACGGATCGAGCGCCGTCGCGAGCGCCGCCTATCGATCGGCGGCGGAGCTGCACGACGGCCGGCTCGGGCGCGATCACGACTTCTCGAACAAGGCGGGCGTGATCCACTCCGAGGTGATGTTGCCGGAGGGCGCACCGGAGCGTTTAAACGACCGCTCGACCTTGTGGAACGAGGTGGAGGCGGGAGAGAAACGCAAGGACGCGCAGCTTGCCCGCGAGGTGGAGTTCTCGATGCCGCGCGAGATGAACGAGAAGCAGGGCGTCCAGCTCGCGCGGGACTTCGTGAAGCAACAGTTTGTCGATCGCGGGATGGTCGCGGACCTGAACGTGCATTGGGACAAGGCCAAGGACGGCACTCCCAAGCCGCACGCGCATGTCATGCTGGCAATGCGCGACGTAGGCCCGGAGGGGTTCGGCAAGAAGAACCGGGACTGGAACTCGACCGAGCTGTTGAAGGATTGGCGCGAGGCGTGGAGCGCACACGTCAACGAGCGCATGGCCGGGCTTGGGATAGAGGGGCGGATCGATCACCGCTCGTATGCCGACCAGGGCGTCGAGCTGGAGCCGCAGCACAAGATCGGACCCGCAGCATCGCGGCGACCGGAGCAGGGACTTGAGGCCGAGCGGATCGAGGATCACACGCGCATCGCCCGCGAGAACGGCGACAGGATCATTGCCAACCCCGGCGTGGCGCTGGACGCGATCACGCGGCAGCAAGCCACGTTCACCACCCGCGACCTTGCGACGTTCGCGTTCCGGCACAGCGACGGCAAGGAGCAGTTCGACCAGGTGATGGGGGCGGTGCGTGGCAGCCCCGAGCTGGTCGCATTGGGGAAGGACGGCCGCGACCAGGAGCGGTTCACGTCCCGCGATATGATCGCAGTGGAGAACCGGCTTGAGCGTGCCGGCGACGAGCTGGCGGCCCGGGGGGGGCATGGTGTGGCCGATCGGCAGCGTGACGCTGCTACGGCCAAGGCGGAGGAACGGGGCCTTGTCCTTTCGGGCGAGCAGCGTGACGCCTTCGATCATGTGACCGGCGACGCAGGGCTGGCGTCGGTCGTCGGCTACGCGGGCAGTGGCAAATCGGCGATGCTTGGCGTCGCGCGCGAGGCATGGGAGGGGCAGGGCTTCACGGTGCGCGGCGCGGCGTTGTCGGGCATCGCAGCCGAGAATCTTGAGGGCGGGTCTGGCATCCAGTCCCGCACCATCGCCAGTCTTGAACACGCATGGGGGCAGGGGCGCGAGCAGCTAGGCCCCAAGGACGTGCTGGTGGTGGACGAGGCGGGCATGATCGGCTCGCGCCAGATGGAGCGCGTGTTGAGCCAGGCGCGCGATGCCGGGGCCAAGGTCGTGATGGTCGGCGATCCCGAGCAGTTGCAGGCGATCGAGGCGGGCGCGGCGTTTCGCAGCGTCGCCGAGCGCCACGGCGCGGCGGAAATTACCGAAATCAGGCGGCAGCGTGAGGACTGGCAGCGCGACGCGACCCGCGCGCTGGCGACGGGGCGGACCGGCGAGGCGATCCATGCCTATGACCAGGGCGGCATGGTCCACGCGGCCGACACGCGCGAACAGGCGCGGGGCGAGCTGGTCGATGGCTGGGATCGCGCGCGTCAGGCCGATCCGGACAAGAGCCGCATCATTCTTACCCACACCAATGCCGAAGTGCAGAGCCTCAATGGCGAGGCGCGGGACCGATTGCGCGCATCCGGCGACCTGGGTGACAACGTGACGGTGAAAGCCGAGCGCGGCGAGCGGCAGTTCGCGACCGGCGACCGCATCATGTTCCTCCGCAACGAACGCGGCATGAGCGTCAAGAACGGCACGCTCGCCACGATTGAGCGGGTATCGCCCGAGGGGATGGCGGTACGCCTCGATGACGGGCGCGGCGTCGCGTTCGACACGAAGGATTACGCCCATGTCGATCATGGCTATGCGGCGACCATCCATAAATCGCAGGGTGTGACGGTCGATCGGGCACACGTCCTCGCCACCCCCGGCATGGACCGGCACAGCGCCTATGTCGGCATGTCGCGGCATCGGGACGCGGTGCAGTTCCATTACGGTCGCGACGACTTCGCCGATCAGCGCCAGCTTGTCCGCGCCTTGTCGCGCGACCGGGGCAAGGACATGGCTGGCGATTACGCCAAGCCGGAGCAGGACCAGGCCCGCGCGTTCGCCGATCGGCGCGAGATCCGGTTCCCGGAACGCGCGCGTGAAATGGTGGCGAAGGTCCGCGACAAGGCGCGGGGCATGTTCGACGGGTTCCGGCCGAAGCCGGCGACCGGGAAGGTGACGTTGCCCGAGCGCGTTGCGCCCGATCGGCCGCTGGCGCCCTCGCAGGCCCGTGCGATCGAACGCT
>NZ_JAFCXM010000013.1:0-26293 GCF_049898305.1 Sphingomonas sp. PWP1-2
AGGCATTTCGGTCGTGATGGTTCTGGCTGACATCGGAGCTGTTCATCGGTTATGGAAAAGAGAATAGAAAGCCTGCGAAGTGCATTACGACACCGGGTAGCTATCGTCAAAATCCTGCTATTGATGGCGTTCCGAAGGACCTTGCCAGTTTCGGGGTGTCACATTGACTGTTAGAAAATAACCATTCTTCCGCATCGGCGATATTCATATAAGCTTGCATGCAGTCGCGAACCATGACTCGTTTGATCTGAATCCAGGCTAGACCTTCGCCCCCAACGAGTGTGGATCGGCGCCCAAAGACGGGCCCCGGTAGATTGTTGCCAAGCTATTGATCGTGCGTCGAAACTTCACCAAGGCAGGGGTCCCGATCGGCGCCGATAGGGACCCCTTCATATCCTATACTTCGCAAGCATTACAGATAGTGACCGCGCTCGGAGCGGGGTCCCGCTTTGGGCGCCGATCCACACGCTCCAGCCGGCCTTTTCGAGCGCGCGGCGAGTCGCCGCGACGGGAGAGCCATCTTCGTCAGGTAAAAAACGGGCCGGCGCGAGCCGACGCAGAAGTTATAGGGAAAGAATGCCTTGAAGGCGCTTCTATGCTGCACTTGCGAACAAATTTATGCAAGAACCCTAAAACGAGCTTTTTAAAAAAAGGGTAACCCACCGCCAGCCGGCCGGGCAGAGTGGCAGCCGGTCATGGCATACCCTTATCGTATGCAAGCTTGGGCGCGAACGTCAGCAATACAGCCTTTATCGACCAACTGCTGCGCAGATCGAGGTGGTGACGATGCCGCCAGGCTGTGGATAGGCGTCCAAGCGAAACCCTATTTCGTCGCGGTACAAAGGATTAAAATGGCACACGAATATGACCTTTCAGGAGGCTCTCAATCGGCGCCGATTGGCAGTCCCCTAGTCTCAAATCTGTTATCTTTTACAAGCGTTTAGTCAGGTTCTGGCAAGCTCCCGCTTCGACGCGTATTCACAGTCGGTCGCGGACTAATGAATGAATTTCGCGGGTTGGGACGGCACAAGGGCGCCGGGAATGGCGGCTACTGGGTCCTCCCTGCCGCAAACCGGCCGATCGCTCCGCGAGCAGTGGCAAACTCTGCTAGTCGCTTCGCTCGTCCGCCAGGCTCTCCGTGTACTTGGTTCCTTCCTACGCAACCGAGTGCCGCTGCGCGCCTATTGGGTCTTCGCTGCTGCGCCGTGCGACCGCGCTTTGAACACCTGCCGCCCCTAGGAAACGGTCGTCGCCCAGTTGCTGAGAAGAGGTCTATCAGTGAATGCAGAGTGGCGCCGAGCGCCGTCGATGCCTCGCGCCGATCAATCGAGCGCGCAACGCCCCCTGTGTTCGCTAAGAAAATAGGCCGAGGCATTGCAGCCCCGGCCTAGTCCCACCACCGCAAAATCAGTTGCCATCTTCTCGGTCGGCGAGGCCGGTATACATCATCTCTAGCTTGCAGCTAGTGGGTAGGCCGCGTTACCCGTCCTCAAAATAAGTGATCTGCAATCGCGGACAGTTAAGCCCGAGAGACTAGCCTCGGCCCCTCCATCCAACGGAAGAGCCGAGGCAATACCAATTAGCAACCGTTAACGTGGCGGGAGTGCGTCTTGTCAAAGTGACGACCGAGCAGCCCGCCGCCAACGCCGCCAGCGATCGTGCCGAGAGTGCCGCCGCCGAGCGCGTTGCCAAGAAGTGCGCCGCCGACTCCCCCCGCTATCGTTCCAACAGCGCCGTTGCCGCCACCACATGGGTGACGATGATAGTCGCTGTGGCCATAGTAGGCGCGATGATGATTACGATGGTAGCGTTGCGCCAATGCAGCGGTAGGCACCACGGCAGGTGCCGCGGTTATCGTGATCATCGCGATCAATGCGAATTTGCTTTTCATCATTGTCTCCGTACGCGGGCCTGCTGCGCCACGATGGCGAGCGTCCAGCCTTGGCGTACTACTGCGCATCGATCGTGAACGGGGCAATAATCGCTCTGGGAATGTTCGTGCAGCATCGTATTTGACCGATCAGACGCTCAAACGTGCTGCATTTGCCTCGGCATGGTGGTTTACTCGTTGAAAGTCCCGAAGATCCGGCCCTACTCGTTGACGACTATATTTTTCAATCAGGCGGAGCTCTTCGAATGGGTCGTTCGCAATCAGTCGCCGTTCGATGCATCGCTAGCGAACGGGAGAAAATTCCTCAATTTCGTTACCGGTTGCACAAGCCAGCGACGGGTAATGCTGCGGATGGACGTCCGTCCGCTTTCGGAAAACGCAGATAGGATCGCGAGTGATCGACCTTGGGTCAAATGTTTCCAAGCAAGCGGAATGTCTAACACCATGCAGCGCATCGATGATTAAAACGTTGTTCATTGATATGGCTTAGGCGGTTCTAACGACTAAGCACGCTGGCGCGATTGAACATACCGTCAGACAGGCTGCGCGCATGTCGGGCGAGCTTGGGATCCGTACGCTCGATCTCCAAGCGGATATCGCTGCCTTGGCAGGACGGGTAACCGCTCAGGCGACCACCTTAGACGGGCTCTGTCAGACTAACCAGGCGTTCGCTACCGTGGCCCAATGAGCCGCAAATCGAGAGCCCTGCCCCCTAGCCCGTTCCGCCGCTTTAACTCGTCACCCGAGGTGATCTGGCTGGTGGTGATGATGTATGTCCGGTTCCCGCTATCGCTTCGAAACGTCGAGGATCTCTTGTTCGAGCGCGGGATCGACATTTGCCATGAGACAGTGCGGCAATGGTGGGGGCGGTTCGGCCCGATCTTCGCCGGCGACATCCGGCGGCAGCGGGTCAACCGGATGCGCGGCTTCCGACACTGGCGCTGGCATCTCGACGAGATGTACGTGAAGCTCAACGGCGAGATGGTTTACCTCTGGCGCGCGGTCGATCACGAAGGCGAAATCCTCGAAAGCTTTGTCACCAGGACGCGCGACAAAGCCGCGGCGCTGACTTTCATGAAAAAGACGCTGAAGCGCCATGGCTCGCTGGGGGCGATCAGGACCGATGGCCTTCGCTCCTATCGCGCAGCGATGAAAGACCTTGGGAACCAGGAGAAGCAGGAGGTCGCTCGCTGGGCCAATAACCGGGTGGAAAATAGCCACCTGCCCTTCCGACGACGAGAGCGGGCAATGCTTAGGTTCAGGCGGATGAAGACCCTACAAAAGTTCGCCAGCGTACATGCAAACGTGCACAACCACTTCAATCTCGAACGCCATCTCGTCGACCGCAAAACCTACAAACAACGCCGCTCAGCCGCCCAGGCCGAGTGGCAGTCGTTCATGGGCTAGACTCCCATTACATAAACCCGACCTGCATCGTGGAGAGAGCGGTTCGCGTTAGACTGACAGCACCCATTTCTGCCCTATCAGGTTCTAAAACCGGCCAACGGATTGCACAAATCACATGCGACTGGCCCTGATGAGACGCGATACGTGTTCAATCTATGTAACGCACCAGGGTATACCCATTTAACGACATATTTGACCGGGAGA
Source organism: Sphingomonas sp. PWP1-2 (assembly GCF_049898305.1). Taxonomy (NCBI): domain Bacteria; kingdom Pseudomonadati; phylum Pseudomonadota; class Alphaproteobacteria; order Sphingomonadales; family Sphingomonadaceae; genus Sphingomonas; species Sphingomonas sp. PWP1-2. Next base: position 3,503 of record NZ_JAFCXM010000013.1, read on the forward strand.
GCGCAACAACAGGCCGCGCCTGAAGATTTAAATTGTAGGCTCGCCGCTTCGTGCCTCGTCGACAATTCGGGCAAGCCGCTCTGACCTCATAACAGCTAGAAATTATCTGCTTTCCGGCTTCCATGGTATGATAAGATCGTGCCGCCACCGTCTTGGCCGCGAGTCCGCGGAACAGTTAGTCGGCGCAAAACAGAAAGCGAGGCTTCTGGTCTCCCGACGATAGGCCCCGGGGGACGGGGCTACCGTCGGGAGTAACGACCCTACGCCTGTCGGCGATATGCGGTCGCTGGTTTGGTGCTTACTAAAGGAGCAGAACCTTTTCAACTTACGCGGTTTTGAGGAAGCGAAATAACTCATCGCAAATTCGACCGGCTACCGTACCATCGAAAAACGAACCACCCACTGGCGTCCAATGGCGTACATTATCAAACGTCGCTAAACCTCGTTCGTCAGAGGTGTTGAGCATCGGATGGCAGGGTCCCTTCTTATTTCGGCGAATGTCGATAACGTCTACAAAGGGGAGCTTCGATTGACTGGAGATTGGCGTGAAACATCTGCGCACATGGTTTGCGCCGAAGCATGACAGCTTTGGATGGACCCCTCGGACTTGGGAGGGCTGGGCGGTGATGGGTTTGATCGTTGTAGCAGCGTTTGTCGTTAAATGGATTGCCGGCTAACCGGTGCACCTGTCTTGAGGATCAGATCCTGTCGCGCTCGCGCCATCCTTGATCGTCCTCATCGCCAAGGACCAGTTTTCGCTCGAGGCCGCGCGGGTACTGTCAAACTAACCAGGATCTGGTTAGTTGGGTCCCGATAGCGCTCGAACGGCGGTGCCGAGAGCGAGAACGCAGGTCGATTTAAAAGAGAACGAAACGCGTCTATGGCTATAAGAGGCGCTGCACTAACCAGATAGGAAAGTGCCTGCCCCGTAGATTTGACAGTGACATGCACACCCGGCGCACGCCTCCGGTTGACGCGGACTTAGGAGACTTCGGTGCCCGTCGAGGGGCCAAGTCCGCCTGCTCAGCCCAGCTGCCGGGCCTCAAGCAGGTCCTCGGCGATGTCGCCGGTGCGGCGAAGCGCCTCGAGCTCCTCCTCGGTCTTGCACTCGATGCCGGCAATCTCGTCGCGGGCGCCCTTCATCGCGAATACGAGTTCATCTATCTTCAAGTGGAGCGCGCGTTCGCTGAGCCGTTGTTGGTTCAGGACCATCTGGGTGAGCGTGATCGCCAGGACCGAAAGGGCGAGCGTCAGCGTGTTCTCGGCTGCGGTGCCACCGATGAGGAACCAGACGGCGCAGACCACGGCGACAGCGAAGATAGAGAAGGGATGACCCGCAAGGTTCGCACCCCAGCCGGACACCTTGCAGCCGAAATTATAGAGCATCTTCGACACGACGGTTTCCTCATGCTGCGACCGCGCAAGGGTCCGGCGTATTCTGCATTAGACCAGCGCCGGGGGATATGTGGGGGGGGGGGGTGGCGACCCGTGGCATGACGCCGCGTACCGCCACCGCCATTCAGCTCACTTGCCGGTCGACACATTGCCCTTGAAGTCGAGTCCCACGTGCACGGTGCGGCCGCCCTTCTTCGCGGTGCCGCGCCAGACCCCGTTTTTGTCCTTGGTCAGCGCGGACACGGCGGTGAGGCCCGACTTCGCGATGTGCTCGCGAGCCTGTACTTGCGTGAACGAATTGGCGCCGCGGCGTGCGCTGCCGTCGTCGACGGTGTGCACGTCCTTGATCGCGGCGTTGTTCTTGGCCGGCGCGGTCTGTGCAAGGGCGGGTGTCGCCAGGAGGGCAGACCCGATCAGTATTGCAGTTGAAATACGCATATTCAGTTCCTTTTAATGTCGGTCAGACGCGATCGTGGCGTGTGCGTTCGGCAGCGATGTCGCTGTCGGTGTAGGCGGGATCCGCCTCGTCAAAGCTGCTCCAACCCTGCGTCTCGTAGGCGTTGCGACGCTCGGCGACGTTGACCGCGCGGTCGTCACCCAGGATGTTACATGCGGTTGCGACCAGCGGTTCGTCGACCTTGGCCGTGACGAGGGTTCCGCCACGACGGACGCCCTCGGCATAGACATGCGCGTCGTTCTCCGGAACACCTGCATGGGTCAGAGCCCCGACCAGTCCACCGGTCGCTGCGCCGATGAGGCCGCCACCGATTGCACCAACAGCGGTCGCCGCTAACCAACCTGCTGCGACGACCGGACCGATACCCGGGATGGCAAGCAGGCCGAGTCCGGCTAGCAGACCGCCGACGCCGCCGACCGCAGCACCGATCTCGGCGCCCTTGCCGGCGTCCTGCGCTGCGGGATCGGCGACATCGCCGACACGGTCGTGACCGACTTGTTCGCCCCTGTCATGGCCGACGATGCTGATGTCGCGGTGCGCCACGCCTGCAGCTTCGAGATTTTGGACCGCGCGGCGGGCGTCGTCGTAATGGTCGAACAAGCCTGTGATTGTCTGTGTCATGATAGCTCTCTCCTACGAGTTGCCGGTTTATCCGGCCGATCGAGTAACGATTGCAGGGGCGGGTTGTTCAGCGGGCCGAACCGCGCACCACGAGATGGTAAAGGACCAGCACGACGATCGCGCCAATCACTGCGACGACGAGGCTATAGATGTTCAGGCCGGTGACGCCTGCTGCACCTAACGTGTTAAACAGGAAGCCGCCCACGACCGCGCCGACGACGCCAAGCACGATGTCGAGCAGCACGCCCTCACCGGACTTGTTGACGATCTTGCAGCCGATGAAGCCGGCGACCAGACCCAGTATGATCCATGCGAGAATGGACAGCGACGTTCTCCTCGCAGACCGGGCGGTGGCCCGGATGATCGAGAAGTTAGGAGTGCGATCCGACCTGCCAAAGATGCGGAAGCACCCATTGAATAGGTGCCTCGATACCAAAGCGGATAATTAGTGAGGTGTATCCAGTCCGAGTTGGTGCCCCCGGTCGCGTGCCCAGATCACGGCTTCGGCGCGACTATGGACTCCGATCTTGGCATACAGGCGAGCCACGTGGTTGCGCACCGTGTTGCGCTTCAGGGTCAGCACGTCGGCGATTGCATCGTCGGTCTTGCCCCTGGTGATGAGGGCCAGCACCTCGCGTTCGCGCGGCGTCAGATCTACGGTCCGTCTGGAAGTACCCGGCTTCGGTGCACCACCGCGCAAGGCCGCCATCGGTACTGTCAAACTAACCAGGATCTGGTTAGTTGGGTCCCGATAACGCTCGATCGGCAATGCCGAGAGCGAGAACGCAGGCCGATTTAAAAAAGAACAAAACGCGTCTATGGCTATGAGGGGCGCTGAACTAACCAGATAGGAAAGTGCCTGCCCCGTAGATTTGACAGTGCCGATTGATTCGTTTCTTTTTTACAGCTTGGTCAACTGACAGCAGCTATCCGAAAGTCGCCGACCATGATCTGTCTGTCCGCAACCAACCTCGTTTTAGCCGTTTTGCGGATCACTTGGCGGTACCATCTCCGGGCCAATTGCGGGCCGCTTGTTTCGGTTAAAGCTAAGTCTGAAGCGGAGAGCAAGCAGCCCTCTCTGACCAGCGCGACAAGTCCTTCTGCCGACGCGGCCCCGTCGCGATCCGGCTCAAGGCATCCAGTAGCTCAGCGAGTTAACGTCGCCCAAGCGTATCCAGAGGACCCGAAGCGAGGTGCACGAGAATACGCCTCAGCGCCGCGATGTTGTTTTCTTCTTCGGCGTCCTCCAGCGCGTCCTGCAGCACCGTACGGATGTCGTCGGCTCCGACCAACTCCATCTGCCAATTCGGATACAGACGCTCGCGCTTTTCCACACACCGGTCCAGTGCGACGATGTCGTGATGGCGCGGATCGTTATGAAGGCTCACGATCAGGGTCTCAACTTCGGCGGGCGGGCCCTCGATCCACTGGAAGAAGACGCCGCTGCCGAAGACCAGCACCCCGGTGATCTCGCGAGCGACATTGCGGTGTTGCGCCCACTCGACCATGCGGCCGACCTCGGCGTCGTCGACGCCCTCGGCGACACGACTGCAGTAAACGAATGTCGCCAGCGTGGGCGCGGCATGGTCCACGTACGGGTCGCGTGGAAAACCGTATTCGTCGAACATAGGTTAGCTCGCTTTTCTACGCCGGGCAGATCGGGCGATCGGGGGGGCAGGTTAGCGCGTCTTTTTCATTTACGTAAGGAAGCATTGGCGCCGGTCCCTGTTCCGCGCGAGCGACCGCTTTTCCGCAAGTCCCGAATATGACGGAGAGGCAGAGTGCGGCGCGAGGCGGCGCGGCCGTCCTGCGACACCAAACCGTTCGTCACCCTACCGCGATCATCACCTCGTTGCGCCGAAACGGCGGCGCTACAAACGGCGAGTTGTAGAAGGCAATCACGACATCGCCGATCGCTTCGAGGCCCCGCGTCGTTAAACACCCGCGCAGGCGCGTCTCCTGTTCGGCGAGCCGCGGGCCACTGCCGAGGCCGGCGAAACGGACTACCGCCATCCGGCGCGCTTAGAGTTCCGCGGCGGTGATGCCGTCGGGCATGTCGGGCAACGTCGCCGCCGTGAAGCGCGCGGGCATCACGACGCGGGTGCGCCAGGCACCCTTTGCGCGGTCCGAAAACACGGGCGCGGTCATCGCGATCTTTTGACGTTTGTTGCCCAAGAGGTGCTCCGCCAGCCGTTGAAATCCCGCTTTGAGCGCGACGCCCCGCTCGCCGATGACGGCGGCTTCCACAACGAGGACGGCGAAATAATCGCGCAATTCCAACGCACCGTCTTTCTCGACGACTGTATAAGCAGGCTGTCTGAAATTGCGTTCTTACAATCCCAACCCTCCGGTCACAAGCGATGCAAGGCCAAGCCCAAGGACGCCCCAGCCAAGAATGGTGCGCGTTTTCATGTCACGCTCCAATACTGAGCCGGTGTAGATCGACAGCCTTTCCGACTACTACAACTTCGCGGACATTGAGCCATCGCCAATTCGGGCGAGGCTTGTGCGACCGTCCGGCTGGCTAAGCAGCCCAGCGGCGTTGCGATGGGCCGCCGCGATCAGATTTCCCTTCTTTCGGCAATCGGAAGCGGCTGTCCAACGTCGCGCACTCCGCCAGGAACGGTTGCAACCCGAGCCGTTCCGCCGGGGATCAGCACGACCGCGAGGAGCGAATTAAGGTGGCGTGGACAAATTTGAGCCAGTATCTAGCGGCGGCGATATGGGTCATGCTTAGGAAGCTTTCGGCGAGCTGGTCGTAGCGGGTGGCGATGGCGCGGTTGATTTTGAAGCGGCCGAAGAAGCGTTCGATAATGGCCGCTGTCCGCCATCATCTCGGCCAGCGTGACTGAAACGGCCCTCCCAGACCCCGGCCTCGCTCCAGCGCCGAAACCGCCGGTAGATCGTGTTCCAGTTGCCTTATTTGGGCGACACGTTGCGCCAAGGCGTGCCGCAGCGTAGCCGTCAAAGGATGCTGTTGATGATCGAACAGTTCCCTTCGGGCCGTCGCCCAGGCCCACGGCGAGCCGCCTCAATCGGCAGCAAGTCTCTCAAAACACGCCATCCCGCTTCGCTCAGATCGCCCCGGCTCAACCCCGCCTCTAAAAGGAAGCCTTGAATCAAACACCGAATCTCGCGTCAACCAATTTTCCCACGCCGCCTAGTCGCGCGTTTCTTGCTTTCACCGCTCTGCAGTCTGCGCTTACCCAAAGCATTGCTGCAACTCTGCTACCGTCAAGATGAGTGTTGAACGCATCCCTGTAAATCTGCGAGCATTGCCTTCGACGCTCTCGGTGGTGGTTCCGCGGCGACGTAAGGTATCGACACCTGCCGTCTAATGTGCTGATTTCAGATATTGCTATCGTCACAAGATCGAAGCGGGGAGGAAGCTCATGGGGCAGGCGAGTAGTGCGTTGGCTAGACCAGCCATCAACCGTCAAAGCCTAAAACGGCTTGAAACGCACTTTATCGCTCCGGAAATTTATCGCCGGGAAGACGTGGCTGAGCGCCAGGCGAGGCTGGCGCGCATCGTATCGAACGAGATCGTCCCGCGGTTGCTTATGTTGCATACCGAGGCTGTTCCGGCTGCCCCGCAAGTTACGCTCGTCATCAAGACGCTGGCCCCGACGAGCGCCGACATCACCGGCCTCGCTGACATCGTGCTCGGCAGCGATCTGGATGCAGCCGCCGCATATGTGCTGATCCTCCGCGATCGCGGGCTTTCGATGGAGATGTTGTTCCTCGAGCTGCTCGAGCCCACCGCCCGCCTGCTCGGCGAGATGTGGGATCGCGACGAGTGTGATTTCATTGATGTCACCTTGGGCGTTGCCCGGCTCCAGAAGCTGCTTGCGATCTTCAACGACACCCATATTCTCACGTCGCTGGACGAACGTCGCCATGTCCTGATGGCGATGACGCCAGGTAACCAGCATTCCTTCGGTGTCGAGATTGTTGAGCGGTTCCTGCTGGCTGCCGGTTGGCAGGTCCGAACCGAGCTTGAGGGAACGTCCGACGACATCGCCGACGTCGCCAAGAGCACGTGGTTCGCGGTCGTGGGATTGACGGCGGGGTCGGAGCGCCAACTCGAGAGCATGCGCATGACGATTGCGCAGATACGCCGAAAGTCTCGCAACCAGACGGTTGGTATAATGGTCGGCGGGCCAATGTTCACAGCGAATCCGGGGCTTGCCCAAGACGTCGGCGCAGACGCTACGGCACCGAATGCGCCGTCCGCCGTCATTGTCGCACAGAAGCTGTTCGATCTCGCGGTGACCGAATTTCGGGACCGTGCGCGGCGGTAAGCCGGACCCGGTAACCCGAAAGGGAGCGATGGCGCGGCGGTCCAAGCCGGCGCGTACCGCCCATTGGTGTAGCGCGCTATGTTTTCCGCCGTCGCCAGATAGGTCTTGCCAATGGTCTGCAATCCCGCGACCCAGCGCCAAGACAACGTGTTGCTCGCAGCGTCGGCATCGAGCAGGTGGCGCAGGAAGAAGTCGGCACCGAGCGCCCACGGTAACCGCAGCGTAAAAATCCAGACCGAGGCAAACCACATTCGCGCGTGATTATGCAGATAGCCCGTTTCGACCAGTTCGCGCGCCCAGTCGTCGAACCCGTCGATCCCGGTCATGCCGCTTTCAGCAGCGACGATTGCGCAGGCGTTCGGAAAGCTGTCGCGCTGTTGGTCGCGCTCCTCAACGAAGCGTTGCCATACTGATGGGCGCAGCTCGAGCCACCCTTTCCAATACGTTCGCCAAAGAACTTCCTGGATAAACTTCTCGGCGGAGGCTATGCTGTGCCGATCGAGCACTGAGGCAACGACTTCGCGTTCGCTGATCACGCGATAGCGCAAATACGGCGACAATCGTGACACCGCTGCCGGTCCGTCACGCCCACCGTCGGTATTTCGACCATCGGCATAGGCTTGCCCGGCCCGCGCCACGAATTGGTCCACCCGACGAAGCCCAGCCGCGCGGGAAGGATCGAAAAGCGCGGCAAGCGGCTGTTTCTCCGACCCCGGGGTCACGTCCACTCGGTTGCGCACTCTACGCCTGACATGTTGGTTTGTTCTCACTCCTACCGGCCTTCTTAGTGGTTGGCGATCCCAGGGCCATGAAATTTTCTAGCTCATTACCTACGAGCGGAATTCTGCGTTGGAATTATGGCCGCTCGGCTTTCCATTGGACGCCAGCTGTCCGCTGCCCGACGCTTCTCGCCCCCGTTTAAGTCAAAATCAGGACCTGAATGGGCGTCCGATTTCGGGGAGCGATCCAGATAACGTCAATGACCGAATCTGGGTCTTACTTCTGTCGAACAATCGACAGCGAATGAAGGCCAAGGTTTAGTTTGGTTGCCAACGAAGCGCATTGACCAGCGCCCGCATCGCCGGGCTGACACGACGATCCGGATAGTAGAGCCTGCAGCCGGGATAGGACGGACACCACTGGCCGAGTACCTGGACCAAACGCCCGTCCCGGATCTCGTCTGCCACGTCATCCTCCATCATGTAGCCCAACCCCGCCCCCGCCCGCACCGCCGCTGCGGAAAGCGCCTCGTCGTTGACGATCAGTTGCCCGCCAACGCGAACCTTAATGTCGCGTCCGTTCTCCTCGAACTCCCACGGGAGAAGCCCGCCACCGCCGAGCTGCCGGTAGTTGATGCAAATGTGACGCTCGAGAGCGGCGGGGGTCGCGGGCGGATCATGCCTTGCGAAATAGCTTGGCGTGCCGACCACGATCGTACGCAGGTCGGGGCCGACAGGCACCGCCACCATGTCGCCCTCTACTGCTTGCGCAAGGCGAATCCCGGCGTCGAAGCCGCCCGCGACGAGGTCGATAAGGCGATCTTCGACGATCACTTCGACCGAGATATCGGGATGGTCGAGCAGGAAGGCGGGCAGGCGCGGCGCCAGGATCGTGCGCGCGGCCCACCCGAACGTTGCCAGCCGGACCGCACCCGCCGGCGTATCGCGCCAGTCGGCCAGCCATGAAAGGCCTCGGGCGACCTCCGTCAGCGCTGGATCAAGTGACCGGAGCAGTTGCTGACCGGCTGATGTCGGCGCCACCGAACGGGTCGTCCGGGCCAGCAGACGCACGCCTAGGCGCAGCTCAAGTGCTTTCATGGCGTGGCTCAGCGCCGAAGGCGAAATCCCGAGTTCGGCGCCTGCCCGCGTGAAGCTGCGCGTGCGCGCGACAGTCGCGAACGCTGCCAAATCATCGAGGTCGCCGCGTCGCATTACTGCATCATGCTCACAAGCCCTTGCGGGCAGCAACGCCTAATTCGGGCGACACCGAGGTGCCATCTACGGTGCTCAAGCAAGGAATATCATCATGAGCCTGACACACTATCGCACGCTTGGCCGATCGGGCCTCGTAATCAGTCCGCTGGCACTTGGCACGATGACCTTCGGCCCTGGCGAGTGGAACGCGGACGACGCCACTGCGCGTGCCGTCTTCGACGCCTATCGCGACGCCGGCGGCAACTTCATCGACACCGCGGACATCTACGCGGGCGGGGGGAGCGAAGAGCTGGTCGGCCGCTTCATAAAGGAGGCCAACGCGCGCGACGAACTGGTACTGGCGACAAAGTTCGGCTTCAACGGCTCGGCCAGCCCTTTGACCGCGACGCAGGCCGGCGGCGGCAACCCCAACAAGGGCGGCGCGGGTGCGAAGAACATTCACCGTGCGCTCGAAGCGTCGCTGCGGCGCCTCGGCACCGACTATGTCGATCTTTACTGGATGCACATCTGGGACGGCGTGACGCCGGCCGAGGAGCTAATTGAGACGCTCGGCGCGCTCGTGCGTGCCGGCAAGATCCGCTACTACGCCTTCTCGGATATGCCGGCTTGGCTGGCGATCAAGGCGGCGACAATCGCGGCGGAGCGCGGCATTCCTGGTCCGATCGCGATGCAGGTCGAGTACTCGCTGGTCGCACGGGATGTCGAGGCTGAGCACGTCCCGGCAGCGCGGAACGCGGGGATGGGCGTTCAGCCGTGGAGCCCGCTCGCCGGCGGCTTCCTGTCGGGCAAGTACCGGCGCGGCGACACCGCCGATACGGGCAGGCTCAGCGGCGCCAACCCGTTCGGCGACAGCAAGTTCGCCGATCGCAACTGGGAAGTGCTCGACGTGGTGAAGACGATCGCTGCGGAGGTCGACTGCAGCCCCGCGCAGGTGGCGTTGGCTTGGGCGATGGCGAAGCCCGGCGTAACCTCGCCACTGATCGGCGCCCGAACCGTTGAGCAGCTGACCGACAACTTGGCCGCTGCTTCGCTGACGCTCGACCACGAACAGATGGCGCGGTTGGATGAGGTAAGCGCTCCTCCGCCCGGCTTCAGCGCCAGCTTGGCGTCGCCCGCCGTCCGGCGCATGGTATTCGGAGGTCGCGATGTTCGCGGCTGGGGCGAGTAGTGGCGACGCCGCAATTAGAATTAAGTGTACAGATTAGGCGACTGAGTGCTCCTGAACCAATGTCCGCTTCCGAGACGTGCTCGAATCGCTCTGAATGTCGGCTTCTGGGTCCTTGTGGACGAAAAGCTACCGGACGGTTCCCGACGAAGGCGGCAATGTCGGCCGGTCGCCGCGTTCCTCGGCAGCCTGTTCGATAACCCTGTTGATTAGCGAATCAGTCCCAGCCTCGCTGATGGATTGCCCTAATTTAATGGCGACCTCAGGTGTCATGCTGATCGTTACGCCATCATGACCTTCCACGAACACATGTCCATCTTCGACCCATACTTTGCGAGGTGATCCATACGCCTGAACTTCCCCAAGTCGGCTTGCGTCGTCAGTCTTTTCTTCTTGTGTACGTGGAACATGACGCGTGGGACGGATCATAACTGCTCTCCTTCACCGAGCGCATGTTTCGCACTCCAAAAACACTAAATAACTTTAGGGACTAAACCAACGCGACGTTTCGTAGTTCCGATGCTTTGCATGCGGGCTTGATATCACTCACCGGGGAAAGGAGAGAAAGATTGATGGTCAGGGCCACGTGGTCGAATGCCGTCAGCAGGTCAGCTTGAGGATCCTCGGTTAGGCCCGTGCCTCAAAGCTGTTATCCGTCCGACATGAACAAGCGGCAGCTTCCGGCAAACACACGGAGCGCCCTGAATGTCGGATTCTGGGTCTAGACGACTTTGCTTAATGGGGATGCGTGCCGAAATCATGTAAATTGGATGTTCGATCCACGTAGAAATGAGATGTAGTGGCAGTCCGGAGCTAGCTAGCCTGCGTAATCACACGCGGAGAGGTTGCCTTTCCGAGAGCGCGTGAAAGCTCGTCGATTGAGTATGGCTTCTGCAGCAGCTCAAATCCGTGCGTTCCTGATGCGGCCAATATAGTGCTGTAGCCGCTCGTCAACACGACTGGGAGATCGGGATAAAGACGGCGAAGCTCCTCGCCCAATTCGATGCCAGACATTCCGGGCATAACGACGTCGGAGAATACAACGTCATAAGCTCCTTCAGCCTCACTGAGAGCCGCCATCGCTAGCTGTGCATCGGCAGCGAGATGTGTGCGGTATCCTAGCTCGCGCAACGCCTCCGTAGCAAAACTTCCGACCTCCGGATTGTCTTCGACGACGAGAACGCAAGCATCATGGCGCTGGGAGATGTCGTGGCGTTCAGCGGTTTCAAGTTCTGACCTTTCGTCCGCTGATCGCGGTAGATACAGCGTAAAGGTCGCGCCTTCTCCATCTCGGCTCTCGACGGCGATCTCACCGCCCGACTGCTTCGCGAATCCGAACACTTGGCTGAGCCCAAGTCCGGTGCCCTGTCCGACACCCTTCGTCGTGAAAAACGGCTCGAAGATATGGTCGATCTTGTCCGGCGAGACACCTTCTCCCGTGTCGGTGATTGATACCGCCACGAAGTCTCCCCTGACGGCCGCGTGAGCGCGTACGGCGGGTATCTTGTCCCAGTCGGCGACCGTGATCGCGAGCTTGCCTTCCCCGCTCATGGCGTCACGAGCATTAATCGCCATATTGATGATCGCGGTATCGAGCTGGCCGGGATCAGCGTGTATTAGACAAGGGTGATCAGGAACATTCACGGTGATTTCGACGCGGGAGCCGGTGAGGGTTGTAAGCATGTCCTTGAGGTTCAGAATGTTCTTGCGCGCGTCGAACACGGTCGGTTTCAACGTTTGCCGTCGCGCGAACGCTAAAAGCTGGCTGGTTAGCTTCGCAGCCCGATCTGCCGTATTGGCAATCGCATCGATGTAGCGTGTGCGGCGCTCCTCCGTTAGATCGGGACGGCGCAGCAGATCGACCGAACCCCGGATCACGGTTAGCAGATTATTGAAGTCATGCGCGACGCCGCCGGTGAGCTGGCCAACGGCCTCGACCTTCTGCGATTGACGCAGCTGATCCTCCGCGCGGCGCAGCGCTAGCTGCGCCTCCCGGGCTGCACTTACGTCACGTCCAGTCGCGTAAATCATATCGTGCTCGTAGTCGGGAGCGGCAACCCACGATATCTGCCGGTACGACCCGTCCTTGTGACGGTAGCGGTTCTCAACCACTGGCAACGGTCCGACCGCCGCGTCGCGCAGGGCTCGCGCCGTTGACAGGATGTCATCGGGATGGACAAGACTGTCGACATGTTGGCCGACCAATTCCCCAGGCTCATACCCCAAGACATCTGTCCAAGCAGGATTGACCTCGCGAAACACGCCTTCAAAATTAATGATCACCAACAAGTCCGGCGACGCTTCCCAAAGTTGGTTGCGCTCCGCCGTGCGATGGGAGACGTCGGAAGCAAGCTTTTCGTTCAACCGACGCAATTGGTCTTCTAGACGGTTGCGCTCCTCGTCGGCGCGACGCTGCTCAGTGCGATCGCGCAGTACTTTCACGTAGCCGATCGCGTGATCGTTGTCGTCGCGCAAGACTGTTAGTTTACCACTCGCCCAGAAGCGCTCCCCATTTTTGCGTTTATGCCAGCGCTCGTCTTTGCCGTGGCCAGTCGCTAGCGCTTGGCCCATCTCGGTCTCGACTTGACCATTCGCTACGTCTTCATCGGTGAAGAAGCGGTGCAAAGGCGCGCCGATCATCTCTTCTTCGGTCCAGCCTAGAATGCGGCACGCGCCCTCGTTCCAACTGGTCACGTGACCATCAGGATCGGTCGCAACAATGGCATAATCGATTGCGCTATCGACGACCGCGCGGTGATGCGCATCGCTCCGCCGAAGCTCCGCGACTTCCGCTCGCAACTCTGTTACGAACTCTGGCCACCCCACTGTCGCTCTATCGCGGGCGGCTGGGTCCAAGACTTGCGAAACGGGTGTCCGGGGGCGCATCAATCGTATCCAACTAAGCACTGCCTAGTTGTCATCTGATCGGTGTTTAGTTCGGTGTCAATCCGAGGAGGACCGATGGCTGCTTTAGATCGAAATTATCATCATGGGGACCTGCGTAGCGCGCTGCTGGAAGCGGCGCTGGCTACCGTAGAGAACGATGGCGTGGCCGCGCTTTCTTTCCGCCAACTCGCGCGCATCGCCAATGTCAGTCCGGGCGCGCCCTATCACCATTTTCGCGACAAAAACGCGTTGTTGGCATCGCTCGCGAAACGCGGCTTTGAAGCGCTTCACGCCGAGTTAGAGACGTCGTGCTCAAGCGGCAGCGATCCAGTGCTTTGCTTGCGGGCCCTGGTCGATTCTTATTTGAGGTTCGCCCGGACGTCCCCCAAGCTCTATAATCTGCTGTTCCTGCCCGAAGTGGCCCGGCCGGAGAATCTTGACTTGATCGAGCCTGATGCGATGATTTGCTTTAATCGACTTAAGGACGCGCTAGGTCGGCTTGATACCCAAGCCGGTGAAGACGACCTCCACGAACGGGCATTAACAGTCTGGAGCCTTCTGCATGGGCTGGTTTCCCTCCTCGAGTCGGGCCCGCTGACTCGCAGCATGTCTGGGCAGGCAGGTGCGGATCTGGCCGCACGTTCGGCAATGAAATTGGCGCTTGCCTGACAGATTCCTTTTGCTTTCGCGTTCTGGTCCCGGGGCGCACGCATCGCGTTCGACGCGCTTTGGCCCCGCGTCGCCCTCGCAACAGCGGCGGTCGAGCTCGCACTGGCGGGCAAAAAACACGCTGCGCTTTTATCGTTGGCCGGAATCTTGCGTTGCCGCCTGCCGCGTATTCACCGAACTGGCACGCGACTTCACTGGACAGTTCCTGAACGATGGCACTTTCCTCTTTTTAGAAAGTGGGGACTCCTTCACACACTAGGGTATTGAATCTGGCGACCTGACGTGACCCCCGTCTTTCATCCAGCCGCAACCAGAGACCGGCCATTGTTGTCGCGCAGGAGCGCGGGTGAAGCAACGGGCGGATTTAAACCCGCCCGTTGCTTTTCGAGTTCGGCGGCGAATGCCGCCGGTGTGGCGTAGCCGAGCGAGGAGTGCGGCCGCTCGGTGTTGTAGTCGTCGACCCAGCGCGCGAGGATCGAGCGCGCCTGGCGGACCGTGAAGAACAGCGTCTCGTTGAGCAGTTCGTCGCGCATGCGACCGTTGAAACTCTCGACGAAGCCGTTCTGCGTCGGCTTGCCCGGTGCGATATAGTGCCACTCGACGCCGGCATCACCCGACCACGCGAGCACCGCGTTCGAGGTCAGCTCGGTGCCGTTGTCGCTGACGATCATTTTGGGCGCGCCGCGCTCAGCGATCAGATCGGACAGCTCGCGCACCACCCGCTTGCCCGAGATCGACGTGTCGAGCACCGCCCGCAGGCACTCGCGTGTCACGTCATCGACGATGTTGAGGATACGGAACCGCCGGCCCGTGGCCATCTGATCATGCACGAAGTCGAGGCTCCAGCGCTGGTTGGGCAGCGCCAGCACGGGTGCTGGTCCCCGCGCGCCGACTGCACGCTTGCGTCCCTTGCGACGACGGACCGTCAAACCTTCTTCGCGGTAGAGCCGCTGGGTCTTCTTGCGGTTGATTGTGATGCCGTCCCGGCGCAGCAGGATGTGCAGCCGTCGATAGCCGAACCGCCGCCGCTGCTGCGCCAACTCGCGCAATCGCGACCGCAGGTCGCCATCATCTCCTCGACACGAGCGGTACCGCATGCTCGCGCGATCCGCTCCGACGACAGCACACGCCCGCCGCTCGCTCATCCCTAGCGCCGTCTGGAGATGCGCGACCGCTTCCCGCTTTGCGGCAGGCGTCACCATTTTTTTGAAAGCAGGTCCTTCAGACCTGCGTTGTCGAGCATCGTGTCCGCCAGCAGCCGCTTGAGCCGCGCGTTCTCATCCTCGAGCGCACGCAGCCGCTTCGCATCCGACACCTCCAGGCCGCCGAACTTGGCCTTCCACGCGTAATAGGTCGCGCTCGACATGCCGTGCCGCCGGCACAGATCCGTCACCACCGCGCCCGCCTCGGCCTCCTTCAGGATGCCGATGATCTGCTCTTCCGAAAACTGCTTCCGCTTCATCTGTCCGTCCCTTCTTCGGGCCGGACTCTAGCTCCAACTGGAGGAAAAAACGGGGGTCACGTCAGACCGCTTAGCCGGGACACACTCATCCGATGTTGAGAGATCGCAGCGTTGCCGCAATGTCACGCTCGGGTGAATCACTACACCGAGTTCGTCGCTATCGCAGGGGCTTTGGTGGGTCGGGAGGGGGCAGCCGATGAGCGGTTTCGATAACTTGCGAAATTGACAAAGACGTGGTCTGCACCTGTAATGCGAGACAAGCAGGGTCCGCGATTTAGGCAGATTACGTGACAGCCGAGCAGCCAGAACAACACGAGTGGAAGCTGGAACAGCTCCGACGGGGCGTACGTGCTGCTGGCATCGCCTTCTGGGCTTGGAACGTTGATACCGACCGGCTGACCATGGATGCCCTGGCTTTCGAGCTTTGGGGGATTCCTTGGAGTGACTCGGTCACGTTTGAGAAACTGTCGTCGCATATCCACCCGGCCGACCGCGACCGTGTCCGATCGGCATTCAACGCCACACGTGCCTTGCTCGGCGATTACGAAACAGACTTCCGTATCTTGATCGGCGATGAAATTCGTTGGATCTCGGCACGTGGGAAAGGCGAGGACGTTGGGATTGTCGGCCGCACAATGTTCGGTATTTTTCTCGATGTTACGGGACGAAAGCAGGCGGAAGAGGGCAACGAGCTTCTCGCCGGCGAGATGAGCCACCGGGTGAAGAATCTGCTGGCCATCGCGTCAGGGCTAACCGCGATAACTTCGCGGTCGGCGACCAGCATAGAGGACATGGCCTACGACTTGACGGGGCGTCTTGCAGCCCTTGGACGCGCGCATGATCTGGTTAGGCCTCTCGCTGGTGGGCAGGGAGTGGCCGCGCTTCTCGGCGACCTACTTTCTATCTTACTGGCCCCGTATGATGATCTCGGGGCCTTCAAAGGTCGAATTCGGGTCGCAGTCGAGCGGTCGGGCGTCGGAGAGACTGCCGCCACGGCGATTGCCCTCATTATCCACGAACTCGCCACTAATTCAATGAAGTATGGCGCTTTGTCGGAGCCAACCGGCACGCTCGACATCACCAGCGCGACCGACATCGACCATCTCGTTCTGACGTGGGTTGAACGGGGTGGACCGCTCGTGGAGGTGCCGGAAGGGCCAGCTGGTTTCGGCAGCGAGCTGATTAGGCGTAGCGTGGCTGGTCAGTTGAGTGGTTCGATAGACTACAACTGGTCAACGGGCGGGCTGATCGTCACCCTTCGAATCAAGCGGACTCGACTTGTATTATAAAAGCATCCGCCTCTCCCGCTAGGGGCGGCGCACAGACACCACCCACCGCAATTGCGGCTAAGATATCATAGCAGCTTCGCGGGAGTTGGTCGTGTTGCCTCACCAATGAAGCGTCACCACCCCCTCCTCCGCGGCGTGACGATCAGGCCTCTCTAGGACCAAGCGTATGCGATCGATCAGCAAAGATGCCTCGACGTACTGCGCCGAGCGAGTTTACTCCCGAAGCCTCCGTTGCCATCGGCGCTGGCGTCGGGCGGCCTTCCGCGTTCCAACCACGTCACGATAATGTCGTCGCCAGGGCTAGTGTTTGAAAGCTCGAGCGTTCGCATCAGAATTGATAACTCGCCATATTCCATCGTATCGGTAGCACGCTCATGTATGGCGACCGGGAGGCTGAGCGTTGCGTTTTCGCCGAAGCCCATGCGATCGACAGCAGGATCTTGAAATCCAAATGTCTGCTGTTCTCCGAAGCCGACCTTTATCGATCGGACTGCGAATGGCGGCTTTGTCCCAAATTTCGTCATTCCTAGGGTCCTGCGGGCGATCGCTTAAACGGGTGAATGAATGTCCAGAATCGGGAAACGCAAGAACGATGCCGAACGTCAATAAGTGGGTCCTTGAAGCCGAGCAGAAGAGCGATCTCGGCGCTCGTCATCGGGGTCTGGCGCAGATAGTGATCGGCCAACCCGGCGCGTACGTCGTCGAGAGTGAGCTGGAACGAGGTGCCTTCGTTCTGCAATCGGCGCTGCAAGGTGCGGGTGCCGACCCCAGCGGTTTCGCGATCGACCGCATCGCGACGTCGCCTGCCGGTAGCGCCTTAATCAAGCCGTTCCGAACCCGTTCCACCATGCTCGCTGTCTGGTCCAGATCGGCCAGTCGCTGGCGCAGCGACGGCTCCAAGAATTGCCAGATCTTGTGCCGCGCGAGTTTGAGTCTGCGTTAACCTTTTCCTCCTAATGCAGATCAAACCTTCTGTGATAAGGGTGCGTAATGCGTATCGATCAACTTGAACCCAAGCCGACTGGGGCCCCGCCGCTTGAAATTCCTGTCGAACTGCTTGCCAGCGTCGGGCGTCACCAAGAACATTTGCTGTCTTTGATAACGAATATGCGCGCCGCTGGAATTGAGGGCGACGCGATCGACGCCAGCGTCCGCATTCTGGTCGACAGCTATGCCGAAGAACTGACGTCGGCGATCCGCAGCATGATGCAGGAGGCGCATCATGCGTGATCTGTTGCTCGGCGACGAGCCAGCGCGCATCGCTGCGTTGCAGCGATTGAACGTGCTCGACACCGCGGTCGAAGAGCCGTTCGAGAAGATCGTCACACTCGTTCGGACGGTGCTTGCCGTGCCGATCGCGACGGTGACTCTGGTCGACCGTGACCGGCAATGGTTCAAGGCCAAGCGTGGCTTGGATGCTGCTCAAACGCCGCGCGCGGTGTCGTTCTGCACGCACACGATCCAGCAACGCGATCCGCTGATCGTCGAGGATGCTGACCTAGATTCACGTTTTGCGAACACCGCGCTCGTAGCCGGGCCGCCGTACATCAAGAGCTATGCCGGTATCCCGCTGCGCACGCCTGAAGGCTACAATGTCGGATCGCTCTGCGCGATGGACACGCGGCCACGCCGGTTCAGCCCGGCCGACATCGCCATCTTGTCCAATTTCGCCAGCATCGTCAGTGACGAACTCGAGCTCCGTCTGATCGCGCAGGTCGATCAACTGACCGGCGCGCTTACCCGTCGCGGGTTCGCGGACCAGGCCGAGCGCGAGATCGCGCGGGCGGGTCGTAGCGGCCGCTTCGGCACGCTTGTGATGCTCGACCTCGATCACTTTAAAATCGTCAACGATACCCACGGTCATGCTGCCGGTGATCAGGTCCTGAGAGTCATTTCGGAACTCGTGATCGCTGGTCTTCGGCCGAGCGATATGTTCGGTCGCCTAGGTGGCGAAGAGTTCGCGATTCTTATGCCGGAAACGACGAGCGAGGAGGCGGAGTTGGCCGTCGAGCGTTTGCGGCACGCGATCGCCAGTCACCCGATAAAGCACGAAAATTCGGCGACGCTGCACGTCACGGCCAGTTTCGGTCTGGCATACTTCACCTCCGATATCACCTCGTTCCCGGCTTGGTTGAAGCGAGCCGATGCGATGCTGTACGCGGCCAAGGCCGCGGGGCGGAATTGCATGCGGGTTGCCGCGAACCCTTCGGACTGTGCGAAACGTCGGAAATCGGTTGCCGCCAGAGTTGCGAGAGCCGCAGACGTGTGACACGGGGGGCAGGACCGTTGTCAACCGGTGGGCCCCATTTGTAGTGCGCTTCTTTCCTGCGTCCGCCACCATCAGGAACGGAAATCGAAAGTCCGGCAGGATTAGCGGCGGGCCACTCAGAAGAGCGAGGCCTGGACGTCGGCGGTCACCGCAATCTCTCAACTGTGTTGCGCGTCGTCGCTGTTCGGGCTCCGCGCTTAAGCCAATGTCGACGTCCCGATCTCTGGCGTAGCCTGCGAGCGCGTCGTCGGCCATGTCGCTCCACGGCCGCTTTCGGTCCGGGCACGAGGGTATAGCCTGCGCGTTGGAGCGTGTTGATGATTTCTCGGTGGCTGCACGAGCCGTTCACCACCGGCCCGAGCTGCGGACGTTGAACGCCGTGCCCAGCTCCCGAGGTGGGTTGACCACGACGAGAGGCAGGTGCCGCTTAGCTGGATCGAGCGGACGGGATCGCAGCCCTCGCTCGGTAGCACGCCTTTCAGTTCGTGTGGACGTTCCGGCGAGGCAAGGGGAATGCGGCCGGTCGAGAAGCCATGCACGGCCGCAACAGCTGGATCGGCGGACACCCTTATAATGGCGGCTTTCGCGATCATCCAGCGATCGCCCGAACGGCTGCTGATGGGCGGTTAGCGGCCACGCGGGACAGCGATGAATGAGCGTCTGAAGTACGGAACGTTAAAATTGCTTGTTAACGTCCGCAAATGGGTCAAAGTGACTTCAGCCGTTCGCAACCGTTCGTCAAGCCAATGTCAGTGGTCCCGTTTGGCGCCGAGCGTAGCTGGGCCGGCGCTACATTGCGCGTCAGTAACCTGCTCCATCCACTGGACCGGCCACCCGTTCAGCGACTCCTGTATCGCGATATGCGTCATCGCCTGGGTCGGGGTGGAACCGTGCCAGTGCTTGTGCTCCGGCGAGCACCACAGCACATCGCCGACCTGGAATTCGAGCGTGGGCCCGCCTTCGATCTGCGTCCAGCAGACCCCCTTCGTCACAATCAGAGTCTGACCGAGACGGTGCTTATGCCAGGCGGTGCGGGCACCGGGCTTGAAATGGACAATCGCACCACCCAGCCGCAGGCCTACATTGCAGACGTCATCGCGAAGATCGCCGGATATTGGCCCGCGTCGCGTTGGGATGAGCTGATGTCCTGGAACTGGCGCCGGGCAAACGAGCAACTCAAAGCCGAAGCAGCATAGGCCGCGGCCTTCAGACTACGCTTACTTGATGGAAATCGGTCCGCGCCAGAATTCATGGTAGACAAACCGCCATTTGACGCGTGACCCAGTTGCGCAGGGGTTTTTAAAAGGAACTAGTCCCGCTTGCGATCAGCCACGACACGGTTAATGAGGCCGGTCACATGACGAGCGCACCTTTCGCGCCGAGGATCCCGCCGATGCATTTGAACAGTTCGTCCATAACGACTGGTTTACTGAGCACTCGGTCGGCGCCTAAGCGCAAGCAGCGAGCCGTGCCGGGCCCGGGGCTCTCCGCCGTAATAACGACGATCGATACTTGTGCCTTTGCGTCGCCGCGCCCGCGGATTCGCTCGATTACAGTGTAACCGTCCATGCCGGGCATTCGCAAGTCAACCAAAACGCAGTCGAACTCTGTGGCGTCGAGGTGGGCAAGGCCTTCCGGACCGTTAGTGCATTCGTCAGTCAGTCCTCCGGCCACGTTTAACATATCGCTCAGGACCCGTCGGTTGAGTGCGTCGTCCTCGATGCAGAGAAAGCGCAGCTGCCTCATCACGTCGCGCGCCGCAGCAGATTTCGACCGTCCCTTTTGGCCTGATAGAGCGCCGCATCCGCGCTTCGCAATACATCCTCTGCGCCTTCGAGGTCGATTGAGGCCAGCCCGCCGCTAGCCGTGACGCGGACCGGGCGCCCGTCGACCACGATTACCATCTCGGCGATGGCAACTCGTAGCCGCTCGCAAACGATCATTGCCTGCTCGAGTGAAGAGTGCCGAAGGAGGACGACGAACTCCTCGCCCCCGATTCGGCTTACGACGTCGTCGCCCCGCACAGTCGCCATTGCGATGCGTCCGAATTCGCGTAACACGCGGTCCCCCGCTTCATGTCCATAGTGGTCGTTCACATGTTTAAAGTGGTCGAAGTCGAAAATGGCGACGCACCCGAACAACGGCTGCAGCTCCGTGTGTTCGACTAGCCTCTCGAGTTCCAGCTGGAATGCTCTGCGGTTAGGAAGCTGGGTCAGGGGATCAGTCAACGCTGCGTGAAACAGTTGCGCCTCAATCACCTTGCGGTCAGATATGTCGCGAAGCACGCTGACGACGCCTTCCACGGCCCCGGCGTCGTCGCGCACTGCGCGACTGTGGGTCTCGAACCATCGTTCAGCGCCGTTTGCGGTGAGCGCTCGGTATTCGAAACTTACCATCGCGCCGCCACTGCGCAGCGTCAGAATGTGCGACTTGGCCGCCGAGAGGCGATCTTCAGGCAAGACGAGCAGCGCAGCGTTCTTTCCCACAAGGTCCAAAGGCTCGAACCCGCCCAACTGCGTTATGGATGGCGAAACGAAGCGGACCCGGCCGTCGACGTCGAGATTGAGGATAATGTCCGTGGAGTTGTCGGCCAACATGCGATAGCGCGCCTTGCTGTCTCGCAGTTCGCGGATCAGGTTGGTACGCCTCGCCAGGTCGGCCGAGATTGGCAGCACGGTCAGTACAATCGCGGCGAGATAGAATTGGAGGAACTGCATGTGGTCGCCCATCGTCCCATGCAGCAGGCTGATCGGTCCCGAACCTTGCAAGGTCAGGCCGCATCCCACAATGGTTAGGACGACAACCGACATGGCGGCAGTCAGCGGCCCGCCACGGAACGTGGCGAAGATCACGGGAAGGAACGGCAGAAACAGGAGCGGCATGCTGTCCTGATCAAAGACTGCAAAGCTCACGCCGACAACCAGAAGCAGCAGCAATGTCGTCTCCGCAGCACGCTTGCGGGTCGCCGCCGTGATCCACCCCCGAAGATCATTTCTAAAGAGGAGCATGAATACGGGCGTGAACGTCAGCGACCCAAGCGAATGGCCCGCGAACCATCTCGCGAATGACGTAGTAATGTCTGCACCGACTATGATCGCAGCGACTGACGCACCGCCGATGCCGCTCAAGGCAGGCGCGAGCATCCCGGTTGTAACGACAAAGCCCGCCAGCCAACGCATCGACTCGAGCGGATGATCCGGTATTTGGATATGTCTCAGCAACGTGGCGGCGATCACGGCTTCGGAGACGTTGACGATCGCCAGTGGCACTGCCGCTGTTATTCCAAGTCCGAACAGCGCGGTCACCGCCGCGCCTGAGCTTCCGCAGGCCAGAAGATGTGCGAGCCAAGCCTTTGGCCGCAGCGTTGCCAGCCTCGCGATGAGGAAAGCGGTAGCGACCCAGAGGAAGGCCACTCCGCCGTCGAAGCGGGTGGTTGAAACGGTCGCTGCTGCGGCGACGAAATAGCCGGCGGCTGTCGCGATGACAGATTTCGTAGCGATCTGTTTCGTAGCGATCTGATTTGATGTGCCACCGCCCATGCGATCGGCCTACTCCGAGAAGGTAAAGATGAAGTTTTTGGGGGGGGCAGCTCTTGCCTAACAGGGTGCCAAAGAATCGCGTTCGCCTCGTGCATCTACCCGACCGGGCGATCGTATCTTGTTGTCCCCGTGTCGGGGAAAATCATTCAGATGGGGCTTATGTCGGACATCAACGAATTAACCGATTACGAGCAGCTCGCGTTGGCGGAACTCGAGAAGGCCCCTCGGTCAGCAAGCGCCGCCCAACGACGCGCCCACCTCGATCGAGCGTCCGTATTCGCAACTCTTGGGGAAAAGCAGCGAGACAAGCAGGTCGATGGTGCGCACGATGGCAGCGGTTAGCGGTCGTTCAAAAGCATCGTCGGGAGGTGAACCAACGTCCAATGTTTAGAAGCCGAAAGCATGCCGCGAGTGACCGGTATTGGGTCGTTACTGACTGAACGCGCTCCAGCCGAATGGGTCATCGATTACTTGCCGGCAGCATCCGCTGTCGCTGCACCGCCCAGAGCGGATCGATCGCGTCAGTGGCCGTCAGGCTCGATCCATCCACTCCAGGCAGCAGCGCGCCGGTGAGGATTGCATCGACCACCGCCGGCGCCAAAAACGCCAGCCGCAGCACGCGTGTGATGTACGCCGGCTGCACGCCCTCGATCTCGCCAAGCGTCTTGATGCCACTTCACCCGCTCGCAGCCGGGCCCACCAGCGCCGCGCTTTCAGCACCAGCTTGATCAGCGAGAGGTTTGGCGGTGAGACAATGGCAGCACCGTCCTGTCCGACCAGTCGCATCGCCCTGCCCGTCCGCGT
>NZ_JAFCXM010000014.1:0-23391 GCF_049898305.1 Sphingomonas sp. PWP1-2
CAGCTCGAGCGCGACGGACACCGCTCGCCGGTCCGAACGACGGGCACTGGAAGAACCCATGGCGGTGTGCCGCTTAGCCGGGGTCAGATCTATTCGATCCTCAAATGCGGCATCTATATCGGGGAGATCCACCATAAGGGACAAATTTATCCGGGCCTGCACGATGCGATCATCACACGCGAGACGTGGGACACTGCCCAGGCAATTCTCGCCGGCAACTTGCAGGGTGAACGCAGCGGCGTTCGTGCAGCGCACCCGGCCTTGCTCGCGGGCAAGCTGGTCGACGAGCAGGGCGAGCCGCTGATCTCGACGCATGCCAACAAGGGCAATGTGCGCTACCGCTATTACACCAGCCGCACACTGCACGATCGCACCGGCGACGGCGGCATGCGGGTCCCCGCGCGCGAGATCGAAGCGGTGGTGTTGAAGCGCCTCGCTTCACTGTTCGAGGACGGACTGGCACTAAGCGCCAAATCAGGGCTGATCGTCACGCCCAGCGATATCGCCACCCTTATGGCGCGGTCGGTCGAGGTGGGGGCGGAGGTCGCGATGCGGCGCTCCGCGCTATTTCAGGATCTAGTGCAGCAGGTGCGCATCCATCGCAGCAGCCTCGAGGTTGACTGCTCCGCCAGTGTCCTCGCCGAGGCGATCGGCGCACAACGCGAGGACGACAGTTCGGACGTGTTCACGCTCACCGCGGACGTCCGGCTGACGCGGACGGGCAGGGCGATGCGACTGATCGGACAGGACGGTGCTGCCATTGTCTCACCGCCAAACCTCTCGCTGATCAAGCTGGTGCTGAAAGCGCGGCGCTGGTGGGCTCGGCTGCGAGTGGGTGACGTGGACATCAAGACGCTCGGCGAGATCGAGGGGGTGCAGCCGGCGTACATCACACGCGTGCTGCGGCTCGCGTTTTTGGCGCCGGCGGTGGTCGATGCAATCCTTAAAGGCGCGCTGCTGCCGGGTGTCGATGGATCGAGCCTGACCGCCACTGACGCGATCGATCCGCTCTGGGCGGTGCAGCGGCAGCGGATGCTGCCGGTAAGTAATCGATGACTCATTCGGCTGGAGCGCGATCAGTCAGTAAAGACCCACTTCCAGCCGTTCACCGTGCGATTGCCGCCGCCGGAAAGCGGACATCGGTTCATGTGCTACGTGCTCGCCTTGGCACGCCAACGCGATCGCCGTTGAGGCTAGCTGCAATCTTGAGATGATGTATACCAGCTTCGCCGACCGAGAAGATGGCAACTGATTTTGCGGTGGTGGGACTAGGCCGGGGCTGCAATGCCCCGGCCTATTTTCTTAACGAACACAGGGGGCGTTTCGCGCTCGATTGATCGGCGCGAAGCATCGACGGCGCTCAGCGCCACTCGGAATCCACCGATAGACCTCTTTTGCGCAACGCTGAGAAGGCCGTTTCCTAGAGGCGAAAGGTGTCCGGGCGCGTTCAAACGGCGCAGCGGCGGAGACCCAATAGGCGCGCAGATGCGCATCTACGCGACTGAACGCTGCTCGCATGCTGCACAGCATGCAAGCAGTGCCTATGCCGACACTTATTCGAGCTGACCGGTGTCGACGTCGAGATCGCGCAGGTCGCGCCCTCGCGTTTCGCGGCCGAACCAAGCCACCAGGCCGAACGAGACCGCGGTCGGGATCATGGCCAGCAGAGACGACACGCCCATCGAGAGCACTATTCCAGAGATGGTCAGGCCTTGGGCCACCAGGCCGCCACCCTTGGTACAGGCGGCCACCCAGCCCGTTGCCCGGCCGCGTACCGCGAGCGGGAAGCTTTCAGCGGTATAGGGCAACACGGTCGCGATGATGCCGTTCGTGCCGACGATCAGCAACGCGACCGGCAGGACCGGACTCCCAGTGCCAGTCGCTTCGAGCCGTAGGACCAAGAGCAGACCGGCTAGCGTAACGGCAATCATCGTCGCCAGCGCCCATTTTGTGCTCCATCGACTGTACAGCAGCGCCGCGACGAACACTGTCGGGAAAGCAATTAAGGCACTTTCGGCAAGGAGCCGGCTAGACAAGCCGACCGAATAACCCTTGGCCACGAGATCGGCTGGCAACCAGAGAAGCAGACCAAAGTTTATCAGTCCCCAGGACAGCGCGCAGATACTGAGCGCGGCCAATTTGCCGTACAGGTGCAGCCCAATCAGCGCTTGGGGGCCGCGCTGCTGCGCGATCCCCGTCTCGCTCGCACGATGCGCCGTGGCTCCGAAACGGCGCATGACCTGCTCCGCTTCCTCCACTCGTCCGCGTGCTAGCAGGAACTTGGCCGACTCCGGGATCAGCGCGCCCAGCGCGACGAGCAGCAGGCCGGACGGTAGGTTGGCGAGCCAGAGGATCCGCCAGCCAAATATCGGCTGCAGGATCGCCGATAGGCCGCTGGCCGCGAAATAGCCGCCAACCGCACCCAGTCCGCCGACGAGCACCAAGCTCCAGCCGCGATGGCGGCTCGGCATCATCTCGGCGAGCAGCGCGTAGGTTACCGGCAGCATGCCCCCCGCCGCGGCGCCCATCATGAAACACATCGCGATGTTCCAGGCGAGCGACGGCATGGCGCCGCAGATCGACGTCCCGACGAACATCACGGCAGACAGCAGTATCGACGCCTTGCGCCCGTACATATCCGCGATCCAGCCCCAGAGCATCGACCCTGTCACGGTGCCCGCCAGCGCGAAGAAGGGCACCAGCGAGACGGTTTTCTTGGGCACGCCATATTCGCTGATCATGCCGGGCACGGTGAAGCCGAGCGAGGCTGGCTTCATCACGTCGATCACCAGCGCCACGACCAGCACCGCCATCAGCCCCCAATGTGCCGGCCCCAGTGGGGCGTCCTCCGGCGCGGCGACGACGATATCGGCCGCGGAAGCGCGCTGCGCCGCCAGATTGCGGGGCAACAGGCCGTAACCGGCGAGCAGCGTCCCGGCGACGATCAGCGCCATGCCAATTAGCATCGGCATATCCATCGGCATGCCGACCAGACGGTAGTGCATCGCCCGCGCCATCGCGAACATCGGCAAATGGGCACACACACCCACAGTGACTGCCAGGCAGCCGAGCAAGAAGGCCCACAGCGCCTGACGGTCCGAAAGTGTGCTGCTCAAACCCTTCATGATCTATCGCCCCCCAGTTCACGTTGGACTTGCCCGTGATCCGCCGCAACGTCCAGCGCGAGCGCAATGCGCACCCTGTCGCACCCGGACGACTCAGACCCAGTTCCGGCCATTCAGCGCGGACTGATCGCCTCCAACAAGCAGCCGCTCGTTCATGTCCACCGCACGGCGGGGCTGGCCTTCCGATCCGGCGGATGCGAACTTCGGGTGCGGACGTCATAATCACGTTACCCTTGAGCGCGCCGGCAAGGCTGAGGCGCGTGCCGCCAATATTATCGCCCGCGAAAGCGCCATTGAGGCGGTCATTGCACCTCGAGTTGTGCGATCGCCAGGTGCTGTGCCGCAGTGCCCCTCTCGACCATAATCAACCAATACGTCATGCGTGTGCTGGATTATCGGCTCGTTGCCAACGGCCCGAGAATGTCTGCTTCGACAATGCTAAGCCGCCATCCGGCAGGCACCGCGTTCGCGCCGACACTTTCGGCGACCTTGTCGTTCTTCACCTCGACGATATTGCCGAAAGCATCGCGGTCGGCGGTCGGTCCGGTCAGCGCGATGCGCAGCCGCGATCCGATGGCGGGTGTCATCGCCAGATTGACGTAGCCAAGCGACTTGGAGGTGGCCCCCTCGAACACCACCTTGCCGTCCAGCGTGACGCGGATCGGATAGGCGCGGATGCGCCAGCCGGTCAGCCGCAGCGACAGCGCCGAAACCCGCTCGGGCCTGGCGAAGCGATATTCGATCCATGCCGTACCGGGGCTGCCGTCGCTGCTCCAGGTCGTCGCCTCGTCGTCATCATGCGCGTTGCCGGCGCTTGCCCGATTCGACCCGGCGGTGATTGCGGCAACGGGGATCGTGCGCGCGCGCTGGACGACCGTCTCCTTCACCGGGGTCGGCCCGCGGGACAGGTCAGAGGGCTGCGCGTCCTCCGGAAAGCTGGTCGAAAGGCCGCCGCTGATCGGGACGGCTTTGCTGGTCATCGTCAGCGAGGCCGATCCAAGGCGGGGTGCCGTGGCGGTCAGCCTGATGGTGCCCGGGGTCATGCCGGCGCGGACTAGGACGCGGTTGATGCCGAGTTCCACGGGCAGGTGTTTCGACAGGATGTAATTGTCCTCGCCGCGGGCCGTTCCGATGGTGGAGGTGGTGCCAGGCGTTTGCTGTGCCATGACGGCGACGGTCGACCGCGGTTTGCCCGAGCTATCGCCTTGCGCCATGCCACCGCGCCATTCGGCGGGGCCATCCAGCGTGAAGTCTATGGGATTGAACGCGGTTGGCACGCGTTGGGCCTTCGCATCCACCACTTCCACATCGACCAGCATCAGGTCCGACCCATCGGCCACGAGACCGCGCGGGCCGGTGTGGGGTGTCAGCCGAAGCGCGACCGGCGCGCCGGCGGTGGTCAGTATCTGCTCCGCCGTCCGCCCGTCCTTGAACGTGGCGACCGCCTTCAGCGTGCCCGGCGCATAGGCGACGTCCTTGAAGGTGAACAGGAATCCTTCACGCGTGCCCTTGCCGAGCGAGCGACCGTTGAGAAACAGCTCTACGCTGTCGCCATTGGACGTGACGTAGACCGGTTTCACCACACCCGATCCATAGGTCCAATGGCCGATCATGTGCAGGTGGTGCCCGCCACTCTCGACCCAGCCGTCCCACATACTCTGGTGGACGTACCAGGGATCCTTGGGCAGGCGCAGGCCATCGACCACGCCCGAGCGGCGGTAATTGTTGTCGCCGCGGAAATGCGAATTGGAGTCGGTGAACCCGATCTTCACGCCGCCGGCGTTGCTGCGGTCGCCACCGCCGGGCCGTTGGTCGTAATAATCGAGCCAGCGGCGCGCATCCTCCACCGCCATACTCTCGACGTTGCGGTTATAGTCGGGCGCGTCCTTGTGGAACGGCGGCGTCCAGTCGTCCTGATAGGCGCGCGCGCCTTCGTCGCGCGAATATTCCATCTGCCACAGCGGTTTGGACGCGCTCTTGTTGATGTACAGCATCTCGCCGCCATATTCGGCGGTGGTACTCCCCAGCATCTCGCGCGAACCGATCACGCGACCACCGTTTGGATCCCATTGCCGCTTGAGCGCGAGCATGTCTGCCATATGCGCCTCGGTAATCCTTTTATTGCCGCTTTCGTAGAACAGGATCGAGGGGTTGTTGCGATTGTAGATCATCGCATCGCGCATCAATGCCAAGCGCTGTTTCCAGCGCACGTCGTCCCTGGGATCGCCTTCGCTGTCACCGGCCGGCATCGCCTGGATCAGGCCCAGACGATCGGCGGACAGGACGTCCTGCTTGGCGGGGGTAACGTGCATCCAGCGCACGAGGTTGCCGTTGCTGCCGGTAATCAGCGCGTTGGACAGGTCGCTCATCCAGGGCGGCACGTCGGGGCCGACCGCAGGCCATTCGTTGGTCGTGCGCTGTGCATAGCCCTTGAGCTGCAATACGCGGCCATTGAGCTTTATCACGCCGTGATCGAACGCGGTCGCGCGGAAGCCGGTGCGCGTGTCCACC
Organism: Sphingomonas sp. PWP1-2; assembly: GCF_049898305.1. NCBI lineage: Bacteria > Pseudomonadati > Pseudomonadota > Alphaproteobacteria > Sphingomonadales > Sphingomonadaceae > Sphingomonas > Sphingomonas sp. PWP1-2. The sequence continues at coordinate 5,637 of NZ_JAFCXM010000014.1, forward strand.
GCATCGATCACTCGGCCCGCGGCGTCCTTCAGCACGCCGGTAACCGTGTAGAGATAGCCGTAGCCCCAACTCCAGAAATGGAGCCCGGTCAGCCGCTGCTGCGCATAGAGCGTCGCCGCGGTGCCGGGCGCGATCGTCTGCCGATCTCCATTGAAACTGGCGATCACCTTGCCGCGCAGGTCGCGCACGACCACGCCGTAGCTGACGGCCATCGGCGCTTCGCTCTCATTGCGCACTTGGCTGCTGGCGTGCACCGTCGCGGCCGCGGCGGCGATGTCGAAACCGTCCGCCCAGATATATGCGCCGGTGGTACCCAGCGTGCTGTACAGCGGCAGCGTCTGATAGACCGGTCCCGTCAGGTGCAGCTTCACCGGTTTGTTGATGCCACCGAAATTGGCGAAGAAGTTCTTGTCTTCCCATTGGAATTTGGACCCGGTCGCGCGCTCGCGATAATCCCAGTGGTTGTCGACGCGCACCGCCGCGACGTTGTCGCCTGGCTTCAGCGCCGACGTGATGTCTACGCCGAACGCCATCACGCCATTCTCGCTGAACCCCATCTTGGTGCCGTTGACCCAGATGTCGGCGGCCTGCCGCACACCTTCGAACTCGAGCAGCGCGCGACCGCGCGGCGCGGTCACCGGTAGGTGGAAGTGCTTGCGATACCAGATAATGCCCTCTGCATGGTCATGCCCTCCGACGGCGAATGCCTGGTCCTCGTTGAAGGCACGCGGCAGCGTTACCGCCCGCCACGCCGCATCGTTCGCCTTCTCCCCCGAAAAGCGAGGATCGTCTCCGACATGCATCCGCCAGTCGCGGCTGAACTCGAAGCTTTGCCGCGGCGAAGCCACGGTGGTCGATGCGCGTTGCGCAATCGCCGGGTCGGAAGCAGCCAACCCGGCCACGCAGAGCAGCGATCCTAAGGTCTTTTTCACACCGCTCTCCTGCCGGCCTGCTCATCCGCCACACGGCGAATATCAGATATTGTTATTGCTCACCATCATATGGTAATACCAAGTGGTCAAGCAAGAAAGAGGTCGATGGCCAGGCAAATGCGTTCGGTGACCTGCGTTGGCGGCGCCTCGCTCGCTCTCCTCGCCACGTCGGGGGCAGCACTCCCGCCGCAGACATTCGACGTCTACGTGCTGGCCGGTCAGTCCAACATGTCTGGGCGGGGAGCGCTGACCGATCTCACGCCGAGCGAGCGCTCTATCGATGCGAACATCCGGGTCTACAGCAATGACGGAAAGTGGCATCCGGCAGTCGATCCGCTGGACGACGCTACCGGCCAGATCGATGCCGTGTCGGTTGATCGTCAAGCCGCCGTCGGGCCTGGCCTGTTCTTTGCCCGGACAATAAGCGCCGCGTCCCACCGCCCCGTCGCTGTCGTGCCCTGTGCTAAGGGTGGCACAACGATCGGCCGGTGGGCGCCAGGGGGTGGACGCGACACGCTATACGGATCCTGTATCGCCCGCATCCGGGAGGCCGGCGGCCATGTTGCCGGCATCCTGTGGTACCAGGGCGAGTCCGATGCCGAGAAGGCGCCGGCAAGCGCCGCACGTTGGCGTGGCACTTTCGCGACCATTGTCGCTGCCTTCCGCGCCGATCTGAAACAGTCTCGACTGCCGATCGCCTTTGTGCAGCTTTCGGACAAGCCGACGCTAGACGCGCTGCGTTACCCCAGCTGGGAAGTCATCCGTCAGCAGCAGATGGAAGCGGGACAGGAAACCAGGTGCGTGACGATGGTTCCTGCCGCCGGGCTCCCCCGTAACTCGGATGATCTGCACCTCAGCACGGCCGCTCAACGCGAACTGGGTGCGCGACTGGCGAAGGCGATGCAGACATTGACGCACAGCCATTGTCGCTGACTCGCCCCGTGGCTGACCCGCGATCCCGAAACGCTCATGGCTTCGCATCGGGTCTGGCACAACGCTCGGGGCACTGTTGACTTGTAGGTCGGCGAGTGCCGAGCGTGGGCCCTTTTGGGCGCCGCTGACGTCGTTTAACGCAGACGCGTCCGCGATCGGATTTTTGTCGTTCAGCAAGAGCCCAATCGGCCAGTTCAATTCAAACGGATGGACACCGCCCTCAAGACTATGCCCGCGTGGCTGGAGCGGTGCGGCGGCTCGCCGAGCGACGGAGCCTCATCAGCCGGAACGACCCCATGGGCCGCATGAGTACATACCAATATTCTCGCTTGGTCCACGAATGGGTCGCTGGCATAAGCCTCCAGCCCCAAAACTACGGCACTCGCTCGCGCCGGCGGGCAAAAGCGTCAATCATTTATGAGGCGACGGGCAATCTCCAGTCCGTTCAATTTCCACTTGGCCACGCAAAAATTGACAGTAGGGTGCGCTATCTCGGAGTTGGCGTGGAGGGTGCGCCTGTGTTTCCGGACGAACGGAGGTCTCAGCAGACCCAATCATGGACGCACAGCGCCCCTCTTGCGCTTCCCAACTCCGGACACTCATTCATCGGTTCGCGATCGCACCGCAGCTTCGCTGAAACGACGTGAATTGGGACTTTGCCGCCATTCGCTGCTTGCTCCGCGAACGGCAGCTTCAAACCACACCGGACATCAAAGCTGCATGCAACCCACGGCATGGCAAAGAAATGAGTGACCGGTAGTCATCGAGCGATCAAATCGCTGCTGACGACACCGCGAGCATACCGACGGCGAGAGTGCCGCTGCCGCTAGCCTCGTACGCAGCCCGGACAAGTTTCGGCGCAGTTTGGGCGCGCATTGCTTCGCCGACCAAGATTAAAGCGGGGCCGGCACCCGAGGCACGATCGATCACCAGCGCCAGCAAATCGAGTCGGGTATGGACGAGACGTTCCGACGGAAGGCTGACATCGCTCGCGATGAGCACCGGGGTAACCGGCGCGAGGCCGTTTGCAATAAGCTGGCTGGCGATATCTGCCGCCGCACCGCGGCCCATGTAAAAGGCTAGGGTCGCGGAGGAATCCGAAAGCGCCGCCCAGTCAAGATCCAGCGGCTGGCCAGCACGCGCGTGGGCGGTTACGAAACGCAGCTCACGCGCCGATCCGCGCAGCGTAAGCGACACGCCGGCGCTGGCCGCTGCGGCGCTCGCTGCGGTGATGCCCGGGCAGATCCGCACGCGAAGGCCGTGGCGGGCAAGCGCGTCGATTTCCTCGGTCGAGCGGCCGAAGATCGAGGGATCACCGCCCTTCAGCCGCACCACCCGCTCCCCGGCGAGCGCAGCCTCGACCAACAGCGCGTCGATCGCGCCCTGCGTCTTGGAATGGCGGCCCGAGCGTTTGCCGACCGAGACGCGCGTGACATGCGCAGGGATCAAATCGAGTACTCCCGGTCCGACCAACGCATCGTAGAAGACGATGCTGGCCGCGCCGATCAGCCTCTCGGCCTTGCGCGTGAGCAGATCGGGGTCGCCTGGGCCGGCGCCGACCAGCCAGACGTCGCCGGGTGCGATCACTTCAGACATGGACACTCTCCTGGACGGGCAGCAGCTTGGCGATGGCGGGGCGGCACGAGCCGCAATTGGTGCCGGCGTCGATCGCCGCGCCGACCGCCTCCACGCTGACGAGCCGCTGGTCGGTGATCGCGGCTAAGAGCGTATTGAGGCCGACGTCGAAGCAGACACAAACGATCGCGCCGCGATCGGGGGCAGGAGTAGCAGGGCGCCCGGCAAGCACTTCGAACGAAGAGGCTTCGTCCGCGCCGAGCTGCCTGATCAGCCAGTCACGCGGCGGCAGGCCGGCGCTGCGCGACACAAACAACGCCGCCTGCAACTGCCCCTCCGCCATCACTGCCGAGCGCACTACGCCGCGGCGCGCATCGATCATCTCGGCGCGCTCGCCCGTGGGCATCAGCGCGGTCATGGCCGCTGGATCGCCGTCGCCCGCCAGTTCGACCAGCCAGCCATTCGCGGTGCGGATTCGTGTCCAATAGGTGCAATCCGGGATGCCCGGCCGCTCGCGCGAGACGAGGAAGCCGGTCCAGTCGGGCTTGTACGATCCGGCGCGCGCGGGGGTGTTCTTGAAGCCGGGCTGACCCGAGATCGGATCGCGATCGTTGCCGGGGAGCAATCCGGTGCGGCCACCGGCGCTGGTCTGGTCGGTCCAGTGGATCGGCACGAATAGTTCGCGGCGGCGCTGCTCAGGCGTGATCGACACGCGAAAGATGCTCGCGCCGTTCGGCGTCTCGACCCGGGCGAGCGCTCCGTCGGCAAGGCCGAGACGTTGCGCGGTATCGGGATGGACCTCGACCAGCGGCTCGCGGCGGTGCTGCGACAGCTTGGGCGACAGCCCGGTGCGCGTCATCGTATGCCACTGGTCGCGGTAGCGGCCGGTGTTGAGCCGCAAGGGATAGGCGCGGCTGGCATCATCGCGCGGGTTGTGGACGACGGGAACGAGCCGCGCCTTGCCGTCGGGGGTCGGGAAAGCGCGCCCGGCGAAAGGCGAGGCGCCGCCCCATTGGAACGGTGCCATGCCGGCATAGTCGGCGTCGGAGATCGCCGCCTGGCTGGAAATGTCGAGCAGCCGCGCGCCATCATTCTCGAACCCGGTCTGCGCGGCAAATTCGCGGAAGACGCTCGCGGCGCTCGGAAAATCGAAGCCGGCAAAGCCCATGCGCCGCGCAACCTCGGCGATTTGCCACCAGTCGGCGCGCGCCTCGCCCGGATCGGGCAGGAACGCGCGCTGGCGCGACACGCGGCGCTCGGAATTGGTAACCGTACCGTCCTTCTCGCCCCAGCCGAGCGCGGGCAGCTTCACCTGCGCAAAGCGCAGCGTATCGGTCTCGGTGATGCAGTCCGACACGACGACGAACGGGCAGTTGGCGAGCGCAACGCGCGCCATGCGCGCATCGGGCATCGACACAGCGGGGTTGGTCGCCATGATCCACACTGCCTTGATCTTGCCTTTGGCCATCGCCTCGAACATGTCGACCGCCTTCAGACCGGGACCGGGGCAAATCGTCGGCGCGTGCCAGAAGCGTTGCGCGCGGTCGCGCTCGGCATCCGAGAATCCCATATGCGCGGCGAGCGTCGAGGCGAGTCCGCCGACCTCGCGACCGCCCATCGCATTGGGCTGGCCGGTGATGCTGAAGGGCCCCGCGCCGGGTTTCCCGATACGGCCGGCGGCGAGATGAAGGTTGATGATCGCGTTCGCCTTGTCGGTCCCGCTGGTCGACTGGTTCACGCCCTGGCTGAACAGAGTGATCGTGCGCGGGTGATCCGCGAACAGATCGTAGAACGCCTGCAGGTCGGCGGGGGTGATGTCGCAGACTCGCGCGACATCTGGCTTCGGCAGCGACTTCCAGAAGCCGTCGGGAACGTGCACGCGCTCCGCCAGCGCCTTGCCGTCGAGCCGCCAGCTCGAACGCATGTGTGCGAGCAGTCCGGTGAATAGTGCGACGTCGCTATCGGGGGCGATCGCGAGATGGAGGTCGGCGCGCTCGGCGGTCTCGGTGCGGCGCGGGTCGATCACCACGAGTTTGGTGCCGCGCGCCGCCCGCGCCGCCTCAATCCGCTGCCAGATCACGGGATGGCACCAGGCGGTGTTCGATCCGACCAGCACGATCAGATCGGCGGCATCGAGATCGTCATAGCTGCACGGCACGACATCCTCGCCGAACGCGCGGACATGCGCCGCCACCGCGCTCGCCATGCACAGGCGCGAATTGGTGTCGATATTAGCGGTACCGATGAAGCCCTTCATCAGCTTGTTGGCGACGTAATAATCCTCGGTCAGCATCTGGCCCGAGGCGTAGAACGCGACGCTATCGGGGCCATATTCGGCGATCGTCGCGGCGAAGCTCTGCGCGACGTGGTCCAGCGCATCGTCCCAGCTGGCCTGGCGGGTGCCGATCATCGGGTGGAGCAAGCGGCCTTCGAGGCCGATCGTCTCGCCGAGATGCGTGCCTTTGGAGCACAGCTTGCCGAAATTCGCCGGATGGGCCGGGTCGCCGGCGATCGTCGCAGAGCGTGCGCCGGTGGGCGTGGCGAGCACGCCGCAGCCGACGCCGCAATAGGCGCAAGTGGTCTTAACCGTGGTCAAGCCACGCCTTCCAGCGCCGCCGCGCGGCCGATCAGGATGCGGCCACCATCGATCTTGACCGGGATCACCGGCACGCACCCCTTGTCCTCGCCGAGCGCCTCGCCCGTCACGAGCGAGATCCGCCAGTTATGCAGCGGGCACGTCACCGTAGTATCGTGGACGATCCCCTGGCTGAGCGGCCCCTGCTTGTGCGGGCATTGGTTGGCGAGCGCATAGACCTCGCCATTGGCGGTGTGGAAGATCGCGATCTCGCGCCCGCCGCGTACCGGCAACGTCCGCGCACCGAGCGCGGGAAGCTGGTCGACCGGACCGATGTCCAGCCATTCGCCGACCGCGCTCACGCGGCCACCAGCGAAGGCGTCGCGAGAGGGCGGATTTCGGCGAGATGCTGGTGGAGTTTGTAGTCGTCGCCCGCCGCGCGCTTCGCCCACGGGTCGTCCTGCATGAAGCGCTGCGAGAAATGGAAGCGGGCAGTCAGCGCCACGCGGCCTTCGACGTCCTCGACGATCCGCGCCTTGATATAGTCGAGCCCGACGCGCTCGACCCACGGCGCGGTGCGATCGAGATAGCGCGCTTCCTCTCGGTAGAGCTGTATGAACGCTGCGCAGTGATCGAGCGCCTCTTGCTCGGTTGCGACCTTGCACAGGAAATCGGTGCCGCGCAGCTTGATCCCGCCATTGCCGCCAATCGACAGTTCGTACCCGCTGTCGACGCAGATCACGCCGAAATCCTTGATCGTCGCCTCGGCGCAATTGCGTGGACAGCCCGACACCGCGATCTTGAACTTGTGCGGCATGAAGCTGCCCCAGGTCATCTGTTCGGTCTTGATTCCGAGCCCGGTCGAATCCTGCGTGCCGAAGCGGCACCATTCGGAGCCGACGCACGTCTTCACGGTGCGCAACGCCTTCGCATAGGCGTGGCCGCTGACCATGCCGGCGGCGTTGAGATCGGCCCACACCGCGGGCAAATCCTCCTTCTTGATCCCGAAGATGTCGAGCCGCTGGCCGCCGGTCACCTTGACCATGCGCGCCTCATATTTCTCGGCGACATCGGCGATTGCGCGCAGTTCCTTGGGGTTGGTGACCCCGCCCCACATCCGCGGGACGACCGAATATGTGCCGTCCTTCTGGATATTGGCATGCATTCGCTCGTTGACGAAACGCGACTGGTTGTCGTCGATGAACTCACCAGGCCATGCACATAGCAGATAGTAATTGAGCGCCGGGCGGCACGACGAGCAGCCGTCGGGCGTCGTCCAGTGCAGCGCCTGCATCACCTGCGGGATCGCCTTAAGCTCTTTCTCGAGGATCAGTCGGCGGACGTCCTCATGCGTGAAGCTGGTGCATTTGCACACGGTCGGCGCGCTGCGCTCGCCGTCGAATGCCTCGCCCAGCGTGACCGCGAGCAGGCCTTCGACCAAATTGGTGCACGACCCGCACGAGGCAGATGCCTTGGTGCAAGCGCGCACCGCATCGAGCGTCACCGCACCGTCCGTGATCGCGCCGACCACCTTGCCCTTGCTGACGCCGTTGCAGCCGCAGATCTCGGCATCGTCCGCCATCGCTGCGACTGCCGCATTAGGGTTTGCCGATGCCGCTCCTCCACTGACGAAGGCCTGGCCGAAGATCAGCGCATCGCGGATTTCGGCGACGTTCTGCTGCTTCCTGAGCAGGTCGAAATACCAATTGCCGTCCTGCGTATCGCCATAGAGCACCGCGCCGATCACGCGGTCGTCCTTGACCACCACGCGCTTGTAGATGCCGCGCGCCGCATCGCGCATGACGATATCCTCGCAGCCATCGCCGCCCGAGAAATCGCCCGCCGAGAAGACGTCGATCCCTGAGACCTTCAGCTTGGTCGAGGTGACCGAGCCGGTATAGCCCGAGGGCGTCGCGACGAGCCCGTCGGCGAGGCTGCGGCACATGTCCCACAAGGGCGCGACCAGGCCGTAAACCAGGCCATTATGCTCGACGCATTCGCCGACCGCGAGGATGTTGGCGTCCGAGGTGACGAGGTGATCGTCGACATGGATGCCGCGCCCGATCGCGAGATCGGCGCCGCGCGCCAGCTTGACGTTGGGGCGGATGCCGACCGCCATCACCACGAGCGACGCCGGGATCTCGTGCCCCGTCTTGAGGCGCACGCCCTCTACCTCGCCCTGACCGTAGATTTCGGCGGTATCGGCGCCAGTCAGGATCGTCTGGCCGCGCGCCTCGAGCGCTGCCTTCAGCAGCCAGCCCGCCGCTTCGTCGAGCTGACGCTCCATCAGCGTCGGCATGATGTGGAGCACGGTCACCTTCATGCCGCGGAGCGAAAGGCCATGCGCGGCTTCGAGCCCGAGCAGCCCACCGCCGATCACCACCGCGTCTCCCCCGGCGTCGGCCGCGCGCAGCATCGCGCCGACATCGTCCATATCGCGGAAGGTGACGACACCCTGCAGATCATGCCCCGGCACCGGGATGATGAACGGGTCCGAGCCGGTCGCGAGGATCAGCTTGTCATAGCTTTCGACCCGGCCCGAACGCGCCGTGACGGTCTGGATCCTGCGGTCGATCGCAACGACGGGGTCGCTCGCCACCAGTTCGATCGCATTGTCGGCATACCAGGCGAGATCGTTGATCACGATGTCGTCGAACGCCTTGTCGCCGGCGAGCAGCGGCGAGAGCATGATGCGGTTGTAGTTCACGTGCGGCTCGGCGCCGAAGATCGTGATGCGATAGCGCTCCGCATCGCGCGCGAGGATTTCCTCGACCGCGCGGCAGCCCGCCATGCCGTTGCCGATGACGATGAGATGCGGTTTGGTCATGAGAAAGCCCAATCCAGGGAGAGCCAGAGTTTCTTGGTGTCGGTCGCGTAGCGATCGGCGCGATAGTCGGCATATTTGAGGAGCGCGGTGTATCGGCCCTGCTTGACGCTGAGCTGCGCATCGACCTCATCGCCGTAATGTTGGCCGAGCCGGTTGCTGTCGAAGCGGTGATAGGCGGCGACCAGGGCGATCGCATCGAGCCCGGCGACCTTCTTCCAGCCATAGCCGACCGAGCCATAGGCATCGCGCAGGCCATTCGGCGGGGTGACGAGAAACTTGTCGGCCCAGCCGTTGAACTTGTGCAACGTGGCGAGCGGGGTCTGGAAGCTGGTGACCGCGACACCCCTGTCCGCGCCGAGCACCTCATACCCGCCGGTCAGCGTCAGCGCCCTGACGGCGATGCCGAGTTCGCCCGCATAATAGTCCGCGTGATAGCGGTTGGGGTTGCGGTGATAGTCGCTTTGCGACGCGAAGCTCGCGAGGTAGGCCACCTTGAGCGTCTTGCTGAGCGGATAGGCCCCGGCGAAGCGCCCGCCATAGCTCTGGCTCGAATTGACGAACACTTGCCGCTGGTCCTGGTCGACCAGATAGGCAAAGCCCGTTAGCGTACCGAGGCTGGTCCTGTAGGCCAAGTTGACGAAGACATTGTCACCGCCGATCTCGCCCAGCCGCGCGGGACCGAAGCGATTGCCACCGTCGATCCCCCAGATAGTGCGGACAGTGTTCGCATAGGTGACGTCGGCCTTGAGGTTCTTGATCGCCGACCATTCGACGCGCACCGCATCGAAGGTTTGTTCATTGTCGCGCCACGCGACCGCGCCGACGAAGCGCTGGTCGTCGAGGTTGATCGCCTGTCGCCCGATGGTGACGACGGTCTGCTTGAGCCCGCGATATTGCAGCTGCAGCCGGTTGAGCTCGATATTCTGCGGATCGGAAACGATCGGGTACGCCGTCTTGCCGTTGACCCCGCTGTTGTACGCCGGGTTGATCGCGAGCGTCGCCTCGGATTCAGTGAGAAAGCTGAAATCGCTGAGCTTCGCCTCGAACCCGCTGCGGAGCCTGAGCGTGACGGCGTCGGCGTCCTTCGCAAGCGGCGCCTGCTCGAGATGTTCGTAGCGCAGCCGCGCATCAATCAACGGGGAGAAGGTGAGCGGGTCGGCGAGGGCCGGTGTCGCCACCAGCCCTCCCAGCGCGAGGAGCGACAGCGCGCGCATCAGATCCGCGCTCCGTTCGCCGCGGTCCAGCTGCCGCGCCAGTGGCGCTTAACCTTGAGGATCCCGAGCAAGGCGACGACCGCGAGCCCGGCGAAGATCAGGAAGCCGGGCGAAGTGCTGCCGGTCCACTGCTTGGCAAAGCCGAGTGAGGAGGCGAGGTAGAAGCCGCCGATCCCACCGCCGAAGCCGACGAGGCCGGTCATCACGCCGATCTCGCTGCGGAAGCGCTGCGGCACGAGCTGGAACACCGCGCCGTTGCCGAAACCGAGCGTCGCCATCACCAGCAGGAACAGGCCGAGCGAGACGGTCAGCGAGGCAGGCGCGGTGCTGATCGCCACCAGCACGAGCGCCGCCAGCAGATAGACCGCGGTCAGCGTGCTGATCCCGCCGATCCTGTCCGCCACCGCGCCGCCGATCGGCCGCACCAGCGATCCCGCGAAGACGCACGCCGCGGTGCAATAGCCCGCCGTCACCGGGGTCAGCGCGAAACGGTCAGTGAAATAGACCGGCAGGCTGGCGGCCAGCCCGACAAAGCCGCCAAAGGTAACGCCGTAGAACAGCATGAACCACCAGGTGTCGGCTTCCTTGAGCACCGACAGATAGGCGGCGAACGGCTTGGGCGCGGGCTGGCTCGGCGAATCCTTCGCCATCGCCATGTAGAGCAGGAACACGATCGCCAGCGGGATCACCGCGAGCCCCAGCACCGCGTTCCACCCGAACGCCTTGGCGAGCATCGGCGCGAACAGCGAGGCGAGCACGGTGCCCGAATTGCCCATGCCGGCAATCCCCATCGCCTTGCCCTGATGCTCGGCCGGATACCAGCGCGAGGCCAACGGCAGCGCGACCGCGAAACTTGCCCCCGCAAAGCCGAGCACGACGCCCAGCGCGAGCGTGCCCTCGAAGCTGTGCACCCCGAACAGCCAGCCGATCGACAGGCCGGCAATGACGATGATCTGCCCGATCGCACCGGTCTTCTTCGGCCCGATCTTGTCTACCAGCAGGCCGTTGACGAGCCGCAGCACCGCGCCGGCAAGCGTCGGCACTGCGACCATTAGGCCCTTCTCGGCGGGCGACAGCGCCAGTTCCTTGGCGATGATCGGCGCGAGCGGACCGAGCAGCACCCACACCATGAAGGCGAGATCGAAATAGAGGAAGGCGGCGATCAGCGTCGGGCGGTGCCCGCTCTGCCAGAAGCCGGTGTCGCTCGGTTTCGCTTTGGTTCGCGCGCTGGTCCCCACCAGCCCGGCGTCAAACTCTGTCTGCAACTGCGTCATCGTCCCGATTCCCCTCGAGCAAACGCAAAAAAGCCGCCGCGGCGCTCGATCATTCGAGACGCGACGGCGACTTTGCCAGATTGTTGGTGTTGCCGAAAACGCTACCCCGTTGCAGCGTCTTGACGATGACCTAAAGCTGCCTCGATTCGCGCCGCAACGCAACAATTTTCTACAGCGCGGCCGATTATGCTTCGAATCCGCCAAGATAGCCGGCGAGATCGGCCGGATCGAAGCTCCGCGCATCGAAGAATCGGTCGGCACCGAGGATCAAGCGGCCCTGTGTGGTGCCGACCCCAAGCGATCCGGCGATCCCGCCCTCTAGCTTCGAGCTCGCCCCCGGCAGCGGTACGCCGAGCGGTCGCAGCGCGGCGCGATAGACGTCTGGGCGGAAAACGCGTTGCGCCGCGTCATAATCGGTTGGGTTCGGTGTCGCGTGGCCAGCGATGCACATCTGCGCATAGAGCCACGCCGCCTGGCTGACCCACGGGAAATTGGCCGCCTCGCGATGCTGGAACATGAAATCGGGGACGTCGATCGGGTCGGCGCCTTGCGCAAACACGATGCGGTCCGAAATGGCGTGGCCGATCAGCGTAGCCGACCCATCGAGATAGTCGGGACCCGCGAGGATAGCAGCAATCTCCTCGCGCCGCGTCGGATCGACGAAGGCCACGCCCGCGCGGTAAAGCGCGCGCAGCAGGCGATGCGTGAGGTCGGGATCCTCCTCCATCCGCGCGGTGCGCATAGCCAGCACCTTCTCGACCCCGCGCAGCCAGATCTGCGACGTCACCGCGACGATCACGCCGACGCCGCGGTCGACCGCGACGCTGTTCCACGGCTCGCCGACGCAAATCCCGTCAATCTCGCCCGCGGCGAGCGCATCGGCGGCGAAGGGCGGCGCGACCGTGACGATCGATACGTCGCGATCGGGATCGATCCCGCAGCCGATCAGCCAATAGCGCAGCATGTAATTGTGGCTCGAATAGCGGTGCACCACGCCGAAACGCAGCGGCGTGCCGCGCGCGCGCGCCGCCTGCGCGACGATAGCAAGCCGTGCCCCGATCGCCGCGACGTCGCCGGGCGCGCCCACCGCAGTGACCTGCGCTGCGAGATCGGGCCGCAGCGTGATCGCATTGCCGTTGAGCCCGAGCACGAACGGCACCGATAGCGGCGTCGCCGGCCGCCCCAGCCCCAGCGTCGTCGCGATCGCCAGCGGCGCGAGCAGGTGCGCGGCATCGCTATGGCCATAGAGCAATCGGTCGTTGACGGTCGCCCAGCTCATGTCGCGCACGAGCTCGAGCGCGATCCCCTCCGCCTCGGCGAACCCGAGTTCGCGCGCAAGGATCGGCAAGGCGGCGTCGACCAGCGGCAGGAAACCGATGCGGAACGGCGTGGTCGTCATAGGTCCCCCATCAGCCGGTTCGCGGTGACGATCGCGTCGGCGACGTCGCCGATCCGCCGCCCGCTATCCATCGCCGCCTTGCGCAGCGCGGCATAGGCCGCAGGCTCGTCGATCCCGCGCTTCTTCATCAGCAGCGCCTTGGCCTCGTCGATCGCCTTGCGCTCGGCGAGCGCGCCGCGTGCTTCGTCGAGCTCGGTCCGCAGCCGCGAATAGGCGCGGAAGCGGCGGATCGCGAGTTCGAGGATCGGGCGGATCCGCTCTTTCTTGAGCCCGTCGACGACATAGGCCGAGACGCCCGCATCGATCGCCGCCTCGATCCCCGCGACATCGCTTTGGTCGACGAACATCGCCACCGGCCGCGCCATCGCCTTCGACAACGCGAACAGCTCCTCGAGCTCATCGCGGTGCGGATTGGCGAGGTTGATCAGCACGACGTCAGGCGACAACGACTCGAGCCGTGCGGCTATACCGCGGCGATCGACGAAGATCGTGACATCGCTGAGGCCAGCATCGCGCAGACCTTCCTCGATCACGGCCGCGCGCGCAGCACTTTCATCGACAATCGCAATTCTCAAATGCGTGCCCTCCGTCAGCGTCCATAGACCGAGGTTGCGACAGACCAAAGCTGATTGAGCGGATGATCCGCTAGTACCGTGAGCGCTTACTACGACAGCTTCTGGGACTTCAAATATGACATGGGAGTGGCGTTACCGGGCGGACTGCCGACCGGCCGCTCCGCGCAGCCCGATCGGCAGCTTCCGTCAGCACCAGACGTTGACCGAAGCTGATTTGAATGACCGGCTCTGGTCGTGAGCTGCCGCGCCTCTGTGACCCACAAACCGCCATTCAGGTCGGCGCCAGCGCTTCCGACAAGCGGACGCTTGTTAATCGGGAATTGCGAGGATCAATGTCGTTGCTGCGGAGATTAGGTCGTTGGATGATCGTCATTGTCGCGGAGCCGCTGGCCCCAAGCACGGATCTTAATCGTTGAGCCGTTCTAGGTAACAAGGGCGATACGAGATGAACGAGATCCAGCGCGGCACCGGTCGCAAGTTGCTGCTCATCCATGGTTTGGGTGGAAGCTGGCGATCGTGGAGCACCATTCTGGATGCGCTCAGCGCCAACCGCACGGTCATCGCGGTTGACCTTCCGGGACATGGCGAAACTCCGGCTGAACATGATAGCGGGACGTTCGATGGTCTGGTTGGCAGCGTTCAGCGGTACATTGTGGACAATGCGCTGACGGGGATTGATGTCGTTGGCAGTTCGATGGGCGCGCGGATTGTGCTCGAACTCGCTCGACGCGGCGGTGTCGGCAACGTCGTCGCGCTTGATCCGGGCGGGTTCTGGCGTGGCTGGGAGCGTACCTTCTTCAAGACCACCATAGGCGCTTCAGGCCGCTTGTTGCGTGCGATCCGGTCCGGTCTGCCGATCCTGAGCCGGAATGCGGCGTCGCGCACTGCACTGCTGGCCCAGTTGTCGGCGCACCCGTGGGCGCTCGATCCGCAAACCGTGGCGACCGAGCTGATGGGTCTTAGTTTGACACCGACATTCGATGCGCTGGTCGATAGCCTTGCGACCGGTCCTGAGCAGACCGGACCCGCTGCCGCTGGCACCGGCCGGATCGTGATCGGATGGGGCAGGCATGATCGGCTCTGTCTTCCGCGGCAGGCGGCGCGTGCAATGGCGGCGTTTCCCTCGGCGAAACTGCACTGGTTCGTGTCCAGCGGCCACTTTCCCATGTGGGACATGCCGGAGGAAACAGTCGACGTCATCCTCGACGCTACGCAGAAAGGAAGTAGCGGATCGGCCGGCCAGGCTTGAGGATGTGTATTCGCCCATCCCGCGTACAAGGCGGACCGTGTTCATGCCATCGTCGCCAAAGTCTCAAGCGGAAACGCTGCGGTCAAATCGGCATCCGGTAGCCGTAGAACTCATGGTCCTCATTGTAACCACCTTGTCCCGATCCAAGGTCGGCAAAGTCATGCACGAACTCGATGGCAGCGACCCACTTGACCATTTTGAAGCCCAGTTCGTTCTCGCACCGTAGCCGCACGGGAGCACCATGAAGAACGCTCACTGGCTCGCCGTTCATGTCTATGGCCAACAACGTCAAAGCATGACGCATGTTCTCGATCCGGTGCACGTCATAATAGCGACCGCCGTCGGCTCCATCGGCCAACGAATAGAATACCAGATAACGGGCCTTGGCGGTCGGCTTCACCAGATCGAGGACCTGGCGCATCGGCACGCCGCCCCACTTTGCGACACCGGACCAGCCTTGAATGCAGAAGTGCGTCGTGATCTGCTCTTGTTGCGGCATCGCGCGCAACTCAGCCAAGGAGAACTCGCATGGTCGCTCGACCAGTCCGCCTACACGCAGTCGGTAATCCGTAAAGCCGTTCGCGACCAAGGCTTCGAACTCGGCGGAGGACGGCATCGTGCCATTTGGCCAGAAGTACGGGGAGATGTCTTTTTCCGTCAGTTCACTTTTCGGGTCCCACCACTCCGCCCAACCCTTGATCGGTCCGATCAGGAAACGTCCGATCTGCTGCACCAACCTGGCATGCCGGATCGTGAACGGCGAAGCCGCCCACCAAGCGATGGCCACCAGCGTGATCAAGGGGACAAAGACCGCGAAACCGCTCCAGGATGCATCGTGCACGCCAGCCCACATCATATTCAGGTTCGTTCGTGTGCCCGTAATGAGCACCAGCGTGACGTGCGCCAGGATGAACAGCAGGAACCACCAGAGTGCGAGGAAGTGGATCGAGCGTGCCCGCTGCCGATTGAGGACGCGGCCAAACCAGCCGAGGTGGTTCGAGAGCGCAGGACTTTGCATAAAACCTGTCACGATCGACGTCGGTGCTGCGATGAAGACCGTCGCGAAATAGGCGAGCTGTTGCAGGCTGTTGTAGTACGTCCAGCTATGGTCAGTGGGGAACGTCAGCGACAAATATTGCAGCGCGGTCGAGAAGGCGTTTGGGAATACTGCCCAGGTCGTCGGCACTATCCTCTGCCACTGATCCGTAGCGAACAGGAGGACGTAGATCGCAATGCCATTCACCATCCACAACGCGTTGACCGAGAAATGCCACCAGCGGGCCAACCCGATCGAGTGGCGAATACCTGGGATTCCGAGCCAGCTCGGGATCGTCACTGAATCATCTTTGGCGGTCCAGACGCGGCCGGTTGGAACGGCCTTCTGAAAGCGGAACCAGTCGGTGCCCGGCGTGCAGTCGCGATGCCAGTAAAGTCGGGGGTGATCGGCCAATATCTGCACGCCGGCCCGGATGATGAACGTCATGAAAAAGAGGTTCAAAAAATGGCTGACGCGAAGCCAGGTCGGGAAGCCCGATGTGACGACGCGGGCACCTGGCGGCGAGCCAGGATAGCGGATCAGAAACGCCTGGATTTCAGGCATCGTCCGTAGTGCTTGCGCCACGGCAACGCCAACGACGAGAAAGACGAAGGCGATAGGCAACGCCCAGAGCAGGCTGTACCATCGTTTTCTGAAGCGAACACGAGGAACGATACCCGACTGCGGCGGCATCCAGTGATTGAGCAAGACGCGATCGTCTGCCGTGGTGAGGCTCGACTCGATCGGATCGTGGAGAGGCTGTGCGGGACCGACATATTTCATGACATCGGTCCACTCCATATCGCGGGCGGTAAAGTAGCTTAATCGGCTCGATACGAAAGCCTGCAAAGCATGCTGGCATTACGCGTAGGCGAGGAGAAGGTCCCAATGGGCTTGAATAAGGATGACGAAGCGACCGATTATCGGGGTCAACCTTTTCCAATTACGGCTCGACTCCTGTTCCTGCGACCTCCGCACGAGAGGCGTATCGGTTTGTCATGGTCCCGGTAACTTTTCAAAAGGGAACCCGTTCCGGGACGACGCCCTGGCGATCACTCCAATGGAGACCTTGAGGCCCGCCTTTTCCAAATCCGTCCCCAATTGCTCTTTCCCGAAATTGCAGCAAGGAGACGGAGTATGGGAATGCTTAGCGTTCCCGAACAGGGGGGATTCGGGAGGGCCGTCACGACCCAACTTGGTCACTCCGACCGCGCCTTCGCCTTCCTGGCAGCGTACGTTTGTTCACCTCGCGATTTTTGTTTAGATTGGCCGATCATGTCCAGCGGTTTTGGGCAACTAACTCTGAAGCTCGACCCTCGCCAAGTCATTGCAACTAACCTAGGGCGCACAGGCGGTTAGTCTCCAGTCCCCGAATTTCGAAAGTCGCTAGCGCGGCGTCCGGCGAGTCATAGTTTCAGTGGCGGCAGAAGCCGCGCGTTTAGACCGCCTTCTTCAACGGCTCAGGTTTTTTGTCATCTGGAAGCATTTCACGGAGATGCTCATGAACCATTCGTTGGTTGAATGGCTTCGTAATGAACGTCGCCTTTTGTGGCATGTCCCCTGTGTTGGGTGACATGTGGCCTGAGGCAATTACGATCTCGATCAGCGGCCAATGCTCAGCGACGTGCCGCGCGAGCGCAAATCCATTATCGTGCCCGGCATATCGACATCCGAGAACAGCAATACCGTGCTTTCCCAGTGCTCTATTAAAAGCGTTATTGCTTCGTCTCCATCAAAGCACTCGTGGACACGAAACCCGGCGTTTTCGAGAATTAGGCTCGTCTCCATCATGAGCCGACCCTAATCGGGTGGATAGTGGATTCTAAGAAGCAGCACTCCCGCACTGCCCTGTGCGATAAAAGGTGCTAGGCTGCCCGCCCATAGAAATGATGGGTGCTGTCAGTCTAACGCGAACCGCTCTCTCCACGATGCAGGTCGGGCTTTTGCAAGGTGCCGCTATGCCATGACCGATTGCCACTCAGCCTGGGCGGCTGAGCGGCGTTCCTTGTAGGTCTTGCGGTCGACGAGGTGACGTTCGAGATTGAAATGATTGTGGACGTTGGCATGGACCGAGGCGAATTTCTGTAGGGTCTTCATTTGCCTGAATCTTAGCATTGCCCGCTCTCGTCGTCGAAAGGGCAGGTGGCTATTTTCGACCCGATTGTT
>NZ_JAFCXM010000015.1:0-14569 GCF_049898305.1 Sphingomonas sp. PWP1-2
TGACAGATGTCGATGCCACGCTCGAACAGCAGATCCTCGACGTTTCGAAGCGACAGCGGGAACCGGACATACATCATCACGACCAGGCGGATCACCTCGGGTGACGAGTTGAAGCGGCGAAACGGGCTGGGGGGCAGGGCCCTCGATTTGCGGCTCATTGGGCCACGGTAGCGAACGCCTCGTTGGTCTGACAGAGCCCAGCGCTGCGGGTAAAGCCGGACGCTGCCTAGCTGCAGGTGACGATCACGACGGCGCCTTCATTCCCGTAGATTCCGGGCAAGTCGGTGATCGCCGCTGTCACCGTCAGCGGCGTGCCGTCATTGGACAGCAGCACCGTTTGAACGCGCTGCGGACCGTCGCCGCGCAAGACCTGTTCGAGCCGTTCGCGAAAGGTAATGCGGTTCGCGACCGGCACCAGATCGGCGATCCCGAGATGCAGCAAGCGATCCTCGGGCAGCCGTAACATGGCGCACATCGATGCATCCACCCGCTCGATCTGCCCACGCACGTTGAGCCGCATGTAGCCGATCCCGCCGTGCAGCGTGATCGCATCGACGATCGCGCGCTTGGCGTCTGCGAACCGGTGGTTCTGCATCTCCTCGGTGATGTCGCGGAACATCAGCGTGGTGGTGCGCGCCAGCGGATAGACTTCCAGGCGGACCCAGCTTTCCGGCCTGAAAATCGAGGGCAGGTCGGCAACGCACACTTCTTTGCCAGCTGCGGCGCGATTGATGTAGGTTTGGGCCAGCGACCCCTTGAGGGCGGGAACCGCGTCGTAGAGGTTCTGGCCGACGAGTTCTCCATCGCGCTTGTCAAAAATGGCGTGCGCGACGCGATTCGCCATGACGACGCCCATCTCCGTGTCGAGCGAGACCACCCCGTGCGGAACCCAATCCGCAAACTCGCGCAAGGTTGGCAGCAGCACGTTGTCATCGGGACCAGCGCCGCTTTGCGGATTTGCGATCAGTTTCTCATACTGTGCGGCAGACAGTAACGCGTGAGTGGTGCGGCCATGATTCGTCACAAAAACGGTGGCATCGCCCATCGTGTGCCGAAGATTTCCGAACTGCCGCACCAGCTCGGCGGAAGTTACCTGCAGCTTTGGCTGCTGCGGACCCAAGCCGGTTTCGCGCGGGCCTCGATTTTGTCGGTCCATTCGGGGGTCCATTGAAGCGGAAGCTGCTACTACATAAATTAATTTCGAAATTTATGATACTTTTGAGATCTGTTTTCAACAAATATCGTAGTTTTTATCGATATCGGTCTTTTTACTCTGCCTGCAGCGCGGCGATCGGAGCGTTTAGCCTATTTTTTAAAAAATATCGTCCTGTCGCGTGCAGAACATCCTACCCGCGCACTGCGGTCCTTCGGCAAAGATACTGCGGTGGCGCCTTGTTCGATTGAGAACGATAGTTATTGGATCGAAGTGCTGCGCCGACGTATCCCCGTCACCGCGCGCTGGCGAATTCCGTATTTTTACGGCATGAGGACCGCTCGCCGCGGATGATGGTGCCGTACTGGTTTGGGGGAACCGGTCGTCGCCACATCGATATTCAAAAAGTGCACGAGTTAAGTCTATGCCCGATAGCAACGTATCCGACCCCCGATTGAACGAACTCGCCGATCTGCTTGTCGAAGCGCTGGCGCTTTCGGACGACTTGCAGCTATCCGCCGTCGCGCTCCGTCTGGAGCAGGCGCGGCTTCTGCTCCTCAACTCGGCCATGCCGCGCGCGACGCGGCAGTCGCACGTGATCTGAGCTCAGTGCGCAGGACCGCTTCGACTTGAGCCGTGCCGCGCGAGGTGAGTTGCGCGAAGGCCAGATTTTCATTTTCGAGATCGATCTGACCCGTATCGCGAAGCGCAGCAAGCCATCGCTGGACTTGCTCGTCGCGCCGAAAGCCCGCCGACCGGTCGGCAAACGGTGCCTTACCTTCGCATTCGGCGATGTAGAGTTCGAGCATCGTCAGCCATCCCTGGTCGGCAAAGAGGTCTTCGCCCATCTCGTCGGCCTTGACGATACCGACGGACCAAAGACGCTTTGCCTCGCGCCAGAGCGACTCCGCGTCAAAGCGGCACTTCGGATCGTCGACCATGAAAATCGTTCCGAGCGTCAGTACCCCGAAGGTTGCCGACGACATGATCGACACATGAACCTCGGCATGGATCAAGGTTCCATCCGCGCGGGCGTAGCGTTTGCGGATCATGCGGGGCCGGTTAGTGGCGGCAACATACTGTATTTCACGGATATTTCTTGAAATATCACCATGATACGTAATGTTAGTGTAAGACTTACCCACGATATTGCAAATTCGAAGATCCAACAATTCCCCAACCGCGGCATCGATCGAAAGAATAGTCCCAGAATGATCCGCTACCGAATGGCCTGCGAGCACGGGTTTCATCAAAAAGCCATCCTCTGCATGCGCTTAACAAACCTTTTTATCATATAGGACTTTCGGTGGCTAGTCGTGGTCCGCAGCAAGCGTTGAGCAAACTAGGATTCTCGGTCAGCTCCGAAGTCGAGCGGGTAAAGTGAATCTGATGCTCTTCTCGAGTTCGCACCTTCGTCCGGTCAATTTTCGCTGCTGAGGCACGGCACCTGAGCGCCAGCGGTCAAAGACTTATGTGAGGGCAACCTCAAAGACCGCCATACCCTTTGCGCTGCGCAATCGGCTGCTCTCCTGCCGGATAGAGCATGCGCAAATGGTCGAGCACCGAATAATGGATTGGCTGGTCAAACCGGAATGTCGCGAACCAAGCCTCGCTTTCGACGATGTCGAGCGTGATCGGCGAAAATTTCGCGATGACGAGTTTTCCCGATCGACCCGTACGAAGCGAATAGCCTGCCCAAACCCGACACCCGCCAAGCGACAGATTGACGATGGTAATGTCAATCGCACAACCGCGTCCTTCCCGTATCGTCGCCGGGATCTCTACCGGCCACTGCAGCGCATCCCATTGCGTTACACGCATACGGGCATTCGACCTATTTGCCATCTTTGCGATCCTGCCGTGGATATTCGATCGATTGGTCAGCCAACAAGAATGGGGGTTCCGCACCGCACGCCGTTAATCCAGACGTCTGCCTGTCCGACGCGGACGCCCGCCAGCGCGGTGACCTGATCGACGACGCTGTCGAGTGGCGTGGCGGCTTGGCCGAGTATGGTGCCGACCGCAGCCGTCAACAGCGACGCATTGATGCCGAATCCGACGATCGAAGCACGCAGGTCGGTGTGCGAAAGGAGCGAGCTTGCCACGCCCTGTGCCACGTCGCCGGTCGATACCGACTTTACCGTGTGCGCAACGATATCGTTCGGCGTGAACCACACCGTCTGCGCGCTGACGCCGCCCAGCTTCGTGTCCGAAAAGGCTGACACCGTGGCGAGCGGGGTGGTGATGATCATGGCCGGTTTCAGCGCGACAGCACGCCCGAAATCGGGAAAAGCGGTCTCGTCGAAATCGGCGATTGCGATCTCGCCGGCGGACGGAGTCACATCCAGCGCTGCGGTCGGCATGGCGCGGCCGGCGCTGCACGAGACTTTCGACAGCTCGGCTTGCGCCTGCGCCAGCTCGACGAAGATCGGCAGGCGGATCGATCCGAGCCCGAGCGGGGCGAGCGCGGACAGGCGTGAATCGATCAGAACGCGGGTCTGTGCGGTGCGCACGACAATCTTGTGCGCGGCGTTGACCGCCAACCACGGCGAGTTTGCGGGGCGCTGCCCGATGGCGATCAGCAGCCGCGAACTCGCAATGCCAGGTACGCCAAGGTCGAGACTGCTGGCGACCTGGCGCGTACCGCCCATCTCGAGAATGGCGCGGACAACGGAAAAGGCGTCGACCGTGACGGGGCGATTGGGATCGACATGGACG
This sequence comes from Sphingomonas sp. PWP1-2, assembly GCF_049898305.1. NCBI lineage: Bacteria > Pseudomonadati > Pseudomonadota > Alphaproteobacteria > Sphingomonadales > Sphingomonadaceae > Sphingomonas > Sphingomonas sp. PWP1-2. The sequence continues at coordinate 3,872 of NZ_JAFCXM010000015.1, forward strand.
CTATCCTTGAGCGGTCCGAGGTCGATGAGGTCGCTTAGGCGGATCTTGGTCGCCGGAAGGCGCGCGGCCATCGCCTGCAGCACCGTTGCGCTCGACGCGGAATCGGCTGAAGCGGCGAGCGCTTGCACCACCTGCGGAAGCGTCACCGATGTGGCCAGCGCCTCGCCAAAGGTTGCCACACCGACGCCGGCCTGCGTCCGCAACGCATCGGAAAACTGCAGGATCTCGACATTTCCCGAGACGAGGGCGTTATAGTCCATCGCAGACAGATTGAGCTGCGTTCCTGCCAGACCCGACAGCAACGCGTTCGGCAGACCTCCCTGTACCCCGGCGAGCCGCGAACCGATCGAGAAAGCCGCAAGATCGATGCGCGCCGCGGTCGCCTGCGCGGTGATCGACGTGCTCTTTTGACTGGAGAACGCTCGGGCGAAAAACGTCGGAAGATGACTTTCCACGCTGACCTTCACGGCATTGCTGTCAGTCTCGGTAGGCTGAAACCGCTGTTCGGGGCCGATCGATTGTTCGGCGGTATATTGCCCGGGCGTGGCTCCTGTCAGCGTGGCAGAATAGCTGCTATTTGCGCCGACCACCGATCTTGCGGTCGCATCTGCAGTGGCGGGATTGCCCGCGGCCGACAGGGCGGCGGCATCCGCGACACCTTGCAGCCGCCGTTTTTCGAGAAACAGCGTCGCAGTGTCGATGCCCAGTGCCGCGCCCGCCAGCAGCATCGTCAAGGCGCCGGAGAAAAGCACCGTTACATTGCATGATCTATCGCGAAATAGCCGCCGTTGCCGAGGAGGAGGTGCCATAGGTTAAAGTCCCGTCAGCTTCATCACGGTCTTGCGCTCGATACGCGTGCTGGGTGCCGGGACGATCGGCAGCATAAGCAGCGGACTGCCAGCTGCGTCGTAGACGACATCGACGATCAGCGTCGCGCCATCGTCTTGCACGCTCACCGCGACCTTTGAGGTGTTGATGTCGAGCGTGCGCACCAGGACGTCGTTCGCGGTGGTTCGAGCAAGCGATGCGCGCTCGGCGATCGTCAGCCCGCCAAGCGCGGCGCGCCCGCCTTCGTTCGCCGCCTGTTGCACCGAATGCGAGATTGCGAGCCAGCTGCCATAAGTAACGATGCCGAAAATGAGCAATAAAAGGACCGGTAGGACAATCGCCATTTCAATCGCAGCGGTGCCGCGCTCGTCACTCCCGATATCGAGCGGGCGTCGAGCCCATGAGAATGATGTTCGCTGCATCAGGCGATGTTTGCATTAACTATATCACCAATCCATAAAAGCGACGCAGCTCAAAAATACGCAAAATGCGCATGGGTCTTTGATCTTTGGGCTTCACAGGCAAACGAGCCGGTCGGCGGTCGATCGTTTGATCGCGCCCTCTACCGCGCGCACGAATTCATGACGGGCGCTAGCGACCGAGTTCGAAGGGCTGGTCATCACTCCGCACCAGAGCTTGTCTCCATTTCGCGCGATCGCCCAGGTGAAGCGATAGTTTCCACTTGCCGGCAAGGCCCGAACTTCGCCGTTCAGCGCGATCCCACTGGCGAGACGGCTGTGATCGCGCGTGATAGTGTCGTTCAAAGAATCGATGAACTCGCGCGACACTGAATCGTCAGGCGAGACGATATGCACTGGCGGTCCCTCGGTAGCTGCCTTCGCAGCCTCAACCACCGCCGGTTCTCCCGCACTGCTTTGGCCGGAGCGTGCATCTGCGACGGAATGCGTGACGTTGCGCAGGCCGAATATGTCCTGTTGGGCGAACAGCAAAACCGCAGCGCAGCAGATGGCGATGCTCAGAATGGCTCTCACCGGCGACGGTAACGGCGAGAGCAGGACGATCACGACCAAGCCAAAAGCCAGTACCGACACTATGAACATCTGCGTCGTGCTTAAAGTCCGCCCGAATAATACGAAGCAAAGCGCTGCAGCGATGAAGCCGAGGCCCATCAGACATATCGCCGACGCCGCGGTGTTCTTGTTGAGGAATGTCAAGCACGTCACTCCATGATGCACCTATGCGCGCAGCATCAATCGATCGTTTGCTGTGGTCGATCGAGATTTTGCATCGCCTCGGCCCTGAGTTTGTACACCGCGAATTCAAGCGAAATGCCGGACGCAAATGTCTGGATTCGCACGGCGGGATCGGAATAGCGGCGAAGGATGTGCTCGAGCACGGAGCGGTGGATCGCCCTTTGGAAAACGACATCGGCCTGGAGTTTGTCGATGCGGATCGTGTGACCGACGATCGTTTCTTGCCCAGGAATCCTGATGAAGATTCTCGTGTTGGGTTCGAGTTCGAAGGGGGTTTCGAGTGTGCAGGATTGCGTCGAAAGGGCGAGGATGTTTCCCGCGAACTCTCGAGATTTGTTGCGCTTGAAACGGATGGCGATACGTGTGCTGGCGAGTAACGGGGCTGGCGAGACTTCGGCAAAGCGGGTTGGGCTTTGGCGGGTGTCGTCGGAACAAACCTGTACTTTCCGCATGATCGGCCGGCCTCTTGATAACAATCGTGAACACCGTGAGATGAAGTCGTACTTTTGGAGAAGCGTGGATGTCCTGGCGCACACTGCGGCATCCGTCGTGAGGCCGCTTGGTCGATAGGGTGAAGTATAAGAGGCTATGTTTGCCGTCTGATTGCAACCCGCGACTTCTAATTTGAGTATATTGTGTAAAAATCGATGTTCGTGCGATCCTCGTGTGGCGTTGTGTATGGATCGGCGGGGCTTTATGGCAAAACTGACGTGGGGAATTGATGTAGGGAATCGAGCGGGATAGTTGGACGTGATGCCAAAACCTGCCGTACCTGTGTATCGCACGACGAACTGGCCTGGGTATAATGCGGCACCGAAGCGGCGTGAGTCGCTGGAAATATGGTTTGATCCAGAGGTGCAGTGGCTATCGGTGCCTTGGGCACTGTCAAATCTACGGGGCAGGCACTTTCCTATCTGGTTAGTGCAGCGCCCCTCATAGCCATAGACGCGTTTTGTTCTTCTTTAAATCGGCCTGCGTTCTCGCTCTCGGCGTCGCCGATCGAGCGTTATCGGGACCCAACTAACCAGATCCTGGTTAGTTTGACAGTACCCCACTGAGCTTCACGTACATCTCGTCGAGGTGCCAGCGCCAGTGCCGACAGCCGTGCATCCGGTTAATCCGTTGCCGCCGGACGTCGCCGCCGAACAGAGGCCCGAACCGGCCCCACCATTGCTGAACAGTCTCGTGACAGATGTCGATGCCACGCTCGAACAAGAGATCCTCGACATTGCGAAGCGACAGCGGGAACCGGACATACATCATCACGACCAGGCGGATCACCTCGGGTGACGAGTTGAAGCGACGGAACGGGCTGGGGGGCAGGGCCCTCGATTTGCGGCTCATTGGGCCACGGTAGCAAATGCCTCGTTGGTCTGACAGAGCCCCTGCACTTGGTCGAAGCGCAGATCATGCGGAAGCGTATCGCTATCGCCGGTCACGATCAGATAACAGCGCCTGGTCATGTGGTACCATAGATTTACTACGCGATTCGTAGATGCCGGTGAAGGTAACCGTCACCAAAACCGGCGATCCTGACAATCATCTCGGGGTCGATGATATCAAGGCTTCCACGCCGAAGAGCCATTGCTCCTTGAAGGCGCAATTCTTTCAACACGCGATTGATATGCACGGCGGTCATACCAAGCGCATCCGCCAAAAGAATCTGAGACAGCGGCAGGGACAATGTGTCCTCGCCGGTGAGACCGATATTGCGTGCCCTCAAATACAGCTCGCACATGAGATGAGCGACCCGCTCGGTGCTTGTCCGTCGCCCCATGCTCGTGATCCACGCGCGCATCGTGCCTTCGTCGATAAGCTGAGAAATGTACATTGCCCGGGCGATGCCGGGACGGCGTTCCATCAACGCATCCATTTCGACGCGCTCGATCGTCGCGACGCGTGCAGGCGTGATCGTCTGGATGCTATGATCCATTTCCGCCAACAAGCCGATATGCAAATCGCAGGCGTCGCCGGGCATGAGGAAAGCCAGCACCTGGCGCGTACCGCTCGGCAGAACCTTGTACCGGCAGGCCCATCCTTCAAGCATGATGAACACGGGCCCAGGCCGATCGCCCTCGCGGATCAGATCGTGTCTTGCGGTATATTGCCGGGATCGTGAGCTTGCGTCGGCAAGCGCCTTCACGTCTTCAGCGTCGAGGGTGGCAAAACCACATAATTTATCGGTAAAACGATTTGCCATTCCCCCTTCTCTCACGCCCCACAAATTTTAGATATTGCCCTTTGTTGTTGTCCAAAGTTGATCTCAGTGGAGTTTGGCAGCGGTTTTCCTGCTAGGTCCATTAGCATCGTTGGCTCAACCCTGGCTCTAACGACTGTGGGCATCGAAGCGCTCTCGCCTATCCGGAGCGCATTGATGACCGAAATCACAAACGATAACGATTTGCCGCGAGCAGTTCCCCGGTTCGAAAGGCCGGATGCGCATGGCCAAGCCGCGATGCTACTGGTCGAAAGCATGATCCATGGTTTGATCGCGCGGTCGGTTATCAAGCTCGAAGATGCAGTCGACATGGTGACGGTCGCGATCGACGTGAAGATGGAGATCGCAGCGGACCTCGGCGACAGCCATGACACAATGGACAAGTCGCTTGGGCTGCTATCGGCCATTCGAGACAGCCTCAGCAACGATCTTGGGTAGTGAGTTAATAATCCAAAATCGACATGCTTGGTCAATGGCGTTGCCGAACGTGACCTGACCGAGATCGCGCAGCGTTCACCAATCCCGGCATCTACCATCCCGCGCATCGGCCAAGCGTGTTTTGTGATGTTCGCCGAGCTGATCCCGAAAGATCGTCGTAAAAGAGAAATATTGCAGAGAACAATTTGCCTTCATCCAAACGATTTTTAACGATCTTAACATGGGCGAACAATGGCGGCGGGCTTGTCACAATGACGATGTAGCGGGCGCAGCTCATCTTGAGAAAATGATGGAGGCGCGCCGCTAGGACCGATCGGAGGCTTACATGCGTGTTGAGTCGATCTCACGTCCGGACGCCATGAGCCTGTTGCCTCCCATTGCGCTGGAGACAGGATTGTTAGAGCTATTCGCTCCAACGCGCGCTCCTGCGTCAACCAACACGTCGTTGCCACGAAGCGAGCATGCACACCTGTGGCGTGCGGATGCGGTTCATCGTGCAAAAAACATGGCTCAACTCAGCACGTCCTTTGCTGACGTTGTGGACCACCCCTCTCGGGGTTGGCTTCCCACGACGGTCATAACGCAAGCGCGGCGTCTGTCTCGGGCATACGAGGAACTCGGCGTCGATGCCGAAACCCAATCACTGGTGCCCTGCGCAGGTTTGCTCATCGAGATCGCGACGCGTCTGACCGACATATTCGGGCGTTCGAGGCGGGTCGCGATCACGATTTCTGCTGAGGCGGTGCTTCTTCCGCCTGATGTACGACGTGCACTCGTGCTGATGGGCAGCGAACTGGTCATCAACGCCCTGAAATACGGATATCCAACCGAGGTCGGCGGGACGATCTTAGTTAGCCTTGCAGCGACACGTGACGAGGTCGAATTGGTCGTCGAAGACGATGGTATCGGCGTGGTCGAAAGCTACTCCGCTGGAAATGGCGGCGGGCTGCTCGAAAAACTTCGAGCGGTGCTTGGCGCAACTGTGACACGGACGACAGGCTTCAATGGGCATGGGTTCCGGGTATCGGTCCTGACGCCAATGATAGCATCGATTGTTAAATCTTGACTTCGATACACCCCGGGTGGTCGGTGAGCTCTGAGGCTCTTATCCCTCACGGTCTGCTGCGGCTTCGAGTCAGTGACGCCGGTCCTCTGGCTGAAGGCGAGTTCAGAGTTACGAAGAAAACCTACGATTTATGGGCTTTTCCTGACGCTGAAGCGTTGAACCCATAACAATACTCGTCGCGCTTCATCCAATGCGCTTCCAGCGAAAGAAAAACTCATGCTTGAAGCTTTCGCGCATTCCGCAGTCCGCTACTCATCCAGCATCGAAAAACTGGAGGCCGATGAGGATGAAACCGTTAAAAATCTAAACGAGCAGTTCCACCTAATCCAGGAGCAGACAGCCAAGGATTATGGATCAGCCGTGCGCGGCGTTCACGCCAAAGCACATGCTATCGTGAAGGGCCGCATTAAGATCCTGGGCGGACTAGCGGCACCGCTCGCGCAAGGTCTTTTCGCCTCGCCGGGCTCATACGACGTACTGATGCGCTTTTCGACGTTACCCGGCGACATCCTCGACGACAGCATCAGCGTACCGCGTGGGCTCGCTATCAAGCTGTTCGACGTGCCCGGTGATCGCCTTTCTGGCTCCGAGGCGGACAACACGCAGGACTTCATTCTGGTCAATGGCCCGGCTTTTGCCGCTCCAACCCCAAAAGCCTTTCTCGCCAATCTGAAGATGCTGGCGAAAACCACCGATGCCAGTGAAGGACTAAAAAAAGCGCTGTCCGCGACATTGCAGGTTGTTGATACCGCGCTGGAAACGATCGGGATCAAAAGCCCGACCATCCAGACGCTTGGCGGTGCCCCCAATACGCATCCCTTAGGCGAGACGTATTACACGCAGGTGCCGTTCCGGCATGGTGATTATATCGCAAAGCTCTCACTAGCGCCGGTGTCGCCAAACATGACCGCGCTGACCGGCTACAAGGTCAAGACATTGGGTCGCCCCGATGCGTTGCGCGAGGACCTCGAGGAGGTGTTTATCGAGCAGGACAGCATCTGGGAGCTTCGCGTGCAGCTCTGCACCGATCTCGAAGCAATGCCGATCGAGGACGCATCAGCTATCTGGGACGACGAGCATAGTCCATATGTCGCTGTGGCGCGCCTTACCGTTCCGGCACAAATAAGTTGGGAACACGGCGCCAGCGACGGTCAGGACAAGGCGATCGCGTTCAGCCCCTGGCATGGGCTTGCAGCGCACCAGCCGATTGGCGGCGTCAACCGTACCCGCAAGCCGACCTACGAAGCCTCCGCAAAGTTTCGTGGCGACTTCAATGGATGTCCGATGCACGAGCCGCGTGCACTCGGCGATGTGCCGACCAACGCCATGACGATTGATTGATAGTGTGGGACAATTTTGCTTATCCCGTTGGTCGCGCACGCGACGCCCCCGTGTGTTGACGACTTGGGGGGATGGTCCGACACGACGACGACGCACCGATTGTCATAATGTAAAGCGCAATCGCCAATTCCATCCCATGCCAAGCTACGTCGATCGCAGATTTTGGCCCTGCTGGTGAACGTTGGTCTCTCCCCTGCTGAATCATCCATTGCCAGCGCACGTGCGCATCTGATCGAACAATTGGCTCTGACAGGACAGGAGGACAGAGCAGCATTCGAAAATGTGTATGCCCTGACGTCGGCGAAGCTGTTCGGCATTTGCTTTCGAATTTGCGGCGAGCGGGCTGTCGCCGAAGATGTCCTGCATGACGTCTATATGATCGTCTGGAAGCGCGCAGGGACGTATGAGCCGTGTTTAGGCAGTCCCATCTCCTGGCTGGCCACCATTGCCCGCAATCGTGCGATCGATTGGCGGCGCAGCCAGACGCAACAAGGCGCAGTCACGCTTGACGACGCTCCTGATCTACCTGATCCTGGCATAGATGCCGAAACAATGATGCTGATCGACGAGGATTCACGCCGACTTCTTATCTACCTTTCCAAGCTGGAGAGCCGGCAGCGTAACGCGATCCATAGCGCTTTTTTTGATGGCTACACCTACCTCGAGCTTGCAGAGCGAAGCGGGGTACCACTTAGCACCATGAAAAGCCGGATACGTCGTGGTCTTCGCCAGCTGCGAAAATCCTTCGAAAAATCAGATAATTGGGACGACCGATCCTCAGGTGCTGCTCACGTGGAAAGAGGTTCAGGGTAAAACGCTTCGCCTCCCATGCGCCAGTGAAACATAATATGTCTTTGGCGGTTTGTGCAGAATGGATGTTTCAACCACGCCGTATGCGCTCGTCGTCGATGATGATCCGATCATCCTGATGGACGCCTGCGCAATCCTCGAAGATGCTGGATTTCGTTTCTACGAAGCGAGCACCGGTGATGAAGCAAAGGCTTTGCTGGATGAACATTCTTCGAGCGTGATATTACTCTTTTCCGATGTCGAAATGCCGGGGGACACGAGCGGCTTCGTTCTTGCGCACCATGTTGCCGAAAATTGGCCGTGGATCGAGATCGTAATTGCAAGCGGCCGTCTGTTACCGGAAGCGGGAGACCTACCCGAGAAGGCCACTTTTATAAGAAAGCCGTTTAATACCCGCATGGTACATGACCATCTGCGCAACACCCTGCCCGACGGCAAAAAACCTATGCCACTTCAAAGAGCGGTGTAAAATTCAGCTAACACCTGAGCGCATAAACTCCGTGATATTTGGAAAAATGCTAAGCGAGGTTAGCGGCAAATCGCTGGCGGCGCTGTGATTGTAGAAATCACCTCAGCCGTAATATCGCTCCGATCTTGATCACCGTTAATAATTATCCGCAGGATGCGGGCATGCTCCACCCGCTGGTGGTTCCAAAAGGCGGCCTCCAGAAACTTCTCTATTAGCCGCAAACGACTTTTAAAAAGGGCGGCTTATGGAATCGGAACAGAGTGCCGACACTCCCCAATGGGGCATTGTCGATCTCCGCCGCGCTACCGAGGCAGCGGGCGTTGCGCTGTGGTCGTGGAACGTCGAAACCGACCGCATAACGATGGACGAGCATGGTTTTTGCCTGTGGGACGTAGGTCCTCAGGGCGAAATCACGTTCGAGGATCTGTCCAAAAAAATTCATCCTGCCGATCGTGACCGCGTGCGGAATGCGTTTTCGGCAACTCGCGCCCTAATCGGTGCCTACGACATCGATTTTCGCATCATGTGCGACGATGAGGTGCGCTGGATTTCTGCGCGGGGGCAGGGCGATGATGCGGGCATCGTCGGGCTCGTGATGTTCGGCATTTTCCTGGACGTAACCGATCGCAAGCAGGCCGAAGAGGCGCACGAACTTTTGGCTGGTGAGATGAGCCATCGCGTTAAAAACCTGCTGGCGATCGCGTCGGGTCTCACCACGATTGCGTCGAGATCGGCGATCAGCGCTGAAGCTATGGCTGATGACCTGATAGCGCGACTATCGGCGTTAGGTCGTGCACATGACCTTGTTCGACCAAGGCCAAAAGGAGAAAATGCGGCGCTCGTCGGTGACCTGATTTCCGTTGTACTGGCACCATATGACGACATGGGGGCCTTTAGTGGTCGCGTGCGCGTTTCTGTGCCGAGGATTGCCACTGGCGACGGCGCTGCGACGAATCTGGCGCTAATCCTCCACGAATTGGCGACCAACTCGGTAAAATACGGCGCGCTTTCCGTCGGCACAGGTACTGTTGATATTACGTGCACGGTTCGGGAAAACAACGTTTTGCTAGTATGGACCGAGCATGGCGGACCGCCGGTGGTAAAACCCGGAGAGATGGGATTTGGCAGTAAGCTTGTTACCCGAATGGCAGCACAACTCGGGGGCTCATATTCGTCCGATTGGTCAGCCAACGGCATTATCGTGAAGCTGGATATGAAGAAGAACCGCTTGGCTGCTTAACTTGTTTATAATTTTCGAGGGAAAAATGTTCGGTTGAGCTTAGCTGTGAAGACGGTTGCAGGCGCAGCAATGACGCTACCTGACGCCGCGTGGTTCACTGTTCAACAAACGGACGTTTCCTGAAGGGCTCACGACGGGCGAACGGCAACCCCAATGGGTGAGCTTTGCCAAGGGGACAACAAAGAATCGCCGTACGGAAAATGGTAAGTTTTTGAACACCTATCGCTCGTCTCCCTAGCCGCAGCGGCGGCTGGAAAAGACCCAGAACCCGACATTCAGGGCGCTCCGTGTGTTTGCCGGAAGCTGCCACTTGTTCATGTCGGACGGATAACAGCTTTGAAGCACGGGCTTAACCCGACGATTGTGGCTAGGCGTGGAAGCGGGACCCCGCCCCTTCGCGACGCAACTGATTGCGAAGGCTTGGTAATTTTAAGTTTAAAGGGGGGATAATCGGCACTGATTGAGACCCCCTTTAGAATGTAATTTTCCACTATATTCCCAGTGATTGCTCACGGATCGGATGGGGGCCCGCTTGGATGCCTATCCACAGCCCGGGGCATTGGGCTGATCCCGCGCACGACACCAGTCAGCAGTCCTCAATCGAACGGCAGGGCGGAGGCGTTCGTCCGCACCCTCCAGCGCGATTATGTCCGCGTGAACCCTAGGCCAGATGCGCAGAGCGTTATCGACCAACTGCCTGGCCGGTCCGCCCATTATAACGAGGTGCATCCGCACAGCGCTTTGCGCTATCGATCACCCCGCGAGTCCATCGCGCAAACCTGCGAGGCTCTGCCAGGCCTTTAGGGGGCAACAACATAGCCGTCCGGAAGCAGACGCCATCGCGCACCCGATCGCGCCATCCACATCATGCCCTCAAAGTAACGACGGTTTTCACCCGAAGGCCGACATCCGCGACCATGCTCGGGCGGCAGCAGCGGCCCGATTGACATGACTTCCGTTTTTTCCTCCAGTTGGAGCTAGAGTCCGGCCCGAAGAAGGGACGGACAGATGAAGCGGAAGCAGTTTTCGGAAGAGCAGATCATCGGCATCCTGAAGGAGGCCGAGGCGGGCGCG
>NZ_JAFCXM010000016.1:0-12689 GCF_049898305.1 Sphingomonas sp. PWP1-2
GACGACAACGATATGAAGAGGGCCCCGATCGGGGCCCTCTTCATATCGTCAGGCCCGCATCAACAATGGCCTGCTTTTACTCCGCCCCGCTGGCCTGGAATCCGACCGGCGTTGACATCCTTGCGCCGCGCCTCGGCCCAGCGCGTGGCGTAGCGCCAGACCGCAACGTACGGTCCCTCAAAGCCGTCGCGCAGCAGCAGATCGTGGATCCGCGTCATCCGCAGCCGATCGCGACGCGGGCGCGCCTCGTTCTCGGCTAGCAGCGTATCGAGCCGCTCCTAGAACGGTCCGATCCGCGACAGCGGCTGCACCGCCGATGATAGTCGAACGAACCTTCCGGTGCCCGGATCGCCTTGCGCACCACCTTGCGCGACAATCGAAGGTCCCGCGCGATCGCCTCCATCGGCTTGCCGCCGGCGTACTCACGCCGAACCCGAACCACAGTCTCCACCACCAACGTCCCCATCTCGCCGCCTGCGAATACCCAGGCTGCTGTCTAAACCATCGAAATGAGGGGTCCCTTTTGGACGCCGATCACCCCGCTAAGGGGGTCATTTTTGCACGCCGATCCACACAAGTGAGGTCGGCGTCGCTTACTATGGCGTGCTATCGGCCGAAATCAGACAGCGGCCCGACTTATCTGAAGCATTCTGGCGATTGGGGCCGGGGCGCACGCGCAAAAACCTGAGAGCACTTCGTACAACGGCAGCAGAGCGCGGAGAGATCATCGCTGCCGATCCGAAACGGGCTGCCGACCTTTTGTTCGGCATGTGGCAGGGATCCAGCAATCTAGAGCCGACGGTCGCAGGTGGGGCCGAACGCGTGCGTGCCAGCATCCACGACCGGGTGACACAAGGGACCGACATGTTTCTCGCTTTTCACAAAGCGTAACGAGTGTTGGGTATCAATAACCGGCCAGTTTTAACACAGCGTAGCTTAAAAAATTGCATGAATCATCAAAATCGATTTGGGTGACTATATTACAACATTGGAGAGTTCATCCGGCCAGCTAATGGGTGGCAGCGCTTCGACGGCCGGCCGCGCAAAAAGGTATCCCTGACAGAGCCGTATACCAAGACTGCGGAGTGTATCGAGTTCGCTTTTGGTTTCGATACCTTCGGCCAACGGCATAATATCCAATGCGCTCGTAAGTCCGACGATGGCGGCAACGATGGCACGCTTCGTGGCAGAGGTATCTATGCCATGTATCAGCGCCATGTCGATCTTGATGACATCGGGGTTCAGTTCCGCGAGCAAGCCAAGACCAGCATAGCCGGCGCCAAAGTCATCGATCGCGGTTGTGAACCCCCGTTCCCGATACGCTTCGATAATTCGTCGAACGTGCGCGCTGTCGCGCATTCGTTCGTTTTCGGTAAACTCGAACATAAGCCTGTCTTCGGCGAATCTCGCCTTTCGTGCCGCCGCAAGCGTTGCGCGTATGCAGGCATTCGGTTCATAGACCGCGTTGGGCATGAAATTGATCGACAGGCGCGTTCGCTCATCTGCCGGGAATAGTCTTCCCGCGAGTCCGACGGCCTTGACGCGGCATGCCTGGTCGAAGCCGTAGACGTCGTCGTCCCTTACTTGGTTCAGGACGGTAGCCGCCCCCTCGCCATTCATGCCGCGCACCAGCGCTTCATACGCCCAGACCCGATCATCGACGATATCGACGATCGGCTGAAACGCCATGGTGAAGTCAAAGCCAAGATTCGATCCATTCCGGCATCCCTGACATTCTGCGCGGACGGTCGGCGGGCTATCGGGCAGTAACGGCTCGCCTCCACCGAAATCGATAGGCTGCATGAAACTCATCAACAATCCAATGCTTTGCCGAGTGGACCTCGGGGAAGACTAACACCCACATTATAGGCAACCGGGCGCGCCGGTGCGGGAAGTCGCGTGACGGCATAGGCCGAAACAGTCGCCACGATCGTTTCGGCCGGTACGCCGTTGCGCGGCACCAGGAATGCTTTCAAACGACCGTTGCTCCTAAGCCGCACCGCTGCTTCGGCGACGCTGTCATGCTCACACAATAGTCTAGCAACAGCGTCGGGTGACACGTTCACGCCGCCGACTTGAACTGCCTGCTCATGACGGCCATCGAGGCGGAACCGATCACCGAAGCGGGTAATACGGTCAGGTAACGACACAACAGCGCCATCGGCCGGGATGATCCGGTCAGTACCCGCTCGATCCTGGTCGAAACGCCAGCGCCGCAAAAGCATATAGTCTCGGCTCGGCGCTTCGCGAAACGCAATCCCGCCGGTTTCAGATGCGCCATAGACATCGATCAGCCGGATGAGGCCTTTGGCCATCAGAACTTCCGCATCGGCGTCCTCCATCGGGGCGCCCGCGCTGATTCCGATGATATCGCCGGGGAATCGATCGCGACGCGACAGGGCTCGCCACTGATGCGGGACCGCAACGATCAGGTCGCCGGCTCGCAGGTCAATATGCTTGGCCAGTGACGCCCGGAATACGGGAGCGCCCAGCATCTCCGGAACAAGCGCCGTCCAGATCAAACCATAGATATGCTGGGGCGGCAAGAAAGCGACGACCCTGTATCGGTGGCCCACCAGGCTGGCAAAGTCGCGGGCTTCCTCCATCAGATCGGCGATCGCGTGACGGTGTAACTTGGCGGCGTCCGTCGTATCGGAACTTTGAACGGTCAGGCTGGGCGCGTAGTCGCGCCACGACCGGATGATGCAATCCGCCAGCAATGCGATGGTAGGCGGCATCTCGACCGGATCACCATCAGTCCCAAACATCCCGATTTCTCCGAACATTTCCTCGATAGCGCCTTTGACACCCATTTGTTCGAGCGAATCAATACTTAGACCCGCCTCATCAAGTGTTGCCTGCTGCGCCGCATCGGATTCGGGGAACCGAAACGGTACGCCACCCAAACCGCGTTGGCGCACGACCTCAGCTTCGATCACCCCCATGAGGATTGCCGTTAGCGCTCCGCGTCCGGGGAGCCCGGCGTTCATGCAGCCAGCCATTCCGCGCAGGTTACCTGTACCGTGTTCCGCCCGGCATGCTTGGCCGCATACAAGGCTCGGTCAGCCGTGGAAACAAGGTCCTGCCCGGCCGCTGCGAGCGCACACCCCAGGCTAGCGGTGATGGAGAGTTTACCGGTTGAGGTCGTCACGGACATATCGGCCACGACTAAGCGCAACCGTTCGGCGATGCTGACGGCTTTGTCGATCTCCGTGTCCGGCAACAGAACGGCGAACTCCTCGCCACCAAGGCGGGCTAATAGATCAGACGGTCGTAGCTCGGCGGAGACAGTTCGTACAAAATGGATCAACACCTGATCGCCAACCGGGTGTCCGTACCGATCGTTGACGCGCTTAAAGTGGTCGAGATCGATCATAATTAAAGAGAGCGGCTCGCCGTGCTCGACAGAGGCGCGCTGCGCGCGATCGAGCTGCTGCTGAAAGTGAGATCGGTTGGCGGCACCCGTAAGGTGATCCTGCGTAAGCAACCGGCGAAGGTCGTCGGCGCCGTGGTCCTGCCGGGCCACGTCCCGGAGCACGACGGTGTAACCATCCTTCAAGTTTCCGTCGGCGGAACTACGAGCCGCCAGCAGGCGCTGACACCAATAGCGAGTACCATCGCTGCGTGAATGCCAGCTCTCGTCGAGATACCAACCATCGCGCGAGGCACGACGCAGTTGCTCGCGCGCGCCGAGCGGTCCGCCCCCGGGAGGAAGAGGAAGGCTGTGCGCCAATCGTTGCCCGATCAGGATTTCTCGCGAATAGCCCGTCTGCTGCTCCCACGAAGCATTGACGGAAACGACCACGCCCTCGGCGGTGATCGATAGCACCGCATAATCGTTGACGTCGTTGAGGAGCGACGCGAACCACGTCTCAGCTTGTTTTAGACGACGTTCCTGGGCGACCTGCACAGTGACATCGCTGACCGTGGCGATGGCGCGGTTCATGTCCAATTTCACCAGCGTGCAGGCCAACACCTTGGGATCGACATCGTCGCATCGACCAAGATCCACAGCGACCCTGTGGCCATCGCATATTGTCCCGCGGTCGGCGGTAAAGTCGTCGAACATGTTCCGCAGCTCGGGAGCGCAGCCTTCGAGCATCGAAAACAGATTCCCGGCATCGCGCATACCGACGAGCGGAAGCAAGTGCTTCATCGCGTGGGGATTGATCATAGTGATATCGCCGGACGCATCTATCTCGACCAGACCAACGGGGGCCGCATATAAAAACTCGAGCAATTTTTGCTCTTCACCCATCGGCTCTGACATTTCGCTCAACGCTCGATTAAGATGAAACGTAGGCGCGCGTGTTCGCTCGACAACAGGCGGAGCCTGACGCGCGTCGGCCTCATGCGCAGTGTCAACACGAACGGTACGATCGCATCAAGCTCGGGCTCATCCTCGAACCGCTGTGCCACCATGAAATTGTTCATGCATTGCGCTACCGCATCAAAGAAACTGACCCCGAGAACGGTGCTTGGATCGAGGCCGGCGATGCGGGCCTCGGCGGTGTTGTAAACCTTCGTAATGCCGGCTTTATTTAGCCCCACGACACCGAAGGGAAGGCCATCACGCAGGCCATCCGGCATGTCATGGAGATCGGTTAAACTGATTGTTTCGAACGTCGCGTTATTCATTGTCGTGACCAGCGCTCCAGAAATCTTGTTTCTACTAGCACCCGACCATTAACCAATCGTCTGCCAAGCCCTAAGAAAAATGGCTTCAAGGGAAGAAACTATGGACAAGCTCACCCTTTCGGGATGGCGCAGCTTCAAATGTGTCAAAATCGGTCGTGGCTGCTGCTGAACGGCGGGCTGTATCGCAGCCGCGATGCGGGAGAGACCTGGGCCCATACGACCGGAACCATCGCGATCGATGGCTTTGGCCTCGGCAAGCCCCTTCCCGGCGCGGCCTTCCCGGCGCTGCACGCGCTCGGTCGAAACGCCGGACAGGCCGGCGTGTGGCGCTCGGTCGATGGCGGCGCGCTCTGGATCCGGATCAACGATGCCGGCCACCAATGGGGCTTACGCTTTCGCGCCATCACCGGCGACCCGCGCCGTTTCGGACGCGTGTATGTCGCAACTGACGGACGTGGGATCGTCTATGGCGACCCGCGAGGCGTGTGACCGCGATAGAGCCGGGTCCCTGCTAACCGGCTCTGTCAGACCAACGAGGCGTTCGCTACCGTGGCTCCGCCAACGTCGGCGCGAAGGCATCACTCCTAAATCCACGAACCGCATATTTTGATGGGGAGCGGAGCGACGGGTGCTGTCAGTGTAACGCGAACCGATCTCACCACGATGCAGGTCGGGCATCTCTGCCAGCGTTGCGCCCTCCTCACGCTGCAGCAGCGCAATTATTAAGGCCGCCTTGGCACCCGCCGAATTTACCAACCGCCCCAGCCAAGGGCATATGGACACCGAAGCTAAGGTATTAGCGGCTTGAAAATGGGGAGCACGTCATGCCGCAGCTAACATTTATATGGCTGCGTGACTCACAACCCAACGCCTCCTGCAGACCCAGCGCGATTCTGTATAGCTGGTGGTTGAGCCGCATTCGTTAACCGACATTAGGCGCGATGTGATTAAGCTAAGTGATACTCTCGATACGGGCTAATTATGTTTGACAAGTCCTCAAGCCGTACGAGTTCGCCAATTCGAAAAACTGAACCGCGCCGGGTCTACCAGAGGCGTTGGGTTGTGAATCACGCAGCCATATCGATATTGTCCGCGGCAGCATAATATTGATCTTCGGCTTCGGCAGGCGGGATGTTCCCGATGGGCTCCAGCAGCCGGCGATGGGTTGCTCGTTTGCCCGGCGCCAGTTCCAGGGCATCAGCTTATCCCAACGCGATGCGGGCCAGCCGCCGGCGATCTTCGCAATGACGTCGGCAATGCTGCAATGCCTGATGCACCAGCACCGCCAGTCCGTCGAACCCCTTGCGCATATCGGTCGCGCCGCATGCCAGGAATATCCGTGTCAAAGGGGGAAGCAGGAACATCGCGCCAGCACGCTGATCACCCGCGACAGCGCGTCGGCATCGACCGACGCATCGACAGTCAGCCGCACGCCGGACGGCAGCTCGATCCTTATCCGGCCGCGGCCAAACTGTCCGACGACAGGTGCAGGCAAGGCCGCTGCCGGCTCGGCGATCTGGACCTCACCGAAGCTGGGCTGGGACGGCACAGTCAGCCCGGTCAACGCGCCCGACATCGCCTGCCGGCGCCAGGTATAGATCGCGCCGCTGCCGCCCTCGTGGCGCTCGATCGCCGCGCGAACCGAACCCCACGGGCCCGAATGCATCGCGCAGGATCGCCAGCTTCTGCTCCACGGTCCAGCGCCGCCGACCTGAAACGCGCCCGACGATCTGGATCCGACCGCTCATACGACCACTCGTATGACTGCTCGCTCGTTCGCCCCCTGGCGCTATTATCTCGTCTACCATCGATGCTCCGCTCAAAGAGCGGCAATCAGCCCGTCGGCCAAGCATCCCGCAAGGCAGCCTTCAGGCCTCGCTTACTACGTACAACGTGTCCGTACTCGACACTTAACATCAAGATCCTAGCGCAGGTTTAGTAAATTTCCCGCAGCCAATCTTTTTGCGTAATTAAATCGATCAGATGTCTCAATCCACGATGGGCTTCCCAATCGGCATATATAATGTAACTGCTAAAGTACGAAGTCTGCCAATAGTACAGTTCGACATCAAGCCGCTACGGGCATGCGCTGAGCTATCATTTCGGCTGCGACCTCCGACATAGCAGCTAGTTGATCGGTAACTCGCGATGAGACGGAGCGAACGATTGTATCAATAACGCACAACGCTGCGACTGCTACGCCACTGCTGTTGACGATGGGCGAGCCAGCATAAGTGCGAATGCCTGGAGCGCCAGTAACCAATGGGTTTTTTGAAAATCGCTTGTCGGCAACAGCATTTGACACGATGAAAATCCCAGTTTGGGAAATCGTATAATTACAGAACGCCTGCTCCCGTGGCATACTTAATAATTCAATGCCAAACGATGATTTCACCTACTGTGTATCTCGGTCGATTACTGTTAATAAGCAAACCGGAAAGCCCGTAAGCTTAGCAACGTGTTTTGTGATAATATCGAATTCACGCTGTCGTTCAGTATTTGCTAAACGAGATGCTTGAACAAAATCAATCCGCTCCTTTTCATATATATGAACGGGGAACGCGCGAGTAGCTTCATCTTCAGTTATGGCAACAGCGTTATGTCGCGAATTTGATGGGTTTTTCGTGCTCGCCGTATGCCGGGAACGGTTGGCGATCGATTGCGCCGCAGCATTTACTTTTTTGAAAAATGCATCTTGATTAAAAGTCAGGTCGCTTTTTGCAATACACGCCGCCGCGCCTGCCTGAATAAGCTTCGAGGTCAGCAAAATATTCGAAAGAGCGCGATCTGAAACAATGATTTTACACGTGCTTGTCATATCACTAAGTAGCTCAAGAAGCGCTCCGCCGTCCAAATACGGCATGCATAAATCAATTGTGACAATATCAGGTGTTAAGCGACGCACCATTTCAACGGCTGATTTTGCGTCGTTTGCAAACCCCACGACGTTAAATTCTGGCCGAGAGCTAAATGCTACACTGAGCATTGCTTGGATAGTTCGCGAGTCATCAACGATGACGACACTTCGCTGTTTTGACGATGGTCTCATCGCTTCTCCCCTACACGCTCCCGAAGCAGCGATCGGTGAGCAAAGACTCTTCTATTTCAAAAAGGTTTCACTTTCGTTAGTCGGCAGGGTGTTGGTTTATGCGCGCGGCCCCGCTGGGGTCCGCAGACCTAGGTCGTGTTGACATAGTGGATTCCCAAACGGCGTAATCTCTGATGCAAAGCTGTCTTTTGGAGGCAGCATTGGGTCGGGGCGATGTATCGGACGAGGAGTGGGCTATCATCGGCGTGCTGCTTCCCTCGGAGCCGGGCCGTAAGGCGCGGCCTTCGCACGACAATCGTCGGTTCTTGAACGGCATGTTGCATGTGTTGCGGGTGGGCTGTCCGTGGCGCGACATGCACGAGCGCTACGGCAAGTGGAACTCGGTCTACGTCCGCTTCCGGCGCTGGGCCGAGCAGGGCGTCTGGGACGCGATGCTCACAACGCTCGTCGATCTCGGGCTGACCGACGATTGGCACCACATGAGCGACAGTACCATTGTCCGCGGCCACTCTCAGGCAGCGGGCGCGAAAGGGGGACCTCCAAGGAGGGCTTTGGTCGTAGCCGCGGCGGCCTTACAAGCAAAATCCACGCCCGCTGTGACGGTCAGGGACGCCCTCTTGGCTTCGTCCTGACCGGCGGCGAGGTTTCGGACTACCGCGCGGTTCCCGCATTGCTTGATATGCCTGTTCCCAAGCCGAGAGCGCTACTTGCCGACAAGGGCTATGACGGCGACGCTGTGCGCGAAGACCTGCTGTGGCGCGGAATCTTGCCGGTCATCACACCCAAAGCAAACCGCCGAGAACCGGCAGCCTGTGACTTCCGACGCTACCGGGATCGCAACCAGGTCGAACGCCTGTTCAATCGCCTCAAGCAATCCCGCCGCATCGCCACGCGATACGATAAAACCGCATCGTCCTTCCTGGGATTCCTATCGCTCGCCGCCGGCAAGCTCTGCCTAAATGACTATGTCAACAGAGCCTAGCCATCGTTGAATGCCACTGGTCGTCGGCGCAGGCAAATGTATCGGGTATGCGCTGTCGCTCTCCATACCGAGCCACGTAACCTTCGCCCATTCGGTCTGCCTTGGCTTGAGCTTCCCCTTGCGAGGCGTAAAGACCAGCGAAATGCCAAGGGGTGTCACGCACTGCGCCCCAGCCAATGAGGGACTTGCCTTCCACTATAGGCATCGAACATCTCCTACACGCCCTATATGGGGACGCCGTTGCGTGAGGGTTAGAGGGTTTTGGGCTTCGAGCTGGAGGGCAGGCAGTTGGGGAGGACCTCAAGACCGTTGAGTCGGGTCGTCGGCCGAAAGACGACGGTCAAAGCGTCTTTCCTAGCGAAGCGTTACCGTATCCGCGAAGGGCATGGTCGCCACGGTCACGCCAGTTTCATCGGTGATTTCGATGGACCAACAAAGGGGCAACCTTCCACTTTTGGCTTCCTCGCCAATAATCTCGCGGGCTATCCTCGTGGCGCGAAAACATGCGGTTTCAAGGTTCGGTAGCTCCACCCCTTCTTCATCGGTGAATATCTCACCATCGCAAGCGAGGTTTAAACGGTACAACATATGACTGGTATAGCAGCTGGCTGAGCCGCGTTCGTTAACCGACATTAATCGCGATGTGATTAATCTAAATGATACTTTCGATACGGGCTAATTATTTTTGACAAGCCCTCAAGCCGTACGAGTTCGCCAATTCGAAAACCGAAGCTTGATTATGGTCAATGTTGCGTCCATCAGAGCGAAGGTGATTGAGCCGCGCGCCGGGGGTGCGCTGGCTCTCACCAATCTAAACTTTCCCTCCGTCAGCGGGGGGTAGACGGAGGGAAAGCCACTCGTGCCGCGTCAGTGGGCGACTCGCCACCAGTCATTGACTACCATATTTTCGATTTAGCATCGGTTACTTTGTAAGTTGGCTAGTGAACAGTCATCGCGTCCCGGAACGGAATTTCGGCAACGATCTCGCCAAAATTCGTCCTCCATCTCGATCGACCATGTTAGCGGGAGTCTGCCGTTCCTAGCTTCCTCACCCATGATATCCTGCGCGATCTTCGTTGCGTGGAAGCAAGCCGCTTCTAGGTCGGGAAGGTCCATGCCCTGTGCGTCGGGGAACATCTCACCGTCGCATCGGAGGTGGAGGCGATACAGCATCCTGTTTGCTTACCTTAAGGTAACCCACGCCGCTAACAAGCCAAAAATCTTACATGCCCGAACCTGGCTGCCACCTCGCTCCTAGCGTGGCGCGAGTGCCACTCATGGACCGAGTGGGGGCACGCATGGCGTGCCGATAGGCGACCCATCACGTCGCGTTTAATATCACCGTGTCCGTAAAAATTATCGCGTGACGCCGACGAGGCGTTCGGAACAGCAGCAATCGACGCAAATGACGCTAAGCACTTTTCGGATTATTCCGTTCCGCCGCGAGGACTTTGACCCGTTCGGCACGTATCGCCATCTCGTCCCATCGCTCTGCCGATTGCAGTGCCCGGATACGGAGATTAGGCAGCGTAGCAGCCTCTGCATTCGCACGTTCGGCGTCAGCACGCTTTCTGTACTGATTAGGATCGTCGTTCATTGAAGGATCGTATTCCTTTGCGGCACGATTGACCAGTACGGCGGGCAAAATGCGCGGGCTTCGGTCACCCCATCGCCTGCAATCAGTTTAAGGTTGGCTTACACGAGTAGCACACCTAAACCATTTTCTGTTTTATTCCGATCAAAAAGGTGTAGCTCGCCGCAGATGACTAGCGCAAAATTACTTATCCATGTCGGTGACATCGTAGGCGCATACGTGGCCTCGAACGTGGTTGCGGCGAAAGAGGTGCCGCACCTGATCAACGCCGTCTATAAAAGCTTAGCAGGGCTTCAGGGCACGACTGCGACGGTCGGGGCCATTGAGGTATCCACGCCCGCCATGACGATCCGGGCAAGCGTCAAGCCGGACTCGGTTGGCTGCCTCGAATGCGGAAAGCGCTTCAAATCGATAAAGAAGCATCTTGCGATGCATGACCTAACCCCTGACCAGTATCGTGCAAAGTGGTCGCTTCCCGCTTCCTATTCGATGGTGTCGGCTGAATACAGCGCGAAACGTTCGGGCCTCGCCAAGGCGAACGGCTTGGGTCGGCAGAGGGCGCAGAGCTAGGCCGTGCCACCGTGTTATTACGGTCAGGATCGATAAGTACGTGCAGCTCGCTCACGGCTTCGGCGCGACGTGCAAGCCTGATTAGTAAATTGGGTTTAGGCATATTTCAGCATATTTACGGATGTGCCCGGTGAGGTGACTGTGGATCGGCGTCGAAAGCGAGACCCCGGTCGGAGCGGAGCAACTACCTGTAATCCTTTAAGAGTATGGGTATCAAGGGGTCCCAATCCGCGCCGATTGGACCCCTGGTTATGTAAGGCTTCGACGCCGATTCAATAGCTTGGCGAGGAACTACCGGGGTCCCGTTTTCGGCGCCAATCCACACCCAAGGGGACCGATCTCTCCCTCCATAGCCAGGCCAAACTCAGCGCCATCGCCCGCCAACTCAACGAGCGCCCCAGAAAGGCCTTGATGTATCGGACGCCCTCTGAAATATTTGCAGAGCGTGTTGCGGCGACCCGTTGAACCCACCGTCGATTTCAGCCGATCCGCTTTCTCGCCCGATATCGGTCGATCGGCTTCCGGGCGACGTACGCGCTGGGTTGCGGCCCGAACGGCGATACATGGTGGTGAGCAGTCGTTCGGCCTTTACGGAGCGAGATAGGGATTTGGCCTAACCAGCTCGGCTTTTCGTGATATAGTAAGACATCGCCACCGATCATGCCGCGAGCAGGATGGCAACCGAGGGCAAAGACCGGCTCCCGCTTGCACGTGGAGTATCAACATGGCCGAATCTGAAGATATGGCATTCCTTGTGGTGCGCGAACGACAATCCCGCTAGTTGGCAGAAGTGCCAGGGGATATTGCTGCGCAGCTTGCGCACCTAGGCATGGCGGACCGCTATGCCGCCCGCATATCCGTTCTAAAATCGCAAGCCGTTTAGGTCACATCCGTATAGAGGCCCCTCGGCAGACGGGTCGAACATCTCGCAAGCTGGCGTGTACAGTATTTCCGATGTGGTTTGGACGCGTGCCTTCTGCCCGCGTTTCCACCAGATAGCCGCCGCTCCGCTTCCGCGTCGGATCGCAATGCGCCGGACGGACGGATGGCAAAAGCTGGTGATTTATTGGCGATAATCGCGTCTGATCTGTTCAAGAACTGCGCGTAAGCCGTCGTCAACTTGATCGGTCGCGGCAAGGGCGCGCCAATCAGCAGCCAAGGCAGCATATCGTACTCGATTTTCACGCGGGACGGCAACGGCGGCCATAGCGTCCATCGCAATAGCCTTGGCCTGACATTGAAGATGATCGCGTAAGGGCAAATGTGTCACGAGCGTGCTCCAGCCCTTGGTTCAGTTAGCCATGAGCGCCTTTTCGCGACTGTCTGCAAGTGGTCGCTTGCGGAAGGGCCGCTCTAGGGTCAGGACCCATAAATGGGATTCCCTTGGCCGCGCGAATGTGATTCAGGCTCGGCAACAGCAGGATCCTGAATTTGAGCGAGTTCTGGTTGAGCGGAGGCCAGTTCGAGCGGCTTTGTCCGTTGCTGCCGAACAAGGTCCGCGGCGTCGCGCGGGTCGATGACCGGCAGGTGCTCAGCGGCATCATCCATGTGGTGAAGTCGAGTGGCCGGTGGGTACATGCCCCCGCCTGCTACGGTCCGAGAAAGACGCTCTACAATCGGTTTGTGCGGTGGGCGGCAAAAGGCATCTGCCAGGAGGGCTCTGTCAGACCAACGAGGCGTTCGCTACCGTGGCCCAATGAGTCGCAAATCGAGGGCCATGCCCCCCCCAGCCCGTTCCGCCGCTTCAACTCGTCACCCGAGGTGATCCGCCTGGTCGTGATGATGTATGTCCGGTTCCCGCTGTCGCTTCGAAACGTCGAGGATCTGCTGTTCGAGCGTGGCATCGACATCTGTCA
>NZ_JAFCXM010000017.1:0-10918 GCF_049898305.1 Sphingomonas sp. PWP1-2
CTGCCGCCTCAAGGATTATCGCCGCATCGCCACCCGCTACGACAAACTCGCCACCAACTTCCTCGGCGCGATATACCTCGTAGCCGCCATCACCTGGTGGTTATGAGTCCTGACCCTAGGAATAGCGGCATCAATTATCTGGGTTGTCTTGGCTACGTTGTGGCATTGGACCGCTTTCGGTCGCGAGACCGCAAGTGCCTACATGCATCATTTCAATGTATGCCGTTCGAACGGCAGCGGCTTCGGCAGTGCGTGTATGACACTCGCGCAACATCAGCTTGATGCAGGTTACGAAAATGCTTGGTTTATGGCGATAGCGGAAAGCCTGTTGCAGCTTTCTATTTTGTGGTTCGTCGGGGTTGTTATCGTCATCGGGACGAGATGGGCAGCCCAAGTATTCGAACCAGCGCCGTCCGCTTAACGGACGCAGCACGCCCCTCTAAAACGGCAAAAAGGATCGCTTTCTGTCGTCCCGGCTGTTGCGAAAGGGTTCCCTTTCGCGACGGAATATGGGCTCAACGAAATCAGTAGCTTGGCTGTTGCGAAAGGCTGTAGCAAAGCGAGCGGATGAAAATAGGCTATGCACGGGTCTCCTCCGGAGAACAGAACCTCGACCTTCAGCGTGATGCTCTGACCGCCGCTGGATGCAGCATGATCCATGAGGATGAGGGTGTTTCAGGTGTTGCGCGTCGGCGTCCTGGGCTCGACCAGGCGCTCGCCACGCTGAAACACGGCGACACCTTGGTCACGTGGCGGCTTGATCGCCTGGGGCGCTCCCTGCCGCACCTGATCGAGCTGGTAGCGGCCTTGCAGGACCGGGGTTGCGGGTTCGTCTCGCTAAACGAGGCGATCGATACCGGTTCGGCTGGGGGTAAGCTGGTGTTTCACATCATGGGGGCGCTGGCCGAGTTCGAACGTGCCCTGATCGTGGAGCGCACTCGCGCAGGCATGGCTTCCGCCCGAGTGCGTGGCCGACACCTCGGTCGCCCTCGCGCCCTGACTGGTGCGCAGCTCTACAAAGCAAAGGACGAAATTGCCGCCGATCGCGAGACCACCGCCAGCATGGCGGCCCTGCTCGGCGTCAGCCGCTCAACCCTGTGGCGGGCGCTACGGGATCAGGAAAGTTGATGGCAGCTAGCGCCCACTTGCGGACGGTCCGCTCTGATCTTTAATAGGGGTAAGGCCATAAACGAAAGGCTACGTCGGTGAATGTCTCGCAGATACTTGTTGTGCTATTTGCGGTGATTGCCGCTTCGTTCAGCATTTGGTCTGTAACCGTGGTCATTCGCTATCCTATTTTCAAGCTTAAACCATTGTGGGTAATTGGCTGTTTATTCGGCTTCATTGGTCTTGGAATAAATTGGACCACGCCAGATAATCTCTTTCTCATTTTTGGTATAACCATCCCGGTTGTGACGGTGTTCAAGGTCGCCACGGGACAAGTCATCGTCAAAACTGGCTTCCCAATAGTGTCGGCAGTCGCGTTGTATATAGCTCGCAATATCATCCTGCCGAATGACGGCTAGCCACCAAACCCAGACATTTCGCGGCCGAGAACGCATCAGATTTCTACATCATGTGATGCCGCGATTTCCGCCGTTTCGAGCCTGATGCAGAACTTGTGAGTTTTGCATCGTTTATGAAATTCGGGACCGGCATTCCAAGCCAAAGGTGTACCCTTCGCTCTTTAAACCGGTCAATTTGTCGTTTGCTAACGACAGACATGCAGATCGGGTGATGATACCATTCACAGCCCGGCTTCCAGTCGGTTTAGGAAATCCCCGATGGCGTTACATCATCGACTGATCGGCAAGGCCGCCCGCCTTGTTTGGAAAGTGACTAAACCGAGGACATTTGGAGTTCGGGCGGTGCTGCTTGATCAGAACGACCGCATAGCTCTCGTTCGGCATACCTACACCGATGCTTGGTACCTCCCAGGCGGGGGCGTCAAAAAAGGCGAAAGCGTTGAAGCTGCGTTGCTGCGCGAGCTTGAGGAGGAGGTCGCGGTAGTCAGTCCCCAGATTGAGCGTGTATTGGGCATCTATCACAGTCGCCGTGAAGCCAAGGACGATCACATTGTGATATTCGCCGCGCGTACAGTCTCAGGCCCTTCCAGCAACCTACCAAAGGCAGACCTAATGGAAATCGAGGAAGCGCGCTGGTTCGCCCTTGACCAGATCCCCGCTTCCGCCTCTCCCGCAACCGTCCGACGGATCACAGAATATAGATCTGGTGTAACAGGGCTCGGTGCTTGGTAAAAAGCGCGGGCGTCTCGCCTAGGGCCATTCTTTCCCAATCGTTGGTCGGCTGTGGGACGGTGGCTGATCAGCTCTTGTGGCCGCCAGCGCCTTCCCAAAGCGATTGGGAATGGGAACGGGTTAGACGATACGCTCGCAGCGGGTCAGATGCGCTGGCCCGACAGGTGAAATGAAGTTCGCCCAAACGGCGTTGTGATGCTCGATGATTTTCTCGGCGGAGAGATAGGGGCGGTCGCCGGTCGTATGTCCGTCCTCGGGCACGATCGTCTTGTACCCGCGCGCCAGCGCGCTTCGGATAGTGGTATCGACGCAGAAATCTGTCGCGCACCCGGTAACGATCAGCTCGTCGATCTTCAGTTCTGCCAGCGTATCGGCGAGGGTGGTTTCCAAAAATGCATCGCAGCAGGCCTTAGTGATGATCGTGTCCGACGCCTCCACCGCAAGGCTTTGATGTAAGGCATGGCCGGGCTGCGAGGGATGAAGGTCGTCGCCGTCTGGCCCGCAATGCTGGATGAAGATGATAGGCGTGCCCTTCGTCCGCAGGCGAAAAGCCAGATCATCGAGCCGCGCAAGCAGGCCAGCGGCGTCATGACGCGGGTCGGTAAAAAGCCCTTGCTGCATGTCCACCACCAACAAAGCCCGCTTGCTCATATCGATCGCTCCTTGATTGCTCGCCCCTAGCACCCACGGGCACCTTCTCTCAAATGATGGTGGAAGGAGAAAGGAGTCCCGACCTAGCAGGCCGGCACGTCATAGACCGCCACACCCTCCCGCAACTCCGGCACGCGGGCAACAACGTCACCCTCCGGCGTCACGATCGCAGTGCATCCATAACTTACAAGATTGCCGGATGTGCCGGTCACATCAGACGACACCACCCAGCAGCCCGTTTGGCGCGCGCGGTCGATTAGGTTTGCCAGACTCTTCTCCCGCCAGCGATCGGCCGTCTCCGAAGGCAGCATATTGTTCAAGGGATAAACGATCAGTCGCGCACCTTGGTCGGCGATGCGCTGCGCCGTGCCGGGATGGTTGGCGTCGTTGCAGATATTCACACCGTACCGGACGCCCGACCGCAGGAACGTGGGAAAGTCGCTGCCGGCGGTCACCCCTGGCTCGTTCGGGTGCGCCTTGGAATAGCGGCCGACAACCCGACCCGCCTCGATGATGATCGCGCTGTTGAAGACCTCTCCATCAACCAGGTCGAATGCTCCGACCACCAATGTCGAGTGAAATGCCGCAACCCGCTCGCACAAGGTGGCAATGGCCGGGGCGGCTACGCTGGCGCGCGAGCGGATCGTCTCGGGGGCGTATGAGTGGCCTAGCAGGAACGCCTCTGGGAAAACGGTGAGACCGATACCTTCCTCGTCCGCCCAGCGAAGTCGCTCCAGGATCGCGTCACCGGCACGGCGCGCGTCATCGGAAAGGTTAGAGCATTGAACAACAGCGATACGCATCAAGGGCAGCTTAGCCCTCGATCAGACTTTTCCAAAAGGGAACGACGGCCGGGAACGCCGGTGTCAGCATGAGCCGGATAGCTGGCCGTAGGGCCCGACTTTTTCAATCCTGTTCCCAATTCGATTTTCCCGAAATGCCCCGATCGAGACGGAAAACGGAAGATTGTCCGTCACCGGCTCAATCCCCGATCCCGTTGCAGGACCAGCTCGCGATCGTGGATGAGCTGACCCACGGCGCGCGCCATCTGGGGTTCGCGTTGGATCCGCTCGATGTAGAGATCCTTGGTGTGCTGGTTCGCCCCGTTATAGGCGTCCACCGCTTTGCGCAGCGCCTCAGGCGCCGCCCGCCAATCGCTGCTCTGGTCGCTATAGCCATGGGCGCCCGCCTCACGCCGCGCCGCGATCGTCCTGAACCGCTCGGCCACCTGTTCCCGGGCATGGGCCTGCTGGCGCTCCTGCGCCAATAGGCGTGCGCGCTCGGCCGCTAGTTGCTCGCGCTGCTGCGCCTCCGCCGCTTCGCGCCGATCGCGATCGACCGCACCGCTCAACATCGCCGCAAGCCCGTGCATTCGCCCCGCCACCCGCTGGGTCATCTCGCGCGCCCACTCGGTGCCCTGCTCGATATACTGACGCAGGGTCCGCCGCTCGAGAACGCCGGCGTTGTGCTGGCCGACCTTCGTCACCGGCTCATACTCACGCCCATCGCGCTGCGCCTCCCGCTCGGCCCGGCGCTCCATCGCCACGACGTTCGGCCCCATGTGCACTGTCGCCTCCTGCTCGATCCCGCGCCGCTGGTGGCTGCGATGATCGACCCGCTCGGCCAGCTGCGCCCGTTCGAGCGCCGCGTTCTGCATCTCGGCATACCGCCCCCGCCAGCGCTCGACCTCCCCGCTCGTCTTCTGGTCCAGTTCCCGGCTCTTCTCCCCTAGCCCTTCCGCGCCGATCCGCCGCGTTGTGGTCAGGAGGTGCGCATGGTGGTTGCGCTGGTCGCCCTGCCGACCAGGTGCATGGATCGCCACGTCCACCGCCACCCCGTGCCGCTCGCTGATCTCCTGCGCCAGGCCCACCGCGAGGTCGCGCCGCTCCTCGGCCGACAACTCGGCCGGGAGCGCGATTTCGTATTCCCGCGCCACGGTCGAGTTCTTGCGCGTCTCGGCCTGCTCAGCGGCGTTCCACAACGCCGACCGGTCGCGCACCCACTCGGGTGCGTCGGCGGGAGCGACGATCTCGCGATGCTCGATCCCCTGCTTGCGGGTGTAGTCGTGGACGATGCCGGTGCGCTCGTCCGCGATCTCAACGCCCGCACGATAGGCCGCTGCCGCGGTCGCGCTGCGACCGGCGGAACGGCCTATCGTCTTCACCGCAAGATGGAAGCTCGCCATCGCCGCGCTCTCCTTGCCATGCGGGAGCATGGCGCGGGCGATAGCCCGCTGGGGTTCGGGGTATCCCCCGACGCACGCAAACGCAAGTTTGCATAAGTGCGCCATTCACTCCCTTCCGTCCTTCTGGTAGCGTCCCTCCTTGTTACGCGCTATGCTCACTTCGTATTCATGCTTTCAGGCAGGAAACATGGCGGTACCAACACTCGAATCTCTCGAAAAAGCCCGTCGCAAGGTCGACCAGGCAAAAGCACAGCTACAAGCACTGGAAGCTCGCGCGGCCACGCTCAACCGCAAGGCCGATGCCCGTCGCAAAATCATCCTCGGCGGCCTGCTTCTCGATGCTGCGATGAAGGACGCGGAGTGGGAGGATCGGCTGAATACGCTGATGAAGCGGATCAACCGCGATCAGGACCACAAGGCGTTTGCGGGATGGACCTTCCAGGGTCGCCCTGCCGATGGCTGAATCCTTCGATCCCGCCGACTTCGACGCGCCCCCTCCCTCCGGCGATCCTCAAGCCGATTACCGCGTCCTCCTCGACGCCATGCGTAAGGCCGGGGCAGAGGGGGTCGCGGAGCAATCGGCCACGCTGGCCCGCCAGATCGAGCAGGAGGCCCGCCAGCGTGCCGAATGGGGCCAACAGACCGGATCGGTGCTGTACGACCTCCAGCGGGCCGCAGGAGAGCTTCAGCGAGCCAGTAGCAGGATGTGGTGGGACCGGCTCAAGGAATGGCTCTACGCCGCCCTGATCGGCCTGGGGCTGATCTTTGCTGCGACCCTCGCCTACCAATGGGCCAAGGAACCCAAGATCGAGCAGCATCTGTACGGCTGTGGCGGTCACTGGAACGCCAAAACCCATACCTGCAAGGGCGGATGGGTGCCGCTACAGGCACAGCCGACCGGGTAATTTATGGGTGCACGATAAATGTTGTTCGTGCTATTTAATGGGTGTACAGAATTTCATGGAAATCGAGTTCGACCCGGCCAAGGATCGCGCCAATGCCGACAAGCACGGCATGTCGCTGCGGGCGGCCGAGGGGTTCGACTGGGACACGGCGTTGGAGCGCGAGGATAACCGTTTCGATTACGGCGAGGTTCGGTTCGTTGCCCTGGGTCTGATCGGCGATCGCCTGCACGTGCTGGTGTTCACCGAGGGCTCTCGCGAGGATGCGGTGCGCGCCATCAGTCTGCGGCCGGCCGAAAAGCACGAGGTGAGGTTCTACTATGACCAAGTTTGATCCTGAGCTGCACGAGGACAACCCGCCGATGGACGCCACGTTCATGGCTGGCATGACGCCCTCCCGACGTGGACGACCGAAGTCGGATGCGCCGAAAGTAGAAGTCAAAATCCGCTTGGATGCCAAGACGGTCGAGCATCTGCGGGGCAGCGGCCCCGGATGGCAGACCCGCGTGAACGCTCTGCTTGGTCAGCTGGTTGAGGCAGGCCGGATCTAATCCTTCGCTGAACCGCCACAACGCGTGACAGTCGGTAGATGATCGCTCCTCTCGACCACACTCCTTCTCGCCAAGCCTGCGGCCGTTAGGCCGCCCTGTGACGGCGTAGCCGGCACGCATCAGCAGCGCATTGGCCATAGGCCAATTCCATTAAATCCTCTTTGTTCGCGCGCGTTGATTCATGATTCAACGATTCTATGATTCAGAGGGCTGTATCTCTTTGGTTTTAAAGGCCGATTCCGGCCTATCATGAGAAATGGGGTGGGGTATCATGAGTTTTGGGGTGGGGTATCATGAGGAATGGGGTGGGGTATCATGAGTTTTGGGGTGCGTGAAATGAGAAGCTAACCGTCCTCATCTCATAATACTTGACCGTGCTGCTGCATCGAACGATTGTGCTGCCATGAGCGGGGCAGCCGACGACAAGCCAGGGCGCACGATGGAAGTTGCGCGGATCGAGAAGGAGCGAGGTTCCGACACGATCGTGCAACCACGCGAACTGGTCGAAGTTCGCTATGCGCGTGGTGTCTCGCTTAGCCTGTCGGCTCGCAAGGTTCTCGCCTTGATGATGCATCAGACCGCTGGCGACGCTTGGCGCGACCAAGAACATCGGATCGCCAAGCGTATGCTGCGCGGCTCCCACAATTCCAATGATCGCCTGACCGACACGATCGACGAGCTGATGGGTATCTTTTTCGCGATGCCCGATCAGGTCGAGGGTGACCAAGGCCGTCGCACGTTTCAGATGATCGAGGAGACATTTGAGGGGGGAGAACAAGGATGGCTGATCTACCGGTTCACCCGCCGCGCCCGCGATCTACTGAAAGACAGCGAAGCCTATGCCCTGCTGCACCGGGAAACGGTGCTGGCGTTCGATAGCAAATATGCCCTCGAACTCTACCAACTGGGAGCTTTGCTATATCGTCGCGACGTGCCGATCTGGCGGGGAGACGTCGCCACACTACGGTCTAAGCTTGGCGTCCCTGAAGGCACTTATGGCTCTTTTGCTGACCTGCGCCGCTTCGTCCTTGATGCGGCGACGGTTGAGATAAATCAGCTTGTCCCTCAATTCTCGGTAGCATGGGAAGTCGCAAAGCGAAGGGGCCGCAAGGTCACCGAAATAGCGATCACCTTCCGCCGCAAAGCCCCGATCGCCGCTGTAGCGGCCGAGGAGGAAAATGAACGTCACCGCGCCGGCCGGCGTGCACGGCGCGAAGGCACCGAAGAGGCGATTATTGATCCTGCGACGATCATAGCCGCCACAGCCGCCAGACTTTCGGTTTCGGACATACTGCGATGGCCTGCGGACGATCAGGTGTCAGAATATAGCACGCCAGATCTCTATGCGATCGGGTTAGCACACGGTGGAGGCCACGCGATCCAGCGGCTAGCGGATCAATACGTCCGGGTCCGATCTGACAGACGTCGGCAACTCCGGGGTGATGCTCTTCGCGAAGATTGGACCACGTGGGTAAAGGGTTGCGCGGGAAAGTGGGCGAAACCCTGATCCTTGTTTCCAACGGGGTTGCGCGATACCCTCTGGTGACCGGTCATTGTTCCCGGTTGGAAACGTGGGAATAACTTATGGCTACAGTCTCGATGACAAAGGGTGCCGAACTGGCTGGTGTCAGCAAGGGAACGGTATCGAAAGCGCTGAAATCCGGTCGTCTTAGCTATGCCGAAAAAACCGATAATGGCTACCTGATCGAAACATCTGAGCTGTTTAGGGTGTTTCCCCCAAAGCAGCCGGAAACGGTTGAAACGGTTCGGTCCGATACCCCCATAGGAAACAGAGAAACCCTAATGAAAACAGGGGGGTTGCTCCGAGAAGTTGAACTGTTGCGTGAACAGCTTCGTGATCGTGATGGTGTGGTCGATGACCTACGGCAGCGGCTCGATAAATCCGAGGATGAGCGCCGTGAGGCGCAGGCCCGAGTGATTGGGTTGCTGGCAGGACCTGGCCCTACCGAATCCAAGCGGGGGTTCTTCGGTCGGCTATTTGGCCGTCCCGACGAGTGAGGTTGCAAAAGGGGTCCCTTTTGAGACGGAAGACGCGACCCAGTAGCGGCTGTTAGCGCTTCTGCTACCTTCGAAAATTTACATCGAATAGGGAAGCGCTTAGCATCCGCAGATGCTTCCAATCCTGCTTTCGCTCGTGCTGTTCGCCGATCAGCCTGCTCCCTCCCTGAACGACTTCAATGGCGACTGGACCACGGACCTCAGCACCTTAAGCAAGGAGCCAGAGCCGGAACGGATTGTGGTGAAGAGTAAGCGGTTTTCGAGGAGCAAGGGAGCGATCAGCGTACCGGCCGATGGGCAGTTCCACTCCCTTGGGAACGCCCCCTTTGTAGACGCGGTAGCCGTCACGATCCTGGATCGGCGTCGCGTACGAGAACTTGATCGCTTTAGAGGCAAGCTTATCTACTCGATAACCTATGCCGCCTCCGTCGACGGGCAATCGATGCGAAGGATGATCACCGATTTCGGCAAACCGAATGGCCGTGCAGTTTCGACCGTGATCGATTCCGCCCGCGACGGGCGTCACAGCCCCGGCGAGCATCTGGTGTCGGGTGATTGGCGTGCTGTATCGATCAAGAAAAGCCAAGCGGCTTTGATCGACACGATCAGGCTTCGTGACGGTCGCTACAGCCTCCTGGGGCATGACGGCTACGGCTACACTGCCGTTATTGGTGGCCCGCCCGTTTCAATTCGTGGTGACGCCGAGACGGGGCGGGTTAGTGTGAATACTCAGGGGGACAACACCGTGATCGTGAGCATGTCCCTCGACGGCAAGAAGACCGCATTGCAGACGCTGCGCCTTCAGCCGGACCGTCACACGATCAAGGTCAGTGTTCACCGCGAGGCTGACGGAGTCGAAAAAACCTACCTCCTTCGACGAGTTAAGTGACCTGGAAATGATGCAAAAATCAAATATTTTGCATAACATCTAGAACTGTAAAAATGACCTGCTAAGGCGATACCAAAGACAGGTTCTATTTCTACCAACGCTATAAAGTATTTTGGGGGAATATGGCATGGCAATCAGTCGTGGTCGTTGGTTCGTGATAGGTATATTTGCTAGCGCTAGTATCGTTGGAATAGCGCTATTTACTGGAAAGGTTCGCTTATTATTAGGAAGTTTTGTCAGACGTGAAACTGACGCCCAATGGTATTGGTCGATAATTGCGATTTATAGCCTGCTGGGTTTAGGTTGTGTCTATGGCGCAATAAAATCAGCTAGCGAGAAATAGCACTCTGGCAACTAGATATATCACTGCTTTCTGCGCGTTTGATGCAAAATTCACAAATTTTGCATCACGCTCGGAACGGCGGGAATCTCGGCATTGCGGTGATGCAGAAATTCGATGCGCTGCCGGTCGCGAATGTTAGGGCCTGGCGGTGGGCGGTCCGACCGCTTTTTGAGGGTTTGCAGCGATAAGCCGACGTGCTTCTATGCAGCGGCACCCATAACGAGGGTAGGATATGCTCCAGCTTTTCGTTCGAACACCATTGCGGTTCTGGTTCCGCCTAGGGTCAGGACCCATAAACGGGATTCCCTTGGCGGCGCGAATGTGATTCAGGCTCGGCAACAGCAGGAGCCTGAATTTGAGCGAGTTCTGGTTGAGCAAAGAGCAGTTCGAGCGGCTTCGTCCGTTGCTGCCGAACAAGGTACGAGGCGTCGCGCGGGTCGATGACCGGCGGGTGATCAGCGGCATCATCCATGTGGTGAAGTCGGGTGGCCGGTGGGTAGATGCCCCCGCCTGCTACGGTCCGAGAAAGACGCTCTACAATCGGTTCGTGCGGTGGGCGGCAAAAGGCATCTGGCAGGAGATGTTCGTCACGCTGGCAGCAGCGGGCGGGCCGCCTGCCGAAGTCCTGATCGATAGCACGCACATGAAAGCCCACCGCTCGGCAGGCGGCGGAAAAGGGGGGCGCTCGTCCAGGCGATCGGGATCAGCCGAGGTGGCCGAAACAGCAAGCTCCACGCGCTCACCGACGGCCAAGGTCGCCCGCTCCGCTTCCTGCTGACCGGCGGCAACATCGCCGACTGCCGTGCCGCCGATGTCCTGCTCGATGATCTTGCGCCGCGTACCATCGTGCTGGCCGACAAGGCATATGACACCAACGCGATCCGCGACCTGATCGAATGTCAGGGCGCTGTGCCCAACATCCCATCAAAGGCCAACCGCCGCTGGAAAAGCTGCTTCTCGCGCACGCTCTACAAGGGGCGAAACGCCGTCGAGCGCATGTTCTGCCGCCTCAAGGATTATCGCCGCATCGCCACCCGCTACGACAAACTCGCCACCAACTTCCTCGGCGCGATATACCTCGTAGCCGCCATCACCTGGTGGTTATGAGTCCTGACCCTAG
>NZ_JAFCXM010000018.1:2500-5817 GCF_049898305.1 Sphingomonas sp. PWP1-2
CGATCCGTCATGGGTCGATCCCAGCATTGTCATTGGTGGTGCGGACTCTCAAGCGTGAGGTAAGGGCAATTCGTGGATGCCTTGGCGCATACAGGCGATGAAGGACGTGGCACGCTGCGATAAGCGTGGGGGAGCCGTGAGCAGGCTTTGATCCCACGATTTCCGAATGGGGAAACCCACCTATCCCGTTTAACTTCGTATCGAGGCAACTCGGTGCGACGCTAAATGGGGTTAGGTATCACTTAACTGAATACATAGGTTTCGTGAGGCGAACCCGGCGAACTGAAACATCTCAGTAGCTGGAGGAAAAGACATCAACCGAGATTCCGTTAGTAGTGGCGAGCGAACGCGGACCAGGCCAGTGCCTGATGGTGAATTAGCAGAACGGTTTGGAAAGACCGGCCATAGCGGGTGACAGCCCCGTATGCGAAAATGAAACATCAGGACTCGAGTAGGGCGGAACACGTGTAATTCTGTCTGAACATAGGGGGACCACCCTCTAAGCCTAAATACTCGTATGCGACCGATAGTGAACTAGTACCGTGAGGGAAAGGTGAAAAGCACCCCGATGAGGGGAGTGAAACAGTACCTGAAACGGATTGCCTACAAGCAGTTGGAGGGTCCTTGAGGCCTGACAGCGTACCTCTTGCATAATGGGTCTGTGACTTAATGTATCAAGCAAGCTTAAGCCGTTAGGTGTAGGCGCAGCGAAAGCGAGTCTGAATAGGGCGCCAGAGTTTGATGTATTAGACCCGAAACCCGGCGATCTATGCATGACCAGGATGAAGGTGCGGTAACACGCACTGGAGGTCCGAACCGATTAACGTTGAAAAGTTACCGGATGAGTTGTGCTTAGGGGTGAAAGGCCAATCAAGCCGGGAAATAGCTGGTTCTCCGCGAAAACTATTGAGGTAGTGCCTCGGATGGACACCTTGGGGGGTAGAGCACTGGATGGATGCGGGGGTCGCGAGACCTACCAACTCTAACCAAACTCCGAATACCCAAGAGTGATATCCGGGAGACAGACGGCGGGTGCTAAGGTCCGTCGTCAAAAGGGAAACAGCCCTGACCTACAGCTAAGGTCCCCAAGTCGTGTCTAAGTGGGAAAGCATGTGGAACTTCCAAAACAACCAGGAGGTTGGCTTAGAAGCAGCCATCCTTTAAAGAAAGCGTAACAGCTCACTGGTCTAAATAAGAGGTTCTGCGGCGAAGATGTAACGGGGCTCAAGACACGCACCGAAGCTTAGGGTGTGCCATTTATATGGTACGCGGTAGCGGAGCGTTCCGTAAGCCTGTGAAGCGATCTGGTAATGGGTCGTGGAGGTATCGGAAGTGCGAATGCAGACATGAGTAGCGATAAAAAGGGTGAGATGCCCTTTCGCCGAAAGACCAAGGGTTCCTGCGCAAGGCTAATCCGCGCAGGGTGAGTCGGCCCCTAAGACGAGCCCGAAGGGGGTAGTCGATGGGAACACGGTTAATATTCCGTGACCTGGTGGTGTGTGACGGATCTCGTGTGTTGTCTTCCCTTATTGGATTGGGAAGGCTTCGAAGAGGTCCCAGGAAATAGCCCCACCGTATAGACCGTACCCGAAACCGACACAGGTGGTCAGGTAGAGTATACCAAGGCGCTTGAGAGAAGTGTCCTGAAGGAACTCGGCAAATTGCCTCCGTACCTTCGGAAGAAGGAGGCCCCAACTAAGCGCAAGCTCTGTTGGGGGGCACAGGCCAGGGGGTAGCGACTGTTTAGCAAAAACACAGGGCTCTGCTAAGTCGGCTTCAAGACGACGTATAGGGCCTGACGCCTGCCCGGTGCCTGAAGGTTAAGTGGAGGGGTGCAAGCTCTGAAATGAAGCCCAGGTAAACGGCGGCCGTAACTATAACGGTCCTAAGGTAGCGAAATTCCTTGTCGGGTAAGTTCCGACCTGCACGAATGGCGTAACGACTTCCCCACTGTCTCCAGGACATGCTCAGCGAAATTGAATTCCCCGTGAAGATGCGGGGTTCCCGCGGTTAGACGGAAAGACCCCGTGCACCTTTACTGCAGCTTCAGAGTGGCATTAGGAAGAAACTGTGTAGCATAGGTGGGAGGCTATGAAGCGTTGGCGCCAGCTGACGTGGAGCCATAGGTGAAATACCACCCTGTTTGTTTCTGATGTCTAACCTCGATCCATGAAACTGGATCAGGGACCCTCTGTGGCGGGTAGTTTGACTGGGGCGGTCGCCTCCTAAAGAGTAACGGAGGCGCGCAATGGTGGGCTCAGGACGGTTGGAAACCGTCTGTTAGAGTGCAATGGCATAAGCCCGCCTGACTGCGAGACTGACAAGTCGAGCAGAGACGAAAGTCGGTCATAGTGATCCGGTGGTCCCTCGTGGAAGGGCCATCGCTCAACGGATAAAAGGTACGCCGGGGATAACAGGCTGATAACCCCCAAGAGCTCATATCGACGGGGTTGTTTGGCACCTCGATGTCGGCTCATCACATCCTGGGGCTGGAGCAGGTCCCAAGGGTTTGGCTGTTCGCCAATTAAAGTGGTACGTGAGCTGGGTTCAGAACGTCGCGAGACAGTTTGGTCCCTATCTGCCGTGGGCGTCGAAATTTGAGAGGAGTTGACCCTAGTACGAGAGGACCGGGTTGAACATACCTCTGGTGTACCTGTCGTTCTGCCAAGAGCGCAGCAGGGTAGCTATGTATGGACGGGATAACCGCTGAAAGCATCTAAGCGGGAAGCCTCCCTCGAGATAAGATTTCATAGAGCCGTCAGAGACCATGACGTTGATAGATCGGATGTAGAAGTGGAGTAATCCATGGAGCTAACCGATACTAATTGCTCTATTCGCGCTTGAGAGTCCCACCATCAATGACAATCCTGGGTAAACCAGCACGTCACAGATGGCGGATGATCAAATGCAACGCCTGATTGAACAAACTACATCATCACATAGGTATGCACGGACATCGATTTTGGGAGCCCAGCGCAAGCTGGGCTTCCCGAGAGAACCCGAACTTTTTGCTGTTCACCGGCTCCATTGCTTGGTGGCTATAGCGTCAGTGCCCCACCCGATCCCATCCCGAACTCGGCCGTGAAACCTGACTGCGCCGATGGTACTATCGCTTAAGCGATGGAAGAGTAGGTCGTCGCCAGGCATTGAAGCCGGTGAACACAAAACGTTCGTGTCTCTCATGAGAACCCATTTACAAGTCATCTACCCTGGCGCGGGGTGGAGCAGCCCGGTAGCTCGTCAGGCTCATAACCTGAAGGTCACAGGTTCAAATCCTGTCCCCGCAACCACACACCGACATACCAAACCGTCTCAGG
>NZ_JAFCXM010000019.1:0-2794 GCF_049898305.1 Sphingomonas sp. PWP1-2
TTGCGACGCTCGATATATAGGTCAAAAATCGTCCGGATGAGTTTTGCGTGCGGTTCGACGATGGCGAGGCTGCGACCATTGGGGGCATATCCGAGCGGCGGGGTTCCGCCCATCCACATCCCCTTAGCCTTGGACGCGGCGATCTTGTCTCGAATGCGCTCGGCGGTCACCTCGCGCTCAAACTGGGCGAAGCTCAGCAACATGTTGAGGGTAAGCCGTCCCATGCTGGTGGTGGTGTTGAACGACTGGGTCACCGAGACGAACGACGTACCGGCAGAATCGAATGCTTCGACCAGCTTGGAAAAGTCGAGCAGCGAGCGGGTAAGCCGGTCGACCTTGTACACGACGATGATGTCGATGCGGCCTGCCTTTACCTCGGCCAGCAGCCGCTGGAGCGCCGGGCGCTCGAGCGTGCCGCCCGACAGACCACCGTCATCATAGATGTCGGGAGATGCCGCCCAGCCTTCGCTGGCCTGGCTCTTGATGTACGCAGCACAGGCCTCGCGCTGCGCGTCGAGCGAGTTGAACGCCTGTTCCAGCCCCTCCTCGCTCGACTTGCGGGTATAGATCGCGCAGCGGATCTGCTTCATGCCGCGAGCTTTCGCTTGAGGCCGAAGAACGCCGGTCCCGACCAGCGTGTGCCGGTGATCTCGCGCGCTACCTCCGACAGGCTCTGCCACTCGCGCTCGTTCCAGCGGATCACCTTGTCCTCACCGATGGTGACGACATGCGCCTTGCCGCCCCACTCGCGCACCAGCCGCATCCCCGGCGACACCGCGCTGGTCTTCGTCTTGGCGACAGCCAGCTGATCGAGCTTGCGGGTGGTCGCGCGCGACAGCCCGCCGAACGCGCGGGCCTGGATCTCGTATGCCAGCGCCATTCGCAGCAGGCTTGGGCTGATCCGCGGCACCGGCGACGGGGTTAGCCGGGTCCATGTTTCGCGCAGGTCGGCTGACGACAGTGTCGTCAGCCGGGCGATCTGTTCTTCCACGGCCATCACCATGGTCAACCCGCCGCCACGATGCGGTAGCAGGTCGCGTCGTCGCGCTTGCTTCGCTCAATTGTACGCCCTTTCTTGCGCAGGCCGGTCAGTGCCGCTCGTGTCGTATGCGGCAGCCAGCCAGTCGTAGCGATCAGCTCCGTCAGCGTTGCACCTTGCTCACGCTGCAGCAGCGCAGTTATCAAGGCCGCCTTGGTCTGGCGTTCGGGCTTGGGCTGCACGGGCATCGGCGGCGTGACGTCCGAACCAGCCCCCTCCCCTTCGCCCAGGCCGATCGCCGCAAGCCCCGCCGGGGTGATGAAAACTCCGTAGCGCAGATCGCCGTCCTCGCGGGCGACACTTACCGCATCGCCAGTCTCGCGATCTTCCATGAGATTGCGCTTGATCAGCGCCGCAATTGTTTTGCTTGCACGGTCGTCCGCGTTCGCCAGCGTGTCGGGCAGCGGGTACACGCTGCCGCTGTCGCGCTGGCCTGCGGTGGACAGCAGGATGCTCTGCATATCGTTCAACTTTGTCATGGCTGGTCTCCGTGTCGAAGAGCGGCATCAGCGCCGCTTCCACCAACCTCAGCCCCGTCGGGTCGTACCGGCGGGGCAGGTCGCGACCACCTCGGGGCTGCGACTCAACGACTACGCTGTTCGCTCTCGTTGCAGCGCAAGTCGAATGGTTTGTTACGGAGTGGCGATCCTCGACGAGTTTCGGTCCAGATTCAGCATCATGGCAGCCCGGTCGATTTCATTTCTGTCCTACCAGGTTCTAAAACCGGCCGACGGACTGCAGAAATCGCATGCGACTGGCCCCGATGAGACACGATTCGTGTCCGATCTATGGAACGCACCAAAGTATACCCCTTTTGGGCAGCCACAGCGTCCCCATAACTCCGTGTGCGGAGCGCAATTTCCCGAAATCGGTTTTGAGAATGGATGCTGGGAAACAGCCCCAAAGAATCGCGTGATAGGCGCCGGTCTCCCATCAGCGGTTCGTTTTTGGGAACGCCGACTTGGCCGCTTGAGCGAAAGCCCCCTGTCCCAGGCCAACGCGTTCCAGAGGGTGCGCCGGCGGGCCGGCGCGACCGAGATCGCGACGGCGATCGGCAACCATTCGTTCCGCACGACCGGGATCACTGCCCGTCCGAAAAATGATGGAACGCTCGAGCGCGCGGCGACAATGGCGAACCGTGCGTCTACCCGGACCACACAGTTCTATGATCGTCCGCCTGATGACGTGACGCTGGACGAAGTCGAGCGGGTTCCGATTCAGCGGGCTCGGGTCAATACGTTCGCAGCAGAAAATGATACAATCAGGTTTATCCGATATGGAAATTACTCAGCACCTCTGAATTAAGCGCCTTTGGTTGTTTCGTTGTCCGATCGATACAAACCCACGTGCTTTCAACTTCGGCTAGCACTTCGCTATCCCGATAAAAGATCGTCGTGAAAATTGCGCGAACGCCTTTCAGTCGCTTGATGCTGTTCTTCGCAACGATGCGATCCGCAGCAGCACCAGCGGTGCGATAGGTGACCTTATGTCTGACCGCAATCCATAGCGTGGAGGCTAATGTCGCTGCTGGTGCGAAGCGCTCCCAATGCGTGATGACGACAGCCTGCACCCATTTGAGGTACGCCGTGTCGGCGGCGTAACCTATATCGCTCAGGTCATCGGTCGTAATGATGATAGGCATTTCGGTCGTGATGGTTCTGGCTGACATCGGAGCTGTTCATCGGTTATGGAAAAGAGAATAGAAAGCCTGCGAAGTGCATTACGACACCGGGTAGCTATCGTCAAAATCCTGCT
>NZ_JAFCXM010000020.1:0-2575 GCF_049898305.1 Sphingomonas sp. PWP1-2
TGTCAACGCCGGTCGGATTCCAGGCCAGCGGGGCGGAGTAAAAGCAGGCCATTGTTGATGCGGGCCTGACGATATGAAGAGGGCCCCGATCGGGGCCCTCTTCATATCGTTGTCGTCGTCGATCACGCGGGGGTGATCTCGCCGGTTTCGGGGTCGATAATCTCGGTGGTCTGGTTTTGCTCCGCCCTGGCGGCGGAGCGTCGGCGCCCGGCGGACTGCTTCAGCCGGTAGCTGTCGCCATTCATCGTCAGGATGCTGACGTGGTGGGTGAGCCGGTCGAGGAGCGCGCCGGTGAGGCGCTCGCTGCCCAGCACCTGGGTCCAGTCCTCGAACGGCAGGTTGGAGGTGACGATCGTGGAGCCACGCTCATATCTTTGGGAGAACACCTCGAACAGCAACTCGGCGCCCGTGGGTGACAGCGGCACATAGCCAAGCTCGTCGATGATCAGCAGCTTCACCGCGGCAAGGTCGCGCTGCATTTTCAGCAGGCAGCGTTCGTCGCGCGCTTCCAGCAGCTGGCTGACCAGCGCCGCCGCGGTCGTGAACGTCACCGTAAAGCCCTTCTGGCAGGCGGCCAGGCCGAGGGCGAGCGCGACATGCGTCTTGCCCGTGCCGCTGTTGCCTAGCGCGATGATGTTCTCGCGCCGCAGAACATACTCACAGCGGGCAAGCTCCAGCACGAGCATCTTGTTGAGGCTCGGGATGGCGGTAAACTCGAACGTGTCGAAGCTCTTCACCGCCGGGAACCGTGCCGCCCGGATGCGCCGCTCGATCGTGCGCCGTTCGCGATCGATCAGCTCGAGCTCGATAAGCCGCAACAGATAGCGCGGGTGATCGGTGCCATCGTGCGCGCACTCGCGGGCCACCTTGTCATACTCGCGCAGCACGGTGGGCAGCTTCAACTGCTTGAGGTGATGGGCCAGCAGCACCTGCGGCGTGCCGCTCATCGTGCCGACCGGCATCGTATCAGGTGCGCCGCTCATGCCGCCAGCACCGCGTAGTCGGCGGCCGAGGTCGTCTTCACCGCTGTTCGCGGCAGGTGCGGATAGGCCGCCAGGTCGAGCCGGGCGGGTCGCCGCTCGATGCGCGCCAGCGCGATCAGCTTGATCGCATCGAACCCGACCGCACCGATCTGGATCGCATGGGTCACCGCGCCCGTGACGACGTCGAGCGGCAGCGCCTCCAGCAGGCGCAGCACCTGGATAAACTCACGCTTGCCCCGGTTGCCCATCCGAGCTTCGAGCAGGTGTCGCAGGTGCTGGAACACATCCGGCAACGCCCAGCCCTGCAACGCTGCGGCTTGGTCGAGCGCGCCGGGCTTGGTCTCGATCAGCGCCAGATAGTGGAGCGGGTCGGCGACGAACACGCCCTCGCCATAGCACCGCTGGTGGCGAGCGATCTCCTTGCCGCCGCACAGGATCACCACCTCGGCGACGAAGCCCTTCACCACCACGTCCTGGAAGCCGTAAGCGGTCGGCACTGAGTAGTCGTTGGCCCGATAGCGCACGAGCGCCATCGACGAGACCCGCCCGCTGCGCTTCTCGCAGGGCTCCAACGGCACCGCCGGCAGCGGTCGCAGCGCTGCGCGATCGACCACTAGACGCTCGCCGATCGTCTCGGCATGGCGGCCGGCATGATCGCGCTGTCGAGCGCGGCAGCGCTCTTCCAGCATAATGTTCAGATTGTCGAAGCTGGCAGCGTGCGGGACCGGCACCATGAAGTTGGCGCGCGAGAACTTGACCAGCCCTTCGACCTTGCCCTTGTCGTTGCCCTTGGCCGGTCGCGCGAAGCGATCGCGGAACAGGTAATGGCTGCACAACTCGGTGAAGGCACGCGTGCGTTCGCGCCTCCCGTCGCCCAGGATCTTTACCACCGCGATCGTCGTGTTGTCGTACAGGATCGACAGCGGCACGCCGCCGAAGAACGCGAACGCCGACACATGCCCGTCGAGGAACGCCTCCGTCGTCTCGCGCGGATAGGCCTTCACAAAGCAGGCATCCGACTGCGGCAGGTCCATGCACAGGAAGTGGATCTTCTGGCGCACCCCGCCGATCACGCCGACCGCCTCGCCAAAATCTACCTGCGCATGGCCCGGCGGGTGTGCCAGCGGCACGAACGTCTCGCGGCCGCGCGCCCGGCAAAGCCGGACATGATCCTTCACCACGGTATATCCGCCGGCAAAGCCATGCTCGTCGCGCAGCCGTTCGAAGATCCGCTTGGCCGTATGCCGCTGCTTCACAGGCGCTGTCCGGTCAGCCTCCAGGATCGCATCGATCACCGGCAGCAGCGGCCCCAGCTTCGGCTTCGCCGCCGGTTCCTTGCGCGTATATCCCGGTGGCAACGAGAACCGGCACATCTTGGCCACCGTCTCCCGGTTCAGCCCGAACACACGCGCCGCCTCCCGACGGCTGTGACCCTCAACGAACACGAAGCGCCGAACGGCGGCATAACTCTCCACGCCAAACATCCCCGGCCGCTCCTAAAAGAAGCAGCCTTACCAACGGCTGGATTTTACTCCGCCACGCTCAGCACCGCGCCGGCGTTCCGATGGCCTGCTTTGTCACCGGCGCATCCA
>NZ_JAFCXM010000021.1:0-1206 GCF_049898305.1 Sphingomonas sp. PWP1-2
GCTTACGCTTTCGCGCCATCACCGGCGACCCGCGCCGTTTCGGACGCGTGTATGTCGCAACTGACGGACGTGGGATCGTCTATGGCGACCCGCGAGGCGTGTGACCGCGATAGAGCCGGATCCCTGCTAACCGGTTCTGTCAGACCAACGAGGCGTTCGCTACCGTGGCTCAATGAGCCGCAAATCGAGAGCCCAGCCCCCCCAGCCCGTTCCGCCGCTTCAACTCGTCACCCGAGGTGATCCGGCTGGTCGTGATGATGTATGTGCGGTTCCCGCTATCGCTTCGAAAGGCTCTGTCAGATTAACGAGGCGTTCGCTACCGAGGTGCAATGAGCCGCAAATCGAGAGCCCTGCCCCCTAGCCCGTTCCGCCGCTTCAACTCGTCACCCGAGGTGATCGACAGAGCCGCGGATGACGGTCAGCAGATTGTTGAAATCGTGCGCGACGCCCCCGGTAAGCTGTCCGATCGCTTCCAGCTTTTGCGACTGGCGAAGCGACTCCTCGGCCTTCATGAGCTCGCCGGATCGCTCGATGATGCGCGCTTCCAGCGTGCGATTGAGGTCGCGGAGTTGCGCTTCTGCCGTCACCTGCCCCGTTGTCTCCGTACAGACACAGAACATTCCAATTATCTCGCCGTCGTCGTTTCGTGCCGGCAAATAGGAGAACGTGAAGCTGGTGTCCTCGTCATAACCACGCCGGTTCATACGGAGCGGCAGGTTCTCGATCCAAGTGGCCTCACCGGCCATCGCTGTATCAACTAGCGGCGAGATGTCTGCCCAGATTTCGAACCAGACTTCCTGAAAAGGCGCACCAAGCGCTGCGGGGTGTTTCGCGCCCAGGATTTCGGCATAGGCATCGTTGTAGATCATGCGTAGGCCGTCACCCCATGCCAGGAACATGGGAAAGCGGGAGCCGAGCATCAGCGATACGATCGCCTTTAGCGACGATGGCCAGCTGGCGTAGCCACCGAGAGGCGATGACGCCCATTCATACGACCGCATCAGGTTGGCGGTTTCGCTGTTGCCGGCGAATGTGTCGGAGCCAGAATCGGCTTTGTTGCTCTCTGATGTCACCGCCGCGCCTTGCTCTGGATGCGCCGGTGACAAAGCAGGCCATCGGAACGCCGGCGCGGTGCTGAGCGTGGCGGAGTAAAATCCAGCCGTTGGTAAGGCTGCTTCTTTTAGGAGCGGCCGGGGATGTTTGGCG
>NZ_JAFCXM010000022.1:0-593 GCF_049898305.1 Sphingomonas sp. PWP1-2
TGATTGTGGACGTTGGCATGGACCGAGGCGAATTTCTGTAGGGTCTTCATTTGCCTGAATCTTAGCATTGCCCGCTCTCGTCGTCGAAAGGGCAGGTGGCTATTTTCGACCCGATTGTTTGCCCAGCGACCGATCTCCTGCTTCTCCTCGTTCCCGAGATCCTTCATCGCTGCACGGTAGCAGCGAAGGCCATCGGTGGTGACCCGCTCGGGCGAGCCCTGGCGCTTCAGCGCCTTCTTCATAAAGGTCAGCGCCGCGCCTTTATCGCGCGTCTTCGTGACATAGCTTCCAAGTATCTCGCCCTCGTGATCGACTGCGCGCCACAGGTAGACCATCTCGCCACTGAGCTTCACGTACATCTCGTCGAGGTGCCAGCGCCAGTGCCGAAAGCCGCGCATCCGGTTAATCCGTTGCCGCCGGACGTCGCCACCGAACAGAGGCCCGAACCGGCCCCACCATTGCCGAACAGTCTCGTGACAGATGTCGATGCCACGCTCGAACAGCAGATCCTCGACGTTTCGAAGCGACAGCGGGAACCGGACATACATCATCACGACCAGGCGGATCACCTCGGGTGACGAGTTGAAGCGGCG
>NZ_JAFCXM010000023.1:0-592 GCF_049898305.1 Sphingomonas sp. PWP1-2
TTACGAAAGCCTCAGTCGCGTCGCGCGAAAGGAGACGCGTGTCGTGTCCTCAGCCATAACGTCGCTACCATCTT
Organism: Sphingomonas sp. PWP1-2; assembly: GCF_049898305.1. NCBI lineage: Bacteria > Pseudomonadati > Pseudomonadota > Alphaproteobacteria > Sphingomonadales > Sphingomonadaceae > Sphingomonas > Sphingomonas sp. PWP1-2. The sequence goes on from NZ_JAFCXM010000023.1 coordinate 75, forward strand.
AGGTTAGAAACTGACGTGATCAGTTTTGCTGGCTGGCCCTCACGCACACCAGCGTGTTCCACAATGCAAGAGCTTCGGCTGACGCTTCCGCTTCGATGAGGCGCTGCTCGATCCGGGACGGGAGTCGGGAGGCGCCGACCAGCGTAGCGAGCGGTGCCCAGTGCAGTGCTTGCTGCACGAGACTGTTCCAGTCGCTATAGACGGTCACGGCAACTCCGCGCTCGGCGGCCCAAGCGCGTGCTTCGGCCAACAAAGCGATCGGAGGGCTGGGCGCGATCGCAACCATCACCGCTTCATCGACTTCGGCCAGCACGCATTTGCCGACAAGCAGATAGAGATCCTCGCGCGTGACCGGCTTATCGCGCACCTCAAACGCACGCTCCCAACCCGTTTCTTCCCTCCGGCGGACGTTTACATCAGCTGGAATGGTACGCGACGGATCATTAACTCGCCGCGCATCGACCCGGTCTTCGCCAGCAAACACGTCCATCAGTCCGGCAACTACTGCTTGTGCAACG
>NZ_JAFCXM010000024.1:0-572 GCF_049898305.1 Sphingomonas sp. PWP1-2
CTTTGGCCCGGCCGACTTCTTCACCGCGAACACATCGATTGTTGGATCGACACACTTAGCGAGAATGGCTGTTCCTAGAAAAGCGATATGGGTCAGACTGGTAGCGGTCGCTGCTTCGCTCAGCTCTTCGATTGGACGCGCCCAACTTTGGTCAATGTGTCCCGCGGCCGCTTTGGCCGCTTCCTCATAGAGCACCCCACGCGCAATGCGCTTATCGATGTCAGCCTTCGCAACAACCATTTACCCCGCCTCGCGCATCGCAGGCGCAGGGGGCTCAAGTTCGAGCAGGTCACCAGGTTCGCATCCTAGCGCGAGGCAGATCCGCTCAATCGCTTCGATCGTTGCGTTATAGCTTGGTCGCGTTGCTATGGATTCCACAGTGGCGCGCGACAGCCCGGTCAGCTCCGCCAGCTGGGCATAGGTCAACGGCGCGCCAAAGCGCTGCCTGTATACCGCCATCTGTTCACGGAGCCGGATCTTCATCTTGTATTGACAATACAATAGGGTTGGATATGCCGGTTGCACCCTAGCGTTATTTGTAGAAGAATCGAGCTTATGAAAGCGATCAGCCT